>CAVVTZ010000007.1:0-980005 GCA_963751275.1 uncultured Gemmatimonadaceae bacterium | reverse complement strand
CGCCACGTATTGCTGGTCCATGGCGAGATCGGTCACGCCGGTGGAATCGTTCCGGAAGAGGATCTTCTTCCAGTTCTTGCCGCCATCGATCGTGCGGTACACGCCGCGGTCCGGATTCGGCGCCCACACATGCCCCTCGGCCGCCACGTACACCTCGTCCGGATTCTTCGGGTTGATGCGGACGCGCGAGATCTGGCGGGTCTCGGCAAGGCCGATATAGGTCCACGTCTTGCCGCCGTCGTGCGACCGGTACACGCCGTCGCCGTGCGAGACATTGCCGCGGATCGGTCCCTCACCGGTGCCGACGTACACGATGTCCGGATTCGTCTCGCTCACCGCGATCGCGCCGACCGTGCCGCCGAAGAAGGCGTCGCTGGTGGGCCGCCAGTTGAGCCCGCCGTCGATGGTCTTGAAGACGCCGCCTCCGGTCGTGCCCATGTAGTACTCGTTCGGCCGCGCCACCGAGCCGGTGACGGCCGCCGAGCGTCCGCCGCGATAGGGCCCGATCTCGCGCCACGAGAGCGCGTTGAAGGCGGTGGTATCGATCGCCGCCGGCGTCTGCGCGAGCGCAGCGAGCGGAAGAAGGGCGAGCGCGATGGCGAATACGGAGCGACGACGCATGGCTGCTTGGGGACGGAGGGATCGATGAACGTGCTGGGAGGAGAGAAGTTCCGCGAATCCCCGTGGTTCGCAAGGCCGCCGCGTCAGTAGGACGACATCGCGCGGCCGGTCGCGGAACGCCGCCGCTTGGCCGCCGACGCTCAAACCGCTTCGAGCCTCGCGCAAACTGCGCGCGAGTCTCTCGCTTTTCGCTGAGGCGGCCGCGCTGGCGACGTCCCGCTCCCTGACGTCGATCACGAACGCCTCGAGTAGCGCGGGTGGCGCTTCCCGCGCGCGTTCCCTCCCCGAGGGGAACACGGGCTTGCGCGCCTGGCAACATGATGGGCGCGATGGCAGATGGGCGCGCCGGCGGGCCGTTGTCGTTTGCGATCCCCGGCGGGCGGCGCGCTCCGAGAGCGGCCTCAGCGAAAAGCGAGAGACTCGCGCGTCGTGTGCGCGAGGCTCGAAGCGGTTTGAGCGTCGGCCGCTGCGAGGGAGTGCGCCGCCCGCCGGACCCGCGCGAGGAGCCCCTCACGCGATTGCCGCACGCGCACCATAATTGGCCATCGCACGCGAATCCACACACGCACGGAGCCAGCCGATGGAAGCCGAGAAGAAGACGCTCAAGCAGAAAGCCGAGAACGAGTTCAAGGAGCTGGGGCTCGTGTGCGGCTATCTGTTCCTCGTGTTCGCGGCCAGCGAGCTGCAGCGCACCGTGATCCTCGCGCAGGCCGGCACCAGCATGAACGAGTACGGCTGGGCGCTCATCAATTCGCTCGCGATCGGCAAGGTCATGCTCATCGCCAAGCAGTTGCACTTCGCGGAGCGGCCCGGGCATCCGATCATCATCTCCGTGCTCATTCAATCGGCGGCCTTCTCCATCCTGCTGATGTTCTGCAAAGTGCTGGAAGACGTCGGCTTCGACATGTACAAGGGGAAGACCTTCATGGAGTCGCTGCCGAAGCCCGCCGGCCGGCCGATCGAGGAGATCGGGGCGATCGCGATCTCCTTCTTCATCCTGCTGATCCCCTTCTTCGCCTTCAGCGCGCTGAGCAGCGAGAATGGGCGAGGGCGTGCTGGCGTCGTTGTTCTTGAAGCCGAAGAAAGCCTAACGGCGGACATCGACTGACGATCGATGACTGACGCCTGCGCTCGCCGCCGTGGCAAGCGTCGGTCGCCAGCCTTCAGTCGTCAATCCGCCTTCATTTCTTCGATGGCTTCGTCGCGCGCACGGTGCCCGAGGCACTCACCCCCGTCCCCTTCACCACCGCCGTGATCGTCTCGTCCCCCGCCGCGCTCCCCAGCGTCCAGTGCGTCGCGGCCTGGCCTTTCGCGTCGGTCATCACGCGCGATGGGTTCGGCGAGCCGCCGGTGGCGTTGAACACCACCTGCACGTCGGACACGACGTTGCCGTAGGCGTCGGTCACGGTGGCGACCACCGCTTTCGGCAATGCGTGAGCGGCCGGCCCGCTCGACGGCAGCGCGGCGATCTCGACGTTCGCCGGCGCGAGCGGCAGCGCCTTCGCGTGCACGGCGAGCGGCGACCCCGCGCCGGCGGCGAGCTCGAGCTGCTGGTCGCCGGACTTCGTGCCGAGCATCCACTGGATGTGCACGCGGCCGTGATCGTCCGCCACGGGCATCGTGTCGTTCACGCTGCCCTCGCGCGCCGTCACGTGGATCGCGGCGCCGGCCACCGGATTCCCGTTGTGGTCCTTGAGCAGCACGACCACCGGCTGCTTGAGCGCGGCGCCGACGCGCGCTTGCTGCCCGCCGCCCGAGACGATGCTCGCACCGGCGGGCGTCTCCGCGAGCGCATTGGCCGTGAGGGTGAAGGCCGGCACCGCGCGCGCGTTCCCGACCTGCACGCGCGCGTGCTGCGCGCCGGCGCGCGGACCGAGCGTCCAGCGCGCCCACGCCTCGCCCACGGAATCGGTGCGCGCCGCGAGCGCCTCGATCGTGCCATCGTCGAGCGCGGTCCACGCGACGGGGACGTCGGCCTCTGCCGCGCCCGTCGAATCGGTGACGCGAACGCCCACCGGCTCCGCGAGCGCGGCGCCGGCGCGGCCGGCGGGCACCTCGCGCGCCGCCTTGATGCGCGTATTCGCCGGCACCGGATCCGATTCCGCGATCACCGTGACGGCGCTGTCCACCCCCGCCGCGGCGATCACGAGACGCTGGCGCCCGGCGTGCGCGCCGAGCGTCCACGCGGCGTGCGCGCGGCCGTTGCGGTCGGTCAGCGACTTCGCGGGATCGGCGCTCCCCTCTCCGTCGGTGGTGAAGGTCACGGCGACATCCGCCATCGGGCGGCCGCCGCGCGAATTCACCTGCAGCTGCACCGGCTGCGCGAGGCGCCGTCCGGCGGGCGCGCGCTGCCCCGCGCCCGACACGAGTGCCACCGAGGTCGGCGTGAGCGTGACATCCGCGGCGATCGTGGACGTGTAGCCGTCGGCCTGCGCGGTGAGCGTCGCATGTCCCGGGCCAACGGCCTGCGCGAGGCCGGCCGCGTTGATCGACACGACCGTGCTGTCGCCCGAGGTCCACTTGATGGGCCGTCCGGGCACGAAGCGGCCGCGCGCATCGAGCGGCCGCGCGACGAGGGTCACCGACGTGCCCTCGGGGATCCGCAGCAGCGTGTCGTGCGCGATGGCCACGGCGCGCACGAGCTGGAAGACCGTGATGCGCGCGGTGGCGAAGTGTTCGCGCACGGCCGCGCCGATACTCGTCGTGCCGACGCCGCGCGCGACCACCGCGCCCGAGGAATCCACCCTCGCGATGAGTGTGTCCTCGCTGGTCCAGACGATGCCCGCGCCCGCGATCATCGCGCCGTGCTGGTCGGTGACGGTGGCCGCGACGTGCACCGTGTCGCCCAGCGCGTGCAGCGTGTCGGTGGCGGGCGAGAGCACGATGCGCCGTGCCGCGAGGTCGGCGAAGCTCACGCCGCCCACGTTGAGCCACGGCGTGAGACCCAGGTTCCGCGCGTTGACGATGAGCCCGATGATCGCCGCGAGGGCCGCGATGGAGGAGATCGTCCAGCGGCCGGCGGTGGTGAGCCGGCGGACGTGCGTTGGGGTGGGCTTGGGCTCGCGGGGGGGCATCGAATGGAGACTGTTTCCGCGGGGGGAGGGCAACGGATTTCGACCGCCGAACGATGGCCGATGACCCGCTTCCGGTGCATAATTCATTGGTGACCAAACGGCGATGGTTCATTGGGATCGGCGCGATCATCGCCGCGCCACTCATGCTATTGCTCTTGATCCAGCTCACCGCCCCTCTCTGGCTCGACACGGCGGCGGTGAAGGCCCAGGTCGCGCGGCTCGTCTCAAAGGCCACCGGCGGGCGCGCGAGCTACACCCGGCTCGAGCTGCGCTTCTTCCCCTGGCCGCGCGCGGTGCTCGACACGCTCGAGTTCGCGCTCCCCGGCACGGTGCAGCTCTCGGCGCGCGCCGCCGAGATCGACATCCGTTTGCTGCCGCTCTTCCACGGCAGCGTGGAGCCGCGGCGCCTGCGGGTGCTCTCGCCGCGGATCACGCTCACGATCGCGAAGTCCGCGCCGGACACGCAGAAGGCCGCGACGCCCTTCTCGCTCAAGGGCACCGACGCGCAGCTCCGGACCGCGCTGGCGGCGATCGAATCGCGGATGCCCGGCCTCGAGGCGGATGTCGACGATGGGCACGTGGAACTAGACCTGCCATCGCAGCCACCGCTGATCCTGGAGAAGGTGAACGTCGTCATCTCGGTGGACCCCGGCTCCGTCATGGCATTGGCCGGCGTGACGACACCCTGGGCGAAGCGCGTGACGGCCCGCGCGCTGCTCTCGCCGGCCGATCTGTCCGGCGACGTCGCCGTGCACGTCACCGAGCTCGACGCCGCGGCACTCGGGCCCGCCTTCGCACTCGGCGCCGGCTGGCCGGTGACGAACGCCGTCGTGAGCGCGAGTGTCACCGCGGACCTGCACGGGCTCAGCGACGCACAGGCGCAGGTATCGATATCGGCGCCCAAGGTCGCGTTGCGATTCGGAAAGGCCCGCGTCGACGCGGCTGCCCTCGCACTCGATGCCGCGGCGCAGACCGCGCACGGCGCGGTGACGCTCACGCTCAAGCAGTTCGCGCTCGATGCGCCGCGCCTCGGCGCGAGCGGCACGATCGTGCGCGATAGTGCCGGCGCGTTCACCATGGCGGCGCAACTCGCGAATGTCGACCTGCCCACGGCACAGACGGTCATTCAGGGATTGGCGCCGGAGATCCCCGCGCTGCAAGGATTGCCGGTGACTGTCACGCGCGGCACGCTCGCGGACGCGAAGCTCGAGAGCCGCGCGGTCCGCATCGGCGATCTCTTCGCACTTCCCACCATGGCGATCACGGGCGAGATCAGGAACATCGATGCCACGCTCACCGTGTTCCAGGATCTCCCCATCACCAACGCGAGCGCGAGCGTATCGCTCACCGGCGGGAAGCTGCACGCCGCGTCGCTCGTGGCGAGCGTCGGCCCTACCACCGCGCGCGACGGCACCTTCGACATCGACCTGAATCCGGCGGTGCCGCCGATGCGCGGCACGATCACGGTGGAAGCGGACCTCGCACAGGGTTTCGCGATCGCCGGCCGCGTGCTCGGCAAGGACAGCGCCGCCACGCTCGGCCCCATCACCGGAGTGCGCGGCACCGTGCTCGCGCGCGCGACGATCGGCGGCAACACGAACCGCATCGTGCCGCGCGTGGACTTCTCCGAGTTGCGCGCGGCCGCGCACTATGCGGCGATCCCCTTCCCCATCCGCATCATCGACGGCGGCGGCAGCTACTCGCCCGCGGCATTGTCGGTGCGCGCCCTGCGCGGCACGATCGGGCACTCGACGTTCGACAGCCTCGACGCCGGGGTCGCGCTCACCGGACCGATGGTGGTCACCGCGACGCGCGGTTCGGTGCATCTCGCGCTCCCGGAGCTCTTCCACTGGGCATCGCAGCAACCGAAGCTCGCGAAGCAGCTCGACAGCGTGCGGTCCGTCACCGGCGCGCTCACGGTCTCGGTGGCGGCGCTCTCGCTGCCGGTGAAGACGCCGGCCCAGCTCACCTTCCGCGCGTCGGCGTTCCCGTCGCACATCGTGGTGGACGCGCCGCACTTCGGCCCGCGCGCCACGGTGGACGGCGGCGTGGTGCACGTGACCGAGCAGCGCGTGAACGCGAGCGACGTATCCGCGTCCGCGCTCGACGCGCACCTCGTGGTGGCCGGCGGCACGGAGGATTATCGCGACAGCACGAGCGAGCTGCTCGTTTTCGCGAAGGGCACGGTGGGCCTCGATGCGCTCGCGTGGGTGTACGCGAAGGCCGAGTTGCCCGATGCGCTGAAGCTCCGCGGCGCACTCACGATCAAGGACGCGTCGGTGAGCCTTCGCACGAGCGCCGGCCTCGGCGCGAGCGGCACGGTGGCGGTGGCCGGCGGTCCCGAGATCGGTTTCGATCTGCACTCCCGCACCGACCAGCTGCAGGTGGAGAGATTCACGCTGCACGATGACGCCTCGAATCTCAGCGCCGGCGTCTCGATCGATGGCCCGAAGATCAAGGCGCTCTGGAAGGGCCGTCTCGCGGGCTCGACGATGGATCGCATCTTCCTGAACTCGCCGCTCGAACTGGACTATCTCGATGGCGATATCCACGTCGAAGGCGATCTCAAGCACCCTGAGAGTTCGCACGCCACCGGCACGCTCGCCGGGTCGGGCATCCACCTGGAGCGTGCGATCAAGGCGCCCCTCGTGATCGACCGGCTGGCGCTCGAGGCGAAGGACAGCGTGTTCTACCTGCGCACCGCCGACCTTTCGAGCGGCGCGAGCCGCGGCTCGGTGACCGGGTCCGATCGCGTTCCGCGACCAGAAGTTCGTCGTGGACGCCGCGGTGCGCGCCGACACGATCATCATCCCCGCGCGCATCCACCACACGGACAGCGCCGCGCCGCCGGCCGCGGCGCCGGCGAAGGCGGCGCCCGCCGCGACCAACGCCGAGAAGGAGACCAAGTTCATCAAGGCACTGTACGACATCCCCGCGCGCGGCAGCGTGCGCGTGGACATCGGCCTCCTGAAGGTCGGGCGCATCGAATTCTCGCCGCTGCAGGCGAGCGGATCGATCACCGGTCCGCGCATCGACCTTGCGCTGACGCACGCCGCGCTCTGCGGGATCGCGGTGTCGGGCGGCCTCAGCGTCGAGCACGACACGATCGATGTCACGGCCGGGCTCACCGCGAAGAACGCGCCGCTCGCGCACGCGATCGCCTGCCTGAGCGAACAGCGCGTGGACATCACCGGCAACGTGACGGTGAACGCCAAGTTCAGCTCGCGCGGCGCGGCCGGCACGACGATCGACAATCTGCGCGGCACCTTCACGCTCATGGCGAAGGACGGCCGGATCAACAAGTTCGACGAGTTCGCCAATGTGCTGAAGGTCGCGAACGTGACGCAGGTGCTCGTGGGCCAGAGCGCCGACTTCAAGCAGGGCGGCATGGCCTACAAGACACTCACCGCCGACATGGCATTCACCGGCCCGCGCGTGGAGCTGAAGTCGATGACGCTCGACGCGTCCGGACTGGACGCGGGGGCGCACGGCAACGTCGACTTCGACCGTGGGACGCTCGACATCGACGTGCTCGTCGCGCCCGTGAAGATCGCGAACTGGCTCGATCAGCCACACGCCGATCGTGCGCAACATCTTCGGTGGATCGATCCTTGCCGTCCCCGTGCATGTGGGCGGCACGATCAGCCACCCGGTTGTCGTCCCCCTCGGCGCCCAAGCCGTGAGCAGCCGGCTCTTCGAGATCCTCGGCAACACGGTCAAATTGCCGACGGAGATGATCAAGACGGCGCCGAAGCCCGATAGCGCATCGAAGCCGTAAGGGGCCATCGAAGAACAACAAACTGCTTTGACAGGATTACAGGATGAACAGGATTGACAGGATGACTGCCGCACAACGGTATCCGTTGCGCGGCAGTCATCCTGTCAATCCTGTTCATCCTGTAATCCTGTCAAAGCAGTTTGTTCTGGTTCGATCGGCCAATGCGCCCCGTTGACAATCACGAGCGAAACGCGATTTTGCTTAGGATCATCCCTCGGCGCTCCCCCCTCGCTGGGTATCACGAATGCTGAACGACCTCAAATTCGCGGCCCGCAGCCTGCTCAACGCGCGCGGCTTCACCTTCGCCGTCGTCCTCACGCTCGGCCTCGGCATTGGCGCGAACACGGCGATCTTCAGCGTGGTGCGCGGCGTGATGCTGCGCCCGCTGCCCAACCGCGACGGCGACCGCCTGATGTACCTGCGCCAGAGCGCCGACGGCCCCGGCCGCGAGGACGTCGCCTTCTCCGTGCCCGAGATCAACGACTTCCGCGAGGCCTCCAAGACGCTCGGCGGGATCGCCGAGTACTCGCCCTTCACGCTCACGCTCCAGAGCGACCACGATGCGGTGAGCTCGACGTCGGCCTCGTGACCGGGAATTACTTCACCGTGATGGGACTCGCGCCGGTGCTCGGCCGCCCGTTCGACAGCCGCGATGACGGCCGCGGCGCGGCGCCGGTGGTGATGTTCACGTACGCGTACTGGATGCAGCACTTCGGCGGCGACAGTTCCATCGTCGGGGAGAACGTTGAACATCGGCGGCAAGCCGGTGATGGTCGTCGGCGTGCTGCAGCCCGCGCCGTACTTCCCCGTGCGCATCGATGCGCTCATGAACATGGTGAACAGCGAGCATCACCTGAGCGCCACCATGATCCAGGGGCGCACGCACCGCATGACGCAGATGATCGCGCGCCTCGCGCCGGGCGCCACGGTGGAGCAGGCGCGCGCGGAAGTGCGCGACATCACGAAGCGCGTGCACGCCGACTATCCCGAGGCGTACGATCCCGCCTCCAACTATCGAGTGACGCTCACCCCGTTTCACGAAATCCTCGGCGAGAAGGCGCGGCTCACGCTCTGGCTGCTGATGGGCGCGGCCGCGTTCGTGCTCGTGATCGCCTGCGCGAACGTCGCGAATCTCACGCTCATGCGCGGCGTGCGGCGCGAGCACGAGCTCGTGGTGCGCGCGGCGCTCGGCGCCGGCACGAAGCGGCTGCGCCGGCTGCTGCTGGCCGAGAATCTCCTGCTGGCGCTGATCGGCGCGGCGCTCGGGCTGGTGATCGCCTTCGCCGGCGTGCAGATGCTGATCGCGCTTCGCGCAGCGCTACAGCCCGCGCGCGGGCGAGATCCGCGTGGACGGCATGGTGCTCGGCTTCGCCTTCCTGCTCGCGGTGTTCGTGGCGGTGCTGTTGTCGTACGCGCCCACGCTCGCGCGCGAGAACGGCCTGGGCGCCGCGCTGGCGCAGGGCGGCAAGCGCGCCAGCGGCGGCGTGCGGCGCCAGCGGCTGCAACAGTCGCTGGTGGTCGCGCAGATCGCCGTCTCCGTGATCCTGCTCACCGGCGCGGGGCTGCTCACGCGCACGATGCTGCAGCTGCAGCGCGTGGACAATGGCCTCGACGCCGGGCACGTGCTCACGATGGAAGTGCCGCACGATTTCAACTACAAGGACAAGAGCGCCGTGGTCGCGCGCTACGAGCAGATGCAGAGCCAGCTCGCGGCGCTGCCGGGCGTCACACAGGTCGGGATCGGATCGACGATGCCGCTGCGCGCGGCGGGCTTCCTGCTCGACGTGAAGGGCGAGGGGCACGAGGTGCCGCCGGGCGAGCCGGCGCCGCAGTCGGAGTACCGCACCGCGAATCCCGATTACTTCAAGGCGGCCGGCATTCCGCTCATCGCGGGGCGTGAGTTCACGGCGAACGACGGCCCCGTGCCCGCGTCGCCGATGGTGGTGGTGATCAACAAGACGCTCGCGAACCTGCTCTTCCCCGGGCAGGATGCCGTGGGCCGCCGCATCGCCTGGACGGGCGACGTGCTCAAGTTCGTCGGCATTTCCGGCGACTGGCGCACCGTGGTGGGCGTGGTCGGCAATACGAAGGATGGCGGGCTCGATGCGGCGGCACTGCCGGTGGTGTTCATCCCGTTCGCCCAGAGCGATTTCCCCTCCGGAGGCCTCGTGATCCGCGCGAAGGGCGACGCCGCCGCCGTCGGCCCCGCCGCGACGCGCATCGTGCGCGGCCTCGCGCCCGACCAGCCGATCGAGCACGTGATGACGATCGACCAGATCCGCGATGAGAGCGTCGCGCCGCGCCGGCTCAACGCCGTGCTCGTGGCATCGTTCGGCGTCCTCGCGCTCGTCCTCGCGACGATCGGCATCGGCGCCGTACTCATCTTCTCGGTGAGCGCGCGCACGAACGAGATCGGCATCCGGATGAGCCTGGGCGCCGATTCCGGCAGAGTGCAACGGATGATCCTTTCGGAAGGCGGCCTGCTCGTGATCGCCGGCCTCGCGATCGGCGTCGCCGGATCGCTCTCGCTCGCCCGTCTCATGACGGGACTCCTCTTCGGCGTCGCGCCGCACGATCCCGTGACGCTCGGCGCGGTGGCGGTGCTCATGGCCCTCGTGGGGATCGCCGCGTGCTGGATTCCGGCGATCCGCGCGGCGCGCATCGAACCGGGCGTCGCTTTACGCGCGCAATAGTTCCGCGAGCCGCATCACTGCCAACAGCCGGGAACCGATGACCGGGAACCGATGAGGCATGACCATACATGCCGTTGATGCCATGCATGGTCATGCCTCATCGGTTCCCGGTCATCGGTTCCCGGCCGTTCATATTGACCGTCACCTCTTGACAACCAAGATGTAGCCCGGCTATCATCGGCGCATGGACCAGCCGAACACCGACGTCATCCAGGGCACGCTCGACCTGCTCATCCTCAAGACCCTCAGTCTCGAGCCGATGCACGGGTTCGGGATCGCGCGCCGCATCGAGCAGATCTCGCGCGGCGTGTTCAAGGTGAACCCCGGCTCCCTGCTCACCGCCCTGCAGCGGCTCGAGCGCGCCGGCTGGCTCGACGCCGCGTGGCGCACCACCGAGAATTCGCGCCGCGCGCGCGTCTACTCCCTCACGCGGTCCGGCCGCCGCCAGCTCGAGCACGAGACCGCCGAGTGGACGCGCCGCACCGCGGCGGTCGCCTTGCTCCTCAGGACGGAGGGCTGAGCGCGTGTCGCTCTGGCGCCAGCTCACCGGCGGCCTGCGCGTGCTCACGCGGCGCCGCGCCGCCGACCGCGACGTGGGCGACGAGGTCGCGGACTATCTGGAACGCGCCGCCGCGGATCTTCGCGCGCGCGGCCTCTCGCCGGAGGACGCGCGCCGCGCCGCGCGTCTCGAGGCCGGCAACGAGACCGATGATGCGCGAGGACGTGCGCGCGTACGGCTGGGAGAACATCGTCTCCACCTTCTTCGCCGATCTGCGCCACGGCGCGCGCCAGCTGCGGCGCTCCCCCGGCTTCACCGCGGTCACCGTGCTCACGCTCGCGCTGGGCGTCGGCTCCACCGCCACGATCTTCAGTGCGGTGGATCCCGATCCTCTTCCGGCCGCTGCCGTATCCGCACCCCGAGCGCGTGGTGACGATCTGGGACGCCGGCGGCGACGGCACACATCAGATGGGCACCTTCGCGACGTACACCGAGCTCGCCGCGCGCAATCACACTTTCGACGCCATTGCGGTCTACAAACCGTGGCAGCCCACCGCCACCGGCATCGCGGAGCCGGAACGGCTCGAAGGGCAGAGGGTGAGCGCGGCGTACTTCCGTGCGCTCGGCATTGCGCCGGCGCTCGGCCGCGATCTCGCCGAGGCCGATGATCGTCTGCACGGCCCGGCCGTCGCGATCCTCAGCGATGCGCTGTGGCGCCGGCGCTACGGCGCCGATCCCGCGATCGTCGGCCGCCTCATCACGCTCGACGACAGCGCCTACACCGTGGTAGGCGTGATGCCGCGCGGCATGGTGAACGCGCCGGCGCCCGGGGCCGAACTCTGGACGCCGCTGCAATACGACATGACAATGCCCAGCGCGTGGGGGCACCACCTGCACACCATCGGCCGGCTCAAGGCCGGTACGACCGTCGCCCTCGCGCGCGACGATCTCAACGGCATCGCGCGATCGCTCGTCCTGAAGCAGCCGCAGGCGTTCGGCCATCCGGCGCAGGGCGTCGGCGCCATGCAGGACGAGATGACGCGCGGCGTGCGCCCCGTCCTCTTCGCCGTGCTCGGCGCGGCGCTCCTCGTGCTCATCATCGCCTGCGTGAACGTGATGAACCTGCTGCTCGCGCGCGGCGTGCAGCGCCGTGGAGAATTCGCCATGCGCGCCGCGCTCGGCGCCGGCCGCACGCGCCTGGTGCGCCAGCTGCTCACCGAGAGCCTGCTCCTCGCGGCGCTGGGCGGCGCACTGGGCCTCCTGCTCGCGCAGAGCGGCGTGCGCGCCGTGATCGCGCTCAGTCCGCCCGGACTCCCGATGGCGGACCGCATCGCGATGGACGGCCCGGTGTTCGCCTTCGGCTTCGCGCTCACCACTGCTGTGGCCTTCGCCTTCGGGTTGGTGCCGGCGCTGCGCGTGGCGCGCAGCGGCGTGCAGAGCGGCCTGCAACAGGCCTCGCGCCGCACCGCCGGCGGCCACCACCGCATGCGCCGCGCGCTCGTGGTGGCCGAGGTGGCGCTCGCGCTCGTGCTGCTCGTGGCGTCGGGGCTGATGCTGCGCACGCTCGAGCGGTTCTTCGCCGTGCCGCCGGGCTTCGAGCCGTCGCACGTGATCTCGATGCAGGTGCAGACCGTGGGCCGCCGGTACGATCGCGACAGCGCGACGTACCAGCTGTTCGCGCGCATGCTCGAGGCCGTGCGCCAGGTGCCCGGTGTGACGAGTGCCGCCTCCACCAGCCAGCTGCCGCTCAGCGGCGACGATGACGTGTACGGCGTCCACCTGGAGGCCGACCTCGCGCCCGGCGAGGACGCGCAGGCGTACCGCTACGCGGTGAGCCCCGGCTATCTGGAGACGATGGGCATCCCGCTGCGCAGCGGCCGGATGCTCGACGCGCGCGACGGGACATCGGCGCCCGGCGCGGTGCTCATCAACGAGTCGTATGCGCACCGAAAATTCCCCGGCATAAATCCCCTCGGCCGGCGCGTGCACGTCGGGCCCACCGACCGGCCGTGGTATACCATAGTAGGCGTCGTGGGCGACGTGAAGCAGCAATCGCTCGCTGCGCCGCGCTCGGACGCCGTGTACATGACGCCGGAGCAATCGTGGTTCGCCGACCGCACGGTGTCGATCGTCGCGCGCACGCGCGGCGATCCGGCGTCGATGGCGCCGGCGATCCGCGCGGCGATCCGGTCCGTGGACGAGGACCAGCCGGTCGCGCGCGTCGCGACGATGTCGTCGCTGCTCGAGCGGAGCGGCGCCGAGCGCCGGTTCGCAATGATCCTCTTCACCGCGTTCGCGATCGTCGCGCTGGTGCTCGCCGCGGCCGGGATCTACGGCGTGCTCTCGGGCAGCGTGACCGAGCGCACGCGCGAGATCGGCGTGCGCGCCGCGCTCGGCGCATCACGCGGTGAGATCCGCAATCTCATCTTGCGCCAGGGGATGACCCTCGCGGCGGCCGGAGCGCTGATCGGCCTCGCCGGCGCCGTGGCCGCGAGCCGCGCCCTCTCGACATTGCTCTTCGGCGTCTCGCCGCTCGACCCCGCGACCTATCTCGGCGTGAGCATCCTGCTGCTCGCCGTCGCGGCGCTCGCCTGCTGGCTCCCCGCGTGGCGAGCCGCGCGCGTGGATCCGGGGATCACGCTGCGAGCTGAATGACGCGCCGGGTCGTCACTCCGGCTTCCGGCACCCCAACACCCCGAACGATCCCAGGATCCAGTTCAGCGGGCACCAGCCCGTGAACGTGGACTGCAGGAGGTTCAGGCCCACGAACGCGGTGAAGAGGAAGAACCACGGGCTCACGAACCAACCCAGGGCGAGTGAGACGAGCACGAAGATGGAACCGAAACGGATGATGATCTTGGGGTCGCACATGGGAGCCTCCTAGAAGAATCGTTCGACGGGCATCTGCGCCACGTGCAGCCGCTCGCCGGGAACGGCGTGCGCGGCGCGCTCGCGGATCGTGGCGGTGAGCGCGGCGACGTGTTCGTCGGACACCATCGAGAAGAACACCGACGCTTCGCCCGGCCACGCGCGCGTTCCCTCCCGTTTGCCGGTGCTGCCCGCTCCGTGCGCACCGCCCATTTCGGTGTAGCCGTGCACGCCCTCGTGCTCCAGCAACTCCGGCACGAGCGCGGGCCGGCTCCCGCTGTAGATGATCAGCAGCAGCTTCATGCGGCCTCCTTGGCATCGCGCCGGCTCATTTCCCAGTACAGCAGCGGCACGACGACCATCGTGAGCACCGTAGCGACGATGGCGCCGCTCATGAGCGCCACCGCGAGTCCCTGGAAGATCGGATCGAGCACCATCACCATCCCGCCCACGACCACCGCGGCCGCGGTGAGCGCGATCGGCCGGAAGCGCACGCTGCCGGCTTCGATCACCGCTTCCGCGAGCGTGCGGCCGCGCTCCTGCTCGAGCTGGATGAAGTCCACGAGCAGGATCGAATTGCGCACGATGATCCCCGCCAGCGCGATCATCCCGATCATCGACGTGGCGGTGAAGAAGGCGCCCGAGATCGCGTGCGCGGGGAGGATCCCGATGAGCGTGAGCGGGATGGGCGCCATGATCACGAGCGGCACCTTGAAGCTCTGGAACCAGCCCACCACGAGCACGTAGATCAGCACGAGCACGCCGGCGAAGGCGATGCCCAGATCGCGGAACACCTCGATCGTGATCTGCCATTCGCCGTCCCACTTGATGGCCGTCTCATTGAGCCGCGCCGGTTGCACGGCGTTGTACCGTCCCAGCGGAACGCCTCCCACGCGGATCGTGTCGAGCCGCCGGTCCATCGCGAGGATCGCGTACACCGGCGACTCGATCGTCCCGGCCACATTGCCAGTCACGTAGATCAGCGGCCGCAGGTCGCGCCGGAACCGCGCGGGCTCCCGCCGCACGGAATCCACGGTCACGAATCGCGCGAGCGGCTGCGGTCCGGTGGCCGTCGCGATCGGGAGCGCCAGCAGCGCTTCGACCGACGAGCGGTCACCCACGGCGAGCCGCGGCACGATGGCGATCCCCTCGCGCGCGCGCGGATCGCTCGTGATCCCGGCGCTCCGCCCGGCTTCCGCGAGGTACACGGTCTGCGCGATCTGCTCCACGCTCGCCCCCGCCGCCGCGGCGCGCACCCGGTCGATCCGCAGCGACAGCTCTGGCTGCGCCGCCTCCTGTGACCAGTCGGCATCCACCACGCCGGGCGTGCGGTCGAACACCGCCTTCACCTGGCGCGCCGCGTCGAGGCGCACGCTGTCGCTCGCGCCGTAGACCTCGGCCACCAGCGTGGACATCACCGGCGGCCCGGGCGGGATCTCGGCGATCTTCACGCTCGCGTCGTACGGCGCGGCGATCGAATCGATCGCCGGCCGCACCGAGACCGCGATCGCATGGCTCGCGCGGTGACGGTCGCCCTTGGCGCTCAGGTTCACCTGCACGTCGGCGACATTCGCGCCATGGCGCATGAAGTAGTGGCGCACCAGTCCGTTGAAATTGAACGGCGCCGCCGTACCGACGTACGTCTCGGTGCTGACCACCTCCGGCACGGTGCGCAGGTACGATGCGATCTCCGCGCCGAGCGCCGCCGACCGCTCGAGCGTCGTGCCCTCGGGCAGGTCGATGATCACCTGGAATTCGCTCTTGTTGTCGAAGGGCAGCATCTTCACCTGCACCAGCTTGAGCGGCAGCAGCGCCATCGCCGCCAGGAGCAGGCCGCCCACCACGCCGTAGAACAGCCGGCGCCGCGGCGCGTCGTCCATCAGCCGCCGCATGACCCGCGCATAGAGCACCGCGAAGCGCGATGGCCCCTTCGGCGCGGCATCCGCGGGCGCGGCATGCCCGACGTGGCCGCCGAGCAGGCGCAGCGCGAAGTACGGCGTGATGATGAACGCCACCGCGAGCGACGCGAGCATCGCGACCGAAGCGCCCACCGGGATCGGCCGCATGTACGGCCCCATGAGCCCGCTCACCATCGCCATGGGCAGGATCGCCGCGATCACCGTGAAGGTCGCGAGGATGGTGGGGTTCCCCACCTCATCGCACCCCTTCCACGGTCGCCGTTTCCGGGTCCTTCTCGCGCTTCGCGAGATGACGGTAGATGTTCTCCACGACCACGATCGCATCGTCCACGAGGATGCCGATGGAGAAGATCAGCGCGAACAACGTGATCCGGTTGAGCGAGTACCCCATGGCGTAGTACGCGAAGAGCGTGAGCGCGAGCGTGACCGGCACCGCCACGAGCACCACCAGCGCCTCGCGCCATCCGAGGAAGACGCCGATGAGCAGCGTCACCGAGAGCGTGGCGATCGCGAGGTGCAGGATCAGCTCGCTCGCCTTGTCGCTGGCGGTCTCGCCATAGTTGCGCGTCACGTCCACGTGCACGTCGGGGGGCAGCAGCCGCGTCTTCGCCTGCGCCACGCGCTCCAGCGCCGCCGCGGCCACGACGGTCGCGTTGGCGCCGCGGCGCTTGGCGAGCGCGATCGTGACGGCATTCTCCGCATCGCCCGTCCGGCCGGCGTGCATCACGTAGCTCTCGCGTTCGCCGAACTCCTCGGTCACGGCGGCCACGTTGCGCAGGTAGACCGGCGAACCGGCGCGCGTCGCCACGACCACGCTGCCGAGGTCGGCCGCCGTGACGAGCGGCGCGCCGACGCGCACGAGATACACGCGGTCGCCGCTCGCGAATTCACCGGCCTGCAGCCGCGCGTTCGCACCCGAGAGCGCGAGCGCGACCTCGCCGGGCGAGACGCCGCTTGCCGCCAGACGCGCCGGGTCGAGCGCCACGCGCATCTCGCGCGGCTCGCCGCCGATCACCGTCACCTCGGCCACATTGGGGATCGTCCGCAGTTCATTGGCCAGGCCCACCGCGAGCGTCCGCAGCTCGTTCGATCCGTAGCGCGCGGAGTGGACCGTGAGCGCCAGGATCGGCACATCGTCGATCGTGTGCGGCTTCACGAGCGGCGGCATCGCGCCGGCCGGCGCGCGATCCATCGCCGCGAAGAGTTTGGCGTGCACCTTCGCGACGCTCAGCTCCTGATCCTCCCCCACCTTGAATCGCACCGTCACCATCGCCATGCCATCGCCCGCCATCGAGTACAGATGCTCGACGCCGGGGATCTCCCACATCCGCTGCTCGATCGGCCGCACCAACAGATTCTCCGTCTCGCGCGGCGTGGCGCCCGGCATCGCGACGATGACATTGATCATCGGCACCGAGATCTGCGGTTCTTCTTCACGCGGTGTGCCCAGGATCGCGAGCAACCCCACCGCGAGCGACGCCAGCGTGATGAGCGGCGTGAGCTTCGACTGGAGGAAGCTTCGCGCGACGCGGCCGGCGATGCCCATGCTCAGCGCTCCACGGAGATCGCGGGCGGGATCACCACCACGTCGCCGGCGCGGAGGCCGGACAGGACTTCGACGTGTCCGTCCGACTCGCGCCCGATCCGCAGCCATCGCAGCCCCGACGACCCATTGGCCGCGCGCAGGCGCACGCCGGTGAGATCGCCCTCCCGCACGATCGCGGCCACGGGCACCAGCAGCATCGGCCGTTCCCCCTGCGGCAGCAGCAGCACCGCCGAGCCGCCCGACTGGAAACGGAGCGCGGCGTTATCGACGATCGCATTCACCGTGTACAGCGCGCCGCCCGCCGCGGGCACGACGCCCTCGACGATCGCGATGGCCGCCTGCCCTTCCACGCTCGCCGAGAGGTGCGCGCCGCGCGCCACGTGCCGCACTTCCGATGGCGCCACGCTCGCGCTGATCCGGAGGCGCGACGCGTCCTGGATCGCCACCACCGGCGACCCCGGTGCGACGAACGCGCCCGGATCGACGAAACGCTTGGTGATGACCCCATTGAATGGCGCGCGCACGTCCGCGTAGGCGCGCACCGCCTGCACCTCGGCGCCGGCGCCGCGCGCGGCCCGCACGCCCGCCTCCGCGCGCGCCAATCCGGCCTCCGCATCGTCGAGCATCGCCTTCGGCGCGGCGCTGTCCGCGTACAGCGCGCGGACGCGTTCCGTCTGGGCCAGCGCATCCTTGTACGACGCTTCCGCCTGCGCGATCCCGGCGTCGGCCTGCGCGCCCTTGGCCGCGATGTCGCGCGCATCGATCCGCGCGAGCACCTCACCGGCGCTCACCACCTGCCCCTCGTGCACCAGCACCTCGGTGATGCTCCCCATCAGCTTGGTGGACAGCGTCGCCTCGCGCACCGGCGCGGCGATCCCGCTCGCCTCGACAGTCACGGGCAGCACCGTATCACGGACGGTGATCGTCACGTTGGCCGGCAGGGCCGACGGCGCAGCGTGCGCGTCGGCCGGTACTTCGGACCGGCACGCGGCGGCCGTGAGCACGAGCAAGGGGAGCGAATGGCGAAGGCGGATCATGGCAGCGTCCGGTTGAGTGTGCGGTTCACTTGTCGAGCTCGGTGAGCGGCGTGAGCGCGAGCCCCAGCGCGTGGAGACGGCCGGCGGCGGCGAGGATCGCCTGGTATCGCGCGTTCGCGGCGCCGAGCCGCGCTTGCGTCTCCACCGCGGCGGCGTCGAACAGCTCGCTCACGGTCGCGATGCCGCCATCGTATTTCCGGCTCACGATGCGGTGCGCTTCCACGCTCTGCGCCACGGAGCGCTCGGCGATGCCGAGGCGCGCCTGCGCGACCATCAGTGCCTGGTCGGCCTGCTGCAGCTCGATGCGCGCCTGCGCCGAAACGGCCTCGGCGGCCGCCGACGCGGCCTGGCTGCGCCCCTGTGCCATTTGGACGTCGCCGATCTGCGACGCGCCCGCGAACGGCGACCAGCTCACCATCAGGCCCACCGTCCAGCTGTCGGTGCCGCCGAAGGGCGTGGTGGCGGTGTTCCAGTCGAGACGGCCAATGGAATTCACGGTCGGGATGTACAGCGACTTCGCCCGGCTGACGTCGGCGGCAGCGGCCGTACGCGCGTAGTCGGCCGCCTGCACGTCCGCGCGGTGCGGCCCGCCGAGCGTATCCGTCGCGGCGAGTTCGGCCAGGAGGCGGACCCGCTCGAGGGACGGCAGTGCCGCGGGGAGAATGAACGTCGTGTCGCGCGGCGTACCGAGCGCCATGGCCAGGCGTTCGCGCGCGATCGCCACGTCCGCACGCGCGCTGATCAGCGCGATCTCGGCGTCGCCGGCCTTCACGCTCGCGATCAGCGCATCGGAACGCGTGACCGCGCCGTTGCGCAGCAGGGATTCGGCCTGCTTCACGTGCGCGCGCGCGGCGGCGAACGCGGAATCGAGCGTCGCCACCTGTTCGGTGGCGAGCACCGCACCATAGTAGGCGCGCGCGACATCGTAGGCCGCGGACGCCCGGCTCCACTGCTCGGCGGCCGCGGCGGCGGAGCGGGCATCGACCGCCGCGCTCCGGGAGAGCCACGCGTCGGCGTTGAAGATCGGGAGCTCCATGACGAGCCCCGTGCCGACATTGCCGATCGCGGCGGGATAGTTCAGCGACGCGGGGTTGAACGACGCCAGCGTCACGGCTCGCTGTTTGAGCGTGAAGCCGAAGGCGTTCAGCGGGTCGGTGGTGCGCAGGTAACTTCCCTCCACGCGGAAGGTGGGGAGGATGCCGCGCAGCGCCGCAGTGGACTGTCCGGCGCTGGCGTCGCTCTGCCCGCGCGCGATGCGCACGGGATAGGCGTTCTGCCCGGCGATCTCGAAGGCGTCGCCGAGCGTGAGCGCCTGCGCCGCGGCGCCGCGCGGCGCGGCGGCCGCAGCGATCCCGATCGCGAGCAGCGCGCGCCGGACGGCGCGGCGGGAGCTAAGCACGCTTGGTGCTGAAATGGAACAGGGAATAGAGCGGGCAGACGCCGACCGCGCCGGTGAGCAGGGGAACGAACCCGCCGATCTTGAAGATGAGACCGAGGGTGCCGGTGACGAATCCGCCCCAGCCGAGGATGAGCAGCGTGACGCCGAGGAGGACGCGCAGGGCGCGCTCCCAGCCTGCCGTGTTGATCTGCATGTGGCGCTCCGTGTTCCGGCCGGGAGGTTGGGCGTTCCGCGAATGGGCTCCCGTTGCCGCATCCACTGTATTACTATATAACCATATAAGCATATATGCAAGTGCCGGCCGGCCGCTTGTGCGGTGCGCCGGCGCCTCACACTTTGCTACATGACCATACAGTCACCCAGGGAGGGCGCATGACGTCCAGGGCGATGTCCCCCGCGCAGCTGGAATTGATCGCCGACCGCTTCCGCGTCCTCGGCGAACCCACGAGGCTCCACATCCTGAGCGCCCTGCGCGGCGGCGAGCGCAATGTCACGGACCTCGTGCGCGTGACCGGCTTCAGCCAGGCCAACCTCTCCAAGCACCTGCAGCTCCTGCTCCGCCTCGGCTTCGTCGAGCGGCGGAAGGAGGGCGTCAGCACGTACTACACGCTCGCCGATCCCGACGTCTTCCGCCTCTGCGACATCATGTGCGGCCGGCTCGAGAAGGAGATCCGGGCCCGGCGGCGGGTGTTCGCTTGAGCAGACCTAGGCGCTAGGCCTAGGCCTGTGGTTCAGAACGCCGCCGTTAGATACAGGAACGGCCCGTTCAGCTGATAATCGAGTGACACCGCATTGCCATTGCGCAGGGTCTTCGTGATGTCGGCGTTCAGGAAGTGATAGCCGAGTCCGAGGCCGTAGTTCTTGAAGGGGAACCATTCGAGGTTCAGCCGGTCGTCGGTGACGTGGCCGGCGTAGCTGTCGATGTTGAAGGGCAACAGTTCGCCTTGCAGGCGAACGAAGAGGTTGGAGGCGGGCGCGAAGTCCGCGTAGATGCCGAGCAGCGGCACCGCCGCGCTGATCCCGCTGCCGTTCACCGAGGTCCGATGCCCTTCAGGGCCCGCGATGCCGAAGCTCATCGCGCTCGCGACCCAGTCGATGCCGATCCCGGCGCCGAGCTGCCACCAGTCCTTCTGCCAGATGTAGTAGCGGTAGGAGAGACCGACGTAGTGGAAGTTGGCCGTGGAGCTCAGCGTCACGCCGGGCGCGTACGTGGAGTCGCCGAAGTGGATCGTGTCGGCGATCGTGTTCTCGCCGTTGCGCACCACGCTGAAGTACTCCGCCGTCAGCATGTTCCTCCCGCCCCACTGGAACGCCGCATGGAGATCGATGTCCTTCGAGGTCGTCGGCAGCTTGAGGATCTTCTCGAGATCGATGCCGGGATAGGTGCCCGACGAATTGGTGAATTGCGCGTCCGAGTTGACCGCCGGCCCGTAGCCGCCGATCGCGAACTGCCAGGGGTGCGGGACCATTCCGTACCGCGGCAGGCTGTCGGGATACGGGACCTCGTTCGATACGATCGGCGCTACCGGCGACGGCGCACCGAAGGCCGCCTTCAGATAGAGCGAGGGCCCTTCGATCGCATACTTGTAGGTGAGCTCGGCGCCGTTGTCGAAGAACTTGTTGGCGGTGAGCCCGACGTAATGGTAGGACAGCCCGAAGCCGTAGTTGTGGAAGGGGAACCACTCGGCGGCGATGCGGTCATCCGTCACCGAGCCGCCGTATCCGGACACGTTATTGATGTAGAGCATCTGGAGATCGCCGCGCAGGAACAGCTTCGGGACGAGCTCCCAATCGCCGTAGAGGCCGATCATCGGCGCCGGCGCGGTGAAACTGCCGCTCTTCTGCAGGCTGTCGGACTGCCCTTCGACCGTGGCCTTGATGCCGAGCTTCCCCGATAGGCTGAAGGCGTCGATCCCGAGCCCCGCGCCGAACTCCCACTTCTCGCGGCGCCAGATGTAGTAGCGGTACTGGATGCCGTAGTATTGCATCGCGGTGGTCGTGTTGATCGTCGCGCCAGCGTGATAGACGTTGCCGCCGAAGATGATGCTGTCCTCGATCGTCTTGTTCGCGCCGCGGTTCAGGTGGAAATAGTCGAAGGTGAGCATCTGCTTCTTGCTCAGTCGGAATGTCGCCCCCGCCTCGAAGTTCTGGGTCGTCGGCTGCAGCCCCAGACGCTTCTCCAGATCGATCCCGTTTCCCTCGAGGAGCGCGGTGGAGAATTGCACTTTCGAGGCGATCGCCGGGAGGAAGCCGCCCACCATGATCGTGAACTTCGCGGGAAGTTGGCCGTAGCGCTGGGTGGTGTCCGGGGCAGGCTTGGCGTGCGCCGAGTCCTTGTCCTGCGCGGAGACGGGCGCGAGAGCGCCGAGGGACAAGAGCGCCGCGAGGGTCCAGGCGGCTATGGAGGTCGAACGGGAGGGCATTTCGAGATCCGGGGGACGGAGATGGGGGGCGACTGTCGCGGCTCAAATGTAACTCCCGAGGGGGCGGGGGCGTGAGTGGAAACCCTGACAACGTTCGCCGTAACCCGAACTCCGTGAGGCGTGAGGCGTGCGGCGAACTGACTGCACGGCGTGAGGCGCACCCCGAAACACCGTGAGGCGTGAGGCGTGCAGCGAACTGATGATACGGCGTGAGGCGTAACCCCGAACGCCGTGAGTGCGCTCGCGCCTCACGGAGTTCGGGTCGCGCCTCACGCCGTACGGTCCTTTCGTCGCACGCCTCACGCCTCACGGGATTCGGGGTGCGCCTCACGCCTCACGGGATTCGGGGTGCGCCTCGCGCCTCACGGCGTTCGGGTTTCGTCTCACGGCGTTGGGGGGTGCGCCTCACGCCCCTCAAGCTCGTATTCCCTGGCGCCGCGCCGGCCTGGCGCACGATTATTCGGCTCACGACCCTCGATGGAGAACGAAGATGCGAATCATCCATTGCCCTTCGCCAGCCGCTGCGCTCGTCGCTGTCGCACTTTCCGTCTCCGCCGCGCGCGCGCAGTCCGATCCCCTCCCCTCCTGGAACGAAGGCAGCGCCAAGGTGGCGATCGTCTCGTTCGTCCAGGGCACCACGACGCCCGGCGGACCCAATTTCGTGCCGGTCGAGGAGCGCATCGCGACCTTCGACCAGGACGGCACGCTCTGGACCGAGCATCCCGCCTATACGCAGCTGATGTACATCTTCGACCGCGTGCCCGCGCTCGTGAAGGCGGACCCGAAGCTCGCGAACGTCGAGCCGTACAAGACGGTGATGTCGAGGAACATGGAGGCGATCTCGAAGCTCTCGATGCTCGATCTCGAGAAGCTGGCCGGCGCGACCTTGTCCGGCATGACGATCGACGAATTCCATTCTCAGGTCGCCGCGTGGCTCGCGCAGGCGCAGGACCCGCGCTGGCACAAGCACTTCACCGATCTGACGTACCAACCGATGAAGGAGCTGATGGCGTACCTGCGCGCGAATGGCTACAAGACCTACATCGTGACGGGCGGCGGCCAGGACTTCGTGCGCACGTATGCGGAGGCGACGTACGGCGTGCCGCCCGAGCAGGTGGTCGGCAGCGCCGGCGAGGTGAAGTATGTGTTCCCGAACGGCGGCACGCCGCACCTGGTGAAGCTTCCGAAGATCATCGTCAACGACAACGACGCCGGAAAGCCCGAGGCGATCCAATTGATGATCGGCCGCCGCCCCTACGCCGCCGCCGGGAATTCGACGGGCGATCAGCAGATGCTCGAATACACCAAGGGCGGAACGGGGCTGCGCCTGGCGATGATCGTGCTGCACGACGACGCCTCGCGCGAATACGCCTACGGCCCGGCGACCGGACTGCCCGACACGAAGGTCGGAACGTTCACGCAGGGGTTGTATGATGAGGCGGTGAATTCCGGATGGATCGTGATCTCGATGAAGCGGGATTGGAAGAAGATATTCGGTTGGGAGTAGACAAAGCAGGCGCGCTTAGCAACGGAGCGTATGGATACGACATGGGGGCCGGCGCGTTCGCGCCGGCCCCCAGCTTTATCTACACGCTCAGTTGCCAGACGCGCCCCTGCAGTTCAGTTGTTCACCTTGTCCTGCACCGCGCGCTGCGCCGCCGCCTTCTCGGGCATCGAGATCTGCGACGGGCCGAGTTTCATCTTGAGCGTGTCGATCGTGCCGGTGAAGGCGAAGGGCACCGCGTACTCGAAATCGTCCACGCCCGTGCGCGTGTCGGCGCCGATGTCGAATGTCTCATCGATCGCCATCAGCAGCGGGATGGTGTGCTCCATCGTCTTGCGGTCCACTTCCTTGCCATCCACGCTCAGGATGCCGGTGCCGCCCTTGGCCGGGCCGGGGCCGTCGTACTTGAAGTCGAACGTGACGGTGTGCTTGCCGGCGCCGAGCGCCGGCCCGGTCCACTTCGTGCGCTGCAGGTCCAGGAAGTTGTAGACGAACGTCGGCTTCCCCGCCCCCAAATGCAGCAGGCCCACGATCGCGATGAGCAGCCAGCCGCCGCCCCCCGCCACCGCGAGCGCGTTGCCGAAGAACGTGCCGGCCTTCCCCCACTTCCCGCGCGCCGCCAGCCACATGAAGAACAGCCCGGCGACGAGAACGATGAGCGCGAGCCGCCGGAAGAACGCCTCGTGGAACCACCAGTTGAAGCTGCGGCTCAGGTACAGCGCGTAGCCGCCGAAGCGCCCGCCGAGCGTCACGAGCATGCCCTCCGCCCCTCCGCTCGGGATCGTCACATCCGCGGTGATCGTGTAGTCCTTGTTCAGGATGCTCGGCGCACTGCCCATCGGAATGCCGAGGTTCACGCCGGTGTAGGTGAATTCATTGCGGCCCGCGATCGCGCTCGGCCGCTCCGTGAGCAGCCGCACGAATCCGGAATTGTCGAGCGGGAACACCTGATACTTGCCGGCCTCCTTGAGGAAGAGCGCCTGCAGCTCCTTGAGCTTCGCCGGAAACTTGTCGGCCAGATCGTTGTACTCGGAGTAGTCGTCGGCGATGTTGTACAGCTCCCACTTGTAGCCGGTCATGATGTTCGGCATCGTGCCCACGCCCATCGCCCAGGGTGGGAGCGGCGGGTGCGTCGCGGCGATCCAGCCGTCGTGGTAGATCGCGCGGTTGCCGACCATCTCGAAGTACTGCGTGCTGCGCTTCGAGGGCGCGTTGGCGTTCGCCTTGTCGAAGGTGTACGCCATGCTGATCCCCTCGATCGGGCGCTGCTTGATCCCATCGACCGTCGTCGGCGCCGGTATCCCCGTGATCTCGAGCAGTGTGGGCACGATGTCGATCACATGGTGGAACTGCGAGCGGATGCCGCCGACGTCGGTGATGTGGCCGGGCCACGAGATCGCGAGCCCTTGGCGCGTGCCGCCGAAGTGCGACGCCACCTGCTTCGTGTACTTGAAGGGCGTGTCGAAGGCCCACGCCCACGCCGCCGACATGTGCGGATACGTCTTCGGGCCGCCCCACTGGTCGATGTGCGCGAACTGCACCGCTTCCTCGTGCGGGAAGCCGATCACGCCGTTGTACGCCGTGAGCTGGTTGAACGTGCCCTCGATCGCGCCCTCGGGGCTCGTGCCGTTGTCGCCGTCGATGTAGATGATGATCGTGTTGTCGAGCTTGCCGAGATCCTGCACCTCCTGGATCACGCGGCCGATCTCATTGTCGGTATACGCCACGTATCCGGCGAACACCTCGGCTTGCCGCTCGAACAATTTCTTCTGCACCTCGGACAGCGTATCCCAGTGCGGCAGGTCCGCCGGCCACGGCGTGAGCATCGTGTTCGCCGGGATCACGCCGAGCTTCTTCTGATTCGCGAAGATCGAATCGCGCATCTTCTCGAAGCCCATGTCGAACTTGCCCTTGAACTTGTCGATCCATTCCTGCTTGGGCTGGTGCGGCGAGTGACTGCCACCGGGCACGTAATAGAGGAAGAAGGGCTTGTCGGGCGCGGCCGCGTTCAGGTCGCGCATGTACTTGATCGCCTCGTCCGCCATGTCGGTGGTGAGATTGTACTCGCCTTCGCGCCCGATCCACGGATAGATCTGCGTGTGGTCGCGGAAGAGATACGGCTCCCACTGGTCCGTCTCGCCGCCCATGAAGCCGTAGAAATACTGGAAGCCCATCCCCGACGGCCATTGATCGAACGGGCCGGCTGTGCTGCTATACTGGAAGCCGGGCGTGTTGTGATTCTTGCCGAACCACGAGGTCGCGTAGCCGTTGTCCTTGAGGATGCGCCCGATGGTGGCGTTCTCCGGACCGATCACGGAGTTGTAACCGGGGAAACCGGTGGACAGTTCGCCGATGACGCCGAAGCCCACGGAATGGTGATTGCGCCCGGTGATGAGCGCGGCGCGCGTGGGCGAGCAGAGCGCGGTGGAATGGAATTCCGTGTAGCGCAGCCCGTTCTTCGCTATCCGGTCGAGCGCCGGCGTGGGGATCACGCCGCCGAACGTGCCGGGGACGCCGTAGCCCTGGTCGTCCGTCATGATGAGCAGGATGTTCGGCGCCTTCGCCGGCGGCACGATGCGCGGCGGCCACCACGGCGTGCTCGCCGAAGCCGCATCGGCGATCTTGCCGCCGAACTTCATCGGCGGCGCGGGGAGCTGGTCGCCCTTCACGGTGGTCGTGGCACTCGGCGCACCGAGCGTGCCGGTGACGACCTGCGCCGCGAGCGGGGCGGCGGCGGCAACGGTGACGAAGAGCGCCGTGGCGCCGATCGTGATGCGAGGGATCCACGCGCGAACATGTTCCATTTGCAACGCTCCTTTCGGGATGGCGAACCGTCGTGATGGCGGCAGACATTAGCCGTTTCTTAACCGCTTGGATAGAGCGGGCCGCGTAACAGTCCGTCCGCCTCGAGTGCGCCGCTTGTCACTCGCGCGGCTCCTTGCCGTAGGGTATCCGACCCCGACCCCCGCGATGGAGGCCCGGCCCATGAAGCTGCAACGATTAGGCGTAGCGCTCGCATTGCTCCTGTCGAGCGCGGGCCAGGCGCAGACGTCGATCCCGCTGACCTTTCATTACAACATGCCGGCCTGGATGCGCGAGAGTCACGTGCCCGGCGTGGCGATCGGTATCGTCGAGAACGGCCGCATCCGGACGGTCGAGACCTTCGGCGAGCTCCGAGCCGGGCGTGTCGCTCGACACGAGTGCCCTTTGGAACGTCGCGTCGCTCACGAAGCCGGTGGTCGCCGTGACGACGCTGCGCCTCGTGAGCGCGGGCCGGTTGGAGCTCGACGGCTCGCTCGCGGCCGACTGGGTGGATCCCGACCTCGCGGGCGATCCGTGGGCGGCGAAGCTCACGCCGCGCGTCATCCTCAGCCATCAGACCGGATTCCCGAATTGGCGCGGCGCGTCGGCGTCGGGGAAGCTCGTCTTCCTCTTTCCGCCCGGCACCAAGTACAAATATTCGGGCGAAGGTTTCGAATACCTGCGTCATGCCCTCGAGCACAAGTTCGGCGAGTCGCTCCAGCGGCTTTCCGACTCGATCCTCTTCGCACCGCTCGGCATGACGAACACCACGTACGGCTGGGACCCGCGCCACGATTCGTCGCTGTTCGCGTACGGGCACGACACGACGGGTGCGATCGTGTACACGTCGATGCATCCCATGTCACGCCCGAACGCCGCCGACTGGCTCGTGACCACCATCGGCGACTACGCGCGCTTCGCGGCGAACGTGCTGAACGGCGCCGGCCTCTCGCCCGCGGTCTACGCCGACATGACCACGCCGCAGGTCTGGTTCGAGCACAGCACCACCGAAGCGATGGGACTCGGCTGGGAAGTGATGAAGGGCCCTGCCGAGGATCCCGTGATCCTGATGCACACCGGATCGGATGAGGGGATCAAGACGATCGTACTCCTTCTGCCCGCGTCGAAGCGCGGCATCGTGATCTTCACCAATGGGGAGAATGGGATGGCGGTGGTGATGAAGATCCTGAAGGCGACGCTCCACATGACGGAGCTCACGCCGTAGACTTGCGAGTGCAGGCACACATGCTCGTTCACGAACTCGTGCGCAGCCTCAGCATCCTGGTCATCCTGGCATCCTGAACGAACTGCTTTGACAGGATTCACGGGATGAACGGGATTGTCAGGATGATGGTCCGAGTCGTTCTCGCCGTTCCCGGGCGCCTTGGTTCGCTCGGCCACGGCGATATTTTCGTTTGAACTGCAACTGCGCACTGCCGAAGTTGAATAAGAGGCCCACGTCGATGCCCGTCGCGGTCAGATAGTTCACTATCTGAAATTCGTGTGCACTGTGGAGCGCTTCGACGGCTTTCAACTCAACGACCACTCTTTCGCCGACGATGATGTCGGCGATGAACTCGCCCACTGAGACGCCGCTGTATGCGACGCTGATCCGCCTGCCCTCTTCGGCCGCGACGCCGGCCGTTCGCAGTTCAACCAAGAGCGCTCTTCGGTAAACGGACTCCAGGAATCCGGGTCCCAGCACTCGATGGACTTTCATTGCGAGCCCGATCACGCGCTCCGTCACCGGATCGTCTAGCGGCGCTCGGGGTGCAGTCATCCCGTCAATCCCGTCCATCCTGATAATCCTGTCAAAGCAGTTCAGTTGCCGTGATGGATCTCTCCGCCGGGAAGATGCCAGAATGCCACGTAGGCATCGACATCGAAAACCCGCGCGATGAACCCATCCCGAACGCGAAACGGGCGGCCCTCTCGGACCGCCCGCTTCACATCACCTCGACTTCGTTCAA
The DNA here is from genome assembly GCA_963751275.1 of uncultured Gemmatimonadaceae bacterium. Taxonomy (GTDB): domain Bacteria; phylum Gemmatimonadota; class Gemmatimonadetes; order Gemmatimonadales; family Gemmatimonadaceae; genus DATKOH01. The sequence goes on along the minus strand of CAVVTZ010000007.1, from coordinate 951,872 downwards.
TCGATCGCTGGAATGGCCTTCACCGGCTTCTTCGGATCGAGCAATGGCACCGGATTCGATGGCATCTTCAGGTTCGGCACGAGATCGTTCGAGGCGCCGCCCGGCACGCGCTGGATGTTCGGATACTTCATGATGGACAAGTCGAAATTCACCAGCACGGGATACAGGAGCGCGAGCACCCACCCGTTGTCCTCACCCGCGTACTTGCCCGGCGATTCGCCCGGCATGCGCGAGGCGACCGCGCCATTGAACGTCATGGAATACTTCTCGTAGGGATCCATGGTCAGGTTGTACGTCGCGCCAATGGAACCGAGGTTCTGGTCGGGGCCGAGCCACGTGTCCTTCGCGGTATACAGATACTTCCAGGCGATGCGCAGCCACGGCTCGTTGGGATCGCCGCCGATGTCGGCGCGCATGCCCAGGAAATTCTCGCCGTCGATGTAGATCCACCCATCGCGCGCCGAGTGCATGGCCTTGCCGGTGACGTAGGCGCTGTTGTCGATGCCATCGAAGTAGATGGGCTTGCCGGCGTTGTCGGTCCACTCCCCCGTTGGCGGCGGCTTGAGCCCCACCATCGCGGCCGTCGTCGGCCACACATCCATGTGCGACATCATCTCATCCAGGTGCTGGCCGGCCGGGATCCGCCCGGGCGACCACATGATGCCCGGCACGCGCCAGCCGCCTTCGAAGGCGGTCCCCTTCTCGCCGCGGAAGGGCACGGTGCCGGCGTCCGGATAGGCATCCTGCCACGCCCCGTTGTCGGCCGTGATGATCACGATCGTGTTCGGCGCCTCGGCGCGGATCGCATCCATGATCTTGCCAATGTTGGAATCGAGCTCGAGCATCGCGTCCGAGTAATTGCCGAGGTGCGTCTTGCCGGCGAATTCCTTGGCCGGGTTGTTCGGGTTGTGCATCTTCATGAAGTTGACGTCCATGAAGAACGGCTTCGCGTCCTTGGCGTGCTCCTTGATGTACGCGACGGCCGAGGCCGTCTGGCGCACATCGAACTCCGCCGAGCGCATCCCACGTGATCAGTTCGCCCTTGCACCGCGGGCTTGCCGGCCACGCCCGACCATTCGTGCAGGTTCACCGCGTCCTGGTACATCTTCCAGAATTCCGGATTGTACCGCGGGAACCACGGGTGCATCCGCGGCGACGTATCGCTGTACGTGTACACGCCCGGGTAATACGCCGCGAAGTTCCGCATCTCATCGAAGCCGTGCTCGATGGGATAGAATTCCGGCTTGTCACCCAGGTGCCACTTCCCCGAGAAGTAGGTCTGATAGCCGTTCTTCTTGAAGAACTCGGCGATGGTGGGCGTCTCCTTGTGCAACCCGTTCTCATCGCCCGGCGCCACCACGATCGAGAGCGCCGAGCGAATGGGGATGCGGCCCGTGATGAACGACGCGCGCCCCGCGGTGCAGCTCGCCTGGCCATACCAGTTCGTGAAGTAGGTGCCTTCCTTCGCCACGCGGTCGATGTTCGGCGTGGGGTGGCCGAGCGCGGCGCCGCCGCCCGAATGTAGCCCCAGTCGCCCCAACCGGTATCGTCGGTCATCAGCATGACGATATTCGGTTTCTTGGCCGACGCCTGCGCCTGGATCACCAGCGGCACGGCAAGCATGAGAGCCGCCGTCGCGGCGGCGTAGCGGACGCCGCTCCTTCGCCATCCAAAGCTTATCATCGCGCTGTCCTCGTTGTAGGTGCGGTAGCTGATCCTGCGGGGGGCAACAACCTGCTGATCGAATACGACCACGAGTGGAAAAGTTCGCCGCTCGGCGCAAGAGGGGAGAGTGCGCACGTCTCCGTGCGCACCACGATCTCTGCATGAGGCGAAACGGGCGGCCCCCGCAGGGACCGCCCGCCGTGATACTCGATCCGCACGCGGCCAGCTAGTTGCTTTGGTGTACGTCCTGCATGGCCTTGAGAATGCCATCGAGATTGTACGTCTCCGGCGCCTGCAGCGGCGGGAACTTCTTATACGATTCGAGCTCCTTCAGCCACAGCAGCTGCCCCACCGGAAGCAGGTTCCAGTCGTAGAGATACGCCGTGGTGGGTGACGCGAGCGCACCGCCGTACGAGAGAATGGACTTCTGCCCATCCCCAACGGCCTGCTCGAACGGGTCGCGCCGAATGTTATCGATCTGGGTCCAGTGGAACGTCACCGGCGGATCGAGCGCGGCGGCGCCCGTCGAACCGGCCATCGTATAGTAGAACTTCCAATTCTTGAAGCGCACCGCCGAGGGTGTCGCGTCGGCGTAGTAGAAGAACGTGTTGCGCATCGAAGTATCCGACTTCCCGAGCAGATAGTCGGTCTGGTCCACGCCGTCGAGCATGGTCTTCACGATGCCCGGATACTGGCCGGCCTGGATCTGCTTGTTCAATGCGTCGCCCTTGGGACCGCCAGCGATGTCGACGAGAGTCGGCAGCCAGTCGAGCGAAGCGAACATCTCGGTCAAGAGCGTGCCAGGCTTGATGTGCCCGGGCCACCGCACCACCATAGGCACGCGCATGCCGCCTTCCCACGTGGTCAGCTTCTGCCCCTTGAATGGCGTGGTCCCACCGTCGGGGAACGTCTGCGTCTCGGCGCCATTGTCGGTTGTGAATGCCAGGATCGTGTTATCGAGCTGGCCCATCTCCTCGAGCTTCTTGATGACGAGGCCAATGTTGTCGTCCATCTGCTTCATGCCGGCCTCGTTGATCCCCCAATCCTTGCCGCCCTGCTCGCCGACCATCGCCAGGTATTTCGGCGACAGCATGGTGGTGATGTGCATGCGCGCGGGATTGTACCAGACGAAGAACGGTTTGCCGGTCTTCTTCGGATCGTTGCGATCGAGGAAATCGATCACGTGAGCCGAGATCTCCTCGTCCACACCGCGCGAGCGCTCCAACGTGAGCGGGCCCTCATCCTTGCACGTCTGATTGGCCTCGGTGCCATCGGACGACGTGCAGAGCATCATCGGCCGCGGCGGCGTCAGACAGGTCGTGGTCATCGGGTCCACTGCGCCGGGGACATCGGCCATTCCCTTGATCGGCGTGTTCTTGCACGGTGGCGCGAAGCCCTGCAGGAGAGGCGTCTTGTTGATGTCGGGGAAGCTGACCTGCTCCATGGCGTCCAAATGGTACAGATAGCCGAAGAATTCCTGGAAGCCGTGGGCCGTGGGCAAAGCGGCGGTGTGGTCGCCCAAGTGATTCTTGCCGAACTCACCGGTGGTGTAGCCCAGGTCGTGCAGGAACTTCGCGATCGCCGGCGTACCGGGACGCAGGTACGATGGGCTGCCCGGCAGCTGCGGCGGGATCATTCCGGTGCGCAACGGATGCATGCCCGTGAAGAAGGCGTTGCGGCCCGAGGTGCAACTCTGCTCCGCGTAGTAGGTCGTGAACTTCGCACCCTCGCGGCCGATGCGGTCAATGTTCGGCGTTTCGCCGAGTGCCAACCCTTCGTGGTACAGCCCGACCTGCATCCAGCCAATGTCATCGCCCATGATGAACATGATGTTCGGCTTGCTCGTCTTCGCCTGTGCACCGAGCGAAGACCATGGAACGAGCGCCGTTGCGAGCGCCCCCGCAGCGAGGACGGCGAGTGTTTGTGGTCGAAGTCTCATAGCTACCTCTTCTTGGTGTAGGGACTTCTCGGGCAGGATCGAGCGTCGGGCCAGTAATGTGAGAATCGTCTAACGAATTGGCAAGAGGGGCCGGGCCGGATGCCAGGATCGTGACGCCGACGCCCCGCTCGAGTGTCTCGAGCGGGGCGTCCTGTCTGTTCTAACGTCTAACGTCCAACGTCTATCAGTTTCAGTGGTAGCTCACCACCAGCGCCACCGACTCCAGCTGCGTGAGACACACGTTGTTCCGGTTGCCGTGCCACGTGTCATTCTCGTCGGAACCCGCCAGGATGAATCCGAAGTTCGTCGATGGGTTCTTGAGCCAGCCGGCGATCGCGGAGGTCACGTCGATGCCGAACGTCGGCCCGTTGTAATTCCCGGGCGCACTGTACGAGACCTTCGAGGCGAGGTCGTTGTTCTCCCACCAGTGATCCGTGGCCTTGTAGATCCTGGCGACGCACGCCTCCGTGCTCTGCGCCGTCAGGTTCGGAGCATCCCCCGACGTATTGTCGTAGTCGTGCCATGACGAGAACGCGTTGAATTGCAGCACCGCTTTGCTCACGGTCTTCCCGGCCAGCGGCGAGAGATCGAAGTACACGCCCGACCGGTGGATGTAGTCATCGTAGGAATCGCCGAACTCGTTGTTCCAATAGTGATCCGCGTAGCCCACGTAGATCGTCGCGTCGTACGTATCGATCGGCTTGTCCGTGTGGCCGATCACTCCGGTGCGCGAGGGACGATAATGCTGCCAGTGCAGCGCGTGCCCCGGCTGCAGCGTCATCGATGAGATCGTGCTCCCGGCGCCGGCGCACCAGCTGTTACTCAGCGTCGATTCATTCGAGCCGTTGTACGCCGCCACCGCCCAGCACTTCCCATTGAATCCGTCGCCCGGCGGCTCGAGCAGCGCGAGCGTGATCGTGGCATCGCTGGCGTACGCGCCGTTCGCCGGGAGCAGCGTGTGCTGGCCGTTGTCCACGCGATACAGACGGTAGCCGCTCACCTTGCATCCGTGGCAGGTCCAGACGAGCGCGAGCTGGCCCGCTGGCAGCGCCGCCGAGCAGGCGAGACTGCCCGCGGTGCCGCCGTGCGACGCGCACATGTGCGGATCGTGCGTGCTGCCCATGCCGCTGGGCGTGGGAACGAACGAGGCGCTCACGGCCGCCGGCGCCTTCGCCGTCGCGACCGCGGCGCCGGCGGCGGGCGCCGCGCGCACGTTGGCCGCCGGTGGCGCCACCGTGACGTGCGCCGCCATCACCTGCGCCAGGCACACCGCATTGCTCGTCGCCTGCTGCCCCGCCTGCGCCGGGTTGTAGATCCGCACCGCCACGCAATCGGCGGACTTGAACTGGTTCGCGCGCACACTGAGCGCGGCGTGCTTGGAAGGCGCGAGAGTGAGATCCGAGACCGCCCCCGGCTGCCCGTTCACGACGAACAGCGCCTGCCAGTTCGGGTCACAGTTCGCGCACGTCCAGGTGAAGAGCACGAGCCCGTGCTCGAGCGCACCGGTGCAGTTCGGCACGTCGGAGTGCTGCGCGCACACCGATGGTGTAGTGAAGGCCTGCAATCCAGCCGGCGCGGGCGCCATCGTCGTCCGCACCGCCGGTGCTCTCGTGGCCACCTGGGCCGGTGCCGATACCGTGCCGGCCGCGATGAACGCGGCGGTCAAGACCGCACCGGCAATGGAAAAGAGCCGCATGATCCCCCGGAGCTGAGCTCGGACGAGTGGGCCTGCGCTGCGCGCCGCAGCGAACGACGCTATCCAGTTTGAGCATTCACCCGTCGCGAAGTCAAGCGCCGCATGCGGTGTTCGAACCGTTCAACAGCACCAACGCCCGTTCACCCTCACAGCCACGTCCCGAACCGCCGGATGTACCAGCCCTTCATCACCTGCGTGAGCGCGGAATAGCCCGAGAGGATCGCGAAGAGCCAGAGGAAATAGCTCGCCGGCAGCGCCTCGAGACCGAGGTTCTTCCCGAGCGGCGTGAAGGGCAGCACGATGCCCATCACCATGGTCAGCGCCGTCACCGTGAGCACCGGCCACGTCGCGCGGCTCTGGATGAACGGCACCTTCGCCGTGCGGATCATGTGCACGATGAGCGTCTGCGTGAGCAGCGACTCGATGAACCACCCCGACTGGAAGAGCGACTGGTGGGCCGGGCCGTTGGCGCGCGAAGACGTACCACATCACGCCGAAGGTGATCACGTCGAAGATCGAGCTGATCGGCCCGATGAAGATCATGAACCGGCCGATGTCGTCGGCGCGCCACTTCCGCGGCACGGTCAGATACTCCGGGTCCATGTCGTCCCACGGGATGGACGTCTGCGACAGATCGTAGAGCAGATTCACCGTGAGGAGCTGGATCGGCAGCATCGGCAGGAACGGCAGGAACGCGCTCGCGATGAGCACGCTGAACACGTTCCCGAAGTTCGAGCTCGCCGTCATCTTGATGTACTTGATGGTGTTGCCGAACGTCTTCCGCCCCTCGAGCACGCCCTCCTCCAGCACCATCAGGCTCTTCTCGAGCAGGATGATGTCGGCGGATTCCTTGGCGATGTCCACCGCGGAATCCACCGAGATGCCCACGTCGGACTCGCGCAGCGCGCCGGCGTCGTTGATGCCATCGCCCATGAAGCCCACGGTGTGGCCGCGCGCGCGCAGCGCGCGCACGATGCGCACCTTGTCGTCGGGCGTCAGCTTCGCGAACACCGTGCCTTTGTCGACGCCACGTCGCCGAGCTGCTTCGTCGTCGAGTCCCGTCGATCTCGTTGCCGAGCACGATGTGTCCGACTTCGAGGCCCACATCCTGGCAGACCTTGCGCGAGACGAGGTCGTTGTCGCCGGTGAGGATCTTCACGCTCACGCCGTGCTGCGCGAGCGCCTTGATCGCCGGCGCGGCGCTCTCCTTGGGCGGATCGAGGAAGCCGATGAACCCCGCCAGCACGAGATCGCTCTCGTCGGCCACGGTGTACGGACCCGTGCGCGGCGCGAAGTCGCGGTACGCCACGGCCACCACGCGGAACCCGTCCTCGCTCATCTCCATCCACGAGCTCCTTCGCGTCCTCGCGCCGCTCGTCATTCAGCTCCGTCACCCGGTCCTCATCGTGCGCCGACCGGCAGATGCGGAGCATCTCCTCCACCGCGCCCTTGCAGATGAGGCGCTGCGTCTGATGCTCGTGCTCCACCACCACCGACATCCGGCGGCGCGTGAAGTCGAAGGGGATCTCATCCACCTTCGAGTAGGACTTGTCGATCGCCAGCTCGGCCTTGATCTCGCCGTGCTCCAGCACCGCCACGTCCAGGAGATTCTTGAGCCCCGTCTGGTAGAAGCTGTTCAGGTACGCGAGCGCGAGCACCGCGTCGTCCTCCTCGCCCACGACGTTGATGTGCCGCTCGAGCACGATCTTGTCCTGCGTGAGCGTGCCCGTCTTGTCGGTGCACAGCACATCCATCGCGCCGAAGTTCTGGATGGCGTTGAGCCGCTTCACGATCGTCTTGTGCTTCGCCATCGTGACGGCGCCCTTCGCGAGGTTCGTCGTCACGATCATCGGCAGCATCTCGGGGGTGAGCCCCACCGCCACCGCGAGCCCGAACAGGAACGCCTCCAGCCAATCGTGCTTGTTCAGCCCGTTGAGCAGGAAGACGATCGGCACCATCACCACGATGAACCGGATGAAGAGCCAGCTCACCTTGCTCACGCCCACGTCGAACGCCGTCGTGACGCGCTGGCCCGACGAGCCCCTTCGCCATCGCGCCGAACGCGGTGCGCGCGCCGGTCGTGGCGACGACGGCCGTCGCGGTGCCGCTGATCACGCTCGTGCCCATGAAGCAGACGGTCGGGATCTCGGTGAGCGCCGCCGGCTTCTCCGGCGCCGCGCTGCGGTCGAGCTTCTCCACCGGAAGCGACTCGCCGGTGAGCGCACTCTGGCTCACGAACAGGTCCTTCGCCGCGATCAGGCGCACGTCGGCGGGCACCATGTCGCCCGCGGAGAGATAGACGATGTCCCCCGGCACGAGGTCGGACATCGGGATCTCGCGGCGGCGCGCGGCGGGCGTGCTGCCGGGATGGAACTCGTCGTCACTGCGCTCCACCGCCGTGCTGGTGCTCACGAGCTTCCGCAGCGCCTCGGCGGACTTGTTGCTGCGGAATTCCTGCGCGAAGCGAAGGCCGACGCTCAGCGCCACCATGAGCCCGATGACCACCACGGCCTCGCGATCGCCGGTGACGCCGGACGCGATGGCCAGGGTGCTGAGCAGGAAGTTGAACGGATTCGCGAAGGCGTGGCGCAGCTGCGTGTACCACGCGGGCGCCTTCTCGTGCGCGACCTCATTGCGGCCGAACTGCTCGCGGCGGCGCTCGACCTCTTCCTCGTCCAGCCCCTCGCGCTTGGCGTCGAGCGCCGTGAGCGCCGCCGTGGCATCGCACCAGGCGATGCGCCGGAGGGCGTCGCTGTCCGCTTGGCTCGATGGGGCAGCAGCACGCGGGCGCGTGGCCGCCGGACCACCGGTCATGATTGGAGCGGCCATCTATCTCCTGGTGGGCGCCGCTCGCACCATGACGAGCATCGTCGTGCAGTTGAGTTCAAACCAACTGCTCTTGACATGATGAACATGATGATCATGATGGAACGGCGTGAGGCTCAGATCGTCGCGGCGCGTGGCAATCGATGTTTTCGTTTGAATTGCAGGCGCTCGGCGCCAAAGTTGAGCAAGAGGCCCACATCGAGGCCGGTGGCGGTTAGGTAGTGTACGAGCTGCACCTCGTGCGCCGTGCTCAGCGCAACCACAGCCTTCAATTCCACGATTACAGCGCACTGCACCGTGATGTCAGCGACGTACTCACCGACGGGCAGTCCTGCATACATCACCGAGATCCGGCATTCTGCTTCGGCCGGAATGCCCGCGTTTCTCAATTCAATGAGGAGTGCCCTTCGATACACCGCCTCGAGGAAGCCCGGTCCAAGCGCTCGATGCACCTTCATTGCCAACCCGATCACTCTCTCGGTGAGCAGGTCATTTCGAGGAGCCCCCACCATGTCCATCATGTTCATCCTGTCAAAGCAGTTGTTGTAAAGCCAAGAACTGGACAGGATGAACATGATGGCCATGATGGACTACAACGGCATCAGTTCTCCGCGCGCGTCATCCCACGACGCCGGGCATCATTTTTCCGCGGGCTTGAAGGGCTTGTACCCGAATTTCTGTCCGCCCACGCTCGCTTCGTACATGAGACCGCCCTTCGCCATGGTGAACACGGCGACGCCGTTCGCGTACTTGGCGTTCGCCGACGCGCCCGCCTTCAGCGCGACCGCGCTCACCTGCGCGGCGAACTCGAAGTCGCCCTTCTGGAAATTGGCGAGCGTCTTCGCGTCCTCGAAGAAGATGATCTCGGAGTAGGCCTGCCCGCCGAGCTGGAAGCCGATCGTCACCTGCGTCATCGAGGTCTCGCCGAGCGCCGTTCCGCCGACGATGAGCTCGCCATCGCCGTGCGCGCCGCCGATGCCGATCGCGCCTTTGCCGATCGTGGGGAATACCGCATAGCCCGCCGAGCCCTTGAAGAACTTGGTGAGCCCCGAATCCTTCTTGGTCATCTCGGAAATGGTCTTGAGAACATTCCGCGTGTTCATCGCTCCGCGCGGGCGCGCGACGGGCCGGCGCCATGATGGGGAACGCGAGGAGCGCGAGGGCGAGCATTCGTGTGGTGCGCATTGGATACCTCCGTGTGAGACTAGGAATTCGCTGCGTCGAGAGTCGGGATCGACGCCAGCCATGCGTCAAACGCCGAGTCGGTCGCATAGCCCGAATCGACCCTGACCGCATCGAGACCGGGCCGAGTCGGAACTAGTAATGTATAGTGCATTTTCCGGCGACGACCTGCGATCTCGTCCCGCCGCAGGCTCTGCCTGCCGTACAGCAATTGGTAGACGATGATCCGGTCGGCGGTGAGCACGAGATGGTTGCGCGAGGCGGCGACGATGCCGTACAAGCCGACTCCCACGCCCCAAACGAGAGAGCCCACGGCGGCTACGATCCGCCAGAAGAACGTGGCCTCCTCGCTATGAGTGTTCCACGCGAACCAGGAGCAAAAAAGGCCCCCGATTGAGAAGGCGAGGCCCGCGAGCGTGAGGAACACGCGCCACCCTGCCGCGACGCGGTAGGTGCGCGGAGCATTGGCCGGTTCGGACGCGTTCGGCGCGGTCACCAGCCTATCCTAACCCCCACGGGCCCGCGCGCCAATGGCGCGCGGCGGCCATTGCGGCTACCGTACTGGCACACCCTCCGACGGAGAGGAGCCATGATCCGGAAGCCGTTCCAGTCGCTGTTGGTGATCGCTGTGACCGCCGCGCTCGTATCGGGGCTGCAGGCGCAGACACCGAAGCCCATCAAGCCGGCCGTTGCGCCGATCGCGCCCATGCATCCGCCGCCGGCTCCGCCCGCGCCGCCGTCGAGCGCGCCGACCGGAGGCGCCCAAGGCGACGCCCCCATCTGCCACTCCGCCGATTTCACGAATCACTGGGACTCACCCCGTTCGCTCATGTCGAGCTGCCTCAACAAGCAGGTGCAACTCAATCAGGAGCCACAGAACTATGACCTGATTGCGGTCAACGCGGACGGGATAGTACTGCGGCGCATTCCGCGCGACAACGCCGGCCACGTCGGCCGCCCCACGGTGCGCTACGTTCCCTGGGCCGCGGTGGCGTACTACAACATGATCGGCGACTTCATGGACATCGTGTTGCTGCACGAATAACGGCAGAGGCGCGTGTGGTCGTTGACGTGTGGCAACGACCACCCGCGCCTTTGCAGTCAGCTGTTGCTACACGTCAACGACTACACACGCCGTTGCCGTTAGTTGTTGATGTCGTCCCGCACCACTCGTCGCCACCGTCTTCTTGTCCTCGGCCGACATTTGGTCCGGGCCGAGCTTGTACGTCACCTTGTCGATCGTTCCGGTGAACGCGAACGGGACGTGGTACTCGTTGTCGTCCACCGGAGTGCGCGTGTCGAGCCCGATGTCCAGCGTCTCGCCGTTCGACATCATGATCGGGATCGTGTGCTCCATGGTCTGCCGGGCGACCTCCTTGCCATCCACGCTGAGCATGCCCGTGCCCCCCTTCGCGAGACCGGGGCCGTCGTACTTGAAGTCGAAGACGATCGTGTGCTTGCCGGCGCCGAGTGATGGTCCCTCCCACTTGGGCGCGTTCCAGGTCCAGGAAGTTGTACAGGAACACCGGTTTTCCGCTCCCGATCCCGAGCATTCCACCACCACGCACGATACCCACCAGCCGGCCCCGGCGATCGCCAGCCATAGCTGAAGCGCATGCCGAACTTCCCCCACTGCCGCCTGCGCGCCGAGCGCCACGAAGAGCAGCCCGATCACCGCCAGCACGAGACCGATCCGCCGGAAGCAGCTCGCACGATACCACCAGTTGAACGTGCGGCTGAGATAGAGCGCGTAACCGCCGAAACGGCCGCCGTAGGTCACGATCGTCCCTTCGCCACCGCCGCTCGGCACGTCACGTCCGCCGTGATCGTGAAGTCCTTCGAGAAGGATGCTCGGCGTGTTCCCATTGGGGATCCCGGTGATCACGCCGGCAGTACGTGAACTCCGTGCGCCCCGCCACGGCGCTGGGCCGCGGCGTCACGAAGCGCGGGAGCGACGTGTTGTCGAGGGGCAGCACGTGGTACTTGGCCGCCTCGGTGTAGAAGAGCGCCTCCATCTCCTTGAGCTTCGCCGGTTCCTTCGCCGCCAGATCGTTGTTCTCCGAGTAATCGTCGGTGATGTGGTAGAGCTCCCACTTGTAGCCGCCGATGATGTCCTCCGGCAGCTTCGGACCCGAGCCCATCAACCAAGGCGGCTCGGGCGGCGTGGTGGCCGCGACCCAGCCGTCGTGATAGATCGCGCGATTGCCGATCATCTCGAAGTACTGCGTGGTGCGGTGCGACGGCGCGTTCGCGTTCGCCTTGTCGAGCGTGTAGAGCATGCTCACGCCGTCGAGCGGCGTCTGCTTGATCCCGTCCACGTACTCGGGCGCCTTGATGCCGCTGGCCTCGAGGATCGTGGGCACCACATCGATCACGTGATGGAACTGCGTGCGGATGCCGCCCTTGTCGGCGATGTGACCGGGCCACGCGATGACCATCCCCTGGCGCGTGCCGCCGAAGTGCGACGCCACTTGCTTCGTCCACTTGAACGGCGTGTCGAACGCCCACGCCCACGCGGCCGACATGTGCGGGTACGTGTACTCGGAACCCCAATCGTTGTAGTGGAGCAGCTGCACCGCATCGGGCAGGTGCTGGATGCCGTTGAACGTGGTCTGCTCGTTCGGCGTTCCCTGCACCGCGCCCTCGGGACTCGTGCCGTTGTCGCCGCAGATGTAGATGATCAGCGTGTTATCGAGCTTCCCCAGATCGGCCACAGCCTGGATCACGCGGCCGATCTCGTTGTCCACGTACGCGCCGTAGCCGGCGAACACCTCGGCCTGCCGCGCGTACAGGCGCTTCTGCAATGCGGACAGTGTGTCCCACTTCGGGAGATCAGCCGGCCATGGCGTGAGCTGCGTTCCCGGCGGGATGACGCCGAGCCGCTGCTGATTCGCGAAGATCGAGTCGCGCAGCTTCTCGAATCCCATGTCGAACTTCCCCTTGAACTTCGCGACCCACTCCGGCTTGGGGTGGTGCGGCGCGTGCGTCGCGCCCGGCACGTAGTAGAGGAAGAACGGCTTGTCCGGCGCGGACGCGTTCAGCTCCTTGAGATAGCGAATGGCATCATCCGCCATGTCGGTGATCAGGTTGTACTCGCCATCCGGGCGCCCGATCCACGGGAAGACCTGATCGTGGTTCCGGAAGAGATACGGATGCCACTGGTCCGTTTCGCCGCCCATGAAGCCGTAGAAATAGTCGAAGCCCATTCCGCTCGGCCACTGATCGAAGGGACCGGCGGCGCTGCTCAGCTGGAAGCCCGGCGTGTTGTGATTCTTGCCGAACCAGGAGGTCGCGTAGCCGTGGTCCTTGAGGATCCGGCCGACCGTCGCGTTCTCCGGTCCGATGATCGAGTTGTAGCCCGGGTACCCCGTGGACATCTCGGTGACCACGCCGAAACCCACCGAGTGGTGATTGCGCCCGGTGATGAGCGCCGCGCGCGTCGGTGAGCAGAGCGATGTGGAGTGGAATTGCGTGAAGCGCAGTCCTTCCGCCGCGATCTTGTCCATCGTTGGCGTGGGGATGACGCCGCCGAACGTGCCGTCCACGCCGTAGCCCGCGTCGTCGGTCATGATGAGCAGGATGTTCGGCGCGCCCTTCCCCGGCACGATCGTCTCGGGCCACCAGGGCTTCGATTCCTTGGCGACATCCTTGATGACGCCGCCGAATTTCTGCGGCGGCGCGGGGAGCTGGTTCCCGCTGATCGTGGTCGTAGCGCTTGGGCTTCCCGGTGTGCCGGTGACGACCTGGGCGGAGGCGATCGGCGCGATGCTCGCTAGCGCCAGCACCGTTGCAGCGGCAACTCGGATCACTTCCGCCATCGTGCGAGAATTCTGCATGCGAAGTTCCCCCGTTAGTCCCCAACCAATGGAATCCGGCGCGCACCCGGGAACACCCGGGCGCGCGCCGGCGTCAGCGATACTCCGTTACTTCGTGACCTTGACCGCGATCGACTCGGTGTAGCGGACCACGATCTGGTCGCCCACCTTCACCTGCGAGAAGGCGGTGACGCTCGGATCGACCGTGAACGTGTACGACTTCGCGCCCGGGCCGACCACCGTGAGTGAGCGCTTCGCCTGATTCACCGCGGTCACATTCGCCTGGACTTCCGTCACTGACACGTCCGTCACCGCGGGCAGCCCCTTCGGCTTGACGGTGGTCAGATTCGCGGAGCCGGCGACCGGTGGATCAGTGGCCTTCCGCAGGTAGACCGCGATCGATTCCACGTAGTCCACCGTCAGCGAGTCGCCCGCCTTGACGCTGTTCAGGTTCACACCCTTCTGCGCCTTGAAGGCGTGGATCGTCCCCTGCATGCCTTGGACCACGACCCACCGCGTCTGAAGATCGACCGACTGGACCACCCCCTTCCACTGCGTGACTTCGCCGACGACTCCGCCCGCGATCGGAGCGGCTGGCGCCGCTGCGGGCTGCTGCGCACCGAGGGAGAGCGCGACCAGCATTGCCGTCGCTGTGAGGCCAAGCTTCTTGATGTCGAGTGACATATACGCCTCCAAACCAGGTTCGAGAGTGAGCATCAGGCCGCTCGAATGCAGAGCAGGCGGCGAACAATAGCCCACCCGCCTGCGGTGCTTGCGGGGGATTCGCCTACATCTTGTAAGGAGTGGAATCGCGAGTGTCGCAATACAGCGCGCCCCGCCTCGATCGCATTGAGGCGGGGCGCAACGGCCAAACGCGCGCCTACGGTTACCGGATCCTTCCCAACTTGTCCGGCCCCAGCTCGGTCACCACGATCGTGCGTTCGAGCGTCGTCTTCCCGAGGGTGAGCTGCACGGTGTACGTACCCGGCAGCACGCGCACCAACTCCGATCGCGTCCGTGGGATCGCCCAGTCCGCGCGGACGCGGTCGCGCACTCGACAGATCCCACGTGACGCTCTGCATTCCCGGCACGCCGGACCCGGTGATCGTGCGCACGGTGTCGCCCGCGGCCGACGTGATCACCAGCTTCACGCCTTCGGGCTGCGGCTCCTTTATATAGTAGTGGATCACGGCGCCGCGCGGCGGGTTCGGCGCCATGAACGGCGCGCTGCCGTCGCTCGCCCGAGTGTGATGCCAGCGGAACTGGTACGCCGGCGCCACGTCGAACAGGTGCACCGGCGACGCGAGCAGTGAATCCGTGTATTCCTCCGCAGGTCCGATGCCGGCGATGTAGATGCCGCGCCCGTGCGTTCCCACAACCAACTCATGCGTGCGCGCCGAGATCGCCATCGCCTCCACCATCACCTTCGGGAAGTCCTTGCCGAAGCGCCGCCACTTCTGCCCGCCGTCGAGCGTGATGTACACGCCGTCCGACGTGCCCGCCCACAGCACGCGCGGGTTGCGCGGACTCTCCACCACGATCATGCTGCCGCGATCCACGGGCAGGCCGTTCACCATCTCGGTCCACGTCGCCCCGAAGTCGGTGGTGCGCAAGATATGCGGCCGGTAGTCGTCGCGATGATGACAATCGAGCGCCACCCACGCGGCGCCATCGGCATGCGCCGACGCGGCGATGTACTGCACGAAGCAATCGGTGGGCACGCCCTTGGGAAGCTTGCTCGACGTGTTGCTCCACGTCTTGCCCGTGTCGCGCGACACCCAGATGTTGCCGTCGTCGGTGCCGGTCCACAGCACCGCCGCATTCTTCGGACTCTCCGCGATCGAGAAGATGGCGTGATAGCTCGTGTTCCCCACTTCGGGCGCCGGCTTCTCGCGCGGCGTCTTGGTCATGTCGGGGCCGAGCGCCTCCCAATCCTTGCCGCCCTGCTTCAGGCGGAAGAGCCGGTTGGCGCCGAGATACACCGTGCCTGAATCGTGCGTGGAAATGAGGATGGGCGTCGTCCAGCCCCAGGTGTACGCATACCCGCTCTCGGCGCCGGCGTCGAGGGATGCGGGCACGACGTCGTCGCGCTTCCACGTGCGGAGATCGAGCTTGGAGATGTTCCCGTACTGCCAGCCCGAGTACACGGTCCACGGATCGTTCGGCGGCACCTGCACCCACATCCCGTCGCCGCCATTCACCGGGTACCAATCGGCGTCGGAGATGCCGCTCGAGTCGCGCACAGCGCTCGGTCCGCACCACACGCCGTTGTCCTGCAGCCCGCCGCACAGCTGGTACGGCGCGAGCGAGCTGTCCACGATCACGGTATAGAACTGGCCGATGGGCAGCGGCATGTGCCACCACGCCTTGCCCGCGTCGTACGTGACGTACGCGCCGCCGTCGTTGCCGAGGATGCGGTGACCGCGATCGTGCGGATCGATCCAGAGCGCGTGATTGTCCACGTGCACATTGAACAACGACTCGGGCGCGAAGGTGTGGCCGCCATCCTTGCTCTCGAGCAGCGGGCTCGTGGCCACGAACACGTGCTGCGAATCGTTGGGGTCCACGAAGATCGCATCATAATAGTAGTGCGGCTCGGCCTGCAGATCGTTCAGCTGCGTCCAGTGAGCGCCGCCGTCGTTCGAGCGGAAGACGCCGCCGAAGCGCCCCTGCGTGGCGCTGGTGATGCCGCGATCCACTTCGATCATCGCGTACACGAGCTTCGGGTTCTGCGGCGTGACCGCGAGGCCGATGCGGCCCATGCGATCCGTGGGGAGTCCGTTGTTCAGCTTGGGATCGGTGAGCCGTATCCACGTCTTGCCGCCGTCGGTGGTCTTGTAGATGCCGCTGCCCTTGCCCACACCTTCCATGTGCGCGCCGCCCCAGCGCAGCCGGTGCCACGCCGCGGCGTAGAGCGTGTTGGGATCGCTCGGATCCATCGCGAGATCCACGAAGCCCGTCGTGTCATCCACGAAGAGCACGCGCGTCCAGCTCTTGCCGCCGTCGGTGGTCTTGTAGACGCCGCGTTCATTGTTGGGGCCCCAGAGATGGCCGAGCGCGGCGACGTACACCGTGTCGGGACCGGTGGGGTGGATGATGACGCGGCCGATGCTCTTGGTATCGGCGAGCCCCATCTTCTTCCACTCTTTGCCGCCATTCACCGACTTGTACACGCCATCGCCCCAGTACTGCGAGCGCAGGCTGTTCTTCTCGCCGGTGCCGGCCCAGAGGATCTGGCTGTCGGAGGGGGCGACGGCGAGATCGCCGATCGTCTCGCTGCCGAGTCCGGACGAGGAGGCGTGCCAGGTGATGCCGCCGTTGACTGTTTTCCAGACGCCGCCGCCGGCCGCGCCAATGTAGAATGTTTTGGGGCGCGGTTCCGTGCTCGTGGGCACGGCGATCGACGTGACGCGCCCGGAGTACGCGGCGGGTCCGATGCCGCGATAGGAGAAGCTCTCGGCGAATTTCGAGATGGGGTCCGGCGTGGAGTCGGCCGTCGGCGCGGACGCCGGCGCCTTCTTGGCGGCGGGCTTCTGCGCAGCGAGCGGGAGCGCAGCGAGCAGCAGAAGAGCGAGAATGCGGAACGGACTATGAGTGGACATCAGGCAGTCTCTCGTTTTGAGTGGCGAGCGGGATTCTACGACGCCCGGTGGGCCGCCGCCAGCGCCGCCCGATAATTACGAAGCGCCCTGTCGCAGCGTTGCAGCCGCGCCGCCGCGTGGCGGCTACTTCCCGCTCAGCCGGTACGCCATAGTGAGCTGCAACGACAACAAATTGTCGTTGTACTGCTCGGCGCGCAGGTAACGGAATTCGGCGCCCATGTCCCAGCGGTGCGCGACCGGGAAGAGATAGGCCGCCGACGCCATGAATCCCGCGCGGAGTCCGGTGCTTTGCGTGGCCGTGACGCCGAGCGCCCTGACGCTCGTGGTGGAGATCACCGGCCCGGCGCCGGCGTTGATGAGCAGTCGCCGCAGGGGCGACATCGAGAGGACGAAGAGCACCGGGTACGCGCTCGAATGTGCTGTTGATCGATAAGTCGCCGGATTGCTTCACGGAGAAGCGGCGCGTGTACCCGGCCTCCCAGCCGAAACTGAGGAGGTATTCCGGATGCCACATCATCCGCACGCTCGCGACGGGTCCGCTCCGGTCGAGGCCGGGCGGCGAGAGCGTGAAGCCGGAGACGTTGTACTCGTAACCGAGGTTGCCGAAGAGCGTGGTGGTGTTGTTCGCCTGCACGTCCTGGCTGTGCGCCGCGCCCACGGCCAGCACCAGCGCCGCTCCCGCCCACCGGATCGCTCGCACGCTATTGCTTGTAGTAGTAGTACGATGCCAAGGGCAGATAATCCGTGAGGACTCCATCGAGCTGCCCCTGCTCGATGAACTGTCGCAGATAATCGCTCACGTCCACGGTCCACGTGATCGCGAGCTTGCCCTGCGCGTGCAGCATGTCAATGTCGCTCTGCGGTATCTGCTGGTTCGATTGGGGCGACCAGACCTGCGAATTCGCCTGCTCGAGCTGGTCGATGCTGAGTTCGCAGATCGTCGGGATGTCCTGGTACCCGGGCAGGGCGATGAACTTGTTGAAGAGATCGTCGGTGGTGATGGCGATGTAGATGTGCACGTTCCGGTGCAGCAGGGCGGCCTTGGCGATCGCCGCCTCCTGCACCTGTACGATCTGAGGGACGAAGTTGACCGACGTGGATTTCATGTCCACGTAGATGAATTCGAGGTTCGTGGCGACGATCACCGTGTCGAGGAAGGCCGCGAGCGAGGGGATCTTCTCGCCGTGCAGCAGCCTCACATACTGCTCGAGCTGCGCGAAGGTGTAGTTCTCCACCGGGCCTTCGAGCGATCCCTTGAGCGTGAGACGCGGCGTCATCGAGCCGTCGTGGAAGAGCACGGGGATGCTGTCCTTGGTGGGACGCGTGTCGATCTCGATCCCGTTGGCGCCGTAGCGCTCGATGATCTTCGCGATCTCCACCGTGTTCTCAGATTGCGGCAAGAGCTCGGGCGTGCCGCCGGAGCCGTGGTGGCTGATCAAGTAGAACGTCTTCGACAACACGGCGGGGCTGATCGGGCGCAGGAACCGGAACGCCATGAGGCTCGTCGCGGGCCCGCTCCCGTTGCCGTACGCGCCCGTGAATGCGGCGCCGGAGGGCGGGTGGAGCGGCGTGGTCATCTGCGCGAGGCCGGTGGCGGCCGTGCTGATGTAGCCCCAGTATCCCTGCACGAAGATCGTGCTGTCGCCGGTGGCGCTGTCCAGCGTGGCGCCGGCTTGCATGATCATGTACGCCGTCCGGACCCCGGCGTAGACGCTGAGGTACTCGCCGTTCCACTTGAGCACGAGCGTGTCGCCGAATTGGCCGTTGGCCTCGGTCACGACGTACACGCCCTCGAGCGAGCGCTTCTCGGCCGCGGTGAGCGCGCGGGTGCCCGCGAGGTTCCCGCCGTTGGGCCACTGCGGCACGACCGCGGCGAACTGCTCCGTGCACGCGGCAAGCGCCGCGCCAAGCGCGAACAGGGTGATCCCTCGGCGCCAGATCATCATAGCGTGAAGTAGAACTGTGCTTCGGGGATCCAGAAGTAGCGGTCGAACGTCGGGAAGAGCGGCCACTGCGGGTAGTAGAACTTGATGCGGCTCGCCTGCAGCGCGAACCCGAGCGTGGTGTGGCCGAACATCGGCTGCTCGAGGATCAACCGGTACGACGTGCCGCTGTACCAGTCCGTGGAGTAGTTCGCGGTGAGGTCGCCGGACTTGGTGTCGAGCGACAGGACGTGGGTGCCCGTCGCCTGGAAGGAGAGCGCGAGCTTGCCCCAGTCGTAACCGATCCCGACATACGGATAGGCCATCCATCCGTGGATGTGCTGATCGAACCGGTTGACCGTCAGCTGGCCGAACCAATAGGCGACGCCAAGGCCGACATCCCCGTGCAGCCGGTCACTGATGGCGAACTGCCAGCGTGGCATCGCCTCGATGTGGTTCGTGACGATCTCAGTCGAGAAGCTCGTGGCGAGCGTGAAGTGGGCCGGCAACCCGAGCGTGTACTCATAGACGAACAGCGGCCAGCGGATCGTGCTGCCGGACTGTGCGATGGCGGCGGGCATCGAGATGAGGCTCACGCCCGCCGCCATCTTGTGGGACCAGGGCTTCATGGCCTGCGGATACTGGATCGTTCCCGGCGTGTAGATCAATGCCGGCGCGGCCGGTTTCGGCGCCTGCGAGTCCGGCGTCTGCGCCGGGAGCCACGCAGCGCCTGCCAGCGCCCCGACGGCGACGGCCGCGCGGTAGCTCTTGCATCCGCACCTGATCGCCCTGTTCCGGCACCGGAAGCGCATGGATGCGAATCTCCCATCGGTATCACCGCGCGGCAAGCTGGCTAGCCGAGGAATTCCACCGCCCCCGTCTCAACGTGGTACATCGCGCCGACCATCAGGATCTTCTTGTCCTTCTCGAGTCCCGCGAGCACGGGGCTGATCTTCCGGATCTCGGCGAGGGTGAGCTTCACGTTCTCGGTGGCGACGGCGTTCACGAAGTCGGGGTTCTTCGCCGTGCGCTCGCCATTGAAGTTCTTCACCGCGTTCACGGCCGGTGTGAGCTTTTCGAGGAGCGCCGTGAGGTTCCCGAGCTTCGCGCCGTCGATGGCGCCCTTGATCGCACCGCAGCTCGTGTGGCCCATGACCATCACCACCTTGGCACCGGCCACGGCGCACGCGAACTCCATGCTCCCCGCGAGATCGCGGTCCACGAAGTTCCCCGCGATCCGCGCGTTGAACATGTCGCCGATCCCGGCATCGAGGATGATCTCAGCGGGCGCGCGTGAATCGATGCAACTGAGGATCACCGCCGCGGGATGCTGGCCGGCGGCGGTGGCGGAGACATCATGGTGATAATCCCGATCCTGCCGTTCATCGTTAACGAAACGCTGGTTGCCCGCCTTCGCCAAGTCCACGATCTCCTCCGGCGTAAGCGCCTGCTGCCACTCCTTGGTGAGCGTCACGACTTTGCGCGGCGCGGCGGCCGGCGGCGCGGGGCACGGCTCCGGCGAAGGCCGGCATCCGAACAGCAGCGCACCCGCGCCGGTGAGCGTTCCGAATTTCACGAACTGGCGGCGGTCGAGATTCGGTTGGGTCATGGCATCCTCCTCCCATGGAAAGGACCCTTCGGGTAGCCCAGTTCCCCTAGAGTTCTGACAGTTCAAACCAAACTGCTTTGACAGGATGACAGGATAGGAGCGGGATTGACAGGATGACAGCCTCGCGCGAGGCTGTCATCCTGTCAATCCTGCTCCTATCCTGTCATCCTGTCAAAAGCAGTTTGGTTCGACGCGAATCTGTCAAGGCGCATGGCCCATCGCTAACATCCAAAGCATGACCAGCGTCGCCTCGGGGAGACTCCTCCCCACGCTCGCCGAGCTGGAGCGCGCGAGCGCCATCGTGCACGAGGTGCTCGCGGCCACGCCGCAGCAGCGCTGGCCGCTCCTCGACCAGCGCGTGGGCACCGAGGTGTGGGTGAAGCACGAGAACCACACGCCGGTGGGCGCGTTCAAGGTGCGCGGCGGGCTGGTGTTCTTCCACGAGCTCGCCGCGAGCGGCGTGAGCGTGCCGGGCGTGGTCACCGCCACGCGCGGCAATCACGGCCAATCGATCGGGCTCGCGGCGGCGCGCTTCGGGATCAAGGCGGCCGTCGTGGTCCCGCGCGGCAACAGCAAGGAGAAGGACGCCGCGATGCGCGCGCTCGGGGTGGAGCTCATCGAGAGCGGCGATGATTTCCAGGCGTCGCTCGAACATGCGGAGAAGCTCGCCAGCGAACGCGGATGGTACCGTATCCCGTCATTTCACCCGTGGCTGGTACAGGGCGTGGGCACGTACGCGCTCGAATTCCTTCGTGGTGCGCCGCCGCTCGATGTGGTGTACGTGCCGATCGGACTTGGGTCGGGCATCTGCGGGATGATCGCGGCGCGCGATGCGCTCGGCCTGCGCACCGAGATCGTGGGCGTCGTCTCGTCGCAGGCGCCCGCCTACGCGCGCTCGATCGAGAGCGGCACGCTGCAATCGGCGCCGGTGACCACCGTGCTCGCCGACGGCATGGCCTGCCGCACGCCGGTAGCCGACGCGCTCGCCGCGATGCGCGGCAAGCTCGCGCGCGTGATCGAGGTGAGCGACGCCCAGGTGGCCGACGCCATGCGCGCGTTGTTCAGCGACACGCACAACGTGGCGGAGGGCGCGGGCGCGGCGCCGCTCGCGGCACTCCTTTCTGAAGCGCCCGCAATGCGCGGCAAGCGCGCGGGGATCGTGATCTCCGGCGGCAATGTGGACCGCGACGTGTTCGCGCGCGTACTCGGCGGCGCGGACTGCTAGAGTCCCCGCGTCACCATCCTCCTACCACCCGCTGGATCATCCAGAACGCCGCGATGCTCCCGATCGCGTAGCCCGGAACGAGCCGCGTCCAGCTCGGCCACCGGATCTCTACCCGGCGCACGGCGCGAGCGAGCACGAGGAACGCGGCGACGAACATCAACTGGCCGATCTCCACGCCCACGTTGAACATGAACAGCGCGAGCGGAATGTCCCCCTGCGGGAGCCCCATGCGCGCGAGGGCGCCGGCGAATCCCAATCCGTGCAGGAAGCCGAACGCACCGGCCACCACCCACGGATACTGCTGCGCCAAACTCACGATGCCGCGCTGCTGCTTCACCAGTTCCGCGCCGACGAACACGATGCTCAGTGCGATGGTCGCCTCCACCGGCGGCGGCGGCACGTGCACGACGCCCAATGCGGCGAGCGTGAGCGTGATGCTGTGCGCGACCGTGAACGCCGTGATCGTCTTGAGCAGCGGCACCAGGCCGCGCACCAACAGCAAGAGACCGAGCAGGAACAGCAGATGGTCGAAGCCCGTGAGGATGTGCTCGACGCCGAGCGCGAGGTAATTGCGCGCCACTTGCACCCGGTCCGGCTTCGCCAGCATCACGAATGACGGCGACGCCGGCGTGAGCCGCTCCACTTGCGTGGTACCATCCAGCCGCTCGACGCGCACCAGCACGTCCACCGCGATCGCACTCAGTCCGTCGATGCGGATCGTCTCGCCGGTAAGCCCGCCCGCGCGCCGCACTGTCCAGCGTTCCACGTAGGCGTTGTCCACCAGCACCCACGTGGGCTCGGTCACGTTCGTCGTGCCTTCCGGCAAGCGCACGTAGATGCCAAGCCGGAGATCACCGTTGCCGGGCACCTTCCAGAGCACGTCATAGGTGTCCGGCCCCGTCTGCCGCAGCGCGAGATACGCGGGCCGGATCTCGTGCGCGTTCGCGCGCGGCGCGAACGCCGAGCGAGCAGCGCCAGCAGCAGGAGCGCGCGCTTCACCGCGTCGTCCCCTCGAATCGTCACCACGGTGTAGCGTTGCAGGAGCGCCGCGTAGAACTCGTCGGATGCCGCCTTCTGCTGCGCGGCCATCCACTCGCGGCGCACCGCGTCGTGCACCTCGCGAGCGGCGGCGTGCCGGCCTCCGTGCGCGCGGACACGAACACGATGTGCGCGCCGAAGGTGGACCGCAGCGGACCCTCCCACTGCCCGGGCGCGACGCCGGCCAGCTCCGTCGCGAAGGCGTCGCCGAATGAGAACTTCACATCCTGCGACGACACGTTCGAGAAGTCGTTGCCGACCACGGACGCGTCGCCGATCCGCCGCAGATCGGCCTTGGCGCCCTCCTTCCTCAGCTCGGCGCGCACGCGCTCCGCGTCGCGCGCCGTCTCCGCGCCGTGGCGCGATGGATCCAGATACACTTGCCGGAAGGTGAATCGCCGCTCGGTGGCGAACTGTTCCGGGTGCGATGTGAGATACGCCTGCAGCTGGCTGTCGCTCGGCTCCGGCGGCGCGGTGAATCCCTGCGCCACGAAGTCGAGCTTCTGGCGCAACCGCCGGCGCACGATCTGGTCGTCGCGATCGAGGCCGAGGGCGGTGGCCTCGCGCACCGCCGCCTCCTCCCGCACGTAGTCGCGCACGAGCCCGTCCAGCTCCTGCGGGCTCGGTTCGCGCATGAATGTCGTGGAGAAGGTGTTCGCGAGGCTCGCGATCCGGCCCTGCGTGACCACGATCGTCTTGGAGCCGCTGTCGAACTGCCCGCTCCGCCAGCCGAAGACGGCGAAGATCACCGCCCCCAGCAGCAGGAAGTGAACCAGCGGCTCGCGAACTATCTTCTTCGCTGCATCCGCCAGCCGCATCACTTCGCCGGCGAATACCAGATCGGCGACGTGTACGCGCGGTCGGTGACGGTCATCGGCACGTACGCCGGCATCTTGATCCCGAAGCGCTTCTGATCGTACGCCGTCCAGCGCGGCGACGGGATCTGGATCACGCGCACATAGTAGAACGCGCGCTGCGATGCCACGAACGTGGGATCCTTCCAGTACGCCGAGAGCGCTGGCGCGCCGATGCTGTTCGTGTAGCTCGCGTCCGCAATGTTCACCGTGCTGCCTACCAGCGTGCGGCAGCGCCCATCCGCGCCGATCGTGCGGCTGCCGGACACGGCGATGTCGAAGATGCGCTCGTGACTCTTGCCGTCGGCGCCCAGCCAGCCCTTCACCACCTGAATGCGGTCGAGGTTCGGACCATCGGGATCACGCCACGCGAGCACCAGGAACGTGGGCCGCTTCCCCGCGGGCGCCGCCGAGAGATTCCCGCCCATCGGCACGCCGTGCGCGTATCCGTTCGCCGCGAAATCCGGACGGTTCTTGTCCGACGGCTTGAAGTCCCATCCCGCGAACACGCGCACCACCGGCCGGTCGCCCGTGGTCGCGTACACCTCTTTCCGCTTGAGCGCATCCCAGATCGCTTCGCGCGTGTTCTCGCGCGCCCACACGCCGCCGAGTCCCGACGCGGATTCGTTCCACACGGAGACGAGCGGTCCCTTTTTCGGATCGTTGTCGATCATGGCAAGCGGCGCCTTCCACCGATCCGGCGACGGCAGGCCATTGGCGAACTCCCCAAAGAAATTATCCTCGCGCGTCGTAACGACGCCGACATGCGCGTCGTTCCCGCCGATGAGGCCCGACTTGTAGGGGTTGGCGCCGATCTTGTTCTCGAGTTCCAGTCCCAGTCGGAACGCCGACCGGACGTAATTGCCATTCAGCACGCTGTCCTTCGCCTTCTCCATGCTTCCGAAACTGACGTCCCAGCGCTCGAAGTTCGCGAACTCATTGGTGGGCGAGAGATACGGCGTCGTCTCGCCGTCGCCCTTGATCTGCGTCGCCTCGAACAGCGGCTCATGCGC
Source organism: uncultured Gemmatimonadaceae bacterium (assembly GCA_963751275.1). GTDB lineage: Bacteria > Gemmatimonadota > Gemmatimonadetes > Gemmatimonadales > Gemmatimonadaceae > DATKOH01. Next base: position 927,486 of record CAVVTZ010000007.1, on the reverse strand, counting down.
CGCACGCATCTCGGCGTATGCCAGGTCCATCGGCTTCCCGTCGAACGTCGAAGCCGAGTACATTGCGCCGTTGCTCAAATTGCCGTTGTGCGGAATGGCGAGCACCTGGCCGCCCGTCTTCTTCTCGTATCCGTCCATGAACTTCCACAACTCCAGCGGATCCGGACTGTCGAACGTCGAGAATGGAAGGATCTGGTTCACCCGGTCCGCGTTGTCGCGGAAGATCACCGTGCGGTGCAGGTTGTTCGCGCCCGGCGCGGAGGTCCACTCGAAGCCGTGCAGCGCCGTGAAGACGCCCGGCTCGTTCCACTTCTCGGCGGCGGCGGTCGCGTGCAGCCACGCCGCGGCGGCGAGCTTGTCGCTCTTGAACACCGGCTTGCCCGTCTGCATGGAGACGACGGCCTCGATCGCGGCCTTCACCCCTTCTTCCGGGCTCGTCTTCGACATCTCGTACCACCGCTTCCCCTGCGGGTTCTCGAGCAGCTCGGGGCTGGCGTTGCGGATCTGGTCGGAGATGCCGAGGTACTCGGCGTGATCCGTGACCGACACCCAATCCAGCGGCCGGTCCATCTTGAAGGTCTGGCCGTTGTCCATGACCACCGTGCCGCCGCGGGCGACGCGGAAGAGATCATCGGGCGTGAGCGTGATCCCGAACATGCCAGCGTCGAAGGAGAATCCGGTGTGCACGTGCGCGACGCCCCAGTAGACGCGAGTGGGGAAGTTCTGATCGGGGTACGGCGAATAGTCGGGCTTCTTCGCCTCGATCGGCTTGCGCGTGGTGTCGGCCGCCGGCGCACCCTGCGCGGCGGCGGTGTTCGCGAGAATCACGGCCGTGAGAACGGGCGCGAGCAGATCGAGACAGCGGGCGATGCGATTCAAGAGGATCTCCTGGACGAGTGAGCGCTTTCGCGCCGTTAGAATCATACCGCGTAAACACCCTCGCCGCGTCGGGAGAATCCTGAGTCGCAAGTAGTGACGCCATGCGTTGTCATGCCTCATCGGCTCCCGGCAATCGGCTCCCGGTTGTTCGACGAATGCCCCTGTCGCGCTCCGGCCCCATCCGCCCTATGTTGGAAACGCAGCTTCCCCTAACATTGGGAGCCATGACGATGCGGAACTCACCGATTGCGGTCGCCTGCGTCTGCCTGCTCGTCGTCGCGCTGGCGAATCCATTGAGTGCGCAAGGAGGGGGGAAGAAGAAGCACGCGGCGGATAGCAGCCAGCCCATTCCGGCCCTTCAGACCGAGCAGACGGTCGAGGCTCCGGTCGAGGAGAACACGGGGATCCAGCGCGGGATCGGCAAGAACGGGCAGATCATCATCCACTGGGAGTTCAAGAACGGGGGCGGGTCGGCGGAGCTGACCATCAGCCGGAACGGCTCTTGGGTCTGGTCGGGACAGTACGACAACGCGCGGCCGAACAGCGGATTCCAATGCATGCTGGTCGTGAAGTCGGGCGACGCGTGGCAGTGGAGCTACGCGGGCGACATCTCGAAGGGCGGCCTGAAATGGAACATCAAGGGACAGGATGCCCAACTCACCGCCGCCTTCGACCTACTCGCCCATGGGCACGTGTGGGAGGGGGTGTATCGATTCCCATCCGTCGCATTTGCGAAGGAGTGGCAGAAGGCGTTGAAGACCGAGGTGAAGCAGCAGAAGCAGCAGCTCAAGGAGGAGTGTGAGGCGTACTCCTGGATGACCAAGCAGGAGTGGCTGCGCGCTGACCCGAACCACTACTGTCATCAGTTCAACGCCAAGTGGTACTAGGCGCGGTGCGGCGTGGAGTCGGATTCGAATGCGGACCTGCAACGAGCCGGCGCTGCATCGCGCAGATCTGGTGCGGCGCCGTGATGCTCGCCGCGTTCGCGACCGGTTCGCACGCCCAAGTGACGCCCGTGGACTCCCTCGTGAAGGCCGTGGGCTCCCCCTGGCTCATCCTCCCCACCCTCTCGTCGAACCCGAAGCTGGGCACGGCGGTCGGCGCGCTCGGCGCCTGGGTGAAGAAGTTCGACGAGAAATCGCGCACGTCGATGATCGGCGCGATGTACACGTACACCACCACGCATTCGCAGATCGCCGGCCTCTTCGCGCGCCTCTCATTCGGCGAGGATCACCACCGCATCACCGCGCTCGGCGCGTACGGACAGATCAACAACAACTACGAGGACTACCTCGGCACCGGCCAGCCGCTCCAGACGCAGGACAACCTGCGCGCCATCTTCGTGCGCTATGAGTACCGGCTCACCGGCGACTGGTTCGTTGGCGCGCAAACATCATTCGCGAACTACCAAGTGCTCGGCGACGACGCCCAGGATCAGGAGGTCCTCGAGAGCCTCGGCATTCGCCCGTTCAAATCGGCCGGCGTTGGGCTCGTGGCGATGCAGGACTCGCGCGACAATCAGGACATGCCCACGCGCGGCTGGTACCTGAACGCCAACAACGTGTGGTACGGCGACTGGTTCCCGGGCGACAGCACGTACAGCGTCGTGCGGCTGGACGGGCGCGGATACTGGGAGCACGGGAGCGGACACGTGCTCGCCGTGCGACAGTACAACTGGTGGACCTTCGACGCGCCGGGTTCGGCCGAGGCGTCCGTGCTGCTGCGCGGCTACAAGCAGGGACAGTACCTCGGGCAGTACATGTCGTCGCTCGAGGCGGAGGAGCGATTCAAGATCTCGGAGCGTTGGGGCGCGACGGCGTTCGTTGGGCGCGGCGTACTTGTACGGCGGCGGCGTGACCGGCGCGACGGACGAGAACACGATCTACCCGGCGTTCGGCGTCGGCATCCACTACGTGATCAAGCCCGTGCAGCGGATGATCGCGAACCTCGAGTACGCGCACGGCAACGCGGGCAACTACGGCATCTACCTGAAGCTGGGCTACGCGTACTGACGCGGAGTATTGAATGAAACCAAACACGGCGTTGACCATCGCGTCGCTGCTCTCGATCCTCCTCATGACCTTTCACATGATGGAGGACATCCTCCGCGACCAGGGCGGGATGGCGTCATACTTCTTCGTCACGGTGCCGGTCCTGGCTGTGTGGCTGTACGGAACGCTGGTGCTCCCCGAACGGCGATCGGGGTTGATCATCATGCTCGTCGGTTCGATCCTTGGGGCGGGCACCGCCACCATCCACATGACGGGGCCGGGCAGCGAACTCGCCAAGACCCACGGAGCCTTCTGGGTCTGGCTGATCCTCGCGCAGGGCGTGACCGGGCTCTTCTCCTTCATGCTCTCGGTGCGCGGACTGTGGAGCCTGCGGTCGGGGCAGCAGCGATAGTTCCGAACGCTTCCTACTTCAATAATGCCAATGAAGACGAATCCTTTTCCAGACAAAGAAGCAGCCGGCCGGCTCATCGACCAGCGGATCCGTGAGCTCGAAGGGTGGCGCGGCGAGACGCTGGCCCGCATGCGAGCGCTGATCCTGGAAGCCGATCCCGAAATGACCGAGGAGTGGAAGTGGGCCAATCCCGTTTGGTCGCATCACGGGATCGTCACCACGGGCGAAGCGTACAAGAAAGCCTTGAAGCTCACGTTCGCGCGTGGGGCGAGCCTTCCGGATCCGAAGAAGCTCTTCAATTCCAGCTTGGAAGGCGCGACGCGCAGGGCGATCGACATCCACGAAGGAGAAACGGTCGATGCGCGCGCATTCAAGGCGCTCGTGAAGGCGGCGGTGACGCACAACGGCAAGACGGCGAGGAAGCGCTAGGGCATGTCTCGCTCCAGGAGCCGCTTCGTCCGCGTCGCCTGCGCCGTGCTCCTGTTCGCGCCCGCCATGCGCGCCCACGCGCAGACCGAGGACTTCGGCATCTGGCTCGGCGGCTTCGTCAACGGGAAACTCCCGCCGGCGCTCAACGACACGAGCGGCTCATGGCGTCTCTGGCTCGACATGCAGCTCCGCTTCGGCGATGACGCGAGCACGTTCGCGCAGGGGATCATCCGTCCCGGCGTCGGCTACTCGCTGAGCGGGGCGTGGACCGTGTGGCTCGGCTACGCCTATATCAACACCGAGCCGCCGTATGCCTCCACCAGCACGTATGAGAGTCGCATCTGGGAACAGGCGACCTGGAGCAGCCGAGTCGGCAGCAGCCGGCTCTCGTCGCGCACGCGATTGGAAGAACGGTTCGTGAGCACCGGCAGCGAGACCGGCTGGCGGCTGCGCGAATTCGTCAAGCTGTCCGTGCCGCTCGGGTCGCGATGGTCAGGCGTGCTGTACGACGAATATTTCTACAACCTGAACAGCACCAACTACGGCGCCACCGCCGGCTCCGACCGTAACCGATTCTTCATCGGCCCCGGCGTGGCCGTCAGCCCGACGGTGACGATCGAGTTCGGCTACCTGCATCAGTACGTGTTCGGCACGAACGCGCCCGACAAGAGCGACGACATCCTGGCGCTCAGCGCGTTCTGGAATTACTAGGCGCGCGAGACGCAGCCTGCGGCGAAATGGTGGCGGGCGCCTCGCGCCCGTATACTTTCGTCCCAACCCACTCACCGGGAGACCACCTCGTGCGCCGTTCACTCCTGTTGCTCGCCTGCACCTTGCTCCTCGCCGCGACCGCCGCCGGCCAGGAAACGCCCACCGAGCGTAACGCCGCGGCTGATGTGATCAAGCGCATGAGCGAGCTCGAGACCTCGCTGCAACTGCCCGCCATGGTCTCGCGCCTGAGCGCGCCCGATAAGCGCCGCGACGCCGTGATGGCGCGCGCGAAAGAGCTGATGGACAAGGAACTCCTCGCGATGGCCGACGACATCACGAAGCATCCCGAAGTGGGCTGGCACGAGACACGCTCCGTGAAGATCCTCACCGATTACTTGACTGCTCACGGATTCGCCGTCGAGCAAGGCGTGGCCGGAATGCCCACCGCGTTCGTCGCGCGCTACACGAAAGGGACCGCGGGCCCGAAGCTCGGCGTGATCCTCGAGTACGACGCACTGCGCGGAACGTCGCGCGACTTCCACGGCGACCAGCACAGCGCGCAGGGCCCGGTGGGGATGGCCGTGGCCGTAGCGATGGCGGAGTTCCTCACGCAGTCGAAGACGCCGGGCACGGTGATCGTGTACGGCACGCCCGCCGAGGAGGTGGGCGCGCCGGAAGCGAAGACCACGATGTACCTCGCGGGAGTGTTCAAGGATGCCGACGTCATCGTGCGCTCGCATTCCTCCACCGCAACGCAGCGTTCCGAGGGAGGATTCGGGAGCTGCTGTCTCAACATCGATGTGCTGCACTTCACCTTCTACGGCGCGCCGGCACACCAACTCACGGCGTGGAACGGCCGCGACGCGCTGACCGCGGTCATCGAGCTGTTCAATCACATCGACGCGATCCGGAAGACGATCCGCCCCGAGGCCCGCATTCAGGGGATCATCACCGAGGGAGGGAAAGCGCCCAACGTCGTCCCCGACCGCACCGCCGCGGAGATCTGGATCCGCTACCCGGATGAGGTCTACCTCAAGCAGATCCGCGACCAGGTGGAGGACGCCGCGCGCGGCGCCGCGCTCGCGACGGGAACGAAGGTGCACATCCAGGTAGACTCGGCCGCGCGCGACGGCATCTCGGTGGCCGCGTTGAACGATCTCGCGTTCACCTACCTGAAACAGCTCGGCGCGACGCACGTGAACGCCGAGCCCGGCGCGCCCATTCCCTATGAGGAGACGGGCACCGTGGCCACGCAGATCCCCGGCGTCGGCGTCACCGCCTACAGTTCGAGCGGCGGCTATCACACCTTCGAGATGGAGACCGATGCGCTGAACGACATCGGCCACAACGCGTTCGTGATCGACGCGCAGGCGATGACGGGCATTCTCTATGCGTTCGCGACCGACGCTAAGTATCGCGCGACGGTGACGAAGGAATTCACCGGGCTGCAGGCACTGTACGCGGATTACCTCAAGGCACTGCAGAGCGCGTATCCGCTGCCGACCGTGATCGAGCCGGAGAAGCACTGAGCGGCGCCGGAGCCACACGAACGCAACGCCCCGCCCGAGCGCGAAGCTCGGGCGGGGCGTGGCCTTTGAGTTGAACCGTACCAGCGCGGAGCTCCACCTCGGGCGTCAGGGCGCTTGCTACTCCCGTACATCACCTGCAACTTGCCCGCGTGACCGACTCGCCTGAAACGCCGCCCGCGCGCCTCGCCGCGGCGATCGCCGACCGCTACCGCATCGAGGGCGTGCTCGGCGAGGGAGGGATGGCGACCGTGTACGTGGCCCATGACCTTCGCCACGACCGGAAGGTCGCGCTCAAGGTGTTGCGGCCTGAGCTCGCGGCCGTGATCGGCGCCGAACGATTCCTCGCCGAGATCAAGACCACCGCCGCGCTGCAGCACCCGCACATTCTCCCGCTCTTCGATTCAGGGCAGGTGGATTCGTTCCTCTACTATGTGATGCCGCTCGTCGAAGGGGAGAGCCTGCGCACGCGCCTCCAGCGCGAGACGCAGCTCCCGATCGAAGACGTCGTGCGCATCGCGACGGAGGTCGGTTCCGCCCTCGATTACGCGCACCGGCACGGCGTGATCCACCGCGACATCAAGCCTGAGAACATCCTGCTGCACGACGGCCAGGCGCTGGTGGCGGACTTCGGGATCGCGCTGGCGGTGAGTTCAGCCGACCGGGGCCGGATGACCGGGACGGGCATGTCCGTCGGCACGCCGGACTACATGAGCCCGGAACAGGCGACGGGCGAGCGGAAACTCGACGCGCGCTCGGATGTCTACTCGCTGGGCACGCTCGTCTATGAAATGATCGCCGGCTCGCCGCCGCACACCGGCGCGACGATGCAAGCCGTGATCGCCGCCGTGGTGACGCGAGCGCCCGAGCCGCTCTCATCGCGGCGGCCCACGGTGCCCCCGCAGATCGCCGCGGCGGTGCATCGCGCGCTCGCCAAGCTGCCCGCGGATCGCTTCAACAGCGCCGACACGTTCATTCGCGCCATCGGCGCACCGGCGGTCGATCCCGCGGGTGCGACGATGGCGATCCCCTCCTTCACGCCGGCCGCACGCCTGCGCGGCGGCCGGCTCGCCGCGATCCTCGGCGCGGCGACGATCATCTTCGCCGTGGCGGCGGCGTGGGGATGGCTGCGCGGCGGTGCGCCGCCGCCGCTCACGCAGTACAGTCTCGCCCTCCCCGCTGAGGCGGCGTTCCAGCCCGGAGGACCGAACCTGCTCCTGTCGCTCCTCGCGATCTCCCCGCATGGCGGGCGCATCGTCTATGTGGGCAAGGGAGAGGGCACGATCCGTCTCTTCGTGAAGGAGCGGGACAGGGCACGCCCCGAACCGATCCCCGGCACCGAGGGGATGGCGGAGCCCTTCTTCTCGCCCGACGGAAAGCAGCTCGCGTACGTGAAGGAGGGGCGGAGCATCCGAGTGGTGCCGCTGGACGGGACCGCGCCGCGCATCCTCACCGACAGTGCCGCGACCACGGCCGCCTCCTGGGGTACCGACGGCTTCATCTACTTCGAGACCGACTCGGGCCTCGCGCGCATCCCCAGCGGCGGCGGGAAGATCGACCGCTTCTACATGATCTCGAGTGCGCGCCGTGAGGTCGGCGTGGAATTCGCGAGTCTGTTGCCGGGGGGCCGCGGCGTGATCGTCCGCATCCGCTACCAGGGGGGCGGACCGGGCGATGAGCAGATCGTGGTGATCCCCCGCCCCGCTGGTGAGCCGCGTCAACTGATCCGCGGCATTTACGCGCGCTACTCCCCGAGCGGCCACCTCCTCGTCGTCACCGCGGACGGGAAGCTCCTCGCCGTCCCCTTCAGCGAACGCTCGCTCGCGCTCACCGGTGCGCCGGTCGTGCTCTACGACGGACTGGAGACGGCCATCTATTCGTCGGGCATCGCGCTCTCCAATTCGGGCACCCTCGTCTTCCAGCGGCTGGCCAAGCCCGTCGGGCGGGAGATCGACTGGGTGAGCCGCGAGGGCAAGAGCACACCGGTGGACTCCACGTGGCGCGCGGAGGGAAACGTCATCGGCGCGGCGCTGTCTCCCGACGGCAAGGCGATCGCCGTGGAGCTCGAGCAGCCACCGCACACCGACATTTGGGTGAAGCGGATCCCTGGCGGACCGTTCTCCCGTCTCACGCTCGGCGACACTTCGAGCCTGCATCCGAGTTGGTCCGCGGATGGCCGCGCGGTGCTGTACGTGTCGGATCGCGGCAACTTGGGCGGCGTCCCCATGTCGAAGAGCGCCGATGGCGCGAGTGCGGCGCGACCGCTCTTCCCGTCGTCCTGGACCTTTTCCGAGATTGAGGAATCACCGGCCGGGAAATGGTACGTCGCGCGGCGGCAGACCCTTGAACCGGGGAATGGAGATATCTTCGGCGTGAAGGAGGGGGATAGCGCGCTCGCGCCGCTCGTCGCGAGTCCGGCGCGGGAGACCTCGCCGGCGGTCTCCCCCGACGGCAGGTGGCTCGCCTACGTCTCGAACGAGACCGGCGCGAAAGAGGTGTATGTGCGCCCCTTCCCCGACGCCGCGAAGGCGCGCTGGCAGGTCTCGGTTGCCGGCGGGAGCGAGCCCGCCTGGTCGCACAGCGGTGGAGAGCTGTATTTCAGGAATGGGAAGGGAATGTTCGTCGCCGCAGCGGTCGTGACGAGCCCGGTGTTCAGCGCCGCTCAGCAACGCGCGCTATTCAATGCGGCGCCCTACGTGGCATCGGGTTCCCGGACGATGTACTCAGTGGCGCCGGATGACCGCCGCTTCCTGATGCTGCGCGAGACGGGCGGCGCGGCGGAGGGAGTGGAGCTGATCGTCACCGAGAACTGGACCCAGGCGCTGAAGGCGAAGGCCAAGCCGTGAGCGCATCACATCCGCGGCGAGACGCGCGGGCGAGCGAAACACCCAGCGCGGCGAGTGCAATGAGTTTGCGCATGATCGGGCCTCGCTATTTCGACACTGTGATGGCCGGCGGCTTCCACGTTCCGTCGCCGGGCGGCAGGATGGACGGCGCCGTGGTCTTCGGCCAGTAGAGGCGAAGGACCATGTAGATCACGTCGTTCGGCGCGGGCAGCCAGTTGGACTCGAGTGACTTGCCCGGCGAATCCTTCTGGATGTAGAGCGTGACCGAGCCGTCGGCGCCCTTCTTCATGGCGGACAGCATCGGCGAGTTGATCAGATACCGGTCGAGCGGGTTCTTGATCAGCAGCTGGCTCTTGCCATCGTACATCGTCACCGACCAGAACGCGTTCACCGGCGGGAGCTGCCCTTTCGCGAACGTGATCGTGTAGTTGTGCTTGCTGCCGTCCAACGTTTCACCCTTCCCATCCGTGCGCGTGTACGGATACATCGCCTCCTCGGCGTCATTCCCGTAGAGTCCGCCCTTGGCCGCCGCGGCCCGCATGAGCCAGCGGCCCTTGAAGAACGCGCTGTCTCCGAAGAACGCGCCGACGTTCCAGCCGTTGATGTTCTTGTTCCCGCTGGCGAGGAACTTGTCCACCTGGTCGTCGCCCGCCTTCATGCCGAGCAGCACCGCGGCTTTGTGCTCGACCGACAGGTCCTTGAACTCGAACGTCTTGCCCGGCCCGACGCCGATGCTCGCGAGCCGCGCGCGGATCCCGCTGTCCTGCGCGGTGGGCGGAACGAACTGCAGCGCGAACGAGAGGTACTCGTAGAAATTCGCTTTGATCCCGGCCGTGGTGGCCGGGAGGAAATCGATCTTGGGCGCCGCGGGCGGCGCGGGCTGCTTGAGGAACGCCGACAGCGGCTGCGCGCTATAGCCGGCCTGCACCTTCTCGACGTTCGGCATGTCGGCCGGGTCGAACAGCTGCGTGCGGAAGAGCGTGAGCATGAAGGGAGTCGTCGACGTGAACACCTTCTTGATGCCGGCGGGAGTCTTGCCCGTCCAGCCGGGACCGGCGACGAGATAACTCCCGGCCTCGGTGCCGGTGGTGCGGCTGCCGATGTAGCCGTCATTGTAGGTGTTCCCGTCGATCAACTGCACCGAGTAGTAGCGCGGCTTCGGCACCGCCGGCACCGTGATCACCATCGGCTCCGCGCGCAGATCCAGCCACAACATGGAATACGGCGTGTCGCTGTTCGGCGTGATGACCGCCGAGTCGAGGTAGGTCGCCACGCGGTGCTGGTTGTTGATCTGGTTGAAGGGCGCCTTGAACTGGCTCGAGGTGCTGTCCACCGCGAACTCGTACATCACCGCGTAGTTCATGACGAGCGGCAGTCCGTAGACGAACCCTTCCTCGGCGATCGCCTTGGTCTGCTCGATGCCCGGCGCGGACACGCCCTTGGCTGCGTCGTTCTTCGCGGCCTGGGAGATCGCGTCGTCCTTCTTGCTGCAGCCCGCGATGAGAGTCATCGAGGCGGCACTCATGATGACCAACGAGGAGATCCGGCGCAGGGTGACGCTCATGGATTCTTGCTCCGACGTTCGCGAGTGATGATTCGGCAGGTGAACAGCGGCTTGGAAGCTAGCCGATGCGGAGTGCCGTGGCCAAGGGCGAAGGCGCTTCGAACGAGCGCCCCGCCGGGACCGTGTGGTCGAGGCGCGGCATCACCTGCACTTGAATGGGCGTGCGAGTACTTGATCGCCGCCGTACAGTTTCTTTCGCCTTCGATTTCGTAGTACCCTGCAAGAGCCTATCGGATATCGATGCGGAGGTGTGAGCATGCGATTCCGCACTTGAGGGTGCCCCCGTTCCGGGACGATCGGTGATGGGTTCCGGGGTCGGGGGGCGACCTCGGACCTCACGCTCCGGCGAACCAACCCTCGATCTTGGCTCGGCTCGGTACACCGCCCGCGTGAACGACGCGCTCGTCCAGCACCACGCCCGGAGTGGACATGATGCCATAGGACATGATGTCCTCCATCTCCACCACTTTGGTGAGACGGATCTCCACACCTTTCTCCCGGGCGACGGTCTCGATGAGGGCCGTCGTGGTCTTGCAATTGGAACATCCGGGTCCAAGGATCTTGAAGTCCTTCATGATCCGTTGCCTCGCGCTAAGTGAACAGGAAGTTGAACAGGAATCCCACCGCCAGAATGCCGGCGGCGACCACCGCGATGAAGACCGCGATCAGCTTGCCGCTCAGCACCTTGCGCAGGATGATCATCTCGGGGAGCGACAGCGCGATCACCGACATCATGAAGGCGAGCACCGTCCCCAGCGCTGCGCCCTTGCCGAGGAGCGCTTCGACGATCGGGATGATGCCCGCGGCGTTGGAATACATTGGGATGCCGACGAGCACGGCCGCCGGCACCGACCACCATGATCCCTTGCCCATGATCGTCGCCAGGAGTTCAGCGGGCACATAGCCGTGGATGAAGGCCCCGACCGCGATCCCGCCGATGATCCACATCCAGACCTTTTCGACGATCTCGCGAATGGAGGAGAGGCCTGCCTTCAGTCGGCCGACGAAGGTGAACTGTTCCGTCGGCACCGCGGCATCCACGGCGCGAACGCCACGCACCCACTCCTCGAGCCAGCCTTCCAGGTGCAGACGGCCGATGACCCAGCCGGCGACGATGGCGACCGCGAGGCCGAAGAAGAGGTAGGTGAGCGCGGTCTGCCAGCCGAGCAGGGCGAAGAGGAGACCGAGCGCCACCTCGTTGATCATCGGCGCCGCGATCAGGAAGGAGAAGGTGACTCCGAGCGGGATCCCGGCGGAAACGAATCCCACGAAGAGCGGCACCGCGGAGCAGGAGCAGAACGGGGTGAAGATGCCGAGTCCGGCCGCCGCGATGTTGCCGACGCCCTCGGCCTTCCCGGCCAACAGCGCCCGGGTCCGCTCGGGCGAAAAGTACGTGCGCACGACCCCCATCGCGAACACGACGAGGGTCAGCAGCATCAACACCTTCGGCGCATCAAAGGCGAAGAATCGCACCGCCTCCTCGAGGTGGGTGCCGCGTTCGAGGCCGAGCTGCAGGGTGATCCAGTGCGAGAGCGGTTCCAATTGCCAATACACGACGACCCAGAGCGCGATGGCGCCGGACACGCCGGCGAGCCACTTCGGTAACGACGGTACAGCCGTCGGGGCCGGGCCGAGCGCAACGGCGCCGGTGCTCACGCCGATCTCCGCGAATCGGCGGCGGTGGCGCCGGTGCAGTCGGCGGACGTGATGCGAATCATGCACTCAGGATAGCGCACGTCAGGTCACGCGACTGTGGTCGCATTCGCTGGCGTTATGTAGGGGTAAGCCTGGCGCTGCGCGCGTGCTCGGCGAGGTTCACGTCGCGTGGATTCGACAACGCCCCGCTTGTGCAGGCTGCCTCAAGCGGGGCGTGATCTTGATCGATATGGGCCCGCGAGGAGTTGATCCGCAGGAGAGCGAAGCTCCACCTCGGACCTCACGCTTATCAGGCCTTTCTATAGTAGGCCGAGTTCCGGGACTATGCCGTGTTTCATAGAGCGGATTGCGCGATCTGCCCGGATTTCGACCCATAGAAACAGCAGGAAGCTGGGTCGAACTTACGCCACAACTTACACCGCGAAGAGTCGCGCGCTCCGTCTCACGCGCGCCCGGGCCGCGACTTAACACCCTGCTTCGCCGTGACGAACTCCGTGTCTCTGACGGAATGAAGGTGATTAGTCTGGTACGGGCGTTGCTTCACGAGCCTTGCCCCCGAGGTCATCCGGTCGCCGAGCGAGGTACTTCCGACACATTCAATCTCTCGAACGCACGCCCTCCCAGTGCGACCAACACCATGGCTTCGGCCAGTGCCACCATGCCTATCGCGGCTCCCGCGAGAATGGCCGCCGGCGCCCTGCCCCACGATGCCTGCGTGGCGCCGAACGCGATGAGCCCCACCAGGGCGGGCAGGAGCATGATGATCGCGAACTGCACCAGGGCAGCCGTGAGCAACAGGTAGTACTGCCCACCTCCCCGGATCCTCGAGGAACGTGCCACACCGAGCAGGGAGAGCGAAGGGAGCCACAGCGCCACGAGCGTGTGACAGAGCACCACTGCGAGATTGACCCCTGCCAGCGCAATGATCGTGGCGATCACGATCGGCCAGCCAAGGGCGCCAACCCCGGCCATGACTGGGTTCGGCGCGAGCGCGACCCACGCCAGCGAAACGAGTACGAGCTGGAAGCACCATAGGAGGATGGCGGCCGGAAGACTCTCGGCCATCAAGAGTCTCCTCGAACGCAACGGTAGTGACTTGAGCAGCCGGAGCCGTGGAAGATCCATGCGCAGATCGTTGCGGATCAGCATCGGTCCGGCGGCGATCAGCGTCAGTCCCCACACGGAGGAGAGCCCGAACGCGAACTCTGTGAAACGGTGAAAGATCGGAGTCGCCGTCAACCACAGCAACAGCGGCACGGCGACGCACAGGGCAAGCTGCGGCGCCAGCCGCTGCGTTCGAGGTGCCGTGAGCATGTTCTTCCAGGCGAACGCGAACTCGGACCCCCGCAGTAGCCTGCCCGGAAACAACGAAGGCGGCGCACGGCGAAACATTCGCCGCCCATTGCCGGCCCTGCGAGTCTCCGCGGCCTGCTCCGGCCACGCAATGCCCGCCCGAGCGAGCCAGGCCAGCTCGACCGCGAGCAGCAGGATGGCCGTTCCCAGCGCCCGCATGCGTTCGCCGCCGCCATCCTCGAGTACGCCGCGCGCCAGCACCGTGAAGGGACCGAAAGCGAACCACACGTCGTTGTCGGCCACCCGCTGTGCCCACGCGCGGAACGCAGCGCGCGCCGCCAGATCCTGCACCGCGAACAGCGCCGCCACGCCGACAGCGATTGCGGCCAGGGCCAGCCCGCAGTAACCGACTCGCACGAACCAGCGAAGGGTCGCGGCGCGCCGTATGCCTCGATCAACTCGTTCCGCCACGACGGCAGCGATCAGCTGGTGCGCCTCGACGACCCCGAGGACCACGACGATCGCCGCGCCACGGTAGAGGGTGCCAAATATTGTGGGTGCCCTCAGGATTACCGCGAGAACGCCGGCGCTGAGCAGCAGCGTCGGCACGCGTCCCAGTGCATGAAAGCTGAGGACCCGTCCGCTGGTGATCGGCGCGGTCGCGAGCCACTGGCGCTCCGGTGCGCGTAACGCGATGCGCCGTGATCCTTGCCACCATGCCATGCCCGAAGCGAGGAACGCCGCGGCAGCCCCGATGCGGCCGACCCACGCTGCATCGACGATCGTCAGGAGAGGACGCTGGCCGAGGAGCATCCAGCCCGCGTACACCGCGCCGATCACGACCGCTGCGGCGCCGCGCGGTGTGCGGATCTGGCGGGCCGCTGCATTCCGGAAGGAACGAAGCGCGAAGAAGCGGAGAGGCACCGTCACGAATCGGACGCTTCGCGGAGAGTCGGAGAGAAGAACCGCTCGAGCTCGTCGCCGGCAGCGCCAGCTGCGTTGGCGATCGCCTGGTCGGCAACGATCGCCCCGCGTTCGATCACGACTATGCGCGAGCAGAGTTCCCGCACGAGATGCAGCAGATGTGAGCTCAGCAGGACCGCCGAGCCCTGTGCGGCCAGCGCTCGCACGAGACGCTTCGCCTCCGCAATGCCGGAAGGGTCGAGGCCCGTGAGCGGTTCATCCAGCAGCACGGCGTCCGCCCGCCTCCAGAGCGTGCACGCCATGGCCAGCTTCTGCCTCATGCCGCGGGACAACTCATCGGGGAATGCCCCCCGCTTCTCCTCGAGGCCGAAGGTGGACAGCGGGTCAGGGTCGATCACCTCCGCGTCAGGGTATAGCTGGCGGAAGAAGCCCATGTGCTCGTCCACGGTGAGATAGTCGAAGAACTCCGGCTCGTCGGGAATGAATGCCAGCCGGCGCCTGGCTTCGATCGGCGCCTCGTCAAGTCGCTGGCCGGCGATCACGATCGTTCCCTGGTCCGGTCGCGTGATGCCGGCAATGCATTGCAGCGTGGTGGTCTTCCCCGCGCCGTTCCGTCCAAGGAGTCCGACGATCGCCCCTTGCGGCACCTCGAAGGAGACGCCTCGGAGCGCGTGGACGTTCCGATAGCGTTTCTCAAGTCCGGAAACGACGATCATGATTCAACGAGCCTCAGCATAGATGGATTCAACGGCCCGCGCGACAGTGCGGCGCATGCTATGGCGTCAGGAACGATCTCAGAACGTAGCTCATGAGCTGCGCGGCGAGCCAGATTCCACCGACGACGGCCGCGGATCGCGCCATCGTCATCTTGGCGCCCCGCGCCAGGCCGACGACCATGATCAAGCACCAAGCGAGCTCCGCAGGATTGATCGCCGCGGCGAACGCATAGGAAGGGCTGAGCGCATCCTCCGGTCGCATGAAGAGCCCGGCGAACGACCAGGGCACGACACTCAGCATCTCTTTGGTCACGCTCGACGCCGGCATCGTGCCGAGCCAGAAGGAGCGCGCGGCCGTGTCAGCGAGGATCGCGAAACGCGCGACGACACTGAGCCGGAACATCGCGCCCAACGCGACTTCATTCCCGAAGAGGAGGGCGCACAACTGTACGACGAACGCCAGGAACCAAAGCTGGAGCGCCAGGAAGAGCGGCGCGAGCACATATCCGAGGACCTGCATCTTGCGGGTGAGCTGGTAGAGGACATCAATGCGACTCGCATCCAGTTGACCGCCCAGCATCGAGTGGTATGCGTCGCGAGTGAGGACCACCTCGTTGGTGTAGAATGCCATCGCGAGTGTAGCCGCGCACAGCAGGCCGAACAGTTCGAGGGTCGAAATCCGTGCGCTCCCGCGAGCGTCAAGGGCGGACTCGGCGCTCACAATGCCACCCGAGGCTCGATCGACGTCGCAACGCCCGCGGCATCTCCCGTATTCTGCCGCGCGGGGTGGCTCGCGGACGGCGGCGTGGCTCGGACCAGAGTCACCCAGCAGGGAGACGAATCGCACCTCGCGGCTTGCACACGCTCCGGGGCACCCCGCTGAAGCCGCACATGGACCGTGAGAACGGCGGTCACGCCGATCACCGTCGTTCCGCCGCTCACCTCCATCAGCTAACGATTTCCCCTCGAGTCAGAGAGATCTTCCTTGCGCCCACGTGCCGAGCGCCGCATCATCCGCGATAGACAGACTCCGAGCGCAGGAGTACGACTATGGGCAAGAACGCACAGTTGTGGTTGGCCTATGTTGTTGCAGTAGCATTCGCGGTGGTTGCCGCACTCGCCGTTTCGTCGGGACATCTCCTGCGTGCCCTGGGGTTGTTCGCATCCGGTGCTCTGTTTGTCGTCCTCGCGCTGCGCATCCGAGCAGCTGCCTAACCGTCGTTGCGGCCGACGGGTGAACGGTTCTTAGCAGGCCAGACCTGAGCGACACTCGGCCCGAGTCCTCATAACGAAACGCCCCGCCTCGACGGTTGAGTCGAAGCGGGGCGCAGTCTTCACTCGAATGGGCCTGCGAGGAGTTGATCCGCAGGAGAGCGAAGCTCCACCTCGGACCTCACGCTTATCAGGCCATTCTACAGTAGGTCGAAGTCCGGCACGATGCCGTGTTTCATAGAGCGGATCGCGCGATCTGCCCGGACTTCGGACTCGAGACACAGCAGGATGCCGGGTTGAACTCACACCGCGACTTACACCGCGGCGGCCCTACGACACCCGGCGTTCCGGCCTCTCGATCCAGGCCGATGGATCGCCACTCATTACCTATCGCCCGGGACCGCTGGTCGGAGGAGGCGTGCTTGGGCGCTTCGCCGGCCGCATGGACGGAGGCAGAAGCAACACATCTGGCGACAATGAGAATGAGAAGAGCGCCCTGCGCCAACCCTCCTCCCGAATCCCGTCACGTATGCGCAGGAACAGGAATAGCAGGCCCCCGAACACGATCGCAATGTCGGCCAGGTTGAAGATGCCAAATCGATATCCAAGGACTCGAAGCACGATGAAGTCCGTCACGGAGCCGTGGAGGAGAAGATCCAGCAGATTGGCGATGCCACCACCGACCATGATCGATAGCGCCATTGCGTAGTGGCGAGCGCCGGACGGCGTACGAACAGGCGCATGGGCCTGCTAGGCGCTCGCGCGCGAACGCCGTCGCGGGTGCACGGGACGGCGCTCCTGCGCGATGCGCTCCGCGAGATAGACCTTGAGGAGCGACTGATACGGCACATCGCGTTGATTCGCCAGCGTCCGAAGCTCATCGAGGAGGCTTTGAGGCAGCCGCAACGAGATTGTGGCCGTCGACGGCCGGAGGCTTGGGAAGGAGACGAAGCGTGCTTTGCTCCAGTCCGCGTACGCCGTCGTGTCGTGCGTCATCCAGAACTTGCCGGCCTCTTCGTCCGAGCGAAAATGCGGGATCGGCTTCAGCTTCTTATGGCGTTTTGGCATAGCGGCGGCGCTCCTGGCGGCTCATGTCGCGAACCGAAATGACTCGAATGCGTTTACCCCTTATGACGAACGCGGCTGTCAGCAGGCGCCCGGCGTTCGTCGGGCCGTAGATCAAGAAGCGCGACTCGGCGACGGAATGCTTGGCGTCCTCGAGCAAGACGACCGGCGCGTGAAAGAACATCTCCTCGGCTTCCGATCGGGTGACATCGTGGCCGAGCACGTTCTTGTCCGTGTTGCCAGCGTCCCACTGGAATCCTTCCATTCCGGCGAGCAATTCGTCCAGATCAGGCACGGCTAAAGTATACGATGGACATATACACTTCGCAACTCCCAGGATGACTGTTGCGCAATGGAAGAGACCGGGTAGATAGGCAACGCCGGAAACGAAACGCCCCGCCCGAGCGCTAAGCTCGAGCGGGGCGTGATCTTCGGACGTATGGGCCTGCGAGGAGTTGATCCGCAGGAGAGCGAAGCTCCACCTCGGACCTCACGCTTATCAGGCCTTTCTATAGTAGGCCGAAGTCCGGCACGATGCCGTCTTTCATAGAGCGGATCGCGCGATCTGCCCGGACTTTGGGCCCTCGATTCGGCAGGATGCCGGGTCCAACTTACACCACAACTTACACCACGGTCACGGCGGTCACGGCGGTCACGGACCTTCATCCGTCGAGCCTGCACGACCAACCTATCGCAGAACCCAGACTAGTTGGTCCCGTTTGCGGGGGCTACGTCAAGTTGCGTCCCGCGATATGGGCATTCGATAGGGTCCCGAGAGGTCAGCTGACAAAGTGCGCTCAGCTGCGGGCGATGCGATCGCGCAAGCGACGCGCGCACTCCATAGCTCAGCGGTCGGCTGAAACGGAAGTTAGCCCGTCGTGAATCGTGGGCGGCGGCTTCACAAGAAAGAGGCAGCCTAGCGCGATCAGAGGAAGAATGTTCAGGCCAACGGCTGGTGCGACCGTTAGGACACGGTGACCAACACTCCAGGTCGCCTCAACGCCCAGATACATGCGCGTTTCCGCTTCAGTCATCGTGATCGAGAGAATAGCGCCGGCAATGAACTTCCAAGAAAACTGTGGTAAGAGAATGATCGGGATCTGCAGCAGCTGAGCAACTGCGGTGAGTCGCCGGGCGCCCGTTCGACCTCGAAGCATCCAGCGGCCGGCCGTACCAACAAGGCCGAACGGGATAGTCAGAGCGAGCGTGCCGCTGCTCAGGAGAGTGCCGGTGTGGAGGCCAGCCCAGAGGGTGACTGCCAACCCAGCCATTGCACCGTATAGTTGATAGTAGCCAAGCAGTCGTCGCAGGTGCGGCTCCAGGTCTCAATCGGTCAGGAAAACGAAGCTAAGACGCAATGCTTATCGCGCTACCTCTATGCGTCCGTATCAGCCATTGTTCGCCGTGAAGAGGTAACCCGCGATCAAGACGATCACCAACCAGATTGTGACCCGCTCCACCCAAGCCGCTCTCGTAAGCCGCGGCTGCCAATTCAGGACGAAAGTGTTACTGAGTATGACAGCGGACGTCGCGTAATACTTGCCAGGCCAGTGCATACTCGTGAAAAGCCTGCTAATCCCGATGCCGCACGGGATGGCAACGGCGCACCAAATCACGGCGCGCAATGCCATACCGCGAAAAGCTTCGGATGTAGTCGGAGCAACGGGCTCGGTCATGCCGGCCTCCAGCGAGGAACGTCAGTCTTCCTAACAGTGATCGTTCAGGGATTCCGCAGCCTAGCATCTCAGCATGGGAGACGAACCACTGCGCCCGCATCACGCTCCGTCGATCTGCGCCTCACCCGGCTCTTGGCGAAAGGTGGTTAAACGCATCGAGCCGCTGGAAGACATATCCCGGGTCATGAGCAATCGCCAGCCATCCGGCGTGTGCTTGGCCGTAATCACCTCCGTCTCCTCGGTATTGCCGTACCGACCCACGTCGGTCTGGATGCGGTAGACCACGTGCACGAGCGTAGGGCTCTCGTGCACCTCCCCTATCACGTTGCGCCTCGAGATGGGCCCGCGGCCATCATCGTAGTTCTCGGGGCGCGGAGCCGAAGCCTCGAGCCAACGCGCATAGAACTCGTCCTGCGGGAGTTGTTCCAGCTCCGCGAAGCTCTGCACGCGCGCGAATCCTATGACGATTGGATTGCCCATCTGAGCCCTAACACGCGTCTGCATCTCGTCGAAGTACTTGGCAACGGCCTCGGGCAGCTCTGGAGGGCGCGTTTCCATGAGTGGGCGACGCGCCTCGAATGCCTTCGCCATTCCAGAATGTCTCTCTCGAAACTCGGAGAGCGCATCGGCGTGCGTCAGCCGAGCGACTTCGAGCCAGTGCTTACTCTCGAATGCCTCGAAGAGACGGCGCGCTACTTCCGATGGACGGGGTTCGGCGTTTGGTGCCACTCGATGATCTCCGGGAATCCAACGTACGCCGCCACCTACACCACGATCACGGCGACGAGCGTTCAGCGGTCGGGACGCCGCGCGCGACCGACCAACTTACCGACAGGCCGTTGGGCGAGCCACTCGACGAATTCAAGCTGGCGCCGCGCGCTGGTTCGGTCGCTCAATTCCGCACATCTTCGCGAAGCCATGCGGGCGTACACTGATGCGAATCGCCCCGCCCCGACGGTCAAGTCGAAGCGGGGCGTGATCTTCGCTTCCATGGGCCTGCGAGGAGTTGAACCTCGGACCTCACGCTTATCAGCAGTGCACTTACGGCGCGAAAGGACGGCAAGAAACCGTTAACTCATTGATGAATCGCGCGATCTGCCGGATTCTGCTTTCCTCCATGCCGTAGAATGCCGCACTGAACGGGCAGCATAACGGACAGCATCATCGCTCCGATCTCTTTCATCGCGTTGGCAGCGTCGCGCGGGAACTGCTAGCATCGGCGTTGCATTCGGGGATGAGATCGCGAGTTTGCGCAGAGTCCAAGCCGAGTCGGGCGGGGGGAAGCCACTTCAGCATCTGTTCGCGCGTGCGTGCGCACGCCGCGAAGTCACCAGCGGCGACATCAGCGCGGAGCAGAGTCTTCAGCGGATCGAAATAGATGCTGCCGACCATCTTGTCGGTGAGATCCAGCGCTATGCTCGGATCCGAGTACCCGCGGTAGACGTACGTCTGAAGCAGATCGGTGCGCACTGTCTCGCGATCGAGTGGGGGGTCCGCTTCCGGCACGAACCTCCAGAACAATCCCTCAAGCCGCGCGAACGGCGCGAGCGCGGGTATCGCCGCGGGAGTTACCGCTGCGAAAGTCGCGAGCGGACGGCGCCAGGCGTTGGCCTGCACGATCGCTGCGACCAGCAGATCTGATCGCCCGATGTTCCCATCCTCGCCCGGCGCGACGTGCAACGCGACCGATCGGGCTCCATCGCCCGGCGCATGGACGTCGCGGTCTAACGCCGCGCGTCCGACGGATACGATAATGGTCGTGTCCCGCCAGGGCGTAGACATGGCCGGCAACGTCCATCCCGCCGGCAACGGGAACTGCGGATCTTCCCGCACGACCTCGCCAATGTACCAATCCGCGTAGAGCAACGAGAGATTCAAGACTCGCACGTCCGGACGGACGTGCTCGACTGCTTGCTCGTACCAGAGCGGGTAGCTGTCGTTGTCGCCGAACGTGAAGAGGATGGCGTGCTCCGGGAGCGCCGCCAGCATGTTGACGGCGAAGTCGCGGGCGAATGTCCGCTTGGAGCCGTCGATCGATCGCCAGTTGCGCGCCAACTGCGTCGCCGCTGGGACCACCGGGAGAATGAACGCGATCATCGCCAGTCTCGGCGACCGTCGCGCTAGCCTCCTCCATAGCCATTCGGTGGTGGTCGAGGCGCCGTAGACGAGCAAGACCGCCCAGGTCACGAATACAGGCAGGTAGTGGCGGTCGAACGTCCGGAAGAAATGGGTCGGGATATTGAAGAATGCCACGGTCATGACCGCCTGAAGCGCGAGAAGGATCCCGAACGCCAACGCCAGGCGTCGATCCCGGCGCCAGAGCGTGACCGCGCCGACCAGAGCGAATACCGGCCAGAATGCCTACCCACGATTCGCCAGGGCCCAGACCACCAGCCAAAGTTCGCTCCGAACGCGCGGGCGAAGTCCATCGCCTGCACCGTCCAGAGAGGAGCGTTTCGCGGATAGAACTTCACAAGGAAGCCACCGCCGAGTCGCTGCAGCGACTCATAGTCGTAGAAACCCGGCCAACTGTCCGTGCGCCCGAAGTCGAACAGGGGATGCGCGCGAGATATCGGGATAAGCAGCAGCTGGACGCTCAGACCAGCCAACAATCCGCCGATCGACACCGCCCACACCTTTCCGGATCGCAGCGTGGACGGCTTGCGCATGATCACCCAGGCAACGGCACCGGGGACCAACAGAGCATTCGTGCGATGAACGCTGTAGTCCAGTCCGAGGAGCAGCGCAAAGGCAAGCAGCCAAAGCCACCCTCGCGCGTCGTCGGCGTGTTGCCACCATCCAATGAGAGTGAACAGGAGCAGCGCACTGAAGAGGCCGCTCAGCACGTACGGTGTGAACTGAACCGCGTAGAGCCAAAGAGTCGGGCTGAATGCGAAGCTGAGGCTGGCGACGGCTGCCGCGGCCAGAGGGATCACGGACTCGCTTGGATTCCCCATCGGATCGCGTTGCTGCGTACGGCGAACGAGCATCGTCGCCATCACGAACGTCAGATACACTGTCGACGCCGCTAGTACGCCGGCGAGGAGGCTGAGTTGATGGGCCGCTGAGATGCCGAGCGGCACGCGGAGAAACAGCCACCCCAATAACGTGAGCAAGAGGGATCCGGGCGGGTGGGCAATGCCGAGCGACACCGCGACGAGGGAATACTCGCTCGCGTCCCACCAGTTGATGGTACGATAAGCCGTGGCGGCATACACGCCGAACGCCGCGAGGCAAACGAAGAGCCCGAGGAGGCGCGACTTCATCGGGCTAACAGGACGTAGCTGTAGCGCGGCACTTCCATCTCCTTGCACGCATGCGCGTCCCGCCTCGCAGCGGTAGCAGCCGCTGCCTCATCTGTCGGATCATCAGGCTGAACAAGGTCCATGCGCATCGACAATTCGCCAGTCAGCGCCTTCCCGTTTCGCGGCCGCGTCGTATCGCGCAGCGCGACCGCTGCATTCTGGAGAGCAACGCACAGATATCGCTTCCCCTCCCCCGGAACTTGCACGCAGTTGGTGTTGTGAGTGACGAGCTCTCGCGCGGTGTCGACGAGGCTATCCGGCGCGAGCCACAACTCATAGGGTCCCGGCGCAAGGTGCCAACTCCGCACCTCTCCCGGGACCAATTCAACGCGCTCGGCGAAGACGCGAAATGGCCCCAGTGCGGCGGGCGTGCGTACGAGTGAGTCGATCTCGATCGGGATCTCGTCCGAGCAGTCGCCGACGTCTATGTCCACAGTCGTCGCTCCAACGCTCACTGGGAAGACTTCGAGTCCCTCGAGCCGCGCGATCCGGCTGTTCCGTACCGTGGCCGTGCCGGCAATTGTGCTGAGTGGCTGACCATCGATACCGATCGCAGCGATCTCCAAGTGCTTCGACGGACCTCCGAGCACCAACCGCATGTCCCAAGGAATGTGCAAGTCCCGGATCGGGCGGCACTGGAGCACGAAGTCGGTGGACAGACTCTGGGTCGAAACACGCACCGTGGCGTTCGCGCGCCTGGCACACGTCACCAGTCCACCGGTCGTCACTCGCACTGTATCGCCCGTAAGCCACGCGAAGCGTGCTCCTGTCAGCTCAACGCTGCGACCTCTAACGTCCAGCGCTTCCACCGGCAATTGGACTGGCCCGCGGCTGTTTACGACTACGGTGTCCGACCGCCCTGCGACAAGACGCTCGGCTCGCCGGCTACAGGCACTGAGCGCGCAGATCAGGGCGAGAGACGCAGCGCGGCGCACGTCACCTCTTCTGCCGCAATGCACAGCGGCCTCCAGCCACCACTTAATGCGGCGCTTCACTCGCTTCGAAGCGCGATCACCGGATCCACGCTCGCGGCGCGGCGCGCCGGCAGGTAGGACGCCAGCGCCCCAACAGTGATCAAGAGCACCGGCGTCAGAACGAACACGACGGGATCGACCGGAGACGTCTCGAAGAGCTGACTCGCGAGCACCTTCGCGAACGCCAAGGCGCCAGCCATTCCAACCAGAGATCCGATCACCGCGAGCCCGATCCCTCGCGTGAGCACGACCATCAGCACATCGCGCGCCGTCGCACCGATCGCCATGCGGATGCCCATCTCGTGTGTGCGCTGCGTGACCGCGTAGCTCATGACCCCGTACACACCGAGCGCGGCGAGCAGGAGCGCACAACCACTGAACGCCGTCACGAACGCGAGGACGAAACGCCGAGGCTCCAACATGTTCGTGAGCGCGCCCTCGATGGGCTCGAAGCCCGAGAGAGCGTCGGGCGATCCCGGCGCGAGCACCTGTGCGTCGACCCCGGCGACCGCACGACCGAGGGCGGCCCGCATGGCACCACTCGACGACCGCGCTCGGACCACGACCGTCGCCCACGGCCACGTTTCCGCCGCGAGCGGCACATAGACCGCCTTGTCGGGTCCCCACTCCGGGCCGAACTGCAACACATCGCCGACGACCCCGATCACGATCGAAGGGACGGCGCGCCCGAAGTCCGCACGATCCTGCGATACGCGATGGATCGTGATCGTCTGCCCGATCGGATCGGCGCCCGGCCAGAATCGCTTCGCGACCGATTCGCTCACGACGATGCCGTCGTCCGGCGCACGCATCTCCGCCGGAGAGAACCAGCGGCCGCGGACGAGCCGGATCCCCATGGTATGGAGGTAATTCGCGGAGACGGTGAGATACGTCGCCTGGTCGTCCGCGCTCACCGGCCTTCCTGGCAATTCGAGCGCCGTGGGCATGCCCGCCGAACCGAGGGGAACGAAGTTCACGATGGCAGCGTCCCCGACACCTGGAACGGTGCGGAGCTGATCCATGATGCGCTCATAGAATGCCAGCGTCGCCTGCGACTCCGCATACTTGGGAATGCGGTCGGGAGACAGCGTGATCGCCAGGACTCCGCGCGAATCGAAGCCGAGGGGAACCGCCACGAGGCGTTCGTAGCTTCGAATGAGCAGTCCCGTTCCGATGAGCAGCATCAGCGCGAGGGCGAATTGACTCGCGGTCAGCAGCGACCGCACGTGCGTATGGCGGCGGGTGGTACTCCCGGTTCGAGCGCCGAGCAACCCGGAAGTCGCTCCCCGTTCAGAGGCCGCGCGGAGCGCGGGCACGACCCCGGCAACGATCGCCACGAGAGCGCTCATCGCCGCAGCGACGGCGAGCGTCTTACCGTCCAGCGCGATCTCTCGCACGCGCAGTAGATCCCATGGCGCCGTCGCGCGCAGCCAACCGACGGCCAGCACCGACAGCCAGATGCCGATGGCGCCGCCGGCGCCCGCGAGCAGCGAGTACTCGATGAACAGGCCCCGAACCAGATCGCCGCGGCTCGCTCCCAGGGCGGTTCGGATCGCGACCTCACGCGAGCGCGACGCGCCGCGGATCGCCGACAAGTTCGCGACGTTGACGCACACGATGAGGAAGAGGAGCGCCACAGCGCCGCCGAGCGCGAGCAGGGCGGGCCGGATATTGCCGACGGCTTCGTCGCGCAGCGGGGCCACCGCGGCACCGGTCCAGTCGCTCTCCTCATGAGGGTACGCCGCCGCGACTCGGCGCTGGGCGATCGTGAGGGCGCCGCGCGCCGCGTCGATGCTCACACCGGGGGCGAGACGGCCGATCGCCCGGCTGTCCACGTGATAATCGCGACGATCGATCACCGGTTCCTTCGCCGCCGCCGGTGCCAGCGGGCGCCACATGCCGCCCCAGGGATACTCGAACCCTTCCGGCATAACGCCGATCACGACGACGGGGCTGCCATCCAGATCGATCGTTCGCCCGATCACTCCGGAGTCCGCGTTGAAGAGTCGCTTCCAGAGTTCGGTTGAGAGCACGACGACCGGGGCGCCGCTGGCCGTTTCTTCCTCAGGAGCGAAGGTGCGCCCGAGAGCCGGCGCGGTGCCCATGAGGTGGAAGAAGCCGGGCGACACGTAGGCGGCGATGACGCGATCCACGCCTGCCGGCGCCGATAGCGTGTGCATCGTCCCGCGCATCCAGGCCATCTCCGCGAATTGCTGATCGTCCCGCGCCCAGTCCTGCATCGTCGGGTAGGAGACGAGCCGCCGGGCGCCGGACGTGCCGGTCTGGAAGAGCGTGACGAGGCGATCCGCGTCCCGGTACGGTAACGGCCGAAGCAGCACTTGGTCGACCAGCTCGAACATCGTACTCGTCGCGGCAAGGCCGAGCGCGAGCGTGAGCACGACCGTGACTGCGAAGCCTGGAGCGCGGCCAAGAGTTCGGATCGCGTGGTGGAATTCACCCGGCAGGTCGACATTCCTGCCGGAAATTCGGCGCGAGCGATCGGGGTTCATCGTGGGCAAGGTCTCCCCGTGGCAATGGACGTGGGCCACTCCCAGTTCGGATGCTGCCTCCAAGAGACAGCGTTCGGTGCTCGAACGCAATGGAAACGCCCCGCCCGAGCACTACGATCGCCGCGAACGCTTGAGCATTGCTTGTAGAAAAGGGTCGGTCGGTTCAGCGACGGCGACAAGGAGAATCTCCTCGATGTGGTTGAGAGGGACCGGACTCGCGTGCCACGACTCGACCCACGGCACAGCCTGGAGCCACCGCGTCGCGATCATCGCTTCGCGCGTCCAGCGCTCCAGAGCGTGCCACTCAACCCGCGACAGGAACAGAATCGCGATGCGATGATCGCACGCATGGAGTCCGGACCACGGAGAGCACTTGGTGAACGATTCCTCGAGTGCCTCCTCGGTCCGCTCCCGATAGTCGAAGAATGAAACCTTATTGAGCGTGCGGCCATAGGACTGGAGGTAGCGACCGAAGTGACCTGTCGAGCCATCGGGAGGATTCGCCAGTAGGGACCCGGAGGCAATGATCGCGTCAAGATTCGAAGCCGCCGTGACGTGAAAGACGCGCTCGCGGAGGAGGGGCAGGAGCGCCACCTTGCACTCCTCATAGGCGATCGTGAGCTCAGCGCGTCGCGGAACCGCGGCCTCTGGTGCGCTCGCCGATTCGCCAGCGGCTCGGCCCGTCCGCGAGCGACCGTCGGCAGGTCGGAAGGGCGCCCGGTTCGCGACGATCGCGGCGACCGTGCCACCCGCGAGAAGGCCGTCGCGAAGCTGAGCGGCGGAGATCTCCTCGATCGCGCCCCATACGACGCTCGAGCCAATCTCCTCCCGTACCACAGCAGCTCGCGCTTTGCGAAGCAGCGCGCGCTGCTCAATGCCTGGTGCAACTTCTGCCAGTCGGGCCTCGACGTCATCGCGATCTCGCTGAAGGCCGGGCTCGCCTTGCGGGTCGCCCCCGAACTCGAGGTGATGGCGATCTCCAGCGATCTCTCCGGCGAGCATCATGTCGATGACATCCAGGGGATTATTGTGCGGCGCCCACCCACAGCAGGGATTGGGGTCGTCCCTGCCACAGTCGCGTTTGATGAAGAGCAGCCGAAGGCCCCGCCGAATGCCGATTACTGCGTGTCCCGCTTCGTGGATCGCAATGGTGAGATCGAGAGCGCTCATCTTCCCCTGGGCGTGCGGTCGCGTACACCACGAACTTACACCATCGGTCGGAATCCGCCGATGTGAATCGCCCCGCCCAAGCATTTAAGCTCAAGCGGGGCGTGATCTTCCGTGCCATGGGCCTGCGAGGAGTTGAACCTCGGACCTCACGCTTATCAGGCGTGCGCTCTAACCACCTGAGCTACAGGCCCGGTTAGCAACCAAAGTTAGCCGGGCTCATACACGCAGTCAACGAACGAGAGCGGCGGATGCAACGAGGGCCGCCTCGGCTGCTGGCGGCCCTCCGGGCCCTTTGGGCTCCACCGTGTGCGACGAAAACAATGCTTTATCCGAGTGTGCGAGACTCGACACTGCCTTCGGTTTCCAACGATACAATCTTCCACCGCGATTGGCAACGCCTCGGTGGAGCCTATCGGAATCGAACCGATGCCACTCGATCCGCGACTGCCGAGAGTAGGACCCGGTGCGGGCACCACATACGGCGTCGTTTGCGAGTAACGCCGTAGAATGTCGAACTGGGGACTTGAACGACGAATGGCGCATCAAGTCCCCAGTCTCACTCTCTACGGCGTTACTCGCAAACGACGGCGTTCGTAGTGCCAGTGCCTCGTCCTACTCCGGCAGCTAGCAGTTCGTTGTACTGCCGTCTGCCGTCCAGACGCTGGTAGTTACTGCTGGATCATCTCGGAGAAGTCAGTGCTGGTAATGGTCACCGTGATCTGCGCCCCCGTGGCATTCAAAGTCTTCTGGTACGCATAGAACACCCCATTCGGCAGCGTCGCGAATGTCACGTTGGCCGTCACCGGCACCGGGTTCGCCGCCGTGCCCGTGTACGTCGCAATGCTCGCCGATACCAACTGCTTCGTGGCCGCGTTGAAGACTACGGTCAGGTTGTCGTTCGGCATCCGGTAGCTCGAGATCACCAGCTTCTTCGTGCCGTTCGACGGATCCATCGAGATCGCGACATTCCCGCTCTGGTACGCCTTTTCCACTAGCGCCGGCGCGATCGGCACGTACTCCGCGAGCAGCGTGCGCACGGTGTCCATGTACGCCTTCATCTCGCCTTCCTTCTTCTCCGCGATCTTCCGCCGGAAGAACCCACTCGGCGGCGGCGCCTGCTGCAGGCTGATCTCCGTGCACACCGGCTTCGGACTCGGCCCGCTGTACTGGCAGTCCGTCACCTTGGTCACCTTGATCACGCCCTGATACGCGACGTGCGTGGTCTCGAGCCACGTGAACATCCGCCGCTTCGCCTGGTTCGCCGCCAGCATCTGCCGGAACTCCGCCACCTGCTGCTGGGGGGCCTGTGCCGCGAGCGGCGCCGCGAGCGGTGCCGCGATGAGCAATGAAGCCACGAGGTATTTCATTCGCATGTTCCATCTCCGTTGATCGTACGCATACTCCAACCTTCCGCCCAGAAATGGAACACCCAGCCGTATCCTGTCAATCCTGAAAATCCTGTCATCCTGTCAAAGCAGTGTCGTTAGTGGGAACGGCACTGCTTTGACAGGATGACAGGATTTTCAGGATTGACAGGATGACGACGAACACCGAACGCCGGCGTGAGCCGTCAGACCATCTCGCGCGTTACTGGCCCGCGACCATCGAGTAATTCGTCGCCGTGATCGCCACGGTGATCCCCTTTGCCGTCGCGTTCAGCACCTTGCTCGCGGAGTAGCGCGTGCCGTCAGGGAGCTTGGCCATCGTCACGCGCAGCGTCACGACCTGCGTGGGATCGTTGAGCCACGAGTTGATCACCAGCTCCCGGATCCCCTTCCCCACCGCGCCGAGCACGACCGCCATGTTGTCGCCCTTCTGGGCGTAGTTCGAGATCACGATGCTCTCGGTGCCGGCCGAGGGATTCTCGGAGAACGAGACGTTCCCGGTGTTGCGCGCGGCCTCGATCTTCTCGCCGTTCGGCGGCACGTACATGGCCACGAGGGTCTTCACGCTGTCCATGTACGCCTTCATCTCGGCGATCTTGTTCTCGATCATCTTCTTCCGGACCGGGCCGCCGCTCGGCTTCTCGGCCGGCGTGTTGCTCAGCTCCGTGCACACCGGCTTGCCCGGGCCCTGATACTGGCACTGGGAAACCTGCGTCTGCTTGACCTCGCCATTGAGCGAGATCTTGGTGGTCTGGATCCACTGGTACTTCCGCAGCGCCGCCTGGTTCTCGGCGATCGACTGCTTGAGCGCCGCGACCTTCTGCTGCATGTCGGGGCTCTGCGCGACGAGAGGGGCCGCGACGAGCAATGAAGTAACGATGAGTCTCGTGCGCATGGCCGATCTCCGTTATTCGGGTGTGCAGTTCACATCATGTCCATCACGTTCATCCTGTCAAAGTAGTTGCCGGTGCACTGCTTTGACAGGATGAACATGATTGACACGATTGTATGGTGGGCTTGCCCGGCGCCTCGCGCCGAGCCGATCGATCAGTCGTCGTACTTCCGCCGCGGGGGGTGGGGCGGATGCTGGCGCTCGCGATCCCCCTCGGGATCGTCGAACTCATCATCGAGATCGATCAGATCGTCGTCGAGGTCGTCGTCGAGATCATCTTCATCGTCGTCCATCTCATTGTCGTCGAGGTCGTCCTCGTCTTCGAGGTCGTCCTCGTCGTCCGGCTCTTTCGCCGCGCCCGCTTCGAGGCCGTCGTCTCCGCGCCGGAACATGCGCGGTTCTTCTGACGGCTCGAGTTCGTCCAGCATGCCCGGTGCCTCCGAAGGAAGGTGTCCCGTTACAACGACGCGCGCTCGCGCTCGCGCTTCAGTTCCCGCGACTGCTTGCGGCGATCGTTCGTGCTGAGCGCGCGCTTCCGAAGCCGGATGCTCGCCGGCGTGATCTCGATCAGCTCGTCCTCATCGATGTATTCGAGCGCCATCTCCAGCGTCATGTCGCGCGGCGGCTCCAGCTGGATGTTCTCGTCGGTGCCGGTGGTGCGCATGTTCGACAGCTTCTTCTCCTTCGTCGGATTCACATCCATGTCGCCGGGACGCGCGTTCTCGCCGATGATCATCCCTTCGTATACCGGCGTGCCCGGTCCTACGAATAACGTCGAGCGATCCTGAAGGTTCCACAAGCCGAACGCCACCGCCACTCCGCCTTCCATGCTCACGAGCGTGCCGCGCTTGCGCCCCGCCAGCGGACCGGCCCACGGCCCGTACTCCAGGAAGCGATGATGGATGATCCCGGTTCCCCGCGTATCGGTCAGGAATTCCGACCGGTAGCCGAACAATCCACGCGCCGGGATGCGATAGAGCAGCCGAACGAGGTTCTGACCGGGGTTCTTCATCTCGAGCATCTCGGCGCGGCGCGGCCCGAGCTTCTCGATCACGGCGCCGAGGAATTCCTCGGGCACGTCAATGGAGAGTTCCTCGTACGGCTCGAGGCGCTCGCCGCCGGGTCCCTCGCGCGTGATCACGCGCGGGCGCGACACCTGGAACTCGTAGCCCTCGCGCCGCATGGTCTCCATGAGGATGCCGAGGTGCAGCTCGCCGCGGCCGGAGACGCTCCACGTGTCCGTGGCGTCGGTGTCCTCCACACGCAGCGCGACGTTGCGCTCCAATTCGCGATAGAGCCGCTCACGCAATTGCCGCGACGTGACGAACTTCCCTTCCTTGCCGGCGAAGGGCGAATTGTTCACGACGAAGTCCACGCTGATCGTCGGCTCTTCCACCGCGATCCCCGCGAGGCGCTCGGGCGTGTCGGCCGCGGTGACGGTGAGCCCGATCTCGACGCCTTCGAGTCCCGCGAGCGCGACAATGTCGCCCGACATCGCGCTGGGCACTTCGAGGCGCTCGAGTCCTTCGTAGACGAAGAGCTTCGTGACGCGCGAGCGCTGCATGGGCAGCGTCGGGTCGAGCGGCAGGAGCGCGAGCTCGCCGCCCACCGTGACGGTGCCGCGCTCGATGCGGCCGATGCCCAGGCGGCCGAGGTACGGCGAGTGGTCGATCGTGGAGATGAGCATCTGGAACGGCTCGCTGGGCGCGAAGCGCGGCGCGGGCACGTGATCGACGATCGTCTGGAAGAGCGGCACGAGATCGGTGCCGGGCTTGTCGGCGTCCATCGTCGCGACGCCCTGCCGCGCCGAGGCGTAGACCACGGGCGCGTCGAGCTGCTCGTCGTTCGCTTCGAGTTCCAGGAAGAGGCCGAGCACCTCGTGATGCACGCGGTGCGGGTCGGCGCCGGGCCGGTCAATCTTATTTATGACGACGATGGGCGTACGGCCCAACGCGAGCGCCTTGCGGAGCACGAAGCGCGTCTGCGGCATCGGGCCGTCGAAGGCGTCCACCACGAGGAGGACGCCATCCACCATGCGGAGGATGCGCTCCACTTCGCCGCCGAAGTCCGCGTGACCCGGGGTGTCGACGATATTGATCTTCACGCCGTGCCAGCGCACCGACGTGTTCTTGGCGAGGATCGTGATGCCCCGCTCCCGCTCGAGCGGGTTCGAATCCATCACGCGCTCTTCGACGACCTGATTCTCGCGGAACGCCCCGGCTTGCCGGAGCATTTTGTCCACGAGGGTGGTTTTGCCGTGATCGACGTGGGCGATGATGGCGATATTACGGATATCCATAGTCAATCAATATAACCGACTGGAGGGCGGGGCCAAAGTCTAAATATTGCAACAGATTACGGCATGCACTACGTCCTTGGTCACCCGAACTCCGTACTTGGCGACCGAGGTATAGTCAGGGCTCAGGCGTTGCTGGTAGCCCCACGAACTGCGTTCTTGGTCCCCCGAACTCCGTACTTGGCAACTGAGGCGCAGTCAGGGCTCAGGACCCCAAGAACTACGTACTTGGTCCCCCGAACTCCGTACTTGGCAACTGAGGCGTGGTCAGGGCTCAAGCGTTGCTGGTAACCGTAGCCGCAAGCGCCAATGGCGCCTGAGCAGTGACCACAACTCTTCTGCTAATTGCGGAGTTCGGGTGACCAAATACGGAGTTAGGGGTGCTACTTTCGCGGTAGTAGCTGCTCGGTAAGTTCGGCCGCGCTCCAGGAGAGCGCTCCCCCGAACACGAGCGTGAGCACGATCAGTCCGGCCGCCGGTACGCCTACCACTCCCGCGAATCTCCTCATCAGTTCGCCGAGCGGTCCGGTCGCCGCGGTCCATAGCAGGATCCCGCCCCATCCGATCACCGCCGCCAGTCCGGTCTTCCACGCCGCCCCCGATGGCCCGCGGTAGATCACCGTCCACAGCCCCGCCGTCACCGGAACCGCCCACCATCCCGCCGCGCGCGTCGCCAACGCGAACGCCACAGCCAGCAGCGCGAATCGCAGCACGGTGCGCATCACTTGGCCGCCGGCGTCAAAGTGAGCGTCGAGATCACGAGCCGCCGGTCGAGCGCGGTCTCGCTCTTCGGGAACCGCACGCTGTCCAGCTCTCCTTTGCTCCACGTCACCAGATGATCCTGATAGCGCGCGCTGGCCGGATTCCCCGATTGCCCGCCGGGGTACGTCGCCATCGCGTGCACTTCGGGGCCCAGTTCCACCACCATCCGCCAGCTCGCGCCGTGCCTTCCATCGGAGCCCACCGGGCTCAGCGTGCTCGGCCCGCCCTGGCTCGGCACCAGCAACGCGCTGAGCGCCGGGATCTGGAGCAGGTGGTAGATGTTCGCGTGACGCAGCCGCCCCCACCGCCATCCGCCCTCGTCGGGCTCGCCGAGTTCCTTCACGGTGCGCGTATACGCCGCCGAGAGCGCCGCGGCGAGAATGTCATCGCGCGTCTCGACCTTGGGCGTGCGCTTGTCGTCCCACCACGCGCTCTTCGGCTGCTGCAGCAGCTCGGCCAGCACGCTCCCGCTCGGCGTCGGCACTCTCCCGCCCGCGATATCATCGCTGCCGAGTTCGTCCCACACGCGATCGACCATCTCCGCCATGGCGTTCTCGAAGAGAATGGCGTGCTGGTCGTCCGCCGTGTACGCGCGGTCCCACTCGGCGAGCACTTCCGCGCCGCGCGCGAGCGCGGGATCGTTCGAGTTCGCGCGCGCGCGAGCCGCGGCGACGAACGCGGGCACGAACAGTTCCGCGCGCGCGCTGTGCGGGTCCGTCTGCCACTTGCGCATGTCGTCCATCGTGACGTTCGCGTCGGCGCGCATGAGTTCGTTGATGCGGATCGCGCGCCAGGGCGGCGGCCAGTCGCTGCCGAGGTAACGCGCATC
Organism: uncultured Gemmatimonadaceae bacterium; assembly: GCA_963751275.1. Taxonomy (GTDB): domain Bacteria; phylum Gemmatimonadota; class Gemmatimonadetes; order Gemmatimonadales; family Gemmatimonadaceae; genus DATKOH01. Next base: position 894,463 of record CAVVTZ010000007.1, on the reverse strand, counting down.
GTCGGCGGGATCGAAGGGCTGCTGGTTGTTCGATGAGAGATAGCCGCGCGCGGGATTCACCGATTGCGGGTACTTCGCGAGCGGCACGAAGCCGGTCCAGTCGCTCTTGCTGGTGGATCCATTGCGCAGCTCGTCGCCGCGGCCGTCGCCGGGGCGGATGGGGTACGCGCCGGTGGAGCGGATCGCGATCGTGCCCGCGCGGTCGGCGGCGAGCATGTTCTGCGCGGGCGAGCGGTACGGCGCCATCGCCGCCATGAACTCGGCAACGGAGTGCGCGTGCTGCGCGTGTTCGAAGGTCGTCGCGCTGAGCGAGCTGTCGTTCGCGGTCCAGCGCATGGAGATCCAGCGGCCGTTCACATGGTGCATCGGGCCGCGGTGCGTCCAGTAGATCGTGTCCGTCGCGATCACCGCGCCGTCCGTACCGCGGTATTGCTCGATGTGCGTGGTGAGCGGGCGCCATTTTCCATCGAGCTTGTACTGGGTCGGATGCGCGCTGTCGTCCACCGTCTCCACGTAGCGGTCCACGAAATCGCCGCTGACGTTCGTGAAGCTCCACGCCACGTCGCGGTTGAAGCCGATGATGATCGACGGCGCGCCGGGGATCGTGACGCCGTACACATCCATGGTGCCGGGCACCACGAGGTGCGCCTCGTACCAGATCGACGGGAGCGAGAGGTCGAGGTGCGGATCGCCGGCCAGGATCGCGTGGCCATCGTGCGTGCGCTTCGGGGCCACGGCCCAGTTGTTCGAGCCGATGATCAACTCATCGCGCGATCGTTCGGTGGACGCGACCCGCCACGGATACGGCTCGGGCTTGCCCGGGGGCGGGATGATCCGGAAATCCGTGCGCGGCTCGGCGCGGCTCGACACCTGGATCGGTTCCTGCACCGGACTGTTCACCGGGAAGAGCGCGTCCGCGGCGGCGCGTCCCACGCGCTGGCGCACGGCGAGATTCGTCATCTCCTGGCCGTTGAACGCGAGGTCCAGCGTCATGTTGTTGAAGAGGTGGATGCTGTTGATGGGCATCCACGGCGACGGCGCGCGGGAGAGGAGTTTGTCTTCGAAGGGATAGTCGCGCGGGGCGAGGCTCGTGATATAGGCGTTGACGCCCTCACTAAAGGCAAAAATGCCGACTGACGATTGACGACTGACGCCTGACGCCTGCGCCAGCTTCCATTCCGCTGAGAGCGGCAAGCCCAACCCTCGCATTCGGCGGTCCATGCCCAGCGCGCGCTTGCCGAGCATTTCGGTGAGGGTGCCGGCGCCGGCGTGGGCGTGGAGTTCGAGCTGGAAGAGGCGGTCGCGCGCGACGACGTAGCCGAGGGCGCGCTGCGCGTCGGCTTCGGTGGCGGCGAAGATGTGCGGCACGGCGCGGTCGTCGTACAGCACGCGCACGGGCGCGGTGAGGCCCGGGACTTGCGCGCTCGCCTCGCGCGGCAGCTCCGCGTTCGCGGCCACATGCCAGATGCCGTTGGCGGGATCGAGCAGCGGGCCGAGCGCGGGCACGCCGCGCACGCTGAACGCGCCCGCGTAGAGCGCGCCGCCCAGAACGAGCGCGGCGGCGGCGGCGCGGAGGATCCTCAGCGGCCCTTGCCGGCGGGCGCGGCCGGCGGCGGCGCGGAGCCCATCGTCGCGGCGAGCTCGACGCCGTCGAGGAAGGAGATGTCGTGGCCCTTGGCCTTCAGCAGGTTCACGAAGCCCGGCTTGTCGTTCGCCTTGAAGTAGGCTTCCTGCGGCTCCACCTGGTTCGTGTCCACGAGGTCAATGAGCGCATCGCTGAGCGGCACCATGCCCATCTTCTTCGAGGTCTGGAGCACGCTCTGCAGCTGGAAGGTCTTCCCCTCGCGAATGAGGTTGGAGACGCCCTGGGTGCTGAGCAGGATCTCGCGCGCGGCCACGCGGCCGCCGCCGATCTTCTTGCACAGCGTCTGCGAGATGACGCCCTTGAGGCTCTCGGAGAGCATCACGCGGATCTGCTCCTGCGCATCCGCGGGGAACTGGTCGATGAGACGGTCGATCGTCTGCGCGGCGCCGGTGGTGTGCAGGGTGCCGAACACGAGGTGCCCCGTCTCGGCGGTCTCGATCGCGATCGACACCGTCTCGAGGTCGCGCAGCTCGCCGACGAGCACGATGTCCGGATCCTCGCGGAGCGCGGCGCGCAGCGCGTGCTTGAAGGAGCTGGTGTGCACGCCCACCTGCCGCTGCGTGATGACGCACTTCTTGTTCTGGTGCACGAACTCGATCGGGTCCTCGATCGTGATCACGTGGTCGTTGCGGGTGGCGTTGCAGCGGTCCACCAGCGCACAGAGCGTGGTGGATTTGCCGCTGCCGGTGGGCCCGGTGACGAGCACGAGGCCGCGCGTGAGATTGCAGAGCTGCTGCACCTCTTCGCTCAGGCCGAGTTGCTCCACCGTGACCACCTTCGCGGGGATGACGCGGAACACCGCGCCCGCGCCGTGGTGGTCCCGCAGCGCGTTGCAGCGGAAGCGCGCGACGCCGGTGATCTCATACGCGAAGTCGCTGTCGTTGATGGCCGCGAACTCATCGCGGTTCCGCTCGGGCATGATCGTGCGGAGCATCACCTCGAGCCGCGCGTTGTCCATCGGCCGCTCGTCCTTCAGCCGCTTCATCTCGCCATCCTTGCGCAGCACCGGCGGCTCGCCCACGCGCAGGTGCAGGTCGCTGCCGCCATCCACCACGAGGCGGCGCAGCAGCGTCTCGAGCTCATCGCGGTAGGCGCTGTCGGCGGGCTCGGAATCCGCGTTCACGCGGATCTCGGCGCGCGCCGGATTCGCCGCCACGGCAACGGCCTCGGCGGCCGACGCGGGCGTCGCAGCCGCGGTGGTCGCGCCCTGCTCGTCGTCGCCGTTGGCGCTCTCGGGGCGAATGCTCGCCGCGAGGCGTCCCGCCGCGAGCCCGTAGCGCGCGTTGAAGCCCCACTCGGTGGTGCGGTACTTGAACGTGATGTCGCGCCCCGCGTCGATGTCGGCGTGCAGGTCGGCGGGCGCGATCTCCTTCATGAGCGCCGCGAGCTGCGCCCCGGTGATCGGCTGCTTCGTGACCGGCCGCGGGCTCCCCGCGAAATCGAACTGCGCGCAGTCGTCGGCCTGCAGCAGCAGGGCCGTCGCGCCGTTGGTGAGGAGGGCGGAGAGGAAGCGATCTAAGTGAGGCATGGGCTCGGAGAAGGGCGTGTGGCGAACATCGACTGACGACTGACGATTGACGCCTGCAAACTACGGGTGCGGCGAGGGAGCGATGTCATGGGCGCGGCCCAGAGTATCACGAAAAGAGCTGCCTGGCGCAACGGTACCGAACGGGGCAGGCGTCAGTCGTCAGTCGTCAATCGTCAGTCGCCGTTCGCCGTTACGCATGCCTGTGCCCTTCCTTCTCGAACATCTCCTGCCGTTCCATTTGAATCGTCAAATGTTGTATCCCGAACAGCGCCATCGCGTCGTGGATATGCTCCAGCACGTGCTGGTGGCGCTCGGGCTGCCGGACGATGGCGTGGGCGCTCATGGCGACCACACCGGACGTGACGGTCCACACGTGAAGGTCGTGCACGCTCTCGACGCCGGGGATCGCCTCCAACTGCTCGCGGACCTTGCCGAGTGAGATGTAGGAGGGCGTCGATTCGAGGAGCACGTCCACCGAGTCGCGCACGAGCGCCCAGGCGCCGCGCACGATGAGCAGCGTGACGAAGATCGAGGCGATGGTGTCGGCCGGGAGCCAGCCGGTGCGCCAGATGATCAGCGCGGCGACGATCGTGCCGATGAAGCCCAGCACGTCGCCCAGGATGTGGAGATAGGCGCCGCGCATGTTCAGATTGTCGTGGCTCGCGGGGTGCAGCACGCGCGCCGACGCGAGGTTCGCGACGAGGCCGAGCACGCCCACGGCGAGCATCAGCGGACCGGCCACCGGCTCGGGGTGCCGCAGGCGCGCGACCGCTTCCCAAATGATGAGTGCGCAGATGAGCAGCAGCGTCGAGCCGTTCGCGAAGGCGGCGAGGATCTCGAGGCGGCGGTAGCCGTAGGTGCGCTTGGGGGTCTCGGGGCGGCGGCTCAGCACCGCGACGAGCAGCGAGAGACCGAGCGCCGCCACGTCGGTGAGCAAATGTCCCGCGTCGGCGAGGAGCGCGAGCGAGTTCGCGATCCATCCGCCCGCGAACTCGGCCACCAGCAGGATGGCCGTGATCGTGAGCGCGATCGTGAGCCGGCGCTGCTGGTCGGCGCCGCCGTCGCTGTGCTCGTGCGAGTGACCATGATGGTGCGCATGTCCGCCGTGCGAGTGGCTATGCCCCATGGATCACCTTGGCGATGCGGGCGCATTCGAGGATCGCGAGCACCATGCTCTCCGGGTTCGCGCGGCCGGTGCCGGCGATGTCCTTGGCGGTGCCATGATCGGGGGAAGTGCGCGGGAACGGAAGACCCAGCGTGACGTTCACCGCGCTCCCGAAGGAGGCGACCTTGATCGCCGTCATCCCCACATCATGGTATGGCGCGATCACGGCGTCGAACTCGCCCTGCATAGCGCGCACGAACACCGTGTCCGCCGGGAAGGGTCCGGCGATGCCGGCCTCGCGCGCGGCGGGGGCGAGCACCGTGTCGTCTTCGCTGCCGAAGCTCCCGCGGTCGCCGGCGTGCGGGTTCATCGCGCAGAGCGCGATCCGCGGCTGCGCGATGCCGTACCAGTCGCGGAGTCCTTTGATCGCGATCTTCGCGGTCGCTGCGATCCGCTCTCCCGTGAGCATCGTGGGCACCTCGCGCAGCGCGATGTGCGTCGTGGCGAGGATCACGCGCAAGCGGTCGGAGGCCAGCATCATCGCCACGGGCACGTGCGTAAGGCGCGCGAGCATCTCGGTGTGACCGGGATCGAAATGCCCCGCCGAATGCAGTTCGTGCTTGTCGATGGGCGCGGTGACGATGCCGGCCACGTCGCCGCGCTCCGCCAGCATCACCGCGCGCATGATCGCTTTCGCGGCGAGCGCGCCGGCCGACTCGGCGTCCATCTCGGCGCCCAACCCGGCCGCGAACTCGGCGGCCAACTCGGGAGGCAATTCGGCGGGCAACTTTCCATAAGACGCTCCGCCTCTCCAGCGCCCCACGGACTCCTGCACCGGCGTGCCGGTCCCCTCCGGGCCGACGATCACGAGATCGCACGCCGTGCGCACGCGCGAGTTCGCCGCGGCCGCGGCCACGATCTCCGGCCCGATGCCCGTGGGATCGCCGAGCGTGACCGCCAACTTGGGCCGAAACGCGGGGCGCGTCACGGCGCGCGGTCGTCGCGCACGATGGTGTACAGCGTCTTCGCCTGGGCGCGGCTCACGCTCTTGCCGATCTCGCCGGTGAGCTGGATCTCGAGCGTCCGGTCCGAGAAGTCGATGCGCACGCGGTCGCCGGTGCGGACTTCCGCGGAGGCCTTGGCGCGCGCGCCGTTCACCAATACGGCTCCCACGTCGCACGCCTCCTTTCCCTCGGTGCGGCTCTTCACGAGGAGCAGCCGCTTGAGCGCGAGGTCCACGCGCACGGCTTAGAGGCGCACCACCACGAACGTCTCGCGCCGGAGGTTGTCGAGATAGCGGCGGATCGCCTTCTCCTGCGCGAGCTGATCGCGGATCCGGTCGCGCCAATCGGCCACCGACGCATCGCGGTCATTGTCGATGGTCACGATCTCCACGACGAAGAACTTGGGCACGCCCCGCGACTTGTCCATCATCGTGAACGGGTCGAGGATGTCGCCGGCCTTGTGCCCCTTGAACGCGGTCTGGTACTCCACCGGCAGCTGCGCCTGCGGGAAGGGATTGAGGATCGCCTTCTCCTCGGTCGGATCGTGGTATTTCTTGGCGAGCGTATCGAACTTCGCGCCCTTGCGCCATGCGGCCGCGACGCTGTCCGCCCGCAGGCGCGCCTTCGCGATGTCCGCCGAATCGATCTTCGGACGGATCAGGATCTGGCGCCCCTTCACCTCGGACGGCTGCACGCGGTCCACGCGCACGATGTGCCAGCCGATGGTCGTGCGGAAGGGCGGGCTGACGTGGCCGGGCAGCATGCCGAAATAGACCTGATCGAACTCCGGCACGAAGTCGCCGCGGCGCCGCCAGCCGAAATCGCCGCCCAGTTCGCGCGTGGCCTGGTCCTCCGATACGCGCTTCGCGATCTGCTCGAAGTCGCCGCCCTTCATGATCTGGTTGTAGATGGAGTCGGCGCGCCAGAACGCCGCCGAGTCCGCGTGCGGGCTCGGCTGCGGCGTCACCACCACCTGCCGCAGCGTCACGGACGACGGCAGCCGCGGGATCTCCCCCTTATGCGCGGCGAAGTACGCGTCCACTTCCGCGTCCGTCACCGGCACGTTCGGCATCTTCTTGTCCTCGCGCAGCTTCTCGAAGAGCTTCTGCTGCAGCGCCTGCTTCTGGGCGCCATCCATCATGAACTTGCGGTACTCCTCCGGCGTGCCGAAGCCCGCCTTGCGGAGCTCGCTGCGGAATTCCGCCTCGCTGGTGAACCGGCTGCGGATCTGCGCGATCTGCTTGTCCACCGTCGGTGCGTAGTCGCTCTCGCTGACCGTCACCTTCAGCTCGTTCGCTTTCTGGATGAGCAGGTCCTCGTCGATCAGTTCGTTGAGGAAGCGCTCCATGAGCGCGCGCTGCCCCACGGAATCGGTCGGGAGCGTCGCACCGCTCGCGCGGTAGGCGACGATCCGCTCCTCGAGATCGGTGCGGAGGATGGCGTCGCTGCCGACGATCGCGACCACGCCGTCCACCGTGCCGGCCGACACGGGCGCCATGTTCTGCGCCACGCCGGCGCGCGCGAACCCCGCCGTGCCCGCCATGACGGCGAGCACGGACAGGGACCGAGCACTGCGACTGAGATTCATGCTCTCGAATACCCCGGACGCTGAATGGCGGTCCGGTTCAGGGTTTCGGCTTCGGCGGAGCCGGCGGCGCGGCGGGCGGCAGCCCCATCGGGACCTCACTGGGCGGGCGCGTCGCGGCCTTGAGCGAATCGGCCGTCTTCTTCGCCTTCGTCGCCATCTCCACCGCGCGCTGCAGCCCCGCGGTGTTCACGTTGGCGCCGTACTTGGCGCGCGCCACGTTCTCCACCGGCGGCGCGATCGCCACGAACTGCGCCTGCTGGTTCATCAAGCGCATCATGAACGCGTTCGCCATGCCGGCCGCCACCTTCTCGCGCGCCGCCGACGTCTTGGCGCTGTCCGCCAGGACCGTCGGCGTGATGCCGAGCTGCGTCCACGAGTTGACCACGGCCGCCGTGTAGCGCTGGTGGATCGTCGCCATCTCCGCGGAATCGATCACGACCTTCGCGCTGTCCGCCGCCTTGAGCACGAGCTCGTTGCGCAGGATCTGCTTCAGGATGCCGGTGACCGACGAGTCCGGCATCTGCCGCACCTGGTCCGCCATCTGCTCCTTCTGCGGCGCCGCCTCCAGCCACCGCACGAGCCGCGCGACGGTGAAGTCGCCGCCCTTGTACGTGGCGAGCACGGTGTTGTCCTTCGTGTGCGCGTCGAGATCCGTCACGACGGTCTTCACCGTGGTCGCCGCATCCGGCTTGATCACGATGTTGGCCGCCGTCTCGAGGCCCGTCATGTAGATGCTGTCGGCCTTCTGGATCGCCGGCCCGTTCGCCGCGCGCTCGAACTCATCCTTCACCTCGGCGTACGTGTTCCGGCGAATGATGTGGAAGCCGAACTGCGTCTCCACCAGGCCCGAGATCTGGCCCGGCTGCAGCGCCAGCACCGCCTGCTCGAACTGCGGCACCATCTGCCCCTTCTGGAAGATGCCGAGCTCGCCGCCCTTGCCCGCCGAACCCGGATCGCCGCTGTACTTCTCGGCCATCTGCGAGAAGTTCGCGGACGTCAGCATGCCGTGCACCTTCTGCGCTTCGCGGCGCACCGAGTCCTTCTGCGCCGGCGTCGCCGTCGGCTGCACGATGAACAGGATGTGCTGCGCGGCGAGATAGGTGCCCTTGGCGTACTCCGCTGGGCCGGCCACGGAAGGCACGTTGTACGTTTTCACGATCTGCTCGTGATACTTGCCCACGCGCTGCTGCGCGAGGAACGCCCACAGCGCGTCGTCCACGAGCTTCGGGTCGTTGAGCGTGTCGTTCCGCGCCGCCGCCGTGCCGAGCAGCTGGTAGTCGACCCAGATGTTCGCGATCGCCTTGGCGATGTCGGGGGTCAGCGGCACCTGCACGCCGGCCAGCAGCTTGCTGAGCTGGTCCACCGAGAGCTCCTGCGAGCCGGCCTTCGCGGCGACGTTGACGTGCGCGGTGAGCGCTTCCTTGAGACCCTGACAGGCGGCGACGCCGAAGGACAGCGTGAGGGCGGCGGTGAGGGCGAGAACGGTGCGACGCTTCATGTGATCGGGTGGGTGTGGGCGTGAATCGTGACTGGCGAAGCGGGGCCCGTCCGACGCATCACGCGTTGCGGCAGACGAAAGAGGATCAGGATCGTGTCAGGCTTCTCAGCGCCCGCGCGAGGCCATCCAGCAGCGTAGCGCCTCCCAGTCGCGTCAGCTTGAGCGACAGCGGGTTCGTGCGGCGGACTTCGGCCTGGAATTGCACCTCGTGGAAGGCCGCGGTCAGCCCCTTCAATCGAGGCGCCGCATCAGCCCTAAATGTAATACGCGCCTCGTCGCCGCGCACCAGCACGCCCTCGATCCCCAACCGGCCCCCCAACACCCGCAAGAGCGCCGCGTGCAGCAGCGCCTCGGCGGGCGGCGGCAGCGGGCCGAACCGGTCGCGCAGCTCGGCGCGCATCGCGTCGATCTCCGCCGGATCGCTGGCCGCCGAGACGCGCCGGTAGAAGCCGAGCTTCACCTCCGGCACGCCGAGATAGTCATCCGGCAGGTAGCTCGGCGCGTCGAGCGTCACGTCCGCCGGGATGATGGCGGGCGCGTCGGGGCCGCGCATCACGCGATGCACCGTCTGCTCGAGCATCTTGAGATACAGCTCGAAGCCCACCGCCTGCACGAAGCCGCTCTGCTCGGGGCCGAGCAGATTCCCCGCCCCGCGCATCTCGAGGTCCTTCATCGCCACGCGGTAGCCGGCGCCGAGCTCGGTGTGATGCTCGAGCACTTCCAGGCGGCGCTCCGCATCGGGGTCCACTTCGTCGGGCACGAGCAGGTAGCAGTAGGCGCGGCGGTGCGAGCGGCCCACGCGGCCGCGGAGCTGGTAGAGTTGCGCGAGGCCCAGGTGATCGGCGCGGCTCACGAACATCGTGTTCGCATTGGGCACGTCCAGGCCTGATTCGACGATGAGCGTGCTGACGAGCACCGTGATCTCGCCCGCCACGAAGCGGCGCATCACATCGTCCAGATCGCGCTCGCGCATCTGCCCGTGCGCCACGGCCACCGCCGCGCGCGGGGCGAGACGGCGCACATGATCGGCGATCGCTTCGATCGTCTCGATGCGGTTGTGCACGAAGAAGACCTGGCCGCCGCGATCCAGCTCGCGCGCGATCCCTTCCTCGATGAGTCCGTCATCCCACGGCTCGACGAAGGTGAGCACCGGCGAACGGTCGCGCGGCGGCGTTTCGATCACGGTCATGTCGCGCAGGCCGGCGAGCGATTGATGGAGCGTGCGCGGGATGGGCGTGGCGGTGAGCGTGAGCACGTCGGTCTCGAGCTTGAGCTGCTTGAGGCGTTCCTTGTGCTTGACCCCGAACCGGTGTTCTTCATCGACGATGACGAGGCCGAGGTCGGCGAATTTCACGTCGGGGCTGAGCAGGCGGTGCGTGCCGATGACGATGTCGATCTGCTTGGCCGCGAGCGCAACGAGCACGGCGGCCTGCTCCTTGGCGCTCTGGAAGCGCGAGAGCGTGGCGATCTTGATCGGGAAATCGGCGAGGCGGTCGCCGAAGGTGCGGCCGTGCTGCTCGGCGAGGATCGTCGTGGGCACGAGCACGGCCACCTGGCGGCCGGACTGCACCGCCTTGAAGGCGGCGCGCACGGCGATCTCGGTTTTTCCGTAGCCGACATCGCCCACGAGCAGGCGGTCCATCGGTCGCGGCGATTCCATGTCGCGCTTCACCTCCACCGTCGCGCGCCGCTGGTCGGGCGTGTCCTCGAAGAGGAAGCTCGACTCGAGTTGCCGCTGCCAGCTGCCGTCGGGATGCGCGGGCTGCTTGGAGGCGACGCGGCGGCGCGCGTAGAGCACGAGCAGTTCCTCGGTCATCTCCTGGAGCGCGGCGCGCGTGCGGTCGCGCTGGCGCGCCCAGCTGCGGCCGCCCAGCTTGTGCAGGCGCGGCGGCGGGGAATCATCGTCGGTGTCGCGCGCCGCGCGGTAGCGCTCGATCTGGTCGATGCGATACAGCGGCACGTTGAGCCGGTCGCCCCCTTCGTACTCGATGACCGCCGCCTCGATCGTGCTCTCGCCCACGAAGATGCGCTCGATGCCGCGGAAGATCCCCACGCCGTGCTCGAGATGCACCACGTAGTCACCGGCGAGGAGCGCGGCGACGTTCACCGCGCCGGCGGCGCCGCTGGCATAGCGGCGCGCGCGGCGGATGCGGCGCTCGCGCCGGAAGATCTCGTGGTCGGTGAGCACGCGCAGGCCGGCGTGACCGCCGGCGGGCGGAACCACGAAGCCGCCGTCGAGCACGCCCACCGCGAGCCCCGCGCTCGACGGGCGCGCCGCGCTCTCGCTCAGCAATTCATCGAGGCGCTCGGCCTGCCCCGCGTTGTCGCAGAGGATGATCGTGGGCATCCCATCGTCCACGAGGCGGCGCAGCCGCTTGATGTCGCGCTCCACCGGCTCCGGCGGGCGCAGCGGAAAGAGGAATTGCGCCGGCTCCGCCTCGGGGTCGGCACTGCGCTCGACCACGGCGATCGTGCCGAAGGCGGCGAGATCGCCGAGCGCGTCCGCGGGCGAGCGGAAGAGTTCGTCGCGGCCCGGCGTGTCCTCGCCGCGGCGGCGCGCGAGCTCCGCGTGATGCTGCGCTTCGTCCCACGCGCGCCGCATCTCGGGCTCGAGATGCGCATGCGAGGGAAGAATGAGCAGCGCGTCGGGCGGCAGCAGATCGGTGAGCGCGCCGCGCTCGCCGGCGGACGCCGGGAGTTCCCGTTCATCGTCCTCGGCGCGCGCCGGCGCTTCCACCGGCAGCACCACCGCACGCTCGGCGTCGCGCGTGGAGAGCTGCGTCGCGATGTCGAAGTGGCGGAGCGAGGCGATCTCATCGCCGAAGAACTCCAGGCGTACGGGGCCGGCCATGCCGAAGCTGTAGATGTCCACAATGCCGCCGCGCACCGAGAACTGCGCGACTTCGTCCACGAGCGGCACCTGCTCGAAGCCCACGGCGCGCAGGTGGTCCGCGAGCGACTCGAGGCGGTGCGCGTCGCCCACCTTGAGCTCGAGCCGCGCGGTGCGCACCACGCTGGGGAGCCGCGTGCGCTCGAGCACCGCGCGCGCGGTGGTCACGAGCATGCGCACCTCGCCGCGCGCGAGACGCTCGAGTGTCTCGACGCGCTCGCCGGCGACCTCGAGATGCGGCTCGATCTCGCCGAATCCTTCGCGCGGCGGGTAGAGCGCGGCGCCGCCGGCGCCGAGCAGCGCCTCGAGGTCCGCGAGCCAGCGCTCGGCCTCGGCGATCGTGGCGGTGACCACCATGAAGACGCGGCCGGAGCCGGCGCCGCGCGAGAGCGCCGCGGCGAGCGCGGCATCGCTGGAGCCGGGCAATCCGCCGGCGGTGGTGCGGGCGCGCGGCGCGGGGAGCGAACCGGCGAGGCGCGCGAAGAGCGGGAGCGCCTCGACGGCGTCGAGCAGTGCGGTGAGCACTACGCGGCGTCCACGCGGCGGCCCGCGGCGGTGATCGCGCCCTCGACGAGCAGCAGCGCGAGCGCGATGCCGAGCAGCCAGCCACCCACCGCGCGCCGCGGCGCGGACGCGAACGTCGCGGCGGCGAAGATGGCGCTGTCCGTGACGACGGCAACGTCGCGCGCCGTGACGCGCGATGCGAGCGTCACGCTGTCGAGGCGCGCGAGGTCGCTCTCGCCGGGCGCGGCATCCACCACGAGCGCGCCGGCGCGCGCGCCGGACCGGATGAACCAGTAGACGCCAGGCTCGCCGGGCACGTCGAGCGAGTCGCCGTCCAGCGGCGCGCGCGTGCCCGCCGGCGATTCGAGCGCCTCGGCGTTCACGGGACGCGCGACGCGCGCGAGCGGCGCGGCCTCGATCACGCGCCCCTGCGTCCCGAGGTCCTGCGCCAGCGCATCGGCGATCCACGGGACGAACGACGCGCGCACGGGGAAGTCGGTGGCATCGGGCGTGAGCGGGCTCGCGATGAGCACGTAACCGGGCCCGCGCACGATCCACGGTTCTCCGCCCGCGAGCGCGACGGTGTCACTCGCCGCCGCCGCAGCGCCGCCGGCGCGCGCGAGCGTGTAGCGGAGCTGCACGGTCACGCCCGCCGGCGCACTCGCGGCCGCAGCGCCGCGGCGCGCGTCGCCGAAGCGCCACGGAACTCCGAGCCGCTCGAGCGCGCGATTCGCGGCGCCGATGCGCACGGGGTCCGACGGCGCCGTGAGGAGCGCGGGCAGCGATTGCGCCGCGTCGGCGGAGGCGATCGTGATCGCGCTGCCGGCGGTCACGCGGCCGGCCTGCGCGAGCGCGTCGATCGCGGTGCGCGCGAACATGCCGGCCGACGTGTCGACGCGCACCGCCGGCGGCGCGCCGATCCACACGGCGAAATGGCGGGCGTCGTCGCCGCGCAGTTCGTCGGGCTCGAGTTCCACCAGGCCGGCGATCCATCCCAGCTCCGGCGGCGCCGCGCGCACGAAGATCTCGCCGTCCGGGCCGGCGGTGCCGCGCGCCAGCGTGCGCGAGCCCAGCTCGATGCGGTACGTCACGGAATCCGGCGCGCGGACACGCGCCTGCACGGCGCCGCGCGGCGTCCAGCGCGCCGGCTCGGCGGCCGCCATGATCACCGCGTGGTCCGGCGGCGGCGCGCCGGCCGGCCGGTATATGGAAACGCGCACGTCGCCGAGCGCGACGGGCGCGGCCCACGTGGTGGCCTGCGCGTCGGTGAGGATCACCAGCTCGCGGTCGGCGAGCGGGCTCGCCGCGACGAGCGCGGCCGCCTGTTCCACCGCGCTCTCGAGCTGGCCGGCGCCGGCGAGAGGCGGCGCCTGCGCGATGCGCGATCTCACCGCGCCCCGCGAGCCGCCGTTCACCGTGCCATCGGCGGTGACGAGCCAGAGCCGGTCATCGCCGGAGGCACGCGCGGCGACCGCCAGCGCGCGGGCCTTGAGATCGTCCAGCACCGGACGGCCGTTCACGATCGCCGTGGTGCTCAGCGAATTGTCGAGCACGATCGCGACCGCGGTGGGCGCATGGAGGAACCCGGGTCCGCCGATGCGCGCCACCGGACGCGCCGCCGCGAGCGCGAGCGTCAACACGGCCGCCACGCGCAGCAGCATGAGCAGCAGGTTCCGCAGCTTGAGCGAGCGGCTGTGTTCGCGTTCGGCGCGCTCGAGCCAGCGCACCGCCGGGAATTCCAGGCGCGCGCCGATGCGCCGGCGCATCAGATGGATCACGAGCGGCACCGCCGCGGCGAGGGCGGCGAGCAGCCACACCGGCGAGAGGAACGCGATCACGGCAGCTGCTGCCGCGCGGCGAAGGCGCGGCGCAGCGGCACGCCGAACGGCGCGTCGGTGCCCACGATCACGTGCGTCGCGCCCGCGCGCGCGAGCTGCTCGCGCCATTCGCCGAGCGCCTGCTCCACCGTGGCGCGATACGCCGCGCGCACATCGGCGACGCTCGCCGGCACGGTGAGGTCGCTCTCCGGATCCACGAACAGCGCTTCGCCCGCGGAGGCGCCAAGATCGCGCTCCGCCGGATCGAGCACCTGCAGCACCGTCACCTGATGCCCCGCCTTCCGCAGCGCGCGCACCGGGCCCAGGACGTCTTCGGGTTCGAGCAGGAGATCGGAGATGAGCACGATCAACCCGCGCCGCGGCACGAGCCGCCCCGCCTGCGCGAACGCCGCGCCCGCGCGCGTCGCGCGCCCCGCGCCCGGATCGTCGAGCGACGCGACGAGCCGCTTCCATTGTCCGACGCGCGCGCGCGGCGCGATCGCGGTGCGCACTTCCGCATCGAATCGGATGAGACCCACTGCATCGCGCTGGCGCAGCAGCAGGAGCGCGAGCGCCGCGGCGAGACGCTCCGCGTACGCGAGCTTGGTGAGCCGCGCCCGGTCGCCGGTCCACGCCATCGAGCGGCTCACGTCGAGGATGATCGTCGCGCGGAGATTGGTCTCCTCCTCGAACTGCTTCACGACGAGCCGGTCCGAGCGCGCCGCGATCTTCCAGTCGAGCGTGCGCGGCTCGTCGCCCGGCTGGTAAGGCCGGTGCTCCGCGAACTCCACCGAGAATCCCTTGCGTGGCGACCGATGCAGCCCGGTGAGGAACCCGTCCACGACCCAACGCGCGACGACCTCGATGCGCCCGAGCGCCGCGATCGTGGCGGGATCCAACAGATCGGCGCGGCGATGGAGTTCCATGTCGTAGCAGGGGGAGGCGTTCAAACTAGACAGCCACGCGAGTAGGGGCAATCATCGCGCACGCTCGGAAGGCCCGGGCGAGCCGCCTGACGCGCCAGTCGCTCCGTAACTCGCGCACTGACGCGCGCGAGTTCCTCGCTGAGCGCTGCGGCGGCCCGCCCGGGCCTTCCGAGCGGCCGAGCATCTTGCCCGCGCGAGGACTGATGATCGATACCCTCCGCGGCGGCAGTCGTGCCCGCCGCGTGCGTCGAGTTCACGGACCGAACGACATCGCGCCGGTCCAGACTGGGAACCACGGGCTGAACGACGTCGCTCCATTCGCGATCCCGGCAGCGAGGGCGCCCCGGCGGGCCGCCGCAGCGCTCAGCGAGGAACTCGCGCGCGCCAGTGCGCGAGTTACGGAGCGACTGGCGCGTCAGGCGGCCCGCCGGGCGCCCGAAGCGGCGCGCCGCTATATTTCTTCGTCGCCGCAGCTCGTGTCGCATACCCCGGGAATCGATTGAAGCTCGATCATATTCGGAACTTCTGCATCGTCGCGCACATCGATCACGGGAAGAGCACGCTCGCCGACCGGCTGATCGAGAAGACGGGCACGATCGAGAAGCGCGAGATGAAGGCGCAGATCCTCGACACGCTCGATCTGGAGCGTGAGCGCGGCATCACGATCAAGCTCAACGCCGTGCGCATGAACTACAACGCGCTCGACGGGCGCGCGTACGAGCTCAATCTCATCGACACGCCGGGACACGTCGACTTCACGTACGAAGTCTCCCGCTCGCTCGCGGCCTGCGAGGGCGCGATCCTCGTGGTCGATGCGTCGCAGGGGATCCAGGCGCAGACCCTTTCCAATCTCTTCCTCGCGCTCGACGCGGGGCTGGAGATCATCCCGATCCTGAACAAGATCGATCTGCCGGGCGCGGAGCCTGAACGGCGCAAGCAGGAGCTGCACGATCTCATCGGCGCGAACTCCGACGACATCCTCCTCGTGAGCGCCAAAGAAGGACTCGGCATCGACGAGCTGCTCGAGCGCATCGTGAAGGCGGTGCCGCCGCCCACCGGCGACCCCGACGCGCCGCTGCGCGCGCTCATCTTCGACTCCTTCTACGACCGCTACCGCGGCGCGATCCCGAGCGTGCGCGTCGTGGATGGCGTCATCAAGCCCGGCATGAAGATCACCTTCGGCGCGAGCGAGTCGGTGTACGACGTGGCCGAGGTCGGCTTCATGCAGCTGCGCCAGGTGAAAACAGAGGAGCTCCGCTGCGGCGAGGTCGGCTACGTGGTCGCGAACGTGCGCCGCGTGCAGGAGACGCGCGTCGGCGACACGGTGTTCGACGCGGACAACCACGCCACGGTGCCGCTCCCCGGCTATCAGGACGTGCACAGCATGGTGTTCGCGGGACTCTATCCCACGGACACGGACCAGTACCCCGAGCTGCGCGACGCCCTCGAGAAATTGCAGCTCAACGATGCGTCGCTGCAGTACCAGCCCGAGACCTCCACCGCGCTCGGCTTCGGCTACCGCTGCGGCTTCCTCGGCCTGCTGCACATGGAGATCGTGCGCGAGCGGCTCGAGCGCGAGTTCAACCTGAACCTCGTCACCACCGTGCCCACGGTGGAGTACCACGTGTACAAGCAGGACGGCACGATGGAGCTGCTCGAGAATCCGTCGCTCATGCCGCACGGCTCGGTGGTGGAGCGCGTGGAGGAACCGTACGTGAAGGCGCGCATCGTCGCGCCCGCCGAGTACATCGGGCCGATCATGACGCTCGGCAACGAGCGGCGCGGCATCTACAAGAACATGTCGTACGTGGACACCAGCCGCGTGGAGTTCGACTGGGAGTTCCCGCTGGGCGAGATCATCCTCGACTTCTTCGACAAGCTGAAGACGATCAGCAAGGGCTACGCGACGCTCGACTACGAGATGCTCGCGTACCGCCGCAGCCAGCTCGTGAAGCTCGACATGCTGATCAACGGCGAGCCGATCGACGCGTTCAGCGTCATCATCCACCAGGACAAGAGCTATGAGTGGGGGCGCAAGGTGGCGGACAAGCTCAAGGAGCTGATCCCGCGCCAATTGTTCGAGGTGGTGATCCAGGCGGCGATCGGCCAGAAGGTGATCGCGCGCACCACGGTGAAGGCGCTGCGCAAGAACGTGCTCGCGAAGTGCTACGGCGGCGACATCTCACGGAAACGCAAACTCCTCGAGAAGCAGAAGGAAGGGAAGAAGCGCATGAAGCAGGTGGGCAGCGTGGAGATCCCGCAGGAGGCGTTCCTTGCCGTGCTCCAGGTGGACTGACCGATGACCGCGACGCCGACGGCCGAGCTTCCTGCGGTCCAGCGGCAACGCGTGCTCGATCCACCGCTCGTCGTGGAGCAGCTGGTGCTGCAGACGAGCTTCCTCGGCGATGCGGTGCTCACCACGCCGCTCATCACCGAACTCGCGATGCGCGGCCCGGTGGACGTGCTCACCACGCCGGCGGCCGCACCGGTTCTCAAGAACAATCCGCACATCCGCACGCTCCACATCTACGACAAGCGCGGCGAGGATTCGGGCGCCACAGGACTGCATCGCGTCGCGCAGCGGCTGCGCGAGGCGATGCGTTCGCGGAGGGCATCGCGGAGCATCGCGTACATCGCGCAGGGGTCGCTGCGCACGGCGGCGCTCGCCGCGCTCGCCGGATACGATGAGCGCGTGGGCTTCGCCGATGCGCCGGGCCGTCTGTTCTACACGATGCGCGTGATCCGGCGGAACGACCGCCACCACGCCGAGCGCTTGTGGCGGCTGGCCTTCCCGTCGAACCCGAATGTGGAGCCGCCGGAGGGCGCGTTGCGGCCGCGCCTCTACCCGGGCGCCGCGGAACAGAGCGCCGTGGACGCGGTGCTCGGCGCGTGGGCGCACGAGTCGTTGATCGCGATAGCGCCGGGTTCTGTTTGGGGAACCAAGCGCTGGCCCTACTATAGTATGCTCGCTTCCCGCCTTTCCCGGCGGCACAAACTGGTGGTGGTGGGCGGCCCGGACGACGCCGAGCTGGCAGCCGCCATCGTCGCGGCGGCCGAGCCGGGCATGGCGCTGGACGCCACCGGCAAGCTGAGTCTGCTCGGATCATCCGAGCTGCTCGCGCGCGCGCGGTTGCTGATCACGAACGATTCCTCGCCGCAGCACCTGGCGAGCGCGATGAACACCCCCACGATCGCCATCTTCGGCCCGACCGTGCCGGCCTTCGGCTTCGGCCCCCTCGCGCCGCATTCACAGATCGCGGAGCTGCCCGATCTCCCCTGCCGCCCGTGCCACCACCACGGCCCACCCACCTGCCCACTCACGCACTGGAAATGCATGCGCGATCTGCCGGTGGATCAAGTCGAGGCGCTCGTTGACGGGATCTTCGACGCTTCGGCCGCCAAATAGGCGATTCGTGGATCGCACATTTCTCGGCAGGAGAACATCATGTCGATCATGTTCATCCTGTCCAATGCAGTTCCAGGAAATGCAACGCAACGGCCTGAGACAGGATGAACATGATTGACATGATTGCCTGACCTCGCGTCATCGGCCATCGGCCCGAACCGAATCCCGAGTCCCAAGTCCCGAACGTGACTCTTCTGAGACTTTCCATCACCCGCTGAAGAATGCCAAACCAGAAATTCATCGTCGGCGTCGACCTCGGCGGCACGAACATCGTGGTCGGCGCGATGCCCGAAGACGGGAGCCGCGAGATCGCCGTGCGCTCCGAGCCGACGCATGCGCAGCGCGGCGCCGAAGGCGTCGTGGACCGCATCGTCGCGCTCATCACGCGCACCATCTCCGACGTCCTCGCGAGTGAGAAGGCGCAGGCCTCGGACTTCCTGGGCATCGGCGTGGGCGCGCCCGGTCCGCTCGACCGCGAGAAGGGGATCGTGGTGATCGCGCCGAACCTCGGCTGGCACGACTTCCCGCTGCGCGATGCGATCTTCGAGCGCATTCGCCTGCCGGTGACGCTCGACAACGACGCGAACTGCGCCACCGTGGGCGAGTGGTGGCGCGGCGCCGCGAAGGGCGCGCGCAACGTGGTGGGCGTGACGATCGGCACCGGCATCGGCGGCGGCGTGATCCTGGAGGGAAAGCTGTATCACGGATCGTCCGACGTGGCGGGAGAGATCGGGCACACCACCATCGATTCCACGGGCCGCTATTGCCGCTGCGGCAACTACGGCTGTCTGGAGGCGTACGCGAGCGGACCCGCGATCGCGCAGCGCGCACGCGAGGCGCTCGAGCGCGATGAGCAGAGCGCGCTGCGCAAGATGTCGGGCGGCGATCTCGCGCAGCTCACCGCCGCCACCGTGTACGAGGGCGCGAACCAGGGTGACGCGCTCGCGCTCGAGATCGTGCGCGACACCGCGCGATTCCTCGGCACCGGCATCGCGAACCTGCTGAACATCCTGAATCCCGACGTGGTGGTGATCACCGGCGGCGTGACCAAGGCCGGCGAGCGCCTCTTCGAGCCGCTGCGCGCCGAAGTGAAGCGCCGCGCCTTCCGCCCCGCCGTCGCCGCATGCCGCATCGTGCCGGGTGAATTGGAAGGAAGCGCGGGCATGGTCGGAGCGGTCGCGACGTTCAAACAGCAGCGTGGAACGCTGTGAGTCGTTAGTCAATCACAATCATGTTCATCATGTTCATCCTGTCAAATGCAGTTCCCAGAAGTGACTGGCAAGAGCATCTGACAGGATTAACATGATTGACATGATTGCACCGGATATCCCGTCAGGGACCGCGTCATCTCTCCGTTGGTCGGAGCGATAGTGAAACGGCTCGGCGTAATAGGCACATTCGTGTGGGACACGATCCACGGCCGCGGGATCAAGCCCGTTCGAGGAATGGGGCGGCATCACCTACTCCCTCGCGGCGCTCGACGCGGCGCTGGATGCAGAGTGGCAGATCGTGCCGCTCATCAAAGTGGGCAGCGATCTCGCGTCGCGCGCGCGTGAGTTCACGCGCATCGCTCGCGCACATCGCGCCCGACGCCGCGCTCATCGAAGTGGCGCAGCCGAACAATCGCGTCGAGATCGTCTACGAATCCAGCGAGCGGCGCTGCGAGAAGCTCACCGGCGGATTGCCCGGCTGGACGTGGCTGGGACTCAAGCCGCTTCTGAAAGACATCGACGCGCTCTACATCAATTTCCTCTCGGGGTGGGAGCTCGACCTCGAGACCGCGCAGCTGCTGCGCCAGCATTTCAAAGGTCCGATCTACTGCGACCTGCACATGCTCGTGATGGCCGTGCAGCCCGAGGGATGGCGCGCGCTGCGCCCGCTGCCGAACGCCGCCGAGTGGTGCCGATGCTTCGACCTGCTGCAGATGAACGACGAGGAAGTCACCGCGTCGGCGCCGGACCCGATGGCGCTCGCGGCCACCGCGCTCGCGCAGGGCGTGCGCGCGCTGTTCGTGACGCTCGGCCCGCGCGGCGCGGTGTATTTCGCGGCGCCGGGCTTCGACCGTCTGCGCGACTTGACACGCGCGCCGCAACTCGACCGCGGCGCCGCGGGCACCGGGCCGATCCGCACCGAACTCGTGAGCGTGGATGCGCTGCGTCAAGAGGGAGATCCCACCGGCTGCGGTGACGTGTGGGGCGCGACCTGTTTCTCCCGGCTGCTGCACGGTGATACCTTACGTCAGTCGATCGACGCCGCGCACGCCGCGGCCGCTCGCAACGTCGCGCACCGCGGCGCCACCGGACTCACTCGTCACTTGCGCGGAGAGATCAGCTCGCGATGACCGCTGTCGTCAACGTTCCGCCCTCTCTTGATGACAAGACGTTCGAGCATGTGCTCGAGCAGGTCGCGCCGCTCGCCCTGGATGAGAAGTTCGTCGTCGATGCGCGCCACACGCGCTGGGCCAGCCCGTACGGACTCACCGCGCTCCTGACGCTCGCGCAGTCGCGCGGCGCGCGCGCCGAGTTCATTCCGCCCGAGGCCGACGACACCGCCGGCTACTGGGCGCGCACCGGCTTCTTCACGCACGCCGCGGAGCTGTACGATTTCGTCGGCAAGGTGCCGCGTGCGCGCGGCGGCGAGAGCAGCGTGCTGCTCGAGATCACGCCGATCGCCAAGAGCGACGACGTGCACGAGGTCGTGGGCCGCATCCAGCAGAAGGCGACGCAGATCCTCGTGAAGGAACTGAACGTCGATCCGAAAGCGACGATGGGATTCGCGATGACGCTGAGCGAAGCGTGCCAGAACATCGTGGAGCACGCGGGACGCGGCGGCTGGGTCGCGGTGCAGACGTACACCTGGAAGAAGCGGCTGCAGGGACGGCGCGTGGTGGTCATCGCGGTGTGCGACGCCGGCATCGGATTCCGGCAGTCGCTCGAGAGCGCGCACGGCCGGCGCCTGGACGAACGGTGGGGCGACGGCCGCGCGCTCGAGGAAGCGGTGCTGCGCGGCGTGTCCCGGTTCCAGGATCCGGGCCGCGGTCAAGGCCTGGCGGGCGTGCGTCGTTACATTGGAAGATGGCAAGGCAAGTTGTCTGTTCGCTCCGGAACCGCTAGAATCGCCATCGTGCCTTCCTGGGACGACGACGTGCCGCTCGAAGAGAAGCTGCCGAATTTCCCCGGCGCCCAGATCCAGATCACGATCCCCGAGCACGTGGCGGAGAAGTGATCAATCACATCGACCTCACCGGCGTCCTGCGCCGCACGGTGTGCGACCTCTACACCGATCTGGTCACGCGCCCCACCGGCGCGGCGGTGCGCGATGGCATCGAGAAGCAGCTCGCCGAGCTCGGCGACCGGTCGCTCACCGTGATCGACTTCTCGCACGTGGGTGTCATCGACTACTCGTGCGCCGATGAGATCGTCGCGAAGCTGCTCATGCGCTACGCCGGCCTCGATGATGCCGCGCCGCCGCCGCGCAATGCGTACTTCGTCTTCCGCGGCGTGAAGGACGAGCACTACGACGCGATCGAGGCGGTGCTCGAGCGGCACGGCCTCGCGATCGTCGCCGAGGTCGATGGCGGCGACGTGATCCTCATCGGGATCGTCGCCGAGGAAGAGCGGATGGCCTGGGACACGCTCTGCCGCCGCGGCCGCCTCACCCCGCACGAGCTCGCCTGCGAGGTGGGACTCGCCGGCTTCGACGCCGAGCGCGTGCTCGACCGCCTCTTCCGCCGCCGCCTCGCCATGCGTCTCGAGCAGAGTTACGTCGCCGTGGGAGCGGCGCAGTGAACGAGACATTCAATCCGCCGCTCCGGGTGCTTGATTTCATCTCCACCCGTCCGCAGGACCCTGAGCGCGGTACCATGGTATGGATGAGCGCGGAGGATGCGCGGCTCCGAATCCTCACCGAGGGGGAACTCGTCTGGGTGTATGGGCCCCGGCGTCACGAACTCGCCCCACTGGCGATCGACGACCGGATCCCGCGCGGACACGTGGTGCTGCGTGACATCGCCGGCGCCCTGCCGTCCGAAGTAGTGACGATCGTCAAACCGAACACCGACGCCCGCACCGGGCCCCGCCGCAACGTCTGAGCCGCGAACCCATGACCACTCCCGAATCCCGCCCCGGCCTCTCGACGCTCGCCCTGCACGGCGCGCGCGAGTCCCGCGACGCCGACACGCCGGTCGTCTCGCCGCTCTATCAATCGGTCAACTTCATCCAGGAAGTCGGCACGAGCGAGGGCCTGCGCTATCCGCGCTACGGCAACAATCCCAACGCCGAGCTCGTGCAGCGCCGGCTCGCGCTGCTCGAAGGCGCCGAGGCCGTCGCTCGTGCTCGGCAGCGGACAGGGCGCCACCGCGTGCGCGCTGCTCGCCCTGCTCCGCCCCGGCGACCACCTGCTCGCCAGCGCGTGGATCTACGGCGGCACGCACCAGCTCCTCACGCAGGAGTTCGAGGCGATGGGCATCAGCGTCACGCTCGTCGATCCGCTCGAGTCGCGCGGCTGGCGCAAGAAGCTGCGCAAGCACACGCGCGCCATCTTCGTCGAGACGCCGGTGAATCCCGACGCTGCCGCGTGCTCGACCTGCGGCCGATCAGCTACCTCACGCAGGAGACCGGGCTCGCGCTGGTCGTGGACTCGACCTTCGCGACGCCGATCAACTTCCGCCCGCTCGAGCACGGCGCCGACGTCGTGATCCACTCGGTCACCAAGTACCTCAACGGCCACCACGACGTCATCGGCGGCGCGGTGATGGGCACCGCGACTACATCGAGGAAGTGCGGCAGAAGATGATGCTGTGGGGCCAGGCGCCGGATCCCTTCGCCTGCTGGCTGCTCGAGCGCGGCCTCAAGACGCTCGACGTGCGCGTGCAGCGGCAGAACGAGAACGCCATGAAGATCGCCCACTGGTGCGCGTCGCAGAAGGCGTTCACGGCCGTGCACTACCCCGGGCTCGAGTCGCATCCCGACCACGCGATCGCGCGCGAGCAGCTGGACGGCTTCGGCGGCATGCTGGCGGTGGAGGTGGAGGGCGGCGCCTGCCGGGGCCGAACTTTCCTGCGGCGCCTGCAGATCTTCGCGCACGCCACGAGCCTCGGCGGCGTGGACTCGCTGGTGTGCGAGCCGCGCTTCACGTCGCACGCGCACATGACGCCCGAGGAGCGCGCGCGCGATCGGCATCCCCGATGGCTTCGTGCGCCTCTCGGTGGGCATCGAGGACGCCGCCGACCTGATCGCCGACCTCGAAGCAGGCCATTCGCTGATGATCCGCTTCACGCACGTCACGAAGGAATATCCGCGCACCGGCGTCGCGCTCAACGACGTCACCTTCCACGTGGCCAAGGGCGAGTTCGTCTTCCTCACCGGGCCCGAGCGGCGCCGGCAAGACCACGATCCTGCGAGCTCATCTTCATGGAGGAGCATCCCACCTCCGGCGAGGTGCGCGTGAGCGGCACCGCCGCGAGTCGACGATCCGCCAGCGCGAGCGTGCCGCTGCTGCGCCGCAAGCTCGGCGTCGTCTTCCAGGACTTCCGCCTGCTCGAGGACCGCACCGCCGAGGAGAACGTCGCCTTCGCGCTCGAGGTGACCGGCGCGCCGCGCGACGGACTCGCGGCGCGCGTGAGCCGCCTGCTCACGCAGGTCGGGCTCGCGTCCAAGGCGACGAGCTATCCCCGCGAGCTGTCGGGCGGCGAGCAGCAGCGCGTTGCGATCGCCCGCGCGCTCGTCAACGATCCCGATCGTGCTCGATCGCCGACGAGCCCACCGGCAACCTCGACGAGCGCGCCACCCGCGGCGTCTTCCAGCTGCTGCGCGACATCAACGCGTCCGGCACGGCGGTGATCATGGCGACGCACAACCTCGACCTCGTCCGGCGCTCGAACTACCGCGTGATCGAGCTCAATCGACGGCGCAGCTCGTGTTCGATTCGGCGGCGCAGCCCGTGCCGGCGGCACCCAGGATGGGGACGCCTGATGCGCCTCACGCTCCGCGAAGTCGTCCTCGGCCTTCCGCCGCGCGCCGCTGCTCAGCACGCTGAGCATCGTGACCATCGCGTTCTGCTGTTCGCCGTCGGGTTGTTCGGCCTCGTGGCGCTCAACGTGAGCCGCGCGCTGCGCGGGCTCGAGGAGCGCGTCGAGATCCGCGCGTTCATCGCCGACGGCACGCCGCTCGAGGCGATCACCACCGCGCTCGGCGACATCAATGCCTTCCCCGAAGTGCAATCGGTGGAGTACGTGACGCCGGAGATGGCGCTCCAGCGCGCGCGCAAGGAGCTCAGCGAGTTCAGCGACGTGTTCGACGCGAACGTGCTGCCCGGGTCGATCGACGTCCGGCTCAAGGATGGCTATCGCGATCCCACCAATGTGGCCTCGGTCGCCTCACGGGTGCTCAAGCTATCCGTTCGTGGACGACGTGCGCTACGGCGAGGAGTGGGTGAAGAAGCTGTACGACATCCGCCGGCTCGCCGTGGCCGCGGGCGTCGTGCTCGGCCTCGCCTTCGCGGCGGTCGCCGTCATCATCATCGGCACCACGATCCGCATGGCCGTGCTCGCGCGCGCGCGCGAGATCTCGATCATGCGCCTCGTGGGCGCGACGAACGGCTTCGTGCGCCGCCCCTTCCTGATCGACGGCTTCCTCAAGGGCGTCGCCGGCGGGGCGCTCGCGCTCGCGATGACCTGGGGCGCGAGCCAGCTCATCAGCGACCGCTTCATCACGACGGTCTTCTTCGACCGCGACATTGCGCTGCTCGGCATCCTCGGCGGAGGGCTCATCGGACTGCTCGGCAGTTCGATGTCCGTCGGGCGCCACCTGCGCGACGTGTGAGGCGGCGGCTCGCGATCGCCGCTACGCTCGCCGCGTTCGCGCTCGCCGCGAATGCGCCGCGCGCCGGCGCCCAGCAGCCCACGCTGCAGCAGGCCGAGCAGCGCCTGCGCGATGAGCGCGCGCGCCTCGACCAGCTGCGCAACGAGCGCCAGGAGCTCGAGCGCCGCCGCATCGCGCTGCAGGGCACGGTGCACGACCTCTCCGAAGAGTTGGAGAACGTGAACCGCCAGGTGGAGACGACGGCGCGCGTGGTGGAGACGCTCGACAACCAGCTCGCCGCGATCAACGCCGATGTCAGCGTCACCACGGCCGACCTCGTGCGCGCGCAGGACGAGCTGGAATTCAAGAAGGTCGTCCTGCAGCGGCGCCTCGTGGACATCTACAAGCGCGGCGGCCTCTATTCGAGCGAAGTGCTGCTCAGCGCGAACAGCTTCGCGGACCTCGTGGCGCGCTACAAGTACCTGCATCTCGCCGCCCTGCGCGACCAGGCGCTCGTGAAGCGCGTGGACGACCTGCGCAAGCAGATCGACCACCAGCGCGAGAACCTCGTGCATTTCCAGGAAGAGATCGAGATCAATCTCGGTGAGAAGGCCGATGAGGAGCGGCGCCTGCGCAGCCTGCAGGAGGAGCAGGCGAGCAGCCTCGCCTCCGCCAAGCAGAAATCGCGCGAGACCGAGAAGCGGCTCGCATCGCTCGCCGAGGACGAGCAGAAGCTCACCGACATGATCGGCACGCTGGAGACCGCGCGGGCCAAGGCCGAGCGCGAGTCACGCGCCCCGAAGGCGGCGCCGACGCTCAAGAGGAGCGGCACCGGCACCTTCGACTGGCCGCTCAAGGGGAATCTCCTCTACAGCTTCGGCCGGGTCGTGAACCCGAACAACACCACCGTCCGGTGGAACGGCATCGGAATCGCCGCGGCGGAGGGGACGGAGGTGCGCACGGTGGCGGCGGGCAAGGTGGTGGTCGCCGATGCGCTCAGCACGTACGGGCTCACCGTGATCGTCCAGCACGCCGGCGGCGACTACTCGGTGTATGGCTCGCTCAGCCGTCTCAACGTGAAGAAGGGCGATATCGTGAACCGCGGACAGGTGATCGGATACGCCGGCGTCTCGGACCCCGAGCTCCCCGCGCATTTGCATTTCGAGCTGCGGCCGGGCGGCCACGCGGTGGATCCGCTGGACTACCTCAAGCCGCTCCCGTGAGCGAAGCGCCGCTCGGCGCGCATTGCTCCACCGCGGGCGGCGGCACCGTCACCGCACCGCCGCGCGCGAAGCTGATCAAGGCTACCGCGTTGCAACTGTTCACGAAGGCCGCGAGCCGCTGGCAGGAGCGCGAGTGCGACGAGGCCGAGATCGCGGGCTTCCGCGCGGCGCTCGCCGAGACCGATGTGCGCGTCACCATGGCGCACGATTCGTATCTCATCAATCTCGCGAGCCCCGACAAGGCGCTCCGCCGCCGCAGCACCGAGAGCTTCGTTGCGGAGCTGCGGCGCTGCGAGGCCCTCGGCCTTACCTATCTCGTGAGTCACCCCGGGAATTTCATGGACGACCGCGCGAGCGGGCTCGCGCGCAACGCCGACGCGATCGCCGAGGCGCTCGAGCGCGCGCCCGGCCGCACCGTGCTCTGCCTGGAGAC
The DNA here is from genome assembly GCA_963751275.1 of uncultured Gemmatimonadaceae bacterium. Taxonomy (GTDB): domain Bacteria; phylum Gemmatimonadota; class Gemmatimonadetes; order Gemmatimonadales; family Gemmatimonadaceae; genus DATKOH01. The sequence continues at coordinate 868,096 of CAVVTZ010000007.1, read as the reverse complement.
CACCGCCGGCAGCGGCACCGCGCTTGGCGCGACGTTCGAGGAACTGGCCGCGATCATCGAGCGCTTGCCGAAGGCGCAAAGGAAACGCGTCGGCGTGTGCGTTGACAGCTGCCACGTCTATTCCGCAGGCTACGATCTCGTGAAGGATTACGATGGAGTGTGGCAGCGGTTCGACGATGCGCTCGGCATGGCGCGCCTCCGCACCATGCACCTGAACGACTCGAAGACCCCCTTCGCGAGCCGCCGCGATCGCCACGAGCTGATCGGCGAGGGCTCGCTGGGCAGGAAACCGTTCCAACGGATCATGACCGATCCGCGTTTAGAGAAGGTCGCGAAAGTGATCGAGACCCCCAAAGGCGATGACCATGCGAAGGCCGATTCGAAGATGCTGCGGCGCCTCAGGGGCTACGCGAAGAGTGTGGCGGATGTCCGGTAGCACGATTATCGTGAGCGTATGCGACCGCTGACCGCTCCGCGCATCCGCAAGCTCGCCGCCGCGTTCATCGCGACGGTGCAATTCGTGGTCGTCGGATTCGGCCCGCTCGTGGATGGCGTGCAGGGCGCGAGTGCGCCGGCGCACGTGGAAGAGTTCGGCGTTCATCTCCACTATTCGCACGATCCCGACAACTGCGCCGCATGTGCCGCGTCGCACATGGTGGGCGACGCGCCGCGCGCGCCGACGCCGGCGCTCCAGCTCGCCGCGCACCGCGATCGCGTCGCGATCGCCGCGGTCCCGCCGGTGCGCGCTCGCGCCGGCACTCCGAAATCCCCGCGCGCCCCTCCCCGCTCCGCCGCCGCCGCTCGCTGAATCCAGCCGAGCGCCACTGACAACTGATCGCGCGCGCTGATCGCGGGCCCTTCGGGGCTCCGGTCGGCGCATCCACGACTCGGTCTTTCGGCGGAGCCGCATTCGCGTGCGCCGCCGGCGGACTCACACATATGCCCGGAGCAGTCCATGTCCAGCAGAACACTCGAGCACATCCGTCAACTCGCCGGCCTCGCCGCGTGCGTGGCGTTCGCCCTTTTCGCCCCCGCGACCGCGCATGCCGCCACCGATCCCGACAACTCCGATGTCAGCGGCACGGTCACCGATTCCGCCACCGGCCAGGCACTGCAGGGTGCGCAGGTGAGCATCATCACCGACCAGCAGCAGGTGATCTCGCGCGTCCTCGCCGACCCGTTCGGCCGCTTCGTGATCCACAACGTCAAACCAGGACACTACTCACTGCTCGTCCGCCTCCTCGGCTTCCGCCCGGAGGATCGAGCGATCAGTCTGGTAGGCGGCAAGAACGTCTCGATCGCCTTCAAGTTGGTCGCCGTCGCGGTCACGCTGCAGGCCATCTCCGTGAACACCAGCGCACCGATCGCGATCGACACGCGCAGTGGCGTGCAGGTCTTCCAGCAGGACGAGTATCACGGATCGCCCACCAGCACCACGTCGCAGATCCTGCAGCAGGCGATCACCGGTGCGGCGCGCGCTCCCACCGGCGAAGTGCACATCCGCGGGCAGCACGCCGAGTACACGTACTATCTCGACGGCATTCCCGTGTATCCCGGGATCTCCGGAAGCCTCAATGAGCTGTTCGATCCAGCCATCGTGGACCGCATCTCCTTCCTCACCGGCGGCTGGGACGCGGAATACGGCAATCGCAACGCCGCCATCGTGAACGTGGCGACGCGCGTCCCCACGGGCGCGTTCCACATGGGGGCGTCGGCGTACGCGGGATCGTACAACAGCAACGGCCAGACCCTCGACCTCAGCAGCAGCAATGGCACATGGGGCTTCTTCGCGGCGGGCACGCGCCAGGTGACGGACATGCGGCAGTATCCGGTGGCGTACGACACCACCACGTTCAAGCCGTACAACTACAGCAACTACGGGCAGGACCTCTTCGGCTTCGGGAAGATCGAGTACTCCCCGGGCGACCGGGACCAGTTCTATCTCGAGGGGAACGCATCCACGACGAATTTCCAGATCCCCTTCGATTCCGCCACCGGCATCATCGACGACAATCAGAAGGACAAGAACAGTTTCATCAACTTCGGGTGGCATCACCTCACCGGCTCGCCGCAGGCGGGCCCGGAGGAACCCGGCGGCGAAGTGTTCACCGGACTCTTCTACCGGAAGGGCTCGCTCCTCTACACCCCGGGCGTCGACGATGACCCCACGTTCATCTTCTTCCCCGACACGACTCCGTACAATCTCCACGAGGACCGCAATTTCCAGAATTACGGCCTGACCGCGAGCTACGCGTGGCGCACCGGGCACATGTTCTCGTTCAAGGTGGGCGCGCTCGTCTCCCAGACCACCGGCCATGAATCGTTCACGTCGGTGGATTCGCTGGGGAATCCGGGACCGGCGTCGAACTCGGACTTGAACGGCAGCGACGTGGACGGCTACGCGCAATCGGTCATCGCACCGGTCGAATGGTTCGACTTCCACCTCGGGGTGCGCTATGACGACCACGCGGCGCCGTTCGCCGGCCACCAGGAACAATGGAGCCCGCGCATCCGCGTGAATTTCTACCCCACCGCGAGCGCCACCCTCTACGCGTACTACGGGCGGCTGTTCATGCCGACCAACGTCGAGGATCTGCGCACCATCACGAGCGTCGCCGATTCCAACGTCGTCACCGCGCCAACGCTCCCCGAGCGTGACAACTTCTTCGAAGTGGGGTACGTGCAGCGGTTGTCATTCGGCGTGCTGAAGCTCTCGGGGTACTACAAGCAGAGCACGCCCGGGATCGACGATCAGACGGTGCCCGGCTCGGCGATCGTCACGTCGGTCAACATCGCCGACGTGCAGATCAAGGGCGTGGAGGCCACGCTCGAGATCCGCCCCGCCGGCCCGTGGTCGGGCTACGTGAACTTCGCGCTGAATCACGCATATGGGAAAGGCCCGATCACCGGCGGATTCTTTCCCGTGGATTCCACCGGCGTGCCGGGCAACTGGTTCGACCTCGACCACGACCAGCGCATCTCGTCGGTGGCCTCGGTCGTGTACTCGGGCAAGAACTGGTTCGCGAGCGCCTCAGGCACGTACGGCACGGGCCTCACGAACGGCGCCGACATCACTCAGCCGATCGGCACGGGACTCACCGATTTCAACCGCAGCATCCACGTCGCGCCCAACTTCATCACGAGCCTCAGCGCCGGTTACACCTGGATCTTCGGGAGGACCGTCCTGCGCCCGGTGCTGTACATCGACAATCTCTTCGACTCGCAGTACCTGCTCAAAGGCCAGTTCTTCAGCGGTGCCTCGGCGGGACGCCCGCGGACGGTGCAGCTGCAGGTGTCGGTGAATCTGTAACGAACGGGCCGTCTGGCGCGTTCTAACTGCAGACTGAGACGTTAGACTGAGACTCTAGAAATCGGTTCCTCCCGCATTCCGAAGTCTCAGTCTAAGGTCTCAGTCTGTAGTGTTTTGCCAACCCGAAACCCTCCAGCTACCTTAGAGGCATGACCCGCCTGATTTCCCGTCGCCGTTCGACCTTCCGTGTCCTCGCCGCCGCCCTCGTGGCGGCGGCGCAGTTCGCGGTGTCGTCGCTCGCGCCGATCGCGGATTCCAACGCGGGGAACAGCGCGCCGTCGCACGTCGAGGCGTTCGGCGTGAGTTTGCATTTCGCGCACAATCCGGACGACTGCGCGGCGTGCGCCGCGCAGACGCTCATCGGCATCACGTCGAGCGGCTCCCAGGCCTTGAACGCCCCCGATGCGGCGGCGTCGGCCTTCGCCGCGACGGCCTCGGAGGCCGTCGCACGCATCGCGTGGAGCCCCGGCGCCCCACGGGCGCCTCCCGCCTCCGCCCGCGCGCGCCTCAGCATCTGACCTGAGCGCGCCCGCCGGCCATCCCGCCGGCGCGAAGCCGACCGCACGCCGCACCAGCGCCGCGATCCTCGCGGCCGCACGGCGCGCGCCGACCTCACGGACACATGCGCTCTCATTCGTTCTACGCCGTCACGCTGGGCCTCATTGCCCTGCCGCTCGCGGCTCAGCAGCCGGACTCCGCCGCTCGCGCCCGACAGGCCGCGGACTCGCTCGCGCGCGCGCGCGCCGATTCCGTGAATGTCGCCAAGGACCGCCAGCGGATCATGAACGAGCCGCGCGCGCACCTGCCGGCGCTGCCGCCCCCGCCGCCGCTCCGCCTCACCAAGCAGCAGGCGATCGATAGCGCGCTCGCGCATAATCCCGACGATCGTCATCGCGCGCGAACAGCTCCAGCAAGCGCACGCCCGCGTCACCCAAGCCACCGCCTTCCCCGATCCGACGCTCGGCTTCACGGTGCAAGGGCCCGGCCGAGCGATCAACCCGCACCCCGTGCGGGAGACCGACATCATCGCCGGCCTCACCGATACCCTTCCCGCAGAAGTTCTGGCTGCGCGGGGAGGCCGCCGGCGGCGACGTGGGGAATCTCCAGGCGCTCTACCTCGTGCAGCGCGCCGCGATCGCGACGCAGACCGCGCAGGCGTACGACTCGCTCCTCGTCGCGCTCCAGCACCGCGAGGATCTGCTCTCCGCACGGAGCCTCTCGCAGGACTTCCTCAAGAAGACCACCGCGCGCTACAATGCCGGTACCACCGCGCGCCTCGACGTCGTGAAAGCGCAGGTGGGCGTCGCGCAGAGCGAGAACGATCTCATCGCGAACGAGCGCGGCGTCGCCAATGCGCGCGCCGCGCTCAATCGCCTCATTGGCCGGATCCTCGGCGCGAGCATCGAGACCGCCGACACGCTCGAAGTGGTGAGCGTCCCCGACGACTACGATCGCCTCCAGCAGGTCGCGATGCAGCGGCGCCCCGAGCTCGCCGGGATCATCCGCCAGATGGACGCGGCGCGCTCCGCCGAGAAGCTCGCCCAGCAGTACTACTTCCCCGACCTCAACGTCAGCGTCACGCGCAACGATCCCTACGGGTTTCCGCAGAGCTGGACCAGCGGCATCAGCATCAGCGTCCCCCTGCTCTTCTGGCAGCACCAGAACGGCGAGGTCGCCGAGGCGAAGCATCTCGCAACTGCGAATTGGACTGCCACGCAGCGCGACGTGTTCGCGCAGGTGGAGCAGGATCTCCGCAACGCGTACGCCACCGCCACCACGAGTTACCGCCAAGCGGTGTTCATCCGCGATCAGCTCCTGCCATCCGCGCAGGAGCAGTACGACATTGCTTTCAAGACGTACAGCCTGGGCGGCGCGAGCTCGCTCGAGGTGATCGATTCGCAGAACTCGCTGCTCGATGCGAAGAACCAGTTCGCCACCGCCCTCGGCGCCTTGAACGACGCCGTCGCCGATCTCGAGCGCGCCGTCGGCGCGCCGCTCGACACCCAGCCTTCGGAAACGACCCCATGAGCCAGCACATCCAGCGCCGCGCGATCCGCGGCCTCATCGCCTGCGCGCTCGGCGCCGCGGCTGCCTGCTCCGCGAAGAAGGGCGCCACGACCGTCGCCGCCGACAGCACCGCGGCGGATCAGCGCCCGCTCACGCTCTCGCCCGACCAACGGGAGCATATGAAGGTGATCCCGGTGACGGTGGAGAGTTACCGCCCGACAATCAACACCACCGGCACCGTCGCCTTCGATGGGAACATCTCGACGCAGGTGCTCGCGCCGATGTCCGGGCCCGTGGTGAAGCTCCTCGTGGAAGTGGGGGCGGAAGTACGCCGCGGCGATCCGCTCGCGGCGATCTCGTCGCCCGACTTCGCCGCCGCGGTGAGTGCCTACCGGAAGGCGCAGGCCGCGGCGCTGCAGACGCAACGCGTGGCCGATCTCAACGCCGAGCTCTTCAAGGCCGATGGGATCGCGAAGCGCGATCTGGAGCAGTCGGAGGAGGATGCCGAGGCGGCGGCGTCGGATCGCGACGCCGCGCTCCAGCAGTTGCGCGCCTTGGGCGTGGACTCCGCCACGATCGCCGCCCTGCAGGATCCGAAACACTCCGCGCCGGTGCAGGCGTACATCCGCGCGCCGCTCTCGGGCACCGTGGTCGAGAAGCTGATCACGCCGGGCCAGCTGCTGCAGGCGGGCACCACGCCGTGCTTCACCGTGGCCGACCTCTCCCGGATGTGGGTGCTGGCGAACGTCTTCGAGTCGGATCTCGCCTTCGTGGCGCCGGGTGACAAAGCGCAGATCACCGGCGCGGCGCTGCCGCACCCGATCCAGGGCGTCGCGGTGTACGTGGCCGCGCTGGTGGACCCCTCCACGCGCGCCACCAGCGTGCGCCTCGAGGTGCCCAACCCCGGCCACGTGCTGCGGAAGGACATGTACGTGCAGGCGGCGATCCAGTCGTCGCGCACCATCAAGGGGATGCTGATCCCCGTGTCCGCGGTGCTGCGCGATGACGACAACCTGCCCTTCGTGTTCGTCGAGACCGGGCAAGGCACCTTCGCGCGGCGTACGATCACCCTCGGCAATCGCGTGGGCGACCGGTACGAGGTGCGCGACGGGTTGAAGGAAGGCGAACGCGTGACGGCCGAGGGCGGGCTCTTCCTCGAATTCGCGCAGAGCCAATGAGCCAGCCGGAGGTGCCGAAGAACCGCGTCGCCCACACGGCGTCGTTCGTCAACTATCTCGTCGCGGCGGCCGTCGATCAGTGGCCGATCGTCGCGTTCCTCGCGCTGCTGCTCGTGGGCGTCGGCATTCTGGTCGTTCCTGCGGCTGCCGGTGGACGCGTATCCCGACCTGTCGCCGCCGATGGTCGAGATCATCACCCAATGGCCGGGCCACGCCGCCGAGGAAGTGGAGCAGCTCATCACCGCGCCCATCGAACTCTCGATGAACGGCGTGCCGCATCTCAAGGTGATGCGCTCGATCTCGCTCTACGGGCTGTCCGATGTGACGCTCACCTTCCGCGATGGCACCGACGATTATTTCGCGCGCCAGCGCGTCTTCGAGCGGCTGCCCGACGTCGACCTGCCATCGGGGATCACGCCGAGCGTCTCGCCGCTCTTCTCGCCCTCGGGGCTCGTGTACCGCTACGTGATCGAGAGCAAGGACCGGAGCGCGATGGAGCTCAAGAACATCGAGGACTGGGTGCTGGAGCGCCAATACCGCTCGGTGCCGGGTGTGGCGGACATGAGCTCGCTGGGCGGCGAAACGATGCAGTACCAGGTCGTGATCGATCCGGTGCGCCTCGCGGGGCGCGGACTCACGGTGCCCCTCGTGGCCGCCGCGCTCTCCGCGAACAACAGCAACGCGGGCGGCGGCTTCTATTCCGAGGGCGGGCAGTTCTACTACGTGCGCGGACTCGGCCGCATGGCCACCACCGAGGACATTGGCCGCACCGTGGTGGCGGTGAGCAACGGGACGCCGGTGCTCGTGAAGGACATCGGCGACGTGGTGATCGGCGCCGCGCCGCGCCTCGGACAGTTCGGCTTCGACAGCGTGAATGACGCCGTCGAGGGCGTGATCCTCATGACGCGCGGCGAGCAGGCGCAGGTCGTGCTCAAGAAGGTCGAGGCCAAGACCGCGGAACTGAACGATTCCTTGCTGCCCAAGGATGTGAAGGTGCGGCCGTTCTACGACCGCAGCGAACTGATCGCGCTCACCACGCGCACGGTGGAGGACAATCTCCTGCGCGGCATCATCTTCGTGCTCGTGGTGCTGATGTTCTTCCTGTACGACGTGCGGTCGGGACTCATCGTGGCCACGACGATCCCGCTCTCGCTGCTGTTCGCCTTCATCTGCCTCGATCTGCGGCACGTGCCGGCCAACCTCCTGTCCATTGGCGCGATCGACTTCGGCATCATCGTGGACGGCGCTGTGGTGATGGTGGAGAACATCTTCCGCCAGCTGTCGCTGCGCCGCGACGAGAACGTGGGCGTGCGCGAGGTGATCATCGCCGCCGCCGCGGAGGTGGACCGCCCCATCCTGTACGCGGTGGCCGTGATCATCGCGGGCTTCCTGCCGATCTACGTGCTCGCGGGCCCATTGGGCACGCTGTTCCGTCCGATGGCCGACACCACGATCTTCGCGCTCATCGGCTCGCTGCTCCTGACGCTCACGCTGCTGCCGGTGCTCTGCTTCTTCATCCTCGGCGGCCGCGCGCGCGAGAAGCACAATCCCGCGTTCGAGTGGATCAAGGCGAAGTACGCCCGCGGCCTCGACTGGTCGATGCGGTTCCCCTGGCGCGTGATCGGCGGCTCGTCGGTGCTGCTTCTGCTCGCGCTCGCGATCGTGCCGACCATCGGCGCCGAGTTCATGCCCAAGCTCGACGAGGGCGCGCTCTGGGTGCGATCCACGATGCCGTACACGATCTCCTTCGAGGAATCGTCGCGGATCGTCCCGCAGATCCGCGCAGTGCTGCGCTCCTTCCCGATGGTGACCGTGGTCGCCGATGAACACGGCCGCCCCGATGATGGCACCGATGCGACCGGCTTCTTCAACGCCGAGTTCTACGTGGGCCTCAAACCGTACCGCGAGTGGACCGGCCCCATTCGCACGAAGGCGCAGCTCGTCGACAGCGTGGACAAGCGGCTCGCGTCGTTCACCGGGATCACCTTCAATTTCACGCAGCCGGCGGAAGACGCGGTGAACGAGGCCGAAACGGGGCTCAAGAGCTCGCTGGATGTGAAGGTGTTCGGCACGGACCTCGAACTGCTCGAGAGGAAGGGGAACGAGATCAAGCAGGTGATCGAAGCCGTGCCCGGCATCACGCACGTGACGGTGGTGCAGGAGCTGGGCCAGCCGAGCCTCACGATCAGCATCGACCGCGCGAAGACGTCGCGCTATGGCATCAACGTGGACGATGTGAACGGATTGGTGGAGGCGGCGGTGGGCGGCAGCGCGGCCACCACGATCGTGCAGGGCGAGCGGCGCTTCGACCTCGTCGTGCGGCTCAAGCCGGAATCGCGGCGCACGCCGGAAGAGATCGGGAACATCCTCGTCGCGGCGCCCGGCGGCCAGCAGATCCCGCTGCGCGAGCTCGCGGACGTGCGCGTGAACAACGGCGCGAGCTTCATCTACCGGCAGGACAACTCGCGCTTCATCGGCATCCAGTATTCGGTGGAGGGCCGCGACCTCGCGAGCGCGGTGCAGGAGGCCGAGAAGGCGGTGGCCGCGAAGGTGAAAGTGCCGCCGGGCTACCGCGTGCGGTGGGGCGGCGAGTACGAGGACTACACCGCATCGCGCGACCAGCTGCGCTTCGTGCTGCCGGTGACGATCGTGCTGATCTTCCTGATCCTCTTCTCGCTCTACAACAATTTCAAGTTCCCGTGGATCACCGTGGTCGGCGTCGCGCTGTCCGGCCCGATCGGCGGCATCTTCGCGCTCAAGCTCACCGGCACGCCCTTCTCGGCGTCGTCGGGGATCGGGTTCCTCGCACTGTTCGGCGTGTCGGTACAGACGGCCGTCGTCTACATCTCGTACGTGAACGAACTGCGGCGCGACGGCATGGACATCGTGCGCGCGACGCATGAGGCGGCGCTGCTGCGGCTGCGGCCGATCATGATGACGGCGCTGGTCGCGGCGCTGGGCCTCCTGCCGGCCGCGCTCTCGACCGGCGTCGGCTCCGACTCGCAGCGGCCCTTCGCCCTCGTGATCGTGGGCGGGCTCTTCTCGCGGCTGCTGATCAGCGTCTTCCTCATGCCGTCCCTCTATGTGGTGGTCGCGCGGGAGGGCGACCGCCTCGAAGTCTGAGCGCCCGCATTCTTGCGCGAGCGAGCGGGCGGGGATAGCGTCTGCGAATGGCCGAGCAACGGGCGATCACCGAGCGGGAAGTGCGCCGCCTCGCGCGCGACGGAGCGCGCATCATCGACATCCGCGGCGCGATCGTGACGCCCGGCGCCCGCGCGGCCGCGCGCGAATTGGGCGTGATCCTCACCGGGCCCGATACGCCCACGTCGGTGCTGCCGATGCGCGCCTACGGCTCGTTCGACCCGAAGCCGCTCGTGCAGACGACCGTCGCGCTCGCGTGCGACCAGTCGGGCGCGGTGATCAAGGAAGCGGTCGCGGCGCGCCTCTACCAGCTCCAGCACACCGTGACCGACCTCGTCGGCCCCGAGAAGGCGCTCCCCGACACGACCGCCGCCGCCACGCTCGTCGCGCGCGAGGTGGCCGCCGGCCGCGCGCGGTTCGGCATCGTGGTGAACGGCACCGGCGTGAGCGCCTGCATCGCCGCGAACAAGATCAAGGGCATCCGCGCCGCCCTCTGCCACGACGTGACCACCACCATCAGCGCGCGCGAGCATTCCGACGCGAACGTCCTCGCGCTCGCGGGATCCCTCATTGGCCCGCGATTGGCCACCGCGATCGTGGAGACATTCCTGACCCGCGAATTCGTCGTGGAACGGTACGCCGCGCGGCTCGACAAGCTAAACGCGCTGGACGAGGGTCGCTGACTACTCACTAGGCGCGTGTGGGGCCTAGTACCGCTCGAGGGGCGCGTCTAGGAGGCTGCGTGTAGTACGGCTCGGCGTGAGTTGTACGGCGTGCTACTCCCGCCGAGCACTACCACACGCTGCCTCCTAGACGCGCTGTTCAAGCGGTACTAGGCCCCACAGACGCCGTAGGTAGGAGAACCCGTCGCAAGCGAGTAACTTTCCGTAGGATGAAGAAACAGGACGCCCTCGATTATCACAGCAGTGGCCGGCCCGGCAAGATCGCGGTCGTCCCCACCAAGCCGCTCAACAACCAGCGGGACCTCGCCCTCGCGTACACCCCGGGCGTCGCCGAGCCGTGCCTCGCCATCCAGGCGAATCCCGACGATGCGTACACCTACACCGCGCGCGGCAATCTCGTCGCGGTCGTGACCAACGGCACCGCCGTGCTCGGACTCGGCAACATCGGCGCGCTCGCCGGCAAGCCGGTGATGGAAGGCAAAGGGAACCTCTTCAAGCAGTTCGCCGACATCGATGTCTTCGACATCGAAGTGAACGCCGAGGATCCCGAGGATGTGATCCGCTTCTGCCAGATGCTCGAGCCCACCGTGGGCGGGATCAACCTCGAGGACATCCGCGCCCCCGACTGCTTCCGCATCGAGGAAGAACTCAAGCGCACGCTCAAGATCCCCGTCTTCCACGACGACCAGCACGGCACCGCGATCATCTCCGGCGCCGCGCTGCTCAACGCGCTCGAGATCGTGGGGAAGAAGATCGACCAGGTCCGCGTCGTCTTCTCCGGCGCCGGCGCCGCGGCCATTGCTACGGCTAAACACTATGTCCGCCTCGGCGTTGCGCGCGAGCACATCACCATGTGCGATGTGCACGGCGTCGTCTATGAGGGCCGCACGATCGAGATGGACCCGTACAAGGCGCGCTTCGCGCGCGCCACGGACATGCGCACGATCACCGAAGCGCTGCGCGGCGCCGACGTCTTCGTCGGCCTCTCGCGCGGCGGCGTGATCACCGGTGCCATGATCGCCGCGATGGCGCCGGACCCGATCGTCTTCGCCCTCGCGAACCCGACCCCCGAGATCCTCCCCAACGAAGTGCTCGCCGCGCGCCCCGACGCGATCGTCGCCACGGGACGCAGCGACTACCCGAACCAGGTCAACAACCTCCTCGGCTTCCCCTTCATCTTCCGCGGCGCGCTCGACGCGCGCGCGACCCAGGTGACCGAGGAGATGAAGATGGCCGCCACCCGCGCCCTCGCGGCGCTCGCGCGCGAGCCCGTGCCCGACTCGGTCTCGCGCCTCTACGGCCTCAAGAACATCGCCTTCGGGCGCGACTATCTCATCCCCTTCCCCTTCGACCCGCGCGTCCTGCTCTGGGTCGCCCCCGCCGTCGCGTGGGCCGCCGTCGCCAGCGGCGTCGCGCGCGTCATCATCGACGCGGGCGACTACCGCGCGCTCCTGGAATCGCGCCTCAGCCGCGCGCGCGGCATCATGCGCGGCCTCATCAACCAGGCCGTCCAGGACCCGCGCCGCGTCGTCTTCCCCGAGGGCGAGGACGAACGGATCATCAAAGCCGCCCGCATCGTGCTCGACGAAGGGATCGCCGAGCCGGTGCTCCTCGGCAACATTGAAGCGATCCGCCGGACCGCCTCCGAGGTGCGCATCTCCCTCGAGGGACTCACCCTCGAGGATCCGGCCGATGCCTCGAAACGCGAGGCGTTCGCGCAGTACCTGCTCGAGCGGCGCAAGCACAAAGGCATGACCGAGGCGCAGGCGCGCGAGCGCGTCTGTGACCCGGACTACTTCGGCAGTCTCATGGTCGCGCTCGGCGACGCCGATGCGCTCGTCTCCGGCGTCACGCAGCAGTATCCGGCCACGATCCGCCCCGCGCTCGAAGTGATCGGCGCGCACCCCAAGGGCGGCCTCGTGAGCGGCTTCTACATGCTGGTGTTCGAGAAGCACACCGTGTTCCTGCGGCGACACGACCGTCACGATCGCGCCCACCGCCGAGAAGCTGGCGCACATCGCGATCTCGGCGGGCAAGCTGCTCCGGACGCTCGGCATCGAGCCGCGGATCGCGATGCTCTCCTTCTCGAACTTCGGTTCGGTGAAGGACGAGGAGCCCGAGCGCGTGGCCGCCGCGGTCAATCTCATCCGCCACCGCGACCCCAGCCTGGTGGTGGACGGCGAGATGCAGGCCGATCTCGCGATGAACGAGGAGAAGCTGCACGCGCAGTTCCCGCTCAGCCTGCTCAATGGGCCGGCCAACGTATTGATCTTCCCGAACTTGAGCGCGGGCAACATCGCGTACAAGTTACTGAGAGAGCTGGGCGGGGCGACGGCCATCGGGCCGATCCTCGTCGGCATGCGGCTCCCGGTGCACGTGCTGGAAGCCGGGTGCGATGTGCAGAGCATCGTCAACATGGCGGCCGTGGCCGTCGTGGACGCGCAGTCACGCAAATAGCCGGCGCATCCGCGCCGCCTTCATAGACCTCGACTCGCAGGATCCGATCATGTCCGCTCCGACCAAGCCGAAGGCCGCTCCGTCCCGTCACTCATCCTCGGGACTCGAACAGCAGGGGCTCGCGCCCACGGGCACCGTGCACTGGAATCTCGTGACGCCGGAGCTCGCGCAGGCGGCCGCCCGTCGCGACGAGGGGCAATTCGCCGACATGGGGCCGTTCGTCGCGATCACCACGCCGCACACCGGCCGCTCGCCGAACGACAAGTTCGTCGTGAAGGAGAGCGCCACCGAGAAGGACGTCGACTGGGGCAAGGTGAACCAGCCGATCTCCGAAGCGCACTTCGAGAAACTGCTCGGCGAAGTGCAGACGCACCTGAACGGGCAGACCGAGCTGTTCATCCAGGACCTCTACTGCGGCGCCGACCCGAGCTACCGCCTCTCCTGCCGGTACGTCACGCCCAACGCGTGGCACGCGAACTTCGTGCGCAACATGTTCATCCGCCCGGAGATCGAGGAGCTCGCGACCTTCGCGCCGAACTTCACGATCCTGCACGCGCCCGAGTTCCACGCCGAGCCGTCGCGGCACGGCACGCGCAGCGGCACGTTCATCGTGCTCAACCTCGCACGCCGCATGATCCTCATCGGCGGCACGCGCTACGCCGGCGAGCTCAAGAAGTCGATGTTCACGGTGATGAACTACCTGCTCCCCAAGCAGGGCGTGCTCTCGATGCACTGCTCGGCGAACATCGGCGAGGAGAAGGACACGGCGCTCTTCTTCGGCCTCTCCGGCACCGGCAAGACGACGCTCTCCGCCGACCCCGCACCGCGATCTCATTGGCGACGACGAGCACGGCTGGAGCGAGCACGGCGTGTTCAACTTCGAGGGCGGCTGCTACGCGAAGGTGATCAACCTCGACGCCGCGAACGGAGCCCGACATCTTCGCCACGACGCAGATGTTCGGCACGATCCTCGAGAACGTCGTGCTCGATCCGAGCACGCGAAAGGTGAAGTTCGACGACCAGTCGGTCACCGAGAACACGCGCGCGTCCTATCCGCTCCACTACATTCGCAATCACGTGCCGAGCGGGCGCGGCGGACATCCGAAGAACGTCGTCTTCCTCACCGCCGATGCCTTCGGCGTGCTGCCGCCGATCGCGCGGCTCACCCCCGAGCAGGCGATGTACTATTTCCTCTCGGGCTACACGGCGAAGGTCGCCGGCACGGAGCGCGGCGTCACGGAGCCGCAGGCGACCTTCTCCGCGTGCTTCGGCGCGGTGTTCCTCGTGTGGCACGCCACGAAGTACGCCGAGATGCTCGGCGAGCTGCTCAAGGAGCACAAGAGCCACGTGTGGCTCGTGAACACCGGGTGGAGCGGCGGCGCGTACGGCGTGGGCAAGCGGATGAAGCTGTCGCACACGCGCGCCATGGTGCGCGCGGCGATCGCCGGCAAGCTGGACGACGTGGCGGTGAAGACCGATCCGATCTTCGGCCTCAGCGTGCCCACGGCGGTCGAGGGCGTGCCCGCCGAAGTGCTCGACGCGCGCGGCACCTGGAGCGACGGCGCGGCGTACGACGCGCAGGCGAAGAAGCTGGCCGGCATGTTCCGCGACAACATCAAGAAGTTCGGCGACGCCGTGAGCGCCGCGATCATCGGCGCCGGTCCGAAAGGCTAGCGGCGCCGCGGCGATGACCACCATCCGCGATCCACTCTGGAACAACATCCGTGTGGACGCGGTCGCCCGGCAGCTCATCGACACGCCCGCGCTCCAGCGGCTGCGCTACGTGCGGCAGCTGGGGCTCGCGCATCTCGTCTACCCCGGCGCCACGCATTCGCGCTTCGAACACGCGCTGGGCGCGTACCATCTCGCGAAGCGCACGCTCCACGCCCTCGGCGAAGCGGGCGCGCTCGGCCGGCGTGGCCGCCGATGAGCCGGCGATCGTCGCCGCCACCGCGCTGCTGCACGACGTGGGGCACTACCCCTTCTGCCACGCGCTGGAGGAGATCGGCGTGGCGCACCACGAGGAGGTCGCGCGCGACCTGATCACCGGCGGCGAGGTGGCCGCGATCCTGCGCAAGGAATACGGCGCCGAGGCGCCCGCGCGCGTGATGGCGCTCATCCAGGGCAAGAGCCAGTCGCCGTTGCAGGGGCTGATCTCCGGCTCGCTCGATCTGGACAAGATCGACTATCTCAAGCGCGACGCGAAGATGTGCGGCGTCCCGTACGGCGAGATCGACGAGGACCGCCTGATCTTCGCGATCGTGCTGCTCGCCGACCCCACGACGAATCGCACCGTGACCGGCGTGCGCGCCAAGGCGCTGAGCGCGCTCGAATCGCTGCTCTTCGCGAAGTACCAGATGTACCGCAACGTCTACTGGCACCACGCCGTGCGCAGCGCCACCGCGATGTACAAGCGCCTCGTGGAGGATGCGCTGCGCGCGCACACGCTCGACGCCGCGTCCCTCGTGCGCTATCACCGACGAAGGCCTCCTCTTCGCGCTGGAATCCGGCACGCCGAACCCGCTCCTCGCCGCGATCCGCATGCGCCGCCTCTACAAGCGCGCCTTCGAGACGCCGGCCGCCTCGCTCGAGGGGCGCGACCTCGACTGGATCGCCACCGATCGCGACCGCGTGCGCGCCGCCGAGGAGCAACTCGGCGAGCGCCGCCGGCCTCGCGCCGGGCGAACTGCTGCTCGATTACCCCGCGAAGACGCAAATGCTCTCGCTCGATCTCCCCGTGCTGATGCGCGACGATTCCGTCATCCGCCTCACCGCCGCGGGGATGGCCGGCGCGATCGACCTTCCGGTCCTGAGCGACAAGCTGTATAAATCTGCGCGCTGGTTCCGGGTGTTCACGGCGCGCAAGGTCGCGCTGGACCCGAAGATGGTCCTCGATTCCCTTCACTGAGGAGATCCGATGCTCATTGTGCTCAAAGCCCTCCACGTCGTCCTCGGCGCCTACTGGTTCGGCGCCGTGGTCGTGTTTGCCTTCTTCATCGAGCCCGCCGTGCGCGACGCGGGCGCGGGTGGCGGCGGCGTCATGATGGGGATCATGAAACGGAAGTACAGCGTGATCATCTCGGCGGGCGCGGGACTCACGATCCTCACGGGATTCATCCTTTTCTGGATGGACTCGACCGCCGGCGGACCGGACTGGGTGCACTCACGTCCGGCGATGGGATACAGTGTGGGGGCTGTTGCGGCGCTCGCTGCGCTGGCCGTCGGGATGCTCATGGTCAAGCCGAACGCGAAGAAGATCACCGCCCTCATGTCGTCTGGCGGCCCGCCGCCCGCCGCTGAGGTCAATGCGCTGTTCGACAAGCTGCAGCGGGGCGGACGTACGGTCGCCGCGCTCTTGATGGTCGCGATCCTCGCGATGGCCGTCGCGCGGTACCTGTGATCGCTGCGAACGGCGCCTGTGGGCCCTAGTACCGCTTGAGCGGCGCGTCTAGGAGGCGGCGTGTGGTACCACTCGGCGTGAGTCGTACGGCGTGCCACTCACGCCGAGTGGTACCACACGCTGCCTCCTAGACGCGCTGTTCAAGCGGTACTAGGACCCACACGCGCCCTGATCCCCCAACCAATCAAGGAGCATGAAGCAACGATGAAGACAGTTCTCACGATCGCTGCCGCCGCTCTCCTCATGGCACCCGCCCCCACCGACCAAGCCGACGTGGTCGCGACGGTGAAGCAATTCGTCGTGGCCTTCAACGCCGGCGACACCACGGCGATGGCCGCCGCCTGCGCGTCACCGATGGTGATCATCGACGAATTC
This sequence comes from uncultured Gemmatimonadaceae bacterium, assembly GCA_963751275.1. Classification (GTDB taxonomy): domain Bacteria; phylum Gemmatimonadota; class Gemmatimonadetes; order Gemmatimonadales; family Gemmatimonadaceae; genus DATKOH01. Next base: position 851,545 of record CAVVTZ010000007.1, on the reverse strand, counting down.
CCGCCGCACGTCTGGTCGGGCGCGAATGCCTGCACGGCGTGGGCGAACGCCTTCAACGCCGATGCCGAGAAGAACAAGATCACGGATCCCGTGGTGACGCTTGGCAAGCCCACCCACGTCGATGTCACGGGCGACGTCGCGTACATGGTCACGCCGGCGAATTATGTGTACAAGAGGAACGGCAAGCCGGTGAAGGAGACCAACTCGATCCTCGCGATCTCGCTCGCGAAGGGAGCGAGTGGGTGGAAGATGACCGGCTGGGCGTGGGCGAAGCACTAACGACTCTCGCAACGACGGAGTAGGGAATTCCTGCTGGACCAACGAACGGCGACGTTGGACGTTGGGCCTGCGTAGATGCTGAGAGTGGGGCTGGGACGACACGTGTCGTTACCAGCCCCACTCTCACGTTCCACGCAGGCTAACGTCCAACGTCGCCGTTCGTTGGTCCAGCAGGAACTGGCCACTCGCCACGTCATGCGTGGCGATGCATCTCTACGGCGCGATGAATCCCCTGCAAAGCCGCCTCTCTCCCGCCCTCGCGGGCCGTTACACCCTCGACCGCGAGCTCGGCGAGGGCGGCATGGCCATCGTGTACCTCGCGCACGATCTCCGCCACGACCGCCAGGTGGCGCTGAAGGTGCTGCGCCCCGAGATCTCGGCCGAGATCGGCGCCGAGCGGTTCCTGCGCGAGATCAAGATGGCGGCGGGGCTCACGCACCCGCACATCCTGCCGGTGTTCGACTCCGGCGAGGCCGACGGCCTGCTCTTCTACGTGATGCCGAACATGGAAGGGCGCTCGCTGCGCGAGCGGCTCGACGCGGAGCGGCAGCTGCCGCTCGAGACGCGCTGCAGATCACGCGCGAGGTCGCCTCGGCGCTCGACTACGCGCACCGCCACGACGTGGTGCACCGGGACATCAAGCCGGAGAACATCCTGCTCCACGAGGGCGCGGCGATGGTCGCCGACTTCGGCATCGGCAAGGCGCTGAGCAGCGAGGGCTCGCATCACGCAGACCGGCATGGCGATGGGGACGCCGGCGTACATGAGCCCGGAGCAGGCCGCGCGGCGAGAGCCGGATCGACGGCCGCAGCGATCTCTACAGCCTCGGCTGCGTGCTCTACGAGATGCTGGCCGGCGAGCCGCCGTTCACCGGCCCGACGGCCGCAGGCGATCATCGCGAAGCGGTTCGTCTCGCCCATCCCCAAGGTGCGAACGACGCGCGACGTGCCCGGAAGCGGTGGACGACGCGGTCACTCGCGCGCTCGCGCGCACGCCGGTGGACCGGTATCCCGACCGCGGCCGAGTTCGCCGAGGCGCTGCGCCCATCGCCGCGACGCGGCACCGCGCCCGCAGCGCACCCCGCGACATGAGCAGCGCCGCGCCCAAGGCGATCGCCGTGCTTCCGCTCGCGAACATGAGCGCCGATCCCGAGAACGAGTATTTCAGCGACGGCATGACCGAGGAGATCATCAACGCGCTCGGCCAAGGTGCCCGGCATCCAGGTCGCCTCGCGCACGTCGCTCCTTCGCCTTCAAGGGGAAGGACGTGGACGTGCGGCAGATCGGCGAGAAGCTCGGCGTCGGCGTCCGTGCTCGAGGGGAGCGTGCGCAAGGTCGGGCAACCGGCATCCGCATCACGGCGCAGCTGATCAACGTGGAGAACGGCTATCACCTCTGGTCGGAGACGCTACGACCGGCAGCTCGAGGATGTGTTCGCCATCCAGGACGAGATCTCCCGCGCGATCGTGGAGGCGCTCAAGCTCCGCCTGGCGCGGCGACGACGCGCCGCTCGTCGTCGCCCACGAAGAATCTCGAGGCGTACAACGCTCTACCTGAAGGGCCGCTTCTTCTTCAACAAGTTCACGGAGCCCGGGCTGCGCAGGGCGCTCGATCTCTTCCAGCACGCGCTGCTGCAGGATCCGGCGCTTCGCCCGCGCGTACGCGGGGATCGCCGACGTCTGGTGCAACCTCGCCGACGACTGGGTGGCGCCCGACGACGCCTACCCGCGGGCGAAGGCGTGCCGCCGAGCGCGCGCTGCAGCGCGACCCCGAACTCGCCGACGCGATCACCTCGATCGGCAAGGTCCTCGTGCTGGCACGAGTGGAACTTCGCGGAGCGCCGAGCAGCAGCTCGCGCGCGCCGTGACGCTGAGCCCGAACTACGCCGAAGCGCACTACGTGCTCGGCATCGGTGCTGCCTCGCGTCGGGCGGCTGGACGACGGGATCGAGACGATGCGCAAGGCGCTGCTCGCTCGACCCGCTCTCGGTCGCATACAGCGAGTGGCTCGCGCGATTCCTGTTGTACGCGCAGGGACTACGACGCGGCGATCGCGCAGGGCGAGAAGACGATCGAGCTGGACGAGGATCTCCTCCGCGCCCCGCTCTACATCGGCTCGGCGCACCTCGCGCATGGGCGACGCCGAGACGGCGCTCGACGTGGTACCGGCGCGCGCAGGCCTCGAGACGCCCGTTCGCTCGTACGACGCGATGATCGTGCGCGCGTTGGCCGCGCTCGGTCGCCGCGAGGAAGCGGAGGCGATTCTCGCGCGGCTCGAGGACGAGTCGCAGAAGCAGTACGTGCGCGGCGAAGTCCTCGCCATGGGCTACGCGGCCATGGGCGACCTCGACCGCGCGTTCGCCTCGCTCGAACGCGCGTACCAGGACCGGTCGGCGGGCCTGCTGTACCTGCATCTCGATCCATCGTACGAGCCCCTGCGGAAGGATCCGAGGTACGCTGATCTGGTGAAACGGATCGGGACGAAATAACGGCGCGTCTAGGCCTCTAGTACCGCTTGAGCAGCGCGTCTGGCAAGGCAGCGTATGGTAAACCGCTGCGCGCGTAGGAACAGCGCGACTCACGCTTCGGTGTACCATACGCTCAGTTGCCAGACGCGCTGCTCAAGCGGTACTAGGGCCTAGACGCGCCGTTATCTACGTCGTGACGGCGTCGGTCTCTTGGGTGATGACCTTATCCCCGTCGATGCTCGCGATCCGCACCACGATCGCCGTGATGTTGTCGAGCCCGCCGCGGCCGTTCGCCTCGGAGATCAGCGCATCCACTACGCGCTGCGCGTTGGCCGGCGCCTTGAGCAGCACCTGCAGGCGGCGGTCGTCCACCATGCCCGTGAGGCCATCGCTCGCGACGAGGAACGTGTCGCCCTGCTTCACCGGGCCCGTGTAGGTGTCGGGCTCCACATCCGCGCTGGCGCCCACACAGCGCGTGATCACGTTCGAGTAGGGATGGTACCGCGCCTGCTCCGGCGTCAGGAATCCCGCGTCCACCTGCTCCTGCACGTACGAGTGGTCCTTCGTCAACTGGTGCAGCACGCCCTCGCGCAGCAGATACACGCGCGAATCGCCCACCTGCCCGATGAGATACTTCCCGTCGCGCAGCAGCAGCACCGACGCGGTGGTGCCCATCCCCTGCTTGTCCACCTCGGTGAGCGTGCGCTCGAAGATCGCGAGGTTCGCGCGCTTCATCGCCTGGTTCACCTGCGCGATCACGCTGTCGTCGATGTCCTTCACCGACCGCAACTCATCGGCGATGATCCCCACCGCCATCTCGCTCGCCACCTCGCCCGCCGCATGGCCGCCCATGCCGTCCGCCACGACGAAGAGTCCGTTGCGCACGTCCGTGTGCAGCGAGTCCTCGTTGCCCGGCCGGATCATCCCGACGTTGGTAGCCTGCCCGACTTCCAGCTGCACGCTAGCGACCTGAGGTTGAAAGGAGGTACAGGACGAGCCCGCCCAGAGCCAATACCCCGATGATCCAGATCGCCACCGGCAGTCCCTTCGACGCCGGCAACGCCGGCCGCGATTCCGTCCGTTCCTTGCTCGTCACCGCGCCCACGCGCGGCGGCGTCGCCGATTGCGACGGTGTCTTCGCCGATGGCGGCTGCTTCACCGTACTCCGCGCCTTCCCTTCACCGGGCTTGAGCGCCGCGATCGCGCGCGTCTGACCCGCGCCGCCCGCCTCCGCCTCGGATGCCCGAAAGATGAACTTCACACCGCCCAGGCGCAGGTCCGGCGCACCCACCAATTGCTGCTCGCCGTTGATCCGCTTGCCGCCCACGTAGGTGCCGTTCGTCGAATCCATGTCCACCACCCACCATCCGGACTCGCGCCGCTGCAGCTTCACGTGCGAGTCGGAGATGCTCTCGTCCGCGATCACGATGTCGTTGTGCGCGCCGCGCCCGATGTGCGTGAGCGGCGAGCGCACTTCGAACGACTTCCCGTTGAGCACGCCCGAGCTGGTCACCGCGAGCGTGCCGAGCACGGTGCGCTCCGCCGCCGCGACCACCCGCGGCCCCGCCGACGGCGCGAGATTGTCGGCGTGGAACCGGAATTCCTCCGTCCCCACCACGATCAGATCGCCCTTGCCCAGCCGCACCGGCGCGGTGATCCGCGCGCCGTTCACCGTCACGCCGTTGGTGCTCGTGTCCGTCAGCACGTAGCCGTCGGGCGACGAGCCGATCACCGCGTGCTTGCGCGACACGTCGGTGGAACTCACGACGACGTCGCACGTCGGATCGCGGCCAAGCACCAGCCCGCCCACCGGCACCGCGTACTCGCGTCCATCCATGAGGGAGATCAGCCGGCCGCCGGTCGCCGCCGTCGGCTTGTGCGCGGCCATTGGAACAGAAGCTCCCGGCGTCGGGAGCTTCACGTTGGGAACGTACTGCGTGTTCCCCGCCTTCCTGTCATCGCCGAAGAAGAGCTCCCGCCCCCCGATCTCGATCCGGTCGCCGTGCAGCAAGGGCGACGGTTCCGCACCGAGCGCGACGCCATTCACCTTCACCGCCTCATTGCCGCCGCGCCACACCACCGCCTCACCGTCCGCGCCCACCACCACCCGCGCGAACACGCCCGCCGCGCCGCCCCCGGCCAGCCGGATCTGGGCGTCGCTCCCCGTGCCGACGGCATTCTCGCCGGCGACCAGTGGAAATTGCTGTCCCTCGAGCTTGATATACGGCATCAGCACCAGGCAGGCGTGAAAGCGCGCACCCGGGGGGCGCGCGCCGCAACTCGAAACTATTTGTCGGCGTAGCTCACGGCAAGGAGCCTGTACTACAGACTTGGACTCTAGACTGAGACTTTAGACTACCGCCTTTTCCCGCCTTCTAAGTCTAAGTCTAGAGTCCAAGTCTGTAGTTAACTTGAAAGCATGAAGTCCCACCTGATCATCCGCGGCGCGCGCCAGCACAACCTCCAGGGGATCAGCGTCGACATCCCCCGGCGCGCGATCACGGTCATCACCGGGCCGTCCGGGTCGGGCAAGAGCTCGCTCGCCTTCGACACGATCTACGCCGAGGGGCAGCGGCGTTACGTCGAGTCGCTCTCGGCGTACGCGCGCCAGTTCCTGGAGCGCATGGAGAAGCCCGACGTCGATTTCATTGACGGCCTCTCCCCCGCCGTCGCCATCGAACAGAAGAACCCGACGCGCACCTCGCGTTCCACCGTCGGCACCGCCACCGAGATCTATGACTTCCTGCGCCTCCTGTGGGCGCGCACGGGGCACACGTACTGCGCCGTCTGCGGCCGCGAACTGAAGCCCGACAGCGTCCAGACCGTCACCGATCGCCTGCTCACGCTCGACCCCGGCACGCGCTTCTCGATCGCGTTCCCCCTGCGCCTGAGCGACCAGGTGACACACGCCCAGGTGGTGGAGGGCCTCCGCGCCCAGGGCTTCGTGCGCGTCGTGCAGGACGGCGCCCTGAAGCACCTCGATGAGCTGACCGAGACCGACGACCTCACCGCCGCGAAGGAACTGTTGATCGTGGTGGACCGTTTGCAGGTGCCGACTGATCCTGCCACACTCCAAGACACGACCCGCCGCCTCGCCGACGCCCTGAGCACCGCCTTCGCCGAAGGCGACGGCGACGCGATGGCACTCGTCGTTGCGGCTGGCACCGACAGCCGCCAGCCGACAGCCGGCAGTCGTATTCGGTTCACCACTCACTTCGAGTGTCCCGAGGGCCACGGAAAGGCTCCCACCCCCTCACCTCAACTATTCAGCTTCAACAATCCGCGAGGCGCCTGCCCCACCTGCAACGGCTTCGGCGCCACCCTCGAGTACGACGAGCAACTCATCGTCCCCCACCCCGAGCGCACGCTGCGCGACGGCGCGATCGATCCGTGGACCAAGCCGCGCTACGACGGCCGGCGCGCCGCCCTCGCCGCCTTCGCCAAGAAGGAGAGCATCCCCTTCGATACGCCCTGGCGCGATCTCACCGCCGATCAGCGCCGCCAGCTCTTCCACGCCCGCACGCGCGGCTACAAGGGGATCATCCCCTTCCTCGAGGATCTCGCGCCCAAGAAATACAAGCAGTACATCCGCGTCTTCCTCCGCCAATACCAGCTCGCCCAGGTCTGCCGCGATTGTCACGGCGCGCGCCTGCAGCCCGCCGCGCTCAATGTGCGCGTCGCCGGCAAGAACATCGCGGAGATCAGCGCGCTGCCGGTGGACGCGCTCGATGCGTGGATCACCGGCTCTCAAGCTCTCCGACTTCGAGCAGCAGATCGCGACGCACATCCTGCGCGAAGCGCGCGCCCGCACGCGCTTCCTCGTGGACGTCGGACTCGGCTACCTGTCGCTCGACCGCGCCACGCGCACGCTCTCCGGCGGCGAGGCGCAGCGCATCGCCCTCGCGAACTCCCTCGGCGCGCATCTCGTGGACGCACTGTACGTGCTCGACGAGCCGAGCATCGGCCTCCATCCGCGCGACGTGAGCCGCCTGCTGAAGCTGCTCGCCCGCCTGCGCGATGATGGCAACACCGTGATCGTGGTCGAGCACGACCTCGAAGCGATCCGCGCCGCCGACCACATGGTGGAACTCGGCCCCGGCAGCGGTGAGAACGGAGGAAGGGTTGTTTTTTCCGGCCCGATCTCCGACGCCGCGCAGAGCCCGCTCACCGGAAAGTATCTCAGCGGCCAAGAGCGAATCCCGACTCCCGACTCCCGAGCCCCACTTCGCTCCTGGCTCACCGTGAGCGGTGCGCGTGAACACAACTTGAAGGATGTGACCGCGAAGTTCCCGCTCAACGCGATGACCGTGGTCACCGGCGTCAGCGGCAGCGGCAAGAGCACCTTGATCCACGACGTCCTCTATCGCGCCCTCGAGAATCGCCTGCGCGGCGAGAGCACCGCCAAGCAGCACCTCGGCGAGATCATCGGCGCATTCGGCAGCATCACCGGCTGGGAGACGCTCGAAGATGTCGTGCTCGTCGATCAGAGCCCCATCGGCAAAAGCCCGCGCTCGAATCCCGTCACCTACGTGAAGGCCTGGGACGAAGTGCGCCGCATCTTCGCCGCGCAGCCGCTCAGCCGACAGAAACGCTTCAGCGCCGGCACCTTCAGCTTCAACGTGAAAGGCGGCCGCTGCGACGTGTGCGAGGGCGCCGGCCAGATCCAGATCGAGATGGTCTTCATGGCCGACGTCTACGTGCCGTGCGATGAATGCGGCGGCAAACGCTTCAAGCCGAGTGTCCTCGAAGTGAAGGTGAACGGCCGCAACATCTACGACATCCTGCAGCTCACGGTGGACGAAGCGATCCGCTTCTTCCCGCGCGAGGAGAAGCTCGGCCAGGCACTCTGGCAGCTGCAGCAGGTGGGACTCGGCTACCTGCGCCTCGGCCAGCCCGCACCGACGCTCAGCGGCGGCGAGAGCCAGCGAATAAAGATCGCGCGCGAACTCGCGACGAGCGGCCGCGCGCAGGGGCGCAAACTGTACATCATGGATGAGCCCACTACCGGACTTCACCTGGACGACATCAAGAAACTCGCGCGCGTCTTCGAGCGTCTGGTGGACCACGGCCACACGCTGGTCGTGATCGAGCACAACCTGGACGTGATCAAGTTGGCCGATTGGGTCATTGACCTCGGCCCCGAAGCCGGCGCCGGCGGCGGGAACGTCGTCGCGATGGGCCGCCCGGAAGAGGTGGCCTTGGTCGAGACCTCCCACACCGGCCGCTGGCTGCGCACTGTGTTGGACTCAAAGCCGATTCCGCCGCGCGAAACTCGACCCGTTGGCAACAGTCGCCAGTCGCCAGTTGACGCCCGTTTTTCTTGATTTCGCCCTTGTTCGCGACTAGACTTCCCCTCCCAATCCCGAGTAGCTCAGCTGGTCAGAGCGGGTGACTGTTAATCACTAGGTCGGGGGTTCGAGTCCCTCCTCGGGAGCTCACAGCACGGAAACGACGAAGGCCGCCCCCGTTGGGGGCGGCCTTCGTCATTGCGGGATTGCTCAGTCGGTCCCGCTCCCGCCCAACTGCCCCGCGATCACCAGGAACTGGTCGTTCCGGTTCATCGCCCACGCCTGCTCCGTCTCGCCCTTCGCCACCGGGCGTTCCAGCCCGTAGCTGACGATCTGGATGCGCGAATCGCTGATGCCGTGGTCCACCAGGTACCGTTTGGCGGCCGCGGCACGACGCTGGCCGAGCGCGAGGTTGTACTCCTCGGACCCGCGGTCATCAGCGTCGCCGGCGATACGGATCTGCAGGTCGGGATGCGCCTGCAGGATCGCGAGTTTCGCATCGAGCAGGGCGCGGTCCTGATCCGAGAGCACGGCTTGATCGAAGGAGAAGAAGGTCATCATGCTGAGCGTGTCGCGTGCGGCGGCGCGGGCGATCTCGGCGGCGTGCCGGTCGGCGGCCATCTTCGCGAGGACCACCGAGTCCTCCCACGCCGTGGAGTGCTTCGGTGTCGCCGCGGGCGCCGGCGCCGGTGTGGCGGCCAGCTGCGGCGGCGGGTGATGCGCGCACGCGGCGCCGCCGGCGCACAGGATGGTGAGCGCGGCAAGCCGCAGCGCGGCGCGGGAGTCATGGCGGATCATGGGGATCGACCTCCTCTGGGGGTGAAGGCGGATGCCGGCGGTGGCCGGCCGGCGCACAGGAATATATATATATTGATGTCAATATATATGTCGCCCCGGCGCTCATTACCATTCCGACACCTGCTCGCGTGAAACGTTCCCCCGCCTCCCCTGCCCTCCGCGCCGACCGGATGCGATCGCTCGCCCACCTCCGCCTGCTCGTGGACACGCTCCGGCGCTCCGCCCGAACGGTGGAGCACCGCACCGGCATCACGAACGCCCAGCTCTTCCTGCTCCAGCGCCTCTCCGAGGAGGGGCCGCTCACGGTGAACGCGCTCGCCGAGCGCGCGCGCACGGACCAGAGCACCGTGTCCACGGTGGTGAACCGCCTCGTCGCCAGCCGCCTCGTCTCGAAAGTGCGAGCGTCCACCGATCGCCGGCGCGTGCTCGTCACGGTCACCTCCGCGGGCCGGCAGCTGGTGCGGCATGCGCCGGCGCCGCCGCTGGCACAGCTTGTCCTGGGAATCGAGCGCCTCACCCCCGCCCAGGCCCGGGCGCTCGCCCGCGGCCTCGCCGCGCTCGCCCGCACGATGAAACTCGCTCCGCGCGAGCCCGCACTGATGTTCGAGGAGCCGCGCAAGCGGCGCCCCGTACGCTGATGTCCGTCTCCCACGCCCGCGACCGGCTCGGCGACTTCACCGCCCGCCCGCGCATGCTGCTCATCGCGGCGATGGCAGCGGTCATCGGCGCGATGGGCGCGCTCGCGGCGGCCGTGCTGGTCCGGCTGATCGCGCTCATCACGTCCATCGCGTACTTCCACCGCTTCGCCGCCACCGACCTCACGCCCGGCGGCAATCACCTCGGCCTGTGGGCCGTCGGCGTGCCGGTGGTGGGCGGGCTGATCATCGGGGTCCTGGCACGATACGGCTCCGAGAAGATCCGCGGCCACGGGATCCCCGAGGCGCATGGAATCCATCCTGATCGGGCAGAGCCGCCTGAGCGCGCGAGTCGCGATCCTCAAGCCGCTCTCCTCGGCGATCGCGATCGGCACGGGCGGACCGTTCGGCGCCGAGGGGCCGATCATCATGACCGGCGCCGCACTCGGATCGGTCTTCGCGCAGGCGTTCCATCTCTCGAACAGCGAGCGGAAGACGCTGCTGGTGGCGGCGCCGCCGCCGGCATGGCCGCGATCTTCGCCGCGCCGCGTCGCCGCGGTGCTGCTCGCCGTCGAACTGCTGCTGTTCGAATGGAAGCCGCGCAGCCTGGTGCCGGTCGCGATCGCCGCGACCGTCGGCGCCGCACTGCGTGTGCCGCTGCTCGGCGCGGGCGCGGTCTTCCCCGTGCACAGCACGATGCGCTCCCCGCTGGGGGGCTCGGCGCCGCGCTCGTCGTGGGCGTCGCGGCGGGACTGGCCGCCGCGCTGCTCACCGCGCTCGTCTACGCGTGCGAGGACGGCTTCATGAAATTGCCCATCCACTGGATGTGGTGGCCGGCGATCGGCGGGATCGTGGTCGGCGTGGGCGGCCTCATCGCGCCGCGCGCGCTCGGCGTCGGCTACGACGTGATCCGCGATCTCTTCGCGGGGAATCTCGTTGGGGGCGTCGTGCTCGCGCTCCTCATCGCGAAGGCGATCATGTGGGCCGTGGCGCTCGGCTCGGGCACGTCCGGCGGCGTGCTCGCGCCATTGCTGATCATGGGCGGCGCGCTCGGCGCGCTCGAGGCCCCCGTGCTGCCGGGCGGCGATCCGGGAGTCTGGGCGATCATCAGCATGGCGGCCGTGATGGGCGGCACGATGCGATCGCCGCTCACTGCCATCGTGTTCCTGCTCGAACTCACGCACGACATCAATCTCATCGGCGGACTGCTGCTCGCGTGCGCCGCCGCGCACGCCGTCACCGTGCTCATCATGCGGCGATCGATCCTCACCGAGAAGGTCGCGCGGCGCGGGCATCACGTGCTGCGCGAGTACGCCGTCAACCCGCTCGCGCTCTTCCGCGTCGAGGACGTGATGCGCCCGGCGGACACCGTGGTCCCGGCCGCGATGCACATCGACGCCCTCCTCCGCCGCCTGCTGCACGAGGATCCGGTGCTGAGCCGGGTGCACGCGTGGCCCCTCGTGACGGACCAAGGCGCGCTCGCCGGCATCCTCACGCGGGGCGATCTGTCGCGCGCGGCCGCGGCTTCGCACGACGCCGAGCCGACCGCGCTCGAGGTGGGCACATTGCGCCTTGTGGTCGCGCATCCGGAGGAGCTGTTGGATGAGGCCATGAGCACGATGCTGTCGCACGGTGTCAAGCAGCTGCCGGTGGTGAGCCGCAAGGAGCCGGAGAAGCTGCTCGGGATGATCGACGGCGCGGCGATCGCGACCGCCTGGAGCGAACTGCGCGACGACGAGCAGGTGCGCGAGGCGGGCCAGGTGGTCGCGCAGTTGCGGCTCTTTCGGCGGAGGATGCGGCGGCTGCGGCGGAGAACGGCCTGAGCGCAATGGCGGTGTGGGGATTTCCTGCTGGATCAACGAGGGGCGGCGCTGGACCCGTCGAGATGAGCCGCGGCCTCGTGATATGTCATATTTCTTGTTTACTTATCAACGCGCCCTATATTCCTCCCATGCCCCCCGCTGCCCTCGCGCTCACGCCGCACCGGCGCCGCGTTCTCGCCGCCCTCCGCGCCGGCGCGTGCACGGTGAACGACCTCGCCGCCGCGCTCGGCGTCACCGACAACGCCGTGCGCGGCCACCTCGCCGCGCTCGAGCGCGCCGGGCTCGTGCGCGCCGGTGGCACCGTGCGCACGGGCGTCGCGGGGAAGCCCGCGGTGGAATACGAGGTCACCCTGCAGGCCGACGTCGCGCTCTCCCGAGCCTACGCGCCGGCGCTGGAGGCGCTCGTCGCCGTGCTCGCGGCCCGCCTGAGCGGACCCGCCCTGCGCGCGGCCTTCCGTGACGCCGGCCGGCATCTCGCCACGCCGGCCCGCCGGCCCGCGTCACTCGCCTCGTGCACGGCCACGGCGCGCAGCGTCCTCACCGCGCTGGGCGGCGCGGTGCGCGTCACGCGTGCCAAGTCGCACGTGGACATCCGGGGCGAAGGCTGTCCGCTCGCGGCCGCGGTGGCCAAGGTGCCCGCCACCTGCACGATCGTCGAATCGATGCTCGAGACGCAGACCGGCCGCCGGGTGCAGCAGCGATGCGCGCACGGCGCGCGGCCCAGCTGCGCCTTCCGGATCCCGGCCTAGCTCCCCGGCGGCGCATACGGCGCCACGATCCGCACCGGCAGGATCATCTCTCCCCATTGCAACCGGAGCGTCGCGCTGTCGCGCACCACCACGGGGAAATAGTACGTCAGCGTCTCGAGGTACGCGCCGCGCTCGGTGTGGATCGGCACGCGCAGCGCGTCGTTCGACTCCCCCGGATACTGCGTGTGGAAGACGTGCGCCTTCCGGTTGAGGATGAACTGCCACGTCGCGCTGTCCTGCGGCATGATCCAGATCGAGTACTCTCCCGCCTTCACGGACTTCCCTTCGATCTCGACGTCATGATCGAAGGTGATGCGCGTCGCCGAATCGGCGCCCGGGTGCCAGATGCGATCGAACTTCACCACCGCCCCAGCGCCGAACAACGTGCGCCCCCGCGCAAAGGGACGACCATACGTGATCTCGATGGTGGTGAACGCGACGGTCTGCCCCACGCTGCCACGCTGGCTCAGCGGATACCGCATCCCCTGCCTGGGCATCGTCGCGAACGCAAGGGCGAGCGCGGCAGTGATCATCACTCGGATCATGAGGGTCCTCCGTGAGGGCGCGTGTAGACACTAGTACGACTTGAAAGGCGCGTCTAGGAGGCTGCGTGTGGTACGGCTCGGCGGGAGTGGTTCGCCTTTCGACTCCCGCCGAGCCGTACCACACGCTGCCTCCCAGACGCGCCCCTCGAGCGGTACTAGGCCCTAGGTACGCCGTTCAATCAAGCGGCGCTGCGCGTCACGACATAGCTTCTTATTGTACAGATGTACAATATCCACAATCGATCCTGAGGCTCCTCATGCATAATAGATCGCTCCTCGCGGCGGCCGTGGCCGCCTTCCTCGTCGCGCCGTTCACGCTGGCCGCGCAGGACAAGCCCCCCACGGTCACCACCGTTTGCAAGGACAGCACGACCACCACGGCCACCGGCAAGTATCGCTGCTCCGAGCACCACGGCGTGGACAAGAACGCGACCCAGATGAAGAACGCGAAGACCGGCGTGGACAAGGCGGCGGCCGCGACGGACATCGCGGCGGAGAACACCGGCAAGACGGTCAAGAAGGCGGCGGGCCAGACGGGTGACGCCGTCTCGACGGGCGCCGAGGATGTCGGCAAGACCGCCAAGGGCACGGTGGCCGAAGTGGCCGGCGACAAGACGAACAATGTCTCCGCTGACGCGACCGCCAAGTGCAAGGACGCTTCATACTCGCACGCGACGCAGAGCCAAGGCGCCTGCGCGCAGCACGGGGGAGTCGAGTTCTGGATGAAGAAACCACCGACGACCTGAACGGCGCGTGTAGCAACTAGTACCGCTTGAGAAGCGCGCCTGGGAGGCAGCGTGTGGTACGGCTCGGCGTGATTGGTACTACTCCCGCCGAGCCGTACCACACGCTGCCACCTAGACGCGCCCCTCGAGCGTTACTAGGCCCTTCTCGCGCCGTTCATGCCGTCGCCTTTCGAGCGGACTTGATCTCATACATCCGCGAATCCGCGTTGGCGAGCATCGCCTCCGCCGTCACGCCGCTCTCCGCGTACATTGCCACTCCCACACTCAGCGTCACGCGCGGTTCCTCCGTGTCGTCCGCGAGCAGGCTGCCGATGCGCGCCGCCACCGCTTGGGCCGCGCGCTCGTCCGTCTCCGGCAGGATGAGCGCGAACTCGTCGCCGCCGTATCGCGCGAGCGTATCCGTACTCCGGCTGGACCTCCGCAGCGCCTCCGCCACCCGCACCAGCGCGCGGCTCCCCGTCAGGTGGCCGTGGCGGTCGTTGATCTTCTTGAGATCGTCCACATCCGCCATGAGCAGCGCGAACGGCCGCCCCGTGCGCTCCACGCGCGCGATCTCCGCCACGAGCCGCTCGATCAGCAATCGATAGTTCGCCAGGCCCGTAAGCGGATCGGTCACCGACAGCACGCGCAGTTGCCCCTCCAGCCGGCTGCGCTCCGCCACCACCGCCGCCAGCGTGAGCGTCGTCACCGACACGACGCCGGCATACGTCTGCAGCAAGAGCAGCGATTCGTGCTGCGTCTCGCGCACGAACGGTCCGTAGCCGAGCAGCGTGCCCACCACCGCGATCCCCGACAGCAAGAGCATCCCGGTCGCCGCTTCGCGTGAGCCGAAGCGGAACGCCGCCCACAGGAGCGGTGGCAGGCACAGGAATTCGAGTGGATAATCCTTCACGTCGGTCGGAAAGAATCCGCCGAACACCAGCGCCCCGATCCCCACGAGGGTGATGTACATCGCCGCCGCCTCGCGCACCCGGGCCGGGCTCCACCACGATCTCGGCCACTTGTTCCACAACAGGATCACCGGCGCGACGAGCAGCGCGCCCACCGCGTCGCCGAGCCACCAGGTGATCCAGATGCGGCCGAAGTCCGGCCACCTCGCGAAGCCCGCCAGCGCGAGGCCGGTGACGCCGATCGTGGGGCTGATCACGGTGGCGACCAATCCGGCGAACAGGGCGAAGCGGAACACGCCTTCCGGATGCTCGAAGCTCGAGCGCCCGCCGCCGTACCGGTTCACGAGCCACGCGCCTGCGATCGCCTCGAGCGTGTTGCCGGCGCCGATCCCGAGCGACGTGAAGATGGACCCCGCCGTGGCCATGTTCACCGCGAACGCCCCGATGAAGATCGCAGGCCACGCGTCGGTTCCGAGCAGGAGCACCGCGGCGATCGCGATGCCGGTGGGCGGCCACACCGCGGTCGCGCTCGCGTTCACGAACGCCAGGCGCAGGCCAAGCTTGGCCGCGACAAAGTAAATGACGGCGAGCCCCGCGATCGTCGCGAGGCGGCGCGCCGTGGACCGAGCGGGAGCGGGCATCCGAGCAGGGGCTGAAGGGTCTCTTCGGGCTCCGTATAGCGGACCAAGAACGCCGGCGTGCGGTAACTCCTCCCGACGGCGCCTGTAGGAACTAGTACCGCTTGAGTAGCGCGTCTAGGAGGCTGCGTGTGGTACGGCTCGGCGTGATTGGTACTACTCCCGCTGAGCAGTGCTACACGCTGCCTCCCAGACGCGCTGTTCAAGCGGTACTAGTTCCCATGCACGCGGTTGGTAGGGCCGTCGCGTCAGAATCGCTGCGCCAACCCGATCCCCACCGTGATCGCCCGCATCGAGAATTGATTGCCGTCCTCCCCGCTCTGCTCGTTCTGCGAGAAGGACGAAAGTCGCACCGCGCCCGTGGCGCCGAGCGCGGGAGTCAGGGCATAGCGCACAGTGGTGGCGAGCTGCACGGCGGTCTGCGTGATCGTCACCACGCCCCCTTCGTTGCGCAGACTGTTCACCCACGGCAGCCATCCGCCGGTGAGCCGCATATCCAGCGCCATGCGGTGGGCGAGCGGCGCGTCATACGCCACGCCGAGCTCAGGCACCGGCAGCTCCTGCGTCACGAAATCCTCCTGCGTCTCGCGCGTCGCGCTGCCGGGCGCAAGCGTGCCGTGCAGCACGAACGTGAGCGCGACGAAGGAGAATCCCGCCGTCGCGCTGAGCTCGCCGCCGCCGATCCGCGAAACGCGCCGCGCGAAGGTGAACGTCGCCGCGAGATAGTGCGGGAATGTCGTCGCGGTGGTGAGCGGGCTGCCCGCCGCGAGCGTGGTGCCGTTGAAATAGGTCTCCTGCGCGGGAGTCACGGTGCCCGAGAGGCCGAAGCTCGTGAGCTCGAGTGAGAGACGCGTGCGCGGATCGGGGCGGTAGTCGAGCTCCATGCCGGCGGCCCACAGCGCGCGCACATCCAGCCCGCTGCCGAGCGTGAAGCGAGTGCCGGCCACCGCGTTCTCCCGCACCTGCACCGTCCCCGACGGCACGCCGCCGCGCGCCTCGACGGCGATCTCCCAGCGGCGCGCCGCGGTGCTGTCGCGCGCCGGAACCTGCGCCATCCCGCGCGATGCGAGCGCCAGCGCGGCCGCGGCGATCGCGATTGGGCGATGGCCGCGCACGCACGTGATCACGCCGCGACGCGGCCGATCACCGGGACCGATGGGCTCCATTCCGGTGTATACCCTGTTCGTACGGCTTGTTCGATTGTCTTTCCACGGACAAGGAGGTTCACATGTCGCATCGCACGCTTCTCGCGGCCGCGATGGCCGCGTTCATGGCCGCCACCGCGCCGGCCGCGCTCGTCGCGCAGGACGCGAAGGTGACGGTCTGCAAGGACGGCACGACCACCACCGCCACCGGAGAGTACCGCTGCTCCGAGCATGGCGGCGTGGATAAGAATGCCACGAAGATGAAGAACGCCAAGACCGGCGCCGAAAAGGTGGGCACGGCAACGGAGATCGCCGCGAAGAACACCAGCAAGACCGTTTCGAAGGCCGCCGAGGATGCCGGCAAGGGCGCGAAGGCGGCCGAGAAGGAAGCCGCGGGTGACGTCACGAACGCGACGGCCGCCGGCGCCACCGCGAAGTGCAAGGACGGCACCTACTCGCACGCGCACCAGCACAATGGTGCATGTGCCAAGCACGGAGGGGTCTCCATGTTCCTCGATGGGACGCCTCCTACCGACTGACTGCGCGTGTAGGGCCTGGTACCGCTGAAACAGCGCGTCTGGGAGGCAGCGTGTGGTACGGCGATGCGTGAGTAGTTCCACTCCCGCCGAGCCGTACCACACGCTGCCTCCCAGACGCGCTGTTTCAGCGGTACTAGTAGCTACACGCGCATTTAGGCCGCAACAGCCGCTTTTGCGCGCACCGCTTCGAACTCCAAGGAAATCTCCACCTTGTCCGCGACCGCCAGTCCGCCCGCCTCGAGGAGCATGTTCCACGTCAGGCCGAACTCCTTGCGGTCGATCGAGCCCTTCGCCGAGAAGCCGGCACGGTCGTTGCCCTGCATGTCCACGATCGCGCCCATGAACTCGGCGACGAGCACCACCGGGCGGGTCGTGCCGCGGATCGTCAGGTCGCCGGAAACGCGGTAGTCCGCGCCGTGCCGCTCGATCTTCGTGCTGCGGAAGGTCATGACGGGATGATTCGCGACATCGAAGAAGTCGGGCGACTTGAGGTGCGCGTCGCGCTGGGGCTCGTTGGTGTTGATGCTGTTGACGTCGATCTCGACGACGGCGGTGGACGCCGTGGGGTCCTGGTCATTGAAGTTGAACTGCCCCGACCACTTGGTGAACTGGCCGTGGACCTTGGAGACCATCATGTGGCGCACGCTGAAGCCGATGGTGGCGTGCGACGTGTCGAACTGCCATTGGGACGGTGCCATGGGAACATCCTCTCGTTGAAGTATCTGGATATAGGAATGTATCGAACAACCGGGAACACCCCGGCCTTGTTGAACCCCGCGTGATGATCAGCGCCCGCGCATCCCCCGCGCCGGCGTCTTGCGCGGCCGCGCCGCGGCCCGCGGCGCCGCCGGCGTCGCCGGCGCCAGCCGCTCGGGCAGCGAGCCGAGCAGCTCGGCCACCAGCGCCCGGTTCACCGTGATGATCCCGTGCTGCGCCTCGCGCCGCATCAGCAGCACGCCCGAGTCGGCGAGCAGCTTGAGATGATGCGAGATCGTCGGCTGCGCGAGCTTGAACCGGTCACCCAGCTGCCCGCACGTCAATTCCCCCGCCGCCGCCACCTCCTGCACCATCTGGAAGCGCGTCGGATGCGCGATCGCCTTCAGCGCCTTGATCGTCTCGCTGTCTTTCATAGACTTATATCTATATTTAAATGAGCTCATTGTCAAGGGCGCGAGTGGGCCCTAGTACCACTCGAGGGGCGCGTCTGGGAGGCAGCGTGTGGTACGGCTCGGCGGGAGTGGAACGGCGTACTACTCCCGCCGAGCCGTACCACACGCTGCCTCCCAGACGCGCCCCTCGAGCGGTACTTGTCCCTACACGCGTCGTTACGGACTCACGCACTCTTCCGTGCCGAGGTCTCCCCATCCATGTTAGGCATCCGGAGGCCAAGCCATGTCCATGCACACCGAATCGCCCACGGCCGAGACGCTCGAGCGCAAGCCGCGCGAAGACGAGATCGACTTCTTCGGCCTCACCCATTGCGGCAAGGTCCGCAAGAACAACAACGATCACTTCCTCCTCGCGTCGCTCCACAAACGCATGGACGTCCGCCTCACCAGCCTCCCCGGCCTCGAGAACGAATCCCAGTTCAGCGACCAGCGCCTCGCCTTCATCGGCATGGTCGCCGACGGCGTGGGCGGCACCGAAGGGGGCGAGGAAGCCAGCCGGATCGCCCTCGCCAACGTCACCGAATTCCTGGCCAATAGTCTCCAGGCCTACTACAGCAGCCCCGACGCGCGCGAGGAAGCCTTCCGCGACACGCTCCAAAAGGCCGCCACCGAATCGCACAGCCGCGTGCTCCAGCGTGCCGCCGAGCGCACCGATGCCCGCAAGCGCGCCACGACGCTCACGCTCTGGATGGGCGTCTGGCCCTACGCCTACGTGCTCCAGGTGGGCGACTCCCGCTACTATATCTACCGCGATGGCGTCCTCACCCAGATCACCCGCGATCAGACCTACGCCGAAGACCTGGTCGACGCCGGCGCCCTCAGCCGCGACCAGGCGAAGGACTCGCCGCTCAAGAACGTCCTCTCCAGCGCGATCGGCGGCCACGACACCTTCCCCGTCGTCACGCGCCTCACGGCGCACTGGCGGAACATCCACCTGATGTGCAGCGACGGCCTCACCAAGCACGTGAGCGACGAGCAGATCAAGACGCGTCTCGAAACGATGACGTCGGCCAAGGAGACCGCCGAATTGCTGCTCCAGGATGCCCTGGACGGCGGGGGCACCGACAACATCACGATCATCGTCGGGCGCGCGATCAAGAAAGACTAGTCAACAGTCAACAGCCGACAGTCCGCAGTCCGCGGGCGCCGGCAGACGTCGCGGAGGCCCATTTCGGTGCCGCCTCTCGCACCCGACCGCGCGGCGCGGTATAATACCCCCCCACGCCAGTTCAGCCCTTGGGAGCCGCCACAATGTCGTCCCGTACGGGTAAGCGATCCACGCGTTCCTCGCGCGCCGCGCTCTTCGCCGTCATCACGCTGGCGGGCGCCGGCCGGGCCGCCGCACAGGCGCCGTCGTCGCCGAGCGCCGTGGTCGAGGAGTCGTTCGCCGCCCTGGCCGCCAAGAATTGGGACGCGGTCGCGGCGCTCGCGTCGCCGCAATTCCTCGAGCAGTTCCGCGCCAAGCAACTCTTCTACGCCGAAGAGGATGAGCGCCAGAAGCTCGAGAAGAAGAAGAATCCGGAGAGCTACGGCATGCCGAAGTGCGTGCAGAAGTACTTCGAGTCGCAGGAAGGGAATTTCAGCAAGCGCTTCCTCGAGAATTTCTACCACGTCGACAATCTGCTCCAGCTGGAGGTGCTCACCCCCGCGCAATTCTTCGCCGCATGGCTGTCGGGCACCCGGAACCTCAAGTCGTCCGATGAAGCGGCCGGTCCGCGCATCGTCGTCCCGACGCGCACGATCGTCGGCGAGATGATGGAAGGGGACTCCGTGGCGCACGTGCTCTACCGCCGCACGCCGTTCACCCCTGGCGATGCCGATCAGGGGATCAAGATCATCACGCTCCGGCGCTACGATGGCGTCTGGAAGACCTACCCCAACGACGACATGATCCTCGCGGGGCGCAGCTTCGCGTGGTGGTCGAACGCGAAATGAGCCCATCCAAGAAGAAGCCCGCCGCCAAGAAGACCCCCAAGAGAACGGCGCCCAAGCGGCCGGTCGCCAAGAAGCGCCGCGGGCCGCCCAAGAAGCCGGCGCCGAAGGCCGCCGCGAAGCCGGCGCCCAAGCCCATCCCGCGCGCCATCCAGCCCATCCCGCGCCCGTCGCGCGCTCCCGCCGCGCGCCCCGCGCCCCTCGTCGGCATCGTGATGGGCAGCCGCACCGATCTCGACACCCTCGCGGCCGGCACGGAACTGCTCGACGCGCTGCAGATCCCTTACGAGATGCGCATCCTCTCCGCGCACCGCACGCCCGACGAGACCGCCGCCTGGGCCAAGGGCGCGGAGGCGCGCGGCCTCGAGGTGATCATCGCCGCGGCCGGCGGCGCGGCGCATCTCCCCGGTGTCATCGCCGCGCAGACGGTGCTCCCCGTGCTCGGCGTGCCGGTGGACGCGACCTCGCTCAACGGACTCGACGCGCTGCTCTCGATCGTGCAGATGCCGAAAGGCGTGCCGGTCGGCACGCTCGCCATCGGAAAGCCGGGCGCCGCCAATGCGGCGCTCCTCGCGACGGCGATCCTGTCGCTCAAACGGCCGGAATTGAGAGAGAAATTGAGAGGCTGGAGAGCGGCTCGCGTCGCCGAGGCACTCGCGCAGAACTGAACACTCCCTAACTACGTACTTGGTCCCCCGAACTCCGGATGTGGCCTTGGCGCGTGGCCACGGCTCAGGCGTTGCTGGTATGCGCAACACGAAGGACGCCTCAGCAGTTACCAGACGCTAAGACCACCAGCGGAGTTCGGGGGACCAAGTACGGATCTAGGGGTTCGCCGTTCTAGGCAGTTCTCGCCGCGTTCGCGAATCTGCGCACGATGCTGCCCGCCGGCTCGATCGCCGTGATCCCGTCCACCGATTTTCCGGCCTGCCAATAGTCAGCGGTCTCGCTCAGCGACGCCTTCTTCAAGGAGTGCAGCGATTTGAGCGCGTAGATCATCCGCATCCAGTGCTTCCGCTTCCGCCCGCGGAGCATCCAGCGCGCGAGCGGCCCCGCCTTCAGCCCCATCTTCTCGATCGTCGGCGTATCGATCACCGCCACCGGCACGCCCGTGATCCGCTCGGTGAGCACGATCCGCGACGCGTCGCTGTCCACGATCGCCCGTTTGTACGCATCCGACGCCCGGCACTCCGGCGTCGCGATGAATCGCGTGCCCATCTGCACGCCGGCGTAACCCATCCTGAGTGCCGCCACGAAGTCGGGCGCGTCGCCCACGCCGCCGGCGCAGATCATCGGCACGCCCAGATCGCCCAGCTCGTCGATCAACTGCTGCGCGCTCTTCGGCCCGGCATGGCCGCCCGCGCGGTTGTTCACCGCGATCAGCCCCTGCACGCCGCCGTCGAGCCCCTTCTGCGCCCACTTCCGCTCGGTCACGTCGTGGTAGACCACCCCCCCGGCGCCGCGCACCGCGTCCACCACCCAGCGCGGATTTCCCAGCGACGTCACGAAGAACCGGATCCCTTCCTCCACCGCGATGTTCACCCATCGCACCATCTTCTCGTGGTACGTCTTCGATGACTGCTCGATGAGCGCGTTCATCCCCACCGGCTTCTTCGTCAGCGACTTGATGAACTGCAGCCCCTCGCGATACTCGTGCCCGTGCACGTACGTGAGCGAGATCGGCTGGACGATGCCGATCCCGCCCGCCTCCGACACCGCCGCGATGAGCTCCGGATTCCCGCACGGGTACATCGCGCCGCCGATGAGCGGCACCTCGATGCTGCGCCTGCCGCGTGAACGGCGTGTCCAGCAGCGACGCGAAGCTCACCGCGCGGCCGCCGCGGCAGTCGCGGCGGACGGGGCCGCCGGTCCGATCCGCCAGCGCGCCGTGCAGCGCGCCACATCCTCGCCCGCCGCGTTCCGGATCACCGCGACGAAGTCGTACTCTTTCTCGGTCCGCGCATCCACCGGCCCCGTCGTGCACTCCGCCGTCAGCAGCCCGCGCGCCTTCTTCAGGAACTGGATCTCGAGCCGCACGGGGATCCCGCGCGAATCATCCGGCAGGCCGAACGTCCCCGCGAGTCCGGTGGTCAGCTCGCCCATGTTCATGAGCGCGATCGCGTGCACGGACCGCAAATGGTTCCGCACGGTCCACCGGTCGCGCATCGTCACCTTCGCGTACCCTTCGCGCAGCTCCACCACGCGCGCGCCAATGGTGCGCGTATAAGGCGCCGTGTACCCCAGCGCCTTGATGAACATCCATTTCCCACCCGGCAGCGGACTCAGACGCAGCCACATGTCGCGCAGCTTTGCGTAGGGAGAACGGGCACTCTTGCTCATGCCGAACGCTATGAACGCACTCGACCTCGCGCAATCAGGAGATGCCGGCGACGAGAGAATGGCGACCCGAACGTCGTCCTTGGTCCCCCGACCTCCGTTGATAGCAACTGAGGCGTGGTCACGGCTAGAGCGTTGCTAGGAACGCATTCGCCGTGGCCACCCCTCAATTGCTATCAACGGAGGTCGGGGGACCAAGAACGTGGTTTGGGTCGCCACTCACGCCGTTGAAACGTTCGTGGTCTTGCCCCGCCACGTGGACCCCGATAACTCTTGTTCACCCGCATGGCCGACGAATCGCCTCCTTCCGCTCCTCCCGCGCCGGCCGGCGCTCCTCCGCCGCCGGCCAAACCGCGCTCCGCGGGCCTCTGGATCGGCGCCTGCTACAATCCGCACATCGGACGCGAGCTCCTCTCCGCCGCCGAGCTCTTCGACCATCTCGTCATCACCGAGCCGCCACGCCAGAGCGATCCGCACTTCCCCGCCCTGCGCGAGCGCCTCGCCCTTCCGGTGCACGACCTGCACGGCCAGCTCGCCGACCCGTTCGACGAACGCGCCACCGAAGTCCTCAAGCAACTCGCCGCCATCTGCAATGCGCCGTGGGTCACCGAGCGCGTGCAATGCATGCGCACGCTCGACGGGAAATACGATCTCGATTCCGTCTTCCCGCCGCTCTACACCGACGAGATGCGCGAGCGCTTCACCGCGAACATCCTCACGCTCGCCGCCGCGCTCGGCCGCCCGCTGCTCATCGAGAACGTGCCGTCGGCCTTCACGCTCCCGGGCAGCGCCGTGAGCGAAGGTCGCTTCGTGACGCGCCTGCTCGAGACGAGCCGCGGCGCGCTGTTGCTCAACCTCGCTCACCTGTGGGTGAGCGCCGAGCTGCGCAACACCGATCCGTACGGACTGCTCCATGAATATCCGCTGGAGCGCGTGTCGGTGATCCACACGGGCGGCATGAGCGAGGACGCCGATCTCGAGGGCCCGTGGATGGCGCCCGCCGCGCCGAGCGAGGAGATGATGGAGTTCACGCAGTACGCGGTGGATTGCTGCCGGGGCGTGCGCGCCGTGACCTTCGACGCCACCAGCCCCGCGCTCGAGGCGCGCCTGGTGATCGGCGCCGTCACGCAGCTCCGCGAACGGCTGGCGCGCTGAGCATGGACGCCGACCGCGCGCTCCAGGATTCGCTGATCCGGCTCTTGGCGGACGCCCCCTTCCGTCACGCGCTGACGCACGTGGATGGCGGCACCGCGTATGGCGGCCTCTCCGCCGCGCAGGTGGACAAGATCCGCGCCGGCGAGGCGCGGCGCATCGACCGCTACGCGCGATTCCTCGCGCGCGAGTTCTACCTCCGGCGCATCACGCACTATCACAAGTATTCGCGGGCGCTCTCGCGCTTCACGGGCCGGTCGCCCACGGGGCTGCTCAACACCCCCGAATTCGCGAACCTCATGCCCACGATCATCCTGGGCAGCCGCACCACCGCGCGCGACATCGCGCGCCTCGTCCAGGCCTATCTCGCCGACGCGCGCGGCGCGCCCCCCTACGCGGCCGACCTCGTGCGCTACGAGAACGCGCAGCTCATCGCCGAGAGCGGGCCGCGCGTGGTGAGCGGCGCGCCGCTGCGCGCGCGCCCGCAGCTGGCCGTCGTCGTCAATCCGGATGCGTCGGTGCTGCGCTTCGCGTGGGACCTGCCCGCGATCTTCCAGCCGCTACTGGCGCTGGCCGCGAACGATGACGCGCCCGCCGATCCGCCCGCGACGGAGAAGTCCGAGACCACCCTCGTGTTCGCGCGCTCCCCCCGCGGACGCGTCACGGTGCTCCGCTGGACCGAGACGATCGAGTCGCTCACGGCTTACCTGGACGGCGAGCGGCCACTCTCCGACGCGATCAATGCCGCATCAATGGCGCCGCGGGAAGGACTCGAGATCGCCAATGCGCTCCTTGATGCCGGAGTGTTGATCCCGTCCTGACGACTAGACACGGCGTTGCTGGTCCCCCGAACTCCGTTGATAGCAACTGAGGCGTGGTCACGGCTAGGGCGTTGCTAGGAACGCACTAGCCGTGACCACGCCTCAGCTCCCATCAACGGAGTTCGGGGGACCAAGTACGTGGTGAGGGGTTCCAGCAACGCCGTTAGTAGTTGGAGAATCTCTTCCAACCAAGCGCGCGTAGGGGCTGTCGAAGCTAAGTCCTCTACCCCATTGAGCCCCCCATGCGCCCGCATCTCGTTGCCGCCTTATTGCTCGCCCCGACCATCCTCGTCGCCCAGTCCGATCAACGCTCCTTGAGCGGCTCGAGCATCGCGATCTACGACCTCGTCGGTGAGATCCGCGCCGTCGCGGGCACGGGCAGCGATGTGTCCGTCGCCGTGTCGCGCACCGGCCCCGACGCCTCCAAGCTCACGATCGAGACCGGCATGATCGGCTCCAAGAACACCCTGCGCGTCATCTTCCCCGACACGCACATCATCTACCCCAAGCTCGGCCGCCACTCGACCACCACGCTCGACGTGTACGATGACGGCACGTTCAATGGCCGCAGCGGCGGCCACCGCGTGCGGATCACCGGCGACGGCAGCGGCCTCGAGGCCGCGGCGAACCTCGTCGTGAGCATTCCCGCGGGCAAGACCGTGACGCTCAACCTCGGCGTCGGCAGCGTGAGCATTTCGAACGTGAACGGCAACATCAGCGTCGATGCCGCCGGCGCCGACGTCACCACCGAGAACACCAAGGGCAGCCTGTCGCTCGACACCGGCTCCGGCACCGCGAAGATCGCCAACGCCGACGGCGACCTCACGATCGACAGCGGATCGGGCGAGGTCACGATCTCGAAGGTGACGGGCTCGATCCTCAAGCTCGATTCCGGCTCCGGCGACATCCGCGCCGACGCGATCACGGTGGACAAGGCCGACCTCGACAGCGGTTCGGGCGAGGTCACGATCACCGGACTCGGCGCGCGCTCGATCTCACTCGACTCCGGCAGCGGCGACGTGGACATCGCCCTCACGGGCGACGTGGACCGCCTGGACATCGATAGCGGGTCCGGAACCGTCACCCTGCACATCCCGTCCACGCTCGGCGCCCAGCTCGACATCGACGCCGGCAGCGGCGGCGTGAAGGCCGAGATGGAGATCCAGGTCAGCCACTACGAGAGCGACCGCCTCGTCGGCAAGATCGGCGACGGCAAGGGCACGATCAAGATCGAGAGCGGGTCGGGGGAGGTGCGGCTCGTAAAGGCGAATTGAACAAGGGCGTGTCTAGCTACTAGTACCGCTGGAAGAGCGCGTCTGGCAACTGAGCGTATGGTACACCTCTGCGTGGGTAGCTACTCCCGCCGAGGAGTACTATACGCTCAGTTGCTACACGCGCTTCTTCAGCGGTACTAGGAACTAGGCGCGCCGTTCACCTTGAGCTTCCCGTTCCATGGCCCCAGACTAAAGGCATGGACAGCCCGCATATCAGTGATCTGACTCCCGAGGAGATCACCGCGCTCCTCGAGCGCAATCATGTCGGCCGCCTCGCCTACTCGATGCACGACCGCGTGAACATCGAGCCGATCAGCTACGTGCATTCCGGCGGCTGGCTGTACGGGCGCACATCGCTGGGCACGAAGCTCGCGACACTCGAGAAGAACAAGTGGGTGGCGTTCGAGGTCGATGAGGTGAAGTCGTTCTTCGACTGGCAGAGCGTCGTCGTGCACGGCGGCATCTACATCCTCGAGCCCGAGGTCCCGCCCGGCGCCAAGAACGAATGGGCCGATGCCCTCACGATCCTGCGCCGTCTCCTGCCCGCGACCTTCCGCGAAGACGACCCCGTCCCCTTCCGCGACATCGTCTTCCGCATCGCGGTCCAAGAATCGACCGGGAGACGTTCAGCTCGGCGCCAGAATGCGCGCTGAGCGTCTAACGTCTTACGTCGTTCGCTTCAGGTACCTCCGAACCACTCGTACCCCTCGTCACTCCAGTACCCCCCGTTCGCGCTCTGGCAGGAACACGATCTTCGTGAGGTACTTCGTGTTCTTGTAGCCGAGCTTCACCGGCGAATGGATGCGCGCCGGCGCGCCGTGGTCGACGCCGAGCATGTGATCATCCATCGCGTAGGCGACGAGCGTCTGCGGATGCATCGCGCTCGCGAGGTCCCACGACTCGTGATAGCCGTCGTCGAAGCTCTGGAAGTCGACGAAGCCGGCGTCGGGCGTGATGCCGGCGAGCCGCGCGAGCTCGCTCACGCGTACGCCGCGCCAGACCGCCACCGCGGTCCAGCCCTCCACGCAGAAGTGGTCCACGCGCTGCTGGATCGCGGGCAGCTTCATCAGATCGTCGAGCGACAGCTTCAGCGGCGTCTTCACCGCGCCGCTCACCTCGAGCGACCAGGGGCCGCGCACCTTCTCGTCCCACATCGGGACGTGCTCCGAGATGAAGTACGACGGGAACGAGTGTCCCGCCGACGCCGCCCGCGCGCTCGCGCGGTCGATGGACCGGTGGCGGAAGAGTCCCGCCTCCACCACGGCGTTCTTCTGCTCCGCGAACTGCAGCAGCGGCTTCGCCGCGGCCGGCCCCCGGCTGTCGCACGCCTCCAGCACCGCCGCCGCGAGCGCGAACGCGCCGGTGCGCAGGAAGTCCCGCCGGTCAACCGTCATCGGTCTTCCTCGGCAGCAGATGGTAGAACGGCCGCGCGTTGCGCGCCTCGGGCGAATTCTTCTCGTTGTAGCCGCCGGTGAGCATCGAGCGCAATGAATACGGATCCACCGCGAACACCATGAACACGTGCCCCACCGAGAGCACGACGAGCGCGATCATCACGAGGAAGTGCCAATAGCGCGCCCACACGTAGCCGCCCATGAGGTTCGTGAGCCAGCCCAACTGCACCGGCTTCCAGATCGCGAGCCCGGTGATCACCGCGAGCGCGCCGAGGATCGGCATCGCGAAGTACGTCGCCTTCTGCAGCGCGTTGTGCTTGCCGCCGTGCGGATGATCCTTTCGCGCGGAACGTGTAGAACTTGACCATCTCCCACGCATCACGGATGTCGCCGCGCCGCGGGACGAGATCGCGCCATTCGCCGTGCAGATAGACGAAGGTGAGATACACGAGCCCGTTCAGGGCCAGCACCCACATCATCGCGAAGTGCCAGTGCCGCGCCCCGCCAAGCCAGGCGCCGAAGGTGAGCTTCGCCGGGATCGGATCGCCGGCGAAGGGATAGCAGCAGAACGAATCGCCGCGCCGCGCGAACGCCGGATACGCGTTGAAGATGCGCAGCCCGCTCCCGACCATCACGGTCAGCGCGACCACGTTGATCCAGTGGGTGAGCCTCACGATCCAATGATGCCTGCTGACCACTCGCAACTCGCCGGTTGGGTTAGACGATACTATACGCTCCACTCGCCAGTGGTTCCACTCGTCACACCCCGAACTCCGTTTGTCGAACCTCGACGCACGTCATTGGTACCCCGAACTCCGTGAATGACGAGTCGTTCGTGGTACGACGAACCACTCGCGATTCACGGAGTTCGGGGGACCAATGACGGCGTTCGGGGCGCCACACTCTAGCGGATCCGCCGGCGCGACGCATCTTCGCCGCTCGATGACACTCACAGGAGCGTAGATCGTGGCGAAGAATTACATCACCGAATTCATTGGCACTTTCTTCCTCGTCTTCACCGTCGGAATGTGCGTCACCGCCGGCACGCCCTTCGCCCCGCTCGCGATCGGGTCATCGCTCATGATCATGGTCTACATGGGCGGCCACATTTCCGGCGGGCACTACAACCCGGCCGTCACGCTTGCGGTGTTCCTCCGCGGCAAGATCGCGGGCCGCGAGGCCGGGGCGTACATGGTGATGCAGCTCTGCGGCGCGATCGTCGCGGCGCTCATGGTGTTCTGGCTCACCGGCGGCAAGACCTTCGCCCCCGAACCGAGCACGGAGATGACGAAGATGGGTGCGGCCGCTGCGGAATTCATCTTCACCTTCGCGCTCGCGCTCGTCGTGCTGAACGTCGCCACCGCCAGCAAGACCGCGGGCAATTCCTACTACGGCCTCGCGATCGGCTTCACCGTCGTCGTAGGCGCCTTCGCGGTCGGCAGCCTGTCCGGCGGCGCGTTCAATCCCGCGGTCGGCTCGGGTCCGGCGATCGTGCGCGCGCTCCTCGCCGGCGGAGCGCTCGGACAACGTCTGGTACTACGTCGCCGCGCAATTCCTGGGCGGGGCCGCGGCGGCAGCGGTGTTCAAGCTGCAGAATCCGGGCGACTGAACGGCGTGCGTGAGGGCCTCGTACCGCTTGAACAGCGCGTCTAGAAGGCAGCGTGTGGTACGGCTCGGCGGGAGTTGTCAGGCCTACTACTCCCGCCGAGCCGTACCACACGCTGCCTTCTAGACGCGCTGTTCAAGCGGTACGAGGCCCCACGCACGCCGTTCATTCAGCCGGCCGCCGCACGATGGATGAATACGCGATCCCTTCCGGTTCCCGCCCAACGAATCCCACCCACACGATGTCCCGCTTGCTGATCGACACCGCCGCCACCGCATCCGTCCCTCCCAGCGCCACGAACGCCCACGCCCCGTCCGGCGACATCGCGATCCCCAGCGGCACCGTGTTCGTCTCGTAGCCCTCCGCCGACGTCGCGCCGTGCAGCGCGGCCTTCGACACCTCCATCTTGATCGAGGCCGCCTCCTTCCGGCGCTCCACGTCGATCAATCGCAACTCCGATGACTTCGCGCACGTGACCAGCGCCAGCTTCCCGTCGGGCGTGAAGCGCAGGCGCATTCGGATACTTGCCGGTCTCGATCGTCGCCAGCACCGACAGATCATCGGCCGACAGCACGGTGATCCGGTCCGACGCGCGGCTGGTCACCCACACCTCCTTTCCGTCGGGACGGAGCGCCAGCCCCTCGGCGCCCCCCGGGACCACGGCCGTGCGCAGCGCCGCGTGCGTCGCCAAGTCGAGGAGCGTCACGCTGCCCGAGATGAGATTCGTGACGTACACGCGTTCGCCGTCCGGCGTGAGCGCAATGAGCTGCGAGCCCGCCTGCCCGGTGCGGATCACCGACGTCACGGCGCCGCTGTCCACATCCACGACGAGCAGTGCGCTGTCGGATTCGGACGTCACGAGCGCGCGCTTCCCGTCGGGGAGCCACACGATCCCGTGCGGGCGGCGGTGCGGGGCGATCGAGATCGTCTTGTCGAGCGCGCCCTGCGCAATGTCGATCACCGTGATCGTCGAGCCGGCGGAACGCGCCGGCCCATAGTCCGTCACGAGCGCCAGCCGGCCGTCCGGCGAGACCGCGGTCTCGTGCGGCCCCTCGCCGGTCGGCACCGTCGCCGTGAGCGCGTGTGTCTTGAGATCCACGAGCGACACCGTGGATCCCGCCTTGTTCACGACGATGATCGTCCCCGACTGCGCACGCGCCGCGGCGGCGAGGATGAAGCAACCAGCCGCGACGATCCCTGTCCCTACCCGCATTGCGCCTCCGTGCTCGGTGGAATTTCGCCCCGAATGTAGTACAGCGCCCTCCCGCCTGCCGTCTGTCGTTGGCGCCCATGTAGTACTGCGTCCTGCCGTCCACCGTCTGTCGTTGCAATGTTGAACCCCCCATATTCCCATTCGTGCCTCTCCTTCCGCTCTACGGCCACAATGCGCTCCGCCGCCGCCTCAGCGAGACCGTCGCGCGCGGTGCCCTCCCGGCGAGCCTGCTCCTGCACGGACCGCGCGGCGCCGGCAAGCAGCGACTCGCGCTCTGGCTCGGCCAGCTCCTGCTCTGCGACGGCACCGGCGAACGCCCGTGCGGCACGTGCACGCAGTGCAAGTACGTGCTGCAACTCGTGCACCCCGATCTGCGCTGGTTCTTCCCGCGCCTCAAAGCCGACGGCTCCGACGACCCCTCGCCGCAGGAAGTACTCGATGAATATGCCGAAGCCGCGGCCGAACGCGCGGCGAACGGTGGACTCTATCCGCCGCCCTCGGGACTCGAGGCGATCTTCGTCGCCTCCGTGCGCGGCCTCGTCCAGCACGCCGCGTACACGCCCACGGTCGCGCAGCGTAAGGTGATCATCGTCGGCGACGCCGAGCGCATGGTCGCGCAGACGGGCGCCGAGGCGGCGGCGAACGCGTTCTTGAAACTGCTCGAGGAGCCGCCAACGGACACGACCGTGATCATCACGACCAGCGAACCCGGCGCCCTCCTGCCGACGATCCGGTCCCGCATCGTGGCGATGCGCGTGCCGCCTCTCCCGGAGCGCGAGGTGCGCGCCTGGCTCGCCAATGCCCAGGTGCGCGCCGCGCTCGATGCGGCCGGCGCGCCCAAGGGGGACGACGCGCGCGCCGAGCTCGCCGCCGGAGCGCCGGGGACGCTGCTCGCCTCATCGTCGCGGGAGGAAGCCGTCGCCGCCGCCCGCCAACTGCTGGCCGCGGCCGTCGGCGACCGCGCGACCCAGGCCCGCACCATTCTCTCGCTCGGTGGATCGAAGGCCCGCGGGTTCTTCTCCGACATGCTCGACGCCATGACGTCGCTGCTACACCAACGCGCGCGCGAGGCGGTGCTGCACAACGACCCCCACGCCGCCGTCGCTGCCAGCCGCGCGATCGACGCGGTGCAGGAGGCGCGCGAGAGCGCGGGGAACAACATCAATCCGCACCTGCTCGGCGCCGCCCTCGTGCGCCGGCTGGAGCGGACACTCGGATGACCGCGAAGAAGCTCTCGCACGCTGCGCCCGACGGGTCGGCGCGGATGGTGGATGTCTCCGGCAAGCCGGATACCGACCGCGTGGCGACCGCCAGCGGGAGCATCCGAATGAAAGCCGAAACTTTGATGGCCATTCAGCGGAACTCTTTGGCCAAGGGAGACGTATTATCTGTAGCCAAAGTGGCAGGGATCATGGCAGCCAAGCGGACTTCGGACCTGATTCCCTTGTGCCACCCCCTGAATTTGGCTAACGTTAAAGTTGTTCTAACGTCCGACAAGAAGCTCCCCGGGATACGCTGTGAGGCGACCGTCCGAACGACGGGAAAGACCGGGGTCGAAATGGAAGCGATCACTGCAGTGGCCGTCAGTTTGATCACCGTGTACGACATGGCCAAGGCAATCGATAAAGACATGAGCATCAACGACATCTGCTTACTCGAAAAGGCTGGAGGCAGGAGCGGACACTGGCAACGAAGAGGCCGTAGGCTCTAACCGTTGTGGTATTGCCCGTAAGGGCTGCGGGGCGATTCGTCGCCCCGTTCGTGTGTCTGGAACCCGCCTTCTGGAGGGGACCATGAAATTTTCCAAAGTGACGTATTCGCACCGTGGCGACCGGATCCGCCGCAATGCGCGGATCAGGAAGGGGTTGCTGGTGGGCGGGTTGATCGCGGCGATCGCGCTCATCCCAGCGGAGCAGCCCCGGGAGGCGGAAGCCTCTTCCAACGGTGGATTTGCTTTTGGACTGGTGGCGCAGTCGCACCGCCTGGCGGCTGATCTGGCCGCGACCCGCAGCGATCTGGACATCGCGCGCGCCCAGCTGAGCCGGGCGAACGCGATCCTGGACTACTCGGCGCGGTATAGGGTGGGCGCGGATGTCGCGGCGCCGGTGTACGACGTGGCGCTCGAGGAGGGGATCGACCCGGACCTGGCGTTCCGCCTCGTGAAGGTCGAAAGCCAGTTCAACGAGCGCGCCGTGAGTTCGGCGGGCGCCGTGGGGCTCACGCAGATCATGCCGGCGACGGCGAAGTACTTCGAGCGCGACACCACCCGTGAGAACCTCACCGAGGTTCACACGAATCTGCGGGTGGGATTCCGCTACCTGCGGACGCTGATCACGCAGTACCGCGGGGACGTGCAGATCGCGCTGCTGGTGTATAACCGCGGCTCGCAGACCGTGGAGTCCATGCGGATGCTGGGGCAGGATCCGCGGAATGGGTACGAGTTGGCGGTGATGAGAGGCTATAAAGGACGGGGCACGGTCGACTAAGAACGGCGGTATTGGCACCCCGAACGCCGTGAGGCGTGAGGCGTGCGCCGAACTGATTGTGAGGCGTGCGGCGAGACCCGAGCTTCGTGAGTGACTCACGGAGTTCGGGTCTCGTCGCACGCGGTGCAGTCTGTTCGGCGCACGCCTCACGCCTCACGGCGTTGGGGGTGCGTCTCACGGAGTCAGGGAGTGGTGCTACTATCGCCTCTTGCCCTTCTTGATGAGCAGGACCTGACCCGGGTATATCGCGTTCGTCTTCAACCCGTTCAGCTTTCGAAGCGATGCCGCGGTAGTCCCGTACCGCGTCGCGATCGACGTGAGCGTCTCGCCCTTCTTCACCACGTGCGTCACCGAATGCTGGCGCGATGAACCGTATTTCTCGATCGCGGGGTCCGGCACGTCGCGCGCGGCAGAGAGGGTAGCGGCCGTGGGGATGAGCACGACCTTCCCCGCTCCGACCACGCCGCTCTTGCTCTTCTTGTATTGCGGGTTGAACCAGATGAACTGTCGCGATGATAGCTTGAATTTATGGCTTACTGTCGTGATACTGCTGTTGTTTTTCACCGTATAGCGCTGGATTCCTGATCTTTTGCTCGCTGGGACCAGTGCGAACGCCGAGTCGAACGCGATGCCGCTTCCAGCCGGAATCCGTACCCACCACTGTCCGGCCGGCGGCGTCATCCCGCGCAGGATCCCGTTGTTCAGCTCCATGATCTTCGGCAGCGGCGCACCCGCCGCTTTCGCGACCAACGCCAGCGGCGTCGCGGGACCCAGCAGCGCCGAGTCGTACGCGAGCGGCGGATCGAGCGTGATCGCGAGTCCGTACTTCGCGGGCTCTTTCGCAACGAGCGCCGCGGCGATCAGCTTCGGCACATAATCCCGCGTCTCGGCGCGCAGATAGTCGGTCTCCGCCAACGCGAAGAACCGGTCGTCGCCGGTGCGCCCTTCGAGCGAATCGGCGTAGCGCGTAAGCCCGCGTGCGACGCGACCGGGGCCGCCATTGTATGCGGCGGCGGCGAGATAGAGCGAGCCGAACTGCCCGTTGAGCCAGCCGAGGAACTTGATCGCGCCGTCGGTGGAGCGCACGGGATCGCGGCGCTCGTCGATCCACCAGTCCACACGGAGGCCGGTCCCCTGGGCGGTGCCGGTCATGAGCTGCCAGATGCCGATCGCGGCTGCGCTCGAGTACGCGTTGGGATCGTAGCCGCTCTCGATGAGGGCGAGATAGGTGAGGTCTTCGGGCAGTCCAGCCTTCTTGAGCTTCGCGCGGATCATTGGTTCATACCGTCCGCCGCGCTGCAGCCACGCGCTGAACCGGGGCCGCGCCTCACCCTGGAAGCGCGCGACGTAGAACGCGACGCGCTGCCGCGTTTCGTAGGAGCGGACATCGATGTCCCACGTCGCGGCGGCGGGTGCGGCCGCGGCGGCCACGGGAGCCGGTTGCGCCGCGCTCGAATCCGCGATGCTGTCGGCTACCATGGTCGGCGCCGAGATGGAGTCGCCAAAGAGGCTCACCGCCTCGTGAGTCACCTCGGGCACCGGGATCGGGGTGCTGTCGCGACGCATGGTGTCCGGGCGTGCGCTCGCGGCCTGCATCGAGTCGCGTGGCGCCGCACCAGGCACGACGGTGCCCGGCGCCGGCGCGGTGGCCGGAGGAGCGGAGTGGCACGCGGCGGCCGCGAAGAGCGCAGCCAGCGCGCACCGCGCGAGGGACCTGGTCATCGACGCGCGGTCAGCGCGTCGCGATGAAATTGCCGAGGACGCGATTCGTCGCGTTCAGCACGGCGATCACGGCGCCGCGCACCGGATCCGTTTCCACCAGGCACGAGCCGAGCAATTTCGATGGGCCGCCGCCGTGGTTCGTCACCGACACGATGATCACGTTCGCATCGAAGACGCGCACCGATTTCACGCCCACCAGCTCGAAGCGGAGCGAGCCATCCGAGAAGCGTTCGAGCGCGCGGAGGGCCGCCTCGGCCGCGACGCGCAGATCCACCGTCTGGCTCGATTGGCCCTCCGCATCGCCGCGCACGCGCACCCCCTCCATCCATTCCAGCTCCACCTCGGCGCTGCAGCGGCCGTCGGCGGCGCGCTTGAAGCGGAAGTCCGTGAACCGCAGCCGCTCGCGCCGCGAAACGTCCGCGGGCACGGGGATCGGGGGCATGGCGGCGTGCGGCGTGAGCGAAGGCATTCGAGAGCGCGGAAAGCGGATCGGTGCATGACGCGGGGTACACGACAAACGAGCCAGCGCGCATTCGGCAACCCGCGCGGTGTCGGAGCGCGCGCGCCGCGCGTATATTCGGCGCCCCGGTGTGATCACTCACCTCAGGACCGCTCATGCCCGTGATCCTCAAGACATCCGGATTGCTCATTCTCTCGAACCTCTTCATGACGTTCGCGTGGTATGCGCATCTCAAGAACCTCAGCGCGCGCCCATGGTATGTGGCGGCACTGGCCAGCTGGGGGATCGCGCTGTTCGAGTATCTGCTCCAGGTGCCGGCGAACCGCATCGGCTACACGCAGCTGTCACTCGGCCAGCTGAAGATCATGCAGGAAGTGATCTCCGTGAGCGTCTTCGTACCGTTCGCGATCTTCTACATGAAACAGCCGCTCAAGCTCGATTTCCTCTGGGCCGCGCTCTGCCTGGTCGGGGCGGTGTACTTCGTTTTCCGGGGGACGGTGTCCGCATGATGCAGATCATCCTGGCGCTGATCATCGCGCTCCAGCCACCCACCACGCTCGAAGCGGAAGTACGCGCGCGGATCGCCGTCGATTCCACGACGCGCACCGCCGTGGCCTACTGGCCGCTCGCGGCGAACGCGGACTCGCTGCTCATCCACGACAATTGGACCTACCACGCGGCGAGCACGATGAAGGTGCCGGTGATGATCCAGCTCTACCGCATGGTGGACGCGGGCACGCTCTCGCTCGACACGAAGATCACGCTGCAGAACGAGTTCAAGTCGATCGTCGACGGCTCGCCGTACGCGCTCGACATGGCCGATGACTCCGACAGCTCGCTGTATGCGCGCGTCGGACAGCCGGTCACGGTGAGCGAGCTGATCTTTCTCATGATCACGCGCTCGAGCAATCTCGCGACGAACGTGCTGATCGATCTCGCGGGTCCGGCGCAGGTCACCCAGACGATGCATGAACTGGGCGCACCGCATATTCGCGTGCTGCGCGGCGTGGAAGACATCCCGGCGTATCGCGCGGGACTCATCAACACGGTGACCGCGCACGATCTCGCCGTGGTGATGGCGGCGATCGCCCAGGACAAGGCCGCCTCGCCGGCGAGCTGCAAGGCGATGCTCGCGATCCTCCTCAAGCAGGAGTTCGACGACGGCATTCCCGCGGGCCTGCCGCCGCATACACCGGTGGCGCACAAGACCGGGTGGGTCGATGGCCTGGTCGACCATGATGCGGCGATCGTCTACCCGCTATCCGCCACGCCGTACGTGCTCGTGGTGCTGCATCAAGGGAGCGCCGGCGACTCGGTCACTCGGCGTCTCACAGCCGATGTTTCGCGGCTGGTTTGGGCGCATGCGAGCGGAGCGGGAATCGGTCAATAGGTCCACGGTGACGGTAACGTCCCGTTGCGTGACGGTAAGAAACGTTCCGCTGTTGTAACGTAACGTTCTGATACCCCGGAACGATGCGTTCCACCTGCTGAAAAAGAACGTGCAATGGCAACGAGTTACGTGAGGCACAGCAGTTGCTATAGATAGACACTCGTCCGCCATGCCGCTGTTCCCCCGCCCTTCGAACGGAGAAGTCCCCATGAACGTCCGCCTTGCTGCGACCGGCGCCCTGTTGGCCGGCATCGGCGCGATGTATGCCTGCGGCGACACGACGTCGCCGCTGGCGACGCGCAGCGCCTCGACCGCTACGCCGTCCGCGAACATGACGAGCGCGGTACCGCTCGCTGCAGCGGACCGGGTGGCCGCTGCCGACGGGAATCACGGCCACAAGGTGCGGGTGCTGCGCTGGGTGCCGCGTCTCAAGCACAATGTGTCGGCGAGCGCGGCGATCGGGGCGCAGGGCGGCGCGATCCGGATCCCATCGGTCGGCGCGGTCTTCACGGTGCCGGCCGGCGCACTCACCAAGCGGACGAAGATCACGATGCGTGCCGACGCCGGCCGCAACGTGGTGTTCGAGATGTCACCGAGCGGGCTGCAGTTCGCGACGCCGGCGACGCTGACGCTCGATCTGAGCTTCACCAACGCGTACAAGAGTCAGGCGATCGCGAAGCAGTTGAGCGGCGGATACATCGTGTCGCGGCTCCTGATCGGCGCGGACGATGGGGTCACGACGTATCAGGACCTGACAGCGACGGTCAACGATGCGTTGACTTCCGCGTCCTTCCCGGTGCCGCACTTCTCGGTGGTGATCCTGGCCTCGCAGTACCAGCCGACGTGCTGCGGCGTGATCGGGGGGCGGCACTAGGGCCGGCGCGGGAACCCGGGGGGACATCCCGTGAACAAGTCGATCACGCACTCCTCGGCGGAGCGGACACCGCCGGCGGCCGAGGCGCATCGCATCGCGGACCGTGCGCAGCGTCTCGAACGTGAGGGCAGCGCGCGCGAAGCGCTTGCGGCCTACGACCTCGCGATCACGCTGTTGGAGACGCACCGCCCGACCGCGCAGCTCGCGGACATCCTGCGCTGGAAGGGCACCCTGCGGCGCGAGCTCGGCGACTTGGCGGGGGCCGAGCCGCTGTACGCGCGGAGTCTCACCCTTTCGCGCACGCTCCCGTACGCCGGCGGCATTGCGAACGCGCTCAATTGCCTCGCCATCGTGGCGCAGCGGCGCGGCGACGTGAAGCAGGCGCGGCGTCTGTACGCCGAGGCGGGGCTGAACGCGGTGCACGCGGGCGAGCGCCGGCTGTTCGGGATGATCGAACAGAACCTTGGCGCGCTCGCCATGGTGCAGGGCGAGGACAAGGACGCGCTCGCGCGCTTCCGGCTGAGCCTCCGCGGATTCCGCGATGCGGGCGACGAGGAGGGCGCGTGCTGGGTGCTCTGCAACGTGGGGCGGTTGCACACGCTGGCGGGGGAACTCGACGAAGCGGAGCGCGCGTCGCAGGAGGCGCTCGCGCTCGCCAAGCGGATCGGGGACGTGCCGCTGACGGAGGCGGTGGAGCTGAGCCGCGTGGAACTGCTCGTCGCACGGGGGCTGCTGGCCGACGCGGAGACCGTGTGCCGGCATGGCCTCGCGATGGCCGAGCACCGGGGGGACCGGGCACGTCACGCCGAGTCGCTGCGCCTGCTCGCACTGGTGGGCCGGGAGCGCGGCGAGCTGGAGAGCGCGACACGGTCGCTGGACGCGGCGCGCGCGATGGCGCGCGAGACCGAGGATGCCCTGCTCGAGGCGGAAGTGGAGCGCGACGCGGGCGAGTTGTGGCTGCGTCGCGGCGAGCCCGCGGCGGCACGGCTCGCGTGGGAGCAGGCGCTCACGCGCTTCCGCGCGCTCGGCGCGGCGCGCCAGGTGGGCGACGTCGAACGGCGCCTGTCGGCGCTCGCCGCATGAGCAAGATGCGCGCGGATCCCACCGCGCATCCGCCGGCTCCGCGGCTGCGCGCGCCGGAGGTGCCGGACGCCGCCGAGCCCGGTTACTTTGGAGCGCCCGCTGAAGTCCCTTGCTTGGAGTCACGACCCGGGGGAGCGTTGCAATTCGGCCTCGAGAATATCGTCGGTGAGAGCGATGCGATCCGGGACGCCCTGGAGCGCGCGCGCAAGGTGGCGTCCAGCCGCCTGACGACGGTGCTGGTCGTGGGCGAGACGGGCACCGGCAAGGAGCTCTTCGCGCGCGGCATCCACTACGAAGGCGCATCGCGCGGCGAGCCGTTCGTCGCAGTGAACTGCGCCGCGATCCCCGAGACGCTGTTGGAGTCCGAGCTGTTCGGGCACGAGCGGGGCGCGTTCACCGACGCGCGCGCGCAGAAGCGCGGCCTGATGGAGCTCGCCGGCAACGGCACGCTCTTCCTGGACGAGATCGGCGAGCTGCCCCCGCGGTTGCAGCCCAAGCTGCTCCGCGCGCTCGAGGAGCGCCGCGTGCGCCGGCTCGGGGGCTTGCAGGAGATCGAGATCAGCTGCCGGATCATCACGGCGGCCAATACGTCGCTGCACGATGCGGTGGCGCGGCTCGAGTTCCGCGAGGATCTCTACTACCGCCTCAACGTCTTCCGGATCGTGCTGCCCCCGCTGCGCACGCGCGCGGGGGATGTCGAGCTGCTCGCGCAGCATTTCCTGGCCGAGATCGCGCGCCAGCAGGACCTGGAGCCGAAGACGCTCGAGCCCGCGGCGGCCGCGGCGCTGCGCGGGCACATGTGGCCCGGCAACATCCGCGAGCTGAAGAACGTGATCGAGCACGCGGCGATCCTGTCCGAGGGACAGTCGATCGGCGCCGAGCACATGATGATCCAGCAGCGCATGTCGATGCCCGCGACCCACGCGGCGCAGGGCGCGCACCATGAGATCGTGATCCCGCCGGAGGGGAAGGCGCTCGCGCTGGTGGAGCGCGAGGCGGTGCTGGCGATGCTGGAGATCACCGGGGGAAACCGCAGCGCGGCGGCGCGCATTCTCGGGATCTCGCGTCCGACGCTCGCGCGGAAACTGCGCGAATACGGCGTGATGAGCGGCAGTACGGAGCCCCCGGAATGACGCCGCGCGAGCTGAAAGGGCTCGCGCCGGAGCTGGCGGCGCGCATCTCGGAGGCGCTGCGCCTGGAGCGCGCGGGGCAGCGGGCGGCCGCGCGCGCGATGTACGAGCAAGCGCTGTACGACCTGGACCAGCGCGAGCACGCGTCCACCGCCTCGGCGCTCTTGCGCTGGACGGGGCGCACCTACGCCGACGATGCCGACACCGAGTCGGCCTTCGACTGCTACGCCGCGGCGCTCGCGGTGGCGATGGCCAACAGCGACCGGCCCGGCGTGGCGAGCGTGGTCAATCTGATGGCGATCGCGCACCAGCAGCGCGGCGATCTGGACGAGGCCGCGCGCCTGTACGGCCGCGCGGTGAAGTACGCGACGCTCGCCGGCGAGACGCAGCTGGTCGCGATGATCGAGCAGAACCTGGGCACGATCGCCGGGATCCGCGGCGACCAGCCGAAGGCACTCACCCACTACCGCGCGGCGCTCGCCGGTTATCGCCGCCTCGGCCTCGACGGGCCGCTCTGCGGCCTGCTGAACAACATCGGGATGCTCTACTCGCAGATGCGCCGGTGGCGCTCGGCCGAGGAGATGTACCTCGAGGCGTTCGACACGGCGGTGCGCACGGGCGACGTGGGCACGCAGATCGCGGTGGCGGTGAACCGGGCGGAACTGTGGATCGCGCGCCGGGAATACGTGAAGGCGCGCGAGTGGTGCGACACCGCGCTCACGCTGGCGGAGCAGACCGGCGACCACCGCGGGCTGGGCGATGCGTACAAGCATTACGGCGTGATCGCGCGCGAGACGGGCGATTTCGGCGGGGCGGAGGAGTTCTTCGGCCAGGCCTGGCAGATCGCCGAGCAGCGGCACGAGCTGCTGCTCGCGGCGCACACGGCCAAGGAGCGCGCCGAACTCTACCGGCGGCAGGACCGCAATCGCGACACGCTGCGCGAGCTGAACACGGCGCACCGGCTGTTCTCGCAACTGCGCGCGCGGCGCGACGTGGTGGAGACGCGGCGGCGCCTGGGCGAGCTGGAAGCGAAGTTCCTGGAGATCGTGGCCGAGTGGGGCGCGTCCATCGAGTCGAAGGACAACTACACGAGCGGCCACTGCGACCGCGTGGCCGACTACGCGTGCGCGCTCGCGCGCATGGCGGGGCTGGACCACGAGACGCTGTTCTGGTTCCGCGCCGGCGCGCTGCTGCACGACGTGGGCAAGCTGATCGTGCCGTCGAGCATCCTGAACAAGCCGGGCCCGCTCACCGCGGAGGAGCGCGCGCTCATGGAGCGCCATCCGGCGGCCGGCGAGAAGATGCTCGCGGGCATCGAATTCCCGTGGGACGTGAAGCCGATGATCCGGCACCACCACGAGCGTTGGGACGGCACCGGCTATCCCGACAGGATCGCGGGCGAGGCGATCCCGCTCTCGGCGCGCATCCTTTGCATTGCCGATGTGTGGGACGCGCTGGTGACCGACCGGCCGTACCGCACCGCGTTCACGCGCGAGCGCGCGCGCGAGATCATGCAGGCGGACGTCGGCGCCGCGTTCGACCCCGCCCTGTTCAAGCTGTTCATGGGGATCCTGGACCAGCGGAGCGCCACGTTGGCGCCGCCGCCGCGGCCCGTCGCGGTGCCGCAGCACGAGCGGGTGGCGGTTTGAGCGGCGGTCCGATCCGGGTATTGGTGATCGCAGACAGCGAGCGGGACGTCCGGCGCCTCAACGGCGCGGTGGCGGGCCGCGCGGCCGCGCAGTTCGACCTCGTGCACGTGACGCAGGTGAGCGATGCGCTGCACCGCATGAGCGACCGGAAGTTCGACGCCGTGCTGCTCGACCTCTCGCTGAGCGACGGGCACGACCTGCATCCGCTCAAGCTGCTCCACGAGCAGCAGCCCGACCTGCCGATCATCGTGCTGAGCAGCGTGGACGATGAGGCGCTGGCGATGCGCGCGCTGAAGGTGGGCGCGCAGGACTCGCTCGTGAAGGGCCAGGTGGACGGCCATTTGCTCGTGCGCGCGATCCGCTACGCGATCGAGCGCCAGCAGCTGCACGCCGCGCTGCGCGAGATGTCGCTGGTGGATCCGCTGACGCTGCTCTACAACCGGCGCGGCCTGCTCGCGCTCGCGCGCCAGCTGTTCAAGGTCGCGGACCGGATGCGCCGCCGCGTGTCGCACATCTTCGTGGACCTCGACGGGCTGAAGGTGATCAACGACACGCTGGGCCACAGCGTGGGCGACCAGGCGCTGCTCGAGACGACGGAGCTGCTGAAGGAGACGTTCCGCGATTCGGACATCATCGCGCGCATGGGCGGCGACGAGTTCGTGGTGCTCGCCATGGAGAACGCGGGCGCCGACGCCGAGCTGTGGACCGCGCGCCTGCAGGAGAACCTCCGCGCCCGCAACGCGCGCGCCGACCGCCGCTATCTGCTCTCGCTGAGCATCGGCATCGCCTACTACGATCCCGACGCGCCGCGCGACCTGGACGACCTGCTCGCGCGCGCCGACCGTCTCATGTACGAGGAGAAACGCGCGAAGCGGCTCTCGCCCGTGAACGGGGTGATGCTGCCAACTCCCTCGCAGCCGTTCCCGGCGCAGCTGTCGTCGCGGGTCGACTGACCGGCGCACAGGCGCGTGTGGGGACTAGTACCGCTTGAGGATGCGCGTCTAGGAGGCGGCGTGTGGTACGGCTCGGCGGGAGTCGCACGACCCAATCCGCCCACGCCCCACAAGCGCAGCCGCAGTACAACTCCCGCCCTGCTCGTACCACACGCTGCCTCCCAGACGCGCGTCTCAAGCGGTACTAGTGCCTACACGCGCCTGTAGGATGTGGAAACGGCCGGCTGATCCCGAAGGATCAGCCGGCCGTTCGGCCTTCACGAGGAAGTTTAGGCGCCTTCTACGATGATGAGGTACTTGCTCGTCGACCAGAACTCGGCCGGCTGCGTGATGTGGAGTTCGCCGTTGAACTTGCCCGCCGAATCCTTGCCCGCTTCGATCAGCGAGGGATCCTGGCGCGACACGACCTTGTACGGCTTGTCCGTGATGTGCAGCACCACCGGCACATCGTCCCACTTATTGATGGCGGTGAACTGCGTCTTGTCCAGCTTGCGCGCGGGCACCATCGCCTTGCTGCCGAAGAAGAGGAACTTGGAGCCCTCTTCCGTGATGATCCCCTTCTTCATCAGCTCATCCTTCGTGCCGACCACCACGAACACCGTGTTCTCCTGCTTGCGCAGGGTGAGCATCGTGTCCGTCACGGCCACCTTCTCGGTGGTCACGGTCGCGTTCGCCAGCGTGAGGCTGTCGACCTGGATGTGCAGCGCGGCCATCTGTTCCTTGTCCTGCTCCACGATCTGCTGGAGGCTCGCGATGCTCGCCTCATAGGTCGCCACCTTGCCGCCGAGCGCCTCGTTCTTCTCGTTCAGCGCGGCGACGCGGGCGCGGCTCTGCTTCAGCAG
This sequence comes from uncultured Gemmatimonadaceae bacterium, assembly GCA_963751275.1. Taxonomy (GTDB): domain Bacteria; phylum Gemmatimonadota; class Gemmatimonadetes; order Gemmatimonadales; family Gemmatimonadaceae; genus DATKOH01. The sequence continues at coordinate 809,517 of CAVVTZ010000007.1, read as the reverse complement.
CGAGGTCACTTCGGCCACCTTGCCCTGGAGGCTCGCGCGGTACGCGGCCTGCGGGTCGTTCGGGTTCTCACCCTTGGTGTCGACCGCCACGTGGCTCTTGAGGCCCTTCACGCTCGACAGATCCTTGTCGATGTCGGCCAAGAGCTGCGTGGTCTGCTGGAAGCCCTGCAGGAGCGAATCCTGCTGCGCGGCCACGGCCTTCGCCTGCGCGAGCTGGGTGTTCAGTACGGTGATCGAATCGGGCTTCGAGGCGCTGGTGCCGCCGCCGGAGCCGATCTTCTCGCAGGCCATGAGGCCCACGACCAACAGAATGGCGGATATGCGTCGCATGGTGTCTCCTGGCTTCGGGTTCTCGGGTGCTGAGCCGCCGGCCGAACAGATAACAAACCGCGGCGGACAGCCTACAATATAACCCTTTTCCCCGACGAAGGTGCCGGGAGTTCGGCTAGTGTTCGGCCGAGAGGCGCGCGACGCGCGCGTGGGCGTCCTTCACGATCGGCTGGAGCTCGGGATCGGCGTTCTTCCACAGGTCGGCGAGCTTGAGATAATACTCCATCGCCTTCTTCCGGTCGCCCTTGGCCTCGTACAGTTCGCCCAGGCGCTGATAGGTGGCCGCGAGCGTGACGGGGTCCGTGAAGATCGCCCGCTGCGGTCCGGAGTTCGCGAGCCCGGCCTCATAGTACACGAGCGCCGAGTCGGGTTCGCCGAGCTTCTGGAACTGGGTGGCGATCTCGAACAGTCCGCACTGGGGACAGCCGAACTGTGTGCGCATGCGGCGGTACGCCGCGATCGCATCGGCCGGACGGCCCTGCGCGGCGGCGATGTCGCCGGCGGCGGCCGACGCGTTGAAATCGCCTTTCTGCAGATCCTTGGGCACTTCGTTCGCGTACTCGGCCATCAGGCGCTGGGCGTCCTCGATGCGGCCGCCCGCCGCGTACGCGCTGGCGAGGATGGTATATGGTCGATCGACGGCATCCATGGTCGAGAGCGGGTGTTTCGCCATCGCGGCGTTCACCCTGGCGATCGCTTCGGCGGAGCGATTGAGGTCACGGATCTCGACCAGGGCGTAGTTCGCGGCGAGGCTCAGGTAGTCGCCCGGCAGCGCCCGCGCCTCCGCCGACGCCTGCGCGGCGCGCAGCGATTGCAACGCCCGGTTCAGCTGGCCCTGATCCGCGGCGAACGCGGCGAGCGACTGGTCGGAGATCTCCTGCACGTAGAGCGAGGCGGGATGCGCCGCCTTGTTCTCGCGGGAGATCCGTTCCGCCGCAGCATAGTCGCCGCGGACCGCCGCCATGCCGGAGCGGCTGAAGCCCAGGTTGGGATCGGTCGGCAGTGCCCGCTGCCAGCGCGCGAGCGACGTGTCGGCGGCGGCCATCTTCCCTTGCGCCATCTGCGCGCGGATCGCGTGGAACGGGCAATTGGAGAAGACGCCGTTGTCCATGCAGCGCACGGCCAGGCTCTCGGCTTCGGCGTACCGCCGCATGTCAAAGAGTACGATCGAGAGATTATTGAGCGGGATCGTATTGTCCGGGTCGATCGCGAGCATCGCGCGATACGCCGCCTCCACCTTCGTCGGCTCGTTGTCCACCGCGTTGTAGTAGTACGCGATCGTCGCCTGCCGCTCGAGTTCAGGGAGCCGGTCACGGTACTTGTACGCATTCTTGATCGCGTTGATCACCTTCACGTTGGACGCGCCCATGTTCTGGTAGATCGCGCCGAGCTTGCGCCAGGCCATCGCGAAGCCGCTGTCCATCGCGACGGCTTCCTCGTAGAGCGGGACCGACTGCTCTTCCTGCCCCACGTCCGAGAGCCGCAGCGCCTGCGTGTATTTCTTCAGCGCATCGAGCGAACCGGTGGTGACGTGCGCGAGCGGCTCGTCGGCGCGAATGCTCACGAGCGATTCGCCGATGCGCTCGCGCAGTGCGCGCGACAGCTTGTCGAGCGCGGGGATCAAGTCGGCGTCGGCGGCGGCGGTCTCGCGCACGGCGGTGAGCACCGCGCCATCCTTCGCGGAAACGATCTTCGCCGAGACGACGAAACTCTTGCCCACCGGATCGATCTGCCCCTCGACGATCGCCGGCACGCCCTCGCGCTCGGCGACCTCGCGCGCGAGCGCCGGGATCAGCACCGAGCCCGGTGGCTTTTGCATGCGATTGAGCGCGTCGCTGACCGCCTGCGCGTCGAGCAGCTTCACCGTTTGCGACTGCGAGAGGTCGACGCGGAACGCCTCGGTGAGCGTGGGGCCCAGTGTGGAATCGGTGGAGCGATTCTCGAATTCCGCCAGCAGGATCGGCTGACGTGCCTTGAGCAGGCCCTTCGCCTGCAGCGTGCCGACGGAACCGATGCCCATGACGCGCATCACGGTGTAGCCGATCACGATCACCGCGAGCAGCGCGAACGCCGCGACGCCGCCGAGGATGGCACGCCGCCAGGTGAACAGCTTCTCGACGCCCACGGGCGGCACCATGAATGTGCCGGTGTGCGCCGCCTCGAGCCGCGCGCGCTCGCGGCGGCCGGTCATGATCATGATCGGAAGTCCGGCGAGGAGCAGCACGCCGGCGGCGCCGAGCACCCAGTTGGGCAGGCCGAGCACGTTGCGCAGCAGGAAGACGATCCCGAGCACCGCCACCGAAGCGGCCGCGAACATCATCGTGACGCGCATCGGGTTCGTGCGCCGGATCGCGGCCTTCGCTCCGCTCGTGAGGGCGGGCGTCGCGCCAGTGGGCGCCATGCCGCCGCTGGGTGTCGCCATCGCCTGGAGCTGGGTGAGCAGATCCTCGGCGCGCTGCACGCGGTCGGCGGGCTTCTTCTCGAGGCAGCGCATGATCAATTCGTTGAGCGCCGGCGGCACTGATGCGCGCTGCGAACTGAGCGGCGCCGGCGCGAGCGTCACGTGCGCCGCGAGCACTTGCTGCGGCGACATGCCGCTGAACGGCGGGTGCCCGCAGAGCATCTCGTACGCGGTGGCGCCCACGGCGTAGAGATCGGCGCGATGGTCCACGTGCGGATCGGCCGCCGCCTGCTCCGGCGCCATGTACGCCGGCGTGCCCAGCGCCAAGCCCATCGACGTCAGCGACGTGCCGCCGGTGGACGCGCTCACGGCCTTGGCGACGCCGAAGTCGGTCACGACGGCGTGATTGCCCGAGATCAGGATGTTGTCGGGTTTGATGTCGCGGTGCACCACACCGTGCGCGTGGGCGTAGGCGAGGGCATCGACCACATTGCGGATGATGCGGATCGTGTCGCCCACCGGGAGTTCGCCCTCGCGCGCGAGCTTCGCGCGCAGCGATTCCCCGTCCACGAGCGGCATCGTGTAGTAGAAGAGGTCGCCGACCTGCGCCGCGGCGTGCAGCGGCACGATGTGCGGATGCTGGAGCGAGGCGGCAAGTTGGATCTCGCGGCGGAAGCGCTCGATGTTCACGCCCGCCGCCATCTCCGGGGGCAGCACCTTGATCACGACGCGGCGGCCCAGCGCCGTCTCCTGCGCGAGGTACACGTGCGACATGCCGCCGCCACCAAGCTCGCGCTCGATGCGATAGGCGTCGCCGAGCGCGGTCTGAAGTCGAGTTTGGAGGTCGGACATCGACCGTGAATCTATCGCGCGGAGAAGGGCCGCGCGAGCGCGCGGGCGCCGCCGGAACGGCGGCGCCCGCTGTGCTCTACTGCCGCGGCGGCTTCTTCGCGGTGTCGGGCTTGGGCGGCATGGGCATGTCCATCTTCATGCTCGGGTCCATCTCCATGCCGGCGTGCTCATCGCCCAGATCCGGCGGCATCGAGGCGATGTCCTTCTTCGTCTCGGGATCGGTCAGGTCGAGCTTGGGCCAAAGCGCGAAATCGGATGGCTCGAAGATGCCGTTGAGCTGCGCCATCCCGCCCTTCACGATCGGCTTGCCGGACGTGTTGTCATAGAGAGCCACGAGGCGGTACGGATGGTTCGCCTCGAGGGGAAGCGCATCCTCGTGGAAGCCATAGACGAACCGCTCGACGCCGCGCACCAGGCCATCCTTGCTCTTCGTGGCGTTGAGCTTGATCAAGACTTTGCCGCTCGCCACGTCCACGAGCTGCACATTCTTGCCGTACGGATGCATGTGCCCGCCGACGGCGATCATGCGACCGCTCACCGGGATGGTGAAATCGAACGTCTTGGTCGACTTGCCGACCGGCAGATCGTACGAGTTGTCGCCGCCATTCACGTTGCTCACGTCGAGGTACCACGGGTACACGGCGACCTTCATGTCCTTGGGCAGCTCGTAGGGCATGGTGATCGTCACGACCGCGCCCTTGATGTCATGGCCACTGTCGTTATGCCACGCGATGAGGAAGCCGAGGTGGTCGCCGAGCGGGAGCGGGACGCCGACGCCGGCCGGCAGCGTGACCTCCTGCGTGTCCTGGCCCCAGGCGAACAAGCGCTCCACCGATTCGAAGATCAACTGGCGCCGGTCGAAATTGTACATCACGAGATGGTGGATCACGTTGCCGGGCACCGGCGCGCCGTGCGGATCCGTGAGCGTGACGTTCACGCCATTGAGCGCGCCGTCCACCGGCCAGTCGAAGCGCATCATCTTGCTTTCGGACGTATGGTGCATCACGCCGGCGCCCATGCCGGGCATGTTGCCGTGGCCGACGAGATCGAAGGGGCCGGCGACGATCACGACCTTCTTGTGCACGGAATCCACGGTGATCTTGACCGTGGTGGGCGCGCCCGGCGCGGATTGCGCGGCGAGCGGCGACGCGGCGAGAGCGAGGAGCACAGCAAGCGAGGAACGCATCGGATTGGAATTGGTGGAGAGGTGGTTGGCCGTCCGCGGCGCGGACGGGATCGCGCGGGCATAAAGATAATCGAAGTCGCGAGCGGGTTCAGTGCGGATCTCGCAGGAACGGGCACTCGAGCCCGGGGTACAGCGCACATCGGAAGTCCTCAGGGAGGCAACTACGCATGCGCTCTCGCTTGTCGGTGCTCGTCGCCGCCGCGTTGCTCTCAGCGCTGGCGGCCTGCGGCGCGTCGAACCCCGTGGAGTGCGTGCCGATCGGGGGCGTCTACCACGGCGAGACCCCGCAGCTGGTGCTGCTCTTCCACACGAACGTGGACGTCGCCGCGACCACGGATACGCTCGCTGCCCGCTACGGATTCACCCCGGTGAGCGAGCTCCCCGCGCAGCACATCGCGACCATCCCGGCGCCGCAGCCCCAGTCTGTGCTGAATGGGTTGCGCTGCGAGCCGAGCATCCAGGCGATGTGGTACAATCAGCCAGGGTGATCGCGGCAACTCGCGCCTATATTCCCGCCTCGAGCCGCAAGTAGTACTGCCGCTTGAATTCGTCGAGCGCATCGCCGACGAGGAGGTCGTCGGCGATCGCGGCGATCTCTTCGGCCTCCTTCCACGCCTCGCGCAACTCGTCCAGTTCGCCCGCGAGCGCGCGCCGCTCCACGTCCTCGTTCGCCGCCATCTCCATGGCGAGGCGGTCCTCCGGCGGCAGCCGATAGAGCGGCGTACGGCTCTCGCTCCCGATCCCACCGTGCCCCCAGAACGAACGGGTCGCGAGCGGGAGCGCGAGACGCTCGGCTTCCGAGTGTGCGACCGGTGCGGCGGCCGCGTCGGGCGCGGCCTCGGGATGCCGGCCCCACTCCGTGCGCATCGCGAGGTTCCCGATGCGGCCGAAGAAACCGGTGGGATCGGCCGCGTCGCCGAGTTTGGCGAGGGCCCAGCGGACCTCGTGCTTGCTCGCCGTAGCGAAATTCAGCACCGCGAGCAGCCGGCCGGAGGCGAGGATCGCGGGCTGCTCGGCGAGCGTGGAAACGCCGTCGTCGTGCGCGACGCGGATGCGCCACGGCTCTCCGCGCGCGGGGCGGATGAGCTCGGCCTGCGCGAGATGCGCGTAGCGGATGGTCACGCGCCGGTGGCTCTCATCTTCGGAGCGCGCGAGCACGGAGCCGGCGCGGCGGAACGTGCTGAGGTGGAGCACCGTCTCGTCGCTGAGCCCCACGAGCGAGGAAACGCGCGCGACGCCGGCGGCCGCGCGCCGCGCGAGGTAGCGGGCGCCGCGGCGCCACATGCCGCGCGGACCGTGCGGATCGTTGAGGCGGCGCTGGAGCCGCGCGCCGTAGCGCCACGACGCGATCTCGGGGAAGAGCGCGGGGCCGATGCGGATCAGCTCGAGGCGCGAGCGCGTCTTCGCGAGTCCGATGTTCTCGACGGAATAGCGCTGCCACGTGTCGCGGAAGAGCTGTTCACACCGCTCGATCGCTTCCCAGCGCTCTTCGAGCGGCGTGAGGTTCCACCGGCCGCAGTAGGTGCACACCACCCAGAGGCGCCCCCTCTCCGGATCGAACGCCAGGCGACGGCCAACGGGGCACGGCGCGATGTCATCGTTCGCGCCGAGGTCGGTGTGGCAAAAGAGACAGGTGGAGTACATCACGAGCACCTTCCGCGTGGCGCAGTATCGCTATGCCTCGAAAGAACGCAGGTTCCATCCGGCCTGGCAAGCCGGGAGCGGCACCGCTTCGAGCGGAACGAGATCGCGCCGAAGCGGCGGAGGACCACCCCGCGCACGGTCGATCGATGCGGGTGCGTGCTCGACTCCCGCAACTCGAGCTGCGAACACACACCGGCAGCGAGAAGAGATTTCCGTGGGTGGAGCGAAGGATGACCCGGGCGGGTCTCGAACCCGCGACCTACGGATTAAAAGTCCGTTGCTCTACCAGCTGAGCTACCGGGTCGCACTTGGATCAGCGAGGCGAACCGTCCTGCGCGCAGGCACGTGAACCGTCGTCTCGCGCGCTTTCAAGATAGCGATCCCGGCGACCAGCGTGAAGCAGGAGCGGGTACTTGCGCAGTACGCGGCGCGTGCGCAAACTCTCGCCTCGCTGAGCGACTCGACTGGACACGACCGCTCATTCGTGGTACTCTCGAGTTGGCTCGGTCGTGATCTCTTACCACGCGTCGGGAATAAGCCGAAGACCCCCCGTTAACCGAAACTAATATCTCGGCTAAGCGGGTATGTCTGAGAGGCTTGACATCCGGGCGGGAGGAACCTACGCTAGGGTGCCAATCGCCCCTAACGGGGGGCGTGTCGTAGTGTTATTGTAGGCGTACCAGTTTGCGGCCAAAAGGGCCACGTGGGCCAGGGCACGGTAGTCCCAACCGCCAAGAGGAGCTTGACATGCGAAACAGTTTTGTTCTACGCAGGGGTCTTGTCGCCGCCGCGGCGGCCTTGACCGTCATCAATTGCTCGACGAACGATGTCGGGACGGCGCCAACGACGCTGCCGCCGGTCCCATTGGGCGTCAGCGCCTCTGCGCTATGGGGCCAGGTCACCGTGTCGTGGGATGAGAACGCCGGAGCCGTGACGAATAATGTGTATTGGTCGACGACCGCGGGCGTGACGCCCCAGACGGGCACGAAGGTCACGGGTGCGTCGGATCCGTTCATCCAGACCGGGCTGGCCAACGGCTCCACGTACTACTACGTGGTGACGTCGACGAACGTGAACGGCGAGTCGGGTCCGTCGACGGAGGTCTCCGCGACGCCCGCAACGACGCTGAAGACGGCGGCGCCGCTCGGCGTGAAGGCTGCGCCTGGCCCGATGATGGACACCGTCAAGTGGTCGGCCGTTCCGGGCGCGACCAGTTACAACGTGTACTGGTCGAACACGGCCGGCATCAATATTGACAGCGCTGCGTCGTACGCGTTCAAGATCAGCAATCCGTCGCCGACCTACATCCACGCGCTCCTGACCAACGGCACGACGTACTACTACGTGGTGACCGCCGTCAACGCGAATGGCGAGTCGGATCAGTCGGCGGAAGTGAGCGCGACGCCGGGAGCGAGCCCTGCCTTGCCCTTGAACGTCAAGGCCAAGCCCGGGAATGCCTCGGATACGGTCACGTGGACGAAGGACACCTCCTTCACGAACCACGGTGGCAGCTACTTCGTCTACCGGGGCACGGCGACTGGCGTGACGACGACTACCGGCACGAAGAACGCCGCTGCGCAGACGCCGTACGTCGATACCGCGACCAACGGGAAGACGTACTACTACATTGTCACGGCGGTGAAGGGTGGCGTGCAGTCCGCGACCGCCTCGCCTGAGGTGAACGCGACGCCAGCGGCGCCGCTGGCCGCTCCGGCAGGTGTCGCCGGCGCGATCGCGTCGCCCACGTCGGCGACGATCAGCTGGACGGCCGTGACCGGCGCTGCCGGGTACAATGTTTACTGGAGCACGAACCCGGGCTTGACCGTGGCGAACGACACGAACCCGGTAAACAAAGTCGCGGTTGCGGCCAGTCCGGCGACTATCAGCGGCTTGACGACCGGGACCACGTACTACTTCATCGTCACCGACACGATCCTCAGCCCGGCGGTCACGGGACAGGGCATTGAGTCGAAGGCTTCGTCCACGGTGAGCGTGATCCCGAACGCGGTACCGGTCGCACCGACCGGCGTGACGGCCAAGCCCGCCGTGGTCTCTGACACGATCACGTGGACCGCCGTGGCGAACGCGACGTCGTACAACATTTACTGGTCGGCGACGACCGGCGTGACGACGGCGAACGGCACGAAGATCGCCGGCGCCGCCAAGCCGTACGCGCTCGGCCCGCTCACGAATGGTGTGCCGTACTACTTCATCGTGACGGCAGTGAATAGCGCGGGCGAAGGCCCGGCCTCGGGGCAGGTGACCGCCACGCCGGCGGCCGCTGCAGCAGCTCCGGTTGCTACGGCAGTGCTCGGCGACACGAAGAACACGATCAGCTGGCCGGCGGTGACCGGCGCGGCTGGGTACAACATCTACTGGTCCACGAGCCCGGGTGTGACCGTCGCCACCGGCACGAAGATCAACGGCGCGGTGAGCCCGTACTCGCACACGGGTCGGACCAACGGCACCACGTACTACTACATTGTCGTCGACACCGTCGTGTCGCCGTCCACGAGCAATCAGGGCGTCTCTTCACCGGCGTCCGCGGAGGTGAGTGCTACGCCGCTGACGTCGCCGAGTGGTGTGACGGCGACGGCAGGAGCGAATAAGGTGACGGTGGGCTGGACGCCGGAAGCCGGCGCAGCGTCGTACAACATCTACTGGTCCACGACCACGGGTGTGACTACCGCCACGGGCACCAAGATTTCGGGTGCGGCTAACCCGTACGTCCATACTGGCCTGACCACCGGAACGACGTACTACTACATTGTGACGGCGGTGAACGCGAGCGGCGAGTCGGCCCCCTCTGGTCAGGTGTCGGCTACTCCGTAACTCCGAACGCCTTGCTCCCGGGCACGTTGGCCGGGAGCAAGGACGGAGAGTTCTTGCAGTGTTTGATGGTGACCCCCCGGTGCATTCGCGCCGGGGGGTCGTCGTTTATGCCACTCAAGGCGGCGGTCGGAGGCCCCATTTCCTTGGGGCGCCTGCGTTCAGCCGCCAGGAGGGCTCCCAGGCCCGATGGAGAGGCCCCCAGCGCACGCGGCGCGGGGAGCGGGTGGCGGCGGCATCACCGTCTCCGTAGAATCGGACATGCCACGCACACACCGCGCACTTCCGATCGCGCTCGCCACACTGTTGGCCAGCGCGCCGCTCGCAGCGCAGCATGCCTCCGCGCCAGCCGGATGGAGCGCCTTCACCCGCACGTTCGACAGCGCCGTGACACACGACAGCATCGTCGGCTCCGCGATCGTGCTCGTGAAGAACGGCGCGATCGTCGCGCATCACGAACACGGCTGGGCGGATCGCTCGAACAAGAGACCCGTCACCGAGCGCACGCTCTTCCATTACGGCTCGATCACCAAGACGCTCACCGCGATCTCGATCATGCAGCTGCGCGATCGCGGCAAGCTCTCATTGGATGACCGCGTGACGAGCTACATCCCCGAATTGCGCTTCGTGCACGACCCGTACGGCTCGATGGACAGCGTCACGATCCGGATGCTCCTGTCGCACTCGGCGGGTTTCCAGAATCCCACCTGGCCCTATGGGACCGGCGAGCCCTGGGAGCCCTTCGAGCCCACAACATGGAACCAGCTTGTCGCGATGATGCCGTACCAGCAGCTGCTCTTCAAACCGGGTTCGCAGTTCAGCTACTCGAATCCCGGATTCATCTACCTCGCGCGCATCATCGAGCAGCTCTCCGGCGATCCGTGGGAGACGTACGTGCAGAAGAACATCCTGTCACCGCTGGCGCTCACGCGGAGCTCGTTCGGCGCCACGCCGTACTATCTCGCCGCGGACCGCTCGCACAATTACTCGGTGCTCCGAGACTCGGCGGGACACACGACCGTGCGCGACAACGGCGCGGACTTCGATCCGGGCATCACCATCCCGAACGGCGGCTGGAACGCGCCGCTCACGGATCTCGCGACGTACATCGGTTACCTCACGAACGCGACGCGCGGCGACAGCGTGGCGCGCCGGTTGTACGATGTGGTGCTGCCGCGCGCGAGTCTCGAGGAGATGTGGAAGCCGCGCTACCCCACCTCGGCCGACACGACTGAGCAGCGCGAGTGGATGGGGATGTCGTTCTTCGTGCTGCACCGCGGCGGGCGCACCATCATCGGGCACACGGGCAGCCAGGCCGGCTTCCTTGCGTTCCTCTATTTCGATCCCGCCACCGGCGCCGGCGTCGTCGCGGCCTTCAACACCGCGAGCGAATCCGAGGGCGGGCCCAAGCCGCTCGCGTTCCGCACGATCCGCGAGGCGGCTTTGGCCCTGCTGCAGTAGCGCGCGCTACGGTTTCGCCGGCGCGGGCGGGGCGGGCTTCGCGAAGTCGCCCGCCTTCACGTTGGTCAGGTCGGCGGGCACGATGTATTCCCGCAGCGCGTCGTTCACCTGCTGCACGGTGAGCGCCTGCACCTGCGCCTCCAGCTTCGCATCGTACGCGAGCGTGCGGCCGACATCGCGGCGCGCGACGAGCGTCGCGGCCAGCTCGTTGTCGTTCGAACGCGACTGCTGGCGGAGCTGCAGGAACCGGGCCTTCGCGGTCGCGAGTTCCTCGGCGGTCACTCCGTCCTTCAGGATGCGCGCCAGCTCCTCCTGGTAATCGCTCGCAAGGTGCGCCGCATTCTGCGGGGCGTAGATCGCGTACACGGTCCACGTGCCGCCGTCGTCGGCCGACGGGATGCCGAGCTGCGAGCCGACGCCGTAGCTCAATCCGTCGTGCTCGCGGATCCGCGTCCAGAGCCGCGAGCTCTCTGAGCCGCCGAGGATCGTGTTGCCGATCAGGAGCGCCGCGTAATCGGACGCGGTGTCGTTCATCTTCACGTTGAGCCCGGAGAGGAAGAGCGCGTTCGCCTTGTCGGGCGTTTCGATGGAGAGCGACGACGAATCGACGCGCTCGTACGGATTCGGGAGGCGCACCCAGGCGGTCGCGGACTTCCAGTTCCCGAGGTCGCTCGCCGCCCATTTGCGCACGGCGGCCGTGTCGATGTCGCCGATGAGCACGAGGTCCGCCGCGGCGGCGCCGTAGAACTCCGTGTGGAACGCCTGCGCCTGCGCGAGCGTGACGCCCTTCGTCATCGCGATGTCTTCTTCGATGGTGGGCGTGTACAGCGGGTCGCCCACCGGCTTCGGCCGCAGTTTGCGGTTGAACGCCGTGCTCGCGAGCGCCTCCGGGTCGGACTTGTTCTGCTCGAGATCGGCCAGCTGTTCCTGCCGCAGCTGCTCGAACTCCACGCTGTCGAAGCGCGGCTGGCGGGCCATCTCGCTCACGAGCGCGAGCACCGCGGGCACCGACGCCGACACTGTCTGGATCGTGAAGGTCACGCTCCGCGCGGATCCGCCGACACCGACGCGGGCTTTGAGACGGTCGAGACTATCCTTGAGCTGCTGGCGCGTGAGCGTCGCGGTGCCGCGGTCGAGCATGTCGGCGGCCATGTCGCCCGCCTCGGCGCGGCCGGTGAGCGTCTGCTGCGTGCCGAGCCGCAGCACGAGGCGCCCCACCACCTGCGAACCGCGGGTCTTCTTGGCGAGGAGGCTCACGCGCATCCCGTTCGGGAGCGTGGTGAAATCCGTGCGCGCGTCGATGTTCTGCGGCGTGGCGTCGAACGCTTCGCCGGCGACGAAGGACGAGTCGCCATGGTAGTCGCGCACCAGCGCCGCGATGTCCACCGGGCCGGGGATCTCGGCGCGGTCGGGCTTCGCGGTGGGATAGAACAAGCCGACCGTGACGTTCGACGGCTTGAGGTACGCGGCGGCCACGCGCTGCACGTCGGCCGGCGTCACCTTCTTGATGCGATCGCGATTCACGAACAGGAGCCGCCAGTCGCCGGCCGCCTGCCACTCGCTGATCTGCAAGCCGACCTGCGCGCTGTTGTTGAGCAGCAGATCGATGCCCTTGAGGAGCGACGTCTTCGCGCGATCGACTTCCTGCACCGTGGGCGGATGGGTGACCACGCTGTCGATCGTGCGGAGCAGGGCGAGGCGCGCGGAGTCGAGCGAGCTCTCTTGCCGCACCTGCGCGTAGGCGATGAGCGTGCCGGGTTCCTTGCGGCCGAAGTCGAACGCGCCGGCGCTCGCGGCGAGCTTGGTCACGACGAGCGCCTGATAGAGACGGCCCGACGGTTCGTCGCCGAGTATGGAGGCGAGCACGTTGATCGCGGCGTAGTCGGGGTGCGAGAGCGCGGGGATGTGGTAGACCGCGAGCACCGCCTGCACGTCGCCCACGCGGCGGAGCGTGACCGAGCGTTCGCCGTCCTGCGTGGGCTCCACCGTGTACGTGGGGAAGAGAATGTTCCCCCTCGCCTCGGAGCGCACGGGCCTCGGGATCATGCCGAATGTCTTCTCGATCTCCTTGAGCGCGGCGGCGGGATCGAACTTGCCGGCGACGAGCAGCACCGCGTTGTCCGGCTGGTAGTACTTGTGATAGAACGCCTGCAGCCGCTCGATGGGCGCGTTCTCGATATCGGAGCGCGCGCCGATCGTGGAGTGGCCGTAGTTGTGCCAGAGGTACGCGGTGGAGAGCGTGCGCTCGAGGAGGATCGAGAAGGGATCGTTCTCGCCGGCCTCGAACTCATTGCGCACCACCGTCATCTCCGAACGCCGGTCCTTCTCGGCGATGTAGCTGTTCGTCATGCGGTCCGCCTCCAACGCGAGCGCCCAGTCGAGATTCTCGGTGGTGGCGGGGAGCGTCTCGAAGTAGTTCGTGCGGTCGTCCCAGGTGCTGGCGTTGTTGCGCGCGCCGTGCTTGTCGGACTCGCTGTTGATGTTCGGGTGCTTGGGCGTGCCCTTGAATTGGAGATGCTCGAGGAGATGCGCCATTCCCGTTTCGCCGTAGCCTTCGAAGCGCGAGCCCACCATGTAGGTGATGTTCACCGTCACCGTGGCCTTCGACTGGTCCGGAAAGAGCAGGACGCGGAGCCCGTTGGGGAGCTGGTACTCCGTGATCCCTTCGACGCTCGTGATCCTGACCGCCTTCGGCGCCGGTGTGGCAGGCTTACCCGTGGGCTTGGCGGCCTGCGCTGACAGCGTGGCGGCGATGAAGAGCGAGACAGCGAGGCGGAGAGCGCGCATTGGTCGGCGAGGGTAGAAGTGAGGCGTACGGGGAAGATGAAATTGGCGACATGCGCCATGAAGCGCCACACCGATGCGCAACGGTGCTGGACACTCCGCCGTAGCTCAGATGGCTGGCCACGCGGAGCCCGTACCAAGGAGGGATGAATGAGCCGATGCCGCTTGCTTGGTCCATCGATTTCGATGGTATGGTTGGCACTGGCAGCGACGGCCGGGGCAGTATCCGCACAACAGCGGGGCCCGGCGACGATCGACCAGTTCGCAGCCCTGATCGACAGCGCCGCGGAGGCGCTCGACGCGGCGCGCGGCATAGAGCGTTCGCTCCGCGACGAGGCCGACCACCAAAAGATGTTCGTCGCCACGATGCAGGCGAACTCGATCGACCTTATCGGCTGCACGATCGATGATCCCAACGAGGTCCCGGGCCAACCGTGCAGCGGGGTCAACCAATACATCCCGAGCCTGCTCAGCGATCCTGACTCAGCGGCTTACGTTCATGGGTTGACCGCGCAGCGGGACGATCTCGATCGGCGCATCAACGAGATCCTGAAGGCGATCAGGGGCGCGGACTACGCTGGCATGCCGAACGCGTGGTCGAAGGCGATGATCGCGTGTGCGGCGACCTACCGCGACACAGCGGTGAGATGCCTCACTGACGCGTGGCGGAAGCGTCCGCCGCAAGCCGGCGGGGTGCCGCGGGACTCGACTCGAGACCCTGCACACTGAACGACCGCCGGTGGTGCGCGGTGAAGCCGACGTCGCGCAGGGCGCTCACGTGCTCGGGAGTGCCGTATCCGGCGTTGCGGTCCCAAGCGTACGCGGGGTGACGCTGCGCGAGCGCCGTGAGCAGACGGTCGCGCGTGACCTTGGCGATGATCGACGCGCACGCGATGTGGAAGCAGCGTCCGTCGCCTCCCACGACGGCGGTGTGCTCGATCGCGAGCGCGCGCATCGGGAGGCCATCGAGCAGGACGTGGTCCGGCCGCATCGTGAGGCGCCGGATCGCGCGGCGCATGGCGAGCGCGGTGGCCTGGTAGATGTTGATGCGGTCGATCTCGCGCGCGGAGGCGGCGCCGAGTGCAATGCACAGTGCGCGGGCGCGAATGAGCTGCGCGAGGCGGCGGCGCTCGATGGCCGTGAGCAGCTTCGAGTCGTCCACGCCGGCGATGGCGCGCTCACCGGGCCGCATGATGATCGCGCATGCGACGACGGGGCCCGCGAGGGAGCCCCGTCCGACTTCGTCCAACCCGGCGATCAACGGTCCGCCCGTGCGGCGGAGTTCCGATTCGATCTCCGACCAGCGCCGGGGGGACGTGGGACTTACTCCGCCGGTTCCTTGGTGCCGATCTCGGCGATCAGGCGGGCCTTCTTCTCGCGGATGCGGCCCGACTTGCCGGTCGCTTCGCGGAGGAAGAAGAGCTTGGCGCGGCGCACGCGGCCACGGCGCATGACGGTGAGGCTGCCGATCATCGGGCTGTGCACCGGGAAGATGCGCTCGACGCCGACGCCGTTGGAGACCTTCCGGACGGTGAACGTCTCGCTGACACCGGCGCCGCGGCGCGCGATGCAGACGCCTTCGAAGGCCTGGAGACGTTCCTTGTCCCCTTCCTTCACGCGGACGTTCACGCGAACGGTGTCGCCGGCACGGAAGGGCGGGATGTCGCTCCGCATGTACTCTTTTTCGGTCTCGGAAAATACGTGCATATCAGGCTCCGGGCGGCATTCCGCCGGGGTCAGGGTCGGACTTGGGGAGTCGTTAAAGCTAGTAGTGCGATGGGGTTTACGCCAGTCAACGGCCCCAAGGCTCCGCAGACGTCCCCCCTCCGCGATACTCGGCCGGCATCACGATAGAAGTTTCGACCGGATCAACCGGATGATTCGGATCAGCCGGATCGTACTGTGAGCATCCGGATGCCCTCGAGGCCGGTCAAGTGAGTGCATTTGTTGTTAACAACAAGAACACAGTGTCGGCCTCCGCTCAGGGCGTACAGTCCCTTCGCGGAGCAATCCGATCGATCCGAATCATCCGGTTGATCCGGCCGAAACCTCTATCGTGATACTGGAATGGCCTCTCTATCCCTGACGATCCTTGGTCCGAAGGCGCCCTTGCTCGGTGCGCCAGGCGGCGATCTTCGCATGATCGCCGGACAGGAGGACGTCGGGCACCTTGAAGCCGCGGAAGTCGGCGGGGCGCGTGTAGCTGGGGGCGCTGATGCCGTCGGTGCCGTGTTCGCCGAATGAATCGGTGCGCGCGCTCTCGGCGTCGGACATTGCGCCGGGCATGAGGCGCGCGACGGCGTCGACGATCGCGAGCGCGGCCGGTTCGCCGCCGCTCAGGATGAAATCGCCGAGCGAGATCTCTTCCGTGGCGAGATGGTCCGCGACGCGCTGGTCCACGTCCTTGTAATGGCCGCAGAGGATCGTGAGCTCCTCGCCAGCGGCGAAGCGCACGGCATCGGGCTGCGTGAATTGCTTGCCGCGCGCCGAGACGAGCACGATCGGCGCGCGGGCGCCGAGCGATTCCGCCGCTTCGAAGAATGGATCGGGCTTCATGACCATGCCCGCGCCGCCGCCGAAGGGGGCGTCGTCCACAGTGCGGTGCTTGTCGTGGGTGAAGTCGCGCAGATCGATCACGCGGAACTCCACCGCGCCCGCCGCCGCGGCGCGCGACGGGATCGAGATGCCGAGCGGCCCCGCGAAGAACTCGGGGAAGATGGTGACGATGTTGATGCGCAGCGTCATTCGAACAATCCGTCGGGGGGCGCGGCGACGATCGTGCGTGCCGCGCGGTCCACCTGGCTCACGAAACGATATGGCAGCAGCACCGTGCCCGACTTCCACTGAACGTCGAGCGCGAGCCCCGCGGGGAGTTCGAAGATGTCCTTCACCGGCCCGAGCTCGGCGCCGCTCTCGAGCACCACGCGCATGCCGGGGAGTTCGTGCAGGTACACATCGTCTTCGGCCGGAGCGGGGAGTTGGCCGCGCGGTACGAGGAGATAGTGCAGCCGCCAGCGCGCCGTCTCGTCGCGGCCCGGGACCTCGGAAAAGCCGAGGAGCCATGATCCATTGAAGCGCGCCGTGGCGCGTGCGAGCGTGAGCGTCTCGCCCTTTGGGCTGGGATCGCCCTTGTCCGTGCCCATGACAAAACGACGGCCGGCCACGAAGACCGCGGCCGGCGCGTCGGTGATCACTTCGACGATCATGTCGCCCTTCACGCCGTGCGCGCGGCGCAGCCGCCCGACGATCACGAGATCGCGGGCGTCGCGCGCGCTCATGCTACCTCGATTCCTTCACCGGCGTCGCGCCCGCGACCTTCTTGGCCGCGACGCGCGCCGTGTGGCGCGTCTTGAGCACGCCGGCCCGGCGGAGCAGCGAGCGCACCGTGTCGCTCGGCTGGGCGCCGACATCGAGCCAGTAGTTGGCGCGGTCGATCTCGATGTTGAGGCCCCCTTCGGCGAGGCGGGGATTGTACTGGCCGATCGTCTCGATGAAGCGGCCGTCGCGCGGGCTGCGCTGGTCGGCGATGACGATGCGGTAGATCGGCGTCTTCTTGCGGCCGACGCGGCGGAGTCTGATGCGAACCATGGTGTATCCTCGCTGCCTGAAGGTCTCAACCTGCCCCGGGCTCATCGCGAAAGCCGGCGATTCCGGCGTCGCACCCGGTAGTGCTTGGTCGTACTACACGCTAACTACTAGACGCGCCCCTGCCGTCATCGACGAGGCATCATCCCCGGCATGGGCATTCGTCCCTGCCCCATTTTCTTCATCATCTTCTGCATGTCGCGGAACTGCTCGAGCAGGCGGTTCACCTCGCTCATCGGCCGCCCGCTCCCCTTCGCGATCCGCAAACGGCGCGAACCGTCGATCACCTTCGGGTCCTTCCGCTCCGCCGGCGTCATCGAGAGCACGATCGCCTCGATGTGGCGCATGCGGTCCGGATCGATCTTCGCCTGCTTCAGCATCTTCGTGTTCACGCCCGGCAGCATCTTCAACACGCCTTCGAGCGGTCCCATGCGCTGGATCTGCTTGAGCGACTGCAGGAAATCCTGCAGATCCATCCCTTCGCGCCGCACCTTCTTCTCGAGCTTCTTCGTCTCCTCGGTGTCGAACGCCTCCTGCGCCTTCTCGACGAGCGACACCACGTCGCCCATCTGCAGGATCCGGCCCGCCATGCGGTCGGGGTGGAACTCCTCGAGCGCGTCGAGCCCTTCGCCCACACCGATGTACTTGATCGGCTTCTTCGTGATCCCGTAGATCGAGAGCGCCGCGCCGCCGCGCGCATCGCCGTCCATCTTGGTGAGGATCACGCCCGTCACGCCCAGCGCGTCGTTGAAGCCCTGGGCGATCTTCACCGCGTCCTGCCCCGTCATGCCGTCGGCCACAAGGAGGATCTCGTCCGGGTGGACGGCCTCCTTCAGCCGGCGCAATTCGTCCATCATCGCTTCATCGATCTGCAGGCGGCCGGCGGTATCGATGATCACCACCCGGTCGCGCGCCTTCTTCGCCGCTTCGACGCCGTGCCGGGCGATCTTGATCACGTCCTTCGATTCGCGGTCCGCGTATACCGGCACGTTGATCTTGGCGCCGAGCGTCTCGAGCTGGTCGATCGCCGCAGGGCGATACACATCCGCCGCGACGAGCCGCACCGCCCGCCCTTCCTTCAGCAGCACCTTCGCGAGCTTCGCGGCGGTGGTCGTCTTGCCCGAGCCCTGCAGCCCCACCACGAGGATCACCCCCGGCGGGATCGGTGCCGAGGCGCAGCGCCTCGCGCCGCTCGCCGAGCATCGTGGCGAGCTCGTCGTGCACGATCTTCACCAGGTGCTGCCCCGGCGACACCGTGTTCAGCGTGGCGATGCCGGTCGCGCGCCGTTCGACGCGCTCGAGGAACTCGCGGGTCAGCGCGAAGCTGACGTCGGCTTCCAGGAGGACGCGGCGGACCTCGCGCAGCCCTTCGCGGACGTCCGCGTCGGACAGCACGCCCCGCCCGCGGAGGCGGGAAAGGACCCCGTCGAGTTTCTCGGAAAGCTCACCGAACATAGCCTTTAAACGTAGACGCGATTATCATTTAGGGCAACTCTCCCCCTCGGGAGCTTCATGCCGCGAGCACAGCGCAAGGAAGAGATCCTCCGTTCCGAGCTGCCGCCCACGCTGCCCCTGATGGCGCTGCGGTCCACGATCGTCTATCCGCTCGGAACGATCGCCGTGCAGATGGGGGCCCCCGAGAATCTCTCGATCATCCGCGCCTTCGACGAGCCCGGCCTGATCGTGGGGCTGTTCGTCGCCGGCGGGGATCACGACGAGAACGTCGATCCCGAGACCTTCATCGGCCGCGTTGGCGTCGCCGCGCGCGTGCACGAGCGGATCAACCTCCCCGGCGACACGATCCAGATCACGCTGCAGGGGCTGCGCCGCATCGTGGTGGACGACATCTCGCAGCGCGACCCCTTCCCCGTCGCGAAGATCCACCCCGCGCGCGAGACGCCGCTCGATCCCATCGAAGGCGAAGAGCTCGTGGCTCGGCTCGTGTCCGCCGCCGAGACGCTCGCGGAGCTCGTGGATCGCATTCCCGACGAAGTGCCGTCGATCCTGAAGATGAACATGTCGGACCCGGGGCGCTTCGCCGACCTCGCGGCCACGAACATGAACTTCCGGATCGCCGACAAGGACGAAGTGCTACAGCGCCTCGACATCGCGGCAGCGCATCCGCTTCGTGCTGTCGCGCCTCGAGCGCGAGGTCGCGAAGGCGCGCGTCATGGAGGACGTCAAGCGCCAGACCGAGGTGAAGATCGAGCAGCATCAGCGCGAGTTCTATCTGCGCCAGCAGCTGCGCGCCATTCAAGCCGAGCTCGGCGAGGCCGATCCCGGCGAGAAGGACGCGATCGACATCTTCAAGAAGATCGAGGAAGCGAAGCTCCCAGAGAAGGTGGCGGCCGAGGCGCGGCGCGAAACGGAGCGCATGCGCATGCTGTCGCCGGCGTCCAGCGAGTACCAGGTGATCCGCACGTATCTCGACTGGGTGCTCTCGCTGCCGTGGCACGCGCGCTCGGGCGCCGAGCACATCGAGCTCGCGAAGGTGCAGGAAGCGCTCGACGGCCGGCACTACGGACTCAAGGAAGCCAAGGAGCGCATCATCGAGTACCTCGCCGTGCGCAAACTGCGCGGCGGCGATCCGCTCGGCCCCATTCTGTGCTTCGTCGGTTCGCCCGGCACCGGCAAGACCTCGCTCGGCGAAGCGATCGCGAAGGCGATCGGGCGCGAGTTCTATCGCATCTCCGTGGGCGGCGTGCGCGACGAGGCCGAGATCCGCGGGCACCGCCGCACGTACGTGGGCGCGATGCCCGGGCTCGTGATCCAGGCGATGCGCCGTGTGGCGCTGCGCGATCCCGTGCTCATGATCGACGAGATCGACAAGATGACGTCGGGCGGGATGAGCGGCGACCCGACCGCCGCGATGCTCGAAGTGCTCGATCCGTCGCAGAACCACTCGTTCGTGGACCACTACATCAACCTGCCCTTCGATCTCTCGGGCGTGCTGTTCATTTGCACGGCGAACAATCTCTTCGACATCCCGGCGCCGCTGCGCGACCGGCTCGAAGTGATCCGCATCGCGGGTTACACGATCGAGGAGAAGGTCGAGATCGCGTGGCGCTACCTGCTGCCGAAGCTCTTCGAGGAGCACGGCATCACGGACAAGGACCTGCAGTTCACCGACGAGATGCTCGGGCTCATCTCCAGCGGCTACTCGCGCGAAGCGGGGCTGCGCGGCTTCTCGCGCAACCTCGCGGCCATCATGCGCAAGCGCGCGCGGAAGAAGGCGGACGGCGAGGAAGGCGCGTGGGTGGCGGACCTCGCGATGGTGGAAGAAGTGCTCGGCTCGCCCCGCTACGCGAAGGACGAGGCCGAGACGGAGCCGGAGATCGGCACCGCCACGGGCATGGCGTGGACATCGACGGGCGGCGATCTGCTCGTGATCGAGGCGCTGAAGATGCCCGGCACCGGCAAGCTGACGATCACCGGACAGCTCGGCGACGTGATGCGCGAGTCCGTTCACGCCGCGCTGAGCTATGTGCGCTCGCGCGCGACGCAGCTCGCGATCCCGGAAACGATGTTCAAGGATTACGACATCCACATCCATTTGCCCGCCGGCGCGATCCCGAAGGACGGACCGAGCGCGGGCATCACGGTGACGCTCGCGATCGCGAGCGCGCTGGCGGAGCGCCCGGTGCGGCGCGATGTGGCGATGACCGGCGAAGTCACGCTGCGCGGCAAGGTGCTGGAGGTGGGCGGCGTGAAGGAGAAGCTCATGGCGGCCTACCGCGCGGGGCTGCGCGAGGCGATCCTGCCCAAGGCGAACGAGAAGGACCTGCGCGAGATCCCGGACGAAGTGCGCGCGAACATGACGTTCACCTTCGCGTCCACCATGGAAGAGGTCTTCCGCCTCGCGCTGCTGCCGTCGGCATCGGGGCACCGGGCCGACAGCGCGCCCAAGCCCGCCGACGCGGGCAAGCGCGGCACGCCGCAGGAGAAGATCGTGCCGATCGAGAGAACGAGCTGAGCGCTTCGCCGCTCCTCACGAGTCAGCGGGGAACGCCGTGACACCAGCGCAACTCCTGCCGCCGCCGGACGAAGCGACGAAGCGCGTGCAGCTCGCGCGCATGAAACGTCGCGCCACTGGATTGCTCGTGCTCTCGACCGCGATCTTCTTCGCGGCCGCGTTGCTCGTGCACGCGCACCAATGGCTCGACCCGGTAAAGGCCGCGGCCGGCGCGGCGATGGTGGGCGGGCTCGCCGATTGGTTCGCCGTGACGGCGCTCTTCAAGCATCCGCTCGGTCTGCCGATCCCGCACACGGCGATCATCGCCGCGCGGAAGGACCAGATCGGCCGCTCGCTCGGCAACTTCGTGCAGCGCCATTTCCTGAGCCGCGAGGTGCTGGCCGAGAAGCTGGCGCACGCGCAGGTGGGCGAGCATCTGGCGGCGTGGCTGAGCGAGCCGGCGAATGCGCGCGCCGTGGCGCGGCATGCGGCGACGGCGGTGGCGGGCGGCGTGCGCGTGCTGCGCGACGAGGATGTGCAGGAACTGATCGACGGCGTGCTCAAGGAGCGGATCCGGCGCACGCAGGTGGCGCCGCTCGCGGGCAAGCTGTTGAGCGTGGTCACCGAGGGCGGCCGGCACCAGGAGATCCTCGACCAGGCGATCGCGCTGCTCGCGCGCGCCGTGCACGAGAACGCCGACGCGATCCGCGACCGCATCGAGAAGGAAAGCCCGTGGTGGATCCCCGAAGCGGTGGACGACAAGATCCACAAGAAGATCGTGACCGGCGTGGACCGCACGCTGCAGGAGGTGCGCGCCGACCCGGGGCACCCGCTGCGCCAGCGCTTCGACGCGGCGCTCGAGGATTTCATCGCGAAGCTCAACGGTTCACCGGAGCTGCAGGCGCGCGCCGAGGCGCTCAAGCTGGAGCTGCTCGATGACGCGGCGGTGCGGAAGTTCTCGGCCGCGATCTGGGAGGAGGCGAAGAACGCGCTGTTCCGCTATGCCGACCGCCCCGATTCGTTCAGTCCGGGTGCGATCGAGCGCGGTCTCGTCGCGTTCGGCGAGACCGCGAAGAGCGATCCGCAATTGGTGGCGAAGTTGAACGGCTCCATCGCCGACATCGCGCTCGCGGTGGTGGAGCGCTATCAGGGCGAGGTATCGGCCCTCATCGCGCAGACCGTGGCCGGCTGGGACCCCGACGCCACCTCGCAGCGGATCGAACTCGCGATCGGGAAGGATCTGCAGTTCATCCGGATCAACGGCACCCTGGTCGGAGGCCTTGCGGGGCTCTTGATCTACTACGTCGCGAAGCTGCTCTGAGTCGGAACTGCAGACTTAGATTATAGACTTGGACGTTAGACTGCAGTCCAGAGTCGCATTCTGACGTCTAAGTCTAAAGTCCAAGTCTGCATTAATTGACTCGGACTTTCCCCAGATCGAAGAGATTCGTCGCCACGCCGGCCGGCACATCGACATACAGCACCGCGGGGTGCCCCGCCACCGCTCCGCCCCAGACCATCACCGAGCGGCCCGAGGTCGAGAAGGTCATGCCGGTCGGGATCTTCGTGCCGGTCGCGTTGTAGCGCGTGGCGGCGAGGTGTTGCATCGCGGTGGCGAATTCCACGGCGTCCACGGGGGTCTCGAACAACATGAGCCAGGCGAAGGCGTCGCCCTGCGGCGTGTGCACGAGCACGTAGCGGTCGCCGGTCCAGCCGGCGGCGGCCTGCGTCGCCTGATTCTGATCCCGCAGCATCTGATAGATCAACATTTTCGTTGAGAATTCGCCCATCACGTTGTCGTACGTCAGCGTGCCGCTGCGTGGCGCGGGGAACGTGATGGTGATCGGCATCTCGCGCGGCGAGGCGAAGTACTCGCTGGGGTGCACGATCTGCGCGCTCGAAGCGGGGAGGTCCTTCCCGTATGGCATCTCGCCCGGCCGTTCACGATTGAACCGCCGCATGAACTCCATGCCGTTGATGTACGGAAAGATCAGCTGCTCCTGCAGGAACTCGGGGGTCCGCGCGAACACGGGCATCGACGATTGCTGCTCGCGGATCATGTCGCGGATGCGGTCCCAGCCGGCGGGCATGTCCACGCCCGGGCCCATCATCGCCTGCAAGGGCACGAGCGTCGCTTGCCCCTCGAACACCGCCTGCGCCGCGAGCACGCGGTCGTCCTCGCCCTTCACGTTCTGGATGGAATCGAGGTTCATGTACTGGTCCTGCAGCGCGTGCACCAGCTCGTGCTGGATGACGAAGCCGACCTGATCGGCGGGCGAGCCCTGCACGATGTACAGCACCTTGGTCTTCGGATCGTAGAAGCCGACCACCTGCTCGGTGAGCAGGTCGAGCATCAGCTTTCGCAGGTCGAGGGTGTCGGGGATGATGCCGAGGCGCCGCAGCACGGTCTGCTGTGCCGCGATGTCGCGCGCCGATTTCTCCTCGTTGAACGCCTTGTCGAGGAACGCGTGCACGTCCGCCTTGCTGCGGATCTCGTAGCGCGGCTGCGTCTTGAATCGCAGGCCGGTGGCCTTCTCGATCATCGGCACGGCATCGGCGACCTGCGCGCCGTACGGATCCTGCGCGCGCTGCGCGCGGGCGCACGCGGCGAGTGCGACCGCCGCGACGAGCGGCGCCAACCAGCGGCTCGGCTTTCTCATAGTCCCATCACTCCTGAGCGGTACCAGCGAATGAGATCGGTGCCCCAGAGCAGCGCGATCACGGCGCCGGGGGCGAGGAAGATGCCGAAGGGAACGAGCGGGGGATCGTACGCCGTGCCGGTGCGCTTGCTGCGCAGCCAGGCGATGGGGAGCACGACCACGATGAAGATCACGGCGCCGACCGCGGCGCCGAGGAAGATGGTGAGCAGCGAGCGACCCGGCCCGAGCTGCGCGCCGACCATCGCCATGAGCGTGACGTCCCCGAACCCCATCGCCTCCTTCTTCAGGAGCATCTCGCCGAACCACCCGATGATCGTGATCGCGCCCGCGCCGACGCAGGCGCCGAGCACGGCATCGCCCGGACCCGCGAACACCGACACATCGTCGCGCACATAGGCGAACATCGACATCGCGATCGCCCACACGAGGCCGAACACGGTGAAGCCGTCGGGGATCACGTAGTGCGTCGCGTCGGTGAGCATCACGCCGAGCAGCACGGTGCAGAACATCGCGAAGCGGAGCGCCGTGAGCGATGGCCCGAAGTGCATCGCCGCCGCGACCCAGATCATCGCCACCACGAGCTCGACGAGCGGATACACCGGCGAGATCGGCAGCCCGCAGCCGCGGCACTTCGCCGCGGAGCGCGAACCAGCTGAGCACCGGGATGTTGTCGTACCACGCGATGCCGGCGCCGCAGCGCGGGCAGCGCGACGGCGGCCGGACACCGAAAGCTCTTTCGGCCAGCGCGCCACGCACACGTTGAGGAACGAGCCGAAGCAGCGCACCGAAGAAGGCGGCCACGGCGTACACGAACCAATGGGGAAGAGCGGCGAGGTCAGCGTTCACGCGCGGAGTTGGTAGAGGATGATCCCCGCCGCGACCGCGACGTTGAGTGATTCGATGTCCGACGCGATCGGGACCGCGACGCGCCGGATGACGCGCGACCGCGCCGCGTCGCTCAGCCCCGCGCCTTCGTTGCCCATCGCGAGCGCGAGCGACGCCGGCGCCCGCATGCCGTCCAGCGGATCGCCGCCCGCATCGGCGCCCCAGAGCGGGATGGCGCGCGCCGTCAGGAGCGCGTCGAGCGCATCCCAATCGCAGGAGAGAGCCGGCCGGTGGAAGAGCGCACCCATCGCGCTACGGACGACCTTCCCGTTCCAGAGGTCAACGGTGCCCGGCATCGCGAAGACGGCCGTCGCGCCGAGCGCGGCCGCGGTGCGCAGGAGTGCGCCGACATTGCCGGGATCCTGGATGGCATCGAGCACGAGGAGCCGCGCGCGCGCCGGGAGCGCGGCGCCGAGCTCGGCCAGCGAGCGGCGCGGCACGCCGGCGACGGCGAGCACGCCCTGCGGCGACTCGGTGCCCGCGGCGCTCGCGAATTCGCGGTCGGTCACGGCCAGCACGGGCACGCCCTTCGCCTCGAGCTGCTCGCGGAGCGCGGCGCCGCGTGGCGCGCCGGCGAGCGCGGGCGCGATCAGCGCGCCCGTCACCACGAGCGGCGAGCGCAGCAATTCCTCCACCGCGCGCACCCCTTCGCAGACGAAAAGTTCCTCGCGTTCGCGCGCGCGGCGCCGTTGCAGATCGCGCGCCAGGGTCAGTAATTTCACGATATGCGTCGAGTCACGGTGCTGAACAGTATCACTCGCGGTGCGCGCCGCCTACTCCCGGCCGCGGCGATCATCGCCGCCGGCGCGGCCGCGGGCTGCGCCACCTCCACGGCGGGCGAAGTGAAGCAGGGCCAGCAGGAGGCCGCACAGGTGACGCACTCCCTGCCGATGGTCACCGACCCCGACATCAACCGCTACATCACGGTGCTCGGCGATTCGCTCGCCTCCGTGGCGGATACGCGCGATCTCGAATGGCATTTCTACGTCGTGGACAGCCCCGAGATCAACGCCTTCGCGCTGCCGGGCGGGTACGTGTTCGTGAACCGCGGGCTCATCGAGCGCACGGACAGCCTGGATGAGCTCGCGGGCGTGATCGGTCACGAGATCGGCCACGTCACGCAGCGGCACTCGGTGAAGCTGCAGCAGAAGGGGGAGATCGCGGAGATCGGCACGGGGCTCGCGTGCGTCCTCACGCGCGCGTGCTCGCAGGCCGCGGGCGTCGGGATCAACGCCGGCGAGGGCGCGATGTTCGCCAAGTTCAGCCGCGATGCGGAGCACGAGGCCGACTCCGTCGGGATGATCTACGTGGTGCGGGCGGGGATCGATCCGCGCGGGATGACGTCGATGTTCGAGAAGCTGCTGGAGGAGCGGAAACGGAGCCCGGAGAAGCTCGAGGCGCTGGTTCATCAACCACCCGATCGAGGAGGACCGCATCGGGTTCACGCTCGATGCCATCGACAAGATGGATCGCAAGCAGCTCGAGTCGCTCACGCGCGACACGCCGAACTTCCGGAAATTCAAGAAGCGCTTCGACGCGCTCCCGCCCTACCCGCCGCAGCCCGCGAACTGAGCGGGGGCGCGTTCAGGCCGGCGCGCGCGCGGACGCGGCGCGCGCGAGCAGGTCCGCGGCGATCGGCGGCGCCGCGCTGTCGTAGCGCACGATCCCCAGCGACAGCGAGAGCGGCACGCGCGCATCCGGATGCTGCTCGCGATGGCGCTTCATGTGCGCGCGCAGGCGCGGGCCGATCACATCCTCGGTCTCCTCCGCGGCATCCAGGACGAGCACCGCGAAATCGTCGGCGCCAAGCCGCGCCACCACATCCGAGGCGCGGAAGGTGTCGCGCAGCACCTCGGCGGCGCCGAGCAGCGACCGGTCGCCCTCATCGCGCCCGTGCTGCTCGTTGATCTGCTTGAGCGCCGGCACGTCGGCCGACGCGAGCAGCACGCCGCGCGTGCGCGGCGCGAGACGGAGATGATGGTCCGCGAGCGTGAGGAAGCCGCGTCGGTTGTAGAGGCCGGTGAGCGGATCGGTCAGCGCGAGCTGGCGGAGCGTGGACTGCAGCCGCTCGCGCTCGATCGCGTAGCGCAGCACGCGCGCGAGCAGCGGCCCGTCGAGCGGATCGCGCGCCACCCAATCCTGCGCGCCGGCCTGCAGCGCGGCCGCGCCGGCGCCGTTCTCGTCGCCGGCGCCGAGGACGACCACCGGCACATCGGGCGCCTCGATGCGCGAACGCACGAGCGCGTCCATCGCGCCTTCGGGCGACGCCGCCGCATCGACGATCACCACATCCACGCCGCCCGCCGCGAGCCGCTCGAGGCCATCGGCGCTGTCCACCGCCGCGTGCGTCAGCGCGAATCGCGCGTCGCCGCTGCGCGACACGAGCTCCAGCGCGGCGCGAAGCACCGCGGTGGACGTGTCGACGCCGATGTACAGGACGTTGGTGGCGAGCGGTTCCATGTGGCGGATCCCATCCGGTGAGGGCGTGAGCCTGCCCTGTTTGACGCGGCGGCGGCGGCGCCCGTCACGCCGTTGAAGGCCCGCGCGCGGCGCCGCATCATTCGGCATGCGCATCGCGCTCACCATTGCCGGCTCGGATTCCGGAGGCGGCGCCGGCATCCAGGCCGACCTGAAAACCTTCCACCGGTTCGGCGTCTTCGGCACCTCGGTCGTGACCGCGGTGACGGCGCAGAACACGCGCGGTGTCTCCGCGTGGAGCGCGATGACACCCGATCTCGTGGCGGCGCAGCTCGACGCCGTGGCCTCGGACCTCCGCCCCGCCGCGGTGAAGAGCGGCATGCTCGCGGACCGCGCGATCATCGAGACCGTCGCCGCGGGCCTCCGCCGCCACGCGCTCGCGCCGTACGTGCTCGACCCCGTGCTCATCGCGACGTCGGGCGACTCGCTCGCGCATGACAAGGTCGTTCCGGCGATCCTCGAACTGCTCCTGCCGCTCGCGACGCTCGTGACGCCGAACCTCGACGAGGCCGAGCGGCTCACGGCACTCGCCGTGCGCGATGTGGACGCGATGTCCGCCTGCGCGCGGGAACTCGTAGCGCGCGGCGCCAAAGCCGCGCTCGTGAAAGGCGGACACCTCGGCGGGCCCGCCATCACGGACGTGCTCTTCGATGGCGCCGACGTTTTCGTGTTCACGCGCCGCCGCATCGACTCCACCAGCACGCACGGCACCGGCTGCACGCTCTCGGCGGCGATCACCGCGCAGCTCGCGCTCGGCCGCCCACTCCGTGAGGCGGTGGAGACCGCGATCGCATTCGTCGATGCCGCGATCGCCGGTGCGCCCGGACTCGGCGCCGGGCACGGCCCGCTCGATTTCTTCGCGGACTACTAGGCCCCGCCGGCGCGGCGCACGAACTCGCGCACCAGCGACTTGAACCGCTCCGCGCCCCGCGCCGTGACCTCGAGCACTTCCGCGTGATCCAGCGGCGCATCGCCGAGTCCCGCCGCGGCGTTCGTGATGCAGCTCACGCCCGCCACGCGCATCCCGAGCGCGCGCGCGGCGATCACCTCCGGCACGGTGGACATCCCGACCGCGTCGGCGCCGAGCACGCGGAGCATCCGCACTTCAGCGAGCGTCTCGTAGCTCGGGCCGAGCAATCCGGCGTACACGCCTTCGCGCACGGCGATGCCGAGCGCCTGCGCGGCGCCGCGCAAATGCTCCAGCAGCGCGGGGTCGTACGGATCCGACATGTCGGGAAAGCGCGTCTCGCCGCCGCGCACGGCGCCGATGAGCGGATTGCGGAACATCATGTTGATGTGATCCCGGATGAGCATGAGGTCGCCGGGCCCGTACGCGGCGTTGATCCCGCCGGCGGCGTTCGACACGAAGAGGCTGCGCGCGCCCAGTGCATGCGCCACGCGCACCGGCAGCGCGGCGGTATCCGCGGAATGCCCCTCGTACATGTGGAAGCGGCCCGCGAACGCCAGCACCGGCACGCCTTCGAGCGTGCCGGCCGCGACGACGCCCGCGTGTCCGCTCACCGACGCGGCGGGGAAACCGGGGATGTCGCGAAAGGGGATCTCCACGCGCCCGTCGAGTTCCGCGGCGAGCCCGCCGAGTCCGGACCCCAGGATGAGCGCGATCCGCGGCGCGGCTCCCGCGCTGCGCGCCGCGATCGCGCGCGCCGCGGTCCCGACGTCGCCGGCCGGCGAGCCGCTCACGTCCCGAGCGCCAGGATGTCCCGCCGCGCGCGCGCCACCAGCGCCTCGCGCACTTCCCACGGCAGGAAGGCGCTCTCGAATCCGTTGATCGCGATCGTCGCGAGCTCGCTCTTGGTGAACGCGAGCGACGCCGCCGCGTGCGCGTACTCATCGGTGAGCGTCACGCCGCTCATCAACCGGTTGTCGGTGTTGAGCACCACGTTCATGCCACGGTCGAAATAGGTGCGCAGCGGATGCACCGCGTAATTCGCGGCGGCGTGCGTCTGCACGTTGCTGGTGAGGCAGATCTCGAGCGCGATGCGCCGGTCGTTCACATAATGCGTGAGGCGCTCATCCTCGCCGAGCCGCGTGGCGTGGCCGAGGCGGTTCGCGCCGCAATCGTGCACCGCCTGCCGCACCGAATCGGCCCCGTCGCCCTCGCCGGCGTGCACCGTGACCGCCAGATCGTGGCGCCGCGCGAACTCGAAGGCCGCCGCGTGCGCGCGCGCCGGATGATCCCGCTCGCCGCCGGCCAGATCGAAGCCCACGACGCCCTGGTCGCGGAAGGCCACCGCGAGCTCGGCGAGTTCGAGCGAGATCCGCGGATCGAGATGGCGGAGTCCGCAGATGATGACGCGCCCGATCGTCCCGGTCTCCCGCTCGGCGCGCGCGATGCCGCGCAGCGGCGCCTCCACCGCCTGGCCGAGCGTGAGTCCTTCGCGCACGCAGAGCACCGGCGCGTAGCGCATCTCGATGTAGCGCACGCCGTCGCGCGCCGCATCCACCACGAGCTCGTACGCGATGCGCTCGAGCGCTTCCGCGCGCTGCATTACGCTGAGGGTGATCACGAAGCGATTCAGATAGTCCTCGAGATCGCGCGCATCGCTCACCACCATGTGCGCCGCCACGTCCCGGGCAGTGTCGCCAGGCATCGGCTGGCCGTATTCGCGCCCGAGTTCGAGCAGCGTGGCCGGCCGCAGCGAACCATCGAGGTGGCAATGGAGCTCGGCCTTCGGGAGCGCGAGCAGCCACTCGCGCGGGATGGGGCTCGTCACGCGCTACGCCTCTTCCTCGTCGTTCGCATCCCGCTCGCGCGCGGCCACCACCCGCACGATGGTGCCGGCCACGGCGAGCGTCGCCGGATCCAGCGGCAGGCCGCGGCTGTCGGTGAGGGCGCGAGCGCCACGCTCCACGTCGCGCGCGGCCTCGGCGTCCCAGGAGCGGACGGCGTCGAGCACCGGCGCTGCGTCCGGGACCTCCACGCGCCCGCCATTCACGTACACCGGCACCATTCGCATGCGCAAAAGGTAGCGGCCGCCCGCGCGCTCAGGGAGGGCGCGCAAGAAACCGGCCCGCTTACGGTTGACCCGGCGCGCGGCAGGGGCGAATTTCGCATCCGGTGCGGCCGCGTACTGTCTGGTACGTGATCGTGACCGGACGCCGCCTCCGCCGCGCCGTGCGCGCGCCAAGATTCCCCTCCGTCACGGATCCATGAAGCCACTGCTCGTTGGGATCGCCGGCGGCACCGGATCCGGCAAGAGCACGGTCGCGCGCCGCGTGGCCGAGGGGGTGCGGGGCGCGTCGGCGATCGCGGTGGACATGGATGCGTACTATCGGAACCTCACGGACCTCACGCTCGAGCAGCGGCGCCACGTCAATTGGGACCATCCCGATGCGTTCGACTTCGATCTCCTGCTCTCGCACCTCGAGGCGCTCGCCGCGCGACAGGCGATCGACAAGCCGGTGTATGACTTCGTGGCGCACTTGCGCAGCGACCGGCATGTGCGCGTGGAGCCCGCGGACGTCGTGGTCATCGACGGCATCCTCCTCTTCGTCGACCCGCGCGTGCGCGCGCGGTGCGACGTGACGGCCTACGTCGACACGGATGCGGACATCCGTCTCGTGCGCCGCATCCGACGCGACATGCGCACGCGCGGGCGGCCGCTGGATGAGATCCTCGATCAGTATCTCACCACCGTGCGGCCGATGCACCTGGAATTCGTCGAACCCACGAAACAGTTCGCCGATGTGATCATCCCGCGCGGCGGCCACAACGACATGGGCATCGAAATGCTCGTCGCGCGCATCCACGACCGCCTGAGGGGCGCGCACCCGTGACCCAGGCGGCCGGCGGCGAGCGCGTGCTCGTCGTGGACGATGAGCCCGACATCGTCGCGCTCGTCGCGTACCATCTCGCCAAGGCGGGGTATCGCGTGAGCACGGCCGCGACGGGCCCCGACGCGCTGCGCGCCGCGCGCGAGGAGCGGCCGGCGCTCATCGTGCTCGACCTCATGCTCCCCGGCATGTCCGGCTTCGACGTGCTCGAGAAGCTCCGCGCGCACGACGCGACGCGCGACGTGGCCGTGCTCATGCTCACCGCCCGCAAGGACGAGCCCGACCGGATCCGGGGGCTCACTCTCGGCGCCGACGATTATCTCACGAAACCGTTCAGCCCCGCGGAGCTGATCCTGCGCGTCGGCGCGATCCTCCGGCGCATCGGCGGCGGCGGCGCCGACACGCTCGTCGTCGGCCCGCTCGTCATCGATCGCGCCGCGCACACCGTGGCCGTGGATGGCCGCGCGCTCGATCTCACGGCCACCGAGTACAAGCTGCTCCTCACGCTCGCCGAGCGCCGCGGACGCGTGCAGGCGCGCACGCAACTCCTGCAGACGGTGTGGGACGCGGCCCCGGACATCCAGACGCGCACCGTGGACATGCACGTGCAGCGGCTGCGCACGAAGCTCGGCCCCGCCGGCGACCTGATCGAGACCGTGCGCGGCTTCGGCTACCGCCTCAAGGGCGGATGAAGCTCGTCCAGCGTCTCGTGCTCGGCACCGCCGTCGTGATCGGCGTGCTCGTCGTGCTCATCACCGCGCTCGGCGGCGCGCGCATGTCGCGCGAGCTCGAAGGCTGGCAGCAGGACGAGCTGCTGCGCGAGGCGCGCTTCGTCGCGACACAGTGGAAGGTCTCCGCCGGCGCGCCCGCGCTCGCGCACATCGCGGGCGCCGCGCTCGGGCATCGCGTCACGCTCATCGACAGCGCGGGCAAGGTGCTCGGCGATTCCGAGTTCGAAGGCGATGCGCTGAACACGCTGCAGAACCATTCGAACCGTCCGGAAGTCATCGCCGCCATGCATGGCGAGGTGGGGGTATCGCATCGCGACAGCCCGTCGATCGGTGACCGGCGCGTCTATGTGGCCGTGGGTGCGCCGCACGGCGTGGCGCGCGTGTCGCTCGACGCGGGCCAGCTCGACGACGCGATCGCGCGCGCGCGCCGCGATGTGTTCGCCACCGGTCTCATCGCGCTCGTCGCCGCGCTCGCGCTCGCCGCCCTGTTCGCGCGCAGCGTGTCGCGTCCGGTGGTCGAATTGCGCGATGTGGCCCAGGCGCTCGCGGCCGGCGATCTCTCACGGCGCCCCGCGCTGTCCGCGCCCGGCGAGGTGGGCGACCTCGCCGACGCCGTGCACCGCATGGCCGAGCAGCTCGAGACGCGCCTCGCCGCGCTGCAAGATGATGACGCGCTCCTGGCGGCGATGATCGACCTCCTGCAGGAAGGCGTCGCCGCCGTGAACGCGCAACGGCAGGTGATCCTGCTGAACGCGCCGGCGCGCCGGTTGCTCGGCATCGCCGACACCGTGCCCTTCTCCGCCGATCTGCTGCCGCGCGACCCGGAGCTGCGCGATGCGCTCGCCGGCGCGCTCGCGGGCCAGCCGTCGGACCCGTCCGAGATCTCGCTGGGCGGGCGCACGGTGATGCTCACCGCGCGCCCGCTCCACGACCGCGGCGGATTGCTCGCCTTCTTCGACCTCACCAACACGCGCCGCCTCGAGGCGGTGCGCCGCGATTTCGTCGCGAACGTCTCCCACGAGTTGAAGACACCCATCACCGTCATCGGCGGCTTCGCCGAGACGCTCGCCACCGACGAGCCGTCTCCCGAGGAGCGGCGGCGGTTCGTGGAGGCGATCCGGGGCAACGCGCGCCGCATGCAGCGCCTCGTCGATGACCTGCTCGACCTGTCGCGCATCGAGTCGGGCGGCTGGGTGCCGAAACCCGAGCGGATCGATCTGCGCACGGCCGCGAGCGAGATCACGACCTCGTTCGCGTCCGCCGCGAAGGAGCGCGGCGTGCGCCTCGACATCAATATCGACCATCGCGCCTTCGCGCTCCGCGCCGATGCGACCGCGCTGCGCCAGATCCTGAGCAACCTGGTGGACAACGCGCTGCGCCACACGCCGCCCGGCGGCC
Source organism: uncultured Gemmatimonadaceae bacterium (assembly GCA_963751275.1). Lineage (GTDB taxonomy): Bacteria > Gemmatimonadota > Gemmatimonadetes > Gemmatimonadales > Gemmatimonadaceae > DATKOH01. The sequence goes on along the minus strand of CAVVTZ010000007.1, from coordinate 776,546 downwards.
GCGTGACGATCTTCTCCGAGCCCGCGCCGGACGGCGTCGCGCTCGGCGTGCGCGACAGCGGCACCGGGATCCCGCCGGAGCACCTGGCCCGGATCTTCGAACGCTTCTACCGCGTGGATCCGGCGCGCTCGCGCGAGGCGGGCGGCACCGGGCTGGGGCTGGCGATCGTGAAACATCTCGTGGAGGCGCACGGGGGCCGCGTCACCGCGACGAGCGCGCAGGGACGCGGGGCCGAGATCCGCGCCGTGTTCCCGATCGCGTGAGGCGCGCATCGTTCACCGGTTACATCCTCGTGACGTCCCCGCGCACCGCGATGTGACACCCGTCCGCGATCGTTCCTTCACACCATTAGCGGAGTGAAGGTATGAGTTGCGACTTGCACTATGACCTCGAAGCCCACGGCGAATCCGCCACGCTCTACGTGACCGGCACGCTGTCGACGCACGGCGTGATCGCCGCGATGCACTGTTGCGACGCCCTCCCCGACCAGGTGCGCAGCCTGCGCGTGGACCTGCGCGGCACCCGCGGCGCCGAGCCGAGCGCGCACGAAGCGCTCGCGTTCACGACGCGCCGGTGGCGGGACGTCCGTTCAGGCCGCACCCGCATTGACTTGCCCCGGTAGTTCGGGGCATGCGGCGCGCCGATCGCCGCACACGGCGCGCGCGGATCGCTCGTGACCCAGCCGTTACGCATTGGTCGCACCGCCGATACGAATCCATGAGACCTTCACAGCGCATTCCAACCTCATGGAGTCAACCGTGTCGAAGCGATCCCTCGTACTGCTGGCGGCGATGCTCGTCGCCGGAGCGGCCAGCGCGCAGGACCTGAACGGCGCCGGCGCCACGTTCCCGTTCCCGATCTATAGCAAGTGGTTCTCGGACTACGCCACGTCGACGGGCGTGAAGATCAACTACCAGTCGATCGGCTCCGGCGGCGGCATCAATCAGTTCACCGCCGGCACCGTGGACTTCGGCGCGTCCGATGCGCCGATGTCGGACGGCGAGATGGCCAAGCTCCCCTCGCCGGCGTTCCATTTCCCGACCGTGCTCGGCGCCGTCGTCATCACGTACAACCTGCCGACCGTCTCGAGCACCCTGAAGTTCACCGGGCCGGTGATCGCCGAGATCTTCTCCGGCAAGATCACCAAGTGGAACGACACGCGCATCGCGTCGCTCAACAAGGGCGTGAACCTGCCCAACACCGACATCCTCGTGGTGCACCGCTCCGATGGCAGCGGTACGACCTACATCTTCAGCGACTATCTCACCAACGTGAGCGCCGATTGGAAGACGGCGCCCGGCACGGGCAAGGAGCTCGCCTGGCCCGTCGGCCTGGGCGGCAAAGGCAACGAAGGCGTCGCCGGCCTCGTGAAGCAGACACCGGGCGCGATCGGCTATGTCGAGATCGCGTACGCCAACCAGAACCACATGCCGGCGGCGGAGCTGCAGAACGCGAGCGGTGAGTGGGTGAAGGCGACGATCGAGTCGGTCACCGAAGCGGCGGCCGGCGCGGTCTCCAAGCTCCCCGAGAACAGCGACTACCGCATCTCGATCGTGAACGCGCCGGGCAAGAAGTCGTATCCGATCTCGTCGTTCACCTGGCTGCTGGTCTACAAGACCCAGCACGACGCGACGAAGGGGAAGAAGCTGGTCGCGTTCCTCAAGTGGTATCTGCACGATGGCGAGAAGGAGACGTCGAAGCTCGACTACGCACCGCTGCCCAGCGTGCTCGTGAAGCGCCTCGACAAGCAGGTCGCCGAGATCAAGATCGCGGGAATGTAAGACTGCTCCACCGGGCGCCGGATGTGATCCGGCGCCCGGCCTCTTCCCTCCATTCAGAGAGAGACATGAACCGCCCATTCTTGAGTTCGCTCACGCTGGTGCTCGCGTCCGTCGCGAGCGTCGCCGTGCCGGCCGCGGCGCAGGACGCTGTCCTTCGGCGCCGCGCTCCGGTCGTCGTCGCGAAGGACAGCACGCCATCGAAGCCGGACGCGAAGCCGGCCGCCAAGGATTCCGTGCCGCCGAAGCCGGAGTTCAAGCCGAGCTGGAACTTCAGCACGTGGATCTTCGGTGGGTACACGTACCAGACCGACAGCACGACGAAGGCGGCGAACAACGGCGACCCGACCTCCAAGTTCACCGTGGACCGTGCCTACCTGACCTTCCGCGGCCAGGTCGCGCCCGATTGGGGCTTTCGCGTGACGACCGACGTCTTCACCGTCGGCGGCGCTGGCACCTACACCGGACTCGCGATTCGCCTCAAGTACGCATGGATGCAGTGGGACTTCGCGCACGCCGCGGAGCCGAACGACATGTCCGCGTTCGCCCGCATCGGCCAGATCACGACCGTCGTGATCGATGACGAGGAACACTACTGGGCGCGTTGGATCCAGAAGACCGCCGTCGAGTTCTGGGGCATCCAGCCGGCGTCGTCCGACCTCGGCATCGGTGCGCAGGTGAACCTGCCGGGTAAGTGGGGTGCGGTGGTCGGCGTCCTCGATAACGGCGGCGGCTACACGGTGGCCAGCGACGCGGACCGCTATAAGGACGCGGCGCTCCGGCTCTCCCTCACGCCGATGGCCAAGGGCAGCGGACTGCTCAAGACCTTCGAGCTCAGCGGCTGGTACCAGGCAGGCCGCACCCAGGGCCCGGGGACCGCCCCGGGTTACAAGCCCGGCCTCGACAACAACGCATACGGTGTGTACCTCGGCAACGCCGATCCGCGTTTCTCGTTCGGACTCGAGTACGCGGCGCGCCTGACGCAGTCGGTGTTGGCGTCCGATTCTTCGATCGTGGACAACACGGCCAAGCTCACCGATGGATTCGTGATCGTCCGGCCATTCCTGTTCGGCGATCCGAAGGGCGCGCCGCTCGGCATCATCTTGCGCTACGACAATTACCAGCCCAACACGAACGTCAGCCTGAAGCAGAATCTGCTCATCTTCACGGTGTTCTACGATGTGGCGAAGTCGTCGTCGCTCGGTCTCTCATACCAGGGGCAGACGCAGAGCTCGCCGAACACCGAGGCCGCCAAGAAGACGTTCTATCAGCTGAATTACCAGATCACGTTCTGACAACTGCAGGGGCGCGTGTGGTCGTTGACGTGTGGTTCCACCTGTCAACGACCACATGCGCTTCTGCCGTTAGGTCCGTGACATTCTCGTTACGGGCGCGGGCACGAAATCAGCCCGGGGTGGGGCCATCTTTCAGGTCATCCATGAACCCGCCCTCCCGCGCATGACGCTCGACCGAACGCCCGCTGGCGAGGCCCCCGCCGAGATCGCCATCCACGGCGTGTCGCGCGGCGACGCCGTGTACCAGGGCACGATCACGATCTTCGCGCTCGCCGTGCCCGCGCTGCTCATCTCGATCGCGGTCGCCGTGGCGGTGGCCGGCTGGCCCGCCCTGCGGCACTTCGGCTTCTCGTTCCTGACCTCCAGCGCCTGGGATCCGGTGAACTCCCAGTTCGGCGCCGCCCCCGCGATCTACGGCACGATCGTTTCGTCGATCATCGCGCTCGTCATCGCGACGCCCCTCGCGCTCGGCGTGTCGCTCTTCCTCTCCGAGTTCGCGCCGCTCTGGCTGCGCCAGCCCGTCGCCTTCCTGGTGGACCTGCTGGCCGCGATCCCTAGCGTCGTGTACGGCCTCTGGGGGATCTTCGTGCTCCTGCCCTTGCTGCGCGATCCGATCATGCCCTTCCTGCGAGACACGCTGCACCTGGGCGCCACCGGACTCTTCTCGGGTCCGATGTACGGGCCGAGCATGCTCGGCGCGGGCCTGATCCTCTCGGTGATGGTGCTGCCCTACATCGCGTCCGTCTCCCGCGAGGTGCTGTACGCCGTGCCGCGCTCGCAGCGCGAAGCGGCGCTCGCGCTCGGCGCGACACGGTGGGAGATGATCCGCCACGCGGTGCTCCCCTTCGCGCGCTCGGGGATCTTCGGCGGCATCATCCTCGGGCCTCGGCCGGGCGCTTGGCGAGACGATGGCCGTCACGATGCTCATCGGGAACCGCCACGAGATCTCGATGTCGCTCTTCGCGCCGGGCTACACGATGGCATCGCTCATCGCGAACGAGTTCAGCGAAGCGACGAGCGACCTGCACCTGAGCGCCCTGATGGCGGTGGGCTTCGTGCTGTTGCTGGTCACGCTCGTCGTGAACATGATGGCGCGCTGGATGATCTGGTCGGTGTCGAAGCGCGCCACCGGGAAGGCCGCGTGACCGCGCCCGCGATCGCCACCATCGATCCGCCCGCGCCCCGGCCGACGCAGCGCCAGCGCGCATTCGCCGAACGCGCGTCGCGCACTGTGCGGCGGCGCAAGGTGAGCAACGCCGTGATGCTCGCCCTCATCACCGCGGCCGCCCTCGCGGCGACGCTGCCGCTGCTCGTGATCCTCTGGCACCTGGTGCGCACGGGCGCGGCCTCGCTCAGCTGGGACTTCTTCACGAAGATGCCCAAGCCGGTGGGGGAGACGGGCGGCGGCCTCGCGAACGGCATCGTGGGCACGGTGATCCTGATCGCCGTCGGCGCGGCGCTCGGCCTGCCGCTCGGCATCGGCGCCGGACTCTATTGTGCCGAGCACAAGGCGGGCCGCCTCGCGAACGTCGTGCGCTTCCTCTCCGACGTGCTGAACGGGATGCCGTCGATCGTCATGGGCATCTTCGCGTGGCAGGTGCTGGTGCGGCCGGTGCACCATTTCTCGGCCCTCGCCGGCGGGATCGCGCTCGCGGCGATGATGATCCCGATGGTGGCGCGCACGACGGAAGAGATGGTGCTCACCGTGCCGAACACCCTGCGCGAGGCGGCGCTGGCGCTCGGCTACGCGCGCTGGCGCACATCGCTCACGATCGTCCTGCGCACCGCCGGCGCCGGGATCGTCACCGGTGCGCTGGTCGCGGTCGCGCGCATCGCCGGTGAGACGGCGCCGCTGCTCTTCTCCGCCTTCGGGAACCAATTCTGGTCAACGTCCCTGCGGGAGCCGATCTCGGCGCTCCCGCTGCAGATCTACAACTACGGGATCAGTCCCTATGATGAATGGCACTCACTCGCCTGGGCCGGAGCCCTCGTCCTCATCACGCTCGTCCTCGTCATCAGCGTACTCGCCCGATTCGCCACTCGAGGCCACGGTTCCGGTGGCGGCGATTAGCGAGCCGCGTCGCAGCACCTTCGTCGTCCCCGCGCGGCAGGAACGCGGCGCGGAGGCGCCGGCGCGCGATCGCATCACGGTCTCGAACCTGAATGCGTGGTTCGGTTCGGTGCACGCGGTGCGCAACGTATCCCTCAGCGTCGCCGAGCGCCGGGTGACGGCGATGATCGGACCGTCGGGGTGCGGCAAGTCCACCTTCCTGCGCTGTCTCAACCGCATGCACGAGACCGTGAGCGGCGCGCGCGCGACCGGCAGCGTGCTGCTCGACGGGCGCGACGTGTACGGCAAGGGCGTGAACCCCGTGCAGGTGCGGCGGCACGTCGGCATGGTCTTCCAGCGGCCCACCCCCTTCCCGACGATGACCATTCGCGAGAACGTGAGCGCGGGGCTGCGCGTGCTCGGGTCGGACAAGCCCGGCAAGGCGGAGACCGAGGCGATCGTCGAGAAGGCGCTCCGCCGCGCGGCCCTGTGGGACGAAGTGAAGGACCGCCTGAACGGGAGCGCGGTCGGCCTGTCCGGCGGCCAGCAGCAGCGGCTGTGCATCGCGCGCGCGCTCGCGACCGAGCCGGAAGTGCTGCTGCTCGACGAGCCGACCGCCTCGCTCGATCCGATCAGCACGCAGAAGGTCGAGGAGCTCGTGTGGGAGCTGCGGAAGGACTTCACCGTGCTGATCGTCACGCACAACATGCAGCAGGCCGCGCGCGTCTCGGACACGACGGCCTTCTTCCTGCTGGGCGAGCTGATCGAGACCGGCCCGACGGAACAGCTCTTCACGGCGCCGAAGGACTCGCGCACGGAGAGCTATCTCACCGGACGGTTCGGATGACCGCGGCGCCGTCGCTCGCCGGACCGCGCCCCGATGGCGCGGCGCCGGCGGTCGCGCCCCGCGCCGGCGCGATCGCCGCGCGGCGATATTCGTTCTGGTACGGGAAGAAGCAGGCGCTGCACGACATCGATCTCGCGATCAAGCCGCGGTCGGTCACGGCGTTCATCGGACCGTCCGGCTGCGGCAAGTCCACGCTGCTGCGCTCGATGAACCGGCTGCAGGAGCTCATCCCCGGCGTGCGCCACACGGGCGCGATCGAGCTCGACGGCCGCGACATCTACGCGCCCGGATTCGATGCCGTGTCGCTCCGCCAGCGCGTGGGGATGGTCTTCCAGCGGTCGAACCCCTTCCCCAAGTCGATCTACGAGAACGTGGCCTTCGGTCCGCAGCTCAACGGCACGCGCGCGCGCGCCGATCTCGATGGCCTCGTGGAGCTCGCCCTGCGCCGCGCCGCGCTCTGGGACGAGGTGAAGGACCGCCTGCGGCAGAACGCCCTGGGCCTCTCCGGCGGCCAGCAGCAGCGCCTCTGCATCGCGCGCGCGCTCGCCAACGAGCCCGAGGTGCTCCTGCTCGACGAGCCGGCGAGCGCGCTCGACCCGATCGCGACGCAGAAGGTGGAGGAGCTGCTCTATGAATTGAAGCGCGAACTCACCATCGTCATCGTCACGCACAACCTCCAGCAGGCGGCGCGCGTCTCGGAGGTCACCGCGTTCTTCTACCTCGGCCGGCTGATCGAGACCGGCGAGACCAGCCGCCTCTTCACCAGCCCGCGCGAAGAGCGCACCGAAGCGTACGTCACCGGGAGATTCGGATGAGCATCGATGCCAGCACCGGGTTCCGTCATTTCCACGACGAGCTCGACCAACTCAAGCAGCGCCTCTTCGACATGTCGGCGCGCGCGGAAGCGCTCGTCGAGCTCGCCGTGGATGCGCTCCTCAAGCGCGACACCGCGAAGGCGGAGACCGTCATCGCCGCCGACCACGAGGTGGACACGCTCGAGGTGGACATCGAGCAGCTCGCCGTGTCGCTGCTCGCGCTGCAGCAGCCGATGGCGAAGGACTTGCGCTTCATCATCAGCGCCATGAAGATTTCGAGCGACCTGGAACGGGTCGGTGATCACGCCGTGAACATCGCGCAGTCGGCGCTCCGGCTGGTCGAGATGCGATCGGACATCACCCCCGATCCCGAGATCGAGGACATGGCGCGCCGCGCGCGCGCGATGCTCGCCGATGCGCTGGATGCCTTCGTGCGCGCCGATGGCACGCTCGGCCGCGAGGTCACGCGGCGCGACGACCAGGTGGATGCGCTGCACGACTCGCTCTTCCGGATCCTGCTCACGCACATGCTGGAGGACCCGACCACGATCTCGGCCGCGCTCGAACTGTTCCTCGTGAGCCGCAATCTCGAGCGGGTCGCGGACCTCGCGACCAACATCGCCGAGGACGCGGTGTATCTTGCGGAAGGGAAATCGATCAAGCACCGCCGCGAACTCCAGACCCCAGCCCCTTCGCCCTAGCGCATGACATCCGCCACCGCCGAATCCGTCGCCCGCCTGTCGGGCGGCACGCCCGAAACGGGGCACGAGCGCGTCGCCGCGATCGACATCGGATCCAACTCGATCCGGCAGATCGTCGCCGATGTGGCGCCCGACGGGAACATCCGGGTGGTGGGGGAAATGAAGGCGGCGCCGCGCCTCGGCGCGGGACTCGACGATGCGGGACATCTGAGCGACGCCGCGATGGAGCGCGCCACCGAGGCGATCACGCGCATGGCCACCCTCGCGCGGCAGCTCGGCGCGAGCCGCATCGAAGCCGTGGCCACCAGCGCGGTGCGCGATGCGCAGAACGCGCGCGAATTCCTCGGCCGCGTGCAGCAGTCCGCCAAGCTCAAGGTGCGCATCCTGCGCGGCGACGATGAAGCGCGCCTCGGCTTCCGCAGCGCGCTCGCGCATTTCGACCTTGGCGGCGGCCGCGCGGCCGTCGTGGACATCGGCGGCGGATCGCTCGAACTCGCGCTCAGCGCCGCGGGCCTCGTGGACCGGCTCGTCTCGCTCCCGTTCGGCGTGCTGCGCATGACCGAGCGCTTCCTCACGCCGCACACCACGCGCAAAGCGGTCAAGAAGCTGCGGCGGCACGTGCGCCACGAGCTGCAGCAGCATCTGCCCGCGCGCGAGTGGCGCAGCGCCACCGTGATCGGCTCCGGCGGCACGTTCACCAACCTCGCCGGCATGGCGCTCTACCGTCAGGGGATCACCGGCTTCCCCACCGTGCACGGCACCACGGTGAGCCGCGTGGAGCTGGAGCACATCCTGGACGCGCTGCAGGGGATGTCGCTCGAGGAGCGGCTCGCGGTGCCCGGCCTCAACGCCGGACGCGCCGACATCATCGTCGCCGGCCTCGCGGTGATCGCCGAAGTGATGGCGCGCCTCGACACGCCCCGCCTCGTCGTGTCCGGCTACGGCATTCGCGAGGGGCTGCTGCTCGAGAACGCGCGCATCGCGCCGTCCATCGGCGGCCCCGGCGACGCGCGCGAGCGTTCGGTGCGACGCCTCGCCGAGGCCTGCCACTTCGAGGAGCGCCACTCCACCCAGGTGCAGCGGCTCTCGCTGCAGCTCTTCGATGCGCTCGGCGCGCGGCTCGGCTGTTCGCCGCAGGAGCGCGACACGCTGAGCGCGGCCGCGCTGCTGCACGACATCGGCTATCACATCAGCTACGACCGGCACCACAAGCACTCGTACTATTTGATCTCGCACGCGGAACTGCTCGGGATGTCACCCGCGGAGCAATTGGTGGTGGCGCACGTCGCGCGCTATCACCGCGGCGCCGAGCCCTCCAAGCGCCACGCCGAGTTCGCCGCGCTGGACCGCGTGATGCGCCGCTCGGTGCGGCGGCTGGCGGCGCTGCTGCGCGTGGCCGACGGCCTCGATCGCGGGCATGTCGCCGCGGTGGACCGCGTGAAGGTGCGGTGGGTGGAGCGCTGCATCCGGATCAGCACCGTGCCGCGGATCGCGAGCCGCTCCCTGCGCCTGGAACTGTGGGGCGCGAGCCGGAAATCCCGCCTGCTCGAGGAGGTCGCGGGGACGCCGGTGGAGATCGTGGATCCCGAGGGGAATGTGTTCGACCGCGAGGAGGGCGGCGACATCCGCGGCGGCGACGAAGACTAGAACTGCGGGCATGGCTTAGTGCGTGTGTGGCGTTGCGTGCTGGAAACGAGCGAACTACTCGGATCCCACCGCCATCGCGATCTCCCGCTCCGCCGTCGTCATCACGGGCACCGGCGCGGCCGCCGTGACGCTCGGCGCCATCTCGCCCCACGGATGCAGCATCAGGATCGTCTGCGCGTTGCGCTCCGGCTCGCTGCCCGCCGTGCGCTGGTGGTACTTCCCGGAGGAGTCGAGGTCCCACGCGAGGCGGTTGTCCGCGAGATAGGTCGCGAAGAGCGAGCGGAGCCGCTCATGCAGCGCGACGTCCACCACCGGCGTGATGACCTCCACGCGGCGGTCGAAATTGCGCTGCATCCAGTCCGCCGAGCCCAGATAGAATTCCTCGGCGCCGCCGTTCGCGAAGTTCCAGATGCGCGAATGCTCGAGCAGCCGCCCGATGTGCCCCACCACGCGGATCCGGTCGCTGAGTCCCGGGACGCCCGGCCGCAGCGAACACGCGCCGCGCACGATCAGGTCGATCTCCACCCCCGCCTGCGACGCCTCGTACAACTCGAAGATCGTCTCCGGGTCCACCACCGCGTTCATCTTGGCGAGGATGCGCGCCGGACGGCCCGCGCGCGCGTGGTCGGCCTCGCGCCGGATCAGCTGCTTCAGGCGGTCGCGCAGCTCGGACGGCGCGACCAACAGACGGCGGAACGAGCGCTGGTGCGAGAAGCCGGTGAGGAAGTTGAACAGATCGCTCACGTCGGCCCCGATGAGCGGATCGGCGGTGAACAGGCCGAAATCGGTGTACAGTCGCGCGGTGCGTGAGTTGTAGTTGCCCGACCCGATGTGCACGTAGCGGCGGATGCCATCGGCCTCGCGCCGCACCACCAGGCAGACCTTCGCGTGCGTCTTGAGCGCGGCCACGCCGTACACCACGTGCACGCCCGCGCTCTCGAGCTGGCGCCCCCACGTGATGTTGTTCGCCTCGTCGAAGCGCGCCTTGATCTCCATCATCACCACCACCTGCTTCCCGCGCTCCGCCGCGGCGGTGAGCGCGCGCACGATCGGCGTGTCGCCCGACGTGCGGTAGAGCGTCAGCTTGATCGCCAGCACCTGCGGGTCCTCGGCGGCTCGGTCGAGGAACGCCTCGACGCTCGTCGCGAACGACTCGAAGGGATGGTGCACCAGGATGTCCGCCTGGCGGATCGCATCGAAGATCCCGCCGTTCACGCCGCGGAGCCGCGGCGGCGTCACCGGCACGAACGGCGGATCGTGCAATTCCGGCACGTCCAGCGACGCGATCTCCATGAGGTCGCCCAGCTCGAGCAGCGCGCCGAACTCGTGCGCATCCCGGTCGGTGAGCGTCGCGTTCGGCGGCAGCCGGTCGTCGCGCAGCTCCTCGAGCAGCAGCAGCCGCGTGGCCTCGGGCATCCCCGCCTGCACCTCGAGGCGCACGACCTCGCCGAAGCGCCGGCGGAAGACCTGCTCCTCGATCGTCGCGAGCAGATCGTCCGGCTCTTCGCTCGGCGCCAGCTCGATGTCCGAGTTGCGCGTGATGCGGAACGCGTGCCAGCGCAGGATCTCCATCCCCGGGAAGAGCGCGCCGAGGTTCGCGCCGATCACGCGCTCCAGCGGCACGAAGCGGTGCGCCTTGCCGGTGGACACCCAGCGCGAAAGGCTCTTGGGCACCTTCACGCGGGCGAAGTGTGTATCGCCGGTGATCGGATCGCGGATCTCGGTCGCGAGCGAGAGCGACAGGTTCGAGATGTACGGGAACGGATGCCCCGGATCCACCGCCAGCGGCGTGAGCACCGGGAAGACGTGCGACTCGAAGAAGCTGTCCACCGCCGCGAACTCGGTGCGGTCGAGGTCCTCCATCGAGACGAGCTCGATGCCGTGCAGCGCCAGCGCCGGCAGCACCTCGCCGTGCAGGCAGCGGTCACGGAGTGCCAGCTGCTCGGACACCATGCGCGCGATCGCGTCGAGCTGCTCCTGCGGGGCGAGCCCGTCGGGCGCCGAAACGGACACGCCGGCGGCCACCTGCCGGCGCAGTCCGGCCACGCGCACCATGTAGAACTCGTCGAGGTTCGTGCTGAAGATCGACAGGAACTTCAGGCGCTCGAGCAACGGGGTGCGCGGATCCAGCGCCTCGTGCAACACACGGGCATTGAACTCGAGCCAGCTCAGCTCGCGATTGAGATACAGCTCGGGCGCAGCGAGACGATCGGGCATGACCTGGTGGCGGAGACGAGTCGCCGCCCGAGCGACGGCGCGGGCGGCGGAAGTGATCTTGTTGTCCCTGACAATCTACCGCTTCACCCGACGCGCGTGAATCACGCCCAAGTAACGAGTACCCGTTCGTGCGCTAGGCGGCTCGCCACAGATATAAGCACATTATAGCGCCATAATAACGCCCAAATGACCATATTAAGCGACAGTAATGGCTCTTCAGTCCTTAAGTCGCGTCAACACGCGCTTCCCCTCCTCGTCGTCGATCAGCACGAAGTCCCCGGTCGAGCGCTCGAAGAAGTACACGTCCGCATGACGAATGTCGAACCACAGCCCATGCAGTTCCAACTCGCCTCGATCGATCCGCGACTTCACCACGGGGTAGCCCGCGATGTGCTCCAGCTGCCGCAGCACGTTGAGCTGCGACACGGTGTTCACATCCTCCTTCCCCAGCTGGCGCGCCGCCGCGAGCGCCGGCTCGGCGTGCCGCAGCCACGCGCGCAGGTTCGGCTCAGCGATCGTGTCGCGCCCGGCGCACAGCGCCGTGATCGCGCCGCAATCCGAGTGTCCGCACACGATGATGTGCCTCACCGCCAGCCGCCCCAGCGCGAACTCGATGGCCGAGGCCTCCGACCCGTCGCCCACCGACCGCCCTGCCGCATCGCTCGGCGGGATCAGGTTCCCCACGTTGCGCACCACGAACATGTCACCCGGGTCCGTAGAGGCGAAGACGTTCACCGCGACGCGGCTGTCCGAACACGCGATGAAGAGCACGTCGGGACGCTGGCCGAGCGCGAGCTGGGCGAACGTCTCCTCATAGTCGGCGCGGCGGAGGCGCCGGAACTCCATGATCCCCGCGATCAGTTTGCGCATGGCCCCGTCCTAAAGCAGTGAACTGAACAAACGGGCGAGGTTCCAGCCCACCTGGCGCCAGAGCGGCTGCGCGCCCCAGATCGCCGCGTCGAGCCACACCCCTTCCCGAAAGTACCGCTCCTGCACCGCCCGCATCTGCGCGCACACCGCCGGATCGTACGCGAGCAACACCACCTCGGCGTTCAGCGCGAACGAGCGAATGTCCATGTTCGACGATCCGATCCACGCGATCTCGTTGTCGATCGTGACGTGTTTCGCGTGCAGAAAGCGCTCCGAGTACCGGCAGATCTTCACGCCCGCGGTGAGCAACTCCCCATAGTACGACTTCTGCGCGTTGGACACGAGCAGTTGGTCGTCCTGCCCCGGCACGACGAGGCGCACGTCCACGCCGCGCATTACGGCCGTGGTGAGCGCCTGGCGCAGCGCGTCGTCGGGAATGAAGTAGGGCGTGGTGATCACCGCGCGTTCCCGTGCGACGCCCAGCAGCGCGACGATCAGCCGCTGGCTGTTCTGCCGCGGGTAGAGCGGGCTGCTCGGCAGCACCTGCGCCGGCGTCGCGCCGGTGATCTCGGGATCCGGGAAGGGCGTGCCGGGTTGAGTGGTCTTCCCGGTCTCCTGGTACCAGTCCTGGGCGAATACGGCCTGCAGCTCCAGCACGGCGGGCCCGGTCATGCGCGCCATCAACTCCTCGTAGGTGAGCCCCGGCTTGAAGTTCGGATCCACGAGATTCATGGAGCCCGTGTAGCCGATCCGTCCGTCGATCACCGCGATCTTCCGGTGATTGCGCAGGTCCATGCGAGCGCCGCGCGAACGCAGCAGCGCCGGCTTGAGCGTGGCGAACGCCTCGATCCCCTTCTCGCGGAGCCGCGGCGCGAGCGCCGGGAATCCGACCTTCCGCGAGCCGAGGAAATCCGCGAGCAGACGGCAAACGACGCCCCGTTTCTGCGCGCGCTCCAGCGCCTCCATCACCCGCGCCGAGACGGGGTCGTCGGCCACGATGTAGAAGAGCAGATGCACGTGCATCTGCGCGGCATTGATGTCCGCGACGAGGCGGTCGAGGATCCCGGTGTAGTCGGAGAGGATCTCCACGCTGTTCCCGCCGAGGATCGGCAGTTCGCCGAGTTTCTCGGTGAGGCGCACGGCCGGCGCGATCGCCGGCGCCTGTTCCGGGTGGAAGACCGCGGGGTGCGACATCAGACGGTCGTACACCGGGCGCGCGATCTCCTCGAACTCCACGGCGCGCTTCAGCCGCCAGGCCGGCATGCGCGTGCGCCCGAGCGTGAGGTACACCGCGAGCCCGACGATGGGCTCGAACATGATGAGCAGCAGCCATCCCTTCGCCGTCTCGGGGGAACGCTTGAACGGCACGATGACCAGCGCGACGATGCGGATCGCCCACTCCACGGAGAGGAAGAGCACCCACCAGATGCCGTCGCCGAACAGCGCGTGCGGGATCATCCTTCGGTGCGCGCCGTGGCCGTGAAGACGATCGCCTGCATCGGCGCGACGACCGGCCTCTCACCGTACGCGCCGCCGATCACGAACGCCATCGCATCGATCACGCGCTCGACCGGCACCGACGGGCGCTCGGCCAGGGCGGTGGCGAGCGGCGTCCCGGTGCAGAATCCGGCGGCAAGCTCACGCCCCGAGGGACTCCGCATCTCCCGGGCGACGCGGTCCGCCGTGACGGCGGTGAATCCCGCGGCCCGCACCTGCGCGCGGATCTCCTCCACATTGTGGTAGCCGAAGGGGATCGTGAGGAAATCGGGCGGATCGTTCGGGAAGAGTTTCACCACCGTCTCACGCGCGAGTCGCGACACCGGATTCTTGTCGAACGCATCCCACACCGAGAAGAGCAACGTGCCACCGGGCACGAGCACGCGCCGGAATTCCCGGTACGCCGCCGCCTTGTCGGGCACGAACATGATCCCGAACTGGCAGACGATGGCGTCGAACGAAGCGTCGGGGAACGGGAGCGCGCCCGCGTCGGCGGACTGGAATTCCACGCCGGCGACGCCCGGCATCCGGGAGCGCGCGTACGCGATCATCGACTCGCTCAAGTCGGTGGCGGTGAGATGCGCGTCGGCCGGCATCACGGCGCGCAGGCGGCGCGTGACCACGCCGCTGCCGCACGCCACCTCCAGCACGCGCTTCGCGTTGCGCGGCAGCCGCGCCGCCGCGTCCAGGGCGTAGGGGTCGAAGAACACGGGGCCGAGGAGCTTGTCATAGTTCGCCGGGATGCTGCCGGTGAACCGGATGTCGGGCGCGGTCATATCGGTCTCCTCAGCCGGTGATGCGCTGCAGGATCCACCAGACCGCGGCCGCCATCAGCGCGGCCATCGGGATCGTGAGCACCCAGCCCCACACGATCCGCTTCGCCACGCCCCACCGCACCGCGGACAGGCGGTTGGTCGCACCGACGCCCATGATCGCGCCGGTGATCGTGTGCGTCGTGCTCACCGGGATCCCGAAGTTCGTCGCCATGAGGATGCTGAGCGCGCCCGCCGTCTCCGCGCAGAATCCGCCCACCGGGCGCAGCTTGGTGATCCGCGTTCCCATGGTGAGCACGATCCGCCAGCCGCCGAACAGGGTGCCGAGCGCGATCGCGCTGTACCCGCCCATCACCACCCAGAGCGGAATGTGATCCGCATTCTGCAGGTACAGGTTGTGCATCCACCCGGTCTCGTGCGCGAACAGGGACTGCGTGGACACCAGCAGCCCGACGACGATGCCCATCGTCTTCTGCGCGTCGTTGCCCCCGTGACCGAGCGAGAAGAGGGCGGAGCTCGCCAGCTGCGCCGCGCGGAAGAAGCGGTCCACCCGGGCTGGCGCCGTCCGGTGGAAGATCCACATCACGAGCACCATCAGGAGGTAGCCGAGCGCCATGCCCACGAGCGGCGAGATGACGATGAAGAGCAGCACCTTCGTCCACCCCGCCACGATGAGCGCGTGGAATCCCGCCTTGGCCACGGCCGCGCCGCCATAGCCGCCGATCAGCGCGTGCGACGAACTCGACGGCAGGCCGAAGTACCACGTGATCACGTTCCAGATGATCGCACCGACCAGTCCGCCAAGGATCACGTTCGGGTCCACGATCGACACGTCGATCATGCCCTTCCCCATTGTCTGCGCCACCTTCGTGCCGACCACGAACGCCGCCACGAAGTTGAACGACGCCGCCCAGATCACCGCCGGCAGCGGCTTGAGCACGCGCGTGCCCACGATCGTGGCGATGGAGTTCGCCGAGTCGTGGAAGCCGTTGCTGAAATCGAAGATGAACGCGACCGCGATGATCGCGACGATGTAGAGGATCACGAGGTCAGTTGTGTTTCAGCGCGATGCTCTCCAGCACGTTCGCGACATCCTCACACTGGTCGAGCGCGCGTTCGAGCGTGTCGAAGAGCTCCTTCCACTTGATCACCTCGAGCGCGTCCGGCTTGCCGGCGAACAGGTCGCCGATCGCCTGGTGGTAGATCTGGTCGCCCTCCTCCTCGCGCAGCTTGATGTCGCGCCCGCGCGCGACGACGATGCGCGAATCCTTCATCTCGGCCACCGCCGCCTCGATGTGCTCGGTGGCACGGATGAGCACGTCGCAGAGCGGCAGCGCCGACGCGCGCACCTCGGTGATGTGGAACATCTGCGCGCGACGGGCCGTGCCGTCCATCAGGTCGAGCACATCGTCCAGTTCGCCGGCCAGGAGGTGGATGTCCTCCCGGTCGATCGGCGTGACGAAGCTCCGGTCGATGCGGAGGATGATCTTGTGCGTGAGCTCATCGGCCTCGTGCTCCACGGCCTTGATCGCGGCCACGTGCTTCTCGAGGTTCGCCGGATCGGCGAAGAGCTGCCTGAGCAGCCGCGCGCCGCTGGAGACGCGCTTGGCCAGCTCGGCGAACATCTCGAAGAACGCTTCATCTCTCGGGATCAGGCGCATTCAATCTCCCATGAGGAACGAGGTGCGACGCGGGGTGGAACTTACGGCGGCGCTCCGCCGGCGGCAAAGAGCGGTAACGCTCGGGACTCGGGACTCGCCGCGGGACGCGAGAACTTCCGAGCGGTCAATCGCGTCCCGCGGCGAGTCCCGAGTCCCGAGTCCCGCGCGTGACATAACTGCGGCCAATTGGCGACTAACGTGGCAGACTTGCCTGCCAAATCGGCGCCTAAGCTAGGCCCAGTAATTGCTAGTAGTTAGCGCGCGACTCAAGGACTCTGACCAATCAAGGAAGGAGCAAAGGATTATGGCTCAAAAAGTAATCGGCATCGACCTGGGGACTACGAACTCCGTCGTCGCCGTCATGGAAGGTGGAGACCCGGTCGTCATCCCGAACGCCGAAGGCGGACGCGTGACGCCTTCCGTCGTCGGATTCACGAAGGATGGCGAGCGGCTCGTCGGCCAGGTCGCCAAGCGACAGGCCGTCACGAACCCCACCAACACAGTCTTCTCGATCAAGCGCTTCATGGGCCGCAAGACCTCGGAAGTGACCGAGGAGATGAAGCGTGTCCCCTATAAAGTCGTCGGCGGCCAGAACGACGTCGCCACGGTCGAGGTGCAGGGCAAGCGCCACTCCCCGCCCGAGATCTCGGCGATGATCCTCCAGAAGATGAAGCAGACCGCCGAGGACTACCTCGGCCAGAAGGTCGAGAAGGCGGTCATCACGGTGCCCGCGTATTTCAACGATTCGCAGCGCCAGGCGACGAAGGATGCCGGCAAGATCGCCGGCCTCGACGTGCTCCGCATCATCAATGAGCCGACGGCGGCCGCGCTCGCGTACGGGCTCGACAAGAAGAAGGACGAGAAGGTCGCCGTCTTCGACCTGGGCGGCGGCACCTACGACATCTCCGTCCTCGAGCTGTACGACGTGGACGGCGCGCGCCAGTTCGAGGTGAAGTCCACCAACGGCGACACCCACCTCGGCGGCGACGACTTCGACCAGCGCGATCATCGACTGGCTCGTCGCGGAGTTCAAGAAGGACCAGACCATCGACCTCTCCAAGGACCCGATGGCGCTCCAGCGCCTGAAGGAAGCCGCCGAGAAGGCGAAGATGGAGCTGTCGAGCACGCAGCAGACCGACATCAACCTGCCGTTCATCACGGCCGACCAGTCGGGCCCGAAGCACCTGAACTACTCGCTCACGCGCGCGAAGTTCGAGCAGCTCGTGGACGACCTCATCGACCGGACGCTTCCGCCGATGCAGCAGGCGCTGAAGGACGCGGGGATGAAGCCCGAGGAGATCGATGAAGTGATCCTCGTCGGCGGCTCGACGCGCATTCCGAAGGTGCAGCAGATCGTGAAGGACTTCTTCAAGAAGGAGCCCCACAAGGGCGTGAATCCCGACGAAGTCGTCGCGATCGGCGCCGCGATCCAGGGCGCGGTGCTCACCGGCGAGCAGAAGGACGTGCTGCTCCTCGACGTGTCGCCGCTGTCGCTGGGCATCGAGACGCTGGGCGGCGTGAGCACGGTGCTCATCCCGCGCAACACCACGATCCCCACGAAGAAGTCGGAGACGTTCTCGCACCGCGGAGGACAGTCAGACCACGGTGGAGATCCACGTGCTGCAGGGCGAGCGCGAGCTGGCGCAGTACAACAAGACGATCGGCAAGTTCCAGCTCACCGGGATCCCGCCGGCCCCGCGCGGCATGCCGCAGGTCGAGGTCACCTTCGACATCGACGCGAACGGCATTCTGCACGTGACCGCGAAGGACAAGGCGACGGGCAAGGAACAGAAGATCCGCATCGAGGCATCGAGCGGGCTGTCGGACGCCGAGATCGAGAAGATGACGTCGGACGCCGAGGCGCACGCGGCCGAGGACAAGGCCAAGCGCGACCAGATCGACGCGCGCAACAAGCTCGACAGCCTGACCTACGAGGTGGACAAGAACTCGAAGGAGTGGTCCGACCGGCTGAACGCCGACCTCAAGGGGAAGCTCGAGAGCGCGGTGGACCGCGCGCGGAAGGCGCTGCGAGGCGAGGACATGGCCGAGATCAGCGCGGCCCGCACGGAGCTGGAGAAGGCGTACAGCGAGGCGGGACAGTCGCTGTACGCGCAGGGCCAGCAGAGTGCGGGTGAGGAAGCCACGGCGCATGCCGCGCACGAGAGCGCCGCGGACAATCCGAAGGGCACCGACCCCAAGAACGAGGCGGTCGAGGCCGATTACGAGATCGTGGACGACGCGAAGAAGTAAGGCAACGCTGCCGGCCCCGCCGGTGACCAAGTAGATACGGCGGGGCCCCGAGCGGAACTCCGGGGTCCCGCGGTGCGTATATTCAAAACCCCACACTCACGAAGGACATGAGTATGCCCAACCGATTCCTGCCGCGAGCGACGCTAGGCGTCGTGGCGATCGCCGCCTTCATTGCCGGTCTCGTGTTCACGCGCCGGCTTCAATCTCACGCCATTCGGCTACGCGCAGCAGCGCGATAATGGCGCCAAACTGCAGCTGGCGCCGAGCTCCCCGGTGCCCGAGGGCAGCAACAATTTCGTGGCGATCGCCGAGCGCGTCACGCCGGCGGTGGTCTCGATCGTGACCGAGCGCAACGCGCCGAAGGCGCAGCGCACGCCGCCGGGGCAGGGTGCGCCTCCGGGCATGGATGACTTCTTCCGCCAGTTCGATCCGAACGCGCACCGCCAGCCGGAAGAGGGCAGCGGCTCGGGCTTCATCGTCACGCCCGATGGCTACATCCTGACGAACAATCATGTGGTGGCCGACGCGGACAAGGTCACGGTCACCCTGCTCGACAAGCGCATGTTCAAGGCGAAGGTCGTGGGACGCGATCCCACCACCGACGTCGCGGTGATCAAGATCGACGGCTCGAACTTCCCGACCGTGGCGCTCGGCGATGATGCCAAGGCGCGCGTCGGCGAGTGGGTGCTGGCCGTCGGCAATCCGCTCGGCCTCGACTTCACCGTCACCGCCGGCATCATCAGCGCGAAGGGCCGGAGCCGCGAGCTGCGCGGGCTCTACGCCAGCCAGTACGCGATCGTCGACTACATCCAGACGGACGCGGCGATCAATCCGGGCAATTCCGGCGGCCCGCTCGTGAACACGCGCGGGGACGTGATCGGCATCAACAGCGCGATCGCGAGCCAGACCGGCTACTACTCGGGCTACGGCTTCGCGATCCCGATCACGCTCGCGAAGACGGTGATGAGCGACATCATCCAGTACGGCCGCGTGCGGCGCGCGATCCTGGGCGTGTCCATCACGGATCTGCGGCCGGAGGACGCGCAGGCGGCGGGGCTCAAGGAGATCCGCGGCGCGCTCGTAGGCGGTTCGACGCCCGGGCAGGACAGCCCCGCGGCGAAGGCCGGCATCGAGGCGGGTGACGTGATCGTGGCGATCGACGGCGTGCCGGTGGACCGCGTGGCACAGATGCAGCGCCAGATCCGCGATCACAAGCCGGGCGACGTCGTGACCGTGGATGTGATGCGATTCGGCGAGAAGAAGTCGTTCAAGGTGAAGCTCGCCGAGGCGCCGAGCGAGGAAACGAAGGTCGCGGACAACTCCGGCGACGACGACAGCGCGCAGCCGGCGTCGTACGACAAGCTCGGCATCTCGGTGGAGATCCTGAGCGCCGAGAAGGCGAGCCGGGCCGAGATCCCCGAGAACCAGCGCGGCCTAGCCGTGACCGATGTGGATGCGATGGGTCCGGCGTTCCATCAGCTGCAGCCGGGCAGCGACCTGATCGTGAAGGTGCTGAGTCCCAAGCAGAAGGCGATCCGCACCGTGGCCGATCTCAATGACGCGCTATCGGGCGTGAAGGACGGCGATGTGGTGACGCTGCTGGTGTACAACGCCGGCATCAAGTCGACGCGGGTAGTGAATCTGAGAGTGGGCGGCTGAGCGGCGGCGCGGTGCCTGGCCGCGTTCCCGTGCGTCTCTTAGGTTGGAGCCGCGCGCGGGAGTGGCGGAATTGGTAGACGCGCTGGACTTAGGATCCAGTGGGGTGACCCGTGGGGGTTCGAGTCCCTCCTCTCGCACTGCGAAAAAAGACGACGGCCGGAACGGCCGCCGTCTTTTTTCAAGGGGATAGCGTATAGGTACGGCAAAACGAGGGGCGCCGCTGTCGCGGCGCCCCTCGTTGCAATCCGCTTCCCGTTGCTCTAACGGCCAACGTCGGAGTTAGTCTTGCTTGGCCGGCGTTCCGTCCAGCCATTGCGCGACTCCGCCGTGCTGGGAGCAGGCGCCGCTGTGCTGCTTGCTGTGCGAGTAGGTGCCGTCCTTGCACTTCGCGATCGCGCCCTGTGGATTGTTGCTGGGCGCGGTTCCATTGCCGGTCATCGTCGGCGTGTTCGCGGGCGCCGGGGGCGGCGCCGCGGGAGGCGCGGCAGGAGCCGTGCCGTTGTGCTTCACGCCGCCGTGGTGGGAGCAGGCGCCCTGCCCGCTCGTGTTCGACGTCGTGCCATCGGCGCACATCACGGGCCCGCCGGTCATGTTGCTCGGAGGGTTCGCCGGAGCCGGCGCGGGAGCGGGCGGCTGCGCGGCGGCGGTGGGGGTCGGCGTGCCGACGCCGCCGTGATGTGAGCAGGCGCCTTGGCCGCTCTTCGACTGCGTCCCATCCTTGCACATGACCATCGTCGCCGGCGCCGGCGGCGGGGCGGGCGGCGTGTGCGCCGCCTTGGTCTTGGCCTTGTCGACACCGCCATGCCCCGAACACGCGCCCGAGCCGGTCGCGTTCGAGGTGGTGCCGTCTTTGCAGACGCTCGCCGGCGCCTGAGCGCGGAGCGAGGCGGGGAGCGCGAGCACGGCGCCGAGCGCCGCGAGACCGATCAATCTTTTCAGCAAGAGAGCCTCCTCGATCGTGGAAGAGCGCTGAATCAAAATCCTGCGAGCATCATCGTTCCATCGCGCGAGCTTTCGCGCAAGACCTGACTGCGCGGGACTCGGGACCCGCGATCAGACCTTCGCCGCGACCGGCTCCCGCAGCATCCGCCTCAGCACCTTCCCCACCATTGACTTCGGCAGGTCCGCGCGGAATTCCACCCGCGACGGCACTTTGTACGGCGCGAGATGTTCCTTCGAGAACGCGCGGATGTCCTCCGCGCTCGCCGTCATCCCCGGCCGCAGCACGACGCACGCCAACACCGCCTCGCCCTTCGCCGCGTCGGTCACGCCCACCACACCCACCTCGGCCACCGCCGGATGCTTCGCGATCGCTTCTTCCACTTCGCGCGGCCACACCTGGAATCCGCCCGCCTTGATCAGGTCCTTCTTGCGATCGACGATGAAGAGGAATCCGTCGCCGTCGAGATAGCCGAGGTCGCCTGTGTAGAGCCACGGACCGCCCTCGCCGAACGGGCGGAGCATCGCTTTCGATTCGGCATCGTTGTGCCAGTAGCCCTCCATCAGGTTCGGTGCGCGCAGGATGATCTCACCCGTCTCGCCGGCAGGGAGCACGCGGTCGCCGGATTCGTCATCCACGATCGCGACCTCGACATCGGGCAGCGGCATGCCCACCGAGCCGGGCTTGCCGTTGCCGACGAAGGGATTGCACACCGCGGCCATCCCGGATTCGGTGAGCGCGTAGCCCTCGAAGATCCGGCCGCCGGTGAGCGCCTCGAAGCGGCGCTTGGTCTCGGCCATCAGCGGCGACGCGCCGCTCATGCACGCGCGAATGGATCGGAAATCGATCTTCCCGGCCTGCACCATCGGGTGGTTGATCAGCGCGTTGTACAGCGTCGGGACGCCGCAGAAGAAGGCCGGTCTCGTACGATCGATCGTCTTGAGCACATCCGGCAGATCGCGCGGGTTCGGCACGAGCACCATCGGGCAGTGGCCGACGAAGGCGAGACCCTGCGCGCCGGTATTGCCGTACGTGTGGAAGAGGGGGAGCGGGATCATGATCGGCGACACCCACTCCTGCAGCACGGGACCCATCCATGCCTTGATCTGCAGCCCGGCGGCGATGGTCGCGCGGTGCGTGCACATCGCGCACTTGGGCACGCCGGTGGTGCCGCCGGTGAGCAGCAACGTGGCGAGGTCGTCGGGGCCGATCCTCTCTCGCGCGACCTTCACTCCACGGTTCGCGGCGAGCAGCTCATCGAAGCGGAGATCGCCCGCGGCGAGTGTCACGCGGTGCCCCTCCTTCTTCTCCTTCAGCAGCGTGAACAACACGCGCAGCAGGGGCGGCAGGTACTCCTTGATATTGGTCGCGATGACCGTCTTGACCGCCGTTCCTGTGACGGCGCGGCGGATGCGCTCGTAGAAAGGGGTGAGGACCACCACGGTTTGCGCGCCGGATGTGACGAGCGGGCCGTGGAGTTCCTCTTCGTTGTAGATGGGATTCAGCGGCACGACCACCGCGCCGAGGCGCCACGCGGCGAGCTCGGCGATGAGGAACTGCGGGCAGTTGGGCAGCATGAGCGCAACGCGGTCACCGCGGCGCACGCCGAGCTTCGCGAAGGCGGCGGCGCAGGCATTGGCGAGCGCGTCGAGTTCGCCGTACGTAAGCGAGGCGCCCTTGAAGAGCAGGAAGGTGCTGTCGGGGCGGTCGCGGACGGCGTCGTCGAAGTAGTCGAGCGACGTGCGCGAAGGGTACGGCGCGATGGACGAAGGCACGCCGGGATCGTAGTGGGACAGCCAGGGTTTCGTGACAGTGGGCACGCGGCGGATCCTCGTGGGGCGTGGCGGCGCGAAGGTGCTGTATCCTGCGTTCGGAGCGCGTGCTGTCAAGCGAACGGACGTTGACGGTGTGGCGGGCGGGTCGTAGCGTTGCGAGAACCGGGGAGGAGTGGATGATCTGGCTGCTGATCTCGGCAGGAGTGATCGCGTTCGGCGGCGTGCTGCTCGGCTATGACCGGTGGAAGCGCCGCGAGGTGACGCAGCGCTATCCGGCGGAGGGCGAGCGCGTGAAGGTGGACGGCGTGAACGTCCACGTGCTGGTGCGCGGCAGCGGACGTCCCGTGGTGCTGCTCCACGGCAATTACGGCGACGCCACGGATTTCTCGGGGCGCCTGCGCGAGCGCGTGAGCCGCGATTTCAAGGCGGTGATCATCGACCGCCCCGGCTACGGGCACAGCGAGCGTCCGCCTGAGGGCTTGAGCGTGAGCGGGCAGGCCGAGCTGGTGCGCGATGCGGTGCGGCGCGTGGGGATCGAGCAGCCGCTGCTGGTGGCGCATTCGTGGAGCGGATTCCTGGCGCTGGCGTACGCGCTGGAACACGGCAACGAACTGGCGGGGCTGGTGCTCCTGAATCCGCTCTGCTATGCCGACGACAATTCGCGCCACACCGACCCGCAGGGGCACCTCATGACGCGCGCGAGCGACCGACTGACGCCGGTGCTGCAGCCCCTGGTGGGCTACCGCGTGTACCGTGCGACGATGCGCGCGCGCTTCGCGCCGGAGCCGGTGCCCGACACGGAGGCGACGGATCCCCTGCTCGCGTTCCGCCGCGCGCGGCCGGCGCAGCGGCACGCGCGCGACGAGGATTTCACCGCGAGCTACGACAGCGCGGGCGAGTTGTCGGCGCGCTACAGCGAGATCGGGCTGCCGCTTGTGATCGTGGTGGGCGACAGCGACCGCGTGGCGGTGCCGGCGCGCCAGGGCTACCGTCTCCACAACCAGGTGCACCGTTCGCGCCTCGTGGTGCTGCCCAACGCCGGCCACATGATCCACATCACGCGCCCCGACGCGGTGATGGACGCGATCCACCAGGCGTGGGAGATGTCGCACGTGCGGGAATCGGACACCGCGCGGCCGACGCCGCCGAGCGTGGACGCGGGGTTCATTAGGCGGGGCTAAGGGGCGACTACTGCGAACCCCGGACTCCGTACTTGGTCCCCCGAACGCCGCCATTAGCCATTAGCGTGTGGTCAAGGCTCAGGCGTACTTGGCGTTGCTCCAATACAATTCCAAGGACGCTGTAGCTGGTACCACACCTCACTGGCCAATGGCGGAGTTCGGGGGACCAAGGACGGCGTTCGGGGTGGCGTGTAACAGCCCCACTGCCCTTCCCCACCCGTTATCTTGTAGTCATGTCCATTGAGATCAAATCCACGAAGAGCGAGGGCTTGGAACGCCGGCTCGCGGTGACCGTTCCGGTCGCTGATGTGAAGGGCGCGGAGGACCGCGCCGCGACTCGCTACGCGACGCAGGTCCGCATGCCCGGCTTCCGGCCCGGCAAGGCGCCGGCGGCGGTGGTGCGCAAGAAGTTCGCGGACGCGATCCGCCAGGAAGCGATCGAGTCGCTCGTGCAGGAAGCGTTCAAGACGGTGCTCGAACGCGACAAGCTCGATCTCGCGACGCAGCCGCACGTGCACGATCTGCATTTCCACGAGGGCCAGCCGCTCACCTTTGAGCTGCATCTCGAGGTGAAGCCCACGATCGCGCTCGCGCGCACGTCGGGATTCCGGATCGCGCGCGCGGAGAAGCCGCTCACGGACGAGATGATCAAGGAGCAGCTCGAGACGCTGCGCGACCAGCGCGCCACGTGGACGCCGGTGACGGAGCGCGCGCTGCCGGGCGACATGGTCACGGTGATGCTGGCGACCGCCGATGATGCGGGCGCGATGCCCGAGGGCAAGGAATACCGGATCGTCGTCGGCTCGGGCCAGGCGATCGCGGCCGTGGAAGAATTGATCATGCGCACCGACGCGGGCGCCACGCAGGAGGGTCCGGTGAAGTGGCCGGATGACTTCCCCGACGAAGCGCAGCGCGGCAAGACGAAAACAGTGCGCGTGCAGGTCGTGGACGTGAAGCGCAAGGAACTCCCCGCCCTCGACGACGCCTTCGCGCGCGAGGTAGGCGATTTCGATTCGCTGGATGCGCTCAAGACCGCGGTGCGCGCCGACCTCGTCACGCACACCGCGCGCGAGGCCGACGCCGAGGTCCGCCAGAAGCTGATCGACGAGCTGGTCTCGGCGAATCCGTTCGAGGTGCCGGTGAGCTGGGTGAACGATCTGGTGCGTGCGTACGCCGAGATGTACCAGATCCCCGACGAGGAGAAGCAGAAGTTCGCCGGGGAATTCCGCGCGGTGGCGGAGCGGCAGGTGCGGCGCGATCTGGTGATCGAAACGATCGCCGCGCGCGAGAAGCTCGCGGCGTCGGAGTCGGACATTGATGCGCGCGTGGCCGACGTGGCCGCCAAGCGGGGCGCCGAGCCGGGCGCGATCTATGCGTCGCTGCAGAAGGCGGGGCGCATCAAGGAGATCGAGCGCAGCATCACGGAGGACAAGGTCTTCGCGTGGCTGCTCGAACACAATGAGATCCAGAGGAGCGCTTAAGGTGGCCCAGACCCCAACCGGAAACCTGCCCGTGTCGACGATCTATCCTCCCTATGTGATCGAGCGGTCGAGCCGCGGCGAGCGGACGTACGACATCTTCTCGCGCCTGCTGATGGACCGCATCGTCTTCCTCGGCACGCCGATCAACGACGACGTGGCGAACATCGTGATCGCGCAGCTGCTCTTCCTCGAGGCGGACAACCCCGAGCGCGACATCAATCTGTACATCAACTCGCCGGGCGGCAGCGTGAGCGCCGGCATGGCGATCTACGACACGATGCAGTTCCTGAACGCGCCGATCCGCACGATCTGCATGGGGATGGCGGCGTGCATGGGCGCGTTCCTGCTGGCGGCGGGACGGCGGGCAAGCGCAGCGCGCTGCCGCACGCGCGGATCATGATCCACCAGCCGAGCGGCGGGACGCAGGGCACGGCGGCCGACATCGAGATCCAGGCGCGCGAGATCCTGTACCTGCGCGCCAAGATGAACGAGCTGTTCGGCAAGCACACGGGCAAGAAGGTGGAGCAGATCGAGCGCGACATCGACCGCGACCGGTTCATGAGCGCGGAGGAGGCGAAGGAGTACGGGATCATCGACAGCGTGATCGCGCAGCACCGGGCGATCATGAAGGACGACAAGGAGAAGATCGCGACCTTGTGAAATGATTCACTTGGCGGGAGGGGCTTGTGGCGCCGCTCCCGCTTGACCGTCTTTAGGGTGGATGTTAGATACCCCGCGCCTCCCGCTTCCCGGACCCAATGTCCCAAGACAAGCATCTTCGCTGTTCCTTCTGCGGAAAGTCCAAGGATTCGGTCCGGAAGTTCATCTCGGGCCCGTCCGTGTACATCTGCAACGAGTGCATCTCGCTCTGCAACGAGATCCTCGCCGAGGACGAAGAGCGCGAGGTAGCGGAAGCGATCACGCAGGTCCCGACGCCCATGGAGATCAAGGACGTGCTGGACCAGTACGTGATCGGGCAGGAGAAGGCCAAGAAGGCGCTCGCCGTGGCCGTCTACAACCACTACAAGCGGATCAACAGCGCGTCGAACCGCGACGACGACGTCGAGCTCGACAAGTCGAACATCCTGCTGATCGGCCCCACCGGCGTGGGCAAGACGCTGCTGGCGCAGACGCTGGCGCGCATGCTCGACGTGCCCTTCACGATCGCCGACGCCACGACGCTCACCGAAGCGGGCTACGTCGGCGAGGACGTCGAGAACATCCTGGTGCGGCTGCTGCAGGCCGGCGACTTCAACGTCGCCGAATGCGAGCGCGGCATCGTGTACATCGACGAGATCGACAAGATCGCGCGCAAGAGCGAGAACCCGAGCATCACGCGCGACGTGTCGGGCGAGGGCGTGCAGCAGGCGCTGCTCAAGATCCTCGAGGGGACGGTGGCGAGCGTGCCGCCGCAGGGGGGCCGCAAGCACCCGCAGCAGGAATACATCCAGATCAACACCAAGGACATCCTGTTCATCTGCGGCGGCGCGTTCGACGGCCTCGAGAAGATCATCGAGGCGCGCACGGGGCGGCGGCAGATCGGCTTCACCAAGGAAGAGGTGAAGAACGGGAAGGCGAAGGATCTGGTGGTGAACCCGTTCGGCGAAGTGGAGCCGGACGACCTGCTCCGCTACGGGCTGATCCCGGAACTCGTGGGCCGGCTGCCCGTGACCGTGGCGCTCGAGGCGCTGGACGAGGGCTCGCTGGTGCGGATCCTGAAGGAGCCCAAGAACGCGCTGACCAAGCAGTACACGAAGCTCTTCGACCTCGAGGACGTGAAGATCACGTTCGACGAGAACGCGCTGCGCGCGGTGGCGACGAAGGCGCTCAAGCGCGGCACGGGCGCGCGGGGTCTGCGGGCGATCCTGGAAGAACTGATGACGGACATCATGTTCGATCTGCCTTCGCGAGATGACATCGTGGAGGTGAAGATCACGGAGTCGTCGGTGCTGAACGGGACGCCGCCGTTGCTGGAAATCGCGCCGAAGAGGCAGAAGAAGGAAGCCTGATCCCGCGATAAGAACGGCGTTGCTGGCACCCCGAACGCCGTTATTCGTACCCTGAAAACCGTGAGGCGTGAGGCGTACGTCGAACTGACTGTACGGCGTTCGTGCGTACCCCGAACGCCGTGAGGCGCGACCCGAACGCCGTGAGACGTACCCCGAAGACCGTGAGGCGGGAGGCGTGCGGCGGACGGACCGTACGCCGTTTGACGCACGCCTCACGCCTCACGGGGTTCGGGTTTTCAGCACCGCCCCATAGTCAGTTCGGCGCACGCCTCACGCCTCACGGCGTTCGGGGGACCAATAACGGAGTTCGGGTTTCGCCTCACGCCCCGTCGCTTCGCCGGCGGTCGGCGAGCAGGAGGGGCGAATGTGGTGGATAGGGGTATATTGACTCATGACCTTAACCGTAGTGCGTGAAAGCGAACGCTTCGATGTCCCCGACAAGCTTCCCGTCATGCCCCTCCGGGATGTCGTCGTGTTCCCGTACATGGTCATCCCGCTGCTCGTGGGCCGCCCCGCATCCCTCGCGGCGATCGAGACCGCGCTGGCGCACGACCGGTGGATCTTCCTCGTCGCGCAGAAGTCGGCCGACACGAACGAGCCCGGCGCCAAGGATCTCTTCCGCACGGGCGTCATCGGGCGGGTGCTGCAGCTCGCGCGCAATCCGAACGGAACCACCAAGGTCCTCGTCGAGGGAGTGGGCCGTGGACGCGTCACGCGCTACACACCCGGCGAGCATCACCTCAGCGCGCTCGTCGAGGCGCGCCCCTTCCGCGATCACCCGGCCACGCCCGACGAGCACGCGCAGATCCGGCGCGTCGTCACGCTCTTCGATGAGTACGTCGGCATGCACCGCCGGATCCCCGGCGAAGTGGCGGCGCTCGTGCAGGGCGCGCAGAGCGTGGACAAGCAGGCCTTCGCGGTCGCCGCGCATCTCCTGGTCAAGCTCGAGCAACGGCAGAAACTCCTCGAGGCCGCGAACATGCGCGCGCTCAACGAACTCCTGGGCGAGACGCTCGTCGCGGAGAACGAGATCCTGAAGCTGGAACGCAAGATCGACAACGACGTGCGCGGCTCGCTCTTCCAGAACCAGCGCGAGTTCTACCTGCAGGAGCAGCTCAAGGCGATCCACCGCGAGCTCGGCCAGGAAGAAGGCGACGGCTTCGACGAGCTGCAGGCCGCCATCGAGAAGAAGAACTTCCCCGCCCCGGTGAAGGAGCGCGCGGAGCGCGAGCTGCGGAAGCTGCGGCGCACGTCGCCGCTCAGTCCCGAGGCGACGGTGGGGCGCAATTATCTCGACTGGCTCATCGCGCTGCCCTTCACCGAACGCAGCGACGACGTGATCGACGTCACGCACGCGCGTGCGGTGCTCGACGAGGATCACTATGGGCTCGAGGATGTGAAGGACCGCATCCTCGATTACATCGCGGTGCTCGCGCTCGTGGGGAAGATGGAAGGTCCCATCCTGTGCCTGGTGGGACCGCCGGGCGTGGGCAAGACGTCGCTCGGGCGCTCCATCGCGCGCGCCCTGGGCCGCAAATTCGTGCGCATGTCGCTGGGCGGCGTGCGCGACGAAGCCGAGATCCGCGGTCACCGCCGCACCTACATCGGCTCGCTGCCCGGGCGCGTGGTGCAGGCGATGCGGAAGGCCGAGGTCGTGAACCCGGTGATCCTGCTGGACGAAGTGGACAAGCTCGGCCAGGACTGGCGCGGCGATCCGGCGGCGGCGCTGCTGGAAGTGCTCGATCCCGAGCAAAATCGAGCCTTTAACGATCACTATCTCGAGGTCGATTACGATCTCTCGCAGGTGCTCTTCCTCACGACCGCGAACACGATCGGGCAGATCCCCGACGCGCTGCGCGACCGCATGGAAGTAATTCGCTTGGCGGGCTACGTGGATCACGAGAAGTACGCGATCGCGCGGCAGTTCCTGATCCCGAAGCAGCTGCGGGCGCACGGGCTCGATCCGGCGAAGGTGACCTTCGCGCCCGACGCGGTGCCGGCGATCACGCGCGGGTACACGCGCGAGGCCGGCGTGCGCGAACTCGAGCGGCGGCTGGCGCGCGTGGCGCGCAAGCTCGCGCGCGAGGCCGTGGTGGATCCGGCGAATCCGCCGGCGATGCAGACGGTGGCCGCCGCGGACCTCGAACGGCTGCTCGGCGTGCCGCCCTTCGACGAGGCCGACGAGAAGCGCGAGGACCGCGTGGGCGTCGCGACGGGGCTCGCGTATACCTCGATCGGCGGCGACCTGCTGGAGATCGAAGTGGCGGTGGTGCGCGGGCGCGGACGTCTTCAGCTCACCGGCACGCTCGGCGACGTGCTCAAGGAAAGTGCCGGCGCTGCGCTCACGTATGCGCGGTCGCGCGCGACGGTGCTCGGAATCGATCCGGAATTCCCGCGCACGCGCGACCTGCACGTGCACATCCCCGACGGCGCGACGCCGAAGGACGGGCCGAGCGCGGGGATCGGGATCGCGGTGGCCGTGGTGAGCGCGCTCACAGGCGTGGCGGTGCGCGGCGACACGGCGATGACGGGCGAGATCACGCTGCGCGGACGGGTGCTGCCCATTGGCGGGCTGAAGGAGAAGCTCGTGGCGGCGCGGCGCGGCGGCGTGACGCACGTGATCATTCCCGAGGGGAACGCGCGTGAACTGAGCGAGATCCCCGACGACATCAAGAGCGGGCTGATCTTCCATCCCGTCACGAACATGGACGAGGTGCTCAATTTCGCGCTGCGCGGCGGCCGGCCGGCGGCGTCGATGGCGCCGGGTGCGGGCGCGGCCGCGATCGCCGCGGCGGTGCCGCCGCCGCACACCCATTGAGCGCGAAGGATCCGCTCGTCATTCGGGAGATCGAGTTCCTGGGCGGGCTCGCGCAGGCGGGGGGATGGCGGCCGAGCACCGATCTGCCGGAGGTCGCGTTCGCGGGGCGGTCGAACGTGGGGAAGTCTTCTCTCTCGAACAAGCTCGTGAAGCGGAAGGCGCTGGCGCGCGTGAGCCAGACGCCGGGGAAGACGCGCGAGATCAATTTCTTTCGCGTGAACGGGGAGTTCGTGCTCGTGGACCTGCCGGGTTATGGGTATGCGCGCGTGTCGAAGGAAGCGCGGTCCACGTGGCGCCCGTTGATCGAGGGATACTTGAAGCACAGCGATCCGCTGCGCGGCGTGGTGCAGCTGATCGACGCGCGGCACGAGCCGACGCCGGAGGACCGGCAGATGCTCGATTTCCTCTCGGAGATCGGCGTGCCGACCATCGTGGCGCTCACGAAGACGGACAAGCTCAAGAAGGCCGACGTCGTGCCGCGCGCGGCGGAGCTGGCGCGCGCGCTGGGGCTGGACGACGAGCAGGTGATCCCGTTCAGCGCGGTGACGGGCGCGGGGCGCGACGATCTCGCGGAGGCGTTGATGGAGCTGGTGCGCGCGCCGAGCTGGCGGGGGACGCCGGCGGCGCCGGTGGAGCCAGGCGACGCGCTGTAAGGTTCGCGGCGCGAGCGGCATCTGGATGGCGACGCTGAGAGGACGCGCGCTGGCCGATGCCTGAACACACACAAGTGAATTCGGATCAGCGTGCGGGTGCCGTGATCGATCGGGCGCGGCGCGGGGAGATGGACGCGCTCGCGCAGCTGTTCCGCGAGCATGCACCGGCGGTGCATTGCGTGGCGTTCTTTCTCACGGCGAGTGCCGATGATGCCGAGGATGTGGTGCAGGATGTGTTCATCGGGCTGCCGGAGGCGCTGCGGGGGCTGTCGGATGCGTCGGCGTTCCCGGCGTGGCTGCGGAGAGTGGCGGCGCGAACGGCGCTGATGCGGATGAGAACGGAACAGCGACGCCGGCAGTCGGCGTTGGTTGATGCGGACATGTCGCCGGCGCCCGCGCGCAGCGAGTGCGGACCGAATGTCGCTCGAGAGCGCGGTCGCCCGGCTGCCACGGAACTGCGCGAGGTGTTCGTGCTGAAGGAGATGGAGGGGTACGCGCACGCCGAGATCGCGGGGATGCTGGGGATCACGGCGGGCAATTCGGAAGTGCGGCTGTTCCGCGCGCGGCAGCGGCTGCGCGTGATCCTGGGAGGGTGACATGATCTTTCATCCGAGCGAACGCGCGCTGTCGCGGTATGCGGACGGCGAACTGACGGGACTGCGGGCGAAGCGTGTGGCGGCGCATTTGGAATCGTGCGTGGAGTGCCGCGGCGTGGTGGCGGCGATCCGGGAGCTCGGTGCATTGGCGCGGAATGCATCGGCGCCGACGATGCGCGGCGGCGTGTGGGAGCGCATTCGCGGAGCGGCGTGGCGGCGGCGAGCGGGTGATCCTGCCGGTAGATGCCGTAAGCCCGGCAGCGCGGGGCCGCCGGTCGATTGCCGTGTCGGCAGCGGTGCTCGTCATTGCCGGTGTGGGGATCGTCGCGCAACCGCTCGCCCGACATGCGGCCGCCGCCGATCGAGCCGCGCTCACGTTCTCGCCCGCGTTTCCCCGCCCCGGCGCGACGGTCGCGATCCACTATCGACCGGATGCCCGGCTCGCCGACGAGGGGTCCCTGCACGTGCGCGCGCGATTCTACTCCTCCTATCTCTCGAGCGATGCGTCCGATTTCTTCGCGCCGCGTGGCATTGTCGTCGCGGCGCTCACCAAGAACGCCGATGGGTCGTTCGGTGGCACGATGCAGTTCCCCGACTCCGCGGCCTACGCGCTGCTCATCGTCGAGAACGCCGGTGGCTCGCAGATCGACACCGACCATCGCGGACTATTCGACCTCGTCGCCGCCGCGCCGAACGGCCGGCCATCGTTCGATGGACTGCTCGCACGCGTGATGCGCCGAACGGTCGCGTGCTGCATCCCCGGAACGAGCGGGCGCGCGCTCGCAGCAGCCGACAGTCTCGTGGCGATCTATCCGGACAGCGCGCAGAGCTGGGCGGCGCGGGTGAGCACAGAAGGCTCGTCGCGCATTCCACATTGGCTGAGCGTGTTCAGCGCGCGCGAACGCCGGTTCGCCGCGCTCGAAAAGGCGCTCGCGGTGCGGCCTTCGGTCTCAGCCGCGGAGATGAGTGCGATGGCGCGGTTCGCCGCGATGATCGAGGATTCCGCAGCAGCGGCGCGGTGGCGTGCGCAGCTGCTCGAGTCGTATCCGTCGGATCCGCGCTCGCTCGTGATGATCGCTTGGGATGAGCACGTCCCGAGTGCGGATTCCGCGCGAGCGGTGCTGCCGCGATTCGAGGAAGCGTGGGCGCACTCGCTCCGACGCGCGCGAGTTGATCGCGGAGCTCGGACTCGGAATGGCGATCACGGCGAAGGACAGCGTTGCCATCGGGCGATGGGCGTCGCGATACGAGACCCTGCCTGCGCCAGGGATCTTTCTCTTCCAAGCATCGTTCCTGACCGACCCCGTCACGCGCACGACGAGCCCATCGGCAACTCGACGCGCTCGTGCGTGAAGTGCTCGCCGAGCCGCGGGTCAGCCGCGATCTCTACTACACTCGTCAGCAGGATTCAGTGCGGCGGCGATTCGTCGCGGCACACGCTCTTGTCATGCTGAGCGACGGGATGCTCAGTGCCTCGCAGCCGCGGCTCGCGCTGGACACCATGAACGTCGCCGTTCGGTTGGTCTCGGGCGCGGCGCTGCCCGTCTGCGGCACGAACAGCGTATATCGCGAACGCGCCAAGGTCTTCTTCGTCCTCGGTGATTCGGCAGTCGGGTCATCGCGATCTCGCGTTCGCGGCTCGTTCCGATTCGGCGCCCGGGAAGACCTGCGTCCGGTGGGCGGCGGCGCCGCTGACGAAGTGCGGCGAACGTACGGGGGGGATTATCTTCTTGTGACCCCAGCGACCTCTACCCCTCCGGAGCCCCGCCATGGTCCTGCGCCCCCTCCGCCCGCTCCCGCCCCGCCCCGCGCACGACGTGTTCGACAGCTGGCTGGACGGGCTCGAGCATCAGCTCGCCGATCCCGCCGCCGACCGCGTCGCGATCTGCCGCCGCACGCTCGTGGACCTGGTGTATCCGCAGTTCGCGGCCAACTACGACACCGCGGTCCAGGACAAGATGCTGCCCATGGCCACGCGGGCCGCGCTCATCTCGCTCGACCCGCGCCACATCACGCTCGAGCCCGAGTACTACGCCGAGTGCGATGACGAGAAATTCCAGAAGGTGAAGCCGCTGTTGTGGCTCTGGTACAGCTTCGACCGCACGGCGATCGCGGGGCAGAACGTGGACGTCGCGGTCCGGTTCCGGGGCATCCTCGCTCCGCACATATTCAAGCGCTGCGGCCGGAATTTCAAAGCCTTCCAGAACGTGGAGTTCTCCTTCGGCTACAACATCGAGGTGGGCGACGACGTGGTGATCCACCGCCACGTCCTGCTCGACGACCGCGGCGGGCTGGTGCTCGGGAACCGCGTGAGCGTGTCGGACTACGCGAACATCTACAGCCATACGCACTCGATCGTGGATCAGAAGGACGTGACCGACGCCGTCACGACGCTCGAGGACGACGTGCGCATCACCTACCACGCCACCGTGCTCGCCGGCGTCGACCGTCGGGACCAACGGCATGGTCGGCGCGATGGCGCTCGCCACGAAGGACGTGCGCCCCTTCCACGTGAACGTCGGCATCCCGGCCAAGAGTGTGCGGATCAAGCCCAACGCCCCGCCGCACCCGGAGATCCACAGCAGCGCGCAGGCTAAGAAGCCCAA
Source organism: uncultured Gemmatimonadaceae bacterium (assembly GCA_963751275.1). Classification (GTDB taxonomy): domain Bacteria; phylum Gemmatimonadota; class Gemmatimonadetes; order Gemmatimonadales; family Gemmatimonadaceae; genus DATKOH01. The sequence continues at coordinate 742,427 of CAVVTZ010000007.1, read as the reverse complement.
GTAAGACCGAATCCTGAACGACAACGGCTTGTACGCGGATTGCGCGGAATCCGCGGAACACGCGGATCGTCCTCCGAGGCGAATGGGATCCGCTCGCGGCATCAGCGCTTTGCATTTGTTGTTAACAACAAATACAGAGGCTTGACGTTGAGCTCGGCGCTTTGAATGCCCTCGGCGCCTTCCGCGTGATCCGCGGAATCCGCGTGATCCGCGTGGAAGCCGTTGTAGTGATCCCCGCACGATCTCGATGATCGCCAATCGCCGCGGATGCCCACACGATGCTAGCTTAGTCCCGTGATCTCTCCACGGAGTTGGGCCATCGCGGGCGTGGTGATCGTTGCTGCGTGCGGGGCGCCGATGAATCTCGACCTGAATGGGGTCAGCCCGCAGCCGCTGGGGGCGACGCTCATGTGCGTCGCGAGCACCGCGGATTCACTCGGCTACAAGCCGGTGACCGTGAACAACGGCACGCAGATCGAGGCGACCCACAAGGATTCCGTGCTGGCGCCCTACGAGGACGGGCGCCTGGACAAGATCACGGCGAGCGGCGCGAATTCGGAGAGCAACGAGGGCGCGTCATCGCTGCACGTGACGGCGAGCAGCTTCTCGTTGCACTGGACGCGCATTGGAGCGGAAACGCAGGAGATCCCCGCATTGGATGGCGTCATGGCGGCGGCACACACGATCATGGCTCGGTGCAGCTCTTCCAACAACTGAAGGGGCGCGTCTGGGGTCTAGCGTATGGTACCCCGACTACAATGTGGCGCTGCTCCCACTCACTTCGCCGGCGCGGCCGGGGAGGGAGATTCGAGTGAGGTGGCGGACCGGGACGTTCTCACGATGCGCGAGCGTCTCGCGCGCGATCTCCTCCATCGTCACGAAGCCCACGCCATCGGCCTTCCATGCGTCGAGCTGGCGCTCGAACAACGGCAATAGAGCCGTCGCCTCGACCTCAGTGTGGATCGAATGGACCTCGGTGCCCTGCACCGCCTTCGTGTAATACGAAATGAACGCGTCGTCGTTCGCGAATTCCGGCGCGTTGTAGGTCTCGTCCCACGTCGGCAACGTGGTCGGGATCTCAAGCGCCAGGAACTGCCGGCCGTGCCACTCGGGAAAGAAGGGCGTGCCGAGCCGCGTGTTCGACGCGTACACGATCCCGAAACGGTCCTGCACCGCGAGCGTGCCCGGCGACGCCTGCCAGCCCGGACGCCGCCGATGCGCGCGCGCGCCGGCCGAAGATCCTCTCGAATTCCCGGTGCGCGGCGCCGTACTCTACGGCGATCTCCTCCTCCGGCATGCGCACCACACGGTCATGCCACTTGATGTGGTCCCAGCCGTGCACGCCCACCTCGTGCCCCGCGTCGCCCACGGAACGGATCACGCTCGCGAGCTTCTGCCCGATCATCGGCGCCGGCAGCAGCGTGCCGTACATCATCGTGCGCTTGGGGTACATCGCCGCGGCCTTGGACCGCAGCATCTTCTTCAGGAATCCCTTCCGCGTGAACACGCGCGCGATCGCGCGCCCCGACCGGTCGGGGCCCAGGGTGAAATAGAAACTCGCGCGGATCTTGAAGCGGTCGAACAATCTCAGGAGATTCGGCAATCCATCGCGCGTCCCGAGATACGTATCGCAGTCCACCTTGAGCGCGACGCGGCGCGCTCCCGCCGTCACGGCGCCGGGGGACGCTCGCGTCCCTTCAGGTAGAAGTCGAGCGTGCGCCGGATCGCCTCATCGAAATCCACCTTCGGCGACCAGCCGAGCTTCTCCTTCGCCCGCTTGATCGACGGCACGCGCGTCATGATGTCCTGGTAGCCCTTGCCGTAGTACTTCTGGTTCGTGACGGTGATGATCTTCGCCTTCTTCGCCGCGTCCGCGAACGCCGGATACTTGCCCACCGCCTTCACCAGCCGCTCGGCGAGCTCCCTGATCGACAGATCGTTCGCCGGATTGCCGATGTTGAAGATCCCGCCGTCGGCGCAGCCGTCCTTGTTCTCGAGGATCTTCATCAGCGCGTCGATGCCGTCGTCGATGTACGTGAACGAGCGCCGCTGCGCGCCGCCGTCCACGAGCTTGATCGGCTCGCCGTACAGGATGTTGTGCAGGAACTGCGTGAGCACGCGCGAGCTGCCTTCCTTCGGCGAGTCGACGTTGTCGAGGTGCGGTCCGATCCAGTTGAAGGGACGGAACAGCGTGAACTTGAGGCCCTGCTGCATGCCGAGCGCGTAGATCACGCGGTCGAGCAGCTGCTTGCTCGTGGAGTAGATCCAGCGCTGCTTGTTGATCGGCCCGTACACGAGCGTGCGACGTCTCCTCGTCGAACTCGGCGTCGGGGCACATGCCGTACACCTCGCTCGTGGTCGGGAAGACGACGCGCTTCCCGTAGCGCGCGCACTGCTTGACGATGCGCAGATTCTCCTCGAAGTCGAGCTCGAACACCGCGAGCGGGTTCGACACGTACGTCGCCGGCGTCGCGATCGCGACGAGCGGCAGCACCACATCGCACTTCTTGATGTGGTACTCGATCCACTCCTTGTTGATCGCGATGTCGCCCTCGAGGAAGTGGAACGCGCTTGTCGCCCAGGAAGGGCTCGATCTTGTCCGAGCTCATGTCGAGCCCGTAGACCTCCCAGTCGGTCGTCTTGAGGATGCGCGCGGTGAGCGCGTTGCCGATGAATCCGTTGACGCCGAGGATGAGGACCCGCATACCGCACCTACCCTGTGGTTAGCCGTTAGCACTGCGAGGCGCTGCGCGAGCGCGGCGCCCTGGAGTTCGGGTTCGTCGTTCACCTGCGCGGTCACGATCTCGATCCACCGGCCGTCGGAGCCGGCGGCGAAGACATGCTCACCATCGATGCGAAAGGTACCCGGCTCGGGGCGCGGCACGGCGGGCGCGCCATCCACGCGCTGCGTGCGCCAGATCTTGAGCGTCGCTCCGCCGACGGCGGTGTAGGCGCCGGGATACGGATGCGAGACCGCGCGCACGAGATTGTGAATATCGGCCGCCGGGCGCGTCCAGTCGATCTCGCCATCTTCCGGGCGTCGCCGGCCGAACTTCGTCGCGGCGGACTTGTCCTGCGGCTTCCGTGGCGCCGTGCCGGCGTAGATCGCGTCGAGCTGCCGCGCCAATACTTTCACCGCGGCGTCGCGCACGTGCGCCTGCACCTCGGCGGCGAGATCGTCGGGGCCGATCGGCACGGGTTCCTGGTCCACGATGTCACCGGCGTCGGCCAGCGCGGTCATCACGTGCAGCGTGGCGCCGGTCTCCTTCTCGCCGAGCGCGACGGCCCAATTCACCGGCGCGCGGCCGCGATACTTCGGCAGCAGCGAACCGTGCATGTTGTACGCGCCGAGCTTCGCCTGCTCGAATGCCGCGGCCGGAATGAGATCGCGATAGTAGAACGAGAGCAGCAGGTCGGGTTTGAGCGCCTCGAAGACCTCGATGTCGTTCTCGGACTTGAAATCCGCATTCAGATGCAGCGGGATGCCCTTCTTGCGCGCGAGATCGGCGACGGAGGGGAACCAGAGCGTCTCGCCGGGTGCATCCTTGTGCGAATACACGGCCACGACGTTCGCGCCGCGCTCGAGGAGCAGCGAGAGGCAGGCGAAGCCGACATCCGAGTAGGCGAAGACGACGATGCGCGGTTTCGACGTCATGTGTCCTGCCGCCCGCCGTACACGTGACGAATGAGATAGCGCGGCCGCCCGCGCACTTCCTGGTAGATCCGGCCCACGTATTCGCCGACGATGCCGACGCCGGCCATCAGCACGCCCATCAAGACGAAGGCGAGCGCGAAGAGCGTGAACACGCCGTCGGCCTCCGACGCGCGCAGGAGGATGAATCGCCGGACCAGCAGATAGACGCCGAAGAGGACGCCGCCGCTCGCGGTGATGAAGCCGAATAGGGTGAAGAGCTGCAGCGGCACGACCGAGAAGCCGGTCATCAGATCGAAGTTCAAGCGGATCAAACGATACAGCGAGTACTTCGATTCGCCCGCCGAGCGTTCGGCGTGCGCGACCGGCACCTCGGCGGGATGGCGCGCGATGCTCTGCGCGAGCGCGGGGATGAAGGTGGAGTGCTCTTCGCTGCGGTTGATGAGTTCGATCACCTCGCGCGAGTAGGCGCGCAGCATGCAGCCGTAATCCGTCATCTTGATGCCGGTGATCGCGACCGTTACGCGGTTCACCATCGACGACGCGGCGCGGCGGAAGAGCGTGTCCTGGCGCTGCTGCCGCACGCCGCCGACGACATCGAAGCCTTCGTCCATCTTGGCGAGCAGCTTGGCGATCTCCTCGGGCGGGTTCTGGAGATCGGCGTCGAGCGTGACGATCGCGTCGCCGCGCGCGATGGAGAATCCGGCGAGGATGGCGGGATGCTGGCCGAAGTTGCGCGAGAGTTCCACGATCACGACGCGATCGGGGAACTTCGCCGACTCGGCGCGGAGGAGGTCGATCGACGTGTCGCGGCTTCCGTCATCCACGAGGATGATCTCGTAGGGGCGGCGGAGCGCATCGAGCGCGGGATAGAGGCGCGCGAAGAGCGTGGGGAGCGTGGCCTCCTCGTTGAACACGGGGATGACCACCGAGACCATCCCCTTCGACGGCACGCTCACTTGGCGAACCTCGCGGCGACATCGCGCACGGCGGCGATCGCGTCGTCCTGATCGTCGTCGGTGAGCATCGGGAAGAGCGGGAGCGACATGATGCGCTCGGACACGAAGTGCGCCTCGGGGAAATCCGTGGGCTTCCAGCCGAAGTGGTCGCGGTAATAGGAGAACTCGTGCACCGCGGTGTAGTGGAGGCCGACGCCGATGTTGCGCTCCTTGAGTTCCTGCATGAACCGGTCGCGGTCGATCGTGAGGGCGTCGAGGTTCACGAGCGGCGTGTAGAGGTGCCAAGCATGGCGTGTGGCGTACGGCGTCGGGGTCGGCAGGATGAGCGCATCGAGTCCGGCGAACGCCTGCGTTGTAGCGCTCCGCAAGACGCGTGCCGCGCCTCGATGAAACTGTCGAGGCGCGGGAGCTGGTGGATCCCGAGCGCCGCCTGGATGTCCATCATGTTGTACTTGTAGCCGGGCATCGCGATGTCGTAGCGCGGCGAACCCGCCTTCGCGAAACGCTTCCACGCGTTGCGGTCCATGCCGTGGAAGCGGCAGGAGGCAGACCTTCTCGAAGATCTCCTCGCTGGGCGTGATGATCATCCCGCCTTCGCCGGTCGTGATGTTCTTGTTCGGATGGAAGGAGAAGATCGACGTGGTATCGAAGGAACCGATCTTCTTCCCCTTGTACTCAGTGCCGGCGGCGTGCGCGGCGTCCTCGATCACCACGAGCTTGTGCCGTCGCGCGAGCTCCATGATCGGGTTCGAGATCGGCGGCGTCGCCCACGTAGTGCACGACAATGATGGCCTTGGTGCGCTTCGTGATCTTCTTCTCGATCTCGGCGACGCGCACCTGCAGCGTGCGCCGGTCGATGTCGGCCAGGACCGGGGTCGCACCGACCAACGCGATCATGTTCACCGTGGCCGCGAAGGTCAGCGGCGTAGTGATCACCTCGTCGCCGGGGCCGACGCCGTGCGCGAGCAGCGCGAGATGCAGTCCGGCGGTGGCCGATGAGAGCGCGGCGGCGTGCTTGCCGCCGACGTACTCGCGCGAACATCGCGGAGAACTTCTCCACCTTCGGGCCGGTCGTGATCCACCCCGACTGGAGCGACTCGACCAGCTCGGCGATCTCCGCTTCGCCGATCGATGGCCGCGAGAAGGGGAGGAAGGTGTCGCGGATCAGCGACTTGTCGGTACTCATGGCAGCAGGCGGAGGGAATCGGCGGGCACGTTGGTCACTACAAGATACGTCTGGTTAGCCGCGACCGTCGTCGGCGCCGGCAGGCCCTGCTTGGTCCAGTCCGCGAGGGCGCGCTTCTTCAGCACCACCGCCATTGGTTCTCCCTCGTTCCAGCGGCGCCAGAAATCGTCCGCACTCCAGAAGATCTCGGGTGGGCGCGCGCCGTCGGACGCGAGCTCGCCGGTGAAATCCGCGACGACGATCTGGTCCTTGAGCGTCCATGCCAGCCCCTGCGGATACGTGCGATACGCCACCACCCGCGCGCCGGGTACCGCGACGGCGCGGCGCGCCAGATCATCCACGGAGAGATCGTGCGACAGCCCCGGCAATGCGAAGATCAGGCCGGCGTACAGGCCGGCCCATCCGAGCGCGGCCGCCATGAGCGCGGGCCGTCCCGCGCGGCCGGCGAGCCACGCGCCCGCCCAGGCGCCGATGCAGAGCGCGGCGGTGCCGGCGATCGCGGGAACGGAGATGAACGACGCGAACTTGCCGTGCATCATGACGAGCGCGGCGACGAACGGGGCGGACATGAGCACCGCGTACCCGATGAACAGCGGACGCGGCCGCCGCGCGGCGGCGATGATGAATCGCGCCGTGAGCGCCGCCGCCGCCGGGAACGCCGGCAGGATGTACGGCAGCAGCTTGGACTTCGAGATCGAGAAGAACACGACGATCACGAAGAACCAGAGCACGAAGAGGATCGTATCCGCGCGCTCGCGCAGCCATTCGCGGTCAGGCGTCTTCCAGCGCGGGCGCGCCTTGGACAGCCACACGCCGAACGGGATCGTCCACGGCAGGAATCCGCCAATGAACGCGAGCACGAAGAAGTAGATGGGTCCTTCGCGTTTCGCCTCGTTCGTCGCGAAGCGCTCGAAGTGCTCGCGGATGAAGAACACCTGCGAGAATCCCGGATTGCGACGCTCCATCATCACGAACCAGGGCGCCGCGACGGCGAGCAGGACGAACGGCGCCGGCGACAGGAACAAGCGCCCGAGCCGCCGCCACTCGCGCATCACGCCGATGTAGAGCAGGAACACCAGCCCCGGCAGAACGATGCCGATCAATCCTTTCGCGAGCACCGCGAGCCCGCAGCCAGTCCGAGCAGCGCGAGCGACCACATGGGCCGCTCGTCGCGGAAGAAGGCGCGCATCGACGACGAGCGCGAGCGTCATGCCGAAGGTGAGCACGCCGTCGGTCACGTTGTAGCGGCCAAGCACGAAGGAGAGCGGCGCCGAGAGCAGAATGAGCGCCGCCCAGAGCCCCCACTCGCCGCCGAGCGACAGTGCGATCAATGCGGCCGTGCCCAGCGCCGCGAGCCGCGTCGGCAGCCGCGCCGCGAAAGGCGTCTCGCCGAGCGCCTTGAAGCTCACCGCATTCGCCCAGTACAGCAGCGGCGGCTTCTCGTAGTACCGCGTGCCGTTGAGCCGCGGCGTCACCCAATCGCCCGCCGCGAGCATCTCGCGCGGGATCTCCGCGTAGCGCGCCTCATCAGGTTCGATCAGCTTCGAGCCCGGCAGCTCGAGGAAGAGCAGCACCGAGAAAAGTCCGATCAGCGCGAGCAGCCAGCGGCGTTCCGTCATGCCATAACGCTAACGGACCCGCAGAACGTCTTCCACCGGGCCGCCATCGCCGCTCGCGAGCAGGATCGCAACGTCACCCAGCGCGACGCGCGACCGCGGCCACGACATGCGCGCGCGCGCGGCGTCCAGCGACAGCCACTCGGCGCGATCGTGCTCGGAGCCGAGCACCGCGTTCGGCGCCCGCATCGACCACCGCGGCGAATGCGACCGCGAGCGTCACGACGCCGGTGGTGTGCAGGTAGAACGGCTGGACCGCCACGTTGTACAGTCGCTGCACGGCGAGGCCGGTCTCCTCCGCCACTTCGCGAATGGCCGCTTCCTCGGGGCGTTCGCCCTCCTCGATGTGGCCGTGCACCGCCTCCCACGCGCCGGTGCAGCGCGTGCCGCCGGCTCGACGGAGCACGAGCGTCTCCCACTCGCCGCGCACGCGGCGCAGCACGTACGCATCGACCGTCGCGACCTTCGCTTCCGCGTTGCTCAGAAGGTGGCGCTCCACGCCATGGCGACGCCGCTCTTCGAGGGCGCGATCGACTTGGGGAGCAGCCACTTGTCGAGTTTCGAGTTCGGGTGCAGGCGGTGCCACCGGTTGACGGTGAGCCCCGTGAGCGTGCCAACGAACGCGCCGCCAATGACGTCGCTGGTCCAGTGCGCGTTCGAGTAGATGCGCGCCACGCCGACCACTGTCGCGCTGCCGTAGGTGAGCGTCGCCACCCACCACGTCTGCTTCGGCCAGAAGTGCGCGGTCTCGTCGGTCACCGATGCGGCGAACGCGAATGCGGCGGTCGTGTGCCCGGATGGCATCGACGCGTACGCATCGTTGCCGAAGCCCTTCCCGAAGACGTAGTAGTGCGAGTCCTGATCATCCACGTACGGTCGCTGCCGGCCGATGATGCCCTTCGCCACCGCGGTGATCGCGCCGCTGATCGCGATCGATTCCGTCGCGCGGAGGCCGAGTTCGGAGAAATGGCTCGAGCCGGCGATCCGGGCGACGCCGTACGTGCCAAGGGAGATCACCAGCACGCCATAGCCGCCGTAGGCGTTGAAGAACGTCGCGGTGTTGTGGTGCGCGGGCGTCTGCACGGAGGGCGACTGGCTCCACGCGGCGACCTTCTCGTCGAAGGGCATCGCGGCCGCGATGCCCACGACGAAACCGGCGGATAGCCACGCGTCGGTCTTCGTAAAGAGCGGTTCCTTCGGCTTGGCGGTATCCGCCTGCTGGGCGACGGCAGAGGCGGCGAAGGCGATCGCGGTGAGTGCCGCGGCGATACGGTTCCGGTTCACAGGATGCTCCACAGATCGTGCGCCAGATCGACGCTGAATGTCCAACCGCCGGCTCGAAGCCCGCGCGCGACGTCCACGCGCAGCAGATCGAAGAAGAAGCTCGCGCCGACGCCCACCGAAGGATACCACCCTTCCGCGGGCGGCGCGAAGCTCGCCGTGCGATCCACGTAGATCACGTGCGCGAACGGCGCGAGGGTGAAGGACGCCGGCGTGCGCCCGAATTCCCCGAGCGGCACGGCGAAGAACGGGAGCGGGAATCGCCACTCGACGTGCTGGCTGGCGCCGAATGCCGCCGCGAACTGGTGGAAGGCATAGCCGGGACCCGTGATCGGGCCGCCGAGGAAGATCTGCTCCTGGACGGGACTGCCGGACGGCGAAACGCCACCAAGAGTCGTGCGAAGTTCGAGACTCTGCGATCCGATGGCCTGCGACAGCACCAGGTTCGCGAAGGCGCGGCCGAAGCGCACGGGCGAACCGGGGATCGTCGTGTCGCGCAGATCGATCCACCCGCCGGTGATGTTCCCCGAAACACGCAGATCGCTGCTCGGGCCCAGCACCCAGCTGCGATCGACCCCCAGCACCACGCGCCATTCGTTGACCTTCCACGCGGGGATCGTCGGCCCGTAAGAGTCCCGGAAGGGGATGGCGTGCACGCTCAGCGCGCCCTGCTCCTCATACGATCCGGTGAGCGTGAAGTTCACCTCGTGCCACGCGCCCAGCCCGGCGCGGAGCCCGAGCGCGCGCACGTCGTACGTGTCGGTGAAATCGCTGCCGTATTCCTGCGAGCTGAGGCTGTTCACCAGGAGCGAGCGCTCCGCGACATTGCCGGCATCGCGATATTCGCGCGCCGCGAAGAGGCCGATCGACCGGCCCGACTCGAACGAATAGGTCGTGCTGAGCCGCGCCTTGAGCGCCTGGTCGGCGAAGCCATACCGCGCGAGGAGCCCGACGGCGAACTCGGGCGTCGCGTGCCACGTGCCGCCGGCGCCGAGCGCGAGGCCTTCCACGCGATTGACGCGCGCGAAGTCGGAGATCCGCGGGGTGGAGAGCGAAGCGCCGGAGCGCGGCGCGAGCGCACTCGCGACGACCATGGCGCGCGCCTGATCCTGCACGCGGCGCACATCGGCATCGGTCGCGACGCGCGCGTCCTCCGGCAGTGAATCGAGGATGCCGCCCTGCCACTGGTGCGCGCGGCGCACGGCCGCGGGCGCCGCCACGATCTCCGGCCCGGTGAACGCCGCCGCCGGCGGCGCGACGTTGATGTGGTAGTCGCCGATCTCCCAGCGCGCCCGGATGATCCCGCGCACGGGGAAATCGAGCCAGGTGCCGCTGCGGCGGATCTCGATCTCCTGGTGGTACGGCAGCCAGAAGCGCTGCGCGACGAGCGCGTTCTCGAGCACGATCGAGATGTCCTCGAGCTGCGCGTCGAGATAGGCCGCGCGCGTGAAGCTGAACGTCATGCGCACGACCTCGGCGGTCGCGGTGTCGAGGTAGACGGCGCCCACCACGCGTGCGAGCGAGGCGTCGCGCGGGCGCACGCTCACTTCGTAGACGTAGATCGGATGGTTGGGGAGCCCGATGCGAAGCGAGTCGGTGATCGCGAAGTCGTACTGGTTCAGTCCGTCGGGCGAGAGCGGGTGCGGCACGTCCTTCACCTCATCGCCCTCGCCCAGGCGGATCACGTTCTTGAAATTGTTCTGGACGATGCCGAGGTGGTCGCGATGGTAGTCGATGTCGGTGGGCAGGAGGAGCGTATCGCGCCGTCCGACGATCACCTGCTTGCTCAGATCGGGCGCGCGCCAGTACACTTGGAGCGCGAGCTGGTCGGTGCGCAGGATCTTGGGCGGCAGCCGGAAGCCCGCGCCGGCCTGCGCGAGGAAGGTGAGGTAACCGTTGGCCGTCGCGTTGTAGGCGGCGAGCGCGGTGTCGGAGATCTGCTCGGTGCGCCGCTCGGTGGCGCGCCGCACGAGGGCGCTGGTGCGCGGGTCGTTCCAGGTCTGCGCCGCCGCTCCCGGCGGAGTGGCCGCCGGCAACAGGATCATCACCATGGCGAATGCGGCGAAACCTCTCATGAAAGTGGAATGTCGCGGCGCGCCACGGGCGCGGCAAGCGCGATGACGCTCGATCGCTTCCTCGCGCACGCGGCGCGCGGCGGGCTCGTGCCGGTGTGGCGCGACTGTCTGCTCGACACGGACACGCCGGTGTCGGCGTTCGCGAAACTGCGGCGCCCGCCTTTTGCTTTCTTGCTCGAGAGCGCGCCCGCCGGCGGCGAGACGTGGGCGCGCTACACGTTCCTCGGCACGGAGCCGCGCGCGGCGTGGCGGCTGCGCGACGACAGCGTGGAGGATTGGACGCCCGCGAAAGGCTGGCACGGCGCGCGGAAGGCCGCGGATCCGCTCGCGGACCTGCGCGCGCTCATCACGCAGTACGAACCCGCCGACGTACCGGAGCTCGGCGCGTTCTGGGGCGGAGCGGTCGGTTTCTTCGGTTACGATGTGGCGCGGCTCATCGAGAAGCTGCCGCACGCGCCGCCGCGCGCGATCGATGCGCCCGACGCGTTGTTCGTGTTCACGCGTGCGGTGGTGATCATCGACAATCTCCGCTCGCAGGCGCGCGTCGTGGTGGGCGTGCCGGTCGCGCCGGGCACGGACCGCGCCGCGCTGCAGAAGTTGCACGCCGCCGCGGAAGAGGAGATCGCGGAACTGATCGCGCGGCTGCGCGCGCCGGTGTCGCTGGCGCCGCTCGCGTTCGATCCATTGGTCGCGCCGGCGAAGGGAACGTCGAGCATCGCCCAGGCGGCGTTCGAGCGCGGCGTGGAGACGATCCGCGAGCACATCATGGCGGGCGACTGCTTCCAGGCGCTGCTCGCGCGCCGCATTGAGGTGCCGCTCGATTTCGACCCGTCCTCGCTCTATCGCGCGTTGCGGGTTCTGAACCCCAGCCCGTACATGTACCACCTGGTGCTCGACGGACTCGAGCTCGTGGGCAGCTCGCCGGAACTGCTGGTGCGCGTGGCCGACGGCAAGGTGACGGTGCGCCCGATCGCCGGCACGCGGCCCCGCGGATCCACCGCCGCCGACGATGCGCGCCTCTCCGCGGAATTGCTCGCCGACGAGAAGGAGCGCGCCGAGCACGCGATGCTCGTGGACCTCGGCCGGAACGACGTAGGGCGCGTGGCGAAATACGGAACGGTGCGCGCCACGGAACTGTTCGCGGTGGAACGCTACAGTCACGTGCTGCATCTCGTGAGCCAAGTGGAGGGCGAACTGCCCGAGAACGCCAGCGCGATGGACGCCTTCCGGGCGACCTTCCCCGCGGGTACGATGACGGGCGCGCCGAAAGTGCGCGCGATGGAGATCATCGACTCGCTCGAGCCCGAGCGGCGCGGCCCCTACGCCGGCGCGGTGGGCTACATCGCGGCGGGCGACCGCCGCATGGATCTCGCGATCACGATCCGCACGTGCGTCATCGCCGGCGGCAAAGCCCACGTGCAAGCCGGCGCCGGCATCGTCGCCGACAGCATCCCCTCGCGCGAATGGGCCGAGACCGAGAGCAAGGCCCGCGCCATGCTCACCGCCATCGCGCAGGTGCGGGTGTAGAAACCGCAACTGCTTCCACGCGGAATGCGCGGATTCCGCGGAGTGCGCGGACCGCCCCGCGAGGCGGATTGGCTCCATACGCCCAGTCAGTACCGCGTAGTTGTTGTTAACCACAACGACAGAGACGTGATCGTGTCCTCGGCGACCTCAGTGCGCTCGGAGCGTTCCGCGTAATCCGCGGATTCCGCGTCATCCGCGTGGAAGCAGTAGTAGTACCCCTGATTCTCGCGCGGGAACCCACGAATTGCGCGATGGCTAGCGGTCGTCGTTAGACAGACCTGTGCGCTCGCACCATATTTGGCCGCATGCCGTTCAAGATCATCAATGATGCCGGCGGGCAGGCGTATGAATTGCGGGAGGGGCAGACGCTCGTGATCGGGCGCGCCTCGACGAGCGATATTCCCGTCTTCGATCCCACCATCTCGCGCCGGCACGCGGAGATCACGGCGAGCGCGACGTCGGTGCAGGTGAAGGACCTCGGCTCGAGCAACGGCACCTTCATCAACAACGCGCAGATCACCGAGGGCGCCGTGAACGACGGCGACATCGTGATGTTCGGCAAGGTCTCCTTCCGCGTCGCCTTCATCGAGCCGGTGGCCGCGCCGCCGCCGCGCGCGAGCACCGCGGTGCCGCAGCGCGCCTCCGGCGTCGCGGCGCGACCGAGTTCCACGATCCTGCGCGAGCTCGACGTGGCGAAGTCCGAGGGCCCGCTCTCGGTGATCTTCCGCGCGACGAGCCTCGCCGAAGTGAAGGCCGACTCGGCCCAGGCCTCCGCCGGGGACCGCACCGCCAAGCGGCTCGCGCTCTTGCTCGAGGTCTCGAAGGGCCTCTCGCGCGTCGCTGACGCCGAGGCGCTGCTCGACCGGATCACGAGCACCGTGTTCGAGATCATGGACGTGGACCGCGTCGCGATCGATCTCGTGGACGCGAACGGCGAGCGCGTCTCCAAGATCTCGCGCGACCGGAAGGGCGTCGTGAGCGGCAAGGCGATCCCGCAGACCATTGCGCGGAAGGTGGCGGGCGAGAAGGTGGCCGTGCTCTCCGACAACGCCGCCGAGGATGAGCGATTCGGCGGTCAGAGCATCGTCATGCAGAGCGTGCGCTCGGCGATGTGCGCGCCGCTCATTGGCAGCGGCGATGTGGTGCTCGGCGTGCTCTACGTGGACAACGTGACCGCGATCCAGAAGTTCGGCGACGAGGACCTCGACTTCCTCATCGCGTTCTCGAACATTGCCGCGGTGGCGCTGGAGAACAGCCGATTCGCCGAACGGATCCGGCGCGAGACCATCGTGCGGAGCAACTTCGAGCGCTTCTTCGCGCCGACGCTGGCGGCGCGGATCGCGGGGGCGGGCGAGCAGGTGAAGCTGGGCGGCGAGAAGCGCACGATCGCCATTCTGTTCAGCGACATCCGCGGCTTCACGTCGCTCTCGGAGACGATGAATCCCGACGACGTGGCGAACCTGCTCAGCGAATACTTCACCGTGATGGTGGAGATCGTGTTCCGTCATGGCGGCACGCTGGACAAGTTCATCGGCGACGCCGTGATGGCGCAGTGGGGCGCGCCGATCGGGGAGAAGGACGACGCCGACCGCGCGATGGCGGCGGCGATCGACATGCTCGAAGAGCTGAAGATCCTGAACGTGAAGTGGAAGGCGGCGGGTCGGCCGGAGATGCAGATCGGGATCGGGCTCAATTACGGGGAGAGCTTCGCGGGCTACATTGGCTCCGAGCGTCGTCTCGAATACACCGTGATCGGCGACGCCGTGAACATCGCGAGCCGGCTGTGTGCGCGCGCGGAAGGGGGCGAGATCCTGCTCACGGAATCGGTGAGGGAGGCGCTGTCGAAGCCGCCCGAGATGACCGAGAAGGGATCGATGGAGCTGAAGGGAAGGAAGAAGCCGATGCCGGTGTTCAGCATCGTGCCGTGACCGTTCCGCCGGGCTACGTCGCGTACTCGGATCACGGGGCGGAAGGCGCCCTGCTCGCGTCGCTCGAAGCGCCGCTGCGTTCGGCGATCGCGGGCGGATCGTTCTACGGCTACGCGGAGCATCACCCGCAGGCGCGCACGTTCACCGGGCGCGGCGTGGCGTACGCGGTGCCGCTGCCGGAGGGCGCGGCCGATGTGGTGATCCGCCGCTCCCGGCATGGTGGCATGCTCGCGGCGCTCACGGGCGACAAATTCTTCGGTGCCACGCGCGCGCCGAAGGAACTCGAGATCTCGCTCACGCTGCAGCGCCGCGGCGTGCCGACGCCCGAAGTTGTGGCGTACGCGACGTACCCGGCCGACGCATGGCGCCGGCGCGCCGATGTGGTGACGCGCGAGGTGCCACGCTCACGCGACCTCCTGGCCGCGCTCACCGGCGCCACGCCCGCCGCGAAGAAGGCGGCCGCGGCCGCGGTCGCACGGCTCTTCCAGCAGCTCACCGAGGCGGGCGCGCGCCATCCGGATCTCAACGTCAAGAACATCCTGCTCGCCGATGCGGCGAACGGCTTCGATGCCTACGTGCTCGACGTGGACCGCGTCTGGTTCGACCAGCCGGGGTCGCCGCAGTTGATCGCCGCCAACTGGAGCCGGTTCAGCCGCTCGGTGAAGAAGCACCGCGACGCGATCGGCGACGGATTCAACGTGATCGGCGCGATGCCGTGAGGAATTCACCGCGCCGCCGGATCGCGATCGTCATGATGAGCGCGCTGGGCGACGCCGTGCACGTGCTGCCGGTGATCAACGCGCTCAAGCGGCACGATCCGGGCTGCTCACATCACGTGGTTCCTCCAGCCCGGGCCGGCGTCGCTCATGCGCGGTCATCCGCGCATCGACGACATCATCGTCTTCCAGAAGTCACGCGGATGGCGCGCGCTGCTCGATGTGCGGCGGGACGTCGCGGGGCAGCCGTTCGATCTCGTGCTCGCGCTCCAGGTGTACATCAAGGCGGGGCTCGTCACGATGATGCTGCGCTCGCCCATGAAGCTGGGCTTCGACCGCGCGCGGGCGCGCGACCTGAATTGGCTGTTCACGAATCGCCGCATCCCGCCGCACGCGCCGCAGCACGTGCAGGACCAGTACTTCGAGTTCCTCACCGCACTCGAGATCCCATACGAGCCACCGGAGTGGGGGCTGGGCCCCTTCCCCACCGAGCGCGTCGCGCAGCGCGAGTTCTTCACGCCGATCGGGCGGCCCGTCGCCTCACTCGTGATCGGCGCGAGTCATCCCGCAAAAGGAATGGATTCCGGAACGCTGGGTGGAGCTCGCCGCGGTGCTCGACCGCGACTACGGGCTGGAGGTCGTGCTCGCCGGCGGACGGAGCCCGCGGGAATTGGAGACCGAGCGCATCATGACGGAGCGGCTCGGCAAAGCGCCGCGCTCGACCCTCGGCGTGCCGCTTCGTGAACTTGTTGGCCTGCTGCACGGGTCGGCGCTCGTCGTGTCGCTCGACACGGGGCCGCTGCACATGGCCGTCGCGCTCGACCGACCGGTGATCTCGCTCATGGGCTACAACAATCCGAAGCGCGTGGGGCCGTACCGGAAATTCCACGATCTGCTGGTGGACGCGTACGGCGATCCCGGCGAGGACTATCCGATCACCATCGCGCACCGCCTAAACCGCATGCCGCGCATCACCGTGCGCGACGTGCTCGACCGCGTGGAGATCTGGGCGAAGCGTTACCGCGAAGGCGCCGGTCCCGCCGGACGATAACGCGGGTCGTTGTACATCTTGAACTGGCGATAGACCTTCGGCGTCACGCGCCCCGCGGCGATGTCGGCGAGCAGCGCCGTGAGCTCGGCCGCGAGATCGTCGCGCTGCAGGCGCAGCACCGCGAGCCGCTCGGTGCACTGCGTGCGGAACTCCACCGTGGCATCCTCGCGCTCCGACTGCTCGCGCATGTGCCAGATCTTGAGTTCCATGATGCTGATCTTGTCGGCGAGCCAGCCGACGGTCTCAGCCACCGGACTTCTCGCCGCGCGCCGCGCGCATGACCTCGGCATCGATGCGCTCGATGAGGTCGTTGCGACGCTGGTTGAGCTTGTCCACCGCGCGCTTCGCGGCGGCCACCTGGTGGTCATCGGGCACGCGCGCCTTGTCCTCCTCGTGCCAGAGTTCGACGTTCGTCTCCGCGAGGCGCGCGATGAGGGCGCCGATCGACTCGTTCATTCCCCTGCTCCGGTAGTGGACCAGCGCATAAGATAGCCGCGCCGCGCCCCGCGCCGCTACATTTCCCGCGACCGTGACTGCCATCAATACTCCCTCGCCCCGCAGAACGCTGGGCCGCGTCGGCATCATCATGCTGAGCGCGGTGGGCGACGCCGTCCACGCGCTCTCCGTGGTGACGGCCCTCAAGCGCTACGATCCCGCGGCGCACATCACCTGGGTGATGCAGCCCGGGCCCGCGATGCTCGTGCGCGGGCATCCCGCGGTGGATGAGATCATCGTCTTCGACCGGCAGCGCGGCTGGCGCGCCTTCCTGGATGTGCGCAACGCGATCGCAGAACCCTTCGATGTGCTGCTCGATCTCCAGGTGTATCTCAAGGCCGGCGTGCTCACCGCGCTTGCGCCCTCCACGGTGAAGCTCGGCTTCGACCGCGCGCGGGCGTACGACGTCAACTGGCTGTTCACCAACCGCAAGATCGCGCCCCACGCGATGCAGCACGTGCAGGACCAGTACTTCGAGTTCCTCACGGCGCTCGGCGTGCCGGCCGAGCCGGTGGTGTGGGGACTCGGCCCCTGGCCCGACGAGCGCGCCTGGCAGAAGGAATTCATGGCGCAGTTCGACCGTCCGATCGTGCCGCTCGTGATCGGCAGCAGCAAGCCGCAGAAGGACTGGCTGCCGGAGCGGTGGACCGAGCTGGCCGATGCGCTCAACGCCGATTTCGGCCTGCAGCCGGTGCTCGTGGGCGGCCAGTCGCCGCGCGAGTTGACGACCGCCGCGGCGATCGCCGCAGGCGTGAAGCGGCCGGTGGTCTCCGCGCTCGGGAGCGGCCTGCGACGGCTCGTGAGCATCCTCGACGCGGCCAAGCTCGTCGTGTCGCTCGACACCGGGCCGCTCCACATGACCGTCGCGCTCGACCGGCCGGTGGTGAGCCTCATCGGCTACAGCAACCCGAAGCGCGTGGGGCCCTATCGCAAGTTCCGCGATCTCATGGTGGACGCGTACGGCGATCCCGGCGAGGACTATCCGGTGAGCATGGAGAATCGCCTCGACCGCATGCAGCGCATCACCGTGCGCGATGTGCTCGACCGCGTCGAGCGCTGGCGAACGACCTACTCGAAGTCGTAGCGAGAACTACGACCGCAACGGCTTGCCCGCGGAATCCGCGGATCACGCGGAATACGCGGTTCGCTCCACGAGGCGGATCGGCTCCGCGCTCCAGGTCGGCGCTGTGTTCTTGTTGTTAACCACAAAAACACGGACTTGAGGGAGTGCGCCGCACTCTCGTCGCGCGTTGGGCCCTCCGCGTACTCCGCGTACTCCGCGAATTCCGCGTGATCCGCGTGCAAGCAGCTGCCGTTCCTACGATCCACTCCCTCGAGAGGCCGGGAAGACCGTCGTGACCGGTACAGGCACGACAATCATGTCCATCATGTTCATCATGTCCAAAGCAGTGCTGTTACACCCGCGACAAATGCTTTCGACATGATGAACATGATGGACATGATATTCCCTACGCACTACTCGGCCGAGAGTCCGGTGAAGTCGTAGCGCACGCGGAGGCGGCGGAGGAGTTCGAGCATCCGGCCGATCGCGAGGCCCATCACGGCGAAGTAGTCGCCATCGATGCGCTCGACGAGCGCGGCGCCGAAGCCCTGGATGCCGTAGGCGCCGGCCTTGTCCATCGGCTCGCCGGTGGCGATGTAGCGCTCGATCGTGACGTGATCGAGCGCGCGGAAGGTGACGCGGACCTCCTCGACGCCGCTCTCCATGCGCCCGCCGCGCGCGACGGCGACCGCGGTGAACACCGTGTGCGGGCGGCTCGCGAGGCGGCGCAGCATGCGCGCGGCGTCCGAGGCGTCGGCGGGCTTGCCGAGCACGTCGCCATCCACGACGACGATCGTGTCGGCGGCGATAATGACCGCATCCGGTTCGCGCTTGGCGAGCACGGCGCACTTCTCGCGCGCGAGGCGCTCGGCGTGCGCCGGCGGATCCTCGCCGGAGAGATAGGTCTCATCGATGTCTGCGGGCACCACCTCGTGTGCGATGCCGACCATGTCGAGCAGATCGCGCCGCCGTGGCGACGCCGACGCGAGGATGACGCGCGCGCCGCTCACTTCTCGAGCCAGAGCGTGACGGGCCCGTCGTTCACGAGCTCGACATCCATCATCGCGCCGAACTCCCCGGTGGCCACCGTGAGCTGCTGCTCGCGCAGCAGCGCGACGAAGCGCTCGTACAGGGGTTGCGCGAGATCCGGCCGCGCCGCGTCGATGAAGCTCGGCCGCCGCCCCTTCTCGGCGTTCCCGTACAGCGTGAACTGCGACACCACGAGCACCGCGCCGCCGACGTCGGCGAGCGCGAGGTTCATCTTGCCCTCCGCGTCGCCGAACAGCCGCAGCCCTGCGACCTTCTCGGCCATCCACGCGACCTGTGCCTCCGTGTCGGTGTGCGTGACGCCCACCAGCAGCAAGAAGCCGCGGCCGATCGTGCCGGTCGCCTGGCCATTCACGCGGACTTCTGCGCGCGAGACGCGCTGGAGGAGGACGCGCACTTATCCGCGGCGCGCCGCCGCGAGCGTGCGCGCGAGCCCTTCGTCGAGGCCGATCGTGGGGGCCCACGTGAGGAGTGCCTTGGCGCGGTCGAGCGACGCGAGCGAGTCGCGCACATTGCCGGCGCGCTCCGGCTCGTGGCGCGGCTTCACCGTGGCGCCGGTGAGCTTCGCGATGCGCCGCCAGAGTTCGAGCACGCTCATTCGTTCGCCGCATCCGATGTTGAACACCTCGCCGAGCGCCGCGTCGGGCGCGGTGCACGCGGCGAGGTTCGCGCGCACGACATTCTCGACATAGGTGAAATCGCGCGTCTGCCCGCCGTCGCCGTAGATCGTGGGCGGCGTGCCTGCGAGCGCGGCCGCGATGAACTTCGGCACCACCGCGGCGTATTGCGACTCCGGATCTTGCCGCGGCCCGAAGACATTGAAATACCGCAGGCTGATCGCCGGCAGCCCGTACGACGCGTGGAAGGCGCGGCAATAGCTCTCACCGAGCAACTTGGCCGCGGCGTAGGGCGAGCGCGGCCTCGGCACGATCCCTTCGTGCTTGGGCAGTTCGACGGTATCGCCGTACGCGGATGAAGAGGCCGCGAACACGACGCGCTTCACCTTGGCGTCGCGCGCCGCGATGAGCACGTTCAGCGTCCCCGTCGCATTCACGGCGTGCGACGTGACGGGATCCGCCACCGAGCGCGGCACCGACGGCACCGCCGCCTCGTGCAGCACGAAATCGGCGCCGCCGATCGCGCGCGCGCACACGGCGGGATCGGTGATGCTCCCCTCGACGAGCGTGATCTTGCCGAGCCACGGCGCGATGTTCTCGCGCTTCCCGGATGAGAAATCGTCGAGGACGGTCACTCTGTGGCCGCTCCCGACGAGATGCTCTACGAGATGCGAGCCAATGAAGCCGGCTCCGCCGGTGACGACGTATTTCATTGGGCTAAGCTGACGCCATTGCACGTCATCAGTCAACGGTCGGGGTCCCTCGTGAACCGCAACCGCAAACGACTGTGAACGAATAGCAGCACGAAAACTGACGAATCCGGCGAATCGCTCCGTGCGCGGATCATCTTCAATGCCCCGTTGGAAGGCCCGTGCCTTTCTGGTCAACAACAAGAACACGTGCCCGCCCGCGCGGCGCCGGGCCCTCGCCGCACGTGGAGTGATTCGCCGGATTCGTCAGTTTTCGCGCTGTCATTCGTTCAGAGTCGTTCCACTCCCTGAACACGGTCGAAGGCTGACTAGAAGCTGAGCTGGATTCCCGCGGTCAGCACCCGGTCCGCGTCCTTCTTGCCCGAAGGCGGCTTGTTGTTGTACGCGATCGCATACGCGAGCCGCATCGAGATGCTTTCGGACAACGGCGCCAGCAGCTCGGTGAGCGAGTTCGAGCGATAGTTCTCGGAGTCCTGGAGATCGGGCAGGAACTCGGCCGTCTCCTGGAAGTACGTCCTCTTCTGCCAGCTGTGGCGGTACATCAGGGCGACTCGCCCGTTCGGAAAGTCACTGCTCGAGTCATTGGTCGTGCGTTCCTGCGTCAACCCGACGCCGGCTTCGAAGTCGAGCAGGTCCTTCGGCGCGATCACGGCGTGCCAGAGGCCGCCAACCTGTTCGCTGTAGCGCTGGGCGATGCCGGCGTACGGGTCGCGATAGAAGCGCCCGCCCAGATAGACCCCGAATCGGGATCCGATCGCGCGCTCGGCGCGCACGCCAATCGCGAGCTGGTTCGCCGTCTCGACCTTGTCGGTTTCGCCGTAGACGTAGCCGAGCACCTGCTTGAACGTCCACGCTTTATCGTGGATCGTGATCTCATCGCCCAGCGAAAGGGTGGTGAGCGAGGTGTTCCCCGAGGAATTCACGAGGCCCAGGTTGAACACGGCGGCGAACTTCTTGACCGTGTCCTTGGGCGCCGCATCCTGCGCGCGCGCGGACGAGACGGCGGCGGCGAGAGCGGCGCCAACGATCAGGCAGGCACGACGGGCGCGCAGAGTCATTGAGGAATTCGGGATGGAGTGTTCGGGCTGATGGACGCGCGACCGTCGGGCCGCGGACAGGAAAGCTAAACGGGTCCGCCCTGGAATGTGGAGGCGCGCGTCGCTCGCAGCCCCTCGGCCTTCAGTTCGATCCGCAGTTCTCCTCTCACGGACTGCAGCGATCCTCCCTGCGCGCGGATCAGCCGCTCCGCGAGACGCAGCGGCAGCGAGGGCGGCGCATCCGCTGCGATCCCGGTCACCCGAATGGTGACTGTGCCCGGCGCACTCTCGGCGGCCTCCACGCTCACCTCGCCGCCGGCGGCCACGCGGTCCACCGCGTCGCTCAGCGCGAGCGTCACCGCCTCCTGCGCGTGCATCGGGTCGACCAGCACCCGGGGCGCCTCGGGCGAGACCGATGACTGCAGCGCCACATTGCGCTTGGCCGCGCGCGCTTCGGCGATCGCGAGCACGGGCCGCAGCAACTCCGCAAGGCCCGCGGGCTTCACCTGGATCTCCACCTGGCCGCGCTCCAGCTCCACGAACTTCCGCACCTGGCGCAATTGCACCTCCGCCGCCTCCGCCGCATCGCGCGCGGACTGGAGCATCTCCTCCTGGTTCTCGTTCAGTTCGCCGAACGGCGACTCCAGCAGGATGTGGAGCGGCAGCTGCACATCGCGCATGCCGTCGGCGAGCCGCGCGGTGAGATCGTTGAGCAGCGCCGCCATCTCCTCCGTGCGGCGGTCGGCGGCGGCTTCGCGCGCGGCGCGTGCGCTCTCCACGGCGCGCACCTCGTCGCTCAGGCCGTGCACCGTCCGCTCGATCTCATCCAACTCGTCGCGCGAGCCGCCGCTTTCCGCGCCCGGCTCTTCGCGCGCGCGCGCCGCCAGCTGGCTCACACGATGCGCCACGTAGCGCGTGTTCCGCCACGCGAGCACCAGCGAGACGAACGCCGCCGCCGCGGCCACGACGATCACCATCTCGGGCGCTTGATGCGCGTACTGCCCCCAATACGCGAGCGCGGCCACGGCGAACACGCCGACCACCGCCGGCACCACCGCGAGCATCAACCGCTGGCCGACCCTCATGGGATCTCCGCGGCGGGTTCTTCCCGATCGCTGTCCACGATCAGCAAGTCGAGGCCGCCGGGGTCATTGATCATCGCGTCCACCACGGATCCCCGGCGGACACGCTGCCACCACGTGCGCCGGCTGGCGCCGAGGATCAGGAGCGCGATCCCCTGCTCGCGCGCGAAGCGCTTGAGCGCCGCCGGCACGTCGGGGTCCTCGAGCTTCACCACCATCGCGCCCATCGACTGCGCCTTCTGGATGTTGTCCACCAGGCGCCGCTGGATCGCGGTGTCGATCCGGTCGGCGCGCTCGTGCGGCGTCTGCACGTACACGCAGAACCAGTCGGTGTTGAGCCGCCCGGCGATCCGGCTCGCGCGACGCAACAACGACGCCGTGCGCGGCGGGTCGCTCGACATCGCCACCATGATGCGGTCCGCGGTGCGCGGCACCGGCGCCTGCCCCGTCTCGCGGCGCACGATCGCCTCGCGCACGCGGTCCACCGAGCTCGCCACCTCGCGCAGCGCCAGCTCGCGCAGCGTCGTCAGGTTCTCGGCCGTGAAGAAATTCTCGAGCGCCGCGGGGATCTTCTCGCGTCCGTAGATCTTTCCCTCGGCGAGCCGGTCGCGGAGGTCCTCCGCACTGAGATCGATGTTCACCACCTGATCCGCCTGCGAGATCACCCAGTCCGGCACGGTCTCACGCACCGTGACGCCCAGCGTCTGCTGGATCACGTCGTTCAGCGACTCGAGGTGCTGCACGTTCACCGCACAGATGACGTTGATCCCCGCGTCGATGATCGCCAGCACATCCTCCCAGCGCTTCCGGAACTTGGAGCCCGGCACGTTGGTGTGCGCCAGTTCGTCCACGAGCACCACGGTCGGTTTGCGCGCGATCACCGCGTCCACATCCATCTCTCGCATGGTGACGCCGCGATACTCGATGCTGCGGGTCGGCACGCTCTCGAGTCCTTCGAGCAGCGCGGCGGTCTCGGCGCGGCCGTGCGTCTCGATGAAACCCACCACGACGTCCACGCCGCGCTTCTTGAGCGCGTGCGCCTCGGTGAGCATGCGGTAGGTCTTGCCCACGCCCGCGGCCGAGCCGATGTACACCTTGAGCTTCCCGCGCTCGCGGCGGCTGACGAGCTTGAGGAACTCCGCGCTGTCTCCGCTCTCGGGGCGATCCATGCTCGAAGTTATCATGGCGCTGCCGCGGCGGCGACAGGGTGGCGCGGACCCGCGCATTGTGGCAGCGTTTCTGCCATGCGCGACCCGGGCGCCCGATGACCGCCGCCGCGAACGGCACGATTCTCGTGGTCGATGACGAGCCGAAGATCCGCGCGCTCGTCCGCGACGCGCTCTCCGCCGAGGCGGGGCGCGTGCTCGAGGCATCCACCGGACGCGACGCGATCGCGATCGCCGCAGCGGAGCGGCCCGACCTCATTGTGCTCGACCTCGGCCTGCCGGACATGGACGGCCTTGAAGTGTGCCGCGCCGTGCGGAAATGGTCGAGCGCGCCGATCCTCGTGCTCTCCGCGCGCCCCGGCGAGGAGGACAAGTCGCTGCTGCTCGACGCGGGCGCCGATGACTACGTGACCAAGCCGTTCAGCATCGTCGAACTCCGCGCGCGCGTGCGCGCCCAGTTGCGCCGCGCGCGCATGGCGCCGCTGCCCGGCGCCGAGGCGCCACTCGAGATCGGGCATCTCGTGATCGACACCGCGCGGCGCCGCGTCACGCGCGATGGCGACGAAGTGCATCTCACGCCCACCGAGTGGAATCTCCTGCTCGCCCTGCTCGCCCTCGCCGACCGCCCGGCCACGCATCAGAAGCTCTATCACGCCGTGTGGGGCAACGCCTCCGGCGACGCGCAGCAGTATCTGCGCGTGTACGTCGGCCATCTGCGGCGGAAGCTCGAGCGCGACCCGGTTCATCCGCGTCTCATCCTCACGGAACCCGGCATCGGCTACCGGTTGATCCTCGAGCCGCCCGCGGACGACGGCGATGGCTGAAGGCATGACGCCGCGCACTCGCGCGCTCCTCACCTGGCTCGCGTCGCTCGTCGCGCTCGCGGCCGCGACGGCATTGCTCCTCCTCTATCGTGCGCAGCTCGACAAGGCGCAGTTCGCGCTCGTGTACTTGCTCATCGTGCTCGCGGGCAGCGCGGCCGGCGGACGCGCGCTCGGCCTCGCGCTCGCGGGGCTTGCCTTCCTGCTCTTCGATTTCCTGTTCCTGCCGCCGTACAACACCTTCATCATCACGAATCCGCTGGATTGGTTCGTGCTCGTGGCCTTCCTCGTGACGAGCGTCGTCGCGGCGCAACTCCTCTCGCGCGCCGAACGCCGCGCCCTCGATGCGCGCGATCGCACCGCCGAGGTGCAACGGCTCGCGACGCTCGGCGCCGAATCGCTCAGCGCCGGGCGCGCCGAGGATGCGCTCGCGCACATCAGCGGTGTGATCCGCGAAACGCTCGGTGTCGAACGCTGCGAGGTGTACGCGCAGGAGGATCGTGCCGGTGCGCCGGCGTTGCGTCTCGTCGCGAGTGCGGGCAACGGCGGCGCCGAAGCGGGACCGGCGCTCGCGGATCCGAACAGTCTGCTCACCTGGGTCGCGGGGCACGGCACGTCCGCTACGGAGCGGCTCGACGGTACCGCGAGCGTCGCGCCGGTCGCCATCATGTGGCCCGACCCGGGCGATGCGCGCGTGCTCGTACTCCCGTTGCGCGCGCGCGACCGCGCCGTGGGCGTGCTGCGCATCGTGGACGCCAAGGGGATCGCGCTGGCCGGCGTGCAGCGCCAATTCCTCACGGCACTCGCGTACTACGCCGCGCTCGGCGTCGAGCGTCTGCGTCTCACCGCCGAGGCCGGGCGCGCCGACGCGCTGCGCGAGGCCGACCGGCTCAAGGACGCGCTGATGGCCGCGGTCTCGCACGACCTGCGCACGCCGCTCACCACGATCAAGGCGCTGGCGCACCGGATCGGCGAATCGGGCGCCGCGCCGGGCGACGAGCGCGCCGAGTCCATTGAAGAGGAGGCCGACCGCCTCGCGCGCGTGGTGGGCGATCTGCTCGAACTGTCGCGCATCAGCAGCGGCGCCGCGCGTTTCCACCCGGAGCTGAACACCGCCGAGGAATTGATCGGCGCCGTGCTGCAGCGCGTGGCGGGCGTGCTGCACGGCCGCCGCGTGCTCGTGACCGCGCCGGACGACAACGAACTGCTCGTCGGCAGGTTCGATCTCGTGCATTCGCTGCGCGCGCTGGGGAACCTCGTCGAGAACGCGCTCAAGTACAGCGATCGCGCGACCAGCGTGGAGATCGAGGCGCGCCGCGAAGGAGGGATGCTCGTGTTCGCCGTTTCCGACCGCGGCCCGGGGATCCCCGAGGCCGAGCGCGACCGGATCTTCGAGCCATTCTATCGTCCGCCGGGCGTGCCGTCCGACACCGGCGGCTCCGGACTGGGCCTCACGATCGCGCGCGGGATCGCCGACGCGCAGGGCGGCGCGCTGCGCTTCCGGCCGCGCGCGGGCGGCGGCAGTGTCTTCGAGCTCCTCCTGCCGGCGGTAGAACACACACCATTGTAGCACCGCCCGTCCCGCGGCCGCGGCGGGATTATCCCTCCTTTACGTTCTTTTTATGCCGCCGGCCTGGAATCCTTACGCCGTTTTTATGCCGGTGCGCATAGCGTTCCTCCCGGTGAACGAACCCCCGAGGAACCACGCCATGCTCGATCTCGCATATGTCGCCCTGTCCGTCGCTTTCTTCGCGCTGATGCTGTGGTATACGCGCGGGTGCGAGCGCCTGGGTCGCGACAAGGAAGCCCCGGAGACCAAGTCATGACCGCCGACATGCTGATCGGCGGCGTCGTGGCCGCCGCCCTCCTCATCTATCTGCTCTACACCCTGCTCCGTCCCGAGAAGTTCTGATCCCATGACTATCAACGGCTGGCTCCAGATCGCCTTCTTCTCGCTCGCGGTGCTCGCGGTCGCGAAACCGCTGGGCGTGTATCTCGTGCGCGTGTACGACGGCACCGCCAAATGGCTGCGCGCCGCTCGAGCGCGCTCATCTACCGCGTCGTGCGGCATCGATGCCGCCGAAGACCAGCACTGGACGCGCTACGCCGCGTCGATGCTGATCTTCAGCCTCGCGACGATGCTGCTCACCTACCTGGTGCTGCGGCTCCAGCATCTGCTGCCCTTCAACCCGCAGCACCTCGGTGCGGTGCCCGACCGCCAGGCCTTCGAGACCTCGGCGTCCTTCACCACGAACACCAACTGGCAGTCGTACTCGGGCGAGACGACGATGTCGTACTTCTCGCAGATGACCCAGCTGGCGTTCCACAACTTCGCATCGGCCGCGGTGGGCATGGCGCTCGCGGTGGCATTCGTGCGCGGCATCGCGCGCCAGAGCGCCGGCAAGCTCGGCAACTTCTGGGTCGACCTGACCCGCGGCACGCTCTACGTGCTGCTGCCGCTCTCGTTCGTGCTCGCGCTGCTCTTCGTGCAGCAGGGCGTGATCCAGAACTTCCACCCCTATCACGACGGTCACCACGCTCGAGGGCGCGACGCAGATGCTCGCCATGGGACCGGTGGCCAGCCAGGAGGCGATCAAGCAGCTCGGCACCAACGGCGGCGGCTTCTTCAACGCCAACTCGGCGCATCCGTTCGAGAATCCCGACGCCGTGGAGCAACTTCTGGCAGATGTTCGCGATCTTCGCGATCCCGTCGGCGCTCACGTACATGCTCGGCCGGATGGTGAAGAACCAGCGGCACGGCTGGGCGGTCTGGGCGGCGATGTTCGTGCTCTTCCTCATCGGTGTCACCACCGCGTACTGGGCCGAGGCGCGGGGGAACCCGATCCACGCGGCGCGCGGCGTCGACGTCGCGTATCCGCCGCGGGAATCCCGGCGGCAACATGGAAGGCAAGGAAGTGCGCTTCGGCATCGCGAACTCCGCGCTGTTCGCCACGGTGACCACCGACGCCGAGCTGCGGCGCGGTCAACTCCATGCACGACTCGTTCACGCCGATCGGCGGCCTCGTCCCGCTGGTCAACATCCAGCTCGGCGAAGTGATCTTCGGCGGCGTCGGCGCCGGCCTCTACGGCATGCTCGTGATGGTCGTGCTCACCGTGTTCATCGCCGGCCTCATGGTCGGCCGCACGCCGGAGTACCTCGGCAAGAAGATCCAGGCGCGCGAGGTGCAGATGGCGATGCTCTACGTGCTGGTCTTCGCGGGCGCGATCCTGGTGATGACCGGCATCGCGGCGGTGACGCCGGCGGGCCTCAAGGGACTCAACAACGCCGGACCGCACGGACTGTCGGAGATCCTCTACGCCTTCAGCTCCACCGCCGGGAACAACGGCAGCGCCTTCGCCGGGCTCACCGGCGGCACCTACTTCTACAACACGCTGCTCGGACTCACCACGCTCATCGGCCGCTTCGCGATGATCGTCCCGATGATCGCGCTCGCCGGCTTCCTCTCCGAGAAGCGCATCGTCCCCGAGTCGGCGGGCACCTTCCCGGTCACGACGCCGTTGTTCGTCGCGCTGCTCGTCGGCCGTGATCCTCATCGTCAGCGCGCTCACGTTCTTCCCGGCGCTCTCGCTCGGCCCGATCGTCGAGCACTTCCTGATGCTGGCCGGGAGGCTCTTCTAACATGACCGCCACCAAGCGTCCCCTCTTCGACGGCCCGATCGTGCGCCGCGCGATCGCCGATTCCTTCCGGAAGCTCGACCCGCGCCACATGGTGCGGAACCCGGTGATGTTCGTCGTGCTCGTCGGCAGCCTGCTCACGACGCTCGTCTTCGTGCGCGACGTCGCGGCGGGCCACGCCGGCTGGGGCTTCACGCTGCAGATCGCGCTCTGGCTCTGGTTCACCGTGCTCTTCGCGAACTTCGCGGAAGCGATGGCCGAAGGGCGCGGCAAGGCGCAGGCCGACACGCTGCGCGCCACGCGCACGCAGACGATGGCGCGCGTGCTCGCCGATCCGGCCAAGCGGAACGCGGTGACGGAGATCGCCCGCGTCGCAGCTGCGCGCCGGCGATGTTCGTGCTCTGCCTGCCGGGCGATGTGATCCCCGGCGACGGCGAGGTGCATCGAGGGCGTCGCGTCCGTGGACGAGTCGGCGATCACCGGCGAGAGTCGCGCCGGTGATCCGCGAGTCCGGCGGCGACCGCTCGGCGGTCACCGGCGGCACGAAGGTGCTCTCCGATCATCTCGTCATTCGCATCACCGCGAACCCCGGCGAGACCTTCCTCGACCGCATGATCGCGCTCGTCGAGGGCGCCATCGCGCCAGAAGACGCCGAACGAGATCGCGCTCACGATCCTGCTCTCGGGACTGACGATCATCTTCCTCTTCGCCGTGGCGACGCTGCGAGCCGTTCGCCGTCTACAGCGGCGCGACGGTCACCGTGCCCGTGCTCATCGCGCTGCTCGTCTGTCTCATCCCGACCACGATCGGCGGTCTCCTCTCCGCGATCGGCATCGCCGGCATGGACCGGATGATCCAGCAGAACGTGATCGCGATGAGCGGCCGCTCGGTCGAGGCCGCCGGCGACGTGAACACGCTGCTGCTCGACAAGACCGGCACGATCACGCTCGGCAACCGGCAGGCGGTGGAGTTCATCCCGGTGCCCGGCGTCGCGCTCGAGCGGCTCGCCGACCGCGCGCAGCTCGCGTCGCTGCCCGACGAGACGCCGGAGGGGCGCAGCATCGTCGTGCTCGCCAAGGAACGGTTCAATCTCCGCGGCCGCGCGGTGGGCCACGACACGGCGCCGCAGGACGCGGAGTTCGTCCCCTTCTCCGCCACGACGCGGATGAGCGGCGTGAACCAGGGCCGGTTGCACGTGCGCAAGGGCGCCGGCGACGCCGTGGTGCGCTGGGTGCAGGAGAACGGCGGCTCGGTGCCGGCCGATCTCAAGGTGATCGTCGACCGGATCGCGCGCGAGGGCGGCACGCCGCTCGTCGTCGCCGAACAGGAGACGGCCGCGGCGCAGGTGCTCGGCGTGATCTATCTCAAGGACGTCGTGAAGGGCGGCATCCGCGAGCGCTTCGACCGGCTGCGCGCGATGGGGATCCGCACCGTGATGATCACGGGCGACAACCCGCTCACCGCCGCCGCGATCGCGCAGGAGGCCGGCGTCGATGATTTCCTCGCCGAGGCGACGCCGGAGGACAAGATGACGCTGATCCGGCGCGAGCAGGCGGGCGGCAAGCTCGTCGCGATGACCGGCGACGGCACCAACGACGCGCCGGCGCTGGCGCAGGCCGACGTGGGCGTCGCGATGAACAGCGGCACGCAGGCGGCGAAGGAAGCGGGCAACATGATCGATCTCGATTCGAATCCGACCAAGCTCATCGAGGTCGTCGAGATCGGGAAGCAGCTGCTCATGACGCGCGGCGCGCTCACGACGTTCTCGATCGCGAACGACGTGGCGAAGTACTTCGCGATCATCCCGGCGATGTTCGTGGTGACGTATCCGGCGCTCGCCGCGCTCAACGTGATGCGGCTGCACTCGCCGGAGTCGGCCATTCTCGCGAGCGTGATCTTCAACGCGCTCATCATCGTGGCGCTGATTCCGCTGGCGCTGCGCGGCGTGAAGTACCGTCCCGCGCCGGCCGGCGTGATCCTGCGCCGGAACCTGCTGCTCTACGGCGTGGGCGGGATCCTGATCCCCTTCGCCGGCATCAAGCTCATCGACATGCTGCTCGTGGCCGTCCACCTCGTCGCTTAGGCCTTTGACCATGCTGCGCAACCAACTCCGCCCCGCGATGATGTTGACGCTCGTGCTCTGCGTGATCACCGGGCTCCTCTATCCCGGCCTCGTGACCGCTTTCGCCCAGCTGCTCTTCCCCCGCCAGGCCAACGGATCGCTCGTGACCGTGCACGGCAAGGTGGTGGGCAGCGCGATCATCGGTCAGCCGTTCACGCAGCCGTACTATTTCCATCCGCGGCCGTCCGCGGCCGGCAACGGCTACGACGACACGCTCTCCAGCGGCACCAACCTCGGACCAACCAGCGCGAAGCTCGCCGACACGCTGATCGCGAGCGCGGTGGACAGCGCCGTGAAGAACGACGGCGCCGTGAAGGGGAAGATCCCGTCCGACATGGTAACATCGTCCGGATCCGGCCTCGACCCGCACATCTCGCCGGCGAACGCGTTCCTGCAGGTCGCGCGCGTCGCGAAGGCGCGCGGCGTGAGCGAGAGCGCGATGCGCGCGCTCGTGGAATCGCACGTCGAGGGGCGTCAGTTCGGCTTCTTCGGCGAACCGCGCGTGAACGTATTGATGCTCAACATTGCCGTCGACTCCGTTTTCCCGCGGCCCGCCGCCGCACCCACTCACTGACCCGAGGCGCCGCGCCACGCGGCGCTCACCCATGAAGAACTCCATCCGCATCGCGGCGTCGCTCTCCCTCGCCGCATTCCTGCTCACGCCCTCGCTCTCCGCCCAGAGCGCGGATTCGGCCCCCGCGAGCCGCGCGCTCGCGTCGCCGCTCGATTCCCCGCCCTTCCCGAGCTCCGACTGGCTCGGCGGCCCGGTCATCGGTGAGCCCGATGCCACGCCGGACTATCCGCTGCAGAAGGCGGTGTTCGGCAATTCGCTCGCGGCCAGCCGCATCAAGATCTACGGCTGGGTGGACCTTACGGGGAACGTGAGCTCCTCCAAGAATTCGAACGCGCCGCTCTCGCCCACGATCGTCCCCAACGCGTTCGAGCTCGACCAGCTGGTCCTGCGCATCGACCGTGCGCCGAACACCGCGCAGACCGATCACGCCGACTGGGGTTTCCGCTTCACGAGCCTGTACGGCATCGACTACCGCTACACGACCGCCAAGGGCTGGTTCAGCGACCAGCTGCTCGGCAAGAACAACCTCTACGGCTACGACCCCACCGAGCTCTACGTGCTGCTCTATCTGCCGCACATCGCGCAGGGCACGGAATTCAAAGTCGGCCGCTTCACGTCGCCGGCGGACATTGACGATCCCTTCGCCCCCGACAACTATCTCCTGACGCATCCGCTCACGATCACGGTGGACCCCGTCACGTTCACCGGGGCGGAAGCGATCGTGCGTCTGAATCAGCAGTGGGCGCTCACTTTGGGCATCGACGCCGGGAGCGACATGGCGCCATGGCAGAACTCGGCGCAGCTGAACGGCCAGGCGATGGTGCGCTGGGTGTCGCTCAGCGGGAACGACGGGCTCTGGGGCGGCGTGAACGCCATCGGCAACGGTGAGTTCAAGAACGGGCATGACAACTTGCAGCAGATCGTCGCGACGTGGGGGCACAAGTTCAACGCCAAGCTCCACATGCAGACCGAGGTCTACTATCTGTGGCAGTTCGACGCGGCCAAGGGCGGCTCATGCAACGACGGCCCCGTCGAGGATTACGGCGGCGGCGGCGGATGCGGCCCGATCATCCCGGGGCGCTCGGAGGCGGTCGCGGCGGCGAACTACTTCCAGGTGCTCGTCTCGCCCAAGGACTATCTCACCATGCGCCTCGACTATCTGAACGACGTGCAGGGCCAGCGCACGGGCTTCGCGACCCCGTACGGCACCGTCACCGCCGGCTGGGAGCATTGGCTTTGGTCGCTCGCTTTCGTGCGCGGCGAGGTGCGCTATGATAAGGCGTTCTCGTCGTCGCTCACGCCGTACGACAACGGCACCAAGGCCGACCAGACGACCGCGTCGCTCGATCTGATGCTGCGCTTTTGACCGCGGCCGGGGGGCCCGCTTGCGCCCCCCGCGCCCGCGCCGCACCGTCATGCATGCTTCGCCCCGCCTGCTGCGCGGCCGCGCTCGCGCTGGCCGCCGCGTGCTCGTCCTCGGATGACAAGCCCGCTCCGTCGCAGCACTATCGCGAAGGCGGGATCGCCTTCGATTATCCCGACGGCTGGACCGCGCACCCACGGGTGCACGGGCGGACCACGCACTCGCTGATCATCAACTCGACGCGCGCGGCCCTCGTGATCGTCGACGTGAAATCGCCGGAGCGCGCGCTGAATCTCCGCGCATATGCGGACTCGTTCGGGGCACTGACGCGCGGCGCGACGCCCATCGGGAAGATGGGTGCGTCGTCCTTCGGCAATGTCCAGCACATCGACGGCTTCGATGTCCTCGTCGAGCACTTCACGCTCACGCTGCTCAACGTCGACGTGCCGCACACGCGCACGTACGGCCGCATGACCGGTCCGGCGGGGGTCTGCTTCCTCACCGCGCAGACCGCCGATAACGAGAAGGCGCTCGCGAGCCCGGGCTTCGAGGAGATCTTCGCCACCTTCGAGTGCGGCGCGCCCAACGCGGCCGACTCGGACAGCGTGGCCGACTCGGCGCTCCAGCACGCGCACTAGGCGATGCCCTCGCCCGCGCCGCGCGCGTTCCGCAGCGCGAAGGACTTCCGCGCGTGGCTCGAGCGGCATCACGCGTCGCACGGCGAACTGATCATCCGCCTCTACAAGACCGCGCACTCGCATCGCGGGCTCACGTACGTCGAGGCGGTCGATGAGGCGCTCTGCTTCGGCTGGATCGACGGCGTGAAGCGCAGCCACGACGAGATCAGCTTCACCCAGCGCTTCACGCCGCGGAAACCGCGCAGCATCTGGAGCCGGGTGAACGTCGAGAAGATCGAGTCGCTCATCGCCGCCGGCCGCGTCGCGCCTCCGGGACACGCCGCGTATGCGAAACGCACCGACGACCGGACCGGCATCTACGCCTTCGAGCGCGCCGCGCTCGAACTGTCGCCGGCATTCCTCAAACGCTTCAAGGCCAACCGCGCCGCTTGGAAGTATTTCCAGGCACAGCCGCCGTGGTACCGGCGGCTCATGGCATTCCGCGTGATGAGCGCGAAACGCCCCGACACGCGCGAGCGGCGGCTCGAAGGCCTCATCGCGCATTCCGCCGCCGGCGAGTGGATCCCGGGGTTCCCCCCGCGGAAGACGACGAAGCCCAAGTGAAGCGGCGACGGCTGGGGCTCTGACCGGCCGCTCAGCCGTCGGCGGCGCGCTTGAGACCCCGAAGCGTCGATCGCAAGTCGCCGAGGCCGGCGAGCACCCGCGCGCCGGCGGCCGTCAGCTCGCGCGTGAGTAACACGGACCCGGCGCCCCCGGCGAGCAGCGGCACATCCGCCGGAAGCTCCCGCCGCAGCGCGCTGATCTCCGCGATCGTGCGTGCGCGGTCCATCACATAGATCACGCTCAAGCCCACCGCCCGAGCGCCAGTCGTCGCCGCCGCGTGCGCGACGTCCGCCGCGGGGAGATCGGGCCCGAGAAACGTGACGCGCCACCCTTCGGCAGCGGCCGCGGCTGAGGCGATGAGCGCGCCGAGCGCGTGGCGCTCGCCCAGCGGAGTCGCCATGACGAGGAGCGGGCCGTCCGCGCCGCGCCCCACGGAGCGCGCGACGTCCGCGACGACGGAAGGCAGCGTCGCCGACACGGAGATGTTCCTGCGCGAACGTCAGGCGGCCGGCGTGCCACTCGTCGCCGATGCGGCGGAGGAGCGGCGTGGCGATGGCATCGAGGAAGACCGTGGAGCCATGGACCCAGGCGGCGCGGCGCAATTCGCTCTCGAGCCCAGCGCCATCGAGCGCGCGGGTGAGCTCCATCGCCGGCGCGATGAGATCCTCGGCCGGCGGCGCGCCGGCGGATCGCTCGACGCGCGCGCGCGCGTCCTCTTCGCTGAGCTTCACGAGCGCCGGCGTCGTGAGGCCGGCGACCCGGCTGATGTTCCGGCCGGCGCTCGTCACCGCGTGCAACAAGCGGAGGCGGGCGATGTCGGCGTCGGAGTAGAGGCGCTGCCCGCCGGGGCCGCGCGCCGGCTCCACCGCGCGGTAGCGGCGCTCCCACACGCGCAGGACATCCTGCGAGAGCTGCGTGCGTTCGGCGGCGACGGCGATCGGGTGTCGCTGGTCGGCTTCGGGCGGCTTTGCCTTCATCGTCGGAATGATTCACCTCTGTCCAGCTATTGTCAATCATATACTTAGACAATCCATTGACAATATCCGCCCATCCATCTACAATACCTGGACGTCAACTGGACAACGCCCGCCGGAACCGGCGACCGCGTGTCGCAACCAAACCGTCAAAGGAGACTCTCAACGTGAAGAACCTCGACGTAGTCGCCGCCGTGCTCCTCGTCGTCGGCGGCCTCAACTGGGGCCTGGTCGGCGTGCTCAACTTCGACCTCGTCGCCGCGATCTTCGGCAACATGTCCACGCTGAGCCGCATCGTCTACGCGCTGGTCGGCGTCGCCGCGATCTACCAGGCCCTGCAGTGGAAGGCGATCCAGCACCGCTGGCACGAAAGCGCGCGCGCGTAGCCTCCGCCCGCGAAGCACCAACTCACTCTTTCCAATCCAGGAGCACCGAATCATGACGACGCATTCGAAGTGGGCCGCCGCCACCACGCTGGCCCTCATCCTCTCACTCCCCTCCGTGAGCACCGCGCAAATGTCCAACGCAAAGCAGCCCGGCAACATCGTGCAGGTCCTCGTCGCGAACGGCAACTTCAAGACGCTCGTGACCGCCGTGCAGGCGGCCGGACTCGTGGAGACGCTCTCCGCCCCCGGCCCGTTCACGGTCTTCGCGCCGACCGACGCGGCGTTCGCGAAGCTCCCCGCCGGAACGCTCGAGTCGCTGCTCGCCAACAAGCAGGCGCTCTCGGCGATCCTCACCTACCACGTGCTCGCCGGCAAGGTGACCTCGGCGCAGATCGTGCAGATGGGCGGCGCGAAGCCCGCCACGGTCAACGGCCAAACGCTCGAAATCGTGCTCAAGGACGGCAAGGTCTTCGTGAACAATGCACAGGTGACGATCGCCGACATGCCAGCCTCCAACGGCGTGATCCACGTGATCGACGCGGTGCTGATCCCCAGCGCCGCCAAGTAGCACGCAGACATCGGCTGGTGGTGTTCCGCCAGCCCGGCACCTGAAGGCGTGGGTCGCACCCCGACATCCGTATTTGGTCCCCCGAACTCCGTACTTGGCAATTGAGGCGTGGTACCGGCTGGTGCGTACTTGGCATCCTATAACCCGCCGGTAGTTGGTACCACGCCTCAATTGCCAAGTACGGAGTTCGGGTGACCAATGACGGCGTTCGGGGTGCTACTCTCGCAGTCCAGCTGAAACAATCGCGATCTCATTCCGTTCCGATGGCATCCCATTCGCATGGAACCAATGCTCGCTATTGAAGGCGTCACCAAGAAATTCCGTGGCGGCGTCACGGCCGTCGACGATCTCTCGCTCTCGCTCGAGAGTGGCGTCCTCGGCCTCCTCGGCCCCAATGGCGCCGGGAAGACCACCCTCATGCAGATGATCGCGACCATCACGCAGTCCCACCTCCGGTCGCATCACCTGGAACGGCACCGATCTCGCCAAGGACCCCGACGCGCTGCGCGTGAAGCTCGGCTACCTCCCGCAGGACTTCGGCGTCTACGACAACCTCACCGCGCTCGAATTCCTCACCTACTTCGCCTCGCTCAAGGGCGTCACGAGCAAGACGCGCGTGATGGAACTGCTCGAGCTCGTGAACCTCCACACCGTGGCCAACCGCAGTGCCGGCGCCTTCTCCGGCGGCATGAAGCAGCGCCTCGGCATCGCGCAGGCGCTCGTGAACGATCCCGACGTCGTGATCGTCGATGAACCCACCGCCGGCCTCGATCCCGAGGAGCGCGTGCGCTTCCGGAACATCCTCTCGGACATCGGCTTCGGGAAACTCGTGATCCTCTCGACGCACATCGTCACCGACATCGAGTCGATCGCCACGAGCATCGCCGTCATGAAGCAAGGCAAGCTCGTGAGCCACGCGACGCCGGAGACGATGCTGCAGAGCGCCGCCGGCAGCGTCTGGCAGGCGGTGCTGAGTTCCGAGCGTTTCGCCACCGAGCGCGCGAAGTTCCGCGTGTCGCACGCCGTGCGGAAACCCGACGGCGTGCACGTGCGCGTCGTGCAGCGCGCGCGCCCCTGGCCCGACGCGCAGCCCGCGGAGCCGGATCTCGAGGATGCGTTCCTCTTCGCGATGAACCCCGAACCCGCCGCGGCCGCCTGATGCAGCTCGCCCGGGTGCGCGCGGTGGTGAAGGCCGACGTGATGATCCGCATCCGGCGGCCTTCGTCCATCGCGGTCTTCCTGCTGCTTTGTTTCTTCGCCTACGTCGTGGTGCCGCCGGTGGCATCGGGGCGCACGCTCATGCAGGTGCAGGGGCATCGCGCGCTCCTCACCTCCGCCACGATCGCGCTCGCCACCGGCGGGTTCATCTCGATCATGCTGGGGATGCTCGGCTTCTACCTCGTGAGCAACACCATTCGCCGCGATGCGCTCACGCGCACCGGCTACGTGATCGCCGCGATGCCGGTGACGAACGCCGAGTATCTCTTCGGCAAGTTCCTGGGCAACGCGGCCTTCCTGGGTCTCGTGGTGCTCGGCTGCCTGGTGAACGTGATGGCCATGCACCTCATGCGCGCCGAGGGGCCGCTGCAGCCGTTCACCTACATCGCGAGCTATCTGGCGATCTGCGGTCCCATGGTGTTCGTCGTGTCGGCGATCGCGCTGCTCTTCGAGAGCATCCGTCCGCTCTCGGGGCGCGTGGGCGACGTGCTCTATTTCTTCGTCTGGGTCTTCATGCTCGCCACGGCTGCGATCAGTGCATCGCAGGGCGCGCACGGGCCTGTGTGGGATCATTACGTGGACGTGCTCGGCATGAATTTCATCATCACGCAGGCCGGCGGCGACACGCCGGGCCGCTCGCTCGAGATCGGCGGATCGCCCTTCGATCCGACGCAGGCGCCGTGGACGTTCCCCGGCATCCAGTGGAGCGCCACAGTGGCGTTCGAGCGCGCCGTGACGGCGCTGCTCTCGCTGCCGGTGATCGGCGTCGCGTGGCTGTTCTTCGCGCGCTTCGATCCGTCGAAGATGAAGTCCGAGGTGCAGCATTCGAAGACGAACCTGTTCGCGCAGCTCAACCGCCTGCTCAAGCCGCTCACGCGCATCGTGCTCGGTGTACTCAAGCCGCGCGCCGGTGCGAAGCCCGGCCTCGCGCGCATCGCGCGCAGCGAGCTCGCGCTCACGTTCATGCTGTCGCCCGTGGCGCTCGCGCTGTTCCTCGTGCTGTCGATCATGGCGCTCACCGCGTCGCAACAAACGCTGCTCGACAGGACGCTGCCGCTCATGTTCCTCGGCATCCTCATCGCGATCGCCGACATCGCGACGCGCGACGCCGCGGCCGGCATGACGGCGCTTCTCTATAGCATGCCGAAGGTGAAGCAGGACTACGTGGCCGCGAAATGGATCGCCGCGTCGCTCACGGCGGTCACCTTCGTGCTCGTACCGCTCGCGCGCCTGGCGTTCACGCAGCCCGCGTCGGCCGTCTCGCTGTTCATCGGTGCGATCTTCACGGCGTCGCTCGCGATCGCGCTGGGCATCCTGACGGGCAGCGGCAAGGCCTTCGCCGGATTGTTCCTGCTCTTCCTCTATCTCGCGAACAGCGCGCGCGGCGCGCCCGGATTCGACTTCGCCGGCTGGAGCGGCGCGGCGACCAATGGCGTGCGGATCGGCTATCTTGTA
This sequence comes from uncultured Gemmatimonadaceae bacterium, assembly GCA_963751275.1. Classification (GTDB taxonomy): domain Bacteria; phylum Gemmatimonadota; class Gemmatimonadetes; order Gemmatimonadales; family Gemmatimonadaceae; genus DATKOH01. Next base: position 704,860 of record CAVVTZ010000007.1, on the reverse strand, counting down.
GTCAGCATGTTGCTGCTCGCCGCCGCCATGACCCGCCACCGCCTCCGCCCCGCATGAGCAACGATCCCATCGTCACCGGCGCCCCGCTCGGCCGCGCCGGTCGCATTGCCCTCGTCGGCGGCGGCCTCATGGTCGCGAGCGGCATCTTCGGCGCGATCGTGGGCGCCATCGCTTTCTCGGCGGGCGTGGCGATCGTGATGCACACGTTCGGCTGGCACGTCATCGCCTGGGGCGCCGCGCGCGGCGCCGTGATGGGCGGCGTCGTGGCCCCGCTCGGATCGTACGTATTCCTGCGCCGTGTCCCCCTCGGCCTCGCCATCCCCGGCCTCACCCTCGGCACCATCCTCGGCGGCACGATCGGCGACCTCGCGCCTCACGCGCAACTCGGCGAATGGCAGAGCGCGATCGGCGCCGCAATTGGTTTCGTCCTTGCGGCCGCTGTGCTTCGGTTTCGTACATCGCCCCCTCCAGCTAGGAGCGGACGCAAGCGAGGAGTAAGCAGTCCTAGCTGCTCTAAGTCTAACGTCTAAGTCTGCTCTTTCGCGTTCCGCCAATCAGTGCCACTGTTAGGTCCGTGGTCCCCACCTCGAGGAGGTCCCAGATGCAGCAGCGGATCCGGCGGTTCGATGTGATGCAGATGGCCACGACGTTGGGAGCGCTGTACTTCTTGCTGGGCATCATCATTGCGCTCTGCATGTGGCTCTTCATGGGCGCGTTCAGGGGGATGATGGGCAACATGGGCGGCAGCGCCGGCAGCGGCATGATGGGCGGCGGGATCGCTATGGTGGTCATCGCGCCGATCGTCTACGGCGTGATCGGCGTGATCTTCGGCGCGATCACCGCGCTGATCTACAACCTCGTGGCCGGCTGGACCGGCGGCATCGGGATCGAGCTGGAATAGATATCGCGAGCCCGGCGCCCGCGACCCGCTACTCGCTCCGCAGCGCGGTGAGCGGATCGATGCGGGTCGCGCGGCGCGCCGGCAGGTAGCTCGCGCACAGCGCCACGAATATCAGCACCGCGCTCACGGACACGAACGTGAGCGGATCGGTCGCCCCCACGCCGTACAACATCGAACGGATCGCGCCGGTGAGCGCGAGCGCGCCGAGCAATCCCGCGCCGGCGCCCGCCAGCGCGACGCCGAGCCCCTGTCGCACGATCATCGCGCGCAGCTCGCCCCGCCCGGCGCCGAGCGCCATGCGGATGCCGATCTCGTGCGTGCGCCGCGTGACGCCATAGCTGATCACGCTGTAGATCCCGATCGCCGCGAGCGCGAGCGCCACGCCGGCGAAAGTCGTCAGCAGCAGGAGATTGAACCGCGCGCTCGCATTCGCGTGGCTCACCACATCATCCATCGTCTGCACTTCCGATACCGGGACGTTCGGGTCGATCTCCGATACCGCGCGCCGCATCTGGCGCGTGAGCGCCGCCGGGTCGCCGTCCGTGCGCGCGACGAAGGTGAGATACTCGATCCACGATGCCTTGCCGCTCGTGAAGAGCGGCGATTGCAGATACGGGATGTACATCTCCGATTCGGAGGGCGCCGTCCAATCTTCGCGCACGGCATTCCTCACGACGCCCACCACGGTCTTCCACACGGGCGCTTCGTCGCCGGTGACGATCGTCATGCGCTTGCCGATCGGATCCTCGCCCGGCCAATTGATGCGAGCGAGCTCCTCGTTCACGATGATCGCCTCGGGCGACCCGACGCGATCGTTCGCGTCGAAGTCGCGCCCCTGCACCACTGCCAGCGACATCGTCTTGAAATAGGCCGGCAGCACGACGCGATACGTCGCATGGAGATATTCGCCCGGCTTCGGGATGGGCTTCCCCTCGGCGCGGTACGGCAAGCCCCACATGTCGCCGGCGATCGGCAGGTGATTGATCGCGCTCACGGATCGCACGCCCGGCATCGCCGCCACGCGCTCGGCGATCTGCTGGTAGAATCCGCTGCGGCGCGCGGGATCCTCTTCCTTGCTGCCCGCCACCGACACCACCATCGTCGCGACGCCGCGCGGATCCCACCCCGGGTTCACGTGCTGCAGCGCGCGGAAGCTCCTGATCATGAGGCCGGCGCCCACGAGCAGCATCAGCGCGAGCGCGAATTCGCTCGCGACGAGCGCGCTCCGCAGCTGCGTGCGATGGATCCCCGCGCTCGAGCCGCGCGACCCGTCGCGCAGCGCATCGTTCAGGTCGCGCATCCCGCTCTGCATTGCCGGCACGAGACCGAAGAGGACGCTCGTGAACAGCGAGACGCACAGTGCGAACAGGAGCACTCGGCCGTCGAGTGCGATCGTCTCGAGCTTCGGGAGCCGCTCCGGACTCTGCACGATCAGCACCTTGAGCCCCATCGCCGCCACGCCGATGCCGGCCGCGCCACCGGCGAGCGCCAGCACGGTGCTCTCCGTGAGCAGCTGCCGCAGCAGCCGCCCGCGCCCCGCGCCGAGCGCGCTCCGCACGGCCATCTCGCGATAGCGCGCCGTCGCGCGCGCCAGCAGCATGTGCGCCACGTTCGCGCAGGCGATGAGCAGCACGAAGCCCACGGCGCCGAGCAGCACGAGCAGCGTCGGGCGCACGTTGCCCACCACCACCTCGTTCAGCGACCGCACGTTCACGTTGCGGTTGGTGCCGGGATATTGCTGCTCGAGTCGCGCGGTGATCGCCGTCATCTCGGCCTGCGCTTGCGCGAGCGTCGCGCCGTCGCGCAGGCGCCCGAAGATGCGCATCGACTGGCGCGTGCGGTTCGACACGTCCCCGGTGAGGTCCATCGGCACCCAGATCTCCGTGTGGATCGCCCAGAAGGGCGCGAAGCGGAAGCTCTGCGGCATGACGCCGACGATCGTGTACTGGGCGCCATCCAGCGTGAGCGTCTTGCCCACGGCGTCGGCGCGGCCGCCGAGGCGCCGCTGCCAGAATCCGTAGCTCACCAGCACCTCGTGGTCGCGTCCCGGCGCGCCGGCATCGGGCGAGAGCACGCGTCCGTGCAGGGGCGCGACACCGAGCAGCGGGAACATGCTGGGCGTCATGTGCAGCGCCCAGACTTTCTCCGGCTGATCCACGTCGGTGAGGTTCGGCGTCCAGTATTCCGCGGCGCCCATGTCCGAGAACACGTGATTTTGCGCCTTCCAGTCCAGGTAGTTCGCGGGCGCGACGGCGTTCTCTTCGCCGTGGAAGAGCGCCACGAGCCGGTCCGGCTCCTTGTACGCGAGCGGGCGCAGCAGCACCGCGTTGACGACGCTGAACACCGCCGTGCTCGCGCCGATCCCCAGCGCGAGCGTGATGATCGCGGCGAGCGTGAACGATGGCGTGCGGGCCAACGAACGCAGCGCGTAACGCAGGTCGCGGAGCACCGATTCCACGAATTCTCCGGCGCGGATCTCGCGCACGTTCTCCTTCACGTTCTCCAGGCCACCCACCTCGAGCATCGCTTCCCGCCGCGCCGCTTCGGGCGTGGCGCCCGCGCGAACTTTCTCCGCGGTGAGCAGGTCCACGTACGAGCGCAGCTCATCGTCCAGCTCACGTTCGGCGGCGTCGCGGTGGAAGAGATTCCGCCAGAAGGCGGAGAGCGTCGAGTTCAGCGGCATCGGTCGTTCCTCAGGTGGTGCGCAGCGCGGCGGCGATGGCCAGCGAGATGCGTCCCCAGTCCTGGGTCTCCTCGCGGAGCTGCCGCTGTCCGGCCTTCGTGAGCCGGTAGTATTTCGCACGCCGGTTGTTCTCCGATTCCCCCCAACGCGCCGCGAGCCACCCGGCCTCCTCCATGCGGTGGAGCGCCGGAAAGAGCGAACCGGGCTTCACGTGGAAGGCGCCCTTGGTGATCTGCCCGATGCGGTTCGCGACGCCGAGCCCGTGCATCTCGCCGAGCACGAGCGTGCGGAGGATGAGCAGGTCGAGCGTGCCTTGAAGAAGCTTGGTATTCGCGGGCGCCATGGGTTCCTCATATAGAACGTCTATATGGGACGATACCCCGACCCATATAGACTGTCAATAGGAGCGTATGGCAGGTAGACACCGGCACCACCGGGATGGTTGCCGGCGAGTTGTGGCCGCCCGTTACTTGGCGCATGATTCCGCATGATCGAGACCGCGAACGTCGTCCCGGCGGCCCCGCCGCACGCCCGGCGGAATCGGCGCATCGTGTACGAGCTCTGTTTCTTCGTGCTCTTTGCCGCCGGCCGCACGGCCTGGTATATGCTGCCAGCGCATTCCGACGGATACTCTCAGTACTGGGATCCGCCCCAGATCGCCGCGAACGTGATGCTGCTCGGAGCATTTGGCATGCTCCTTCCGCTGTTTCTCTGGTGCAAGGCGGAGCCCCTCCGGTTCGCCAGAGTGTGGGTCGCCTTTCTGCTCGCCGCGATCATCTGCGGGCTCGTCGCCCAAGCCGCGCCCGAACCGGCCTGGCCGCTGTCGCACTACGGGCTGAGCCCGCTCAACCTGGCGCACACCGGCCTGTTCCTGTCGATCAACTCGTTAGTTTGGTTCCCGCTTGGCGCCGCTCTCCGTGTGGCGAGCGAGCGCGTTGACTCGGATTTGGTGCGATTCCCTTCGCGCGGCGCCCGCATCCCCAACAAGCCAACAAACTGACCCATGCCCGACCTCATCAAGGCCGCCGCCATCGAGTTCCACCGCCTGAAGACCATGGTCGAGAAAGCCCTCGACCAGATCGATGACGCGCAGCTCAACCACCGCGCCACCGTCGGCAACTCGATCGCCACGATCTGCTGGCACATGGCCGGCAATCTTCACAGCCGCTTCACCGACTTCCTCACCACCGACGGCGAGAAACCCTGGCGCGACCGCGAGAGCGAATTCACGAAGCGCACGATCACGCGCGCCGAGCTGAACGTGAAGTGGGAGCAAGGCTGGTCCGCCCTCTTCGCCACGCTCGCGACGCTCTCGGATTCCCAGCGCGACGTGAAAGTCGTCATCCGCCATCAACCGCTCACGGTCGAGGAAGCGCTGCTTCGCGCCCTCGGGCACATCAGCATTCACTCGGGCCAGGTGATCGACCGCGCGCACATGCTCAAGGGCAACGACTGGACCTACCTCACGATCCCGCCCGGCGAATCCGACGCGGCGAACGCGCGCGCCGCCAAACCCGGCGACACCTCCACCGCGCGCTGACCGCACCGTGCCCACCTACTCCGCCTTCCTCCGCGGCGTGAACATCAGCGGCCGCGTCGTCAAGATGGACCAGCTGCGCGTGCACTTCGAGAAGCTCGGCATGTCCGACGTCGAGACGGTGATCGCCAGCGGCAACGTGATCTTCAGCTCCACGTCGAGGAACGCCGCCGCGCTCGAAAAGAGGATCCACGAGGGCCTCCACAAAGCGCTCGGCTATCCCGTCGCGATCTACGTGCGCACCGACGCCGAGATCGCCGCGCTCGCAGGCTATCGCCCATTCAGCCCGGCCAAGCACAAGGCGGCCAAAGTGCTCCTCGTGGGCTTCATTGCGGCACCGCTGTCCCAGGAGGCCACGAAGACGTTCCTCTCCCTCGCCACGGATACCGACGACCTGCACGCGCGCGGACGCGAGATCTTCTGGCTCGCCAAGCTCGGCCAGAGCGCCTCGCCCCTCTTCCGCGTGCCAATGGAAAAGCACCTCGGCACCCTCATCACGTGGCGCAACATGAACACCGTGGAGCGCATCGCCGCGAAACTCGGCAAGAGTTGAGCGACACCAACGCGCGGCGCCGGCCGTAGGGCATCACGTCTCTCTCTTGGACTCCCCATGAGCGAATACATGGTCAGCTTGATCATCGGGCTCGTGAGCGTGCTCTTCGCCGTGGGCGTCGTGGGTGCGGGGCTCGCCGGCGCATACTTCATTGGCAAGGAGCGCGGCCGCCGCGCCGCCCTCGAGGAGGCCGCGCGATCTGGCAGCGCCTCCGAGCTCATCGCGCGCACCGAGCGGGCCCTCGAGGCGATGTCGCTCGAGGTCGAGCGCATCGGCGAGGCGCAGCGCTACTCCGCGCGCATGCTCGCGGAATCCGCGGGCAAGCCCAAGGCCGAGCCGGTCAGCCTGCGCTCCACCACCCCCCGCACGCCCACCTAGCGCGCGGCGCGCACCACGCGCCAACTTCTTGGCCGTTCAACTTCCAAGAGGCTGGTCTTTCGTGCGACTGTTCCCTGCCGTCTGCCTTCTATCGGTCGCCTGCCGCGTGGAACCCTCGGCCATCCCCAACGACAAGGGCGCCGAGGCCGGCGCGCGCGCCGCGATGGCGCGCTACGCGTCGATGCTCAACGGCTCGCCCCCGAATGCCGACTCCGTGTCGTCGATGTTCGCGCCCACCGGCGAGCTGCTGCCCAACGGCCGCGACCCCATACGTGGACCCGCGGCCATGCGCGCGTTCCTTCTGTCGTTCGGCAAGGTGACCGTGGATTCCGAGGCGATGCCCGTCACCTCGGCGCTCGTATCCGGCGATCACGCGGTGCTCTGGGGCACGTACTATCAGAAGGTGACCCTGCCCGACGGGAAGATCCTGCGCCCCAGCGGCCGCTACGTGATCGAGTGGGTGCGCGACAGCATGGGCACGTGGGAGATCCAGCGGGCGATGACGCAGCCTTGACGGTCCCGGATTCCTTGCGTCCGGCGCTCGCGCAGGCGCTTGCCGCGTACGATATTTCCTCGTCGTTCGAACGCCTCGAACTACTCGTAGACGGAGATCTCGCCGTGGATTTCGGATGGGACGTTCAGACCGTGACCCCGCGCGCCGGCGGTGAAGCCACGCACCGCCCGCCAGCGCGTCGTGCTCGTGATGCGCCGCCAGGCCGATGGCCGGTGGCTCTTCGCGCGCGGCCTGTCGCAGCCCGCACCGGTGCCGGCGAATGGGTGACGTGTCGCCGAGCACGTGGGGCGCGATCGCGGTGGGCGTCATCGTCGTGATCGTGCTGGTCGTGGTGCTCGACCACTGGCGTGAGGCCCGCGATCTCAAGAACCACCTGAAGCGCATTGACGAGCGCAAAGAGGCGTACGAGCGGTTCAAGCAGAAGAAGCGGACATCGCAGGAGCAGAAGGCGGCGAAGACGCCGACACCTAAGAAGAAGTAGGAATGTGCAGGACGCGCGGCGTCGCGCGTCCTTGAGCATGACTGCCGCCCGTCGCGTCCTCCTCCGATGCTCGCTCGCCATCCTCGTCGCCTGCCATCCGGCAACGCCATTGCCGCTCTATCCTAGCCCCGGGTTCGGTCGAGCAGGCTGCTACACCGGGAGAGGGATCGCCGGCCCCCCGTCGCCGCAGGTCGATACCACATCGCGGCCCGACTCGGCGAATTCAGGCGCCGCATGGGTAGTGCTCGACTCGCTGACCGCACGCGAGATCGACCGCGGAGGATATCCGAACGGCGTGAACGTGCGGATCATGTTCACACGGGCCGACTCGGCGATCGCCGGAGGTGCGTGGTGGTGGTCTCCCTCGCCCGACAGCGTATTGCTTCACGAGCCTTGGATACCCGGGGCGAACTGGCGACTGCATCGCGTCGGCAGCGATCTGCGCGGCATCAGCACGCTAGAGCACGACTATGGTTATCGACTCCCCGATGGGAGCTGGAGCACACCTCCTAGTGCGTGGCAGGTCTGGCTCATTCGCATCCCGTGCTCCAGCGTGCCCGCGAACGCGGCGCTGTGGAACTAGCGGCGAGCGTTATTCCGACCGCAGCGTCATCGCCGGATCGACGCGCGCAGCGCGCCACGCGGGAATGAGACACGCCAGCACCGCGACACCGCCCAGCACCATCGTCACCGCCACGTAGGTCCCTGGGTCGCTCTGCGAGATGCCGAACAGCATCCCCGAAATCACGCGCACGAACGCCAGCGTAAGCGCGATGCCCGCGATCACGCCGGCCATCGTGAGCCCCATCCCCTGCCGCAGGATCATCCGCACGAGATCCCCGCGCGACGCGCCGAGCGCGGCGCGCACGCCGATCTCGCGCAGTCGCTCGGTGACCACGCCGGCCAATACGCCATAGATCCCCGCCGCCGCGAGAATAAGCGCGACCGCCGCGAACGCCTCGAACAGCACGAGCGCGAACCGCCTCTCCGCCGCACTCGTCTCGATCAGCTTCTCCATCGTCGAGACGCGCATGATCGGCTGGTCCTTGTCCACGCTCCAGATGGCCGCCCGCACGGCCCCCGCCATTCCTGCCGCGTCATGGCCGTTCGAAACGCGTACGACCAACGACTGATTCCCATCGGCGAACAGCCACTGACTCTCCGGCACATAGAACGCGTCCGGCTCGTCCGCCGCCAGCGAAACCTGCCGCACCGCGCCCACGATCCCCACCACGGTGCGCCACGGCCCCTCGGTCGCGCTGCCCACGCGAAGGCGCTGGCCCAGCGCCTCCTCGTTGGGCCATGACTTCTTCGCGAACTCGTCGTTGACGATGACTTCCATTGGCGTCTGCATCGACGCATGCGGATCGAAGCCGCGTCCCGCGCAGTATCGGCATCTTCATCGTCTCGAAGTAGCCATCGCTCACCGAATACCGGTGCGCGCTCGGGTCCTCCTCGGGGTTCGCGCGCGGATGCGCCTCCAGATGCACGCCGTACTTGTCGAAGTCGCCGCTCAGCGGCAGCTGCGTGGTGTACGCCGCCGCTTCAACGCCCGGCAGCGCACGCACCGCCGCCAGCGCGCGGTCGTAGAAGGCGTGGGTCACGGTGTCGTTTTCGTACCGGGTGCCGACGGTCTGCACCTGCATCGTGAGCATGTTGCTCGGATCGAAGCCGGGCGGCACCCGCAGCAACCGCGTCACGCTCTGCAGCAGCAGCCCCGCGCCCACCAGCAGCATGAGCGCCAGCGCCACCTCGCTCACCACCAGCGAGCCGCGCACACGATGCGAGGCGCCGCCCGCTCGGCGCGTCCCTTCCTTGATGCCGCTGTGCAGATCGGCGCGCGATGCGTGCAGCGCCGGCACGAGCCCGAACGCGACGCCCACGGCGGTCGTGAGCGCGAACGCGAACAGGAGCGTGCTGCCGCTCACCTCGATCCGCTCCAATCGCGGCAGCCCCGCCGGGCTCAGCGCGACCAGCGCCTTCACTCCAAGCTCCGCCACCACCACCCCCAACACGCCACCGACCAACGCGAGCGTCACGCTCTCCGTGAGCAGCTGCCGCACCACGCGCCACCGGCTTGCGCCGAGCGCGGTGCGCATGGCGAACTCTCCCTTCCGCTGCACGCCTTGCCCGAGCAGGAGGTTCATCACGTTGGCGCACGCGATCAGCAGCACGAGCGCCACCGCGCCCATCACCGCGAGCAGGATGGGCCGCACGCCGCCGGACATCAGCTCGTGCAGCGGGATGAGGAGCATGCCCGCCTTCGCGTATTCCTTGGGATGATCGCGCACCATGCCGGCGGAGATGGCGTTCACGTCGGCGAATGCCTGGCGCTCGCTCACGCCGGCCTTGATGCGCGCGACCGCGTTCAGGTGATGACAGGTGCGGCATGCCCACGGGAGTGCGGGCCCGTACTGCATGGGCGCCCAGAGCTTCGCGCTGGGGCGGGTGATATTCTCGAAGCCCGCCGGCATCACGCCGATCACCGTGTACTGGTAGCCGTTGAACGACACCTGCTGTCCGATGATCGACGTCTCGCCGCCGAAGCGCTGGCGCCAGAGCGCGTCACTGAGGATCGCGACGCGCGGACCGTCGGGCACGTCCTCCTCGGGGAGGAAGTCGCGGCCGAGCGCGGGGCGCACGCCGAGCACTTTGAAGTAGTCGTGACTCACGCGCTGGCCGGCGAATTGTTCCGGCTCGCCGCGTCCGGTGAGCGTCGCGCTGTATGTCTTGTAGACGGCGATCGCGTCGAAGGAATGGTTCTGCTGCGCGATGTCGTCGAAGGTGAGCCAGCCGACGTTGTCCTTCGTCGCCGGATCGGTGCCTTCCCAGACGGTGACGATGCGCTCGGGGTGCGGATAGGGGAGCGGCGCGATGAGGATCGGTTCGATCGCGGAGAAGATCGCAGTCGTGGCGCCGATGCCGATCGCCAGCGTGATCGCGGCGAGCGTGGTGAAGCCGGGGCGGCGAGCGAGGAGCCGGACGGCGAACTGGATGTCACTGCCCAGCGACTCCAACAACGGACGTCGACTGTCGGCCGGCGACTGTTGCCTGCGGCCGCGGAATCCGAGTTTCATCATCGCCACCATGGTTTCGCGCCAGTACCAGCGGTTGGCGCTGTGGACGTTCTGGGTGAATTGCGCGTGTTCGTGGAACGATTCCTCGAGGTCGCCGAGGACCGGTTCGCGGAGGTCGTCGGAGAGCGCCCAGGCGAGGAGCCGCACCGCGCGCTCGGGGGGACGCGGGGCGCTCATGGGAGCTCGAGCGCGGCGCCGAGTCCGGCGGACATCGTGCGGAGCGCCTTGAGGCTGGCCTTCACCGCTTCGCGGCCGGTGGTGCTGAGTGAGTAGTAGGTCTTGCGGCGTCCGCCGCGCTCGGCCGTGGATTCGCCGAGGCGGGTGGAGACGAGTCCCTTCTCTTCGAGGCGATTGAGCGTGGTGTAGATCGTGGCGAAGCTCAGCGAGCGTTTCGCGCGGGCGGCGATCTCACGCTGGACGGCGACGCCGTAGGCGCGGTCGCCGAGCCTTAAGAGCGCGAGTAGGACGAGTTGTTCGAGTTCGCCGAGACGGGGGGACATCCGGGCTCCATTTATTCGATGGAGTCGAATATATAGCCTGCCGCCCCGCCCGCAAGCCCTGGGTCTGCCGGTTACTCCACCGTCACCGACTTCGCCAGATTCCGCGGCTGGTCCACGTTCGCCCCGCGCTTCACGGCGATGTAGTACGCCAGGAGCTGCAGGGGCACCGATGACAGGATCGGCGTGAACATGTCGATGGTCTCGGGAATCCGGATCTCGTAGTCCAGCTTCCCCGCCAGCGCCGGCTCGTCGCGGCTCGTGATCGCGATCACGCGGCCGCCGCGCGCCTTCACCTCCTGGATGTTCGACACGACCTTGTCGAACACGCTGTCGTGCGGCGCGATGAACACCACCGGCATGTTCTCGTCGATCAGCGCGATCGGGCCGTGCTTCATCTCGGCCGCCGGATAGCCCTCGGCGTGGATGTAGCGAGATCTCCTTGAGCTTGAGCGCGCCCTCGAGCGCCGCCGGGAAATTGTAGCCGCGGCCCAGGTACAGGAAATTCGTGACGGTCTTGAATTCCTCGGCGATCTTCTCGATCACGGCGCCCGGTCGAGGATCTCCTGGATCTGCGCGGGCAGCGCGTGCATCGCCTTCGCGATCTCGCTGTCCGTCGAGCGCCGGCAGATCCGCGCAGCCGCGCCGAGCTTCAGCGTGAACAGCGCGAGCGCGGTCACCTGACAGGTGAAGGCCTTGGTCTGACGCGACGCCGATCTCCGGACCCGCGTGCAGGTAGATGCCGCCGTCGTCCTCGCGCGCGATGGTGGAGCCGACGACGTTCACGATCCCCAGCGCCCGCGCGCCGCGCTGCTGCGCCTCGCGCATCGCGGCCAGCGTGTCGGCCGTCTCGCCCGACTGCGACATCACGATGCACAGCGTGCGCTCGGTGACGATCGGATTCCGGTAGCGGAACTCGCGACGCGTACTCGACCTCCACCGGGATCCGCGCCAGCTCCTCGAGCATGAACTCGCCGATGAGCGCCGAGTGCCAGCTCGTGCCGCAGGCGGTGATCATGATGTTGTCGAACTCGAGCAGCTGCTCGTCGGTGAGGTTGAGACCGCCGAGCTTCACGTCGCCCTCGTCGTCGAGGATGCGGCCGCGCATGGTGTTCTCGATGCTCGCCGGCTGCTCGAAGATCTCCTTGAGCATGAAGTGCGCGTAGCCGCCGCGCTCGATCTGGTCGAGGTCCCAGTCGATGGAACTCACCGCGCGATTGAGCGGCGCGGCGTTCATGTCCATCACGCGGTAGCCGTGGCGCTCGAGCACGGCGAGGTCGCCGTCGTTGAGGTAGATGACCTGGCGCGTGTGCGCGAGGATGGCGCTGACATCGGACGCGACGAAGTACTCGCCGTCGCCGAGGCCGACCAAGAGCGGAGAACCCTTTCGCGCGGCGACGATCTTGCTCGGGTCTTTCGCGCTCGAGCACGGCGATGCCGTAGGTGCCTTCGACCTTGCGCAGGGCTTCGATCACGGCTTCTTCGAGAGAGATCTTGTGGCCGTCGGCGGGCTTGAGGAATTCCTCAACCAAGTGCGAGAGGACTTCGGTGTCGGTGTCGCTGGTGAACTTGTGGCCCAGGTCTTCGAGTGCCTTACGAAGAGCCATCCCGTTCTCGATGATGCCGTTGTGGACCACCGCGATGTTGCCGTCGCAGCTCATCTGCGGGTGCGCGTTCACGTAGTTCGGCGCGCCGTGGGTGGCCCAGCGGGTGTGGGCGATGCCGATGGTGCCGGAGATGGGCTCCTTCTCGATCGCCTTCTCGAGCTGCGCGATCTTGCCGGCGGCCTTCCGGATCTGCATGCCTTTGCCGTTCACCATCGCGACGCCGGCCGAATCGTAACCGCGGTACTCGAGGCGCTTGAGGCCCTCGATCAGGAACGGCTGAGCGGCGCGGGGGCCGATATAACCGACGATGCCACACATGGGCTGGCTCTAAGAATGGGAACGTTCGGGAATCGGGAGTCGGGAATCGATGTGGACTTGGACTATTCCATCACAACCAACCTACTTCAGCGCGTCGAGCGGGGCACGACTTCTCGCGATCAACTCCTTCGCTGCTTTCTCCGTTGGCGCTTCGGCGATCACCCTCACGATCGGCTCGGTGCCGCTCGGCCGGATATGCACCCAGCGGTCGGGCCAGCTGAGCCTCAAGCCATCCTGCGTGTCGGACTCGGCGTCCGCGAACGCCGTCTTCAAGGACGAGTAAACGGCGTCCAGCGGCGCTTTCGGGCGGTCGAGCTTGTCCTTCACGATCGCATAACTCGGATAATGCGACACAATGACCGAGAGCTTCTCCTGTGTCTCGGCTAGCATTTGCAAGATGAGGGCCACGGCGACCGGGGCGTCACGGCCCAGGTGCAGTTCCGTAAGGATCACGCCGCCGTTGCCCTCGCCGCCGATCGCCGCCTTCTCCTTCCGCATGCGCACGGCGACGTTCACCTCGCCCACGGGGGCGCGGATCACCTTCGCGCCGGCCTCCTTCGCGACATCGTCCATGATGCGGCTCGTGGAGAGATTCACCACGAGCGGGCCTTTGCGCGTGCGGAGCACCACGCGCGCGGCGAGAGCCAAGGTCCAGTCCTCGCCGATCGCCTTCCCGGCATCGCTCACGAGCGCGAGACGGTCCACATCGGGATCGGTCGCGAAGCCGACGTCGGCCTTCGACTGGATCACGAGCGCTTCGAGCTCGCCGAGGTTCGCGGCCACGGGCTCGGGGGCGCGAGGGAATTTCCCGTCGGTCTCGAGATTGATCGCGGTCACCGTGCAGCCGAGCCGCTCGAGGAGAAGCGGCATGATCGTGCCGCCGGCGCCGCGCACGCAGTCGAGCGCCACGTTGAATTTCCGCGCGCGGATCTTCGCGACGTCGATCACCTTGAGCGCGAGCACCGCGTCGATGTGCCGCGCGATCGCGCTGGAATCGAGTGTCACAATGCCGAGCTTGTCCCACGTGGCACGCGGGATCTCGCCGTCGGCCACTTTGCGCATGGCCGCACTCTCGGCGCCGTCCAGGAATAATCCGGAGGGTCCGATGAACTTGAGCGCGTTCCACTCGATGGGATTGTGGCTCGCCGTGATCGCGAGTCCGCCGGCCGCGCGATGGTGCTCCACCGCGAGCTGGATCGTGGGCGTGGGCGCCATGCCGACGTCGATCACATTCGCGCCAATGCTCTGCAGCGCCGCGACCGTTGCGCGATGAAACATCGGCCCTGACACACGTGAGTCGCGCCCGACCACCACGCTCCGGCTCGCGCCCTGCCCCACCGCCCACGCCCCGAACCCCGCCGCATACCGCGCGACGACCTCCGGCGTGAGCCCCTCCGCCACCCGTCCCCGGACCCCGGAGACACTCACCATCAACCGATCGTCCACTCTCTCCCCTATGAAGACCGCCTCGAAACCTACCGCCGCACTAGAGACAATCAAGCACGGAGGAGGTTTCGGAGGGGCTAGGGAATGCGTCTATAGAGGCAGTGGCAGTTAGCGATTCCCGACTCCCGATTCCCGAGTAGTTCATTGGCTCTCCGCCGCTCGCTCAACCGCCTTCCGTTGCGTTGGAAGATGGCCATCATCAGCGCCGCCGCCGTTCTCGCGACGCTGGTGCTCGTTCTTACGCCCGTGTATTTGGCCAGCCGCGCCACCCTCACCACCCTCAACGGCCAGCGCCTCTCCGCCATCGCCGCGAGCGCCGCCGTCGCCATTCCCGCGAGCGCCGTCGACTCCATCGCGAACTTCGGCCGCAACACCGCCGCCTTCGTCCACACCCGCGAAACGATGAGCCGCATGTGGACCGCGAATGGCGGCGATGTGAGCGAACTCACCAACGGCATGTCGCTCGTCACCTCCACCGGCACGCAGTACCGCTACCTCGCGCACTCGTCGTGGATCGCGGGACAACCGCAGTACAGCACCCTCTGGACCGCGCCCCCCGGCCTCGCCGATTCGCTCGCCATCGGCCACGCCGGCGCCAGCAGCCTCTACGCCGGCGAGGGCGGACGCGAACTCGCCGCCGGCGCGCCGGTGCTCCGTGCCAACGGCACTCCCGCCGGCTTCATCGTGGTCACGCTGAACGCCGAGGACTACCTCGGCCGCCTGGCGAAGATCTTCCTCGAGATCGCGCCGATCCCACTGATCATCCTGCTGGGCGCGCTCTTCGTTTCCATCGTGGTGGCGCGCCGCATGACCGCGGGGATCGACATCGTGGTGCAGCACGCGCAGGAAGTCGCGCGCGGCAATCTCCGCCACGACATCTCATACAGCTCGGGCGACGAGATCGGCGATCTCGCCGACGCCTTCCGCAAGATGACCGCGGGCCTCCGCGAGCTGCTGCGCGACGTGGAGGCGGGGGCGAGCGAAGTGGCCGCCACCGCGGACCAGCTGGCCGCCGGCGCCCAGGAGATGAGCGCGAGCACGCAGGAAGTGTCGGGCGCCGCACAGACCATCGCGAGTTCCGCGACGCAGCAGACCACCGGCATCCAGAACATCGTGGCCGTGTCAAGCCGCGTGGCGACGCGCGCGCACGACGTGGCGCAGCACGCCACGCGCGCGCAGCAGGCCGCCGACACGGTGACGCACAGTGCGAAGCGCGCCGCGAGCGCCGCCGAGGCGGGGCTGCAGAGCATGTCGAACATCTCGTCCGTGACGAGCGAGGCCGTGCCGGCAGTGGCCGAGCTGACCGAGAAGTCCGTGCGCATCTCGCAGATCACCGACACCATTGCCGCGATCTCGCGGCAGACCAACCTGCTGGCGCTGAACGCCGCGATCGAAGCGGCGCGCGCCGGCGAGCACGGGCGCGGCTTCGCCGTGGTGGCCGAGGAAGTCCGGAAGTTGGCGAAGGAATCCGGCCGCGCGCTCGAGATCATCCGGCAGCTCGCGGACGAGATGCAGCGCGTGTCGTCGCGCATGTCCGAGCGAATTACCGATGTAAGTGCCAGCGTCGGCGCCGGCGAAGCCGTGATCCGCGCGAGCACCGGCACGCTGACGCAGATCGCCGCCGAGATCGAGGGGAGCCGCGAGGCGGTGGCGCGGATCGCCGAGTTCGCGAACGCGCAGAAGCGTGAATCGGAGACGCTCGCGAAGGAGATCGAGGCGGTGAGCATCGTCGCCGAGCAGAACGCGAGCACGAGCGAGCAGGTGAGCGCCGTGGTGCAGGAGCAGACGGCGAGCATGGAGCACATCACCGAGTCGAGCCAGCACCTGGCGGACATCGCCACGCGGCTCAAGGGAGTGATGACCCGCTTCGAGTTGTGAGCGACCCGCTGGCGCTGGTGCCGCTCGCGGCCGCGGCGCGCGGCGGGAAGGTGGACGGGCAGACGGCGCGATCGTTGGTGGCGGCCGGCGTCACATTGCTCCAGCGCAGCGCGCCGCTCGTGCGCGCATTGAGCGGCAAACGCTCAGCCCTGCTCCTTCCTACTTCTCCCGCGTTCCTCGTGGCGCTCGCCGCGAGCGATGGCCGCGGCGCGGTGTTCATCAATCCGCTCGCGGCCCCGGCCGAGGTCGAACATCAGCTGCACGATGCGAACGTGGGCGTCGTGTTCACCATCGCCGCGTTCGAGCCGAAGCTCCCCGCCGGATTCGCGCGCGTGCTGCTCGACGACGCGCCCGCGCACGCGCGCGTCGTGATCGGCGATTCGGACAAGACGGTGGACCTCGGCGCGCACAGCGGGCTCGCACTCGAGGGCGAGATGGATGCGCCGGGCCGCGACGAGGAGGCGGCGATCGTCTACACCTCCGCGATGGCGGGCGTGCCGCTCGGCGCGATCCTCACGCACCGGAATCTCCTCGCGAACGCGCACGCATGCGTCGAGGCGATCACGATGGATGAGCACACTGTTGCACTCGCCGCGCTCCCCTTCGCGCATCTGTTCGGCTTCACCGTCACGCTTGTGGCGCCGCTCCTCGCGGGCGGCCGTGTCGTCACCCTGCCGCGCTACAATCCGGTGCGTGCGCTAGAGCTGATCCGCACAGAGGGCGTGACGGTCATCTGTGGTGTGCCGAGCATCTTCCACGGGCTGCTGATCGTCCTGGAGCGCGACGGCGGCACTCTCAGCACGAATTCACGCCCCGCATGCCTCTGCGGCGGCGCGCCAATGGACGTGGAACTGCAGGAGCGCTGGGAGCGCGTGACCGGCCTGCCGCTGCGCCAAGGCTACGGTCTCACCGAAGCGGCCCCCGTCTGTCTCTTCAACCGCCCGTTCGCAACCGAACCGCATCGGCACCCTCGGCGCGCACTTCCCCGGCGTGGAAGTCGCGATCCACAACGGCGAGATCTGCGTGCGCGGCGAGAACGTGTTCCGCGGTTACGTGAGCGGCGGCCAGCACGGCCTGCAAGTGAATGACGGCTGGCTGCACACCGGAGACAAGGGCACTATCGACAAGGACGGCGTCGTGACATTCGCGGGCCTGATCAAGCCGATGTTCACGCGCAATGGGTTCAACATCTACCCGCGCGAGATCGAGCAGGTCGTGCGCGAGATGCCAGGCGTGAAGTCAGTGACCGCTCGCGCCATCCCGGATCCGAGCCGCGAGAACGACATCGCGCTGGAGATCGTGGGATCGGTGACCGAAGAGGATGTGCAACGCTGGTGCCAGGCGCGTCTATCCGTATACAAGCAACCGAGCCGGATCCAGATCCAGAGGTAGCGATGCGCATAATCGTCCCATTGGCGCTGGTTCTCATGGTAATCGGGACATCGATCGCCGACGCTCAACTGTTCTCACCGCCGACGCCGACGGCCGCGGAGTGCTCTCGTGCAGCCGCGGAATGGAACGCTGCGCAACGCAGCAAGGATTTCCCTTTCGCCAGCGGGATGATCGCGTATTGCGGCGCATTCGGAGATTCGGTCCTCGCCAACGCATTGCGACGGTCTGTCAACGAGAGTGACACGGCGCACCTTCACGACCTGCTTAGCGACGCGATCCAGCATCGCGCCCCGTTGTTGCTCGCCGCCGCCGAAGCGGTCGCGGTCAATCGCAACGCGACGCTCCAGGCGCGAGTCACTGCGCTCCTCGTCGTGCTCGGACAGTACCAGCCCGCGATGGGCTTCCCGCCCTCGGTGGGCTATGCGGAGCTGCTCGGACCGACATGGCCCGGTTGCCGGGTCACATCCTACAACGACACTCCCCCGCCCGGCCCTCCGCAATCACCGCCGATGCTGCGCGCCGTCGCCAAGGTGCTCGATTCGATGAGCATCGCACAGTCGGAGCCCGAGCAGATTCGCAATCTCGCGAAGTGCGTGCGGAGAGCATACGGGATGGACGTGCCGCAGTCGGCGGAGCCACCGGAGGTTCAACTGACGTACCTGTGTGACACGCGCTTCACTGTGCATAACAGCAGCATGTACGACGCCGAATTGGAATACAACGTCCCCGCCGCGCACGACAGCGGCGGTACCAGTGTGTGGCCCGGCGTGACGGACACGCTCATCGCGGATGGAAGGGGCGCGATGACGATCTGGGTGTCGGGGCAATTCACCGCGACGGCGGGCGCGACCTACGTTGCCTGCAAGTAACTCTAGCTCCTCGCTGCCGCGTTCCTGACACGTGGTGACCCACGCAGTGAAGTCAGTTCGCCTCACGCCTCACGCCTCACGGCGTTCGGGGTTCGAATCACGGAGTTCGGGTTGCTAGACTCTCCCGTCCTGAACCGCCCGCCCTTCCACCGCATCCGGCGGCAGCAATTCCCCCTTCTTCGCCACCGACACGAACGCATCAACGACCTCCCGGTCGAACTGCGCCCCCGCCGCCGTCCGCAGTTCGATGATCGTGTCCCGATATTCCAGCCCGTTCCGGTAAGGCCGCCGCGACATCATCGCATCGAACGCGTCCGCCACCGCGATGATGCGCGCTTCCACGGGAATGTCCGATCCGCCGAGCCCATCCGGCACCCCGCGCCCGTCCATCCGCTCGTGATGATGCCGCACCACATTCAGCGGAACCGGATTATCACTCAGCAGCGGCCGCAAGATCCGCCATCCCAGAACGGGGTGCGTCATCACGTGCGCATACTCTTCTTCCGTGAGCGGCCCGTGCTTGTTCAGCACGTCCTCCCGCACGCCGATCTTCCCCACATCATGCAGATGCCCGCCGAGCGCGACGCTGTGCACGAAATCCCCGTCCATTCCCATTTCACGCGCAGTGGCCGACCCGAACCGGCTCACTCGAACCGAATGCCCGCGAGTGTACGGATCCTTGAGTTCCAGCGCGTCCGCCAGCGACTGGATCCCCGCGAGGAACAATGACTCCAACCGGTCCTGCTGCACTTTCACCTTGTCCTCGAGCCGCACCTGGTACTCGCGGTTCTCGAGAAGGAGCCGCCTCTTCTCCATCGCCTGCGCCACCCGCGCCCGCACTTCGTCGATCGAGGAACGGCTTCGTGATGTAATCCATCGCCCCCATCGACAAGCAACTCACCGCCATCTCCACTTCTGCCACCGCGGTGATCATCACCATCGCCATGTCCGGGTAGCGCGAACGTACTTCGCGCAGCAGCTCGGGCCCGCTCATCTCCGGCATGCGCACGTCGCTCAGCACCAGCGCGACGTCCTCGCTGTCGAGCACGTCGAGCGCCACGGAGCCGGAGCTCGCCTCGAAGCAGGTGAATCCTTCCCCCTGCATCACGCGGCGCAGCGCACTGCGCAGCGACGGCTCGTCGTCCACGATCAGACAGCGCCGATCCATGTGCGCGGCCGGGTGCGTCACGCCGCCGCCCGCGCTAGATTCCGCTCACTCATTCCACATTCTCCGAATGACCAAAGTCTTCGACGACGATCTGAACAAGGGCTTCGGCACCCGCGCGATCCACGCCGGCCAGCGCCCCGATCCCATGAGCGGCGCGATCATGCCGCCCATCTATCAGACGTCGACGTACGTGCAGCAGGGGCTCGGCGAGCACAAAGGATACGAATACGCGCGCACCCAGAATCCCACGCGCGAAGCCCTCGAGCGGAACGTAGCGGCGCTGGAAGGGGCGCGCCACGGCCTCGCCTTCTCGAGCGGCGTCGCAAGTGTGGATTCGTTAATGAAGTTATTCAAATCCGGCGATCACATCGTCTGCGGCAGCAACGTCTACGGCGGCACCTTCCGCCTCTTCGACAAGATCTACCGCAACTTCGGCATCGAGTTCTCTTTCGTGGACACGCGCGACCCGCAGAAGATCGCCGATGCCTGCACGAAGAAAACAGTCGCGGTGCTCGTCGAGACGCCGACGAATCCCCTCATGTGGATCACCGATCTCAAGGCCGCCGCCGAGGTCGCGCACAAGGCGAAGGCGCTGCTCATCGTCGACAACACGTTCGCGACACCGTACTTCCAACGCCCCATCGAATACGGCGCCGACATCGTCTTCCACTCCACCACGAAGTACCTCAACGGCCACAGCGACATGGTGGGTGGCATCGTACTGCTCAATGACGATGACCTCGCCGCGCGCATGCACTTCATCCAGAACGGCGCCGGCGCCGTGCCCGGTCCCTTCGATTGCTGGCTCGCCCTGCGCGGCACGAAAACGCTGCACCTCCGCATGCCGCGCCACGACGCGAACGGCCGCGTGATCGCCGACTGGCTCGCGAAGAAGCTCGGCCCCGAGCGCGTCATCTATCCCGGACTCCCGAGCTTCGCGCAGCACGCGCTCGCGAAGAAGCAGATGTCCGGCTTCGGCGGCATGATCAGCGTCGAGACCGGATCCAAGGCGAAGGCCGACGAAGTGCTTCGCCGCGCGCGAATCTTTTCCCTCGCCGAATCGTTGGGAGGAGTGGAGAGTCTGATCAGTCATCCCGCCTCGATGACGCACGCCTCCGTGCCCATCGAACGGCGCGCGGAGATGGGCATCACCGAGGGGCTGATCCGTCTCTCGTGTGGCGTGGAAGACGTGGCCGATCTCCTGGCCGACGTCGAATATTCCTTCGCCGTCCTCTGAGACCGGAGCGTTCCATGGCCGCCCGCAAAGTCCTCACCCAGATCGCCCCCGCGTCGTGGGAGCATCCCGCCGACCGCGCCGCCCTCAACACGCTGCGCGCGATCCCCGGTTTCGACGAACTCGTGCGCAAGATCATGGCGATCATCGGCGAGCGCGGCGTGCGCCTGCTCTTCACCGCGAGCGCGATGAAAGTCGGTCCGCGCCAGCGGCCCAAGCTCAACGCGCTCTACGACGACGTGCTCGAATCGCTCGACTGGCAGGAGCGCCCCGATCTCTACGTCGCGCAAACTCCCATCGCCAACGCGATGGCTGTCGGTTTCGACAAGCCGTTCATCGTCATCAACAGCGGCGCGCTCACGCTGCTCGACGACGACGAGAAGCGCGTGATCCTCGGCCACGAACTCGGCCACGTCATGAGTGGCCACGCGACGTACACCACTATCGCGCTGCTCATCCTGCGCCTCGGCTTCACCGCCGTGCCGGGACTCGGCCTCATTGCGCTCCCAGTGCAGCTCGCGCTCATGGAGTGGTACCGCAAGGCGGAACTCTCAAGCGACCGCGCGGGTCTGCTCGCCACGCAGGATCCGCTCGCGTCGATGCGCGTCTTCCTCCGTCTCTCCGGCGGCGCGAACGAGGGCGACACCACGAGCCTCGATGAGTTCCTCGTACAGGCGAAGGACTACGAGACCACCGGCAGCGCCTTCGACACGCTGCTCAAGCTGCTCAACGTCGCCTTCCAGACGCATCCCTTCGGCACCGTGCGCGCGGCGGAGCTGCAGCGCTGGATCGAGAGCGGCGGGTACGACCGGATCCTGGGCGGCGAGTATCAGCGCCGCGGCGCCGCCGACAAGCGGCCGCTGAGCGAGGACTACGCCGAGGCCGGCGCGCATTATCGGGAACAGGCGCGCGGCGCGGTGGATCAAGTGGCCGCCGCGGTGAAGAACATCGGCGACCTCGTGTCGGGCGCGTTCCGCTCGCCGGGAGAACCTCCGCAGAAATGAAGGTGTTGATCGTGGGCGGCGGCGGCCGTGAGCACGCCGTCGCCTGGTCGCTGGCGCGGCGTCATCCGGGCATCGAGATCGTTTCCGCTCCGGGCAATCCGGGGCTCGCGCGCATGGGGCGCTGCTTGGAACTCGCGGCGAACGATGTGCCGGCGCTCGTGGAATTGGCGCGGCGCGAGAAGCCGGATCTGACATTCGTGGGCCCCGAGGCGCCGCTCGCCGCCGGGATCGTGGATGCATTCCGCGCGGCGTCGCTGCCCGTGTTCGGCCCCACCGCCGCGGCGGCGCGTCTCGAAAGCTCGAAGGCATTCGCGAAGGAGCTGATGCTCGACGCTGGCGTGCCCACCGCGCGCGCGGAGCGGCACACCACGCTCGACGGCGCGCTGCACGCCATTCGCAGTTTCGGCGCGCCGGTGGTGATCAAGGCATCGGGGCTCGCGGCGGGGAAAGGCGTGATCGTGTGCATGACCATGGAGGAAGCCGACCGCGCCGC
Source organism: uncultured Gemmatimonadaceae bacterium (assembly GCA_963751275.1). Taxonomy (GTDB): domain Bacteria; phylum Gemmatimonadota; class Gemmatimonadetes; order Gemmatimonadales; family Gemmatimonadaceae; genus DATKOH01. The sequence goes on along the minus strand of CAVVTZ010000007.1, from coordinate 682,830 downwards.
GGTGTCGATGCTCTCCACGAAGACGTTCGGCGAAGCGGGCGCCGAAGTGCTGGTCGAGGAATACATGGAAGGCGAGGAACTCTCGCTCTTCGCGTTGACTGATGGCACGAACGCGATCCCGATGCTCGGCGTGCAGGATCACAAACGCCTGCTCAACGGCGACGAGGGTCCGAACACCGGCGGCATGGGAGCGTACGCGCCGGTGGGAGTAGCAACTGAGGCATTAGTAAACGAAGTGATGGAACGCGTGATCGCGCCCACGCTCGCCGCGATGCGTGTGCGCGGCGCGCCGTTCACCGGATTGTTGTATGCGGGGCTGATGCTCACCGACCGCGGCCCGCGCGTGGTGGAATTCAACGCGCGCTTCGGCGATCCGGAAACGGAAGCGATCCTTCCCCTGCTCGAGAGCGATCTGCTCTCGCCGCTGCTCGCGATCGCGCGCGGCGGGCCGATCAGCGGCACGCTCAAGTGGCGCGACGAGCATGCGGTGACCACCGTCGTCGCGTCCAGCGGGTATCCCGACGCGCCGAAGAAGGGTGCGCGCATCACGCTTCCCCCGCCGTCGCCGGGAGTCACGATCTTCCACGCGGGCACCGCCGTGGATGCGAGCGGCCAACTGATCGTCGCGGGCGGCCGTGTATTCGCTGTGACCGCCACCGCGAACACCCTGCTCGCGGCGCAGCAGGCGAGCGCCGAGGCGGCGGCCGCGATCGAATTCGACGGCAAGCAGTTCCGCACCGACATCGGATGGCGCGAACTGCGGCGCAATGCCCGAGCTCCCGGAAACTGAGACCATCGCGCGCGGGTTAGACCGCGCGGTGAGCGGGGCACGCATCACGAGTGTGACCGTCACGCATTCGGATGTGCTGCGCGAAGTGTCGCCCAGCACGCTCAAGCGGCGCGTGGCCGGCGCGGATATCATGCGCACCGTGCGCCGCGCGAAGCTCGTGGTGATCGAGCTGAGCACGGGCGAGCGGATCGTCGTGCAGCCGCGCTTCACGGGGGCGCTCATCATCGATGCGGGCGACCTGCCGGACCGCGAGCGCGAGTATTCGACCGTGGCCTTCGCGCTCGCCGATGGCCGCACCCTGCACTATCGCGACATTCGGCGACTTGGCACCGTGATGCTCATGTCGCGCGCGCGCTGGGCGGAGTACGAGGGCGCACTGGGCCCCGAGCCGCTTGACCATTCGTTCACCCCGGCCCTATTATCGGGACTTCTTCGGGGGTCCCGACAGGCGGTGAAGAAGCTCCTCATGGACCAGCGCCGGCTCGCCGGCATCGGCAACATCTACGCGACCGAAGCGCTCTGGCGCGCCTCGATCGATCCGTCGCGCGCGGGGGAGACGATCACCGCCGCGGAGTCGACGGCGCTGCACGGCGCGATCACCGGCGTGCTGCGCGAATCGATCGCCGCGCGGGGCACCAGCTTCCGCGACTATCGCGACGCCACCGGCGAGCGCGGCGAATTCGCGTCGCAACTCGCCGCGTACGGCCGCGCCGGCAAGCCCTGCAAGCGCTGCGGCGTGCACCTCGCCACTACCGACGCGATCGACGGCCGCGCGACGGTCTTCTGCGCTTACTGCCAGCGGTGAGCAAGCGCGCCGAACGCCAGCTCGAGGCCGCGTCGCACGCGGCCAACGTCGCGAAGCTCAAGGCGCACGTGCGCGCGAACGCGGAGGACCGTCCCGGCGTCTACCGCATGCACACGGACGACGGCGAAGTGCTGTACGTGGGGAAATCCAAGAAGGTGCGCTCGCGGCTGCTGAGCTATTTCCGGCTCCCCTTCCCCGAAGAGAAGGGCGCGCGCCTCGTGCGCGAGGCCGCGCGCATCGACTGGGATTACGTGCCGAGCGAATTCGCCGCGCTGCTGCTCGAGCTGCAGCAGGTGAAGCGGCTCCGGCCGCGATTCAATTTCATGCTCAAGCGCGACGCGCGGCACTTCGCGTTCATCAAGCTCTCGCGCCCGCCGGCTCCGCGCCTCATGGTCGTGCGCGGCGCGAGCGACGATCGCGCGACGTACTACGGCCCCTTCCAGGGCGCGCGCCACGTGGGCGAGAGCGTGCGCGAGCTCTCCGACGTACTCGGCCTGCGCGACTGCACCCTCGATTCGCGCATGCGATTCGCCGACCAGGCGGAGTTGTTCTCGCTCACGCCCCGCACCCCAGGCTGCATCCGCTACGAAGTGCGCAAATGCCTCGGCCCCTGCGTCGCCGCGTGCACCGAAAGCCAGTACGATGAGCGTGTCGCGCTCGCGAAGGCGTTCCTCGACGGCGCCGACGACACGCCGCTCGATTCACTGCGGCTCGAAATGCTCCGCGCCAGCGCCGAAATGGAATACGAGCGCGCCGCGGCCATGCGCGACAAGCTCGAACGGCTCGAAGCGCTGCGCGACCAGTTCGAGCGGCTGCGCTTCGCGGTGGAGTCGTTGTCCTTCTCCTATAACGTCCCCGGCTGGAACGGCGAGGACCGCGTCTATCTCATCCGCCGCGGGCGCGTGCGGGCCGAGGGCGCGCCGCCGGTGAGCGCGAAGGAGAAGCGCCACCACGCGCTCGTGATGGAGGAAGTCTTCGGCACGCGCGAAGCCGAAGGCGCGCGGCTGCCCACCCACGAGATCGACGAGTTGTTGTTGTTGAGCTGGTGGTTCCGCACGCACCCCGCGGAGATGGACCGCACCACGCCAGCGAAGGCTCCCCGTTCCCGGAAAGTGCGCGTCGTCCCCGAGGCTCACGCGATCGAAGAGCGGATCGCGTAGTTGGCGTACCATACGCCATCCGCAAGACGCGCTGTTAGAAGTTCCCGTCCCCGCTCTGCTCCGGTATGAAGAACTCCACGTCCTTGAACACCTCCTGCCGCTCCTTCTGCCCGTCGAACTCCGCCGGCAGGTATCGCAGCGTCGCGAGATAATCCAGCGTCGCATCGCCGAACGCATCCGTCGTCTCGGTGAGCACGCGAATGCTCGTGGTGTCCACCATGCCCGTCGTATCCACGACGAACGACGTATGGATCACCGTGCGCGTGCGCGAGATCGTTGCCTCGATCGGATAGACCGGCTTCGGATTGTCCGGATACGGCACCGCCGCACACGACTCGTGCGGCACCAGGAACTTGCTCCCATCCTGCTGCCGCCCGATCGAGATGAACACGTTCAGCGAATCCGGCACTCCCTCCGGCATCGGCGCGAGCAGCGCATCGCTCGGCGGGAAGGTCAATGCACGCTGCGCATCCATGTCGAAGCCGGAGCGCCCCGACCCCTTCATCAATCGCACACCGCTCACCGACCCGTTGCGCATCACGCGCCCCGCGAAGGTCGCCGTCAGCGCCACGCTGTCCTTCACCACGTGCGTGAGCCGCCGCTCCATCTCCGTCGCGAGCTGCGCGAGATAGCCCTCCGCATCCGTGCTGGTCCTGCGCGGATCCGCCGTGAGGATCAGGATCCCCTCGCTCTCCCATTTGGCACACCTGCGCGTGATCACCGCGCCCGACGTCAGCTTCACGTCGCGCGAAAGACTGTCCTGCGACACTGCACGGCCGCCGAGCATCGCAACGCTCAACAGCACGCCAACGGCCAATTGGCTCGTTGCCCTCCGCCGCATCATCGCCCCGACCCCGCCGAGGCAGATCGACCGCGCCGCAAGAGGAGCACGAAGATGACCATCGCGATACCGAACACCATCACAAGACTGCCGGTGAACTCCGACCGCTTGATGACCACGCCGCCGATGGTCATCAGCGCGAGAGAAATTGCGATGAGCGTGCCTTCCTTCATTGCTTTCATGGCTCGATGACCAGTTCGGCGTTGGACGGAACATCTCTCACGGCGCCAAAGCGACGATCTCCGCGCTCACGACGCCCTCCACAATCGTCAGCCGCGCCACGCTCGGCAAGAGGTCGAACCGCCGCGCCCCGGCCGCCCCCGGGTTGACCACCAGGCGGCCATTCCCGCGCCCGATGAACTGCCGGTGCGTGTGACCGTACACGATCACGTCCGCGTCGTACGCCGCGAGCAGCCTGGGCAGCGTCGGGCTCCCCAACTCGTGCCCGTGGCTCACATGGATTCGTACCCCGCCAAGAGTTCGGTCGATCCGGTCGGAGAGCCCCGGATTCCCCGGCGCATCGGTGTTCCCGCGCACCGCGGTCACCGGCGCGATGAGCGCCAATTCGTCGAGTATCGATTGCGGCCCTACGTCGCCCGCGTGGAGGATGAGATCCACGCCCGCGAACGCGTCGTGCACGTCGGCCCGCAGCAGCCCGTGCGTGTCGCTGATCAGTCCGACGACGATCCGCTCCACCGGCGTCCCAGACTGTGCTCCACGCCGAGATGGTCGAGCACGCGGGCGACGATGAAGTCCACGAGATCGCTCAGCGCTGCAGGCCGGTGATAGAACCCCGGCGCCGCCGGCATCACCACCGCCCCCGCGTTCGTCACCCGCAGCATGTTCTCCAGGTGGATGGCCGACAGCGGCGTCTCGCGCGTCACCATCACGAGCTTCCGGCGCTCCTTGAGCGCCACATCCGCCGCGCGCTCCACGAGCGAGCGCGACGTGCCCGCCGCCACCGCCGCGAGCGTACCCATGCTGCAGGGACAGATCACCATACCCAAGTTCCGCGCCGAGCCGCTCGCCGGCGCAGCGCCGCGGTCGTTGTCGTCGAACACCGAGACGACGCCCTTCCATGCCTTGCCGCCACTCGCCGCCTGCAGCGCCGCGATATCCTTGATGCCGGTCTCGGTGTCGAGCAGCCGCCACCCGTGCGAGCTCACGATCAGCTGCACCGGCTGCTGCGCGCGCACGAGCTGCTCGAGCAGCCGCACCGCGTACGGCGCCCCCGACGCACCCGTCACCGCCATCACCAGCGGAAGCTTGGCGGTCATCGCCGCAGCATCCGCTCGGCGAGCACGAAGCCGAAGAAGGTGAGACTGATCACGCCGTTCATCGTGAAGAACGCCGCGTCGAGCCGCGAGAGATCGCCCGGGCGCACGAGCGAGTGTTCGTACAGCAGCAGCCCCGCCACCACTACCACACCTGCCGCGTAGATAGCTCCCGCTCCGGTGCCGGCACCGACCAGCGCGAGCGACACCACGGTGCACGCGTGCATCGCGCGCGCGATCGTGATCCCGCGCGCCTCGCCGAGTCCGGCCGGAATGGAATGCAGCGCCTGTGCGCGATCGAACTCGATGTCCTGCAGCGAATATAGAATGTCGAAGCCGCCCACCCAGGTCGTGACGGCGGTCGCGAGCATCACGAGCACCCACCACGGATTGCTCCACGCGCCGGTCACGGCGAGGTAGCCGCCCACCGGCGCGATGCCGAGTCCGAGGCCGAGCACGAAGTGCGCGAGCTTGGTGAAGCGCTTCGTATAGCTGTAGAAGAACACCCACATGAGCGCGACCGGCGCGAGCCCGAAGCAGATCGGATTCAGCTCCCACGCCGCGCCGATGAAGACCACCGACGCCAGCACTACCGCGGCCACCGCCTCCGCGAGCGGAATGAGCCCCGCCGGGATCTCCCGCTGCGCCGTGCGCGGATTCAGCGCGTCGATCTCGCGGTCGGCGATGCGATTGAACCCCATCGCCGCGAAGCGCGCCGCCGTGAACGCCACCGCTACCCACCCCACCGTCACCCAGTGCACCGGCTGTACCGCGCTCGCGATCACGACGCCCACCAGCGCGAACGGCAGCGCGAAGAGCGTGTGCGGCAGCTTCACGAAGTTGACGTAATTCACCCATTGGGAGCTGGAAGCGAAGGTCTGCCCTTCCCGCGTCATAGGTCCTTCCGCGCGCCGATCCCCATCTGTGCCCAGACGCTATCAACGCGTCTTTTTGTCGTGTCGTCCATCTCCATCACCTCCGGCCACTCGCGCGCGAACCCCTCCTCCGGCCACTTCTGCGTCGCGTCGAAGCCGATCTTCGATCCGAACGTGAACGCACGGCTCGAATGATCGAGCACGTCGATCGGACCCATCGAGAAGCGCGCGTCGCGCTGCGGGTCGATGTTGTTCAGCGCCACCCACCACGCCTCCTTCTCGTCGCGCACGTTCACCCACTTGTCCACCACGACCAGCACCTTCGCGAGCGACATCAGCCCCGCGCCCCACATCGCGTTCATCACCTTGTACGCCTGCCCCGGGAACTGCTTGTCGATCGACACGAACACGAGATTGTGGAAGATCCCCTCGGCGGGCATGTGATAGTCCACGATCTCCGGCACCGTCAAACGGAGCAGTGGGAGAAAAATGCGCTCCGTCGCATAGCCGAGGTAATAATCCTCCATGGGCGGACGGCCGACGATCGTCGTCGGGTACACCGGCTTCTTCCGCATCGTGATCGCCGTGACGTTCACCGCCGGATAGAGATCCGCGAGCGAATAGAATCCCGTGTGGTCACCGAACGGCCCCTCGGTCACGAGCGCTTCGCGCGGATCGATCTCTCCCTCGATCACGAACTCCGCGTCGGTGGGCACTTCCAGATCGCAGGTGAGCGCCTTCGCGAGCGACACCGGGCTCTTCCGCAGGAATCCCGCGAAGAGGAATTCGTCCACCGTGGGCGGCAGCGGCGCCGACGCGGAATAGACCGACGCCGGGTCCGCGCCGATCACGATGCACACCGGCATCTTCTCCCCGCGCTCTGCCATCTCGCGCCAGTGCGCCGCGCCCACCTTGTGCCGCTGCCAGTGCATCGCGAGACGGTTCTTCCCGATCACCTGCACGCGGTACATCCCAACGTTCCGGATGCCGCGCTTGGGATCCTTCGAGATCACCATCGGCAGCGTGATGTACGCGCCGCCGTCCTTGGGCCAGCAGGTGATGATCGGCAGCTTCGTGAGATCGATCTCGGCGCCGCGCCACACCACTTCCTGGCACGCCGGCTTCCCGCCGTGCACGCGCGGCGGGAATTTCCCCACCTCCAGCAGCCGCGGCAGCAGCGACAATTTCGCGAGGATCCCCTCGGGCACTTTCATCTCGAGCAGCTCGGTGATCCGCCCGCCGATCTTGTCGAGGTCGTCGGTGCCCAGCGCGAGCGCCATGCGCGTCATGCTGCCGAAGAGATTGATCGCCACCGGGAATTCCGAGCGCGAGCCGTCGTCGAGCAGCACGTGCTCGAAGAGCAGCGCCGGCCCGCCACCGGGCATCTTCATGGCGCGGTCCGCGATCTCCGTGATCTCGAGCTTCGCGCGCACCGGCTGCGCGATCCGCACCAGTTCGCCGGCCGCATCGATGGCCGCGATGAATTCCTGCATCGTGTCGAGGCTCACGCGGCGTCCCCCCAATGCACCGCCACCGTGCCCATCGAGAGCCGCCGGTACGCCACGTTCGCGAAGCCCGCGCCGCGCATCTGCTCCGCGAGCTGGTCGGCGTTCGGGAAGTGCTGCACCGACATCGGCAGGTAGCTGTACGCCGTCTTGTGCCCGCTCACCATGCGGCCGATGAAGGGCAGGAGCTTCTGGAAATATTCGTCGTACAGCGCGCGCACGATGCGGCTGGGCGGATGCGAGCAGTCGAGCACCACGAGCCGCGCGCCGGACTTGAGCACCCGACGGAGCTCACGGAACCCGGCATTGATGTCGTCGAAGTTGCGCACGCCGAAGGAGACGATCGCCCCCGACGCCGTCCCATCTCGCACTGGCAGCCGCAGCGCGTCCGCCACCACCGCCCGCACCGGGAGCCCCGCCGTCTTCGCGAGCCCGCCTCGCAGCATCGGCTCCGCGAAGTCGGCGCAGATCACATTCCCGCGGAACCCCGCGCGCGCCGCGATCTCCGCCCCCACGTCCATGGTGCCCGCGCATACGTCGAGATAGGCGCCCGCGGGATCACGCTCGATCGCCATCGCCTCGATCGCGAGACGCCGCCAGCCGCGATCGAGATTCACGCTCAGCAGATGATTGAGCAGATCGTACCGCGGCGCGATCTCTTCGAACGTGCGCTTCACATACGCGCGCTTCGACGATCCGCCCTCCGCGGCCTCGACTGCTTCCCGCTGCTCCTCAGTCAGCACCGTCATTCGCGAAAGCTCGCGCTCGACGGCGCGTGTGGCAACTAGTACCACTTGAGGCGCGCGTCTAGGAGGCAGCGTGTGGTACAGCTCGGCGGGAGTAGGGCCGTCCCCACTCCCGCCGAGCTGTACCACACGCTGCCTCCTAGACGCGCTCCTCGAGCGGTACTAGTCCCCACACGCGCCCCTCAAGCCGCACTTGTCGCCACACGCGCCTCTCGCGCGTAACTTGAGAGCCGAATGGCCTCCCTCGACCTCATCAATCTCCCCGACGCCGACCTCGCCGCTCTCGCGCGCGAGGGCCGCGAGCCTGCGTTTAGAGAGCTGGTGAGAAGGTATGAGCGCCCCGTCTTCTCGTTGATCTTCCGCATGGTGCGCGACCGCGAGACCGCCGAGGACCTCGCGCAGGAGACCTTCATCAAGGTCCTGAATCACATCGACCGCTACCGCCCCGAATTCAAGTTCTCGAGCTGGCTCTTCAAGATCGCGAACAATCTCACGATCGATTTCCTCCGCAAACGCCAGCTGAAAACGATCAGCATCGACGGCTCTCCGCACGCCGCCACCGCCGCGGAAGCCGAGGCCAGTGCGTTCGATGTCGAGAGCCGCGGCGAGACCGCCCTCGAGGAAATGGAATCCAAGGAGCTGGGCGGCGCCATTGAAAAGGCGATCGCCAAGCTCCGCCCCGAATACCGCGCCTGCATCCTCCTGCGCCACGTGGAGGACCGCTCCTACGAGGAGATCGCCGCCACGCTCGATCTCCCTCTGGGAACCGTGAAAACGTACATCCACCGCGCCCGGCACGAACTCCGGGAGGCCCTTGGGGGCCTCCGAAGCTGACCCGAAACCGCCTCTGAAACTCACCCTGTCCTCCTGCCGTAGAGGGAACCGTGGAACGACACCTTCTTCCTGACGAGATCGACCAGCTGCTGGACGGCGAAGTCGGCTTCGAGACGGCGCCCTTCAAGGCGCATGTGCGGAGTTGTGACCTGTGCCGCCGCGAGCTCGAGACCGCCCGCCTCCTGGTGAGCGACCTCGAGCACATTCCGCACCTGGCGCCCTCCCCTGATTTCGCGAACAAGGTGATGTCGCGCGTCCAGCTCTTCGTGCCCTGGCACGTCGCGCTGGCCGACACGGTGCGCGGCCTCGTGCCCCGCACGCGCGGCTGGCGCGTGGTCGCCACCGGCGGCCTGGCCACGGCGGCCCTCCTCGTCACGGCAGCCTCTGTCTGGGGGCTCATGCACCTCGACGCTGTGCTCTTCGTTGGCGAGATGCTCTGGGACCGGCTGAGTGCCGGCGCCATGAACGCGCTCACCAGCGTCGTGGCATCGGTGCTGGGCGTCGGTGCGGCCGAGGCGTTCCACGCGAGCGGCGGGATCGGTGTGGCGGTGCTCTTCGGCGTGGTCCTGGCAACGGGACTCGCGGCGGTGGGCACGGTGCGCGCCGTCGCCGTTCGCTCCCGCTCGCGGTAGCCCCATGCGCACACTCCGCAATCTGTTGGCGCTCGCCGCCGTGTTGATCGCCGCCGGCAGCGCCGCCGCGCAGCAGACCGCCGTGAATCCCGGGCAGGCGCTGCTCGACTCGCTCAGCCAGGACCCGAACGGCATGAAGCTCCTGCCCGCCGAGGTCACCAGCGGCCCGCGCACGATCGGCGAGAAAGAGAAGATCACCGGCACCATCGCCACCTGGAACGGACCGCTCGAGATCCGCGGCACGGTGGACGGCAATGTCGCCGCGATCGGCGGCGACGTGATCGTCGCGAAGGGCGGCCGCGTGAAGGGCGACGCGCTCTCCGTGGGCGGTGCGGTGCGCAACGAAGGCGGCACGATCAATGGCGAGACGCGCACGATCAGCGCGCCCACCATCGGCTCGGCGCGTCCGGCGCCCCTCACCCCCGCGCAGGCGATGCGCCGCTCGATCTCGCTCTCGGTGGGCTGGTATCTCGTGCTCGCGGTGATCGGCGCGGGCGTGCTGCTCCTCGCGCGCGGCCCGCTCGACGCCGTGTCCGACGCGCTGCGCACGCAGCCGGTGCGCGCGTTCTGGTACGGTGTGCTCGCGCAGGCGGCGGTGATCCCCGCGTTCACGCTCGCCGTGGTCGCGCTCGCGATCACGGTGATCGGGCTCGTCGTGATCCCCTTCCTCGCGGTGGGACTCGTGGCCGCCGGCGCCGGCGCGCTCTCGCTCGGCTTCCTCTCCGTCGCACAGACGGCCGGCTACTCGGTGAGCGGCGGACGCAACGGCGACCGCAGCTTCCTCGCCGGCCTGCAGCCGATGCTCTTCGGACTCTCATTCTTCTTCCTGCTCTGGGTGGCCGGCACGGCCTTCCCCTACGCCGCGGGCTGGGGCGTGGCGCTCCGCGTCATTGGCTCGCTCGCGACGTGGACCGCCGTCAGCGTCGGACTCGGCGCCGTGATCATGACGCGCGCGGGCACCCGGCCCGGTGCCGCCGCACCGGCGCAGATCGCGCCCGCTCCTACCGCCGAACACGAATGGCAGACGCCGACGCCGGTCACCGGCGTCACCGCCGCGCGCCGCCCCACGCCCGCGCCGCGCAAGGGAGCCGAGCGATGAACGCGCGCCGGAGTTTCCTCGCCGCGGCGCTCGTGCTGGGCGGAATTGTCTCGCCCGCGTCCGCGCAAACATGGCGCACCCTCACCGCGATGCGCCCGCTCGGTCGCGATGATTCATTGCGCGTGGTCGTGCGCTATGGAATGGGCAAGCTCACCCTGCGCGCCGCCGATCCCGCCGTGCTCTACGATCTGAGCGTGCGCTACGACGCGAACATCTTCCGCACGCAGAAGGACTACGACGCCGCGACGCACACGCTCACCGTGGGCGCCGACAGCGCTACCGCCGAACGTTTCTCCCTGCGTCCGCATCTCTTCGGCGGCGACAACGCGAAGGCCGTGAAGGACGAGGAGAAGATCGCCGAGATGAACCTCGGCGTCGCGCGCGGGATCCCGATCGATCTCAACGTGAAGACCGGCATCGGCGCGAGCGTGCTCGACCTGGGCAACCTGTGGATCGCGAACGCCCGCATCGAGACCACCATGGGCGACGCGATGATCACCTTCAGCACCGCGAACCAGCGCCCGATGAACGAGCTGCGCATCGACGCGATGATGAGCGGGATCGGCGTGAAGGAGCTGGGCAACGCGCGCGCGAAGACCGTGAAGATGAGCGCGACCCTCGGCGGCGGCGACGTGAATCTGCTCGGCGACTGGACCGGCGACATGACGCTGGACGTGACCGTGGCCGTGGGCGGGCTGCAGGTGCGCGTGCCGCGCGACGCCGGCGTGAAGATCACCGCGCTCACGCACTTGGGCGGCATCAATGCGGCAGGCTTCACCGAGAAGGACGGTGAATACACAAGCCCGAACTACGCGACCGCCACCCGGAAGGTGCTGATCACCGGCAGCGTGTCGCTCGGCGGCCTCAAGGTGACGTGGGTGGATCAGTAGAGCACTAGACTTTCTTCAGATCCCACCGCCTCCACTTCCAAAGTCCCATCATCGCCAGCCCGCGTCCAGCGGCGGTGAATGACAGGACCCACCAGATCCCCGCGGTCCCCCACTTCGGCGCGGCCCAGATCGCGAGGGGCACGCGCATCGCGGTGAGGAAGGTGGACGTCAGCATGGGCGGCAGCGTGTCCCCCGCGCCGCCGAGTGCACCTTCGAGCACGCAGCTCCGCCGGCGCGAACACGGTGGACACGGCGCCGATCCGCAGATACTTCGCCGCCTCGGCGATGACGTCGGCGTCGTGCGTGAAGACATTCGCGAAGCGCACGGCGCACGTGTACTCGAGCAGCGCGCCGATCAGGCCGATGCTCGTCGCCATCCCCACTGCGATCCATCCCGACCGCCGCGCGCGATCGGGGCGTCGCGCGCCGAGATTCTGCCCGACCATCGCCGCCGCGGCCGCGCCGAATCCCACGCCCACCATGTAGACCCAGCTCTCCACGCGGTGTCCCACGCCCAAGGCGGCGAGCGCGGGCGTGCCGAAGCGCAATGTGGTCTGCGTGAGAAGCACGTAGATCAGGCTGAACACGACCCCCGTGACGGCGGTCGGCAGACCCACACGCACAATGGTGCCGAGCGTCTCGAACGACACGCGCCCGAACTTCACCATGCGCCGGCGCACGAGGATCGTCACGCCCACGATGAGCGTCGCGAGCCGCGTGAGCAGCATGGACACGGCCGCTCCCGCGATCCCGAGCTTCGGCGCGGGTCCGAGCCCCATGATCAGCACCGGGTCCAGCATCACCGCGGCGGTCACGGACACCAGGATGAGGATCAGCGGCGTCTTCGTGTCGCCGCTCGCACGGAAGCTCGCGTCCACGGTGAAATAGCCGAACACCAGCGGCGCGCCGAGCAGATACATGCCGAGATACTGCTTGCCGAGCGCCGTCACTTCGGGCGGCGTGTGCTCCAGTCCGAAGAGCGAACTGAGGAAGAGACGGCCGAGTACCGCGACGACCACCGACAGCACGAGCGTGAACACGAGCGCATCGCCCACCGCGCGCGCTGCGAGCTCCGGCCTTCCTTCGCCGTGCCGCCGCGCGGCAACGGCGGTGAGCCCCACGCTCACGAGCTCCGCGAGGCTGACGATGGCCCAGATCCAGAAGATGGATGTCGAGACCGCGGCGAGCCCCACCGGGCCCGATGCGCGTGCCCACCCAGTACGCGTCGGCCGAGGAATGAAGAAGGTGAGCAGGAAGATGCTGCCGACGCTCGGGATCGCGACGCTCGCGATCGTCCGCGCGAGCGGCCCGCTGACGAGCTTGGGGTGCGCCGCGTGCTCGTCGGTGACGGCGACGGAAACGAGTCCATCGCGCGAGCTGATCGGGAGCGCCGCCGAGGGTTCCTCGAACGGCTCGACCGCGGGAACGGTCTCGGTCACGCGCGCGCGGGCGCGGGCAGCGCCTGCACGATCTTCTCCACCAGAGCCGTGAGCGCGCGCGCCGCCGGCGAATCCGGCTGCGAGATCACGATCGGCACGCCATTGTCGCCCCCCTCGCGCACCGGCGGGAAGAGCGGGATCTCCCCGAGCAGCGGCAGCTCGAGTTCGTTCGCGAGCAGCTGGCCGCCGCCCGAACCGAAGATGGCCGTCGGCTTCCCGCAGTGCGGGCAGATGCAGTAGCTCATGTTCTCGACCATGCCGAGCACCGGGCACGTCGACGCGCTCGAACATCTTCGCGCCGCGCAGCGCATCGCCGACGGCCACCTCCTGCGGCGTGGTGACGATCACCGCGCCGTGCACCGTGCGTCGCCTGCACCAGCGAGAGCTGCGCATCGCCGGTGCCGGGCGGCATGTCGCACGAGCAGATAGTCGAGTTGCCCCCACTGCACGTCGCGCCAGGAACTGCGTGATGATCTTCATGATGATCGGGCCGCGCCAGATCGCCGGCGGATCGCGCTCGATCAGGAAGCCGATCGACATCAGCTTGACGCCGTACGCCTCGAGCGGGATGGATCTTCTCGTCGATCACCGGCGGCGGCTCGTTCACGCCCATCATCCGCGGCAGGTTCGGGCCCGTAGATGTCGGCGTCGATGATGCCCACCCGCTTGCCGCTCTTCGCGAGCGCCACGGCGAGGTTCACCGCGACGGTCGACTTGCCGACGCCGCCCTTGCCCGACGAGATCGCCAGCACGCGGCCGAGATTCGGATACGCGACCGGAGTCGGCGCGGGCACGGCGGCCTTCCGCGATTGCGGTTCCTGTCCCATCACCGGCAGCGCCCGGCTCTTGGGCACCGCGACCGCGGCGGGCTTGGGCGCAGCGGCCTGCGCGGGATCCTTCACGTCCACGCGCACGTCCTGCACGCCATCCACTTTCTCCACCGATTGCCGCGCATCGCGCACGAGCGACGCCGGATCGCGCGCGTCGAGCAGCAAGGTGAAACGCACGCGTCCCTCGACGGACACGCCCACATCGCGCACCATCTCGGACGACACGACATCCTGTCCCGTGCGTGGATTCACGACCGCGCCGAGCGCCGCCGCGATCCGCGCCTGCAGCGCATCAGCCATTGCGCACTTCGGTGATCTCGGGGACGCGGAGGCGGAGGTGGGCTTCAATGCCGGCGCGGAGTTCGGTGGCGGTCATGTCGCAGTCGGGGCAATCGCCGGCGATGCGGAGAATGGTCACGCCGGTCGTGGAGTCGAAGGATACGAGGGCGAGATCCATCTTCTCGATATGCAGCAGGGGGCGCATGCCGATGATGGCATCGTTGATCCGGCGCTCCACGTCGGCGGGGTCTTTCTTCCTTCCGAATATTGCCATGGAGGGGGAATCTAAGCGAATTCGCGGATAACTGCGGCGTTCGCCACCAGCGCCCGTAACGTTGCAGCTAACAGCAAACAGTCACGAGTGACTGCCAGTCAACAGTCAACAGTCAACAGGTCACAGAAAACGGTTCAAGCGTGGGCGAGCGCGTCGAGGCATTCGGCCAACGGATTTCTGTGACCTGTTGACTGTTGACTGTCGACTGCCGTGTCCTCGTGACTGTTTGCTGTTAGCTGCAGCCTTCACGGCCTGGTGATGAAGCGGTCGTAGTCAGTGGGCGACGAATGATCTCGCCGCGGCAACGACCCTCTCCACCACCGCCTCAAGCTTCCCGGGTATCATCGCCCCCGCCGCCCGCGCATGCCCCCCGCCGCCGAACATCCGCGCGAACGCATTCACATCCACTGACCCCGTGCTGCGAAAGCTGACCTTCACCTGCCCATGCCCAAGATCCCGGAAGAACAACGCCATCTTCGTCCCCGCCACACTGCGCGGATGCTCCGATAGCCCGTCAAGATCTTCCGACTTCACGTCATACTTCTCGAGCACGCCAGCCGGCAGCGTGATCCACGACAGCCCCGCGCCCGGATCCACCTGCAATGAATCCAACGCGTCGCGCAACAGATGCAATCGCCCGATGCTCACCTGCGCATAGATCTGCCGATACATCTCCTCCGGCTCTACCCCCGCCGCCAGCAATTGCGCGGCCACGGCATGGCACCTCGGCGACGTATTCGAGAACCGGAATCCACCGGTATCCGTGAGCAGCGCGGTATACAACGCGCGCGCGACATGCGGCGTGATCTCGAGTTCCATGACGCGCGCGAGATCGAACACGATCTCCCCGGTCGCGCACGCCGCTGTATCGGTCACGATCACCTCGCCCGGCGGCTCGGCGGCCGGCACGTGATGATCGATCACGAGCTTCGGCCCCTTGAACGCGCGCACGGCGTCGGCGAGCGAGCCGAGCCGCTTCACGTCGCTGATGTCGAGCACGATGAGCATATCCGCGCCGGCGAGCGCCTTGGCGCCGTCGGCGCTGCGATCGCTCACGCCCTCGAGCAGGAAGGCGAACAACCCCGGCCACGGCGTGGGATTCACGATGCGCGTCTTCACGCCGCGCTGCGCGAGCAGGAGCGCGAGCGCCGCCTCCGAGCCGCAGCCGTCGCCGTCGGAATTGATGTGCGTACTCAGCACCGCCGTCATGCCGGGCTCGATCGATTTCGCCAGCCGCTCGAGCGCCTCGCGGCGCGCGTGCGGAATGGCGAGCGGACTATGGAGTGGCGGCGTCTTTGGCGTCATGCCCGGAGGGGAAAGCGAAGCGGCGCCCGCAAACCATCGCGGGCGCCGCTGGAAAGATAATCGCTGTGCGGCTCAGCCGCCTGCAGCGCGCCCGAGCTTCGAATGCGACTTGCCGTAGGAGAAATACACGATCAGCCCGATCGCCATCCAGATCACGAGGCGGATCCACGTGTCGAGCGGCAGGAACACCATCATGCCGAAGCAGTTGATGATCCCGAGGATCGGCACGAGCGGAACGAGCGGCGTCTTGAACGGGCGCACCTGATCCGGGCTCTTCACGCGCATCACCCAGACGCCGGCGCACACGATCACGAACGCGAGCAGCGTGCCGATCGACACCAGCTCACCGAGCAGCCCCACCGGCAGCAGGCCGGCGACGACCGCCGCCACGAGCCCGGTGAGGATCTGCGGGATGTATGGCGTGCGGAAGCGCGGGTGCACCTTGCTGAACGCCGGCGGCAGCAGGCCGTCGTTCGACATCGAGAAGAAGATGCGCGGCTGCGCCATGAGCATCACGAGCACCACGCTCGCGAGACCGAGCACCGCGCCCAGGTTCACGATCCAGCCGAGCCACGCGAGCGCCGGGCCGGCCGCTTCGATCGCCACCGACACCGGGTGCGCCACGTTCAGCGTGGTGTACGGCGCGAGCCCCGTCATCACGAGCGACATCAGGATGTAGAGCACCGTGCAGATGCCGAGCGAGAGCAGGATGCCGATGGGCAGGTCCTTCTGCGGATTCCGCGCTTCCTGCGCCGCCGTGGACACCGCGTCGAATCCGATATAGGCGAAGAAGACGACGGCCGCCGCGCGAATGATGCCGCTGATCCCGAACTGGCCGAACGTTCCGGTGTTCGCCGGGATCCACGGGTGCCAATTCGCCGGCTTCACGTAGATCGAGCCGAAGCCGATCACGAGGAAGACGATCGCGACCTTCAGCACGACGATCACGTTGTTGAAGTTCGCGCTCTCCTTGATGCCGATCACCAGCAGCAGGGTCATCGCGAAGATCAGGAGCACGGCAGGCAGATTGATGATGCCGCCGGCGATGTGCACGAGATGGTGCGTGCCCTCCAGGCCATAGGGCGCCGTCGTCCACCCGACGGGCAGATCGATCCCGGCATTCTTCATCAGCGCGCCGAAATAGCCCGACCAGCCCACCGCGACCGTCGCCGCGCCGAAGAGATACTCGAGGATCAGGTCCCATCCGATGATCCACGCGACGAACTCGCCCATCGTCGCATACGCATACGTGTATGCGCTGCCGGCGATCGGGATCATGCTCGCGAATTCGGCGTAGCAGAGGCCGGCGAACAAACAGCCCATGCCCGCGATGACGAACGAGAGCGGGATCGCCGGGCCGGCGTACTGCGCCGCGGCGCTGCCGGTGAGCACGAAGATACCAGCGCCGATGATCGCGCCGATCCCGAGCGTCGTGAGATTGAGCGCGCCCAGTGCGCGCTTGAGAGTCCCCGCACCTTCCGCGGCGGCCTCCGCCTGCAGCGAGGCAACAGATTTGACTGACGATAGGCTCATGCGGAACTCTCCCTTGCGATATTTTGTCGTACCATACGCTAGACGCGCCTTTGCAGTAGTGCGCCTATTTTCTCCGCCGTCCGGACCCTTGTCAAGGCGCGACGCCCCTCAGCGCACTCTCCGCCGCCTTGATCAGCGCCTTCCGGAATCCACGCACATGATCCGGCGCCGGCGGCGGACTCACGAGGAACGGGTCCATGACGGTCGAGCGTAATACGACCAGCCCGCTCACACCGTTGGCTTTCCACTGCGCCGGCGTGCAAACGCCCAATGCCTGCAGCAGCCCATCCACCGCCCCGTCGTACATTGGACTCTGGAACCGCGTGCGCGTGATGATGTACTCCGGCTGCGCGCCGGCCCGCGCGAGACTCATGCGCTCGTAGATCGACTCATTGAGCGCATTCACCGCCGTCGAGCGTCTTGAGCGACGGGTGGTGCATCACCCAGCAGACGATGTTGATGTCCGGCTCGGGGAGCATCACCGCGCGGAATTCTCCCAGCGGCTCGCCGCCCAGTGCCGCGTGCAATCGCCGCGCGCCGAGCACGGTGCGCTCGATGAGATGGCCATACCCGCGTTCGTTCAGCGGGAGCACCTTGTGGCTGAGCCACACGCTCGCCGCGCTCGCGCCGGGCTTGGATCCCTCGAAGATGTAGCGGCCAAGGAAGCGCTCCTCGCTCGCGTCGCCGCCGCGGCGCCGGCCACCGGCGCGAGATACGGAGGATCGGTGCTCACGAGCTCCCGCGCGCGCCGGTCGCGCAGCAGGAACGCGCCCGCGGGATACGGGCAGTAGCCGAGCTTGTGCGGGTCGATCGTCACAGAGTCGGCTCGGCCGAGCGCCTCCATCGCGCGCACCCAGTCCTCGGTGGGCCAATCGAGGCCGAGCAGCGATTTGCGGATGTCGGACGCGGCGCGGCGCTCGCCGTGCTCGGTCCATGTCACGCTCGCCGCGTAGCCGCCGTAGCACGCGTCCGAATGCACGTGATAGGTGACGCCGAGTTCCTTCTCCGCGCGATCGCGCACCGCGAGCACCGCGTCCAGCCGGTCCACCGCGCTCTCCTCGGTGGTGCCGCACACGGAGATGCATGCCATGACGGGCGTGTTCGTCTTCGTGTGATCGCGCACGCGCTCCCAGAGCGCGTCGGGGTCCATGCGATAGTGCGCATCCACCGGCACATACACGATCTGGTTGGACCCGATGCCCAGCGCGCGCACGATCTTCTCCCAGGAGTAGTGCGCCGTCGCGGCGACGAGCACGACGCCCGCGGGCAGCGGATCGCCGTATGCCTTCTCGAGACGGTGCGCGTAATCCTGGTAACCCACGGTGGCGAGCGAGTGTTCGCTCAGCGCGTGCTGGACCTTTTCACGCGGTGCCGCAGCGAACAGCGCATGCCACAGATCGAGCGCCGCGGCATTCGAGATGTTCACGAGTTTCCAGAGCGGCAGTTCGTTCACAACCGCCCGCGAACCGCCCGGCAGCGTGACGTCGAGCTTCACCCCCAGCTCGTTCGCCGCGCCCGCGACCGCGAGCGGGAGATAGGCGATGTTCCGCGCGATCCAGAGCGCCTCGAAGTTCGCGACCGTGCCGCCCGACGTGAGATGACCCCACGACGCCGCCGGATCGTAGCCGATCATGCGCATGAGATCGGCCGCGACTTCCAGCTCGAGCCGCGTGGTGACCGGCGAGCCCTCGAAGGCGACGTTGTTGGGATTGTAGAGCATCGCCGCGAAATAGCCGAGTTGGCTGGCGAGCGTCTGCTCGAAACTCATGTGGCCTTTATAGCGGCCGCTGAAGAACGGAACGCCCCGCTTGAGCTCGGCGAGGAGACCCATGAGTTCCTGGGTCATGGTGGCGACGGCGCGTTCGTAGCCTTCGGATCTCTTATCCGTTTCCCGAATGGTGAAGCCGTCTTCGGGATGGAAATTTCTGCGCCAGAAGACGTGATCGCGCAACGACTCGACGATCAAACGCTCGAGTAACTCCGCGTTTTCTGCGCGAGGGCCTAAGAACCACGCCGGGAGAGCAGGATTTGGCATTCTGGCCGGCAGCTAACAGCTAACAGTCACGAGTGACCGCCAGTGTACAGTCAACAGTCAACAGCTCACAGAAGTCAGTCCCGTGCGCGATCCGATTTCTGTGAGCTGTTGACTGTTGACTGTCGACTGCCGTGCAGTTCTCGTGACTGTTTGCTGTTGACTGCAACTCAAAGTGAGTAGTTGGGCGCTTCGCGCGTGATCGTGACATCATGCGGATGCGACTCCCGCAATCCCGCCGTCGTAATGCGGGTGAACTCGGTCAGTGTGCGCAGGTCTTCGATAGAACCGCACCCAGTATACCCCATCCCACTCCGCAGTCCGCCCACCATTTGATAGATCACATCCCCAACCGGCCCCTTGTACGGCACCCTCCCCTCGATCCCCTCGGGCACCAGCTTCCGCGCCGACATCTCGCCTTCCTGGAAATAGCGGTCCGCGCTCCCATCCTGCATTGCCGACAGCGATCCCATGCCGCGGATCATCTTGAACCGCCGCCCCTCGAGCAGGAACGATTCGCCCGGACTCTCCTCCGTGCCCGCGAGCATCGAGCCCATCATCACGCTGCACGCGCCCGCCGCGAGCGCTTTCACGATGTCGCCGGAATATTTCACGCCGCCGTCGGCGATCACCGGCACATCCCCCGCGCCCTCCACCGCCTCGAAGATCGCCGTGAGCTGCGGCACGCCGACGCCGGTCACCACGCGCGTCGTGCAGATCGAGCCGGGACCCACGCCCACCTTCACCGCGTTCACGCCGCGCTCTACCAGCGCGCGCGCACCCTCGCGCGTCGCGATGTTGCCGGCGATCAATTGCACGTCGGGCAGCATGGCGCGCAGTTCCGCCGTCGCGCGCAGCACGCCCTCGTGCTGCCCATGCGCGGTGTCCACCACCAGCGCGTCCACTCCCGCGTCCACCAGCGCGCGCGCCCGCTCGCGGAAATCGCTCCCCGCCCCCACCGCCGCCGCCACGCGCAATCTCCCGTGCTGGTCCTTGTTCGCATTCGGATACTGGCGGCGCTTGTGGATGTCCTTCACCGTGATCAAACCCTTCAGCTTTCCCTGGGTATCCACCACGGGCAGCTTCTCGACGCGATGCTTGCCCAGGATCTTCTCGGCCTGCTCGAGCGTCGTCCCCACCGGCGCGGTCACGAGCTTGTCCTTCGTCATCACGTCGCGCAGCAGTTGGTCGAAATTGCGCTCGAACTGAAGATCGCGGTTCGTGATGATCCCGACGAGCTTCCCTTCCTTGTCGACGATGGGGACGCCCGAGATCTTGAAGCGCATCATGAGCGCGTTCGCCTCGCGCAGCGTTCCATCCGGCCCGAGCGTGATCGGGTTCAGGATCATCCCGCTCTCCGACCGCTTCACGCGGTCCACCTCTGCCGCCTGCCGGTCGATCGACATGTTCTTGTGGATCACGCCAATGCCGCCGGCGCGCGCCATTGCGATCGCCATTCGCTCTCGGTCACGGTGTCCATCGCCGCGGCCACGAGCGGGACGTTCAGCGAGATCCCGGTGGTGAAACGCGAGACGGTGCTCACGTCCTGCGGCAGCGTCACGGAGTGGCGCGGCACGAGCAGCACGTCGTCGAATGTCAGCGCGCTCTCGGCGCGCACGCGCGATCCGGCGGAGGCCGCAGCCTGGATGCGCGAAGGCCCGCCTTCCGCGTGAGCGGAATCGGCGGGCCGTGTCTTGGAGCGAGTTGTGGTAGCCATAGAGAAAGGTAAACGGCGACGGCAGGACGCGGTAGGGCGAACGGCTGACTACGGGAGTCGCCTGACGGCTGTCGGCTGTCGCCTGCGACTACCGGCGGGCGCGTCGCTCCAAACGGGTCCGGATTGAGCGCGGCAGAAAGAACGATGCGGCCGAGACGGTCAAGTTCAGATGCGCTTCGCTCAGTTCATTGGGGTCGCCGGACCAGTGGTCGAGGATGACGTCCATTCCGGCGTGGCTCACGAGGCGGCGGACGGCGAGGCTGATGAAGAAGACGTCATCGGCAAGACCGATCACGGGGAAGAAATCGGGGATCAGGTCGATGGGACTCACGGCGTACACGATCGCGGCGGCGAGCAGCACCTTGTCGAACACCGCCACGCGGCGGTCCATGATCAAGCCGGCGAGCAGGCGCAGATAGCGCGGGATCGCGGCGATCGCGGAGGCGAGCGTACGCCGCGCGCCGGTGCGCGGGCGGCGGAGCGGCGGCGCGGTCACTTCTTCGCCGGATCCGCGGGCGCCCCGGCGGCGCGGGCGGCACTTTGCGCTCGGCGGTCATGCGCACCGCGGTGTCCACCGCGTCGCTCGCGAGCGATTTCCCGGTCGCCGCCACGCCGCCCAGCACGTTCATCGCCTTGTTCAGCAGGCCCATTGTTTCCGCGATCGTGGACGCGCTCACCTTGCCGGCGCGCAGCGTGTCCTCCACCCCCTCGGCGAACCGCTCGAACGCGCCGGGCGCGACCGCCGTCTTGCCGGCGTACTTCGACTCCATGAACTCCACGTAGTCGAGCAGCTGATAGCCGCGCTCGTCGGGGAGCTCGTCGAGCTTGCGCAGGATCCGGTCGCGCAGATTCGGGTTCATGCCGCCACCATTGTTGGGGACGCCCTCAGCGTAGCACCGTGGACACTACGAGCAAAGTGCCGTCGGGATCCACCATCAAGTCCGCCGGAGCCGCGCCGGCCAGTGGCAGCGTCACCACCGTCTCGTTCTGCGCGATCACCGTGATCGTGCGCCGCTCCGTGCTGCCGTCGGGCATCACGAGCGCGAGCGGCAGCGACGGCAGACGGAACCGCCCCCACGCCTGCGGCTGCACCTGCAGCACGGTCAGCTGCAGCGTGTGCGCCGTGGTGTCCGCCGTCCAGCGCACCTGCAGCTTCGGGCAGCCCGCCTGGTAGAGCCACTGCTGGAAGAACCAGCCGAGCCGCTGCCCCGATGCATCCTCGATCTTCTCCTGGAATTGCGCGCTCACGACCGAGGTGTCGCGGTACGCCTGGTAGTACGCGCGCACGCCGCGGAAGAACGCGGAGTCGCCCACCTGTTCGCGCAGCATGTGCAGCACCCACGCGCCCTTCGGGTACACGTTCGCGTTGAGCAGCTTGTTCGGATCCTTCTCGAAGATGTCCACCACCGGCCGGTTCATGACGTTCGCGTCGAGCCACTCGGCCTTGTCTCGCCTCATGCCGTTCACGAGCACCGAGTCGCCGCTGAGCGCCGCGCCGATCACGAGATCGAAGTAGCTCGCGAAACCCTCGCTCAGCCACAGGTGCGCCCATTCGCGCGGCGTCACCGCGTCGCCGAACCACTGGTGCGCCGTCTCGTGGCGCACGACGCCTTCCTTCATCGTGCGCTTCACGTACGGACCCTCGGCGTAGAAGATCGCCGTCGCGTTCTCCATGCCGCCGTAGCGCGTGGACGATTCCACGTGCGCGAGCTTCGAGTACGGATACGGCCCGACGAGGCGCGACATCGTCTCGACGATCTCCGTGGCGCGGGCGAACGGCACGTCGTTCGCGAAGGCCGAATCCTCGGGGTACGTCCAGACCTCGATCGGGATCGTGTCGTGCCCGACGACGGCCGGGCGGTGCGCGGCCACCGACATCTCGCCGGAGCCGATGACCATCGTGTACGTGGGGATCTGCACCGATTCCGTGCAGGCCGCGACCGGGACCGCTCCCTTCACGCACTGCGGCGCATTGCTCACCGTGCGCCACCCCTTGGGCGCGATCACCGTCCAGGCGACGCGCGCCTTGTCGCTGGGGTGATCGATCGTGGGCAGCCAATAGCGCGCGCGGTTGGGCCAGTCGTCGGCGAACGCCGAGCGGCGGCCGCGGGCGTTGGTGCCAATGAGGAACCCATCGCTGGGCGAGCCCGAGTAGTCCACGACCACGCCGTGGAAGCCAAGTCCGGGGGCGGCGATGCGGATGATCTTGCCGTCGTAGCTGAAGGGCAGCGGCGTGCGGGAGTCCTGGCCGGTGACGGCGCCGACGCTCATGCCGACGAGGTCGAGTCGCAGCGTGTCGTCGTAGCCCGCGGCGGCGCGGAAGCGCACCTGCGCCCTGCCGGTGATCGAGGTGCCGGTGTCCGGGATCGTGATGGTGAAGTGATACGACGTCACGTCGACGTCCTTCTGCTGCGCCCGGACTGCGGGCACGCACAATGCCCCCAGGATGCCCGCTATCGCGATCGGCTTCGCCATGCCATGAAGATAATCACGCTCGGGACTTGGGACTCGGGATTCGCCGCGGGACGCGTCCCGAGTCCCGCGGCGAATCCCGAGTCCCGAGTCCCGAGAAATGAAAAGGCGCCCCGATCAACGGTCGGCGCGCCCATTCGCAGAAGGAGGGTGCGGGAAATCAGCCCGGCCGCCCCCACCGCGCGCGCGTCCCACGGGCGTCAACGTGGACGAAGGGGCCATGCCGCCGGTTCCCCTTGTAGATCCCGGCGCCGCCAACGAGCTCGGGATGCGCAGCCTCGACGCGGTCGATGGCGTCGCGGATGATCTTGGCGTCGCGCCAGTCCACGCGGTGGTCGTGGTTCAGGTCCGCCATGCGGCCGGTGCCGTCGTTGTCGACGAAGATGTCCGCGGCGTCGCCGTACTGGTGGCGGCTGTCCCGCGCGCGGCCGCCCTCGCCCACGCCCTGGCGGTTGTACTCGGGAGTGCGGAAGCCGGACATGACCGACAGGTGCGCCACGCGCACGCCGTGCGCGTTGAGATCGGCGATGATCAGCTCGAGCTTGTCGATGAGGCGCTCGCTCAGGACCATGTACTTGGGCCACACGTCCTGCTGGTCGTGCGTGAGGAAGTCGCGCAGCTGGAAGTGCTCGGAGACGTAGATCTGCTGGTTCTCGGGCGTGACCTCGATGAAGCCATCGGGATTCGCGTAGAACTCGCTGAGCGGCGCTTTGCGCTCATAGGGCCACGTTCCCACGCGGTAGGTGCCGATCCGTCCCTTCTGCTTGGCAGTGAAGGGGATGAGCGTGAAGAAGGTGAAGGGCTGCGAGAGTGTGCTGTCGCGCACGGCGTAGGCGCCGGGGCGTGTCGCCGCACTGTCGCCAAACAGGCGCTGAAGTGCCGGAATCGCCATTTCGTGCTTCGCCGGGGACACGAAGCGGGCGCGCAGCTTGTGGCTGAGTCCGGCCAGCGAATCGAGGAGATCGAAGAGGCCGCCGACTTTGAACGGGTCGTTGGGCGGCGGAGTCAACACGGCGCCGAAACCGCCCACCGTCGCGGCGCGCGCAGGCGCGGCGGCACCGGAGGCCATCACCGTCGCGACTGCGACGGCGATCGCTCCGAGCGCGCGCGGAATGCGGCGGCAACGGAAAGGCGGACGGATCACTCGAGAACCTCCCTGGCAACCAGACCAACAGCGTGGAAATAGATCCGCTGTCTCTTGGCTTTGCGCACCGATGTCGCCACCGGATTGCCTTGAGCAAGGAGAACGTCAATCAGACGATGAGACGTTAGCCAAACGACGTTAGCCGTTCGTCAACGACTGATCGACCCTAGCGGGACTGCCAACATAAGCATGACGCGCGCGCCACGATAGTGTAACTCGCGCACTTTCGCGCTCAAGAATTATGGCTGGCCGAGCAGTCAGTAAATGTAGACCGGAGTCCCAACCGCAACGATGCTATACAAGTACGCAATATCCTCGTTCCGCAGCCGGACGCACCCGTGACTGGCCGCGTGGCCAATCGAGTTGGGCTCGTCCGTACCGTGCAATCCGTACCCGTCGCCCAGATTCAGCCGGTGTCCGCCCACCACCCACTTGTACTCCCGCTGGTTCGTGCCGAACGGCGGCACCACGATCTTCTTGTCCGCCAGCAGCTCGTGTCCCTCGCTCGCTTCCAGCAGCTGCACGTGGCCGTCGGGGTACACGCGCACGACATCGTCGCCGCGCACCTCGTACCACGAGCCATCGCTCACCATCACCTTCTGACCTCGCTTGAGCATCACGACCCCGAATCCCTTCTTCTTCGCCGCCATCTCCACGAAGTGCCAGTCGGGCGGCTGCCAGTACGGGTCGAGCTCCTTGTACAGCACGGTCAGCCGGCCACGCGGCGTGTCGAACTTGTACTCCTTCCGCCCGCCCGTGGTCTGGACCAGCGACTTCCCGCTCCCCACCGCAACGCGCGTCGTGTAGAGCGTCGTGTCCCCCTGCTTCAGCCACAGGCGTCGGTCCTCGATGCTCACCACGATGTACTGGCCCACCGGCACGGTGTCCGGCGTGGACGCGAGCGCGTTCTGCAGCGAATCCAGCTCCTGGTCCGCCTGCCGGGTGAGCGAGTCGAGCACGCCGTGCGCCTTGGTCACGACGAACTTGTTCGCGTCGCGGCGGTGGCGCATCTGCACGGTCGTGAACAGCATGCCGGCCGTGATCGCCCCCGCCAACACCATCGTGACGGTGACCACCCAGATCCCCGGCGGGGCATCCCTCAGGACTTCGCGGACCGATCGCATATCAGTAAACGTACACCGGCGTGCCAGGGGTCAAGTTGGGCGCCACCGCCCGCAGGTCATCGGCATTGGCCCGCGCCGCCCCCGGGAGCACGTACGCGCTGTCCTTGAGCGGCCCCACGCTGGGCTGCGAATAGATCACCGCGCCCCCCTCCAGCAGGATCGCCACGGGCCCCAGCGCCCCCGCCACCATCGAATCGGCGGGCGCGGTCAGCCGTCGGTCGGTATAGACCCACTTCGGCGCCGCCCACATGTCCGCCGGCCCCAACACCCGCTGCACGACGAAGGCGCCGCGCGGCACGCTCTTGGTGCTCGTGTCGCCGCGCTCCACGCTGCGCGAGACACCCAGCCGCACGGCGAAGCGGCGCAGTACCGCCCCGTCCTGCATGAGCGACAGCTGCGCACTGTCGACGTCGAGCGACAGGTGAAGCACCTTGCCGAACTTGGCCTCGCGGCGCACCAGCTCGAGCTTCACCTTCTCCTGCGCGCCGTGCGCATCGGCCAGCGCGTCGCCGCGCTGGCGCTGGCTCTCCGTCATGTTGGAGCGGAGCGCCGCGATCTCCTGCTCGTAATTCCTCTGCCGCTCCAGCAGCAGCAGGTCGATCGCCACCAGCACCGCGAGGATCAGCAGCACGCCGGGGAGGAAGCCCGGATATTGCTGTCGGAAATCGCGGAACTTGATCTCGGTGAACATCGCGGCCGCGCGGCGCCGTCAGCGCTGGATGATGCGCTGGACGTCGAGCACCGGCACGCCGCTCGGATCGCTGCGCCCATAGCGGACCTTCGCCAGGATCACCACGCTCGAGAGCGGCTTGAGTTCGCGGCCCATGTCCATGAGCGACGGCGGCAACGCCAGGTACAGCAGCGAACTCTCGCTCCCCGGTCCGCGCGCCAACAGATACGGCTCCTCGATCCGCAGTCCCTTCCGCAGCGGGTCCGCGGTCTGGTACGCGATCACCTCCACCACCCATCGCACGGTCTGCCCCTTGTAGCGGTCCGGGTCGGCGCGCAGGTCAGCGGCCGAGATGGTGCTGATCGGCACGCTGTCGAGCGGGATCACGTCGGCCTGCTTGACCCAGCCCTCCATGGTCACGTGCACCCAGCCGCGCTCGCTCGGTCCGGTCACGAGGCGCGTCGCGGAATCGAGGGTGCCGAGCACGGCGCCGGTGGGCGCCGCGTGAATGGTCGTGCGCCGCGCGACGGCCACGTCCCCCGGCAGCGATTCGGCGGTCGCGACGGGCACCGGCGCCGCGACCGCGGGCGGCGATGCCGGCGCGGCCGCCGGAGCGGCGGGCGGCTTCACGCCAACCGCGGCCGCCGCCGGCACGGGCTTCGGCGCGCCGGCCCGCACGGTGCTCGACAGCACCCAGCCGCTCCGCTTCACGTGCGACCACTGCTCCGTTCGCGCGATCAACTGCAGCCCCATGCCGTCCTCGAGCTGCGCGACGACGGGCGCGGTGCGGTCCGCGGCCGCGCGCATGATCGCGCCCATCGACGACTTGGCGCTGAGCGGGAAGCTGTCCTTCGCGGGCCCGATCACGCTCACATGCAGCCAGCCCTCCACGGTCACGTGGGTCCACGATCCGCTCGTGCCGAGCAGCTGCACGGCCGAGTTCACGCGCAGCGCCGCGATCTCCTTGCCGTCGGGCGCGACGCGCAGGGAAACGGGAGCCGTGACGGTCCCCACGGCGGGCGTCTGCGCGAGCAGCGCCGCCGGCATCAGGAGAGCGAGGAGTGCCAGGCGTTCAGTCCGCATCGCTGGAAGGGGCGTGAGCAGAGGGATACATTTCGCACGGGGCGCGTGCCGCGCCGGAACATAGTCTTTCACACGTACCGAGCAAAGATGCCGCAAGAGCGCAAGCGCCCGGTGGTCCTCGTCGTGCTCGACGGCTGGGGCCATCGCGAAGAGCGCGAAGGGAACGCCATCGCGCTCGCGCGAACGCCGAACTGGGACGCGCTCACGTCGCGCCATCCGCGCACGCTGCTCGAGGCGTCGGGGCTCGCTGTAGGACTCCCCGCGGGACAGATGGGCAACAGCGAGGTCGGCCACATGAACCTCGGCGCCGGCCGCGCGATCCCCACCGATCTCGTGCGCATCGACACCGCGATCACCGACCGGAGTTTCTTCGCCAACCAGGAGCTCGTGCGGCTCTTCCGCGCCGTGAAGGCGCGCGGCGGCACGGTGCATCTCGGTGGGCCTCATCGGCGACGGCGGCGTGCACGCGTGCGACCGCCACCTGTTCGCGCTGTTCGATCTCGCCGAGCGGGAGGGCATGCCGCGCGTCGCGCTGCACGCGCTGCTGGACGGCCGCGACACGCTGCCACGCTCGGGGCTCGAGTTCATGCGCCAGACCATCGCGCGCGCCAAGGGTCGCGCGGTGGTGGCATCGCTCGGCGGCCGCTACTTCGGCATGGACCGCGACAAGCGGTGGCCGCGCACCGAGAAATGGTATCGCGCCACGGTGGAGGGCGCCGGCCCGCGCGCCACCGATCCGCTCGCCGCGATCCAGGCGGCGTACGACCGCGGCGAGAGCGATGAGTTCATCACGCCCGTGGTGATCGAGCGGAACGGCGCACCGGTCGCGCCCGTGCGCGATGGCGACGGGATCGTGCTGTTCAATTTCCGCGCGGACCGCATGCGGCAGATCGTGCGCGCGCTCACGGCGCCGGGTTTCGATGGCTTCGCGGTGGGCGCGCGACCGAAGGCCGACATCGTCACGATGACGATGTACGACGAGACGTTCACGCTGCCGGTGGCCTTCCCGCCCTTCACGCTCGCGCGGATCGTCGCCGAAGAAGTGAGCGGGCGCGGCATGACAATGTTCCGCACCGCCGAGACCGAGAAGTACGCGCACGTGACCTATTTCTTCAACTGCGGGTATGAGACGCCGTACAAAGGGGAAGTGCGCGAGCTGGTGCCGAGCCAGCAGGTGGCGACGTACGATCTCGCGCCCGAGATGAGCGCGGCGGGCGTGACCGATGTGCTGTGCAAGGCGATCGCGAGCCGCGCGCACGACTTCATCCTCGTGAATTACGCGAACGGCGACATGGTGGGGCACACCGGCGTGATCCCCGCCGCGATCAAGGCGGTGGAGTGCGTGGACACGTGCCTCGCGCGCGTGATCAATGCGGCGTCGAAGGTGGACGCGCGGCTGATCGTGACGGCGGACCACGGGAATTGCGAGATGATGATCGATCCGGTCACGGGCGGCCCGCACACGGCCCACACGACGAACCCCGTACCCATTATCGTTGTAGACCCCAATGGCGCGCGCCCGTTGCGCGGCGGCGGCGCACTGAAGGATGTGGGACCGACCATTTTGGCGATGCTCGGCATCGAACGGCCGGCGGAGATGACCGGCGTGGACCTCAGAGAAACCGGAGCGAAGGCGTGAAGCATATCCTGGCGAGCATGGCAGTCCTGATCGCGTTCTCCCCCGCGGCCCGCGCGCAGGATACGGCGGTGGTGCACAAGGCGGATACCGCGGCGAAGGCGAAGGCGGACAGCGCGCCGAAGCCGAAGGCGGACACATCGCACGCGGTGCACATCAGTTCGCCGTACCAGGACTTCAACCAGCTCCACGCCTTCCAGTTGGACGTCGGCTACTTCTCGGGGAACACGGGCGACGCGGGGGTCGGACCGCAGGGCGCGCCGATCGCGAATCTGAGCTACGGCCGGCACATCGGCGGCGCGATGTTCGCCTTCGGCACGGTGGGCTATACGTCGTCGAAGCGCACGCTCATCGATCCCGACCTTCCGAAGGACCAGCAGAACAAGGGACTCGTCTCCGATCCGCTCGTCTTCGCGAACCTCGGCCTGCTGCTCGCCGTCACCGGCGAGAAGACGTGGCGCGGCATGGTGCCCTTCGTCGGCTTCACGCTCGGCGCCGCGTACAGCTCGGAGAAGCCCGACGCCGGCGGCTATGTGTTCGGCACGAAGTTCTTCTTCGGACTCGGCGCCGGGCTGCGCTACCGCCTCAAGCGGCCCTGGGTGCTGAACATCTCGGCGTGGGATTATCTCTGGCAGCTGCAGTATCCGACGTCGTATTTCAAGACGGGACCGAATTCGGTGCTGCCGATCAATGCGCCGGACAAACAGTTCACGAACAACGGCGTGTTCACGCTCGGCCTCACGTACGTCTGGAAAGAGCACTAGCCGCATGCCCCGGGGCGCGCTCATCCGGCGGGTGACCTTCGCCGCCGCGCACCGCTACCGGCGCCCCGAGTGGAGCGACGCGAAGAACCACGAAGTGTTCGGCGCGTGCGCGAACCCGCACTTCCACGGGCACAGCTACGCCTGCGAGGTGACCGTGCGCGGCGACGTCGATCCGCTCACCGGCATGGTGATCGACCTCGGCATGCTCGACCGCGTGCTGCACGACGAGGTGACCGCGCGCTTCGACCACCGGAATCTCAATCTCGAGGTGCCCGAGTTCGGCGAGGGCGGGATGATCCCCACCGGCGAGAATCTCGCGCGCGTGATCGGCGAGCGCGTGCAGGCGGCGCTCGGCGCGCGGGTGTCGGTCGCGCGCGTCGTGGTGCGCGAGGACGAATCGCTCGCCGCGGAATGGGCCCCCTGACCTGTACCGCTGCGATCCTCGCCGGCGGCGAGGCGTCGCGCTTCGGCGGCGGGCCGAAGGGATTGGCGCGGGTGGGCGGCGTGCGCATCATCGACCGCGTCGCGCTCGCCCTCGCACAGACGACCGACGGGCTGCTCCTCGTTGCGAACGATCCAGCGGCCGGCGCGTGGCTGCCCGGCGTGCGCACGGTGGCGGACCTCCACGCGGGGCGCGGCAGTCTCGGCGGGATCCATGCGGCGCTCGTGCATGCGGGCACGGCGGTGCTGGTGGTGGCGTGGGACATGCCCTTCGTGCCAACGTTCCTGCTGCGGGACCTGCGCCGGCTCGGCGAGTCGGGGCACGATGTCGCGATCGCGGAGAGCGGATCGAAGCGCGGCGTGGAGCCGCTGTGCGCGTGGTACGCGCCGTCGTGCGTGCCGGCGATCGAGCGGGCGCTCGCGGCGGGACGCGGCGAAGCGATCTCGTTCTTCGGCGACGTGCGCGTGGCGCGCATGGCGGCGAGCGAGGTCGCGGCGCACGGCGATCCGGCGCGCATGTTCATGAACGTCAATTCCCCGGACGAGCTCGAACTCGCGGAGCGGTATGCCTCGACCCCCGATGCTGGCGATCGTCGGACGGAAACATCATGGTAAGACGACGCTCGTGGTGCAGCTGGCCGCCGAGCTGACGCGCCGCGGGCATCGCGTGATGACGGTCAAGCACGGTTCGCACACGTTCAATCTCGATCCCGAGGGCACGGACACGTACCGCCATTATCACGAGGGCGGCGCCGAGCGGGTGGCCATGGTGTCGCCCGACAAATTCGCGATGGTGTCGCGCTGGGCGGAGGAGATGTCGCCGGAGGAGATCGTGGAGCGCTACATGATGGACGCGAGCATCGTGCTGTGCGAGGGATTCAAGGCCGGGGCGCTGCCGAAGATCGAGGTGTTCCGGCGCGCGGCGGGGAAGGATCCCTTGTACGATGCGGCGTCGCCGCTCGCGGCATTGTGGCGCGCGATGATCACCGACGACGACGCGTTGGAGATCGCGACGTTGAAGCTGTTCCGTTTCTCATCGCCCGATTGGCTGCCCGCGCTCACGACGTTCGTCGAGCGCGAATTGATGCAGGCGCAGTGAGCGATTCCCGACTCCCCACTCCCGAGCCGTAATGGATTCAGTCCAGGACGCCTCCGCGAAGATCCTCGCCAAGATCGGAGTCCTCGATGAGGAATCCGTTCCACTCGCCGATCTCGCCGGCCGTTCTATCACCACGCCGATCATCGCACCTATCACCCTTCCTGCTTGGGATAATTCCGGCATGGATGGCTA
Source organism: uncultured Gemmatimonadaceae bacterium (assembly GCA_963751275.1). Lineage (GTDB taxonomy): Bacteria > Gemmatimonadota > Gemmatimonadetes > Gemmatimonadales > Gemmatimonadaceae > DATKOH01. The sequence goes on along the minus strand of CAVVTZ010000007.1, from coordinate 651,345 downwards.
CGCCGTGCGCGCGGCGGACATCGCGAGCGCGTCGGCGGCGGCGCCGGTCGTGCTCCCCGTGAGCGGCAGCGTCGCGGCCGGCGGATCGCCCAGCGGCCCGCTCGCACCGGGCACCGCCGTGCGCGTCATGACCGGCGCGCCGGTGCCGGCCGGCACCGACACGGTGATCCGCGTCGAGGACACCGACGGCGGCACGGCGCGGGTGGCGATCAGCAACGCGCGCGATGGGATGAAGAATGTCCGCCGGCGCGGCGAGGATTTCCGCGAGGGCGACGAACTGCTCGCGGCCGGCACCGCGATCGGGCCCGCGGAGATCGGCGTGCTCGCGTCGATCGGCGCCGCGCGGCTCGAAGTACCGCGCCGCCCGCGCGTGGCCTTCCTGGCGAGCGGCGATGAGATCGTCGAGCTCGACCGCATGGCGGAAGTGAAGGCCGGCAAGAAGATCTTCACATCCAACAGCTACGCGCTCGCGGCGCTCATCAGCGCGAACGGCGGCGTCCCGGTGAACCTTGGCATCGCGCGCGACGATCCGGCGGACATCAAGGCGCGCATTCTTCGTGCGCGCGATGAGCGCGCGGACCTCGTGCTCACCACCGCCGGCATCTCCGCCGGCGAGCATGACTACGTGCGCACCGTGCTCGATGAGCTCGGGCTCACGCTCGAATGTCTGGAAGGTGCGCCTGCGCCCGGGCGCGCCACTCGGCTTCGGCATGCTGGGCGCCATGCCGTGGATCGGCCTGCCCGGGAATCCGGTGTCCACCATGGTCACCTTCGAACTGTTCGTGCGGCCCGCAATGCGGAAGATGCTCGGGCACCGGCTGCTGCACCGCCGCCCGGTGCCGGTGACGGTGGAGGAAGAGATCACGACCGGTGCGAAGCTCACGCATTTCATGCGCGCCGTGGTCACGATGGCGCCGGATGGAACGCGCACGGCCCGGCTCACCGGCCCGCAGGGCTCCGGGATCCTCACGAGCATGACGCGCGCGAACGCGCTGCTCATCGTCCCCGAAGAGCGGCCGCATGTGCGCGCGGGCGAGACGCTCAACGCGATCCTGCTCAACGAGAACGCCCTGCTCGTCGCGCGATTCGCGCTGTGACGGACGCGTTGCGGCAGGAGCTGGAGCGCCGGTTCGTGACCGACAGCGAGACCGTGCGCGTGGGCGAGGGATCGATCACGCTCTTGAAACCGCGCGACGCCGACGATCTGATCAGCGAAGCGGACTATGTGAAGGATGAGCGGCTCCCGTACTGGGCCGATGTCTGGCCGTCGTCACGGATCCTCGCGGAGTGGATCGCGGACCAGCCGGGCAACGGACGCACGATGCTCGAGCTGGGCTGCGGGCTCGGCCTGGTCACCACGGCGGCGATGCACGCGGGGTTCGCCGTCACCGCGACCGATTATTACGAGGACGCGCTGCTCTTCACGCGCGCGAACGCGCGGGCCGCCACCGGGCGCGAGCCGGCGACGCGCATGGTGAATTGGCGCGAGCTGCCGGCCGATCTGGGGCGCTACGACCTCGTCGTCGCGTGCGACGTGCTGTACGAGAAGCCCTATGCCGCGCTGGTGGCCGATGCGATGGTGCGCGCGCTCGCGACGGGGGGCGAGGCCGTCATGGCCGATCCGGGGCGCATCGCGATCGAGGAATTCCTGGAGGCCTGCGCGCAGCGCGAGTTCCGGCGGGTGGAGACGATCGAGCGGAAATTCGCGGTGGGCGACAAGCAGCAGACGATCAGGATATACCGGCTGGCGTGGTGACCCGGCGCGGCATCGCGGCGGCCGCGGCGGTGACGGCGAGCGCGAGCGCGAGCGGCGCGGCCACGGCGAACAGGACGTACCGGTTGAGCAGGTCCGTCTCGAAGACGGCGAGAGAGAGCGCCACCGAAGGCAGCAGCGCCCACGCAAAGGCCCGCAGCGCCCTCGAGAAGGTGCGCGGCAGGTCGCGATAGCGGATCGCGGAGAAGTAGCCATACGTGGCGCCGGTCGCGGCGGCGGCCACGCCGCACAGCGCCATGATCTCGCCGGCCGGCATGCGCCCGTCGGTGAGCGGCACCGGGCTGGACACATCGAGCTGGCCGCGCACGAGGAACCAGAACGCCACGGTGAGCACGACGGCCCACAGCGCCCCGCACCCGCAGATCAGGATCGCGAACGTGCGCGCGAGCGCGTTGCGGCCCGTGGCGAGATATCCGACGAGTGCGATCGCCGCCCACGCGGACGCTCCGACGAACAGTCCCGCGAGTGAAAGGACCGATGCCGCGAAGGTCCAGGCGAGCGCGGGCACCGCGGCCGTGAGGAGGACCATTACCAGGCCGCCGAAGCGCAGGCTCCGCGGCGTGAGGTCGGGGAGCCTGGTCTTGTCGTCCATCAGGCGATGGGGCTGGCTTTGGTCAGACCGCGGCGGCTGGTCTGGATCGAGACCATCGTCACGATGAGCGCGAACACGAAGGGCGCGACGAGCACGAGCAGCGCTTCCTTGAGCGATCCAGCGGCCGTCCAGCCCCCGCCGTGCTCGTGCGGCTGCATCATCGTGACCGCGTTCGCGACGAGGAACAATGAGAAGGCCGGCATGGCCGATAGCGTCGCGAGCCGCACCGCTCCCTTCAGCGTCGGCGGGATGCCACGGTAGCGAATGAAGCACACGTAGCCGAAGCACGCGCCGGTGATCGATGCGCACGATACCAGGAACACCAGCTTCAGGAACTCGCCGTGCGCATCCCGCAGCGCGTAGGCCGGCGGGCCGCCGAGCGCGATCGTCCAGAGCGCGCAACAGCCGCAGACCAGCGTGACAAGGGTGCGCGCGTCGGGCGTGCGCTGCAGCACCACCCACGAGATCGCGGCGACCGCGGCCCATCCGAGCGGCGCCAGCACGAGTTCCCATTCGTTCGCGGCGTTGAACGCGTAGAAGAGCGTCGCGATCGGCACGATGGCCGCGAGCAGCACCACCACGATGCCGGACAGGCGGAGCGACACGATCGTCGCGACGGTCGGATTCGTCGTATCTCGCTTCATGATGCCGCCCGGAGTCGCGCCGCGCGCGCCGAAGCGCGCGAGCGCTGGATGGTGGACCAGATCAGTTCGAGGGAGATCGAAAGCACCACCGGCGCCGCGAACACGAGCCCGACGGCGAGACCGAGCGATGCCGGATCGGTGGTCCGGATGCCGAACGGAGCGAGCATGGTGCCCATCAGCAGCATGACCACGGCGGGCACCGACGCGATGAGCGACGTCTTCGCGGCGCGGCGCAGCGTGAGCGGCAGTCCGCGGTAGCGAACGTAGCAGAGGAGGCCGTAGGTCGCGCCGGTGAAGGCCGCGCTCATCGTGTACCACGGCAGAAGATATTCGCCTGAAATGTCATGCCGCAGCAGCAACAGGGAGATCGCGAAGATGAGCGAGGTCCACACCGCGCCGCAGCCGACCACGAGCGCGACCAGCGAGCGACCGCCCTCCGTCTTGCCGATGATCAGGTAGCCGATCCCCGCGGCGACCGCCCAGAGCACGACCGCGATCGCCAATCCCGTCGCCGGGCCCAGGAAATCCGCGGCCACGCGCGAGAATTGCGGCACGCCGGTGGCCGCCAAGACCAAGAGGAAGCCCGCCATGAGCTGCGGGCGCTCGGTCATCTCCGGTCCACGCGTCAGGTCTTCCATCAATCAGCTCCTTTGGCGGCAAGCCGCCCGGCCACAACCTCGGCGATGTCCAGCACCGGAACTTCGCTGCCCTTCGCCTTCACGCCATCCGTGATCATGGTCATGCAGAACGGGCATGCGACGGCGATCTGTTCGGCGCCCGTCGCGAGCAATTCTTCGGTGCGCTCGATATTGATGCGCTTGCCGACGGTCTCCTCCATGAACATCCGGCCGCCGCCGGCGCCGCAGCACAATCCGCGGTCGCGCGAGCGAACGGGCTCGGCCAACGCCATCACCGGGAGCGCTCTTTTCAGCGCGTTCCTCGGCGCATCATAGACATCGTTGTAGCGGCCGAGGTAACAACTGTCGTGGTAGGCCATCGTCAGGGCTTTCCCCTCGTCGGTGGCCAAGGTTAAGCGGCCTTCATTTACCAACCGTTCAATGAAAGTCGAGTGGTGGATGACGTCGTAGTCGCCGCCCAGCTGCGGATACTCGTTGCCGATCTGGTGGAAGCAGTGCGGGCAGAAGGTGACGACGGTCTTGATCTGGTAACGGCCCAGCGTCTCGATGTTCTGTTTGGCCAGCATCTGCCAGAGGTACTCGTTGCCCATGCGGCGGGCAGGATCGCCGTTGCACGATTCCTCCTGGCCGAGGATCGCGAACTTGACGTTGGCGGCCTTGAGGATGCGCGCGAGCGCGACGGAGATCTTCTTCGCGCGGTCGTCGAAGGAGCCCATGCAGCCGACCCAGAAGAGGATCTCGGGTTGCTCGCCCCGCGCGGCCAGCTCGGCCATCGTGGGAATGTCGAGGCCGGCGGCCCAGTTCGCGCGATCGGTGGGGGAGAAGTTCCACGGACTGCCGCGCTGCTCCATCGACTCGAACACGGGCTGCACTTCGGGCGGGAAGCGCGATTCCATGAGCACGAGATCGCGGCGCAGGTCCATGATGTGATCGAGATGCTCGATGCCGACGGGGCATTCGTTCACGCACGCGCGGCAGGTCGTGCAGGCCCAGAGTTCCTCTTCGGAAATGAAATTGTCGAGGAGGCGGTGGTCCCTGATCGCGGGCGTCATGTCGCCGGCGATCGTCGGCGGCGCGAATTCCATGAGGCGCGCGCGGGTATCGACGATGATCTTGCGCGGGGAGAGCAGCTTGCCGCTGAGGTTCGCGGGACACACCGACGTGCAGCGCCCGCACTCCGTGCAGGAGTAGCCGTCGAAGAGGTCCTTCCACGTGAGCTGGTCCACGTCGGCGGCGCCGAATTGCTCGGCGCCTTCGGCCTCGAGGTCGAGGAAGCGGATCACGCCCTTCTTCATCGGGCCGTTCGCGTTCGAGAAGAAGACGTTCGGGATCGACGTGATGACGTGCAGGTGCTTCGAGTATGGCAGATAGTTGAGGAACACGAGCACCAGCAGCGCGTGCGACCACCAGAAGATCCGCTGGAGCACGTGGGCCGTCTCCGGCGGCGTGCTCGCGAGCCAGCCCGCGAGCGTGTGACTGAAGAATTTCGCGCTCACGATCGCGCCGGGGGCGAGCACAAGCTCGAACGCGTTGGCGAAGAACATCGTCACCATGAGGCCGCCGATCATGCTCAGGATGAGGAGCGCGTCGCCTTGGTGCGTGCCGTCGCCCTGCAGGCGCTTGGGGTGGATCACGAGCCGGCGGAAGAGCGCGAAGGACACCGCCGCGATCACGAGCAGGCCGAAAAGGTCCTGCGAGAAGGCGTATGCGGTGTAGACCGGCTGCGGCAGGAAGCCGAACGAGAAGCCCGGGAACATGCCGTGCAGGATCAGCTCGATCGTGCCCGCCGTGAGCACGAGGAAGCCCCAGAAGATGAGCGCGTGCATGGGGCCGGCCACGGGATCGCGGAAGATCTTCTTCTGGAAGATCGCGATCGTGAGGACGTTCTTGAGGCGGGCGAGCGGGTGATCGAGGCGCGGGTCGGGCTTGCCGAGGCGCAGGTAGGAGATGAGCCGGTGCGCGCTGGTGGCGAAGAACGCCGTGGCGGCGAGGACGACGATCGCGAAGACGGCATTCTCGGCGCGCATCGCGCAAAGCTACGGAGGGCTGCAGGGTGCGACAAGCACCGGATGCGCAGAGGGAAGTCCGCAGTCGAGATCCGTCAGCGGTCGAACACCGTTCACGCGTGCGAGCCCTCCAGCTCCGCTTTCCGGCGCCGGCGCGGGCCTAGGATCGGCCTTGTATTCGAACCGACCGGCCGCCCCGGTTCCTGCAACTTTCTTGCGAGCAATCGCAATTATTGCTACCTGGAACGATTCTGATCACCTGGTGGGAGATTGATTAATAACAACTTAGCTGTGGGCATGGAATCTGCTGGTGATCAGGGCGCGTGCGAGGGCCACCAGTGACAGGGGGCCTTTGTGCGCTTGTTCTCGCTACCGCGCGGTAACCTGGAAACAAACGTTCCGCGACCGCCTACGTCTCATCGACCGGCGGCAGCGAATAAGGACGGGGTGCTCAATGGACGTTCGTCGGGCAGCGCAACGCGGGATCACTACCGGCCGGTCGGGGATGACCACGACCGAACTCATCGTCGTGATCGTGATCATCGGCATCATCGCGGGATTCGCGATCCCTCACGTGAACTTCACGCAATTTCAGGTGGACGCGGGGGTGCGGCTCGTGCGCTCGCAAGTCCAGATCGCGCAGCGGCTCGCCGTCACACGCCAGTACAATGTGATCGTCAGCTTCGATCAAGCGAACAACCGGGTGCGCATGCTCGAAGACAACAACAACAACAGCACCTATGATGCGGGCGAGCGGGTGACCTGGGTGAATCTGGACGACGGCGTGAATTTCGCGACGCCGCCCATTGGAGTGAACGGTCCCGTGTCAGGCGCCATCGACGGCGCCAACCTCATCGTGGTCGACGGCTACCCCAGCGTCATCTTCCGCCGCAATGGCGCGGGCAACAGCGACCTCGAGGTCTATCTGACGTCGCGCCGCGCAGCTCCGAACGATTTTCGCGGCGTGACCATGTTGAAATCCACCGGCCACACCGACTGGTTCAAGTACATCGGCAACATGTGGACCGCGGGGAATCTTTAGATGGCCGCCGTACCTGAGGCATCGCCCATGTCCGCCCCGCGCGGCCGGTCCGCCCGGCGAGGCATGACGATCCTGGAAGTGCTCATGGCGCTCGTGATCCTCACGGGTGCGCTGCTCGGCATGGGCAAGTTCATTACGAACTTCGCGCACACTTCGAGCACCGGAGCGATCGCCTCGACGGCCGCCGACCTCGTGCAGGACCGTCTGGAATACGTCAAGACGACGGCGCCGTACTCGGCGCTCAGCACCTACGCCACCATCGAGTCGGCGATCCCCGGCCACCCCGGATTCACACGGGAGACCGACGTCGTGCGCACCAACACGGCGCAGACCGACTATACGACCGTCACCGTCACCGTGACGCAAGCCAGCCTCACGAACCCCGTGTCGAAGACCACCATCATCGGCGCCTTCTGAGGTCCGATCACATGCACGCGTCGATCCGCCAGACCGCCCGCCGCGGCGTCTCCCTCATCGAGTTGATGGTCGCCATCCTGATCCTCGCGATCGTCGGGGCGCTCGGGGTCCCCTTCTTCCAATTCCAGGTGAAGTCGGTGGGTCAGAACGCGGGGCGCCAGGAGGCGATGCTGAACGCCCGATTCGCCCAGAGCGCCATCGACCGGGATGTGCGCATGGCGGGCGTCGGGGTCGTGAGGTTCCAGCCCATCATCGTGCAGGCGCATCCGATGGCGATCACCTTCAACGCCGACCTCGCCACGCAGGACTCGACCGATCCGACCGCCGTCTACTACGATCCCTCGATGGACCCGCGCGAGCTCACGAGCATGCTGGTGAGCGATGCGATCACGCTCCCATACAGCTCCTTCAACTATCCGCTCGTCCCGTACCAGAACAGCATGCAGCTCCCGTCGCGCGCCGAGACCGTGTCGTACTGGGTGACCCAGGACACCACCTCGGGCCGTTCGGATATCTACATCCTCTACCGCCGGGTCAACAACGGGGTGGCCACCGTCGTGACCAAGGGACTCCTCATCCCCGCCGGTCAGGCCTTCTTCACGTATTACCGTCCGGATTCGGCCGGACTCCTCGATTCGATCCCCACCTCCCACCTCCCCCTGCTGCACACCGCGCCGCTGCATGGTGCGCCGATGGACACCGGTGCATCCGCGCTGACGGATTCGATCCGCATGGTGCGCGTCATGGCGTGGGGCCTGTACAAGGACCCGGTGAAGGGTGACCAGATCCGCAAGGTGGAGACGAACACCAAGGTGCTCAACGCCGGAATGGCGCGCGCCATGATGTGCGGCAACCCGCCCGGGGCACCGATCGGCGCGTCGGTGACACTCTACCCAACCGGTTCGCCGACGAGCGCCCGCGTGACGTGGACCGCCTCGGCGGATCAGACCGGCGGCGAGCGCGATGTGGAGCGCTACATGGTGTTCAAGCACATCCTGGGCGACCCGCACACGGGGGAGCCGATCGCCACGATCCCGGCATCCACTCCGACCTATACGCTGGACGACACCGACCTGCAGAGCGGCCAGTGGTTCTATGGCGTCGTCGCGCAGGATTGCTCGCCACAGAACTCGAACATTGCTGCCGCCGGTTCGGTCACCAATCCGTAGGCGCACCATCAAATCGCGGAACGTCATTATGACCCGGTCCCCCTCCGAGCCGACCCGCCGTCCGAGCCGCCCGCCGCTCCGCCCTGGCAGCGCGCTGCTGCTCGTCTTGCTTCTCACGGTGGCGATCAGCGCGATCGCGCTGTCGGCCATCGAGCTGATGGGAAGCGGCGCGCTGCTCGGCGTGTACTACGACCGCGAGGCGAACTACCGTTACGCCGCCGAGGCGGCGCTCGCGATGGGCAAGGCGCAGCTCACGAAGGACACCACGATCCATTCTGCCGGACTCCGGCTACGTCCAGATCATTCCTCGGGCGGACAGATCCTTGGCGCGAACGGGCAGTACGTGCCTCGCGTGCGGGTGAACCTGTACGCCGGTCGCTCGGGGAACGTCGATGCGCAGTACGGCCAGTTCGTGAGCGTGGTGGCCGAGGCGTACGACGCCTTCGGCACGCGCTTCGTGCGCCGGCTCGAGCTGCAGGACGAGAATTTCGCGCGCTTCGGGCTCTTCACGAACCACTGGTCGGCGAGCGGACCCTGTTTCGGCGACGGCGAATTCGTGCGCGGCCGCGGCTACACCAACGAGAACTGGCGTTCCTGCGGCAGCCCGGACTATTACGACACCGTGTCCGCGGGCGGGTCCGTCACCGGCGGCGCGCCGGTATTCCACAAGGGGTACGTCAACCTTTCGCAGCTGATCGTGACGCCGCCCACGAGCCGCGTCGCGATCATCCAGACCCGCGCGGCAGGTGACAACCTGGACATCACGCCGGTCGGGAACACCGCCGCCACCGTGCAGACGCGGCTCGAATTCGTGGCGGTCGACCTGAACGGCGATACGGCGCTCACCGGCGCCAATGAGGGGTTCTTCCGCGTCTACCAGGGCAACGATCCGCGCGGCGTCCGCGCTGACCAGGAGTCGGGTACGTCGCACGGCCCCGACACCCAGTGCGGAGACTGGCACATCGACTCCGTCACCACACCGCGGCGGCTCAAGTTCTACCCCGTGTCGGTGCACTCCGCGACGTGGTTCAAGACGTCCTTCGGATCCGCGCCTCCGACCGATACCCTGACCGGCGCGGTCACGGCTGCCCAGCGCGACGTGATGATGTCGCATGCGGCGTTCCGCTGCTACCCGCAGGGCGACCCGCATCTCGTCGCGATCGAGCGCCCCAACAAGCTCTCGCTCCCCGCGCCGCTCCCCGCGGACTGGCAGAAGGGCGGCGAGGACACGACGTTCACCGACAGCACGACCTTCGGCTACTGGCAGCGGTGGGGCGGGAACAGCGCACCGGTCACCACGGCGCTCGCCGCGATCCCCGCCAACACGCCCTACTCCGGCTACCTGGCGCAAGACCATTGGCTCTGGCCGCTGGGCGCCGGGCTGAATCCCGGCGTGCATGGGGCGATCCACGTCAACGGGCCGATCGCGTTGAACGGCGTGTTGCGCGGACGCGTCACCGTATACGCGCAGACCGTCGGGCCGGCGCTGGGCGAAGTCGCCTACGTGGACGATCTGGTGTACGTGCAGGATCCGACCACGACGCCGTGCGCCAACCTGCTCGGCGTGCTCTCCGACGGGAACCAACTGATCGCCGACAACGCGATCAACTCGCCGCAGCAAGCCGGCCTCGGGTACGCGTACCGCTGGACCGACGGCAACGACGACGGCTTCCTCACGGCGAACGATTTCGTGTTCGACGGCGTGATGATGAGCCGCACCGGAACGGTCGGCGTCGAGAACTACAGCGCGCACCCGGAGGCGCTGAAGACGTGCGGCGTGATCAATTCGGGGCGGGGCTGCATTCCGCCAGGCGGGCGGCATCGTGGAGGATACCGTCTCGTTCACATCCACCGGCAGCGGCGACGGCCTGGGCGCGGACCGCGCGGTGGACCAGTGCCTGCTCACCAACTCGCCGCCGTATTTCCCGACCACGGGACGCTACATGGAAAACCGCTTCTACGAGATGGATCCGGCGCGCTTCGACGTCGCGACGCTCTTCCGCACGCTGCAGGCGGGTTACTGACGGAGGCTTGCCGGGCGGCCGCGCCGGCAGCCTGCCGGCGCGGCGTGCGCGCTAAGCGCCCGCCTTCGCCTTCTTCACCGCGTCAATGAGCGGCGGCAGGATCTCGAGCACGTCGCCGACGATGCCGTAATCCGCGACGCCGAAGATCGGGGCTTCCTTGTCCTTGTTGATCGCGACGATGGTCTTGCTCGTGCGCATGCCGGCGAGATGCTGGATCGCGCCGGAGATGCCGAGCGCCACATAGAGCTGCGGGCTCACCTGGCGGCCGGTCTGACCCACCTGGTCGGTGTGCGGGCGCCAGCCGTCGTCGGTGACGGCGCGCGTGGCGCCCACCGCGGCGTTCCCGAAGGCAGCGGCGAGATCCTCCACCAACCTGAAGTTCTCCGCCGCGCGGAGTCCGCGGCCGCCACTGATGATCACGGGCGCGTCGCCGAGATCGAGCTTCGCGGTCGAAGCCTGCACCATTTCCTTCACGATCACGCGCCCCTGGGCGGGATCGAGCGCGGGCGCCATCGATTCCACCTTGCCGGCCTTCGCGTTCGCGACGGCGGTGATCGCGCCGGGGTTCAGCGTGACGATCGCCGGCGAGCCGGTGAGCCGCAGCGTGATGATGATCTTTCCGATGTAGCTCGGATGCTTGATCACGACCGCGTCTCCGTCGACGGTCACCGCCATCGCGCCGCTCGCCATGGAGACGCCGAGCTTGGCCGCGACGCGCGGCGCAAGATCCTTCCCCTGCGCGCTCGCGGAGAAGAGCGCCGCGCGATAGCCGCCGCTCTTGATGCGCGCGGCCGCCGTCGCCGCGCACGACTCGGCGTTGCACTTGTCGAACGCCGCGTGCTCGACGACGACCACGACATCCGCGCCGTATTTCCCGAGCTCCGCCGCGAGCGACTGCACACCGGGCGCGCCGATGAGCATCGCGTGCACTTCACCGCCGCCCGTGGCGTCGGCCAGCGTGCGCGCCGCGGTGACGGTCTCGAACGCCACGCGGCGCAGCGCGCCGCCGCGCTGTTCGGCGAATGCGAAGATGTTCGCCATTAGAGCACCTTCGCTTCGTCGCGCAGCAGCCGGATCAGCTCCGGCACCGCCGCGGGACCTTCGCCGATGATGCGGCCGGCCTTCCGCTCCGGCGGCAATTCCATCTTCGTGACGGTGAGATGCACCGGACCGAGTTGCGCCGGCTTCACCTCGAGCGGCTTCTTCTTCGCCGCCATGATCCCCTTGAGCGCGGGATACCGCGGCCGCGCCACGCCTTCATCGATCGTGACCACCGCGGGCAGCGGGAACTCCACGATCTCCGCCGCGCCTTCGAGCTCGCGCCGCGCGGTGCCCTTCCCCGCGGCGACATCGAGCTTTGACACCGCGGTGACGCACGGCAGCCCGAGCAGCTCGGCGGTCATCGCGCCGACCGTGCCGGCCGACGTGTCCATTGCCATCCGCCCGAAGAGAATGAGATCGTAGCCGCCGCCCTTGAGCTCGGCGGCGAGCGCCGTCGCGATGGCAAAGCCGTCGGCGGGCACGACGTCGGCCTTGAGCTGCACCGCGCGCTCGGCGCCCATGCTCATCGCTTTGCGCAGAGTCTCCTGCACGACGTCGGGTCCGAGGGAGATCACGACCGTCTCGCCGGGCCCCTGCTTCTCGTTGATCTGCAATGCGGCTTCGACGGCATAACCATCGAAGTCGGAGAAATCGTACTTGAGGCCGGTCGCGTCGACGGACACGCCATCGGATCCGACGCGGAACTTGGATTCCATGTCGGGGACGCGCTTGATCAACACCGCGATCTTCATTCGCTACGCTCCAAAAAAGGCCGGGAACCGATCGTCCGGGAACCGGTGAGGCATGGCAACGAATGACCGCTCGTTCCATGCATTGTCATGCCACATCGGTTCCCGGCAATCGGTTCCCGGTTGTTCACTCAAAGGCGGAGAGTCCTGTGATGGCCTGTCCCAACACGAGGGAGTGCACGTCATGCGTACCCTCGTATGTGTACACGGATTCCAGATTCGCCATGTGCCTCATGCTCGCGTATTCCGCGAGGATGCCGTTCGCGCCGAGGAGCCTCCGCGCTTCGCGCGCGATGTCCGCCGCCATCGACACATTGTTGCGCTTGGCGAGCGACACCTGCTGCGGCGTCATCGTGCCCGCGTCCTTCATGCGGCCCAGGTGCAGGCACACGAGTTGTCCCTTCGTGAGTTCGGTGAGCATGTCGGCGAGGCGCACCTGCTGGATCTGGAAGCCGCCGATCGGTTTGCCGAACATCACGCGCGTCTTCGAATAGCTCGAACGCCTCTTCGAAGCAGGCCATCGCGGCGCCGAGCACGCCCCAGCTGAATCCCGTAGCGCGCCTGCGTGAGGCACATGAGCGGGCTCTTGAGGCCGCCGCTCTTGGGGAGGATCGCGTCGGCGGGGAGATGCACGTCCTGCAGCACGAGCTCGCTCGTGTCGCTCGCGCGCAGGGAGAGCTTCCCCTTCTGGTCCTTGGCGGTGAAGCCTTTCGTGTTCGTCGGGACGATGAAGCCGCGAATCGGACTTCTGGTCCTTGTCGCCGTTCGTTTTCGCCCACACGACGGCGACGTGGGCCTGGCTGCCGTTCGTGATCCACATCTTGGCGCCGTTCAGCACCCAGGAGCCGTCCTTCTGCTCCTTGGCCATCGTGATCATGCCGCTCGGGATTCGAGCCGAAGTCCGGCTCGGTGAGACCGAAGCAGCCGATGACCTTGCCGCTCGCCATCTTCGGCAGCCATTCCTTCTTCTGCTCGTCGGTGCCGAACGCGTAGATCGGATACATGACGAGCGCGCCCTGCACGCTCGCGAAGCGAGCGGATGCCGGAGTCGCCGCGCTCGAGCTCCTGCATGATCAGGCCGTACGAGACGTTGTTGAGCCCGGCGCAGCCGTATTCCTCGGGGAGATTGGCGCCCGAGCACGCCGAGTTCGCCCATCGTCCGGGACCAGTTCCTTGGGGAAACGCCCCTCCACGTAGCACTTGCCGATGATGGGAAGGACCTTCTCGTCCACGAACGCGCGCACCGAATCGCGCACCGCGCGCTCATCCTCGTGGAGAGCGCTGTCAATGTTGAAGAAATCTTGCATGCGGGAAAGTTACCGTGGGCGAGTGGTGTTGGGTACTCCGAGTTCCTTGGAGCCTCACGCACGTCGGGGATTGACTGACATCACGGTCGAAGTTTCGACCGGATCAACCGGATGATTCGGATCATTCGGATACGCCCGAGTGCGCCTCCGTGCCCGCGAGACGAGTCGAGGGCCTGAATTGTTGTAAACCACAACTGCACCGCTCCGCCGCTGCACGACGAGTGCCATCGCCTCGAGGAAGTATCCGAGCGATCCGAATCATCCGGTTGATCCGGTCGAAACTTGAAATCGTGATCTCCGCAGAGCGTCGCGGAGCGCGACGCCCCAAGGCCTATCGCGCGAACCGGTGCACCGGCCCGTCGGGAAAAGTCCGCGACGCGGGATCCCGAATGCGCACGTGCACCACGATCTCCGCCGGCGCGATGGTGATCACGTTCACGCTGCTCGGGCGGTGGCCGCGGGAGCGGCTCGAGATGGTGCCGGCGGTGGAGACCACGGTGCCGTTCCCAGCGTTCGGGATCAGGTGCACGGCTTCCTGGTGGTCGTGGCCGCAGAGAATGAGGTCCACGCGGAACGCCGCGATCCCCTCCGTCGCGCGCCGCGTATGTGCGAGCCCATGGCGCCGCGAGAGGTCGCCCTTCACGAGGTTGTGGTGCATCACGATCGCGTGCGCATCGCCGCGGGGCGCCGCGTCGAAGGCGGCGCGGGCGCGCGCGATCTGGTCATCGCGCAGGTCGCCCACCACGCCAATGTCGCGCGGGTTCCAGGTGAGCGTGTGCGGCTGCACGCCGTGCGCCGTGTTGAGGCCCACGAACGTCGCGCCGGGCACCTGCAGCACCGGCTCGAGATCCGCCGCGACGAATTGCCGGTACGCCGCGAACGACAATGTGCGCGAGCCGAGCCCCACCGGGTCGCGCCACCACTTCACATCATGATTGCCGGGCACGACGATGGTCTCCGACACCTTCGCCGCGTCATCGAGGAACACGCGCCCGCGGCGCAGTTCCTTCGCGCGCGCGCGCTGGCTGATGTCGCCGCTCACGGCCACCACGTCGAAGCGCTCCGCGCGGATCAGCTGCTCGATCGCCTCGACCCGCTCCGGGACGCTCGGCTTCCCGAAATGCAGATCGGAGACGTGCAGGACGGAGGTCACCCGAGGCGCGCGATGATGGCGTCCGCGAACTGCGAGGTGCCGGCGGTGCCGCCGAGGTCGCGCGTGGCATGCGTCTTCTCGCGGATCACCGCCTCGAAGGCATCCACGATGCGCTTGGCGCGCGCGCCGTCGCCAATGTGCTCGAGCAGCAGGCACGCCGCCATGAGCAGCGCGCCGGGGTTCGCGACGTTCTTCCCCGCGATGTCGGGCGCGGTTCCGTGCACCGCCTCGAACACCGCCGCGTTCACGCCGATATTGGCGCCGGGCGACAGCCCCAGCCCGCCGACGAGCCCCGAGATGAGGTCCGAGAGGATGTCGCCGAAGAGGTTCGTCGTCACGATCACATCGAACTTCTCGGGATGCAGCACGAGATGCATCGCCGTGGCATCGATGATCCGCTCGTCGCACGTCACGCGCCCCTCGTATTCCTTCGCGATCTTGCGCCCGCTCTCGAGGAAGAGGCCCTGCGAGAGCTTGAGGATGTTCGCCTTGTGCACGAGCGTCACGTTCTTGCGGCCGTGGCGCACCGCGTACTCGAACGCGTAGCGCACGATGCGCTCCGAGCCGAGCCGCGTGATGATCGCGGCCGACTCGGCCACCGCCTGCTCGTCGTCGCCGACGCGCACGAAATGCTCCACGCCACTGTAGAGGCCCTCCGTGTTCTCGCGCACGAGCACGATGTCGATCCCGTCGAAACGGCCCGGGACGATCGTGTGCGCAGGACGCACGTTCGCGTAGAGGTCGAATTCCCGCCGGATCGCGACGTTCACGCTGCGGAAGCCCTTGCCCACCGGGGTCTCGAGCGGGCCCTTGAGCGCGAGGCGCGTGCGCGCGATCGACGCGAGCGTCGCGTCGGGGATCGGCGTGCCGACCGCGTTCACGGCCGCGACGCCGCCGAGCTGGCGGTCCCAGTCGAGCGACGCGCCCGCGGCGGCGAGGACGCGGACGGTGGCTTCGGTGATCTCGGGGCCGATCCCGTCGCCGGGGATCAGTGTGACGGGAGTCTTCTTCGGCATGCTACCGTGTGGGAGGCTCAGGGCTTCGCGAAAAGGTTCGCGAGATGCTCGGCGAGGCTGGTCAGCAGCGCGGGCGTGAACTTCTCCTCGTCGTCGCTGTAGACGTCGGCCATCCAGAGAGTGGTGAGGCGGCGCGGATCGATGACCGCCGCGCGGAGCGCCGCGCGTCCGCCCTTGCCGTTCTCCGCGGGGATGAACCGGATCTCGATCGGGAACAGGATGAACTCGGACTTGTCGTTCATGGCCGTGATCGAGCGGAGCTGCGACGCCAGCGGATCGGGCATGTACGGAATGGCCTTCTTGGGGCCCGGATAGCGCAGGAAATCGGCGGAGAGGTGGTACGGGTCGGCCATGTAATCCGGGTTGCGCTTGTACTCGCGCGG
Organism: uncultured Gemmatimonadaceae bacterium; assembly: GCA_963751275.1. Taxonomy (GTDB): domain Bacteria; phylum Gemmatimonadota; class Gemmatimonadetes; order Gemmatimonadales; family Gemmatimonadaceae; genus DATKOH01. Next base: position 635,390 of record CAVVTZ010000007.1, on the reverse strand, counting down.
CAGCTTGTCGTACATGACCCAGACGTTCTTGAGCCCGCGATCGGCGAGGGCGAAGGCGAGCTCCGCGTCGAAGTCGGCGAGGTACTGCTTCTCATCCGGGATCTGGATCGCCCAGCCCATCGGATCGGCCTCGAGCAGATACGCCGTGGGCACGACCACCAGCTTGCGTCCCGCCATCGGCGCGAGGGGCGCGTGCTCGCCGGCGGCGATCACGGCTTCGGAATCCTGTGCGCTCATGGACTGCGCGCGCGCCGCGCTCACGCCCGCGAGGAGCGCGAGCGCCGGGAGCGCGGCGAGGGAGAGCAGTGGTGTCTTCACGATCCCGTCCTGGGAGGTTGGAGGAAAGCTAGTGGCGCGCCATAGGAGAGACTAGTCGGAGCGCGTACTTGTCACCGCCGCGGCCGACCGGCATCTTCGCGCCATGCGCCGTCTCGCGGGTGTGCTCGTCTGGATCATCATCGCCGCGCTCGGCGCCCTCGCGTTCGCCTGGATCGCGCTCGCGCACGACGAGCCCGTGAACGCGGCGTGGCTCGTCACGGCCGCGGTCTGCACCTACGCCGTCGCCTACCGGTTCTACTCGAAGTTCATCGCCGCGAAGGTGTTCGCGCTCGACGCGACGCGGGCGACGCCCGCCGTCCGCCTCGATGACGGCCGGGATTTCGTGCCCACGAACAAATGGATCGTCTTCGGCCACCACTTCGCCGCGATCGCGGGCCCGGGCCCGCTCGTGGGCCCGACGCTGGCCGCGCAATTCGGATTCCTCCCGGGCGCGCTCTGGATCATCGTGGGCGTCGCGCTGGGCGGCGCGGTGCAGGACTTCGTGATCCTCTGCGCGAGCATGCGCCGCGACGGAAAGTCGCTCGGCCAGATGGTGAAGGATGAGATCGGGCCGGTGCCCGGCTTCACCGCGCTCGTCTCGCTGCTCGGCATCATGATCGTGCTCATGTCCGTGCTGGGGCTCGTGGTGGTGAACGCGCTCAAGCAGAGCCCGTGGGGGCTGGTGACGATCGGACTGACCATCCCGATCGCGATGTTCATGGGTGTGTATCTGCGCTGGTTCCGGCCCGGGCCGGGTGCTCGAGGCCACCGCGATCGGGATCGTGCTGCTCGCCGCGGCGCTGTTCGCGGGCCGCTGGGTGGCGGAGCGCCCCGATCTGGCGCCGGCCTTCACGCTGAGCGGCACCGCGATCGCGCTGCTCATCATGGCATACGGCTTCGTCGCGAGCGTGGTGCCGGTGTGGCTGCTGCTCGCGCCGCGCGACTACCTGTCGGCGATCGTGAAGATCGGCGTGGTGCTGGGGCTCGCGGTTGGGATCGTCGTGGCGCTGCCGCCGCTGCAGATGCCGGCGCTCACGCGGTTCATCGACGGTACGGGGCCGATCTTCGCCGGGAAGCTCTTCCCCTTCGCCTTCATCACGATCGCGTGCGGCGCGATCTCCGGCTTGCACGCGCTCATCGCGTCGGGCACGACGCCCAAGATGATCGACCGCGAAACGGACGCGCGCTTCGTCGGCTACGGCGGCATGCTGATGGAATCGATGGTGGCGGTGATGGCGCTCATCGCCGCCTGCTCGCTGACGCCGGGCACGTACTTCGCGATCAACGCGCCGGCCGCGCTGCTCGGCACGACGCCGGAGAGCGCCGCCCACGCGATCGCCGCGTGGGGATTCACCTTCGAGCCGGAACAATTCCGCGCGCTCACGGCGCAGGTGCAGGAGGTGTCGCTGCTCTCGCGCACCGGCGGCGCGCCGAGCCTCGCCGTCGGCATGGCCGCGCTCTTCGCGAAGGCGCTCGGCGGCGCCGGCACGCTGGCGCTCTGGTACCACTTCGCGATCATGTTCGAGGCGCTGTTCATCCTCACGACCCTCGACGCCGGCACGCGCGTCGGCCGCTTCATGCTGCAGGACCTGGGCCGCCATGCGTGGGAACCCTTCGGCCGCGCGCAGTGGTATCCCGCGGTGATCCTCTCGAGCGCGATCTTCGTCGCGATGTGGGGGCACTTCCTGTACCAGGGCGTGCTCGATCCGCTTGGCGGGATCAACTCGCTCTGGCCGCTCTTCGGGATCTCCAACCAACTGCTCGCCGCGGTCGCGCTGTGCGTGGGCACCACTGTGATCATCAATCGTGGCAAGGGGAAGTACGCGTGGGTCACCGGGCTGCCGCTCGCGTGGCTCGCGCTGGTCACGCTCACAGCTGGCGCGGAGAAGATCTTCTCGTCCGACCCGCGGCTGGGCTTCCTCGCCCACGCAGCGCAGACCGCGGCCGCGGCGCATACCGGCAGCACCGCGCGCCTCATCTTCAACGATTACCTCGACAGCGCGGTCGCCGCGTTCTTCATGGCGTCGTTCGTTCTCATTCTCGGTTATTCAATGCGCGATTGGTATCGCGCGTACCAGCACCGGCGCCCGGTGGTCGATACCGAGATCCCCTTCCAGCCGCGCACAGCGTTCGTGAACGAGTGAGCGTAGTAACACGACATCCGAATGCGTCCCTCCACCCGATCCGACTCACCATGAAGATCCGACTCGCCGCTCCGATGCTCGTCCTGTTCGCCGCCGTCTCCGCGGCGGCGCAGCAATCCGCGGATTCGTTCCCGCTCACCGTGCCCAGCATCATGCGCGGCACCGAAGTGGTGGGCCGGCCGCCCGAGCGGCCGCGTTGGACCGCCAATGGGAAGTGGATCTACTTCTGGTGGGTCGAGCCGGGCACCGACTGGCGCGAGCCGAACCATCCGTATCGCGTGAGGGCCGAGGCCGGCGCGAAGCCCGAGCGCATGACGCTCGCGCACATGGACACGGTGGGTCCCTCGATCGCGCACGGCGAACTCTCGCCGAACCGGCAATGGCGCGCGGTGGAATCGAACGGCGACATCTACCTCGTCGACCAGAAGACCGCGCGCGTGCGCCGCCTCACGCAGACCCTCGCGCGTGAGAGCGATCCGCATTTCAATGCGGGCTCGAACGTGGTGACGTACACGCGCGATGGCAACGCCTACTCCATCGATCTCGTGGATGGCGCGCAACGCCAACTCACCGACATCCGCGGCGGCCCCGAGCCGAAGGAGCCGGACGTGCCGAAGGGACAGCGCGCGGCGCTCGAGGCGCAGCAGAAGTTCCTGATGCAGGTGGTGCGCGACAAGCTGCTGCAGGACTCGCTCGCCAAGATCGAGAAGACGCTTCGCGAATCGTTCTGGCCCAAGACGCTCTGGCTGGGCAAGGATGAGCGCGTCACGTCGATCACCGTGTCGCCCAGCGGCAAGGCGGCCGTGATCACCACGACCATCCCCGCCGGCGACAAGGCGAAGAACACCGAGGTGCCGCAGTTCGTCACCAAGACCGGGTACACCGAGGACATCCGCGGCCGCGAGAAGGTGGGCGACGTGCAGAACGGCGGGCGCGTGGCATTCATGTCGCTGCCTTCCGGCGACACCAAGTGGCTGAAAGTCACGCCATCCGACACCGTGCGTCCCCCGCGATCGCGGCCATGATCGGCTGGAACGACGCCGGCACGCAGGCGCTGCTCCTCGCGGTGCCGTTCGACTGGCACCAGCGGATCCTGTACACCATGAGCGGGGACTCCGGCACGCTGAAGGCGGTGGACGTGCTCACCGACACCACGTGGGTGGACGGCCCCTCATTCGGCAACGCCGGCTGGATCGACGGCGGCAAGGCGATCTGGTACGCCTCGGAGGCCAATGGTTGGGCGCACCTCTACTCGATCGCGCCCGACGGCAGCAACCGCAAGCAGCTCACCAGCGGCAAGTGGGAAGTGGTGAACATCGACATGTCCGACGACCGGAAGTGGTTCTACCTCACCACGAGCGAGAAGTCGTGGTTCGAGCATCAGCTCTACCGCATGCCGGTGAACGGCGGAGCCGGCGGCGCGCGCGAGATGATCACGTCCATGGTGGGCGAGCACGACACCGAGATCTCCCCCGACGGGAAGATGATCGCGGACGTCTACTCCTTCTCGAACAAGCCGCCCGAGCTGTACCTGATGAAGTTCGCGCCGGGCGCCGCCGAGTCGCAGCTCACCACGAGCCCCACGGCGCAGTGGCGGTCGCACAAGTGGCTCGCGCCCGAGATCGTGTGGATCCCCGCGAGCGACGGCGCGAAGGTGCCGGCGCGCATCTACCGTCCGGCGGACATGGGCGCGAAGCCGAACGGCGCCGCGGTGATCTTCGTGCACGGCGCGGGCTACCTGCACAACGTCGAACAACTGGTGGTCCGTCGTATTTCCGCGAGTACATGTTCAACCAGCTGCTCGCGAGCAAAGGCTATGTGGTGCTCGACGCGGATTACCGCGCGTCCGAGGGCTACGGGCGCGATTGGCGCGTGGCGATCTGGCACCACATGGGCGGGCGCGACCTGCAGGACGAAGTGGACGCGTCCAAGTACTTGCAGGCGACCTTCGGCATCCCGCCCATGCGCGTGGGCATGTACGGCGGCAGCTACGGCGGCTTCATGACGCTCATGGCGATGTTCACCGAGCCCAAGCATTTCGGCGCCGGCGCGGCCATCCGCTCGGTCAGCAACTGGAACAACTACAACCACTGGTACACGTCGCGCATCCTCGGCCAGCCGGATGTCGACACCGTCGCCTATCGCATCTCGTCGCCGATCTTCTTCACGCAGGGCCTCGAACGTCCGCTGCTCATCCTGCACGGCATGATCGACACCAATGTGCACTTCCAGGACGATGTCGAGCTGGTCCAGAAGCTGATCGAAGAGCAGAAGACCGGCTGGGAGTGGCAGCCGTACCCGAACGAGGATCACGGCTTCGTGCGGCCCACGTCGTGGATGGATGAGTACCGGCGGATATTGGAGTTCTTCGACAGAACGATCGGCGTGGCCAAATGAAGACAGCAGGCCGAGGCGCCAGGCGGGCCTCACTCAGTTGGCGCGACGGTTTCCGTCGCGTCAGCCGGGTGGTCCGGCGCGTGATCGGGGTTCCCGACTACGAGACCTACGTGGAGCATCGGCTCCGGAGACATCCGGGCGAGCCGATGCTCACCAAGGAACAGTTCGTTCGCGAGCGGCAGCGTGCGCGCTACGAGACGGTGGGAGGACGCTGCTGTTGAGTTGATGGCGCGACGAACAGGATCGCGATCGTCGCGGCGCCGGCCATCGCGGCGCCGAACGCGAACGCCGCGGGCGAACCGGCGCGGTCCCAGATGACGCCGAAGATGATCGACGCCGGGAGCGCGCCGAGCCCGAGCGCCAGATTGTACCAGCCGAACGCCACGCCGCGCCGCGCGGCCGGCACGAGATCGGCGACGAGCGCCTTCTCCACGCCCTCGGTGAGCCCGAAGTAAATGCCATAGAGCGCGAAGAGCGCCCACGCCTCCCACGCGCTCGTCGCGCGGCCGAACAGCAGGTACACAGCGGCGTACATCGCCCAGCCCGCCACGATCAGCGGCTTCCGCCCGATGCGATCGGAGAGCGCGCCGCTGGGCACGCCCGACGCGCTCTTCACGAAGTTCAAGAGCGCCCAGAGCAGCGGCGCCAGCGCGACGGGCACACCGAGCTGCGCCGCACGCAGCAGCAGGAACGCATCCGTCGAATTCCCCAGCGTGAACAGCAGCACGACGGCGAGATAGGCCCAGAAGCGGCCGCCTAGCTTTCCCGAACCGCGCTCGTGCGGCTCGACCTTCGCGCTCGCACGCGGCGCTTCGCGCACCACGCCCACCACCACCACGAACGCGAGCACCGCCGGGATCGCCGCGAGGAAGAAGACGGTGCGCAGCGGCACGCCCGCCCAATGCAGCGCGGCGAACCCGATGAGCGGGCCGAGCACCGCACCGGCATTGTCGCTCGCGCTGTGGAATCCGAACGCGCGCCCGTGGATCGACGGGTCCACGGAATCCGCGATCAGCGCGTCGCGCGGCGACGTGCGGATCCCCTTCCCGATCCGGTCGGTGATCCGGATCGCGGCCACTTGCGGCACGCTCTGCGCGAGCCCGATGAGCGGGCGCACGAACCCCGCGAGCCCGTAGCCGAACACGACCAGCGGTTTCCGCCTCGCGACGTGGTCCGAGATCCAGCCGCTCGCGAGCTTGAGCAGCGCCGCGGTGGATTCGGCGATCCCTTCGATCACCCCCACCGCGCCCGCGCTCGCGCCCAGCACGGTGGTGAGGAACAGTGGCACGAGCGGATAGATCATCTCGCCCGACACGTCGGTGAGGAAACTCACGGCCGAGATGGCGAAGATGTTGCGACCGAGCTTCGCGGTCGGCGCCTCTACTTCGAGAGGGCGACGCCCCACGGCATGCTCCCGGCGGGAATGCGGCGCACCACCGTGAGCGTTGCGGCATCGATCACTGACACATCGTTGGACGGTCCGTTCGCCGTGTAGATGCGCGTTCCGTCCCCGGAGACGGCCACGCCCCATGGCCGCCTGCCGGCGGCCACCGATCCGATGGCGCTGTCGGTCTTGGTGTCGATCACGACCAGCGTGCCGCCGCGGCCCGTGGTGACGTAGAGCTTCGTGCCATCGGGCGAGAGCGCCGTGCCCATGGGGCGCACGTTCGGGCCGATGAGCATGATCGTCTTCTTCACGCGGCGGTCGTCGGTATCGATGACGCTCACGCTGCTCCCCTCTTCGTTCGCGACGTACGCCTTGGAGCCGTCGAGCGAGAACGTGACCGAGCGCGGGCGCTTCCCGACCCCGATCGTGGCGATCACCACGCGCGAGTCCGTCGCGATGACGCTGATCGTGCCGTCCGCCTCGTTCGTGACGTAGACCTCATCGCTGTCGGGGCTGATCGTGACCCCCTCGGGCTCGCGCCCCACGGGGATCGTCGCCACCGGCTTGCTGCTCACGACGTCCAGCACCGTGACGGCGCTCGCGTCCTCGTTCGCGACATAGATCGTCTTGCCGTCCTGACTCACGTCGAAATTCTCGGGATCGATGCCGCCTTGCAGCGTCTTGCGCAGCACGCGCCGCGTGAGGTCCATGAGCGCGATCCCGTCGCGCCGGTGGTCGGCCGGGGGCAGTTTGCTCTCGTCCACGCCCGGGCCGCCCTTGGGCGAGCCGCTCACGGCGACGATCAGCGTGCTGCCATCGGGACTCACGCGCACGCCGCGCGGCCGGCGGCCAGGCGCCATTGAGGCGACCACCGACTCCGCTTTCACATCGATCACCGCGACGGAGTTCCCGTCCTCATCGCTCACGTAGAGATAGGGTCCTCCGCCCAGCAGCGACCGCGCGACGTGCGGCTTCGCCACCGCCGTGCTGTCCCCGCTCGCATCGCCGTTCGGCGAGCAGGCGGCGAAGACCAGCATCGCGAGCGTGGCCGCGCGCGCGCGCCTGATCATTGCGAGAGTCCCATCCCCCAGCGCGCGAGCGCCGTGGGATACGATCCGTAGGCGAGCAATTCGTTGTGGAAGCCGCTGAGCGAGAACTTCGCGCCGCGAGATTTACGCGCGTCGTCGCGCAGCTGCAGGATCTCGCGACGGCCCACCGCGTAGCAGAGCTGGTACGTGGGATACGCGCAGTAGCGCCGCGCCTCCGCGTCGGCCAGGCGGACATCGAAGCCCAGCTCATCTTGCAGCATCTTCGACGCCTCCTGCCACGTCATGCCGCGCGTGTGCAGCGACACGTCGATGATGATGCGCAGCGCGCGCCAGAGCAGATGATGCGCCTGGAAGAAGCGCTGCGGCGGCTCGAGGAATCCTTCATCCGCCATCAGCGTCTCGCAGTACAGCGCCCAGCCCTCGCGCGTCGCCGGCGTCGAGAGGATCCGCCGCACGTTCCGCGGCAGCGAATTCCCCGTGACGATCTGCAGGTGATGCCCCGGATAGCCCTCGTGCACCGCGGTGTTCGGCAGCTCCGCGCGGCAATCCGAGCGCCACGGCTCCCCCTTCGGCGGCAGCGTGACGAAGAACAATCCGCGCTGGTCGGAATCGAACGCGCCCGGTCCCTGGTACGCGGCGTACGGCACGAGCGCGCGCAGGAACTCCGGCGTCTCGATCACCGCCAGCTCCGCGCCGGGCACCTTCACCAGCGCGCGCTTCGCCGCGAAATCGCGCGCGCTGCTCATCGCGGCCGCGTACTCCGCCAGCGCCTGGTCGCGCGCCGGACGGTCCTTGCGCAGCTCGAGCACCACGTCGCGCCACGTGGAGCCCGGGCGCAGCTCTTGCGCCCGCCGCTCGAGCTCCGCCATCGCCTCCGCGCGCAGCCGCTCGCCGAAGCGGTAGAGCTGGTCCGCGTTCTCGCTGAGCAAATGCCAGGTCTGGAGCTTGCGGTCGAACAGCTCGCGGCCGATCGCGTACGTCGAGCCGGCCTTCTCCTGCATGACCACCATCGCGTCGCCGAATTTCACGAGCGCGTCGAGTGCCGTCTGCCGCACCACCTCGGCATCGAACGCCACCGCGAGCGCCGCCGCGTCGGTCGCCTGCCGCACGAGCACCGCGCCGCCGGGCAGCATTGCGCGCGCCATCTCCACGAAACTCGCGTCGGGTCGCTTCACCGTCTTCGCGGCGCGCTCGAGGAAGGCCGGCAGCGCCTCCAGCCGCGCCACCAGCGCACGCCCGCGCTGCGCCGGATCCGACGCCGAACGCGCGAGCAGCAGATACAATCCGTTCAGCGCGTGCGACAGGTGGTAACCCGGATTCCGCTCGAACGGCCGCTCGAGATCGAGCACCAGGATCTCGTGCCGCACGGCCTGCAGCGATGCCGTGCGGTCGATCTCATCGTCCAGACTGCCGGGATCGACCTCCTCCAGCGCGTGCTCGTACGCCTTGAGCGCCGCGATGTGCTGCAGCACCGAGGCGGTGTCCCAGCGCGCGTACTCTCCGTCGCGCTCGTGACGGCCATGATACGTCGCCTCCACCGGGTTCATCGCCCAGCGGAGGTCGAGATAGCCGTTGAGGATCTTGTCGAGCGCCTCGTTCATGTGGCCGCCGGCTGCCGCGCGTGCGCCGCCACGAGCGCTTCGAGCTCGTCGTCGCGCAGCGTGCGGTGCGTTTGCTTCGCCGCGTCCAAGAGCCGCTGGCACAGCGCCGCGTCGCCGGCATCGTGGCCGTGCGTCTCCAGCCACCACTTCACGTTCGACAGCCCCGACACGTGCGACACCTCGATGCGCTGCGACAATCCGAAATCGCCCGCGGGCACGCCAGAGTAGATCCGGTCCGCGAGCCACGCGTGTCCCTTCTTGCGCGCCTTGATGATCGCCGCCGCGTGCACGCCCGTCCCCGTACGGAACGCATCCTCGCCGAGCACGGGGTAGCCGGGCGGGATCGGGATCCCGAGCGCCTCCGATGCGAGGCGCGCGTACTCCGGCAGCCGGCTCAGGTCGTGCCGGTGCGCGCCCAGCAGATTCAGATTGATCAGCAGCAGGTCCATCTCGGCGTTGCCCACCCGCTCGCCGACGCCGAGCGCCGTGCCGTGCACGCGGTCCGCTCCCGCCTCGATCGCGGCGAAGCAATTGGCCAGCCCGAATCCGCGGTCGCGGTGTCCGTGCCAGTCGAGCTTCACCTGCTCGCCGCTCGGCTCGATGATCTCGTTCTTCACGAACCGCACGAGCGCGCGCACGCCGTCGGGCGTCGCATGGCCGACGGTGTCGGCGAGGCAGAGCCGGCGCGCGCCCCAGCGGATCGCGTTCCCGTAGAGGGCGCGCAGCGTCTCGGGGTCGGCGCGGGTCGTGTCCTCCGTGACGAACATCACCGGCAGCCCTTCCTTCACCGCGAGCAGCACCGCGGCCTCGCTCGTGCGCAGCAGGTCGTCGAGCGTCCAGTCCTCGGCGTACTGGCGGATGGGCGACGAGCCGATGAAGGTGGCGCACTCGATGGCGATGCCGGCGGCCTGCGAGATCCGCGCGACGGGCTCGACGTCCGCCTTCATCGTGCGCGCGGCGCAGTTCGGTGAGAGGGGCAGATTCGCGCGGACGATCTCCTGCGCGAGTTCGAGCGTATCGGCGGCGGCGCGCGGGCCGGCGCCGGGCAAGCCGATGTCCGCGCTGGCGATGCCGAGCGCGACCATCAGGTGCAACAGCTGCTTCTTGCTCTCGATGTCGGGATCCGTGACCGATGGGCACTGCAAGCCATCGCGCAGTGTCTCGTCGTTCAGCTCGACGCGGCAGGCGCTCCAATCGAAGCCGCCAGGCGCGGCGTTCCAGTCGTGAATGAGATCGCGTTCCTGCATTGGGTGTGAATGTATGCCGGTTCACACCGGCCGCTACTCCCCGTGAACCTCGCCGTGGTCGCCCACGCTCACCGCTCCGCGAACATTAACGAGCACCGCCCCATCGCCCACCATCGAATCGTGGAGCGCGCAATCCACGATCTTCGCGCCCGCGCCGATGATCGAGTCGCGCACGGTGGACTTCTCGAGCACCGAGCCCGCGCTCACCGATACATTGGGCCCCACCGTCGCGTTGCGCAGCACCACGCCATCCTCGAGATAGACCGGGTCGATGACCTTCGATCCCGCGGGCACCGACGCGGGCCGCCGCGCGCGCCCCTTCTCCAGCATCACGCGGTTCGTGTCGAGCAGCGTATCGAGCTTCCCGGCGTCATACCATCCGCCCACGTCCACCACCTTCAGCTTCGCGCCGTGGTCGATCATGTACTGGAACGCATCGGTCAGATAGTACTCGCCCTTGTTCGGCGGGCCGCCGCATGATCTCGGCGATCCCCTCGATAGAGCAGCTTCCAATTCCGGATGTAGTACAGCCCGATGTTCGCGCGCTTCGACACCGGCGTGCTCGGCTTCTCGATGATCTGCGTCATGTTGCCGCGCGCGTCGGTCACCACCACGCCGAAGCGCTGGTAATCCTCGACCTCCTTGGTCCAGATGATCCCGTCGGCATCGGTGCGGTTGATGATCGACAGGTCCGCGTCGAAGATCGTGTCCACGAAGATGATCAGCACCGGCTGGTCCACGAACGCGATCGCGCCAGCTCGACCGCGCTCGCCGTGCCGTTCTGCACCACCTGCTCCACGAACGACGCCGGGGAAGCGCGCGCCTCGCGCACGTACTTCTCCACCGTCTCCTTCAAGTGCCCGGTGATGTAGACGATCTGCTTCGACGCCGCCGAGCTCTCGAGATCGTCGAGGATGTATTCCATCACCGGCTTGCCGGCGACGCGCAGCATCGGCTTGGGCGTGGTGTGCGTGTGCGGGCGGAGGCGCGTGCCCTTGCCCGCGAGCGGGATGATCACCTTCACGCAGCCGCGCTCGTCCCCTCGCGCGTCCCGTAGCGGTCGGTGCAGGCTCCCGCACCGACGTCGTCGAGATCGCGGGTGCTCGCCTCGAGCACGTCGCAGTCGGTGATCGCTTCCATGTAGTGGATCGTGTTCGGCGTGATCCGGTACGCGTCGCCGTGCCTTCAGGCGCACGTCGGTCATCTCCTCGCCGACCTTCACGCGGTAGCTGAGCTCGCCGCGCAGCAGGTAGACGGTTTCATCCTTGCGCTCGTGATACTGTACCGAGAGCGCGTGGCCGGCGTTGATGTGGAGGATCTTCCCCACGTAGCGGTCGGTGTGCGCCCAGATGATCTCGTAGCCCCACGGCTTCGAGACGCGTTTCACATCGGCGGGTCCGCTCACCAGAGATCTCCCACGGTGAAGGTCCAACGGAATTTCACTTGTTCGCTGCCGGCCTCGCGGCCGGGAGCGTCTTGCGGGCGGTTCATGAACACCGGTACATCGAGCCGCAGCACGTAGCTGCGGTCGTACAGCGCGCCGCGAAGGATGGCGCTCGCGCCGCCATCAAGATACCCATACTTCAACGTGGTGGTCTGGCCGAGCGGCGCGCCGTTCGCGATGTCGCCGAAGAGCGCCGCTTGCAGTCCGGGCACGAGCGATCCCGGCTTGGGCAGCGTGATCGCGTACGCGACCTGCGTGTTCAGCGAGATGACGTTCACCATGAAATTGTAGAGCGAGAACCCGCGCATCCCCGCGCCGCCGAGCGGCACGTAGGGGACGTCGGGCAGCACGAGAATGGCGTCCTGCCCGCGCAGGAAGTTGTTGTCGAACGTCGCCGTCGGGTCGAGCGAGGAGAGCCCGATCGACCGTTCGGGCGGCGTGGCATTCGAGATGCCGCCGAAGCCACGCACCATGAGCGCGAAGCGCCCCGATGCATTGAGCGGGATCGTGCCGCCCCCCTCGATCTCGGCGCGGCCGAAGGCGCCTTCGCCCGGCGTGCCGGCGCGCGCGAATGCGATGCCGCCGTCCATGTACGCGCGCGCGAACCAGAGCGCCGGTTTCCGCGACCGCCACTTCCACTCGGCGCTCAGGTCCGCTACCGTGGCGTTGCTCCAGCGCAGCGTGTCCTGCCACGCGCGGTCGTACGGCGACGTGAGATTGAACGCGAAGGTGAGCGTATCCTGGCGGCCGTTCGCGAAGCGGAATGGACTCTCGTCCCATTTCTGCCGCAGCGTGAAGCGGAAGGTGCCGTCCACCATCCAGAGGCCCGTGCGCAATCCCATCGACGGCTGATCCGCCCAAGGGAGTCGCGGATTCTCCACCGAGGCCCAACCCTGCACCTGCGTGATCGCAGAGAGATCGGGGCCACGCACGGCCATCACGAGTCCCACATCCCAGAGATCCACCTGCTTCTGGTAGTTCGATCGCACACGCGCGCCCACGGTGAGCCCGCCGGGTCCCGTGTACCAGACCTGCGGGCTGATCGCGGCGATGTTGCGGTAGCGGTCCCATTGATCGAGAAAGGGCCAGCCGAAGACGACCTTCGTGGGATCGGGCTCGTTGTCGTTCCGCGAATCCCAGTCGCCGGTCACGTGCGTGGGATCGAGGCGAAGCGAGCTCGGGCGCGCGCCACTGGCGGTGCCGATGAGTTCCGCCACGCGCCCCGACGAGTCCCACTTCACAGACAGCATGGCGCTGTCCCCCTCATATCCCACCCTCAACGCACCACGGTAGCTGCCCCGCTGCTCCACGAGACCCGTCTCGCGCCAGGTGGCACCGGAGTCCAAGCGCACATCGCTCAGCGAGTAGTCCACGAGACCCGTGCTGTGCACCCACTGCCTGAAGAACCACGCCAGCTTCTTCCCGGACATTCGCTCCGCGCTCTTCTGCATCGCGAACTCATCGACGTGTTTCAGCTTCCACGTCGCGTAGTAGTCCTTCAGGAAGAGACGGAACACGCTGTCGCCGAGCTGCGCCCGCAGCGCGCTGTACATCATCGATGCGCGCGAGTACACCATGTCCTGGTAGACCCCGAACTCGTTGAACGCGGGTCCCGGCGTGCCGATCGGCTCCGCGCGCCCCGTGAGCACGAGCGCGAACTCGTCGATCTCGTTCTGCTGCCACCGCGGCGGGCGCACCGCGTGCGCGCGATATCCAGTGGGCGGCGGCGGGTCCTTGGGACCCAGCCCCAACGCGCGCTCCTGCGGCGTCTGGTTCAGCGCCCACGATGTCTGATACGTCGTGAGCCCCTCATCCATCCAACCGCTGCGCCACTCGTTGTTCGCCAGGAACCCGTACGAGTAGATGTGCCCCGTCTCATGCAGCACGAGCCCGAGGCTCGGTGCGGTGCTCCCGTACATCACCATCATCGGGAACTCCGTCGCACCGCCCTCGATCCGCTGCGTGCCCAGCACTTGCGGGTAGGCGTACGGACCGTAGATCGATTCGAGCCAGGCGAGCGCGCGCTTCTCCTTCTCGATCGCTGCGCCCTGGCCCCAACCCTTCTCGCCGCTCGGCTCGTAGAGGACGTGCACCGGGATCGTGTCGCGGTACATCGCGCCCTCGTAGCGATAGTCGGGCGACGCGGTCCACGCGAAGTGATGGATGTCGCGCGCGTAGAAGCGCACCGCGCGCTCGCCGCTGTCGAGTCGCACGGCCGGCGCCGGCGGCAGCGCACCGTACGCGTCGCGCCGGATCATCACGCTGCCCCACCTGAGCGCGCGCTCCCAGCCCGGGTCGCCCTCCACGGGAATGCCCGTCGCGCCGAGCACCTGGTCGTCCTTCGCGATGATCGTGACATCGAATGTGCCGAACTCGCCGTACAACTCGCCCGCCGGCACGAACGCGTTGATCTCCCAGCCGAGCCGGTCGTACACCGCGACCTTCGGATACCACTGCGCGAAGTCGTAGTGGCGGCCTTTGCGTCCTTGCCGGCGATAGACCGTCGCGGACGGCCGCGCATCCCACGCGAAGTGCACCGTGAGCGTCGCGCCGGGCGCGAGCGCGTGCGGCAGCGCGATGCGCGCCACCGTCGAATCGGGCGCGAACGGGATAGGTCGGCGTCACGGGCGTGCCGTCCACCACCGGCGCCGCCGTGAACCGCTCGTACCCGTAGTCGGGCTCCTTCAGATTCTGAAATCGCGTGCGTCCCTCGCGCTCGTCGACCGCGCTCCACCGCGAGCCCGGACGGAACGCATTCAGATACTGATACACGAAGATCTCGCGCAGCGTGTCCGGCGAATGGTTCACGTACACGAGCTCGCCGGTCGCGCGCGCCGCCTGCGCCTGCTCGTCCAGCCGCGCGACGATCGTGTACGACGCGCTCTGCTGCCAATAACCAACGGTGTCCCCCGACGGCGGCGTCGTGGACATCACGGTGGCCTGCAAGAGGAACGCAGCCTTCACCAGCAGCATGGGCACTCGCCTCGCGAAAACGACCGCGGCGCCCGAACTGCCGGGCGCCGCTTCAAGATACCGGACACCGCGCCGCCCTAGCTACCGCGCCGCCGTCCCCAGCATGCGCGTGCGCAGCGACGCCAGCCGCTTCGCCAGCGAACCGTCCATCACGGTGTCGCCCATGCGCACGATCACGCCGCCCAGGATGTGCGGCCGCACCGAGAAGTGCGGCACCACGGTGAGCCCCGTGATCCGCGACAGCTCCTTCGCGATCGACTTCGCGCTCGGCGTCGCTCGGCTCGCTCACCACCTGCACCTGCGCGTGCGCGCGGCCGCTGAGCGCATCCACGATCCCGTGATACTCGATCGCGATCTCGCTGAGCAGATGCTGCCGGCGGTTCCGGATCACCGCCTCCACGAAGCGCACGAGCTTTGCCGGCAGTTTGCCGTCGAACGCCTTGGCGACGATCGTCGCCTTCTCCTTCGCGGTCACGCGCGGCGTCTCCATGAACTGCTTGAGCCGCGCGTCGCCGGCGCACGCGTCCGCCACCATGTCCATCCCCGCGCCGAAGCCATCGAGATCCTTCGCTTCCTGCGCGAGGCTCACCAACACCTCGGCGTAATTGCGGGCGACCGTCGGTTCGCGCATCAGCTCTTCTTCGCCGGCGCGATCGAGCCGAGGAAGTCATCCACGATCTTCCGGTTCGTCGCGTCGTCCAGGTTCTTGCCGATCACCTTGCTCGCGCCCTTGATCGCGAGCTCCACCGCCTCGCGGCGGAGTTCCGCGATCGCGCGGTCGCGCTCGGCGCCGATCTCGGTCTTCGCGCGCTCGAGCATCTGCCGCTGCTCGGCGCTCGCCTGCTCGATCACGCCGGCGCGCACCTTCTCGCCCGCGGCGCGCCCGTCGGCGATGATCTTCTGCGCCTCGTCGCGCGTGGCGGCGAGCTGCTTCTGCTGCTCGGCCAGGAGAGCGGCGGCCTCCTCGCGGTCCTTCTTCGCGGAGGCGAGGGCGTCGGACAGCGCCTTCTCGCGTGCGACGACCGCGCCCAGGATCTTCGGATATGCGAACTTCGCGAGGATCCCGAACAGCAGGATGAAGATCACGAACGTCCAGACCATCAGCCCCGGCTCGGGCGACAGCAGATTGGCCTTCGGCGCCTCACCCTGCGCGCCCAGCGGCAGGATGACGAGCAGTGTGGCGAGCAGCGTGCCGAACGATGTGCGCATGGATCGATTCCCGGCGAAGTGAGAGCTGGAGAACGGGCCCGGGCCCGATCTCCGTGAGCCGACTAGAACTTGTTGACGATCAGGAAGCAGATGACGATCGCGAAGAGGGCCGCGCCCTCGACGAGTGCCGCGAAGATCAAGCCCGCGGTCTGGATCTGACCCGCGCGCTCCGGCTGGCGCGCCATGCCGTCCGCGACCTGTCCGCCGATGCGGCCAATGCCGATGCCAGCGCCGATGATGCTGACGCCCGCGCCGATACCCGCGCCCATCATCGACCACGCGCTCGCGTACTCCTTGCCGAACTGACTCATGACCTGCCCCGTCGCCTGCAGCAGTGGAAGGATCGAATGCATTTCGTGCTCCTGAAGTCGAAACGTGAAGTGCCAATGCACCGCGCCAACACCGCCGGCGCTGCTCGTCAACGAGGCCCGGGCCTCAACGAGCTTCCCCGGTCACCCGACCGGGTACGACGCCCCTGGAGTAGTGCGCGCTCCAATGGCGAACTGCCATCTCGTGCCGCCTAATGTGCCGCTTGCCGTCCCAGACCGATGAACACGCTCGCGAGGAGCGCGAAGATGAACGCCTGCAAGAATGCGACGAACAGTTCCAGCATGCTGATGCCGATCCCCATCACGACCGGTCCGCCCACGATGATCCAGCTGTGGAAGGTGAAGATCAGGCTGATGATCGCGAGCAGCACGATGTGGCCCGCCGTCATGTTCGCGAAGAGCCGGATCGCGAGCGCGAAGGGCTTCGTGAGCTTGGACGCGATCTCGATGACCGTCATGATCGGGACCATGAAGATCTTGATCGCGAGCGGCATGTCGGGCGGGCGGTACAGGATGGTCCAGATATAATCCTTGCCCAGCGCCGCCATCGTCGCGCCCTCGATCACCACGAACGTCACGAGCGCCAGCGTCGCCGTCACCGCGATGTTCCCGGTGGCCGTCGCGCCGTACGGGATCAGCCCGAGGAGATTCGCGAAGAGAATGAAGAAGAACAGCGTGATCACGAACGGCGCGTAGCCCTCCCCATGCGGCCCGACGTTCGGCAGCGCCACTTCATTCCGGATGTACAGCACGAGCGTCTCCATCACGCCGGCGAATCCGTACAAGTGGCCGGCCTTCTTCGTCTGGCGCTCCCCCACGAAGGCCGCGAAGAGCAGTGTCGCCAGGCTCAGGAACGCCGCAATGAGCAGCATGACCACGTGCTTCGTGGGCGACATGTCCACCGTCACGCCGCCGACGTGCAACGGCGCCCAGCGTGGCAGCTCGATCTCGCTCCCGAAGAACTCGAGGTGGTGCGAGTCGGTGATGTGCGGGGTGATCATGTCCGGCGCGGGGCCCTCGGCCGCCGACGGTGCCGTCGGCTCGGCGCCGCCCTGCGCGACGGCGGGCGCCGCGGCGAAGGCGAGCAGGAAGAGGGCGGCCAGCGCGATCGACTTGATGGTCATGTCTTGAGCAGCACCGGTTCCAGGAGCGACGTCAGGAAGAAGAAGGCGACCAGACTGATCAGCGCCGGGGCCATCGGCAATCCCAGCGCGCGAGCGCCAACGAAGCCGTACGCCACCAGCACCACGAACCGCAACAGCATCCCCATGCCCCATCCGGCGAGCATGTTCGTACCGGCAGCCAGCTTCACCACGGCGAACGCGAACAGCTGGACCACCAGCGCGACCACCGCACTCACGAACACCGCATGCCGCGACGCCGGATCCGGCCAGGCCAACCCGAGCAACGCTCCAGCCATCGCGATCAGCGCCAGCGACGCCGCCGAGAAGAGCACGATCGGCCGGATCATCGGGTGTTCCCGGCCAGTGCCCGATACATGTTCCAGAATCCCGCCCCCGCGCCCGCGAAGACTCCGATCACGAGGAACAGCGGAGGCGTATGCAGCCGCCCATCGACCCATTTCCCGCCATACAGACCGAGCAGGACCAGCACGACGAACTGGATGCCGATCCCGGCGAATTGCGCGCCATTCACCGTCCGGCCCGCCGGATCCCCCTCGCCAGTCGGCTTGTCGTTCATTTCGCGGCGAAATTTACCCGCTTGTGAAATTTTTCGCAAGCAAAGTCCTGTCGCACCCCATCACGCCCCGTTGCGAACAAACACCGCCAGCAACATCCAACGCCACAAACACTTACAGTGACGCCAATCTTGACCGCTCGTCTCTTGGGTGCTAACTTCGCGGTCCCTCTCGCGTCATCGTTTTTCGGCGTCGCATTTCCGGCGGTCTCACGTGTCTCGTTCCATCGGTCGTCCCTTCCTGCTCTTCGCCGCTGCCGCCGCGCTGATCCTTGCGTGCGGACCGCGCGCGTCACACAAGGACGACGCCGATCAGAAGGACGCCAGCGTCGTCACCGCCCCCTCGAGCGACAACGCCCTCGCCGTCTCCACCGGCGTCTCCGTCGGCGACGGCGTGCAATTCACGCTCCACGTCACGAATCTCCACGACCGCGCCATGGAGATCCGCTTCCCCACCGGACAGACGCACGAGTTCCGCGTCGTCGATTCCGCCGGCCGCGAAGTCTGGAACTCCGGCACCGGCCGCATGTTCACGCAGTCTCTGCAGAATCGCCTCCTCGCCTCGCGCGAGACGATCACCTTCGGCGAATCCTGGAACGGCGCCGGCCACAGCGGCCGCTTCACCGCGGTCTCGCGCCTGCGCAGCAGCAACCATCCGGTGGAAGAGCGGGTAGAATTCGTATTGCCGTAGCACCCGCCGCTCCGTTCCACCTTCACGCCGGTCAATTCATTGTCCGCTCCCGCCGATAAGGACCTCGCCCTCCTCGACGCGCTCAAACGCGCGCGCACGGACCTCGCCGCGCAGATCGCGCGCCGCATCGTCGGACAGAACGCCATCGTCGACGACCTCGTCGCCGCGCTCCTCGCCGGCGGCCACGCGCTGCTCGTCGGCGTCCCCGGCCTCGCGAAGACACTCCTCGTGAAGACGGTCGCCGAGGCGCTCGACCTCAGCTTCTCGCGCGTGCAGTTCACCCCCGACCTCATGCCGAGCGACATCACCGGCACCGAGCTGCTCGAGGAGGATCCCGCCACCGGCCGAGCGCGTCTTCCGCTTCGTGAAAGGCCCGATCTTCGCGAACGTCGTGCTCGCCGACGAGATCAACCGCGCGCCGCCGAAGACGCAGGCCGCGCTGCTCCAGGCGATGCAGGAGCACGCCGTGACCACCGCCGGCCAGACGCACGCGCTTCCCGAACCGTTCTTCGTGCTCGCCACGCAGAACCCGATCGAGCAGGAGGGCACCTATCCCGCTCCCTGAAGCGCAGCTCGACCGCTTCATGTTCGAGCTGCGCATCGGCTACCCGAGCGCCGGCCGAAGAAGAACGCATCGTCACCGCCACCACCGGCGACGCCGGCGCCACGGTGGCGCCAGTGCTCACCGCCGCGCAGCTCGGCGCCATGCAGCACCTGGTGCGCCGCCTCCCCGCGCCGCCCACGATCGTGAAGTACGCCGTGAAGCTCGCGCGCCGCACGCGCCCCGATGACCCCGAGGCGAACGCCGACGTGAAGAAGTTCGTGAGCTGGGGCGCCGGCCCACGCGCCTCCCAATTCCTCGTGCTCGGCGCGAAAGCCAAAGCCGCCATGGACGGCCGCCCCGTCCCCGACATCGACGACGTGCGCTCCGTCGCCCTCGCCGTGCTGCGCCACCGCATCGTGCTCAACTTCCAAGGCGAAGCCGAGGGGATCACCGTCGAGAAGCTGATCCGCCTCGAGGAGTAAGCAGTTCACCTAGAATGCAGTTGCAGTCTCCGCGTCATCCGCGCATTTCGCGTGATCCGCGTGCAAGCGGTTGTCGTGGCGTCGTCAAGAACACAGCAACTGCTTCCACGCGGATTGCGCGGAATGCGCGGAATGCGCGGAAACGGCCTCTCGCGTCGAGGGCGCAACGCGAAGACCGAGATCGGTGATTTCTTGTGAACTGCAATGGCGGAGGAACCTCTACCGTTCGATGATCGCTTCGGCCTCGATCTCGACGAGCATCTCCGGGTTGATCAGGCGGCTGATCTCGAGCATCGCGGTGGCGGGGCGATGGGATCACGGCGGAGAAACTGATCCGGTTCGATGAGTGGAGGCGCCCGATCTTTGGACGCTTCGCGGGGTAGCACACCTGATATCCGAATCAGCGAGGCGCACGGAATGTCCAATTCTCGTCAGCGTTCGTTGGCATGGGCCGCTACCCTGGCTGCGGTCGCGTGCTCCAGTCCCACCTCCGCCCCCCCGCTCGGCGTCTGCTCGGCGGTGTACACGCCGGCCGTCAGTGTGGTGGCGGTCGACTCGGTGACCGGTGCGCCGCTGGCCGGCCTCGGGCATGGCACGTTCCAGGTCGACACCATGGCGGATTCGCTCTACCATGGCGCGGCGGCGCTGGACAGCGTGCTCTTCGGCGGGCCCGTCGCGGGCACCTACCGGGTGACGATCAGCCGCGCCGGCTATCAGGATTGGACGCGCGCGAACATCGTGGTGACGCCGTCCGGCTTCTGCAACGAGTTGAATACCGTGGATCTGCGGGCGCCTCTCCAACCAGCGCCGTAGAGTGATCGCCGGCATGTCTCGTTCCGCGCTGTTCTCGCTTCCGCTCCTGGCCGCCGCCGGCGCGCTCGCCTGTTCGAGTCCCACGGCGAACTGCATTCCCACGCCCGGAGCGTACCAGCCTGGCATCATCGTGGGCGTCGCCGACTCGGTGACGGGACGCCCGCTGGCCGACACCGCCACCGGCACGGTGCAATCCACCGCCGTCAGTGACAGTCTGCGACACGGCTTCGCGCCGCAGGACAGTATTCTCGTCGGTAACGTCGGCCCGGGCAGGTATACGGTTACGGTGATGCACACCGGCTACGTCACCTGGATGCGCAGCTCCGTCATGGTCGCGGCCAACGCGTGCGGCGGCGCGATCTCCACGGATCTCACGGCGCGGCTCCGACCCGCGCCGTAGTGAGCGTCAGCGCTCGATGATCGCTTCCGCCTCGATCTCGACGAGCATCTCGGGGTTGATCAGGCGGCTGATCTCGATCATGGCGGTCGCGGGGCGGATGGTGCCGAACACCTCGCCGTGCGCGCGGCCGATGTCCTCCCAGCGCGAGATGTCGGTCACGTAGATGCGCGTGCGCACCACGTCGGTCATCTTCGCGCCCGCTTTCGTCAGCGCGCTCTCGATGTTCTTGAGCGTCTGCACCGTCTGCGCGTAGGCATCGTCGGCGCCCACCACGGTGCCGCCGTCACCCGTGGCCGTCGTGCCCGACACGTGCACCACGTTCCCCACCCGTACCGCGCGCGAGTAGCCGACCTTCGGCTCCCACGGCGTGCCGCTCGAGATGTTCTGTCTCGTCATGCGCTCCTCACATGGCCGCCGCGGAATCGCTCGCGCCCAGCCAGCGCCGCCACCACGGTGCGCGGATCCCGTCGCCGATCGTCGCGTCCACGGCTTCGCGCCACGACTCGGCCATCTCGCCCGCATCCGTGAACCGGTCCTCGGGGCGCGGCGCGAGTCCCTTGCGCAGCCATGCCTCGATCGCCGGCGGAATGCCGTCGACATTGATGTCCATCTTGAGCATGCGCGCGAGGATCACGCGGCCATCGCCACTGCCGAAGGGCGCCTTGCCGCTGAGCAGGAAGAGCGTGATCGCCGCGAGCTCGAAGCAGTCCACCGCCGGCCCCTGCGGCTCGCCGAGCAACTGCTCCGGCGCCGCGAATTCCGGCGTGCCCGTGGTGCCGAGCAGGAGATCCTCGCCGCTGATCTTCGCCACGCCGAAATCCCCGATCCGCCACCGGCGCCAGCGGTCGATCAGGATGTTCTCGGGCTTCAAGTCGCGATGGATGATCCCCGCCGAATGCGCGGCGGCGAGACCGTCGAGCACGAAATCGATCTGCGGCGCGATCTCTTCCACGCTGCGCTTGCCCGCGCGCTTCACGAGATCCGAGAGCGAGCCGCCCTCGGCGAGCTCCATCGTGTACCAGGAGACGCCGCCGTTCGTGTCCCAGTCGAAGATCGGGACAATGGCGGGGTGCGCGAGCTGCGCGGCAAGCTGCGCCTCGCGCCGGAAGCGGTGCACCGCCTGCTCGTCGCTGCTCACGTGCGGGTGCAGCATTCTGAGCGCCACTTCACGATTGAGCGTGAGGTCGCGCACGCGCCACACCGAGCCGAAGGTGCCGGATCCGAGCCGCGCGATCACTTCGTAATCTTCGCCGGTGGCCCAGCGAAGGCGCGCCTCTTCGGAGTCGCCGCTCGTGCGCATCGCCGCCACGCCGCCGCTCACGAACATGCTCGTGCGGCTGCCCACCGCGCGGTCGAGCTCGCGGAGCATTGCGCTCACCGAATGGAAACGGTCGGCGGGCGAGTTGGCGAGCGCGCGCGAGAGCACGTCGCTCACGCTCTTGGGCAGATCGGGGCGCACGAGCCGCAGCGGCGGCAGATCCTCGGGCGGATACTCGCCGGTGAGCGTCGCGAAGGCCGTGGCGGCGATCTGCCACTGGTCGCTCGCGATCGTGGGCGCCCACTCGTCGCCGCTCCATTCGGGCGGGATCGGCATGTAGCGGCGCGACGGCGTGAGCCCGTCCGGGATCTCGGCGCGCGGCATTGCCCATTCCCATCCCAGCAGCCAGAGGCGTCCCGTGGGTGCCACCCAGCACGTTTCCGCGCTCACCGCGCCGTGCGTGCTGCCGGCGGTGTGCAGGTACGCGATGGCGGAGCCGATGTTGCGCAGCAGCTGCAGCGTGGTGGCAAGGTCGTAGATGCCCGCGCGCTCGAGCTGCGCGAACACCGTTTCGCCCGGGATCCAGCGGCGCAGATAGCCGGGGCCGCGCGGCGAGTTCACGTGGCGCGCCCAGTAGTGGTACGTGGTGGGGATCGACGGGTGGTTCAGGTGCGCGAGGCGCCGCGCCTCGGAGAAGAGCCATTCTTCGTGCGAGGTGTCCGGCACGCTCACGAGCGAGAGCGAGCGGCCCAGGCCGTCCACGAGTTCCTGGTAATGGCGGTATTCGCCTTCGACGCCGTCGCTCCCCCACGTCCAGTCGGATGGCAGTTGCCAGCCGGCGAGATGAGGGGGCAGTTTGTGTGTGACGCGGTCTCTGAACGGCCGGTCGTCGCGCGGCATGCGGTACTCGTGTGTGGAACTGATCATGGAAGTTACCCGTTCGCACTGGTGGGGCCAAGCTTGCGACTCTCACTACGAGTGGAATGACCGATTCGTTACCGGTGGTGATCTTCGAAGCGCTGCACGCGGACGCGCGCATGCCCTCGCGCGCGACGGCGGACTCGAGCGGCTATGACCTGAGCGCGTGCCTGCGCGGCCGCAGCGTGAAGGTCTTCGTGAGCGGTACCATGACCGAGCGCGCGATCGGCGCCGACGATGCGCTGACGTTGGCTCCCGGCGAGATCGCGCTCGTGCCGCTGGGATTCCGCGCGCGATTGCCCTCGCACTTCGAAGCGCAGATAAGGATTCGCAGTTCCGCCGCACTGAAGAAGGGTCTCACCTTGCCGAACGCCCCCGGCACCATTGATGCCGACTATCCCGACGAGTGGCTCGTGATGACCCGCAATTCGGGAACGAAGGACGTCCGCATCGACCACGGCGAGCGCATCGCGCAGGCGGTCCTCGCGCGCTATGAGACCGCCGAATGGAAACCGGGCAAGGTCGGCAAGAGCACCGACCGTTCAGGCGGTTTGGGCTCCACCGGCTGAACAAACCCCGACAGTACTCGCGGACTCGGCCAGGCGTTAGCAGTATCTGTCTACCGTCTCAGTCCAACGTCTAAGTCTGCCTTAATGCTCCCCGTGACACTTCGGTGACGCCATGACCACAGCGTTGCGCTCCACAGCAGTCAGCGGGGACGTCATGATCCATCTGCAGAGTCTTGGCCAGTGCCTGATCTCGATCGGCGCCACGCGCCTCGCGCCGAACGCGCGCATGCTGTTCGCGAGCGCGCTGTTCGTGGCCGTCGAGGGGCGGCGCAAAGTGGAGCGCAGCAAGTTCACCGAGACCCTCTGGCCTGAACTACCCGAGTCCAACGGCACGCACGCGATGCGGCAGATGTGCTATCGCCTGCGCACGTGCGGCATGCCGATCGAGGCGAGCGGCGCGCGGATCACGCTGCCTGACGGGATCGTCGCGACGGATTTCGACGATCTCCTCGATGAGGACTCGGGCATCGCCACCGAGGAATTGCTGACGCGGATCCCGGGCGGCTTCCTGCCCGGCTACATGCCGCGCGTGTCGGACCCGTTCACCACGTGGGTGGAGGAGCAGCGTGCGCAAGTGAACGCGGCGCTCCGGCGCCGGCTCGGCGCCGCGATCACCGAGCGTCGCGCCGCGGGCGATTGGCAGGCGACCGAGAAGCTGGCGATGCGCTGCCTGGAGCTGGACCCGCTCAACGAGCTCGCGACTCTCGCCTACGCGGAATCCATCGCGATGGATGGCAGCAAGGCGCGGGCGATCGCCGTGCTCGACCGGTATTCATCGGAGATCGGTCCCGCGAGCAAGCAGATCCGCGAACCGATGCTCGCGCTGCGGAAGCGGATCATCGAGTTGTATCCGGTGCCGCCGGTGATCGAAGTCGAGCCGCCGCAGATCGGGCGTGAGGAGGAGATGGCGAAGCTCGACGCAGCGCTCAAGGACGCGCGCGAGGGACGCGGGAGCGCGTTCGTGATCAGCGGTCCGCCGGGGATCGGGAAGACGCGATTAGTGACCGAGTTCACGCGCGCCGCGGAGTTGAAAGGAACGAAGATCGCACGCACGAGCATGGGCCGGCACGATGATCACCGGCCATTGGGCGCGTGGAGTGATTTGGTTCCGCCCCTCCGGCGGATGCCCGGCGCCGTGGGCATCGACCCCGACTCAATTCCGTACCTGCAGCGTCTGACGAGTTACGACTGCAAGCAGACCACGCCAAGCGCCGAGAGCCAGGACGCGGAGTATCTGTTCGCGCGGATCAGGCTGTCGATCGTGGATCTCGTTGCGGCCGTGGCGACCGAGAGCTGCGTGATCCTCTTGATCGAGGACATCCACTGGATGGACGAGTGGAGCTGGGATGTGATGGCCGCGTTGAGCAAGAAGCTTGCGACGACCGGTGTGTTGGTCCTGATGACGCGGCGCGACGCCGAGGAGGGCTCGACCCCGATCCCGAAAGACGCGGCAGTCATGCCCATGCCACTCCAGCCATTGAGCGCCGCATTCTGCCGCAAACTCTTCGGCCACGTGGGCCCCGCGAAGCGCTCCAACGAGGAGGACTTCATCGACTGGTGTGTCCGCACGAGCGCGGGGAATCCCTATTTCTTGATTGAACTTGGCCGCCGAGCGTCGACTGCCGATGGTCGCTTCCAGGCCCCACCGAGCCTGACGAAGCTGATTGCGGAGAGGTTTCTAGATATCACTCCGCTGTCCCGGCGGGTACTTCAGGCAGCGGCAGTACTTGGATCGAATTCCACGCTTCGTCGCGTCGAGTCGGTCCTCGACGAGCGAAGGATTTCGCTCCTTGATAGTCTCGATGAGCTTTCTCGACACTCGCTCATTCTCACCGAGGCTGACCACCTGCTCTGCCGGCATGACCTACTCGGAATGTCCGCACTGAGCGAGATATCACAACTATCACTACGTGTGCTTCACCGTCATGCTGCGGAGACGCTGGAACGGGAGGTCGACGCGAGCTCAAATCCATCTCTCCTCTTCGATTGTGCGAAGCATCGAGAGAACGCCGGTGAGCGTGACGCGGCTCTCATGCTCCTGGAGCGCTGCTCCGAACGAGCAATCAAGATGGGCATTCCGCTCGACGCCATACGTATTCTGGAGTATGCGCTTACGCTCGAACCTGAGCAGGAAGTGGTACGTGAGAGATTTCTGCGCCGCCTGATCGGCGCGCTCTATACCACTCGCGACTATGCTCGGCTGCTCGAAATCTACGCGATGCTTGAAAGAACTCAGACAGCCGGAGCAAATGCCAGCACGCCTTGTACGCCCGAATTTCTCTATGCGGTCGATGCCGAGCACTTCTCGACCGGGCCATCGCGGGCGGGGTTCGACAAGAGCCGTGCCTGTGCGTTGGATCCCGACGCATCTCCCACATTCCGGGTGATGGCCGCAACGATAGCGATGAAGCTTGCCAGTAATTTGTTCGCTCGCACAGAGGGGATCGAGATATTCGAGGCAACGACTCCACTCTTCGCGGGGGTGGAGGACTCGGCCGTCGCGGAGTTGGAAATCATATTTCAGGGGTCCTTCGGCTCGGCGGCCGCCTGCGGGAAAGCTGCGCAGGATCTGCGGCGTGTTCTCAAGAGTTCTGAAAACCCCGGATATTTGATTCGCGCCATAGGGCAATGTGCCGAAGGTCTCTACCTAGGCGGTCATATCGCGGACCTCTTCAACTTGATTGACGACGGAGAACTGCTCGCGACAAAACTCTGGTTGCCTGACGGCATTCACCGCTACCAGTTGTCTCGGGCGAAATACCAATTGGCACTCGGGGACACGGCAGCTGCACGGAAATCCCTTCTTGCCTGGAGACAGCGCTCAACGACCCTCGTAGACATGGACCGGATTAGAGACTTGGACTACGAGGCTCGGCTGTCGCTACTCGAGGGCGATGGCGCGAGCGCTATCAGTCTGCTCCGACGCCTCTTCGAGTCTGTCGAAGCGAAATGGCCGCGCGGAATGGCGCACCGAACAGGTTCGTGGACACTGGCACGTCTTCTTGTGGAACAATGGTGTCCGACGAACACCGAGATTGATGAGTTACTCCGGATCCATCACATGGCACGGCAGATGGCGCACCACGATCTCTACGTTCTTGCACTCTCATATGCATTTGAGAGGCGGGGAGAACTTCCGAGATTCGTTGCGCTCTGGAATGAGTACGTAACGAACTTTCGGTTTGAGCGCGGCCCAATACTCTCGCAGCTGAGTCTACGAGTAGGAAGGCTAGTTGGAACTGTCGAGCTTGGTCGGGGCCTTCTGGCTGATGCGGATAAGCGGGCGCGTACACATCGCCACGAGAAGAGCCTGGCCTAGCAAGCGGAATGCCGCTATCGCGCCGACCTCAAGGGGGGCGAACCTCCCCGATTTCCGCCGGCGGTGACTGGCATGCCCTGCTCGGGGGTCGACTCACGCGCATGCGGAGCGAACAGGAGGCCAAACATTGGACTTGCGAGAAGCTTGTCGCACATCTCAGGATCGAACTGCTTCCCGCGGAATTTCACGAGCTCAGACCGGACCTGCGCCTCAGATAGCGCCTTTCGATACGGGCGATCAGTCGTCATCGCATCTATGGTATCAGCAAACAAGACGATGCGCGCTCCGAGCGGAATCTGCTCGCCTTGCAATCCGTCAGGGTATCCAGTGCCATCCCAGTTCTCATGATGATGCCGCACCGGCGCAACGATGTCTTTCAAATGCGAAACCGTCGCGACCAACTCCGAACTCTTGATAGGATGCGTCTGCATTACCGACCATTCTGCTGGACTGAGTTTCTCCGGCTTCCGCAGAATGGGCGCGTAGATTTCGTGAATCTTGCCGACGTCGTGAAGAAGAGCGACTACCGAGATTCGTTCTAGCTCCGCACCTCCGATGCCAATGGCGCGCGCGATGATTCTCGAGTATTGCGACACGCGCCTCGAATGACCTGAGGTATACGGGTCGCGCGCTTCAATTGCTTTGACCATGAGTTCGAGGAGCTCATGGTTGACGCGCTCGAGCTGGCGATTCGTCTTATAAATCTCGCGAAGGACCAACAGGGGCGCCGCGAATGCTATTGCGCCAAGAATCCCAAAGCTTGCATAGAGCCAAGAGAGCAGGTAGACCACTGGGCTGGCCACAACGTCGTACAACACGCTACGCAGCGCGGTCGTACGCCACACCATGACGAAGTTTCGGTCCTCACTTACAGCAATCACCCCTGAAACGACAGCGGTATTTACCAACACGTACGCCATCGACGCCGCGAATACAGCGAGCAACATTAGCCAAGAGAAGCCGATCCCAGCCGACGAAGTCCCCAGAAGGGAGTGCCCACCCGTCAGTAGAAATGCGATTGCTGCGAGGCCTGCAGAAAGGCTGGCCTGCGAGAAATTAAAGATCGGCTTTAGCCCACCAGAACCACGCAACAACGAGCCGAATCCAGAAGCGGCTCCAATTGCGAGCGCCGAAGGCCAGCTTGGTACCAGCACCGCCATTGTAACGTAGGGGATATACGCGATTGATTCGGTGGCGCCGCTGGGGGCGCTATGCGCCAAAGCCTCCGCGCTAACACCAAGAATCGCGAGAACCACGATTGCTTGGAGATCCTTAACCTCGATCGGTGATCCGATGCCAAGAAGTACGGCTCCCGTCGCGAGGGCCGCAAGAAATGTAAGGGCTACGTAGATCCGAACCTTTTTCGGCATAGTTAAGGAGGAACCCCCGCTCCGGTTTCAGCCCCAATTCAACGTGGCGAAATCAACCGGAATGTTCTTCATGAACTTGGCGAGCTTCGCCCAAGCCTTCAGCAAATGCATCATTGTCGCGTCACCCCCCTTTAGGTCTTGTCATGCCCGACGCTCGTCGTGACATGCAATAAGGTTGGCTCCGCTCAATTGCTTGGTCTGGCCCGCTCAGCTTCGCTAACTACTTGTCCAACTTGCTTAGCCGAGAACGGGGGTTCGTTTCAGTTTTTCGTTCGTGAGGGTGCTGGTGATCTATACCAAAGTTTGAGTTCCAATCCCTACCGCTCTTCCGCGGACACCAATCGCGCGACGGCGCCGAAACGCCCCCACGCGTTCACGTCCCCTGCTATCACTCCAGCCGCTGCGGCCTACCCTACTTCGCGCGGCCCAACCACCGGTTCGTCGCGTCCAGCACCGCCAACACACTCGCGGTCTCCGGACTGTCCTTCACCTGGCAGCTCCCCGTCAGCAGCACCCGGTCCCGTCCGTCGCGCGCCGCGATCCCCACGAACACATGCTCGGCGTCGAACGCCTCGAACATCTTGCAGCCTTCCACCGCCACGAAATGCGCGTCCGGCTCCGCCTGCACGATAGCCAAAAGTGCCGCTCGCGCAGCCAGCTCGGCGCGCGACCGCTCGGTCTCAGCCCCCTCGGCTTCTCCAATGTAGGACTTCTCGCCCTTCCTCAGCGTCACACGGCAGGTGACCCCCTGCACCCGTGAACGCCGCACCTCCACGTCCTCGAAATAGAGCATCCGGCTGGGCAGCGTCGCCGCCGCCACCACCGCCGCGGCCGACGCCACGCTCTCCTTCCGCGCGTCCGCCGTCTGCTGCGTATCCACGCTGGTCGCCACCGAGATCTTCCGGTGATCGACCTTCATCCCCAAATGCGCGATCAGCGCACTCTCCACGTTCCGCACGGTCTGCTTCGGATTCACTTCGGCGCTCGTGAGCAAATGGATCTCGCTCACCGCCCCGTCGTCCGCCGCCACGATCCGCGCCGACAGCACCCCCGGCAGCGTCAGCAACAGATCCTCGGCGCGCTTGATCGGCAGTACACTGCCCGCGATCGGTGAGTGCGACGAGTGGCCGGGCACGTTCAGAGCCATGCGTTCCGGAGCAAAAGGTGACCAACCGACACTATTGATTGCGCCTGCAATGATTCGATGTCAACTGGCACAAAATGCACCGAACACCCTACGATTCTGCCCAGCCGAATATCCCCGCAAAAGATTAGAAAATCAAGCTAGTCCCCTTCGGGGAGATTATACTCCTTTAACTTGCGGTACATGGTTCGCTCGCCGATGCCGAGCATTTCCGCCGCCTTTCGACGGTTGCCCCGCGTCTCGCGCAACGCATGCACGATCGCCGCCTTCTCGATTTCGGCCATCGTCATACCCGCCTGCACTTCCAGCGAGTTCACCGCCGCCGACGGCGCCGGCTCGAGCGCGGCTGCTCCGGATACCGGCCCCGCCCTCACTTCGCCCACCAGTTCACCGCGCAGCGGACGCCCATCGTCCACACGCCGTCGCAGCTCCTCGAGCTGCAGCTTCAGCTCCACGAGCGACCGCACGATGAATTCCAGCTCGCGTCCCCCCGCCTCGTGCTGGCCGCGCACCACCGCGCCCACCGGCACCGGCAGGAAGCGCGCACTCCCACCCTCGCGCAGCTCGCGCGGGATGTCCGCCGCGGTGATCTCCCGCCCCGGCGACAGCACCACCATGCTCTCCACCAGGTTCCGCAGTTCGCGCACGTTCCCCGGCCACGGATAATCCGTCAGGATCTGCATCGCACCCGCCGAAATGCCGTGGAACGACCGGTCATGCTCCTTGGCGAATTCCTGCACGAACGTCCGCACGAGCAGCGGAATGTCCTCGCGGCGCTCGCGCAGCGGCGGCAGATAGATGTTCAGCACGTTCAATCGGTAATACAGATCGGCGCGGAAGGTCCCCTGCTCCACCGCATCGCGCAGCGGACGGTTGGACGCCGCGATGATCCGCACATCCACCTTGATCGGCGTCGCGCCCCCCACGCGCATGAACTCACGCTGCTCCAGCACGCGCAGCAATTTCACCTGCGTGCTCGCCGGCGCCTCGCCGATCTCGTCCAGGAACAACGTGCCGCCGTTCGCGAGCTCGAACCGCCCCAGCCTCCGCTCCGCGGCCCCGGTGAACGCGCCCTTCTCGTGGCCGAACAGTTCGCTCTCGAGCAACGATTCGGGCAGCGCGCCGATGTTCACGGCAATGAAAGGCTTTCCCCGCCGCGGACTCAATCGTTGCAACGCGCGCGCAACGATTTCCTTGCCGGTGCCGCTCTCGCCCTCGATGAGCACCGTGCTCGACACGGGCGCCATCTGCTCGATCTTCACCATCACTTCGCGCAGCGGCGCGCTCTCGCCGATGAGCCCGGTCTCGCTCGCCAGCCGGCGCCGGTCGAGCAGCCGGCGCACGCCATCGAACACCTCCTCGATGTCCGCCGGCTTGGGATAGAGCTCGACGTAGCCGAGTGAGCGAAGGCGGTCCAGCGTCGCCTCATTGGAGACATTGGCGAGCCCCACGACGCTCGCGCCGTCCCACAGCTGCCGCCGCACCAGAGCGACCGTCGCCGGCTCGGTGAGATGCCCGGTGAACACGATGACGTCCGGCTTCTCGCGGGCGAGCGCAGCCTGAACGTCATCCATCGGACTCACCATCGCGGTGGCGATCCCCGCGCCCTCGAGACGCGCGTTGAGCCGCACCGCCGGCTCCACATCGGTGAGCGTGACGAGCACTTTCATTTGGCGTGCTCCGTGGCCGTGCCGCGCACGATCGCCACCGCGTGCTCGACGATGGCGTCGAGCGCGGCGAGTCCGTCGGCCACACCCGATGGCGATCCCGGGAGGTTCACGACGAGCGATCGCGCGCGCACGCCCGCGAGCCCGCGCGACAGCGCGGCGCGCGGGAATCTGTCCATGACGCTCATGCGCAGCCGCTCCGCGATGCCGGGCGCTTCGCGCTCGACCACGGCACGCGTCGCCTCGGGGGTCACGTCGCGCGGCGAGAGCCCGGTGCCGCCGGTGGTGAGCACCAGATCGGCCGAATCGTCATCGCACCATTGCGCGATGAGCGGCGCGATCAACTCCGTGCGATCGGCGACGAGCGCGCGCTGGGCGACCAGATGGCCGTGCGTCTTCGCCCATGCGGCGATCGCGTCGCCCGAGAGGTCGGTGCGTTCGCCGCGCGCACCGGCGTCAGAGACGGTCAGGATGGCGATCCTCACGGCACTGCCCCGGGCTCCGCGGGCCTTCTAGAGGTGCGAGCCGTGCTGATAGAAGGGGAGCTTGACCACGGACCCCTTCACGCGCTTGCCGCGGATCTCGATCTCGATCGGCTGCCCCTCCTTCGCGAACGCAGTGGGCACGTAGGCGGTGCCTATCGGGATGCCGAGGCTCGGGCTGAGCGTGCCGCTGCGCACTTCGCCGCTGGGCGCTCCGTTCACGAACACCGGATACCCATGGCGCGGGAAGGCGCGTTCTTCGCTCGTGAACCCGATCAATTTCTTCGGAATGCCAGCTTCTTTCTGCGCGACGAGCGCATTCCGTCCCACGAAGTCGCCTTTCTTGAGTTTGACCAGCCAGCCGAGGTTGGCTTCGAGGGGGGTGACGCCGCTGTCGATGTCGTTGCCGTAGAGCGCCATGCCCATCTCGAGGCGCAGGGAATCGCGGCAGCCGAGTCCGACGGGGGTGATGGCCTTGGTGTCCATGAGGACCTTCCAGAGGCGGAGGCCATCTTTCGCGGCGTGGTAGAGCTCGAAGCCATCTTCGCCGGTGTAGCCGGTGCGTGAGATGATCGCCTTGACGCCGCCGACCTCGCCCTCCTCGAAATGATAGTATTTGATCGCGGAGAGATCCGTTTTCGTGAGCGGCTGGAGGATCGCGGCGGCCTTGGGTCCCTGCACCGCGAGCAGCGCGATGTCGTCGCTGATGTCCTTCACCGTGACCTTGAACGGTTTCGCGTACTGCATGATGTGCGCGAAATCCTTGTCGCTGTTCGACGCGTTGACGACCATCACGATGCGGTCGGCCGCGCGATAGACGAGGCAATCATCCTCGATCGTGCCGCGCTCGTTCAGGATGGTGGAGTAATGCACCTGGCCGATCGCGAGCGCGGCGACGTCGTTCGTGGTCACGTGATTCACGAATGCGACGCGATCCTCGCCGGTGATCTCGAACTCGCCCATGTGGCTGACGTCGAACACACCGCAGCTCTCGCGCACGGTCTTGTGCTCGACGGTGATCCCGGTGGGATACTGGACGGGCATCTCGAAGCCCGCGAAGGGGACCATCTTGGCGCCGAGTGCGACGTGGATGGCGTGGAAGGGGGTCTTCTTGAGGGCTGCTTGGGAATCGGACATAGACCGCGGCGATGAGGGTGGGGCCGGGGAATATGCCTGAGTGGCAGGCGGACTGCCACTCCCTCCTATCGACTACGACCGACAAGAGGGGAAACGGGAAACGGGAAACGGGAGTGAGTGGTTCGTCCCGTTTCCCGTTTGCCGTATCCCTTGTTGCCCTTCAGGTAGTCGTGGTTAGAACCCCGACTGCAGCGATTGGAAGAGGGTGGTGATGTTGAACCGCGCCGGATCCATCTCGTAGAACCGGTTGTCGAGGTAGCGCCCGGTCACGGGGAAGTATGGCGGCGATTCCTGGTTCATGCATTGGTCCACGCTGCGGTTCTCGCCGTAGCCGTCGCCGCTGTTCGTGAACGTCGCGGAGATCTGGTTCTGGATCACTCCGCCGGCTTGCCGGATGCAGCCGCGCCCGGAGTTGGCCACACCGCAGTTCTGCAGATGCTCCGCGTGCGAGCCGTAATTCTCGACGCCGATCGTCCCCGTGCGGCTCATCATCACGCCGTGGAAGACGAAGTCGTGCGAGGTGAACATCCCGTTGTCGTCGCCGTCGGTCCAGCGGTACGGCCAGCCGCCGCCCGCCCGCTGCGGCGAGTTGATCGCGTTGTCCGCGATCATTTGGTTCCCGTCGGAGAGCACGCCGAGCAGGTTCGCGCACAGCACCGTGGACGGGTCCTGCGCGTACACGAGATCGTCGATATAGACGACATCGCCGTGCTGGCCGCCGAAGGTCTGGGCATAGATCGTGACCTTGCCGCGCAGCACGCCGCTCAGCGCGATCGGGCCGTGCACGTGGATGGCGCCGTGCGATCCGGGATTGATGCTCTTATAGAGCGGCCAGAGCCACTGGTCCTGCTCCAGGTAGCCGGCGTACGGCGACGTGGACGGGATCGCGGAGAGCGCGGCCGTCACGCTGCCGGTGGCGCCGCCCCAGCGCTGCCAGTAGCCGAAGGTGGTGCTGTCGGTGAAGGTCGTGTCCTCGCCGCCCTTCTGCCAATCGGCCGGAACCGGCGCGGGGCTCGAGAGTTTCGCCGGGCGCTCCACCGCCACGAGATGCGGATCGCCGCGCGGATAGCAGCGGAAATTGGGGTTCGCCATGATCGCGTCGCGCTGCGCCTGGGTGATCCCACCCACGTACATGTCCGCGGGCGGGCCGCCCGCGAAGCGCGCCGCCATCCACGCGTTGTTGTGCACCGACACCGGCCAGAAGGTGAGGCGCGCCGGCACGGCCACGGAGTCGATGTGCCAGTCGCCGCACTGGTCGTCGGGGCCGTGCGCGCCGCTCGGATCGGCGCGCACATCGTTCGAGCTGTTCCCCTGGTAAACGCGGAAGAATCCCTCGTTCGGGCCGAAGATGTCGCCGTTGCCGTCCAGGTCCACCGGCACGAACTCGAGGCGCGTGCGCACGTTGTTGGAGTTCGTGCCGTTCGAGATGATGTCCAGGTTCCCGTCCACGGCCCGCGTGTGGATGATCGCGAGCTTCGTGACGGGCGGGATCGCGATGTACGGCGCGCCGTCGATCTTCCCCTTGTGGTAGATCGGCGCGCCGCCGCCCACGGTGCCGTGCGCGGAGATGGTGTCGTAATAATTGGGACTGCCGCACGACTGCCAATTCTGATTGCTGTGCCCGCGCCCGCGGATGAATTCGCCGGTCGCGTAGCAGACGCCGGGCCAGATGTTCGTGAACATCGCGAAGCGCGCGAAGTTCTCGGCTTGCAGCTCGAGCCGCCGCACATAGCGCGTGCCCGACGCGTCGTACGCCTCGGCGACCACGCTCGCGAACTGGCCGAACTGGCCCGAGGTATTGCCCGAGGGTCCGATGTAGACGTTGACGTGCACGCGCGGGACGGGAAGGCCGTCGGCTCCCATGATCTGGCCGCCGGAGATCAGCGTGATGTACCCGCTGTCCGGCATCGCGATCGTGGTGTCCTTCGTGAGCTGCGCCTTGCCCATCGCGAGCGCCGCCTCAGCCGCATAGCGGAAGTCGTTCTCGTGATCGAGGTAGTCGCCCACCAGCACACCGCTGCTCATGAGCACCAACGAGGAGAGCGCGAGCGCCGCGAGGGTGACGGTCATCAGGAGCACGAGGATCAGTGCGCTGCCGCGACGGCTCTCGGCGGGCTGCGGCTTCGACGGCTGCTTGCGTCGGATCATGGGAGTACCCGTGGTGCGAGTTCGGCGGCGGCACACTGGAACGATCCGTCGCACGGTGTAATGAAAGTTTTCACTTCCTCGATCGCGACCTTCCGGAAGCACGACGAGCGGCCTGACACGCGACTGGTGCGTGGTGGCCGCCCATCAATGTCCTGCGATCGAGTCCCGCTGCGCCCGGGAGCTGCGCCAATGCGTCGTGGTGCGCTCGAAGCATCCGAGCGGCGCCGCTAGAAACCTCCCTGGAGATTGAAGAACATGTTCGAGACGTTGAAGCGGCCCGGATCGATCTCGTAGAAGCGGTTGTCGATGTACTGCCCGGTAACGGGGAAGTACGGCGGCGACATCTGCAGCATGCACTGGTCCACGCTGCGGTTCTCGCCGTAGCCCGTGTTGCCGCCCGCGTAGGTGGCGGACATCGTCTGCTGGATGACGCCGCCGGCCTGCGTGATGCATCCGCGGCCCGTGGGGGCGCCGTTGCAGTGCTTCAGGTTCTCCGGGTGCGAGCCATAGTTCTCGACGCCGATCGTGCCCGTGCGGCTCATCATCACGCCGTGGAAGACGAAGTCGTTGGCGGTGAGCATCCCGTTGTCGGTGCCATCGGTCCAGCGGAAGGATTTTCCCGATCCCGCCTGCTGCGGCGAGTTGATCGCATTGTCGGCGATCATCTGGTCGCCGTCCGAGAGCACGCCGAGGAGATTGGCGCAGAGCACCGCCGCCGGATCCTGCGCATACACGAGGTCATCGATGTAGAGCACGGTGCCGGTGGCGCCGCCGGTCGTGGCGGCATACAGCGTGATCTTGCCGCGCAGTACGCCGCTAAGCGCCACGGGGCCGTGCACGTGGACGACGCCCTTCGTCGTCGTGTTGATGCCGCGATACAGCGGCCAGAGACGCGTCGCCTGGGCCTGATAGTTCACATACTTGTTCCCGCCGCTCATGCTCGAGAGCGCCGTGACCGTGTTGCCCGTGGCGCCGGGCCACTTGACCCACCAGCCGTAGCTGGTGCTGTCGGTCCACGTGGTGTCTTCGCCGCCCTTCTGGTAGTCGGCGGCGACCGGTGACGGGAGCGAGAGTTTCAACTTGCGCTCGAACGCCACGAGATGGGGGTCGCCCGCGCTGTAGCAGCGGAATCCGTTCGGATTCGCCATGATCGCGTCGCGCTTGTTCAACGTGGCCAGCGTGGTGTTGAAGGTGTCGGCCGGCGGACTGCCGGCGAAGCGCGCCCACATCCACGCCTGGTTGTGCGTGGCGGTGGGGTAGAATACGAGGCGGCGCGGGACGTTGGTCGAGTCG
Organism: uncultured Gemmatimonadaceae bacterium; assembly: GCA_963751275.1. GTDB lineage: Bacteria > Gemmatimonadota > Gemmatimonadetes > Gemmatimonadales > Gemmatimonadaceae > DATKOH01. Next base: position 599,359 of record CAVVTZ010000007.1, on the reverse strand, counting down.
ATGTGCCAGTCGCCGCAGAGGCTGTCGGGCGGCGAGTTGATGCCGCCGCTGTACTGGATGGGCGTCACGCGCAGGCGGTCGGTGCGGTTCGAGTTGTAGACGCGGAAGAAGCCTTCCGCCGGGCCGGTGATGAGGCCGTCGTTGTCGAGGTCGATCGCGACGAATTCGATGCGGGTCCGGAGATTCGCGAGCGAGGTGCCGAGCGGCACGACGTCCAGATTCCCGGCCACCGCGTTGGTGTGCAGATTCGCGAGCTGCGCGACCGACGGGATCGGGATCGACCTTGGCGCCGTTGATGTAGCCCTTCTTGAACACCGCGCTGCTCACGGTGACCGACGTCACCGCCGAGACCGTGTCGTAGTAAGTGGGCGAGCCGCAGTTGTTCCACCCCTGATTGCTGTGCGCACGCCCTCTGATGAACTCGCCGGTGCTGTAGCAGACGCCCGGGAACACGTTGGTGAACATCGCGTAGCGCGCGAAGTTCGAGGCCTCGAGCTCGAGGCGGCGCACGTAGTGCGTGCCGCCGGCGTCATAGGCCTCGGCGATGAGGCTGGCGAACTGTCCGAACTGGCCGGTGGTGTTACCGGTCTTGCCGGCGTACAAGTTCACCCGCACGTTCGGGATCGTCTGGCCATCGGCGCCGGTGATCGTGCCGCCCGACACCAGCGTCACGAAACCGCTGTCGGGGAGGTGGATCGTGGTGTCCTTCGTGATGCGCGCCTTCCCCATGGCGAGCGCCGCCTCGGCCGCGTAGCGGAACTCGCGCTCGCGGTCATAGTACTTGGTGAGCATCTTGCCGCTGCCGGTGAGCAGGATCGCGGACATGGCTACCGCCGCGAGCGTCACCGTCATGAGGAGCACGAGGACCAGCGCGGAACCGCGACGATGTCGGCGGCCGGCGTGAGCGCGGGGGAAGCGAGGCATGGTCGGTTCCTGTTCCTACGGAAGGGTGATGGGGCCGGCTTGGACGAGCGTCGAGTTGGCCGGCGTGCAGTCCTGTGCGACCACCGCCCATACCCAGACGCCGGATCGAGAGCGACGTGTCATCGAGCGTGAACGTGGCGCCGCTCGCCGCGACGTCCGCGACGGGCTCGCCCCAATCAGAGTCGGTCTGAAGTTTCTTGAACACCATGTACCGCTCGACGTCCTTCTCGCCGTTGTCCTGGTCCACCGAAGCGTTCCACTGCAGGCGGACCTTGTTGTACGGCGGGCCGCCGACCGGGAGCGCCGTGGCGGTCAGGCCGGTCACCGGCAGCGGCGCATCGCCGCACATCGTGGCGCGCACCATGCCCGCGTTGATCAGCTTGGTGGAACTCTCGACCTTGCGGATGATGTCGCCCTTGCTGGGATCCTTGAACAGGCCCCACGCGTGGATGCGCACCACGCGGAGCGAATCCGTCCACGCGCTCTTGCCGGTGTCCACGGTGGACCCGTGGATCGGCGCGGAGTGCAGGAGCGGATATTGCGCCGAGGGGACCGAGTCGAGATTCCCGGCGGAGTCGACGCGGTAGTAGCTGAACAGGAACTGGCCGGCGGGAATGATGATGTCCTTGGCGACCAGACGCGGCGTCTGGGTGTTCACCCGGCGCCAGATGACGTACTGGTCCGAGCGGCCCGACGAGCTGTCGAGCGATGCCCAATACTGCACCGTCTCGGCGCGGCTCGGGATCGAGTTCGCGTAGTAGTTCGAGTCGGGATAGTTCCAGGCGCTGTACGCGAGTTGCTGCTTGGCCGCGGTGGTCATGCTGGTCACCGAGAGCGAATCGAGCGTCGGATCGTAGTAGATCGAGCTCGCGTCCGATGAGTCGGTCGTGGCGAGGTCGGCATTGAAGGTGATCGCCATCCGGTCGGCCTGCACGATGAGCGGCTGCTCCGCAACGATGCCGATGCCGGCGATGCGGAGGTCGCGGTCGATCGCGTTCTGCGCGAACCGCGCGTTCTGGAGCGCGTCCTGGCGGCCCGAGCTGGTGCTCACCGAGCGGGCCTGGAAGCGGAAGAAAGGCACCGCGAGGCCGAAGACCATGACGAACAGGAAGAGCGCGATCATCAGCTCGATGAGCGTCACACCACGGCGGGCGGAGAGGAGGCTGCGCGGATTCATCGAGATATTCCTCAGAAGGCGGCGATGATGGTGGTCTTCTTCACCGGCTTGCTCAGACTGGGATGCGATACGGTGACCGTGACGGCGGTGTAGTCGGTGGTCGCGTCGTTGGTGCGGAGCACCTGGGTCACGCGCGTATAGCCCGGATAGCCCGCGATCGTGCCTTCGGTCGCCGCATACGTGGCGGTGAGGGTCGCATAGGACGTGCTCGCCTTGATCGTCTCCAGGCGGTCGACCACCAGGTCGGTCGCGGTCGAGCTCAAGGAGTTGTTGCTCGTGGAATGCTGGAAGCTGGTGATGAAGCGCCCCATGCCGAGCAGCGCGCCCGTGAGGATCACCATGGCCACCATGACTTCCATGAGCGTCATGCCGCGGCGAAGGCGGCGGGCGGCGGGCTTCTGCGAGACGTTCGAGTTCATAGGTTCCCCGGCTTCCAGGCCGCTCCGATGTACTTGAACCAGTCGGTGCGTCCGGTGGACTGAATGACCGTGATCCCGCGCCAGTCGTTGGCGGAGGCCCGGCGCGAGGTCAGGTAGAGTTCGAGATCGCTGCTGCCCGCGCCGTCGCGGCGGAAGATGATGCTGGGCAGGCCGTCCACCGTGGTCAGCGAGGCACCCACGATCGAGCCGGACACCGCGCCGTTCACGCCCACGGGCGGAATGGCGAAATGCACGGAATCCTCGAGCGTGGACCAGGTGACGCGCTCGCCCGCGGTGTACGAGTTGTCGCTGTTGTTGTCCTCGAGCGTGCGCACCTTGTTGTTCACAGCGTCGAAGCTGACCACCACGTTGTACTGGCGCGTGACCGCGAGGCGCTGCGCATTCTGCAGCACCATGCGGATCTGGCGCGAGGCCGCGTCCACTTGGAATTGCGTGAAATTCACGCGGGGATAGGCGAACGCCGCGATGATGCCGATGATCACCAGCACGATGATCAGCTCGATCGCCGTGTAGCCGGTCCGGTTCGCGGGTGTCACGCGCAGCGCAATTCTACGAGCGTTCACGGATTCCTCTGGTGGTCGTCCGCGCTGAGCCTCCCGCGCGGTCACGCGTCCTGTCCAAATCTTGCGGTCGGAACTACCGACCGTCGCACGTCCCCATCGCACACCCATCCAGCCACATGTGACGGGAGACACCAATGATATAAGCAGTTACCATGCCGCGACGTAACTGTTTGCATTAAAAGGAGTTATAATTACCAACAGCGCCAAACCATATGCAATGAATTGCACTGTCGCAACATTATTGCATAACCTATCTCGAGAGTCATTGCCAGGGTGATTTGCGCCGGCAATCAGCATGGCAATCGTGACCAGTATGAGGCGCCAGTCATCTTCCCTTTGTCAGGGACGCATCCACTGTGCCCACTGTCACGCCGCAGGCCGACGCACGAAACCGAGGACCCCATGGGACTTGTCGCCACGCTCCTGCCCGCCCCGATCAGACGCGAGCGGGTGCGCGCCGCGCTGCGCGACCGGCATGGGCTCGTGTCCTGCGACTCGTGGGACGAGTTGCTCACCGCATGCGCCCGCAAGGCGGTCACGGTGGCGCTCGTCGATCTCTATCCCGACGCGCCCGGCACGGACACGACGGCCTCCTTCGACGCCCTGCGCCGGCTCCGCCGGCGGTTCCCGAGCGTCACGGTGGTGCTGTATACCTCGCCTTCCACCGCCGGCGCGCACGACCTGTTCGAAGCGGGACGCTTCGGCATGGAAGGCCTCGTGCTCGCCGACCAGGACGATGATCCGCGCCGGCTGCGCGCCATCATCGACCAGGCCGAGGCGCGCGGCGCGATCGAACTGCTCCGTCCGGCGCTGACCAATGTGAAGCCAACGGTGCGCGATGCGCTGCTGCTCTGCGTGACGCGCGCCCACCAGCAGCTCAAACCCGACGACCTGGCCGCGGTGCTGGGGCTCCGCCGGAAGCTCCTCTCGGAACGGCTGGTATCCGCCGGATTCCCGACGTCGCAGCGCTTGATCGCGTGGGGGCGGCTGATCGTCGCGGCGAGATTGCTGGAGGATCCGGAGCGCACCGCCGACGGCGTGGCGCTGGCCCTCGACTATCCCTCGGGCAGCGCCTTCCGGAACGCCTGCCAGCGCTACGTGCACGCCGCCCCACATCAGGTGCGCGCGCGCGGCGGCGCCGGCTATGTGATCAGAGAATTGCTGTCGCAGACCGGGCACGCGCCGGGCGCCTCGCCGGCGCCGCCGGTCACGACAGCTTCTCCCCACCCATGAGCACGGCCATGACCGCCTTCTGCACGTGGAGGCGGTTCTCGGCTTCGTCCCAGACGCGGCTCTGCGGCCCATCGATCACCGCCGCGGAGACCTCTTCGCCCCGGTGTGCGGGCAGGCAGTGCAGGAAGATCGCGTCCTTGTGTGCGGTGCGCATGAGGCCGCTGTTCACCTCATAGCCGGCGAAGGCGCGGGCGCGTTTCTCCTGCTCCTCTTCCTGCCCCATCGACGCCCAGACATCCGTATTCACGACGTGCGCGCCGGCCGCCGCCTCGCGCGGATCGCGCACGACGGTGACCTTCGCGGCGCCCTGTGCGCGCTTCAGGATGGCGGCGTCAGGATCGTAGCCCGCCGGACAGGCGAGCGTGAGTTCGAATCCCAGGCGGTACGCGGCGTTGATCCACGAGTTCGCCATGTTGTTGCCGTCGCCGATCCACGCGATCTTCTTCCCCGCCCAGCCGCCGAGGTGCTGCTTCACGGTGAGCAGATCGGCGAGGATCTGACAGGGGTGCAGGAGATCGGTGAGTCCGTTGATCACGGGCACCGTGGCGTATTGCGCGAGCTCCTCCACCTCCGCGTGCGCGAAGGTGCGGATCATGATGCCGTCCACGTAACGCGAGAGCACGCGCGCGGTGTCGGCGATCGGTTCGCCGCGGCCGAGCTGGATGTCGCGCGGAGAGAGGAAGAGCGCGTGTCCGCCGAGTTGCCAGGCGCCCACTTCGAAGGAGACGCGGGTGCGGGTGGAAGCCTTCATGAAGATCATCGCGAGCGACTTGCCGGCGAGAGGCTTCTTCCGGTATTGCCCGCGGCGCATCTTGTCGGCGAGCGCGAAGAGGGCTCCGAGTTCCTTGGAGGTGAAGTCTGGTATTGCCAGGAAGTCCCGGTGAGTTCGCGTTCGGGAGTCGGGATTCGGGAGTCGGGAGGTCTTCTTCTTCGTGGGCATGGGGCGGAAGTTAGCGGCGGGCTCAGTGGGGGCGCCAGCGGAGCTATTGCGTTCGGCGGGGGTATGGAGCATCGATAGGTGAGCGGGTGTCAGTCTTCGGGGAGGGCACCATGAGATTCTTGCGTGGGTTCGCGGCGATGGCGGCGTTGCTGGCGGCGGGCGGAGCGGCGGCGCAGACGGACACGGGCCTGCAGGGCGTGGCGTCGGCCAGCGGATTGGTGGGACAGGGACCGATGATGTTCGGCGCGCAGGCCGGCGTCGCGTTCAACCTGCCGGACGACCGCTTCCAGATCCGGTATCTGGTGCAGTATTACGGAACGGGCAGCTACGGCGTACCGGTGCCCGGCGGCTGCTTGGCGATCTGCCCGGCGACCACCGCCACGAATCAACTCGTGGGCACGAGCGTGGGCGCGCGATTCAATGTGTTCGATGCCGATCAAGCGCCGTATCTCGTCGCGACGGTGGGTCTCTACCAGTCGAGATTCGCGGTGTCTTCCGCGGCGCTCGGCGATCCGGTGACGGCCGCGTCGCGGCAGCAGTACCTGGCCACCGGCCTCGGTGCCGGCGGGGGCATCGGGATGAACTTCAACATCGGGGTCGCGCGGCTGTACGGCGAGGTGCAGGTGATGTACACCACGTTCTACCATGGAACGAACGCACCCTCGTTCATCATGCCGCTCGTGGTCGGGATCGGGTTCTAGAAGTTCGGCGGGATCGGGACGCGCGACTGAGGGCCCGGTCGGGTCGGCTCACGGCGAACTGCTTTTGACAGGATGAACATGATGGACATGATGAACGGCGGTTCACCGCCGTTCATCATGTCCATCATGTTCATCCTGTCAAAGGCAGTTCGCTGTCGCTAGAGGATGTACTTGCGCAGGTCTTCGTCCTCGGAGATGCGCTTCAGCCGGTCGCGGACCATGGCGGCGTTCACGGTGATCGGGTCCTTGCCGCGGTCGGGGAGCTCGTAGAGCACATCCTCGAGCAGCGTGGACATCACGGTGTGCAGCCGGCGCGCGCCGATGTTCTCCATGCGGTCGTTCACCTGCGCGGCGATGCGCGCGACCTCGGCGATCCCGTCGGGGGTGAACGCGAGCTTCGCGCCCTCGCTCTCCACGAGCGCGGCGTACTGGCGCGTGAGCGCGTTCTCGGGCTCGGTCATGATGCGGACGAAATCCCCCTCGGTGAGGTGCGTGAGTTCCACGCGAATGGGGAAGCGTCCCTGGAGTTCGGGGATCAGGTCGCTGGGCTTCGACACGTGGAAGGCGCCGGCGGCGATGAAGAGCACGTGGTCGGTCTTCACCATGCCGTACTTCGTTTGCACGTTGGAGCCTTCGACGATCGGCAGGAGATCACGCTGCACGCCTTCGCGCGAGACGTCGGGTCCGCCGGTCGCGGCGCGCTCGCCGGCGATCTTGTCGATCTCGTCGAGGAAGATGATCCCCATCTTCTCCACGCGTTCGAGCGCGTCGGTGGTGACGTCCTCGGCGTCGATCAGCTTCTCGAGTTCCTGGTCCATCAGAATGCGGCGCGCCTCGGCGACCTTCACCGTGCGCTTCTTCGTGCGCTTGGGCATCATCTCCTGCAGCATCTCGCCGAAGTTGCCCATCCCTTCCGGTGCGCCCTGCGGCACGAGCATCTCGACCATTGGCCCCGACGGCTGGGTGATCTCGACTTCCACCTCGCGCTCCTCGAGCTGGCCGTCCACCAGAAGTTGGCGGAGCTTCTCGCGCGTGCGGTGGTGGCGTTCAGCGGCGGGATCGGGGGCGTTCTCCTTGTTCACCGTGCCGCTCGAAGACACGACGAAGAGCGCGGGCCCGGTGGCGGGGCGGTCGCCGGCGGAAGGCGCGTTCTCAGGCGGCGCGTTCTCGACGGGCTTGGGCAGGAGCAGGTCGAGGATGCGCTCGTCGGTGCGCTCGTAGGCGAGATCCTCCACTTCGTTCTCGCGCTCGGTGCGCACCATGTCGATGGCGCTCTCGACGAGATCGCGCACCATCGATTCCACGTCGCGGCCGACATAGCCGACCTCGGTGAACTTGGAGGCCTCCACCTTGATGAAGGGCGCGCTCGAGAGTTTCGCGAGGCGGCGCGCGATCTCGGTCTTGCCGACGCCGGTGGGGCCGATGAGGATGATGTTGTTCGGCGCGATCTCTTCGCGGATCGCGTCGGGCGCCTGCTGGCGGCGCCAGCGGTTGCGGAGCGCGATGGCGACGGCCTTCTTCGCGTCGCTCTGTCCCACGATGTAGCGGTCGAGTTCGGCGACGATCTGGCGCGGCGTCAGATCCGCGAGACGCGCGATGGCCTGCTGGGTGCGTTTGGACGGCATTCAGTCTCTCATCGACGCGCCGAGCTCAGAGCTCGAGCACCGTGATGTTCCGGTTGGTGTAGATGCAGATGTCGGCGGCGATCTCGAGCGCGGAGCGCACGAGCTCGGGGGCGGCGAGCTGGGAGTTCGCCATGAGAGCGCGCGCGGCGGCGAGGGCGTAGGGACCGCCGGACCCGATCGCGAGAATGCCATCGTCGGGTTCGATGATGTCGCCGGTGCCGGAGATCACGAAGCCATGCTGCCTGTCCACCACGGCGAGCAGCGCTTCGAGGCGGCGGAGCACGCGGTCGCTGCGCCAGTCCTTCGCGAGCTCCACCGAGGCGCGCGGGAGATTCTCGGGGTAGCGCTCGAGCTTCTCCTCGAACTTCTCGAAGAGCGTGAACGCATCGGCCGCGGCGCCGGCGAAACCCGGCGAGCACCTTGCCGCCGCGCAGCGCGCGCACCTTCTGCGCGTTGGCCTTCATCACCGTGTCGCCGACGGTGACCTGGCCATCGCCGGCGATGGCGACTTTGCCATCGCGTCGCGCGGCGAGGATGGTTGTCGCGTGAGGGCGTTCCATGCGCTCAAGATAACGTCATCGCGGGGGTCGGCGCTCGGCAACGGCAACGGCTTTTGACAGGATTCACATGATGGACATGATGCAACACTGCGGTCCCGACCGCAGTGCTGCATCATGTCCATCATGTGAATCCTGTCAAAAGCCGTTGCCGTTGTATCAGGCTCTCGGGTGAGACTTCTTGTACACCTCTTTCAGGCGCTCCACGCTGGTGTGCGTGTAGATCTGCGTCGTGCTGATCGAGGAGTGGCCGAGCAATTCCTGGACGGCACGGAGGTCGGCGCCGGCATCGAGCAAGTGCGTCGCGAACGTGTGGCGCAGCGAGTGGACGGACAGGCCGGCGTCTTCGTCGATCGCGTTCAGGAATTTGGAGACCAACTGCTGCACGGTGCGCGGCGCGATGCGGCGGCCGGTGCGCGCGAGGAAATAGGCGTAGCGCTCCGAGCGCGCGCCGAGGCGCTTGGTGAGTTCCTCGCGCTTGCCCTCGTAATTGCGGAGCGCGAGTTGGGCGTGGTCGCCCACGGGGACGATCCGCTCCTTGCGCCCCTTGCCGCGCACCTTAACCACCTGCGCGACGAGATCGAGATCGGCGCGGTTGATGCCCGCGAGCTCCGAGAGACGCATGCCCGTCGAGTAGAACAGCTCGAGGATCGCGAGATCGCGTGCGCTCTCGAAGCGTCCGTCCTGCGCGCGCAGTTGCGCGGATTCGAAAAGGAGATCGATCTGCGCGCGGTCGAGATAGGCCGGGAGATACTTGTCCTGCTTGGGGCTCGCGACGCCGCGCGCGGGGTTGGACTCGACGCGCTCGGCGTGGTGCATCCACTTGTAGAACGAACGCACGGCCGAGAGCGAACGCGCGATGGAGCGCTTACCGAGTCCGCGGCGGGTGAGGTGGCCGAGATAGCCGCGGATGGCGAGGCGGTCGAGTCCCTCGAAGGACCACGGCTCGGCGCCGTAGTAGTTGCCGAGAAAGGCGACGAATTCCTCGAGGTCTCTCGTATACGCTTTCACCGTGTGGGCGGAGTCCTGACGTTCCTTTTCCAGGTACGTCAGATAATCCAGGACCGGACTACGGACGTCGACTGTCGACTGTCGACTGTCGCCGGCAACGGCATCCTTCTTCGAGCGCCGCGCGCTCATGCGGCGACCGGGTGCAAGTCGTTCGCTTCCATCCACGACTCGATGTGCGCGAGAGCTCGCGCGGCCATCAATTCCTTCTTGCGCCGCTTGTCGCGCTCAGGGTGCTCGAGGTCGTCCACGAGACCGAAGTTGGCGTTCATCGGCTGGAAGTGCAATGGGTCGGCCTCGCGCAGGTAGCGGTAGAGGGCGCCGAGCATCGTCGTGGGCGGCGGGAGCACGGGCTCGAGACCGGCGAGGCGGCGCGCGAGGTTGATGCCGGCGACGAGTCCGGTGGCGCTGCTCTCGGTGTAGCCCTCGACGCCGCTGATCTGTCCGGCGAGGAAGACGCACGGGTCATCGCGCAGCGTGAGCGCCGGCGTGAGCGCGGCCGGCGTGTTCACGTAGGAGTTCCGGTGGATGGAGCCGAAGCGCAGGAATTCCGCATTGGCGAGGCCGGGGATCATCCGGAAGACGCGCTGCTGCTCGCCGGTGCGGAGCCGCGTCTGGAAGCCGACGAGGTTCCACATGCGGCCGGCGCGGTCCTCCTGGCGGAGCTGCACCACGGCGCAAGCATCCTTGCCGGTGCGCGGATCGCGAAGGCCAACGGGCTTGAGCGGGCCGAAGCGCAGCGTCTCGCGGCCGCGCGATGCCATCTCCTCCACCGGCATGCAGCCCTCGAAGTACGGCACCTCGTCGAATTGGTGGCCCTGGTACTTGTCGGCGGCGAGCAGCGCGTCGAGGAAGCCTTCGTACTGTTCGCGCGACATCGGGCAATTCAGGTACGCGCCTTCGTCGCCGGCGCCGTCCATCGTCTCCTTGCCGTAGCGCGAGGCGCGGAAGACGATCGCGTCGTCGATCGAATCGCGCGCGATCACGGGCGCGATCGCATCGTAGAAGGCGAGCGCCGTGATGCCGAGGCGGGCGCGGATCTTGTCGGCCAACGCGTCGGAGGTGAGCGGGCCCGTCGCGATGATGCCGGGCGAGCGGATCTCCGTCACTTCGCCGCGCTCGATCGTGATGTTCGAGTGCGCGGCGATGCGGTCGTGCACCGCCCGCGAGAAGATCTCGCGATCCACCGCGAGCGCGCTGCCGCCGGGAACGCGCGCCTGGTCGGCGGCCCAGAGGATGAGAGAGCCCAGGCGGCGCATCTCGGCTTTGAGCAAGCCGTGCGCGTTCGTGGTCTCGGTGCTCTTGAACGTGTTGGAGCAGACGAGCTCGGCGAGGCGGTCGGTCTTGTGCGCCTCGGTGGTGACGGCGGGGCGCATCTCGTGGAGAACGACCTTCACCCCGCGCTCAGCAAGTTGCCAGGATGCTTCGGAGCCGGCCAAGCCGCCGCCGACTACGTGAACCGCGTCACTACGGACGTCGACTGTCGACTGGCGACTGGCGCTACCTGCCACAGCTGCCGCTAGCTCGCGGCGGCGGCGGGCTCCGGTTCACCCGCGACGTCCCACTCGTTGCCGCACTTGAGGCACTTGCGGTACTCGCCGCGCGTCTTCGTGGACTTCACCTCGGCGCCCATGTTGCCGCAGTCGGGGCACTTCTCGAGCACGGGCTTGTTCCAGCAATGAAATCGCACTTGGGATAGTTCTCGCATCCGTAGAACGGGCGGCCGCCCTTCTTCGAGCGGCGCTGCGATCAGATCGCCGCCGTCCTTCGGGCACATCACGCCGATCGGGCAGCGCGCGCGTGCCGCGGCACTTCGGGAACTTGCTGCAGCCGAGGAATTCGCCGGAGCGCCCGGAGCGCATGACCATGACGTTGCCGCAGAGCTGGCACACGTAGTCTCGTCGGTCTCCGCCGGGCTTGCGGTCGCGGCCGAGCGGCCGCGTGTAATCGCACGTGGCCGGCCGGTTCTCGCACGCCACGAACGGTCCGAAGATGCCGCCCTTGGCCACGAGCTTGCCGCCGCACTTCGGACAGCGCTCGTTCTCGAATTGCTTGGAGGTCGTGCGCCGCGGCGATGAGTCGGTCGACGTCGCCTTGTCGAGCGACATCGCGAACGGGCCGTCAGAAATCCTTGAGCACGCGCTGCCAGCCCAGGTGCCCTTCCTCGATCTTGTCGAGCTCCTGCTCCATCTCCGACGTGAACCCCACGTTGAAGACGTCGGGGAACTGGTGCACCATGATCTTCTCCACCGTCTCGCCGAGCGGCGTGGGGGAGAAGCGGCGCTGTTCGAGCAGCACGTAGCGGCGGTCGGCGAGCACCGAGATGATGCTCGCGTAGGTGGACGGCCGCCCGATGCCGAGCCGTTCGAGCTCCTTCACGAGACTCGCCTCGGAGAAGCGCGGCGGCGGCTCGGTGAAGTGCTGGTGCGGCGTGATCTCGCGCACCGGCACGTTCTCCTTCACCTCGAGCACCGGGAGCGCCTGCTCGTCCTCGAGCGCGCGTCCCTCCCCTTCCTCGTGCGCCTCGCGGTAGAGCGCAAGGAAGCCTTCGAACTTGATGACGCTGCCGGTGGAGCGGAACAGATAGCGAGTGAGGTCGAAGTCTACTGTGGTAGTGTCGAACACGGCGGGCGCCATCTGCGACGCCATGAACCGCTTCCAGATCAGCTCATAGAGCTTGAACTGTTCGGGCGAGAGGAATTTCTTGACGTCCTCGGGCCGGCGCGCGGGATCGGTGGGACGCACGGCTTCGTGCGCGTCCTGCGTGTTGGCGTCGGCTTTGCCGAACAGCTGTGGGCCGGCGGCAAGCGAGTCCTGGCCGTACTGCGCGGCGAGGAAGGTGCGCGCCTGGTCGGCCGCCGCGGGGGACACGCGCGTGGAGTCGGTGCGCATGTAGGTGATGAGACCCACCTGCCCTTCTTCCTTGCCCAGCTCGATGCCTTCGTAGAGATCCTGCGCGACGCGCATCGTCTTCCGCGAGCCGAAGCTGAGCTTCTTCGCGCCTTCCTGCTGCAGCGTGCTCGTGGTGAAGGGCGCCGACGGATTCTTGCGACGCTCGCGCTTGCGGACCTCGGTGACCTGGAAGTGCTTGCGCCCTTTGAGGTCGGTGAGGATCGCGTTGGCGGTGGCCCCGTCGTGGATCTCGGGCTTCTTGCCATCGAGCTGGTGGAGCTTGGCGGTGAACTTCTGCCCGTTCTTCTCGAGCAGCGCATCCACGGTCCAGTATTCCACCGGCTTGAAGGCGCGGATCTCGCGCTCGCGCTCGACGATGAGCCGCAGCGCGACGGTCTGCACGCGGCCGGCCGACAATCCTTTCTTGACGGTCTTCCAGAGCAGCGGGCTGGCCTTGTAGCCCACGAGCCGGTCGAGCACGCGGCGCGCCTGCTGCGCGTTCACCTTCTTGTCGTCGATCTTGCCGGCCTTCTTGATCGCCTGCTGCACCGCTTCCTTCGTGATCTCGTGGAAGAGCACGCGCTGCACCGGCGCGCCGTTCGTCTGCTTGATGGATTCGGCGACGTGCCAGGCGATCGCCTCGCCCTCGCGGTCGGGGTCGGTGGCGAGGTAGATGTGCGACGCGACCTTCGCGGCGCCCTTCAGCTCGTCGAGCACCTTCTCCTTGCCGGGGACGGGGACGTACTTGGGCGTGAAGCCGTTCTCGATGTCGATGCCGAGCCCCTTCTCGGGCAGATCGCGCACGTGGCCGACGGTGGCGCGCACGCGGTAGTCGTTGCCGAGGTATTTCCCGATGGTCTTCGCCTTGGCGGGCGACTCGACGATGACCAATCGCTTGTTCTGGTAGGTCGAGAAGTCGACGTCGGACGTCGGCTCCCGGCTCTCGGCCATCGGGCCCGCCTTCTTGCCCTTCTTCGCCGGCGCGGCGACGGCTTCCGCCACCTTCGACGGCCTCTTCGCCGTGACGATGGCCGAGGGCCGAGCGGCGATGGGCTTCTTCACGGGCGCGGCCTTCTTCACCGGCGCGACCTTCTTCGCGGGCGCTTTCTTCTTCGCGGCCGCGACCTTCTTGGCTGGGGCTTTCTTCTTGGTCGCCACGATCAGTGCACCGTCACGTTGTCGCCGCCCAGGCCATCGTCGATGTAGCCGACGCCTTCCATGAGCGCGCGAAGATCATCGAGCGCGATGCGGCCTTCGATCTGCGAGAGCGCGCGCTCGATGAGCGACTCCATCTCGTCGGCGCTAATGAGTCCGGCGCCGGAGAGCGTCATCAGGTGGCCCCATGCTTCGGGGGCGAATCGTCCCCGTTCGTGGGGACCGAGCACTCGGAAAGTCATTCAGCCTCGACCGTTGGCGGTCGGAAGTCGGTATCGAGCCGGTCGAAGGATTGGACACCCCAGCCTGCCCGTTGTAACCGGAACGTTGCCCGTCGAAGCACTGTTCGGCGCCCCGTCGGCCTGTGAAGTGCAATAGTATAGTAGGGCCGTCAAGTAGGCGCCCAAGCTAGCGGGCGGGCCCGGCTCCGGCAAGGCGCACGATCTCGGCCACCAGCGCCGCCGGCGTCATCGCGCCCACATCGAGAACGTGGTCCGCCGAGAGGTACGCGGACTCGCGCTCGGCGAGCAAGCGCCGCATCGTCGCAAGCGGATCCGCGGTGAGCAACAACGGGCGCTGCCGCTTCGCGCGACGCACGCGGGAGAGCGCGATCTCGGGCCGCATGCGCAGATCAGATGAGCAGCGAGCGCGGGCGGAGGAGCGCCACCGCCTCGGGCGTGGTGACCCAGCCGCCGCCCGGCGCGAGCACCAGGCCGCTGCGCTGCGCGAGATCCCGCGTGAGCGCGAGTTCGCAGGCGCGGAAGTACGCTTCGCCCTTCTCGGCGAAGATGCGGTCGATGGACATCTGTTCGCGCGATTCGATCTCGGTGTCGAAATCGATGAACGTTCGGCCGAGCCGGCGCGCCGCGCGCCGCGCGGCCGAGGACTTTCCGACGCCCGGCAGCCCGACCAGAACGAGGTGGCGATCAGCGCCTGGCGGGTCCGATCCGAGTGGCAATGTGCGCGAGGTAGCCATCGTAATTGCGGCGCGTCTCGCCGAGCGAGTCGCCGCCGAACTTCTCGAGCATCGCCTGCGCGACGATGAATGCGGTCATCGCTTCCGCGATCACGCCCATCGCGGGCACGGCGGTCACGTCGCTGCGCTCGGCCACCGCCTGCGCGGGTTCGCCGGTGGCGAGGTCGATCGTGGCGAGGGGGCGCATGAGCGTGCTGATCGGCTTCATGGCCGCGTGGATGACGAGCGGCTCGCCGTTGGTGACGCCGGCCTCGAGGCCGCCGGCGCGGTTGGTGCGGCGCTGCACGTTGCCGGTGCGCGCGCGGCCGGGCGCGAGCGAGATCTCGTCGTGCACCTCGGCGCCGGTGCGGCGCGCGTTCTCGAATCCGGGGCCGATCTCGACGCCCTTCACCGCGGGGATCGACATGATCGCGGCGGCGAGGCGGGCGTCGAGCTTTGTATCCCAGCTCACGTGCGAACCGAGGCCGACCGGCGCGCCGTCGCAGATCACCTCGACATGCCGCCGAGCGTGTTGCCTTCTTTCTTCGCGGCGTCGATGGCGGCGGTCATCGCGCGCTCGGCGTCGGCGTCGAGCGTGCGGAGGGGCGACTTGTCGGCGGCGGCGTTGAGATCGGCCGGGAGCGGATCGGGGCGGCGCGCGTCGATGCCGCCCAGGTGCACGACGTGGCTGGCGACGGAAATGCCGAACTCGCGCAGGAATCGGCGGCAGACGGCGCCGGCGGCGGTGCGCGAGGCGGTCTCGCGCGCGGAGGCGCGCTCGAGCAGATCGCGGCCGTCGGTGCGGTCGTACTTGAGCATCCCGCTGAGATCGATGTGGCCAGGGCGTGCGCGCGTGACGGCGCGTTTGCGCGGCGCGGGATCCCCCTCGCGCGGGGCCGGGTCCATGATCTCCTGCCAGTTCTTCCAGTCGAGGTTCGCGATGCGCATCGCGATGGGCGTGCCGAGCGTGAAGCCGGCGCGCACGCCCGCGAGGAACTCCACCGTGTCGCGCTCGATCTGCATGCGGCGGCCGCGGCCGTAGCCCTGCTGGCGGCGCTCCAGATCGGCGTCCACGTCGGCGGCGAGCAGGGGGAGGCCCGCGGGCATCCCCTCGAGGATCGCGAGCAGCGCGGGGCCGTGCGACTCGCCGGCGGTGGTGAATCGGAGCATGCGGTTAAGCTACGCGCGGGAGGGGAAAACGAAACCCGCCCGGCGCGAACGGTGCGCCGGGCGGGTCCCGTTTCTAACAGGAGCGAGTGTTTACGGGCAGGCCGCCGCCATCTGCGCCTGCGGGATCGTGATGATCACGACACCGAACTGCGTGGCACCCACGACCACCGTGTTGCCGCCGGCGAGGAGCGCCGACTTGATCGGGCCGATCACCGGATCGCGCGTGGGCACGAGCATGCAGCGCTGGCCGTTGTTCGTATTGTACACCTCGATCTGCGGCTGCGTGGACGCTGAGAACATCATCTGGGTGCCGCCGGTCGCGCCGGGGCGCGGCTCGCCGAAGTTCTTGGGATGGAAGTCGATACCATCATTGCCGCCGGAGGTCTGCAGCATACCGGTGAGGCGGAGCGTGGCATTGACCATGTAGGTCGAGTCGGCTCGGATCGCGTTGGTGAGACCATCGAGGTTGGCTGCGACGCCCGTCACCCTGGTGGAGGTGTTGGCGATGAAGTCGAGGACGTCCGTCGGCGCCGAGATCCCGGCGTCGATCACCGGTACGGGGAGCGCGTAGGTGTGTCCCTTGTCCGTGAAGGTCGGGATCAGCCCCGGATTGACATCGTACGTGAGCGCGCGCGCATTCGTGAGGTTCCCGCCGCCGCCGATCTGTCCGCCCTCACCGAACACGGCGTGCGCGAAGTTGCCCGAGTTGCGCGTAAAGGTCGTGTCGCGGAAACCAAGCTCGTTCACCCGGAATTGGATCGAGAAGTAGGACGTATCGGGGCCCGTGATGAACGGACCCTGGCGGAACGGCACGAGGAACACGTGAGAGCCGTAGCCGGACGAGGGGAACCGCTCGATCTCGAGCGTGTCGATGGAGCCATTGCCGAGCTGACCGATCGACTGTTCGAAGAAGAAGTGCGAGGTCTGGTTGCTCAGATCCTCCCAACGAATGGTTCCCTGGTTCGGGAAGGGGAGAGTCTGCCCGGGGGTCGGCGTCGTGGAGTACGCCAGCAGAACATCGCCGCAGAGGCCGAGGCCCTTGCACGTCGCCGCGACGTACTGGGGCCGGTCGCTGAAGTCGTAGACCGTGCGGGTCTCGACGATCTGGCCGTTGGCGTTGAGCGTCGAGGTCACTTTGTACGCGACGATGTTCGGCAGCGCGTAGCGCCGGAACTCGGCGCCGGCATTGACGTCCACGTAGCTGATGTGCGTGGCGCCGGAGAGCGCGACGAGCAGCGTGTCCGACATGGTGCCCGGGTTGCCGCCCGCGCCATGATCCAGCGGCCAGGCCGTGATGCCCCACGGCTGGAAGCCGACCGGGATGGCCGGGTGGAAGGTCGAGTCGCCGAGGTCGAAGACGTCAAGCTCATTGCGCTGGATGTTCGTGAGATAGATCCGGTTCGTGGGCGGATGATAGAGTCCGTCGGCGATCAGACCGCCGTTCGGCAGCGGCCGCGTGAGGCCGGCCACGACCGTGACGGTGTCGAAGCGTACGAACCCGGTGGTCCCCACCGGAACGCGCGCCGAGTCCTGCCGCCCGTTGGCGTTCGTGGCGAACGCCATCACCCGCACCGAGGTCGGGAAGACCGTGACCGGGAGCGCCAGATTGAACGTATGGATCGCCGAGGTGACGCTGCCGGCGACGAACACCGATTCCGACGCGACGAGCGCATTCGCCGGCGGCATGGTGGTGATCTTGTAGCCCATCCACTGGACACCGGCGAGATCCTTCGCGGTGACGTGGATCGTGTCGGTGGTCTCGATGCGCTTGGTGATGCCGAAGTCGACCACCGGGATCGTACCCGTGCCGCCCGTCGTGAGCACGGTCAGCGTTACCGGGGGCCCGAGATAGAGCGTGCCGATCGAATCATACATGAACGGCGTGGCGGTCGCGGGGCCCGCGACGGCGCCGACGAAGCTGATCGACGAATCGACGCCCGTGGAATCCTTGAGCGGGCTGTTGAAGATCACGGAATCGCGCTTCGCGGGATTGAACGTGCCGCTCGCCTGCTGCACGATCCAGCCCAGGGTCTTCACCTTGAGGCCGGACTTGCCGCTGATCGACATCGCGATGGCCGAACCGACCACCGCGCTGTCACCAATCTTCGGCGCCGTGAACCGCACGACGGACGGGCTGCCGCCGCCGGTGACCATGAGCAGCGTGTCCACGACCGAGATGTTGTGCGCACCGTCCACCGACTGGCCGAGGATCGTGACTTGCGTGCCGATCGGGACCGTCGCCGGCACCGCGATCGTGCAGATCCGCGAGAAGGTGGTGACGGCGGTGTTGAACGTCGTGTCGCACACGGCCGCGAGTCCGCCCGCGGCGGAGCCGGCGACGGCGTCCACGTGGAGGAGGCCGAGGTTGTCGGTGGCCGAGATCGTGAAGGCCATCGACGAGTCGGTGACCGCGCCCGGCGAGAGACTCACCGTGGGCGGGTTCTTGTCGCTCAGCCCGTTCGTGGCATCGCTCGAGACGCAGCTCGCGAGCGTGATCGCGAGCGCGACCGCCGCCGCGAGGCGGGCGGCGCGAGGGCGGCCGGAAGCGAGGGTGCGCGTGTCCATGGACAGCATCATAGGAAGTCTCACCGGGGGGGGCGGCTGGCTTACGGGTTGGAGCTCGGCGGGCCAAGCGCCTCGCCTTCATCCACGATGTGCGGCGTGATCAGGATGATCAGGTCGTTCTTCGTCTCTTCCGTGCGCGTCTCGCCGAAGAGCTTGCCGATGAACGGCAGGTCGACGAGGATCGGGATGCCGGTCTTGTCCTGCAGGACGTGCGAATCGGTGAGGCCGCCGATGACCGCGGTCTCGCCATCGCCGACGAGCACTTCGTTGTCGGCGCGCTGTTTGTCGATCACGTAGCCGAGGTCGGCCGACGCCGGCGTCACGGTGGAACGCTCGGCGTGCACGGTCAGCAGCACCTGGCGGTTGTTCGTGATGTGCGGCGTGACCGTGAGGATGATACCGGTCTCCTTGTACGCGACCGTCGAACGCGGCGCCGTCGCGACCGCACCGCCGGTCGTCAGCGATCCGACGTCGACGATACGGATCGGGATCTCCTGGCCGGACATGATCTCGGCCTTCTTGTTGTCGAGCGTCACGACGCTCGGCTCCGCCTGGACGTCGGCGAGCCGCGTTTCCTGGAGTGCGTCGATGAAGGTCGTGAGGTTGAACTTGCCGATCGTGGTGGTGAAGAGCAGCTGCAGCGCCGGATTCACCACGCGCTGGTTGGCGTTGGTGATCATGGCGAGCGAATTGCCGCCGATGTCCACGACCGTCTGGTTGGTCGGGTAGCCCTTGGCCGAGACGCCGTCGGGTACGCCGTCGCCGTTCGAGTCCACCGGCTGGAAGGTGGTCGGATCGGGGCGCTGCACGAGCTTGTTGAAGAACGTGTTGGCCGTTCCGAGGTCGTACGAGACGCCGATGTCCTGAATGCTCGTGCGGTCGACCTCGATGATCTTGGCCTTGATCGCGACCTGCGGCGTACGGATGTCGAGGTCGCGGATGTAGTTGATCATGTCGAGCAGGCGCGAGCCGACGTCGGTCACGATCAGCCGGTTGGAGGCCGAATCGAAGGAGACGTCGCCGCGCGAGGTGCAGCCGGAATTGCCATAGCCCGGGCTGTTCTGCACGGTGCCGGCGTTGGCGCCGCCGTAGCCGAGGCCCGCGCACTCCTTGGAGAGGAGGCCCTTCACCGAAGGGACGAGCGAGGCCGCGCGCGCATAGTTGAGCGAGATCATCTGCGTGGTGAGCGGCTCGGACGCCTGCTGCTTGCCGAGATTGTCGAAGGAGTCGACCGTGATGATGCCGTCGGCGTCCTCCTTCGCGGCCAGGCCCTGCGACTGCAGGATGGCGCGGAGGGCGACGTCCCACGGCTGGTCGCGCACTTCGGCGGTGACCGTTCCGGTCACGCCCTTGCCGACGACGATCGTGCGGCCGGAGAAGAGGGCGAAGGCGGCGATGACGTCACGGATGTCGGCATCGACGTAGGTGACGGTGATGCGCGGCTGGGAGGAGCTCGAGACGAAGGCGGTCTGGCGGGCGGCCTTCACGTTCGCGTGCCCGCGGAGGATGCGGTCGCTGCCACCGGCGGCGTAGTCGGCCGCGGGGGCCGCGGCGATCGACGGCGTGGTGGCCCACGCGCCGAAGCTGCCGGCCGAGACGCCATCGATGGTGAGGCGCACATCGTCGGCGTCGCGCTTCACGGTGTACTTGTGATCGCCATCGAGCTCGATCACCACGCGTACGACGTCGTCGCGGTACTGCGCGATGCGGACGTTCGTGATGCCGCCGCGCGGGATCTTGTCGTAGAGGCGCGAGGAGCCGGTGAACGTGGCGCCCTTGAGGTCGAGGATGATGCGGGCCGGTGAGGCGAGCGCAAAATCCGAGACGTCGACGGAGCCGTCCACGGCGATGACCACTTCGGCGCGACCCGAAGCGGGAACGATGCTGAGAGCGCGGACCTCGCCGCCCTTGGCTGCATCAGTCGTTGCGTCGATGGGAGCGGGCATTTTGAAGCCCAGCGTCACCACGGCGATCCCTACCAGCGTCCAGATGCGGCTCATTGCGCCCTCGTGGTCGTCGTTGCGTTCATCCCAAGCGCTTCCTGTCGGGTCATTCCGATCTCTTCGATCGTGAAGATCACTTGCTGTGGACGGATCTGGTTCACGCGCATGCGGCCGAGCGTCTGCCCGACCTTCACGCGGTACTGCTCCTTGGTCTGGAGGTCGCGCAGGATAGCGACGCTCCGGCCCTGGGGGTCGTAAATCACGGCGACGAGGCGGAGGTCGGAGACCATTGGCCGGAGGTCGCCCGTGCGCATCAGCGAGAGGAATGGATCCCGCCGGTTGTCGGACTGGTAGGTGAAGGTCTCGCGGAGGAGCGAGATCTCCGATTTGCCGCCGCGTTCCGAGACCGAGCTCGACTGGTCGGGCGCGGCGGCGGCGGGGGCGGCGGCGGGTGCGGCCTTGCCGCCCTTCGTCTGAGCGGCCGACGCGGGCGCCGGCTTGGCGGCGACGGGCGGAGCCGCTGGCGGCTTGCCCGGATTCTGCACGCCGACAGCCGGCTTGGCCGCCGACTGTTGGGGCGCGGCGGACGGTTTGGGAGCCGGCGGCGGGGCCGTTGGCTTCGTATATGGAGTGGCGGTGGGCTTCGCCGCCGACTGCGGCGGCGGGGCGCCCGTGTTCTGCTCCGCCTGGATGTGCGCGTTGGTCGCCGCGGCCGCGTTCGTAGCCGCGGTCTTCGGCGCCGTGATGTTCGGCATCGACTGCGCGGCGGCGTTCAGGCCGGCGGCCGAGATCGCGGCGGAAGCCGCGAGCGCGACAATTCGGATGCGTGCGCTCATTTCTTGGCTCCGCTCTTCTTGGGACCCGGTTGATCCATGTTCTGCGGCTTGGCGACGAACGTCTGCAGCTCGAAGCGGGCTTCGACCACTGCGTCGTCCGTGGTCTTCTTCGTCGCCTTGGAGAGCTGCGGGTTCGACGGCGCCGCAAGCGACATATTCACGGGCAGGATGATGCGCGTCAGGTTGCCCACGTTGGCGAAGAACTCGCCCAGCGCGTTGTAGCCGCCCACCACCGTCATCTTGTAGCGGTAGGTGTCGTAGTTCTCGCCCTCGATGACCGCCTGCGGATCGACCGCCGACACGTCGAGGCCGGCGCGGCGCGCCGCGGTGGACACCTGCTCGAGCAGCGACGGCACCTCGTTCCCCACCGGCACGAGCGTGCGGATGAGCACGAGATTCTGCTGGTACTCGGCGAGCTGCCGGCGGAGCTGGTCGAGGCTGCCCTTGGTCATCTCCGACTTCGCCTTCTGGTTGATCTCGATCAAGCGGTCGAGCTGCTCGCGCTTCGCCTCGATCTTGTCCGCCTTCGGCCGGTACACGTAGTACCAATCGATGCCGATGGCGGCGATCGCGATGACGCCGAGCAGGAGCATGACCTGTTCGCGCTGTCCCTTCGGGAGACCGGCCATGGCTACCTCACCGCCAGGGAAACGGGAACCGTCTTGATCGCCGAGGGGTCGGGGTTCTGGTAGAACGCCGTGAGCGTGAACTCGGTGACTTCCTTGCCATCGATCAGGATGATCGACGACTTGTCGAGCTGGACGTTCTCGAGGAAGGGGGACGCCTCGAGGAGTTTCATGAAGCGCGTGAGCGCCTGGATATCGACGGTGTTCCCGATGATGCGGAGGCGGACGCGCGGCACGCTGCTGCTGTCCACCTCGGGCAGGCGCGGCGGGCCGGGCTTCGCGGCGGCGGGCGCCGGGGTGGCCGCGGTGATCGTGCTCGAGTTCGTCTGCTGGATCTGCGTGATCCACGTGTACGGCGGCAGCGCGCGGCTGATCTCGTCCATGATGTGCGGCCAGACGAAGCGCTTGTTGTCGAAGCTCTTGATGAGATCGACCTGCCGCACGACGGAATCGCGCTCGGCCTCGGCGTGCCGCTTCTCGCGGATGACGCCGGTGAAGCGCGTGGAGTCGCTGACCGCGCCCTGGAGCTGGCGGTCGAGGTCGGCCTCTTGGCCGCGCTGCCACCACATCGCGCCGACGATCACCGCGAGCGAGACGACGACGCTCGCCATGGCCCCGATGAGATACGGGTCCTTGACGCGGTTGACGATGCCCGCGGCGGCGCCGGCGAAATCGACACCGGGTCCGCTGCGGCCACGCGCCTTGCTGGTGGTGCCAGGAAGCAGGTTGATCTCAATCATGTCGCGACCTTGTCAGTTGGGTCAGGCGACCTGGCGGAGCGCCAGTCCGATGGGCAGCATCAGCAGCGGAGCGACTTCGTCCGTGACGAGCGACTCGAGAGCGCCGTCACGCACTCGCAAGCGCTGCAACGGGTTGGCCTGGTCACCGGAATGCGAAGACGGGCCGCGAGCGCCTCGGTGAGACCGGGCATGCGGGCGCCGCCGCCGCAGGTGTACGCCGCGCTTCAGCTTGGCCGCCGAGCGCGACGAACGACGCGAGGAACGCGGCCGCGCGCTCGATGCCGACGGCGAGCTCCTCGCCGCGCGTGTCGATCATCGACGTGCAGGTGCGGCGAGCGCTCGAAGCCCTGCAGCAGCGCCATCGGCCTCCTCCGCGCTCAGCCCGCGCTCGCGCTGCAGATCCTCGCGGAAGCGGCGCGTGCCCACCGTCATGTCGCGGGTGAGCAGCGGCACGCCGTCGTCGAGGATGTTGATGTTCGTGACTTCGTGCCCGATGTTCACGAGAGCGACCACGCCGCTCATCGCCTCGGGGTAGTTCACCTCGAACGCGTTGTGCAGTGCGAAAGCGTCGACGTCCACGATCGCCGGCTGGACCTCGGCATCCACGAGCAGCCGGAGCTTGCCTTCGATCAGCTCGCGCTTGGCGGCCACGAGCAGCACGCTCATCTCGAGGCCATCGGCGTCGGGATCGAGGATCTGGAAATCGAGCTCGACCGATTCCATGTCGAACGGGACGTGCTGCTCCGCTTCCCAGCGGATCAGCTCGCGCGCCTGCTGCTCCTTCACCCGGTCGATCTGGATCTTCTTGATGATCACGTCGCGGCCGCCGACGGCGGTGACGACGGACTTCGATTTCGTGCCCGTGCCGGCGAGCGCGGTGCGGATCGCATCGGCGACGATGCCGGGATCCATCACTTCGCCCTCGACGATCGCGTCGGCGAGCAGCGGCGCGATCGCGACCTTCACGAGCTCGGGCTCGGAGCGGCTGTGATCCACGACTGCGACCTTGATGAGACCCGATCCGATGTCGAGGCCGATCGTCGTCTTCTTCTTGCCGAAGAGCGCCATGTGAGAGGCCGAGGTTGGTGGAAGCGAAAACGCACGCGTTGATGCGCGCGCCGACGAACACGAATACGAGCCGGCACCGAACTTCGACCGACCGGTGCCAAGGCCTTATCGCTAATCACACGAGCAGGGCGGGCTAAAGTAACGCGTGATGTCAGGCGGGTATCTCGTTTCGTGAGAGCAAGCAAGGTCAAAGGGCGCAACTCAGGGCATGGGCGCCCACGCATGTGCCCCGGCGCGCACGGGACGCCGCGCCGCGTCCAGCACGACGAGCAGGGAGAGGCGGGCGCGCGCGGCAAGGGCGGGCGGGCCGGCGGCGCGCGCCTCGGAGAGGAGGAGGTAATTCTCGTCGGTGAGTCGCACGATCATCAAGGAGTCGGTGATCGCGCCGCTCACGTGCGACCGGACGGCCAGGAGTCCGGGTGCGCCGGGCGCCGACCACGCGCTGTCCCATTCCGGGCCGGTGATCGCGAGCGCGAGCGCCCGCTCGGCCCGCGCCAGCACGGCGGCGCGCGCGACCGCGCCGGCGGCGTCGCGGATCGCCTGGCCGGCGGCCATGACCGCTCCGGCGGCGAGGGCACCCGCCACGACGAGCGCGGCGAGCACGATGGCGAGCGCGACTCCGCGGCGGCGCGCCATGCGCTAGTTGCGCGGCGCGATCACGGCGCGCGCGGAATCGCGCGACCGCGCGCCGGCCGGCGCCGCGCCCGCGGCCGACGCCCGCACGCTCACCATGATGCCAGCCACGGCGGGCGGCGCGGCCGCGGCGCCGAGCGAATCGAGATAGGAGAAGCCGATGCCCGAGGCATCGTACGGCCCGCTCACCGGCTGCACGACGGCGCACGGCGTCGTGCGCGTGGCGAGGCAGTCGGAGAAACCGAGATACCATTTGGCGTCGGCGGCGCGATACAGCTCGAAGCGCGCGCGGCGCACGAAGCGGACGGCGGCGCCGGGCATCACCGTCGCGGCGAGCGGCGGGGAGAATCGCACGTTCCAACCGGCGGCCGCTTCCGCCGCGCTGGCGGTGAATCCGCTCGACACGGGGCACACACCGCCGGGCGCGGGATCGGCGGCGAGCACATGACGCGCCCAGCGGTCGTCGGCCGCGCCGGGACCGCCGGCATCGAGCACGAGCAGCGTGTCGCCGGCGGCAGGCGCCGCGACCCAGCTGGTGAGACCGAGCGCGGACGCCGTGCGCAGCGGCGGGAGCACCGCGGCGTCGCGCGACGCCGCGATGGTGCAGAGGACGGAGGCGCCGAGGAGCATGCGGAAATCGACGTGGTCCGGCGCGGTCACGTACAGATCGCCGTCGGCGGGGGTGAGCGCGCGGAGATCCGCGGAGAGCACATCCACGGCCTGGCGCACAGCGGCGTGCGCGACGGCGGCGCGCGCGTCGGCCGCGAAGAAGCGCTGCTGGCGGACGGCGGAGTCCATCACGGCGGCGCCGATCGCGCAGGCGAGCACCACGGCGACGAGCAGTTCGGCGAGGGAGAATCCGCGCGGCGCGGTCAGCATGGCATGGCGCTCTCGAGGGCGAAGATGACCGGCGCGCGTCCGGCGGCCGACGGGAGGGTCACGCTGTCGCTCACGGTGGTGGCGCCGCTGGCGGAGACCACGGTCCAGCGCTCGGCCGTTCCG
Organism: uncultured Gemmatimonadaceae bacterium; assembly: GCA_963751275.1. Classification (GTDB taxonomy): domain Bacteria; phylum Gemmatimonadota; class Gemmatimonadetes; order Gemmatimonadales; family Gemmatimonadaceae; genus DATKOH01. Next base: position 574,606 of record CAVVTZ010000007.1, on the reverse strand, counting down.
CTCGTGACCGCGGCGCCGGACGCGCGCGCGGCGCACGGCGCGCTCCGGATCAATTCGAGCCGGGCCCAGGCGGTGGCCGCGCCGCGGGCACGCTGTTCTCCGGCCGCGCCGATGCGCTCCACGGCGAGCTCGGTGCCCGTGAGTCCGAGCAGGCCCACCGCGAAGAGCGTGATCGCGACGAGGCACTCGGCGAGGGTGAATCCCGCGGGGATGGTGGACGAGCGGAGCGAGCGCGGCACGGCGGCCTGGCGGTGAAGGGGCCGCCAATGTGTGGCGGAACGCGCCGGACCGTGTCACCCGACCATTGCACGACGGCGCGGAACACCGCGCCGGATCACTCGCCGAGCTTGTACTCGCGGATCTTGTAGAGGAGCGCGCGGTGCGAGAGTTCGAGCAGCTGCGCGGCGCGCGTGCGATTGCCGCGCGTCTCCTCGAGCGCGCGCCGGATGAGCGTTCGCTCGAGCGCATCGGTCTGGCGCTTGATCGAGAGGTCGTCCGATGACGGGCCCGGCGTGTCGCTCGCGCGCACGAACTCGGCGAGGTGCTCCGGCTCGATCGTGGGTCCCTGCGCCAGCACGAGCGCGCGCTCGATGACGTTCTCCAGTTCGCGGACGTTGCCGGGCCACGCGTAATCGGCGAGCAGGCGCATGGCGGCGGGCGCGATGCTCTCCACGCCGAGGCCGAGGCGCTCGTTGTAGCTGCGGAGGAAATGCAGCGCGAGCTCGGGGATGTCCTGCGGGCGCTCGCGCAGCGGCGGCAGCTTGATCGTGACGACGTTGATGCGGTAGTACAGATCGTCGCGGAAGCGCCCGCTCGCGATGTCGGCGGCGAGATCGCGGTTGGTGGCGGTGATGAGGCGGACGTCGACCTTGGTGGAGGTGTTGGCGCCGACGCGGCGCACCTCGCCCTCCTGCAGCGCGCGCAGGAGCTTCACCTGCAGGGCCACGGGGAGGTCGCCGATCTCGTCGAGGAAGAGCGTGCCGCCGTGCGCTTCCTCGAAGAGGCCGGCCTTCTCGTGCGACGCGCCCGTGAAGGCGCCCTTCGCGTGGCCGAAGAGCTCGCTCTCGAGGAGCGTCTCGGGGATCGCGCCGCAGTTGACCGCGACGAACGCTTCCTGCGCGCGCGGGCTGGAATTGTGCACGAGGCGCGCGACGAGCTCCTTGCCGGTGCCGCTCTCGCCGGTGAGCAGCACGGTGCTCGGGTGGCGCGCGACCTTGCGCGCGACGTCGAGCGCCGCGCGCATCGCGGCGCTGCGGCCGACGATCTCGTCCTGGCCGCGCATGGTGCGCAGTTCCCCTTCGAGCGACGCGACGCGCTGGCGCAGCTTCTCGCGTTCCGCCGCCTTGCGCACCACGAGCACGACCTCGTCGGCGCGGAAGGGTTTGGGCACGTAGTCGTACGCGCCCTTTTGCATCGCCTGGATGGCGGTGTCCGAGTCGCCGTACGCGCTCATCGCGACGATGAGCGCCCGGCCCTTGCTGGCATTGTAGCGCTCGATCATCTCGAGGCCGGACATCGTGGGCATCCGGAGATCGCAGAGCACGAGGTCGATCTCCTCGTCGGCCAGGCGCTCGAGCGCTTCCTCGCCGTCGCTCGCGGTGATCGTCGAGTGCCCTTCGGCGCCGAGGATGCGAGTGAGCGTCTGCCTCAGCCCCGGCTCGTCATCCACGACCAGGATCTTCACGTGCGCTCGATCGCGGCCAAGGTCGCGGGAGTGGGATCGCCGGCGCCGCCCTCGGGCACCGGCAAGTAGATCATGAAGGCGGCGCCGCCCTCGCGCGCCTGCCGCACCCAGATCGTGCCGCCCATGCCTTCGATGATCCGCGACACGATCGCCAACCCGAGCCCGGTGCCCTTGTTCGGGTCCTTGGTGGTGAAGAACGGGTCGAAGACGCGCTCGCTGTCGGTGATCGGGACGCCCGGCCCGTTGTCCGAGACGATGACCTTGATGATGCGCGTGGGCTCGCCCACGGTATTGAGCCACGCGCGCACGCGCGCGCTGTGCTCGCGCACCATGAGCACGCCGCCCGGGTCCTCGGCGCGGCGCGCGTGGCTGCCGAAGATCTCGTCGAAGGGGACGCACTGGACGACGAGCCACATCTCGCCCTTCCCGCCGAGCGCATCCACGCCGTTCAGCATCAAGTTGACGAACACCTGTTCCATCTCGTGGCGGTCGCCGCTGATGGTGGGGAGATTCTCACCGAGCGTCGTGTGCAGCTGTGTGGCGCGGAGCGCGCCCTGGTCGCGCAGCATCTCGGCGGCCCGCTTGGCCACGGCGCTCACGTCCACGGCGCCGCTCGTGCGGCGGCGCGGGCGCGCGTATTCGAGCATGCCGCGCATGATGCGGTCGATGCGCGCGCTCTCCCGTTCGATCCCTTTGAGCGCGTCGGCCGCTTCGGTGCCGGGCACGGCCGAGGCCTGGAGGAGATGCGTGTAGCCATTGATCGCGCCGAGCGGATTGCCGATCTCGTGCGCGACGCCGGCGGCGAGCCGGCCCACGCTCGCGACCTTCTCGAGGTGGGTGCGCTGCGCCTGCTCCTCGAGGATGCGGGCCGTCATGCGGTTGACGCTGCGCGAGAGGCGCGCGAACTCGCGGTTGTTCCCCCTGGGGGCGCGCCGCGACAGGTCGCCGTTCGCGATCGCTTCCGTGGTATCCACGATCTCGTCGAGCGGGTCGAGCACGAGGCCCTGGATCTTGTACGCGCCGAAGGCGACGAAGAGGACGATGTCCGCGATGAAGAGCAGGCCCAGGTAGATCGCCCCGTTCCTCGTCATGATGATGCTCTCGAGCACCACCACGTTGAGCGCGGCCAGCGAGAGGGCCGCGGTGCCGAGGACGGCGAGATTGAGCATCATCTCGGTCTTCAGCGAGGTGAACAGCTGGAACTTGCCCAGGTCCTGCGGCACGCTCGTGGACTCTCTGCGAAGCGGATCCGTCATGGTATCATGCCCTTGGCTCGGGCCCGCACCGCCAGAGCGGGGGGCGCTCCTGCACTGAGTTCGACGGCGCGATCCGCGTGAGCGCGCGCCGACGTCGTATCCCCTCTTTCCAGCAAGAAGTCCGCGTAGCCCGCCTGCAGCTGCCAGACATCCGGCTTGACGAGCACCGCCCGCGCCCACGTCGAATCGGCGATCATCGTATCGTGAGGCGCCACGGCGAACGCGCGCGCGAACATTGCCGCCGCGCCCGCCCAGTCCTCCGTCTTCAACTTCAATTCCCCGCTCTCCCGCCAGAGCACCGCGTCGCGCCCGAACAATTCACGCGCCGTCGCGTACTCCTGTTCCGCGTCAGCCAGCCGGCCCGACACCGCATCCACCCGTCCGATGCTCCAGTGCGCCTTGTACGACTCGGGATTCTCTTCGAGGTTCGTGAGCATGAACGTCTTCGGATCGTGCCAGATGTCGGTGCGCGTCCAGGTGCGCACCGCGAACAGGACGAGCACCGCCGCCACCGCCGCGCCGACCCCTCGCGGCGCGCGCCAGCCATACCGCTCGATCGCCCATCCCACCGCGAGCATGGCGCCGACGCTGGGCAGATACAGCGTTCGCTCGGCGAGCACCACGCCCGTCACGACTAGGACGTTCGAGACGGGGGTCAGGGTCACGGGCACCCACGCCAGCGCGAAGGCCGCTTCCGGCGCCCGGCGCCACGCGAGGAATATCGCCGCCACGAGCACCGCCGCCAGAAGGACGCCCATCACCACCCCCCACGTCACCGACGTGGCGAGGTCGATCACCGCCGGCACGTACTCGGCGGAGAGCCGCGCGGGCACGAAGAGCAGCCGCGCGTACTCCGGGATGACCGACGTCATGGTGAGGAGGCGGTCGGCGGTGGAAGCGCCGATGAATACGGGAGCTGGGGCGACCGGCGGCACGCGCCAGAACACGCTCAGGAACACGCCGGCGTAGACGACTCCGATCAGAACGTAGCCGAGGTAGAGCGGCCACCGCGCGCGCAGCGCGGCGTGCGCGGGGCCGGCCACGGTGAGGTCGTGGAGCACCGCAAGCCCGAGGAAGACTGCGGCGCTCTCTTTGGACAAGAGTGCGAGCGGAAGGAACACGATCGCGAGCCAGGAATTGCGCCGGTGCGCGAGCAATGCGGCGAGCACGAACGCCGCGGCCATGCACTCCGAGCGGCCCACCACGTTCGACACCGCCTCCACGTGCACCGGGTGCGCGGCGAAGAGCAGCGCGGCGCCCAGCGCGGCCGCCGGCGCGAGCAGCTCGGCGGCGAGGAACCATACCAGCACCGACGCCGCCGCGTGCCAGAGGATGTTCACCGCGTGCAGCCACATCGGATCGCCGCCCGAGAGCCACCAGTCCAGCGAGAAGCTGGCGATCGCGAGCGGGCGGTACTGCCCGCCGCCCAGCGCCGCCGGCCAGTAGGGATTCGCGAAGGCGCGCCAGATGCCGCTTACGCTCGAGACGAGCGGATTCTTCAGCAGGATGCCGCGGTCGTCGAGCACGTAGCCGTTCTCGAGGGCGTTCGCGTACACCGCCATCGCGACGAGCGCGACGACGAGCGGGGCCCAGCGGTGCAGCCGCGCGCGCGAGGGGAAGAATCGGGAGACGGTGATGGAGAGCGGCGCGGCCGCCTCGCCGGCGGGAGCGGTCAAACCTCCACTCCGTAGCGCGACAACTTCCGGTAGAGCGTACTCGGGTCGATGCCCAGGCGCTCGGCGGCGCGGCTCTTGTTCCCGCCCTCGGACTGCAACACCCACAGGATGTACGCGCGCTCGACGACGTCGAGCGTGGGATTCGACGTGGGGGTGCGGTCGGTGATCAGCGGCTCGGAGCGGCGCTCGGTGACGCGCTGCGGGAGCACGGACACATCCACCGTGTCGCCCTTCGACAGGATGAAGGCGCGCTCGAGCGCGTTCTCCAGCTCGCGCACGTTGCCCGGCCAGTTGTACTCCATCATCGCCTCCAGCGCATCGGGGCTGAGGCGCTTCAGATGCCGCCGGCCTGCTCGGCGCTGCGGCCGAGGAAGGCGTCGATGAGGAGCGGAATGTCGTCGCGCCGCTGGCGCAGCGGCGGCAGGTGCAGCGCGAAGACGTTGAGCCGGTAGAAGAGATCGCTGCGGAAGCCGCCGCGCTTCATCTCCTCCTCGAGATCGCGGTTCGTCGCGGCGATGAGGCGCGTCTCGATCGGCACCGCTTCCGTTCCGCCGACGGGGATCACCTCGCGCTGCTGCAGCACGCGCAGGAGCTTCACCTGGATGGCGGGGGTGGTCTCGCCGATCTCGTCCAGGAAGAAGGACCCCTTGGCCGCGGCGGCGAAAAGGCCGAGTTTGTCCTTCACCGCGCCGGTGAACGAGCCCTTCACGTGGCCGAACAGTTCGCTCTCGAGCAGCGACTCCGGCAGCGCACCGCAGTTGATGGAGAGGAACGAGCCCTCCGCGCGCGCGGAGAGATCGTGGATGTAGCGCGCGACGACTTCCTTGCCGGTGCCCGACTCGCCCTGGATGAGCACGGTGGAATCGGTGGGCGCGACGGTCTCGGCGAGCCGCAGCACGTCGAGCCACGCCTTGCTGCGCCCCACCGGCGCGAGGGAGCCCGTGCGTTCGTGGCGGCGGATCTCCTGGCGCAGCGACTTGTTCTCGACGCGCAGCTGCCGGTGCTCGGCGGCGCGGCGCAGGATCGCGATGATGTCGTCGTTGACGAACGGCTTCTGGATATAGAAGAAGGCGCCCTCGTTCACCGCCTGGATGGCGGAACGCAGATCGGCCTGCGCCGTCATGAGGATCACCGGCATGTCGGGATCCTTCGCGCGCGCCGCGGAGAGCACCTCGATGCCGGTGACGTTCGGCATGCGGATGTCGGTGAGGACGATGTCCGGGTTCAGCGCCTGGATGCGTTCGAGTCCCTGGCGGCCGCCGAGCGCGATGACGGGGCTGAAGCCCTCGTTCTTGAGCAGGATGCTCAGCGTCTCGAGGATGCCGGTCTCGTCATCGACGATGAGGACGCTGGGCGGCGTGGGCGCGGCGACGGTCATGTGAGGTCTCCGCTGACGGGCGGGCGCGCGAGGGGAAGCAGCACGGTGAACTTCGTTCCCTTGCTCGAGCTGTCGAGGAAGACGAAGCCGCGGTGCGCCTCGATGGCGCGGTGGACGATCGGGAGACCGAGTCCGCTGCCGCCCGGCTTGGTGGTGAAGAAGGGATCGAAGACGCGGTCGCGGATCTCGACGGGGATGCCGGGGCCGTCGTCGGTGACGCGCAGCGAGACGGCGTGCATGGTGAAGGGCACGCCGGTGGGGATCTGGTCCACCGCCATCGTGCCGATCTCGATGCGCACCTCGCCGTTCTCGCGCGATGCCTGCACCGCGTTGAGGGCGATGTTGAACACCGCGCGGTGGAGGAGGTCCTCGTCGCCCTCGACGAAGAGCGGGCCGGTGGGCGCGATACAGAGCACGCTCACGCCCTTCTTCCGGTCGGGGTGCGCGGTGGCGAGGCCGGCGGCGGTGCGCGCGATGGCGGTCATGTCCACGCGCTCGCCGCGGGTGACGCGCACGCGCGCGAAGTCGAGGAATTCCGAGAGGAGGCGCGAGAGGCGGTCGGACTCGCGAACGATGAGGCGGCCGAGCGTGCGTTCGTCGTCGTCGGCCTTTGGACGCCGGGCGAGCTGCTCGGTGGCGCTGCGAATGGAGGCGAGCGGGTTCTTGATCTCGTGCGCCAGCGAGGCGCTGAGCTCGGCGACGGCCTCGAGGCGTTCGGCGCGGAGGCGGAGTTCCTCGAGGCGTTTGTTGTCCGAGATGTCCTGGAAGATCGCGGTGGCGGAGATGCCTTCGGGCGTGCCGTCGGCGTCGATCGTGGTGGTGGTGAGCCCGATCGGGAAGGTGCGGCCGTGCACCGTGATCGCGGCCTCGCCGCGCGTGACGCGTTCGCGCGCCTGCACGGCGCGCTCGAGCGCGGCGACGAGGGCGGGCGCGGTGCTGGCGAAGACCTCGCGCACCGGCCGGCCGCGCACGCTCTCGGAATCGAAGCCGAGCAGCGTGCCACTCATCGGGTTCGCGAAGAGCATGCGGCCGCGCGAATCGATGGTGACGATGCCGCTGCGGATGTTCTTGAGGATGTCCTCGGCCTGCAGCTTGGCGATGTTGAGGCGCGCTTCGAGCTCTTCGCGGTTGACGCCGGCTTCCTGCAGGCGCGCGGCGAGATAGGCGACCGCGAGGGCGACGAGCGCGAACACGACGAGCTGGAGGATGAGCGCCAGCGAGACGGGCGTGCGGTGGCCGAGCAGGACGTCGGCGAAGTAGGCGGCGTTGCCGAGCGCGGCGATCAGGAGCACGCCGCCCACGGGGAGGAGGAGCGACGCGCCGACCGTGACGAGGATGTAGAGCGGCGCGAAGAGCGAGAGGGCGCCGCCGGTGACGTGCACGACCACCGTGACGAGCGCGACGTCGAACAGCGCCTGCAAATAGCAGAAGGTGCGCGAGATCGTGCCGGCGGCGCCGACGTGCCAGAGCGACCAGAAGGTGAAGAGGATCGTGCTCAGGAGCGCGAGCGTCGCGATGAGCGTGTCGCCGGCATTGGCGAGCCGCCATTGGACGAGCGCGGCGACGAAGATCGCGGCGGCGAGCGAGAGACGCCCGATATAGATCCAGCGGAGTACGCGTCGCGGATCGAACATGCCGTGATAGTATAGTAAGGGGCGTGGTCTTGCAGAGCGCCCGAACCGCGGACGTCGTGAATCGTGGCGTTTTGCTATATCTTGGACGAGCACATACGACAAGGAGTTACGTGCAAGTGGGGACCGACGAGCTGACGGCGAGCGGGATCGGCTGGCGGCTGTTCGCCGTTCTGCTGATCGTGGGCGCCAACGCGTTCTTCGTGATGGCGGAATTCGCGCTGGTGAGCGCGCGGCGGAGCAAGATCGATGCGCTCGCGAAGCGCGGGGATGTGCGCGCGCGCGCGGTGCAGCGCGTGCTGCAGAATCTCTACCGGTACATCTCCGCGACGCAGCTGGGGATCACGTGCGCGTCGCTGGCGCTCGGCTGGGTGGGCGAGGCGACGATCGCCACGCTGCTGCGGCGGCTGCTCGTCCGCGTGGGCATCGACGCGCCGAGCGGCGTGACGCACGCGGCCGCGGCGGTGACCACGGCGTTCATCATCATCACGATCCTTCACATCGTGCTCGGCGAGCTCACGCCGAAGGCCATCGCGCTGAGCGATCCGGAGCGCATGGCGCGCCGCATCGTGTACCCGCTGCGCGCGTTCGCCTGGCTCGCGAGCCCGTTCACGGTGGTGCTCAACGGGTCGGCGAACAGCATCCTGCGCGTGTTGCACGTGAAGCCGGCGACCGGGCACTCCAGGGTGCACTCGCCGGAGGAACTGGAGCTGATCGTGCGGCAATCGCTGGACGAGGGGAAGTTCAGCGAGACCGACCGCGAAGTGCTGCAGGGCGTGTTCGTCTTCCAGAAGAAGAAGGCGCGCGACGTGATGCGGCCGCGGACGAAGGTCTCTTCGCTGTGGATCGGCGAGACGGAGGAGGAGGTCTGGAAGACGCTGCGCGCCGAGGGCTACTCGCGGTACCCGGTGTACGACGAGTCGCCGGACGACGTGGTGGGCGTCTTCCTCGCGAAGGACCTCTGGATGCACGAGCGCGGCGAGGAGTTCGTGCTGCGCTCGTACGTGCGGCCGGCGATGTTCGTGCCGGAGGGGCGCGCCGCGGAGCTGGTGCTGAACGAATTGCGGAAGACGCGCGCGCACATGGCGATCGTGCTCGATGAGCACGGCGGCATGCAGGGCGTGCTGACGCTCGAGGATCTCGTGGAGGAATTGATCGGCGACATCGCCGATGAGTACGACGGCGCCGAGCGCATGGCGACGACGAGCGGCGGGATGCTGGAACTGCAGGGTTCGATGTCGCTGATCGACGTGCGGCAGGATTATCAGGTGGAGATCCCCGAGGGGAGCTGGACGACGCTCGGCGGTTATGTGTTCACGCGGCTCGGGCGCGTGCCGCGGGTGGGTGAGCGGGTGCCCTTCCCCGGCGGCGAGCTGGAAGTGGTGGCGATGGACCGGAAGCGGGTGGCGGCGGTGCGCGTGATGCGGGCGCCGCCCGCCGTGGCGGCGGCGCCGAAGGACGGGCGCGCGGGCGGCAAGGCGAAGCGCCCGTGAGCGGCGCGGTGCGAGTGACCGATGCGGTGTCGATCCCGCGCGATGAACTCGCCGTGCGCGCCTCGCGCGCGGGCGGCGCGGGCGGGCAGCACGTGAACACGTCGAGCACGCGCATCGAGGTGGTGTGGGGTGTGGCTGAGAGTCGCGCCCTGGACGCCGACCAGCGCGCGCGTGTGCTGCTCAAGCTCGGATCCCGGCTTGACGGCGGCGGCAACCTGAGAGTAGTGAGTTCGGCGCGGCGGAGCCAGCGGCAGAACCTCGAGGCCGCGGAGTCGCGGCTGGCGGAGCTGGTGCGGCGCGCGCTCGCGGTGCCGAAGCGCCGCGTGGCGACGAAGCCGACGCGCGGATCGGTGGAGCGGCGATTGAGCGAGAAGCGGCGGCGCGCGGAGCGGAAGCGCGGACGAGGCGCCGCGGGCGACGAGTAGCGCGCCTCCCTACTTCAGGAGCGTGACCGTGGAGGTCGCATCCTGCGTGAGCGTCACGATCGTCCCGTCGGGGAGTTTGATCCGCGACGTGGAGGTGCTCGTGACGCGGGCGCCGAGGTAGACGCCGCGTGCGCTAATGTAGAAGGTGCCCTCGCCGGTGCCCTCCGAGTTGATCGGGAGCGTCTGTCCGCTCTGCACGATCGTACCGTCGAGCAGGTCCGTGGTCGCATGCCGCACGCGGACCGCGCGCGCACCGTCGAAGGTCGTGTCCCCGTCGAGCGTGGTGGCGGTGATGATGCGCTCGGTGAGGTCGCCCGACGGGCTGTTCTGCTTGTCGGTGGTGGTGTCGGTGAACGCTGTCGCGTCGCCGGTGTCCGGCGCCAGGGCGGGGAGGAAGCGCGACATCTTCTGGGCGAGCGAGAGGACGTCGGCGCCGCCGGTGACGGGCGAGAAGTGCGAGAACGACGCGAGGCGGCCGCGGGTGCTCATCGTGCCCATGACGACCGTGCCTTTCATCTTCGAGACATTGGGGAGCTGTGTCGGCAGGTCGGAGCGCACGCTGTAGTCGGTGAGCGTGAGCTGGAGGGCGAGCGAGTCAGTGCCGCGCGCGGTCAGGGACAGCGTCATGCGCTGGTCGGCGGTGAGGGTGCTCGAGAGTTCGGTGTTGGCGACGGACTGGCTGCGCTTGATGACCGTCAGGAGGGAATACTTGTACGTGCCGGGGGAGTAGGCGGGGCCGTCAGTGCCCGGACGGAGTGCCACCAGGAGCGAGAGAGCTACGAGGCGTGAGCGCATGCTTCAATATGCACTGATGTCGGGCGGCGCAGAGTGGGCAGCCGCGCCGCGACTACTCGTCCTCACCCTTCGACCGCGGCGGGCCAGCGCCCTCTGCCCCGTCCCTCGCCCGCGGCGCCCGCACGACATACACCGGGCGCCGCTTCACTTCCTGGAAGATGTAGCCCACGTATGATCCGACGAGGCCGAGAAGGATCATCACCAACCCGCCCGCCATGAGGATGGCGAACATCAGCGAACTCCATCCCGGCACCAACCTGCTCGTCTCGCCGCGCAGCCAGATCCACGCGACGTAGCCGACCTCGGCCGCCGCGAACAGGAGAAAGCTGAGTCCCAGCGCGATCCCGAGACGCAGGGGCACCAGCGAGAAGCTCGAGATCGCGTCGGATGCGAGTCGCAGCATCTTCCGCAGCGAGTACTTGGAGGAGCCGCTGGCGCGTCCGCGTTCGGGATAGGGGATGATCACCGTCTTGTAGCCGAGCCACGCCACCATGCCGCGCAGGTAGCGGTGATACTCGGGCATCTGCCCGAGCGCGTCCACCACCGCGCGCGACGTGAGCCGGTAGTCCGCCACTCCCGGCTGTATCGGCGTGTCGCCGATGCGGCTGAGCAGCCAGTAGAAGGCGCCCGACGTGAACCGCTTGGTCGCGGACGCGTCGCGCGCCGAGCTGCGTTGCGCGAGCACCACGTCGTAGCCCGCGTCGTGCAGCGCCAGCATCTCGGCGATGAGTTCGGGCGGATGCTGTCCGTCGCCGTCAAGCGTCACCACGGCATCGCCGGCAACGATAGCGAGGCCGGCGCTGAGTGCCGCCTGGTGGCCGAAGTTGCGGGTGAGCGTCACCACCATCACGCGCGGGTCGGCGCGCGCGATCGTGTCGAGCGCGGCGTCGGTGGCATTGGTGGAACCATCATTGACGTAACAGATGCGCGCGTCCACCGGCAGCGAGTCCACCGCCGCCGCGAGCTGGTGGTGGAAGGCCGCGAGCCCGCGCTCCTCGTTGAAGACCGGGACCACGATGCCGAGCGTACGCTGCGCGCCGGATGTCATGCCGTCAGCCCTCGGGCTTCTGGGCGATCATCAACATGAGGTCGCCGAGGTCGAGATAAATGGGGAGGTCCAAACTACCACCGATCGTCGCAATGTCATAGAGTGCCGGGTGCGGCCGCGCGCCGGCGAGGAGCAGGGCGTGCATCATGGAACGCCAGCTCCGCCAGTGCCCTACGGATCTCAGCTTTCGCACGCGCAGCCCCGCACGCTCCACGGTCCGCGTGAGCGTGGCGCGCGAGAAGTACGTCACGTGCGTCGGCGGGTGGATCAGCCGCCAGCGGGCGCCGCGCAGACGCGCGACGCCGCTCGTGATGTTCCCCGTGGTGATGGCGACGATCCCGCCGGGACGCAACCAGCGCGCGATCCGCTCCACGGTTTCGACCGGGCGCGCGAAATGCTCGATCGTGTCCCACATGCAGATCACGTCGTACGCGCCCGGCCGGTCCGCCAATTCCAGGAGATCGCCGCGCGTCACGTCGAGCCCAAGACCGCGCGCGTGCGCCGCTCCCTCCGGCGCGATCTCCACCCCGCTCACGGTCCAGTGCTCCCGCGCCAACTCCAAGAAGAAGCCATATGCCGAGCCGATCTCCAACAGATCCCCGCGCGGCACCAGCGCGCGGAGCTCGGCGATCCGCGCGCTGAAATTGCGCGTGAGCATCGGCTTGTCCGCCACGTAGTCCGCGTATTCCCCGCCCCGGAAGTACTCTCCGGTGTAGAGCGTCTCGGGAACCACGGTGCCGTCGAACCGCACCAGGCCGCACTCGGGGCAGCGCACGATCGCGAGCCGCGGATAGAGCATTTCCGGCGCTCCGGAGCGGCCGCAGAGGGGGCACACCGCGATCACGGCGCACGCATGCTGGGATCGAACAGGTCCGCGCGGATCGAGTCCGGAGCGAGGCGCAGGTCGCTCAGGTCGAAGTAGCGGAAAGTCTGCCGCAAGGTGAGCGTCGCGCTCGTGACCGGCCCGCACTGGTCGCTGTACGAGATGATCACGGTGCGGCCGAGTCCGCCCGGCCGCCGGCCGCGCGCGAGCGCGTCGGCGCATTGCGCATCGATCGCGGGCGGCAGCACCGCGCTTGGCTGGGCGTTCAAGGCATAGTCCCGCATCGCCGGGCCGATCGCGCCCGGCAGCGTCCGCGGCGGCACCACCAGCGCGACGACGACCGAGTCCGCGGCCGTATGCGAGAGGAGCGCCATCGCCATCCCCGCATCGACCGCCTGGCGCGCGGCCATCCGCGCGGCGAGATGCACGGACGACGCAGCCGCCAACGCCACACAGACTGCGGCCGCGATGCGCGCCGCCCATCCTGCCCGTGCCGAGAAGCGCTCGACGCTGGTGATCGCGATGGCCAGCATCAGCGCCGGTCCCGCGGCGAAAGCGATCCCGTAAGCGGGCCAGAATACCGGCCACGGCAGGTAGAGCAGCGTGCCGATGAGCGGCAGCGCGAGCCCCAGCAGCATCACGCGGCGTGCGTGCGGCGCCCAATCGGCGTCGTCGCCCGCGGCGAGGTAACCGATCGCGATCGTGATCAGGAAGAGCAATGCCGGGATCATCATCGACAACCCTTCATTTCCGATCCCCGCGGGCCACGGCAGGATCATTCGCTGCAGAATATCGGCAGCGCGGTCGAGCGACAGCGCACCGCTCCCGAAGCCCGCCGCGTAGCCTTGCGCGCGCATGTTGCGCATGGTGAGGAGCACGGGCACCGACGCCACTGCGGTGCACGCCGCCAGCGCGACCGTCAGCCAGCGTCCGCGCGCGTCGGGCCATTGGACGCGCTCGAGGCGCCCTCCCGGATCCGTGAAGCAGCCCAGGTAGGCAACCACCGGCACCCACGCCACGAACATCTCCTTGGCGAGGATCGCGAGCGCCACCAGCACTGCGCTCCCCACCGCCATCGCGCGCCACCGGCGCGCACCGCGCACGCGAGTGGCGAGCAGCGCGGCGCCGAGCACGCAGATCAGTCCGAGCGGTTCGGGCACCGTGAGCCGCACCCAGCCGTGGGTCGCCGGGAATGCGAAGAGCACGAGCGCGGCGCCGAGCGTGGCGCCCCATGCACCGGCCGCGAGACGCCGGCAGAGCAGGTAGGTGCCCGCCATGGCGAGCAGCATCTCGACGGCGCGCACCATTTGCCACGCGAAGGTGTTCGCGCCGAACAGCTGCCACTTCAACACCATGCCGGCATAGCTCAGGACATTGAACCGCCCCTGTTGATCGCCGTAGTACTGCGCGAGCCGCGCGAACCGGTCGGCGGCGCCGTGACCCGCGACGAGCCGCGGGAGGATGTCGGAGAAGTCGATGATGTCGAACGGGCGCGCGCGATAGGGCGCGTAGCAGCACAGCGCCACCGCGGCGAGCATGGCGAGCGCGAGCCAGGGCGCGGCACGGCGGGTGGAGGACGGCGTCATGCGGTAGTGCTCCCGGGATCGTAGCGCGCGAGCTCGGAGGTCGCCGGGGAAGTTGCGCGCGCATCGTCCCCGTCCCCAGACGCGCGGCGCGCCCCTCTCATAACGCGGGCACCGGCCGACGCCGGGCGCCGACAGCGGTCATACACGCCCCCGGTGGTTCCAGTCTCACCGTTCCTGCGTACGTTCCGTCCATGCTCGAAGCGCGCGCGCTCATTCCCGGTCCCCGGCGGCTCGACTTCAGCCGCCGGCTGAGACGCTGGTACCGCACGAATAAACGCGACCTCCCTTGGCGCCACACGCGGGATCCGTACTCCATCCTCGTCTCGGAACTGATGCTCCAGCAGACCCAGGTAGCGCGAGTCACCGAGTACTATCCGCGCTTCCTGCTGCGATTCCCGACGCTCGCGGCGATCGCGAGCGCGCCGCGCGCGCGGGTCATGGAGGCGTGGGCGGGGCTCGGCTACTATGCGCGGGCGCGCAATCTCCACGCGCTCGCGCGCCAGGTGACACGCGACGGTGGCGCGCTGCCGGAGCATCCCGAGGCGCTGCGCGCCCTCCCGGGGATCGGCGCGTACACGGCGGGCGCGGTCGCGAGCTTCGCGCACGAGCGGCGCGCGGCGCTCGTGGACACCAACGTCGCGCGCGTGATCCGCCGCGCGTTCGCGCCGCGCCTCGACCCGCGCAGCGCGGCCGGACGGAAGAAACTCTGGCGCCTCGCCGAGGAACTCCTGCCGCGCACCGGCAAGGCGTCGTACGATCACAACCAGGCGATCATGGAACTGGGCGCGCTCGTGTGCACGGCGCGCGTCGCGCACTGCGGCCGTTGCCCCGTGCGCGCCGCCTGCGCCACCGGCGCGAGGAAGAAGCTCCGCTCCTAGCGGCACCCGCACCTCTCCCTATCTTAAGCGGCACCCGTCACCGGCCCGCATGCTCCAGTCCGCCACACCCATTCCCGAAGAGCAGATCCGGCGCGCCGTGGACCAGGCGTTCCGCTCCACCTCGTTCGGGCGGCTGACGCCGTGGGACCGGTTCTGGATCTGGGTCAACGAGCAGCTCACGCATTTCCTTCGCATGCTCGCTGACGCCTTCAACCACGCCGGCATGGGTGGACCGGTCGGCAAGCTCATCGTCGTGCTCGGCATCGCGGCGCTGCTGGTGATCCTCGGGCGGGTGATCTGGCTCTGGCAGGCGCGGACGCGCGTCGGCCTGCCCGCCGGCGGCTGGGGGCTTCGCGGCCTCCGGCGCGGCGAGGATCCATGGACGCTCGCGCAGTCGCTCGCCGCGACGGGCGACTACACGGCCGCGGCGCACGCGCTCTATGCCGCGCTGCTCGAGTCGGCCGCGCGCGGGCAGCAGGTGCGGCTGCATCCCTCCAAGACCGCCGGCGACTACGCGCGCGAGATGCGCGCGCGGCGCTCGCAACTCTTCCGCGACTTCCGCGATTTCGCCGACCACTACGAAGTCGTGATCTACGGCGATCAGAATGTGCGACCGCGACCGGTACGACCGGCTCTTCACGCTCGCCGTGCCCATGCTCCGCACCAATGGCTGAGCCCGCGACGGAACGCCGGCTGCGTCCGGCCTGGGTGTTCGCCGCGCTCGGCGTGCTGCTCGTGCTCGCGGTGGTCACGTCGCCCGACGTGCCATCGAACGACGAGAAGAGCGTGCTCTCGAGTTACGACCGCGAAGTGTGGGGCGCGCGCGGCATCTACGACGCGCTGAACCTGATGGGCCGGACCGCGAAGCGGCGGCTGAGTCCCATGCGGCAGCCGCTCGACACCGCCGGCGTGTACGCCGTGCTCGATCCGCCGATCCCGCTCTCCGCGCGCGAGACCAGCGCGCTGCTCGACGCGGTGCGGCGCGGCGCCGGGCTCGTCATCTCCGCGCCGGAGGGCGGGTTCATCGCGGAATCGCTCGGCGTGGAGCGCGGCGACTACGAGCTGCACCCGCTCGAGCCCGTGACCGATACGCTCTTCGGGAGCGCCGAACGGCGGCGCCAGCATTCGGGGTCGGGACGGCGGCGCCTGGCGAACGTCTTCAGCGGATCGTCGGATGACTCGGCGATCGCCTTCCACCAGTTCCTCGTGCCGCCCATGCGCGAAGACTCGGACAGCGTTCGCAGCACGATCCCATCCGACACCGTGACGCTGCTCGCCGTCCACACCGACAGCGTGGACAAGCCGGTGATCCTCGGGCGTACGCTGGGCGAGGGGCGCATGGTGATCATCGCCGATCCGGATTTCCTCCGGAACGTGGTGCTGCGGCGGGGCGATGCCGCCGTGCTGATGGTGCGGCTCATCGAATGGGCCGACCGCGGCCGCGTGACGCCGGTGATCTTCGACGAATACCACCACGGTCACGGCCGGCACAGCGACATGATCGGCACGATCGGCGACGCGCTGAACGACAGTCCATACGGCCGCGGTGTGCTGCAGGCCGCGACGGCGGCGCTCATCCTGCTGCTCGCGCTCTCGGTGCGGCCGATCGCGCCGGTGTCGCGCACGATCGTGGAGCGCCGCTCGCCGCTGGAGCACGTGGGCGCGCTCTCGCGCGCGTACGAACGCATCGGCGCCACGCGGCTGGCCGCGCGCCGGCTGGTGCGCGGTCTCCGGCGCCGGCATCCGCTCGGCGCCACCGGTGCGCTCACCGACGATGGTTATCTCGCGCTCATCCGTGAGCGCGCCCCCGCTGTGAAGGAGGACGCGGCGCTCCTGGCGCGCGCGATCCGAGAACCACTCCCCGCCGGCGAGTTCGTGCGCGCCGGCGCCGCGATCGACAACATCGAGAGGACGCTGACGTCGTGATGACAACACAGCAGGTGGCCGAGGCCATGGCGAGAGTGCGCGCGGCGGTGTCGCAGCGCGTGGTGGGACAGGACGAGGTGATCGACCAGGCGCTCGTCGCCTTCCTCGCGCGCGGGCACGTGCTGCTCGAAGGCGTGCCGGGCACGGCGAAGACGCTGCTCGTGCGCGCGCTGGCGGGCGCGCTGAACACCAAGTTCGGGCGCATCCAGTTCACGCCGGACCTGATGCCGTCCGACATCACGGGCATCAATCTGCTGCGCGACGGCGGGCGCAGCTCCGAGTTCCGCGGCGGCCCGATCTTCACCGACCTGCTGCTCGCGGACGAGATCAACCGCGCGCCGGCGAAGACGCAGTCGGCGCTGCTCGAGGCGATGCAGGAGCGGCAAGTGACCGTCGACGGCGTCGCGCGGCCGCTCGGCGACCTCTTCACCGTGTTCGCGACGCAGAATCCCGTGGAGTACGAGGGCACGTACCCGCTGCCCGAAGCGCAGCTCGACCGCTTCCTGCTCAAGATCCGCGTTCCGTATCCCGCGCGCGAGGCGGAGCTGCAGATGCTCGCGAATTACGAGGGCGGATTCGACGCGGAGCGCGCGGCCGATGTGATCCCGCCGCCGGTGCTGAACGAGCAGACGTGCCGCGAGCTGCGCAGCGCGGTGGACGCCGTGAAGGTGGCGCCCGAAGTGCGCGAGTACATCGCGAACATCGTGCGCGCGACACGCGAGGATCCGGCGCTGACGCTGGGGGGCAGCCCGCGCGCGAGCGTGTCGCTGTTCCGGGTGGCACGCGGTGCGGCGCTGCTCGCGGGGCGCGAGTTCGTGACGCCGGACGACGTGAAGGGCTTCGCCTTCCCGGTGCTCCGGCACCGGATCACGGTCGCGCCGGAGGTGGAGGTGGAAGGGCGGTCGAGCGACGAGGTGCTGCAGGCGCTGCTGCTGCGGGTGGTGGCGCCGAAGTGAGCACCGTGCGCGAGCGGATCCGCGGCGCGTTCGACTGGGTGTCGGCGTTCCTGCCGACGCCGCGGCTCGCGCTCGTCGCGGCGCTGCTCTCGCCCGTCTGGCTGCTGGGGCTCGATCCCGCGGGGGAGACGTGGATCGGCCTCGTGCTCGCGCTGTTCGCGGCGGCGATCGCGATCGATCTGGTGACGCTGCCCGCCAAGTGGCAGCTCAGCGTGGAGCGCCACGTGCCGGAGAGCATCGGGATCGGCGATGAGGCGGAGGGGGAGTACGAACTCCAATCGCGCGCGGGACGCAGATTGAAGTTCGCGCTCTACGACCAGTTGCCGCGCGGGATCCAGCGGCTGGGCAAGGGCGCGGGCAAGGACGCCGTGGCGGCGCACGGCGTGCGGGTGATCCCGTTCACGCTGGCGGGGCGGGAGCGCGGGAGTTGGGAGTTGGGTCCGGTGGTCGCGCGGGTGGAGGGCGCGCTGGGCCTCGTGCGGCGCACGATCCGCTACGCGCCCGCGGACACGGCGCGCGTGACGCCGTCGATGACCGGTGTGCGGCGCTACCGGCTGCTGGCGCTGCAGCACCGGCTGCAGGACGCCGGCGTGCGCGCGATCCGCCGGCGCGGCGACGGCACCAACTTCGCGAGCCTGCGCGAATACGTGGTGGGCGACGATCCGCGCCGCATCGACTGGAAGGCCACCGCGCGGCGCGAGAAGCTGATCACGCGCGAGTACACGGTGGAGCAAGGACAGACCGTGCTGGTGGCCGTGGACGCGGGACGGATGATGACGCAGCTCGCGGGGCCGCTCTCGCGGTTCGAGCACGCGCTGTCGTCGGCGACGCTGCTGGCCGACGTCGCGACGCAGAGCGGCGACCAGGTCGGCGGCATCGTGTTCGACGACGAGGTGCGCGCCTTCGTGCCCGCGGCGCGCGGGCACCCGGCGCTGCAGCGCCTGCGCGATGCCTTCGTTCCCGTGCGCGCGACGATGACCGAGCCCGACTACGCCGCGGCGTTCCGCATGCTCTCGGCGCGCCACCGGAAGCGTTCGCTGATCGTGCTGTACACCGACGTGATCGACCCGCGCGCGTCGCAGTCGCTCATCGCGCTCACGGCGCGCAGCGCGATGCGGCACGTGCTGGTGGTGGTGGCGCTCCGGAACGACGCGCTGATGGCGGCGGCGGTGCCGAGCCGCGAGAGCACGAGCGACGAGCTCTACGAGAGCGCGGCCGCGGAGGAGCTGGTAATGGCACGCGAGGAGGCGCTCGCGCGGATGCGGCACGCCGGCGTCACGGTGATCGACGTGTCGCCGCGGCTGATGGCCGCGGCGGTGATCAACCGCTACCTCGAGATCAAGGCGCGCGCCTCGCTGTAGGCGTTCTCCTCGCGCGGCGCTTCCTGCTCGTCGCCCGTGCCGCGGCTGAAATAGTAGAGCATCAGGATGGCGCTCGCGCTGGCGGCCGCGAACTTCGTCCAGTCGGGGACATCCACGCGCGGCGAGAGCAGCCCTTCGAGCGTGCCGGCGACCATGAGCATCATCGTCGTCGCGGCGAGCAGGCGGATCGCGCGCCGCCCTTTGATCACGAAGGCCTCGCGCCGCGTGTAGGGGCCGGGCAGAACGATCGCCGATGCGATGAGGAAGCCGCCGCCGGCCGCGATGCAGATCGCCGAGAGCTCCAGCACGCTGTGCGGGATCACGAAGAGCGCGAGCTGCCGCAGGATCCCGTGATTGGCGTACAGGCCGATCACCGCGCCGATGCTGACGCCGTTCGTCAGCAGCATGAAGATCGTGAGGATGCCGGCGGAGATCCCGGCCGCCCACACCATGAGCGTCACCTGGACGTTGTTCGCGATGATCGCGCTCGCCATGATCGGCCGCTCGAAGTCCTTCACCTTCACGTATTCGTGATGCCCCGCGCGTTCGCGCGCCTCGCCCTCGGCCGCGCGGTCGAGCATCCCCGGCGGCAGCAGGTCCTCCGCGACCGCCGGATGATCGATGACGATGAACGCGGTGGCAGCCATCGGCGCGAAGAACAGGAAGGCCGCGAGGAAGATGGGGCGCCATGACCGGCGCACCTCGCGCGGCACGGTCACGAAGAGATAGCGCGCGGCATTCTGCGTGGAGAGGCGCCGCTGCCGATAGATGAGATTGTGGCCGGCGCCCACGAGCCGGCTCACGTAGAAGAGCGCGTCGGTGTCCTGCCCCGCCGACGCCGTGCGCAGGCGCGCCAGATCAGTGGCGACCTCGCGGTACGACGCGACGAAGGCACTCACGTCGTTCTCGCTCATGGAGCGCAGTCCCGCGCGCTGCGCCTCGGCGAGCTTGGACGCGAAGGCGCTCCACCGCTCGGCGTTGCGCGCGACGATCGCGTGGCGCTCGCGCGCGGCGCCCGTGGCCCCGCGCGCCGCCACGCCGCGCGCCCGCGCCGCGCGCTCGTTCTCGAAGAGGTGATTCAGCTGGGCGAAGGGCGAGCCGTCGGCGGGATCGAGGTGCGCCTTGAAGCGCGTCATGAGCTGCTCGGCGATCGCCCGCCGCCGCTCGGGCGCCAGCGCGCCGCGCCGCGCGAGGTAGCGCTCCAGCACTTCGTATTCCTGGTCGGTGAGCGCCGCCGTCACGAGCGGCGCCGCCTGGCCGGCCGCCGTGAGGTTCGTGGTCACGGGCGCGATGTGGACGAGCTTCTCCTGCACCACGATCGTGCCCGCGAGATAGTCGCCGAGCCGCTTGCCGGACTTCGAGAGCGCGGCACTCGCGATCCCCACGGCGTACACGAGACCGGGCTGCATGTCGAGGATGCGCGCGACGTTCCGCACCGCCGACGCGCCCATGCTCACCGAGAATCCGCCGTCCTGCACCACGCGGATGCCGAGCCGGCGCTTGCCCGGCGTCTGCCCATCCCAGATCGCCTCGAACACGATGAAGTAGCCGACCTGCACGGCGAAGAGCAGAAGGATCAGGATGGCGGTCGCCCAGGCGCCGACCATCTTCGAGACAGCGTCATTGCCAATGTGCAGCAGCGGCTCGATGACCGACCAGAGGATCGCGAGCATCGCGAAGCCGGCGAACATGAGCAGATAGTCGAGGATCGCCGCGGCGGCGCGCGAGCCGACGCCGGCCACGGTGTACGAGAAGACCACCTGTTCCGGCGTCTCGATGTCGATCTGCTGCTCGAAGGATCCGGCCACAGGCGCCGCGGGAGTCATTCGGCGCTCACGGTCTTGTCCTGTGCCCACTCGCGGAGCGCGTCGATCTTGGCCGCCATCGTGCGGCTGAGCGGGCTCGTCGCCTTGATCTCGGCGAGCATCATCGCGGTGGTGAGATCGGAATGGTCCGCGAACGCGCTGTAGAGCAATGACACGACCACCTGCTCGATCTCCGATCCGCTGAATCCATCGGAGGCCGCGGCGAGGGCGTCGAGGTCGAAGCGCTCGGGCTTCTGGTTCCGCTTCTTGAGATGCACGGAGAAGATCTGCGCGCGGGCGGCCGCCGTCGGGCAGGTCCACGAAGAAGATCTCGTCGAAGCGTCCCTTGCGCAGGAGCTCCGGGCGGGAGCTTGTCGATGTCGTTCGCGGTCGCGACCATGAAGACATCCCCGTGCCGGTCCTGCAGCCAGGTGAGGAAGCTGCCGAGGAGGCGCGTGGAGAGGCCGCCGTCGGCGTCGCCGCCGCCCGCGGCGAAGGCCTTCTCGATCTCGTCGATCCAGAGAATGTCCGGCGCGACGCGCTCGGCGGTGTCCATCGCCTTGCGGAAATTCTTCTCTGTCTCGCCGATGAACTTGTCGTACAGACGAACCCGCGTCGAGCTTGAGCAGCGGCAGCGACCACTCCTTCGCGACGGCCTTCGCGCAGAGGCTCTTGCCGCAGCCCGGCACGCCGAGCAGGAGCATGCCTTTCGGGAAGCTGAGGCCGAAGTTCAATGCGCGCGTGGTGTCGGTGAGGATGAGCCGCCGTTTCGCGAGCCACGTCTTGAGGCCGGCGAGGCCGACCACATCGCTCATTCCCGTGTCGGCGGGGACGTACTGCAGCACGCCATCGTTCGCGACGCGCTCGCGCTTGGACGCGACGACGCGCTCGATGTCGGACGCGTCGAGCTTGCCATCTTCGACGATCGCGCGCGTCAGGATCCGCTCCGCTTCCATGAGCGTGACGCCGCGCAGGTTGCCGAGCAGCTGGTTGGTCTCATCCGGGGTGAGCGAGACCTCCACCGTCATGCGGGCCCTGGTGTCGCGCACCACCTGATCGAGGAGGCGTTTGTAATCCGCGAGCTCGAGCGCCGGGAGCGCGACGCGCGTGGCGATCGCCGAGATCGCGTCGGGGATCGTGATGCCGCCGCCGGAGATCACGAGCGCGCCGGTGCTCTGGCCGAAGTGCATCGCGGCGGTCTTGAGGCGGGAGACGATGGCGGCGTCCGAGAGGTACTCGCCGAAACCCTCGAGGTGATAGAGCGCGCCAATGGGCGACGCCGCGATGAAGGCGAGCGCCTTGGCGGGCGTGCCCGTGTCGTACGAGGCGACATCGGCGCCCGCACGGCGGAGGCCCTGCTCCACCGACCAATTGAAGAGCGGAAGCCCGAGTCCGGCGGCGACGTACTCCACGACGGTGGTCGCGCGGTCATCCTCAATGGTGTCGAGGATGATGAGGGCGTAACGGGAACGGACGAGGAGCTCGAGATCGCGGACGACGTCAACGGACGGCATTACCTAATGTCCCATGGGCGCGGGGAAACGTCCAGTTGACGACGCATCAGGGGCGGCACTGGCACCGCTGACGGCGAGGGTGGCGCCGCTGACGGCGCCTGTGACGTGTGAGACGTGTGGCGACTACACGCGCCGTCGTTGTTACCACACGTCAACGACTACACGCGCCGTCGCAGCTAAGGACGGAAGATGGTCTTGACCCCGTTCCACCACCACGGCGGCCAGATCAGCACGAGAGGGAGCAACAGCAGCGCGACGATCACCTTCACGGGCATCGGTTCGTCGCGCACCTTCGCGAGGCGGCTCTCCTTCGGGCGCACCGGCAGGCCCACGCCCGCCTTGTACATCGCGCTCAGCATCTGCGCGCGTTTCTCCACGTCGCCGGATGCGCCGCCGTCCAGCGGCTTGGCGCAATAGAGGCAGCGCTTCGACTGGTCCGAGATCTGACGGTTGCAATGCGGACAGGGAATGTTCGGCATGCGGGTGATCCTCCGTAGCAGGAGGACGACCGAAGGGGCCCGCCGGATTCGCGGCGCACTGGACTTCCCCCTCCCCAATCGCATCCTTTCGAACCGGAATGCAGCGCCCCCTTTTCCTCGATCTCACCAACTCGCTCGCGCTGCTCTTCCTGTGCGCGCTGGCGCAGTCGGCATGCTTCGTCATCACGCCCGACGGCACGTACCTGCCGCCCCTCGCGGCCACCGGCGTGCTGGTCCTCATCGCGCTCCTGTTCACCCAGCGCTACCTCGCGCCGGCCGGCGGCGCCGCACAGATCGAACGGCGCGCCCGGTCGCGCGCCCGGCCCCTTGGCGACCAGTGGCGGTGGACGGTGGTCACGGCCATCGCGGTCACCGGCTTCCTGCTCGCGTACCTCAGCGTGTACATGCGCCTCGTGCCGCAGCCGGACACCCCGGGCGACACGACCGAGCAGTACGCCGCGCTGCGATTCGGCATGATCCCGATCATCGTCGGCGCCGTCCTCGTTGGCCCGCTCATCGAGGAAGTGATCATGCGCGGCTGGATCCAGGGGCGGCTCTCCCGTGAGTTCGGGCCCGAGAGCGCCATCGTCAACACGGCCGCCCTGTTCGCCGTCGCACATCTCGACCCGTGGGGGGTAGGATTCATGTTCCCACTCGGCCTCGCGTGCGGGTACTCGGTGTATCTCACGCGGTCGATCTGGTCCGGCGTGCTCATCCACATGACGTTCAACGCCTCGCTCTTCGTCGTGGACCACTACTTTCCTTCCCCGGATGCATTTCCCGCACTCAGCGCGGGCACGGAGGGATCAATGCGGATGGCCGCCATCATGGCCATCTCCGCCACGGTCGCGGTGGTCGCGTGGCGGCAGCAGCGTGTCATTCGGGACCGCACAGAAAACGAAGCGGCCGAGCAGACCGACGGCTCGGCAGAGCACACCGATTGACCCGGGCCGTACCCACTCCGATCTTCCGAATCCCACTCTTCCCGGATCCACCATGCGCCGCCTGACACTCACCGCCGCCCTGCTCGCCGCCGCCGCGTCGCTCGCGGCCGCGCAGGCGCCGAAGATCACACCGAAGGGCGACCCGTCGGTGAAGGACGACACGATCTACAAGCTGGCCGTGGACCCCAAATTGTACGCGGACGAGCGCTACGTCTTCCTCCTCGACGACGGCGTGGAGCGGCTCGAGGCCGACGGCTCGGGCACACGCACGTACCGGCAGGTGGCGCAGGTGCTCACGCCGGAGGGCGCCGAGCTGTGGGGCGAGCGGTCGTTCGCCTACTCCAAGGGACGCGAGAAGCTCACGATCAACTGGGTGCGCGTGCTCGACCTCAAGGGCAACGTGATCAGCTCGAAGCCGGTGCACGAGCAGGAGTCGCTCGCGCCGGTGGCGATGTCGGCGCCGGTGTATTCGGACGAGATGATCCACCGCGTGTCGCTCGGCGGCGTCGCGCCGGGCACGATCGTGGACTACAGCTACACGGTCGAAGTGCAGAAGCCGTTGATCCCGGGCGACTACTACACGAGCTGGAGCGTGCTGACCGGCACGCAGACGCAGCGCTCGCGCTTCATCGTGGACGTGCCCGACAACGTCGAGCCGCGGATCACCGAGCGGCATCTCACGTTCGCGCGCAAGGAGACGGTCGCAAAAGGGCGCCGCACGTACACCTGGGCGACGCAGGACGTGAAGAAGCCCGAGCGCGAGCCGTACGCGCCGGACAGCGTGTACGGCGAGTCGATCAGCCTCACGGCGCGCCTCACGTGGGGCGACGTGGGCAAATGGTACGCGGGGCTCGCGAAGGACCGCTACGCGCTCGATCCAGCGATAGAGGCGAAGGCCGCCGAGATCGTCGCCGGCGCCAAGACGGGAGAGGACACCCTGCGCGCGCTCTACCGCTGGGTGGCGCAGGACTTCCGCTACGTGTCGCTCTCGCTGGGCATCGACGGCTATCAGCCGCATCCGCCGTCGATGGTGTTCGACAACAAGTACGGCGACTGCAAGGACAAGGCGACGTTCTTCGTGGCGATCGCGCGCAAGTACGGCTACCAGGCGTACCCGGTGCTGCTCAGCGCCGACGGCGGCGTGGACACGCTCGTGCCCACGGCGCACCAGTTCGACCACATGATCGCGGCGGTCGCGAAGCCGGGCGGGCGGCTACCAGTTCCTGGATCTCACCGCCGAGATCGTGCCGTACGGCGACCTGCCGCCCGACGAGCAGGGCGAGTTCGGCCTGCTCGTGAAGGATGACGGCGCGGCGCAGGGAGTGATCTTCCCGGAATCGCCCGCGAGCGAGAACCGTTCCAGCGTGCTCATCGCGGGTGAGCTGACGCCGGAGGGCGCGTTCAACGGCAAGTGGACCGCGACGGCCACCGGCAACAACCAGTTCGGGATGCGCGAGCAGATGTCGAGCACCACGAAGCCGGACTCGGCGGCGCGCGCGCGAATGACGCTGTCCGTGGCGAACTCGGTGGTGGATGGGTCCACCGGGGACAGCCTGCAGCTGTTCGAGGGGCGCGACCTGAACGCGGTACCGCGCTACTCCGTGGTGATCCGCGGCGGCAAGATGATCACCGACGCGGGCGGCGTGATGATCCTCGAGTTGCCGATCGCGAACTTCACGCAGACGAAGACCCTCGCGTCGCTCGAAGCGCGGGGCCCGCGGAAGTACCCGATCTCGAGCGACGCGGTGTGGGGGCCCGATGAGACCGTGCAGGAATTCCGTCTCACGCTGCCGGTGGGCTGGAAGGCGGCGCTCCCCGCCGGCGTGCACGCGAAGAGCGTGTTCGGCGAGTACGAGGCGACCTACACGCAGGTGGGGCGCGAACTGCGGATCGTGCGGCGCCGCTCGGGCACGACGGGCGTCTTCCCGGCGAGCGACTACCCGGCCCTGCTCGACTTCCTGCGCGAGATCACGAAGGACGACATCAAGGTCATCGTCCTCAACAAGCAGTAGCCGCGCTCACCCCCAGCGCGCGGCGAGCGCGCTGAGGGTGTCGTAGTCGAGGCGGTGGCCGCCGGCGAAGCGCACGATCTCGAAGCGCACGCCGCGCTCGCGCAGGCGCGCTTCGTGCGCCGCGATGGCGGACGGCGGGGCGAAGTGGTCGCTGTCGCCCAGCACGATCACGGGCTGGAGTTCGCGCAGCGGATGCGCCGGCTTGGAGAGGTCCATGTCGGGGGGCACCGCGCCGGCCCAGAGGACCACTTCGTTCACGGGCGACCGGCCGCGCTCCACCCAGCGGCACACCGTCGCGACCCCCTGCGAGAATCCGAGCGCGATCACGCGGGTGGCGGAAAGATCGTAGTCCTGCGCGAGCTGGGCGTAGAGCGCGTCGAGATACCCGATGTAGTCGTCGATCTCGCTCAGCCGGTCCTCGCGGGTCATCCAGCTGGCGCCGATCTTCGAATCGGCATGCGCCGCGTCATCGCTCGTCATGTAGAACCGCGACAGCGCTTCGGGCGCGACGATGAGCCGCGTGCCGTCGTCGATCACTTCGAAGTGCCGCAGGAAGCGCGCCGCGAGCTGGCCGTAGCCGTGGCACACGATCCAGAGCTGCTTCGGCGCGCCGGCGGAGGGGCCGAGCGTGTGGTAGCGCGCGGTGCGCGTGACGGGGAGATGATGTTCGCGGATCATGGCGGAAGTCTGATCGGGCGGCGGTCGTGCCGTCAATGCGGGGCGGTGTCAGTCCCGTGGCCGCGGCGCGAGCGGGAGACGCAGGGTGAACCGCGCGCCGGCGCCGGGGCTCGAGAGCATCGTGACGCTGCCGCCGTGTGCGCGCGCGACCGCCCGCACGACACTGAGGCCGAGCCCGAGCCCGTGCTTCGAGCGGCTGGCATCCCCGCGGAAGGACCGGTCCCAGATCCGTTCGGCCTCGTGCGCCGGAATCCCGATCCCGCTGTCGCGCACGACGATCACGGCATCGCCGTCTTCGCGATGGGCCTCCAAACACACCTGGCCGCCGGGCGGCGTGTACTTGACCGCGTTGTCCACCAGGTTCGCGACCGCCTGCGTCATCCGGCTGCGGTCGGCCACGATGACGAGCGGTTCGCACGATGCGAGTTCGAGCGTGATCCCAGCGTGCTCCGCGAGCATCCCGTACATGTCGGCGATGCGGGACAGGACCGGCGCGAGGTCCAGCGGTGCGAGCGCGAGATCGATGGACCCCGCCTCGACCTCGGAGATCTCCAGCAGTGTGTCGAGCATGATGAGCATGTTGGCCGATTCCTCGAGGCAATTCGAGAGCGCTTCGCGGTGGTCGGCCTCGGTCGCGCCGGATGCGAGTGCGAGTTCCGCGATCCCGCGCAGCCTGGTCATCGGCGTGCGCAAGTCATGGGCGACGTTGTCGAGGGAGCCGCGCATGCTCGCCACCACGTGGTCGATCCGTTCGAGCGCGCGATTGAGCAATACGCTCAATTCTTCGAACTCGTCGCCGGTGGGCTCGACCGGCACGCGCGCCCGCAGCTCGCCGGTCTCGATGATCGGCTGCAGCGAGCTCATGAGCGCCCGCGCGGGACGCAGCGCCCTGTAGGCGAGCACCACGCCGCCGGCGAAGCCGACCGCAATGATCACCACGAGCAGCACGATGATCGTGTCGCGATACCGGCGCAGGACGTCGTCGCGCTGTTCACGGCTCAATCCGACCTGGATCGTCCAGCCGTTGGCGAGCCGCGTGCTGAGCAGGTCCATCTCCGTGTCCGTGCCCGGGGCGTGGCGGCTCGCCCAGCCGCCTGCAGTCGAATCGGAGGCGGCGGGGAGCGAGAGATCGAACGCCGGACCTCCCGCGGGTGCGCTCACCCAGACTTGCGAACCGCCGGCATCCAGCAACCGCACCACGGCGTCACGCAACTTGCCGCTCGCGCGGTCGGCCTCGACTCTCGCCCGGAGGGCCGCGCTGCCACCCTCGGAGAATTCCTCGTCGTAGGCGCTCTGCAGGAACTGGATCGCGAGGCGGTCCTTCGTTTCGAGCGACCCGACGAGCAGGAGATAGGACAGCACGAACAGCAGGGCCGAACTCACGATGAAGATCGCGGACGACCAGAGGATCACGCGGAAAGTGGCCGTCCGCCAGATCCCTCTAAAGCGCCCTGAGTACATACCCCGCCCCCCGCACGGTATGGATCAACTTCTCCGCTGGAGCATGCTGGAGCCGTTGCCGGAGGCGGCAGACGAGGACATCGACAATGTTGGTCTGCGGCTCGAGGTCGGAGCCCCAGACGTGCTCCTGGATCGTCGCCTTCGAAATAACGCGCGCGGGATTGCGCATGAGATACTCCAGCAGCGCGAATTCTCGCGGCGGCAGATCGATCTTCCGGTCCTGGCGCCAGACCTCCCGCTTGAGCAGGTCCATCCGCATATCGCCCGCCACGAGGATGGTCGGTTCCACGACGCCGGTTCCCCGGCGCGTCAGCGCATGGAGGCGCGCGAGCAGTTCGGAGAGGGCGAACGGCTTGACGAGATAATCATCGCCGCCCGCCTGTAATCCTCGTACGCGCTCATCCACGCTCCGCCTGGCGCTGAGCACGATCACCGGCGTGGCCACCCTGTGACGCCGCATCTCCGTGATGATCGACAGGCCATCGCGCGACGGGAGCATGATGTCGATCACCGCGGCCCGATACGGTCCGGAGAGCGCCATCTTCAGCGCTTCCTCACCGTCGGTCGCACAGTCCACGGCGAACCCATTGTCCGTGAGTCCCGTCCGCACGAATGCGGCGATCGTCAGATCATCCTCGACGAGCAGTACGCGCATCTTCACAAGAGGGTGGAGGGTGAGCCGGATCCCGGCGGCCGGGATGCCGCCACCGCGGGAAGCTGGTCCGGATGACGCCCTTGGTCAAATGACCCGCAGGACCACCTTTCCAGCGCCCGCATTGGAGGCCATGCGCTCATGCGCCGCCCGAACTTCGCCGAGTGCGAGCACTCTGTCCACTGCCGCCCTGACCTCGCCGCGCTCGAGCATCGGCACGATGACCGCCTCGAAGTCGCGCGTGGCGGCGATCTTTTCCTCCAGTGACCGGCTGCGCAGCACGGTACCGCGGATGCTCAGGCGTCCGCGCAACACGGGGCCGAGCGGGAGGTCGGTGCGCGCGCCGGCGAGCGTGCCGAGCAGCATGAGCCGGCCGCGCGGCGCCATGAGCGGGATGCTCGCGCCGGTGTACGCGCCGCCGAGGAGATCGAGCACGATGTTGGCGCCGCCTGCGGCGGCGAGCGCGGGGAGGGCGCCGGCGAGATCCGCGGCTTGAGCGCCGACGACCGCGCCGTTCTCCATCCCGAGTGCGCGAGCGGCGTCGAGCTTCGCCTGGTGCCGCGCAGTGCCGTACGACGAGCCGCCCAGCGCGCGCACGAGCTGCACGGCCGCGAGTCCCACGCCGCTCCCCACCGCGTGAATGAGCACGCGGTCGCCAGTGCGCATCTCGGCCTGCCGCAGCGCGTCCTGCGCGGTAATGAATGCCTCGGGCACGGCGGCCGCATCGGTCCAACTCAGGCCGTCGGGCACGCGCGCGACTGTATCCTCGTGCGTGACGAGATACTCCGCGTACGCGCCGCCGCCCACGATGCCGAACACGCGGTCGCCTTCACGCCATCGTTGCGAGCCCGCGCCCAACGCCGAGATCTCGCCGGCGAATTCCATTCCCGGAATGTCCTTCGGCCATCCCGGCGGCGCCGGATAGCGTCCCTCGCGTTGATGGATGTCCGCGCGATTGAGCGCCGCCGCGTGCACGCGCACCAACACCTCGCCCGCGCCCGGCTCGGGCCGCGGCACCTCCTGCACATTCAACACATCGGGACCACCGGCGCCGGCGATCACCACAGCGCGCATGGTGTAGGATGCCATGCTTTCAATATGGCTCGGCGCCTGTTTCCCGGCCTCCGGGGGCGGCGTCTTGCCTAGAGATGCGTCGGGCATCACCTTCGGGACATCTTCTCCCCTCACCTGAGTCCATGCGCCGAGCGTTCCATGCCTCATGCCGCGCGGCCGTCGCGCTGTCGCTCGTCGCGGCGGCGTGCTCGTACCCCACGGACAACAGCGCGGGAGCATGGGTGACGATCCAGGCGCCGCCGCTGATCATCCGCGGCGCGGATACGGTGTTCACGGCGCACGTGTACCTGCTGGAACATGGGAAGGACACGGTGGAAGTGAAGAACGTCGAGGTGGTGTGGACCACGGGCGATCCGACGCTCGCCACGATCACGCCGCTCTCGAGCCGCACGGCGCGCGTGACCGGGGTGAATCCGGGCTTCGTGACCATCACCGCCGCAGCGCCCACGCTGCAGAGCGCGAAGGAATCGACGCTGCAGTTCCGTGTCTCGGATCCGCTCGCGCTGGATGGCATCGCCCCCGATTCCGTGAAGTACGGGCAGCAGCTCACCGTGACGGGGCCGGGCGCGGACAATGTCGACGTGCTCTTCCTCGGCTCGCAGGCGCTCCAGGTGAACAGCTTCGCGAGCACGAAGAACGATACGGCCGGCACGGGCACGAGCAGTTTCTGGGTGGCGTTCCCCGCGCGCACCTCGGACACGATCACCGCGATCGGCAACGGGATCGTCACGGGCCTCCGGCACCGGATCGTGGTGAACGACACGATGGACCTGTACGACCCGAACAGCACCACGCCCGCGGTGATCGACATCGACCAGCGGCCGTTCAGCACGCCGGCCAATCGCGGCTCGTTCGCGGATTTCATCGCGTTCCTCAATCCTGCGCTGTACGCCGAGGAGCCGAAGACGCTGCCCTTCCGCGACGACTGGTTCCGTTTCACCACCGCGCATCCCGATTCCGCGGTCACGTTCGTATACATCGCGCCCTCGCTCTTCGCGCGCGAGGCGACGTTCCTGGGTGCGCCCGCCACCGCCTCGACGATCGCGACTCCCGACTGGACCTACGGCAGCGGGCATTACAATTGCAAAGGCTACGGGTTCACGCCGGGCGAGGAGATCAACACGGGATTCCAGGTGGCGTTCACGAAGATGCCGCCGGGCGGCGCGGACCTCGTCTCGCTGTTCGTCGATCGCGGCAACTACGAACTCGCCGTCGTCCGCGCGTACGCGGGAGTGAACGGTACGCACCCCGACCGCTTCGCCGGCGATAACACCTGCGACATTGCCGATTCGAATTTCGTAAGTCCGGCGCTCAAGATCGATCTGACCTCCACGTTCAGCGACACGCTCACGATCGACAACGCGTACGGGCTGGACTGGCTGCGATTCCATGTGCCGGGCGCGTCGGCGCAGACCGTGACCGTGCGAATGGCGTCGCGGCTCTTCGCCAGCGCGACGGCGGGGATCCCCTCGGTCAATCTGTATGTCCTGAACGTTCCGACCGTTTCGGTGCCGCTCTCGATCCTGCAGAGCGCGACCGGCGGCGGCGTGAACAAGTCGCTCTCGGTGTCGCTCGCGCCCGGCGATTATTATCTCGTCGCTCACGATTCGGTGGGCGTCCCGGCGCGCTATTCGCTTTGCATGACGATATCCGCGAGCTGCGCGCTCACGCCGCTTCCCGACGTTGCTTCCGCGCCGGTGCCGAGCATGAGCCGCCGCTCGTTCAGCCCGTATACGAACTTCGATTCGCTGTTCGCGGCCGCCCGAAAGCGGCGCCACCGCAAGTGAGCCCGCTGCTCGATCGTCTCACGGCCACGCTCGCGGGCCGCTACACCGGCATCGAACTGCTCGGCGCCGGCGGCATGGCGTCGGTCTATCGTGCGCGCGACGTGGCGCTGGAGCGCACCGTGGCCATCAAGGTATTGCCGCCGGACCTCGAGCCCGACGACAAGCTCATCTCGCGCTTCGAGCAGGAGGCGAAGCTCGCGGCCAAGCTCGATCACCCGAACATCATCCCGATCTACCGCGTCGAGAGCGAGAACGGGCTGCACTACTTCGTGATGAAGTTCGTGCCGGGGAAGTCGCTCGATGCGCTGCTCGCGAATGGCCGGCCGCTCGATGTGGAGTTCACGCTCCGCGTGCTGCTGGACGCCGCGGCGGCGCTGGGCCATGCGCACCAGCGCGGCGTGGTGCATCGCGATGTGAAGCCCGCGAACATCATGATCGACACGGACGAGCGCGTGATCCTCACCGACTTCGGCATCTCCAAGGCGATGGAGACGGCGAGCGGCATCACGAAGACCGGCATCATCGTGGGCACGCCGCATTACATGGCGCCCGAGCAGGCGATGGGGAGCGCCGTGGACGGCCGCGCCGACCAGTACGCGCTCGCGTGCGTGGGCTACCACATGCTCACCGGCGAGCTGCCCTTCCCCGGCGACGTGGCGCACTCGGTGCTGCACCGTCACATCTACGAGGAGGCGAAGCCGCTCGCGCCGCGCCGCGCCGACGCGCCGCGCGCGATGGTGCAGGCGATCACGCGCGCGATGTCGAAGGAACCCGGCGCGCGCTACGCGACGATGGAGGAATTCGCGGCGGCGCTCGAAGGGATCGAGCATTCGACGGCCATCTCGCGCGGCGGGCGCTCGTCGCGCAGCGGCACGCGCGCCCGCTCGATCGCGCGGACCGTGGCGGCAGAGGCGGCCACTGGTCCGTTGGGCCACTCGGCGACGCTCGAGTACGAGCGAAGCCTGGCGCGCAGCCGGCGTTGGCGCATCGCACGATGGGCGGGCGCGCTCGCGATCGTGGCGTTCGCCGGCGCGATGATCGCACGGCGGCAGACCGCGCCCGCCGCGGCCGTGCCCGTGCCGGG
The DNA here is from genome assembly GCA_963751275.1 of uncultured Gemmatimonadaceae bacterium. Lineage (GTDB taxonomy): Bacteria > Gemmatimonadota > Gemmatimonadetes > Gemmatimonadales > Gemmatimonadaceae > DATKOH01. Next base: position 542,200 of record CAVVTZ010000007.1, on the reverse strand, counting down.
GGCCGTCCAGCACGACAGCGCGCCGCCGGTCACGAATGTGGCCGCTTCGTCGGACAGCGCGCGCGGCACCATCGCGCCGCCTTCGCCGCCGCCCGCGCCGGCGGCCGTTCCCCTCGTGAGGCCGGCGCGGCCTCGGCCCACCCCCGCCGCCGCCCCCGCGCCCGAACTCGCCACTCTCAACGTGGGCTCAACGCCGTACGGCACCGTCTATCTCGACAACCAGGAGATGGGCGTCACGCCGCTGCTCGGCATCAAACTCGAGGTCGGTCGCAGCTACGATCTGCGCATCGAGCGCGATGGCTACAAGACGTATCGCGAGACGATCAAGCCGGACGGCCCGAACGTGATCCGGAAGATCCCCCACCTCGACGCGCTCCCATGAAGCACGCCGCCACGATCGCGGCGGCGATCCTCGTTGCGCTGGCGGCCCTTTCGACGGCGCTGCACGCACAGGACAACGTCACGCTGAGGCAGGCGATCGCCGCGTACGATGACCTGGACCCCGCGCAAGCCATCCGGCTCGCCGACCGCGCGCTGGGCGAGACGCTGTCCGTTCGCGATCGCGCGCGCGCGTACGAAGTGCTGGGCTTCTCGTACGCCGCGCTCGACAGCACGAAACCGGCTTCCGACGCGTTCAAGAAGCTCCTCTTCCTGGATCCGGACCGCGACCTCGATCCGGGGCGCATCTCGCCGAAGATCACCGTCGTCTTCAATCTCGCGCTCGGCCAGATCCTCCTCGTGCGGCACCTCCACGTGGATAGCACGTCGTTCGTCGTCGGCAGCGGTTCGCTCCCGGTGGACTTCACCATCACCGTGCCGGCGCACGTGCGCGTGCGGATCGCCGGGCCGGGCGGCGCGGCGCTCATCGATTCATCGGTGATCTCGGGAACCACGACCGTCAACTGGCAGGGGCTGCTGAGCGACGGCAAGCCGCCGCCATCCGGCGTCTATCGGATCCTGGTGGACGCGGCGACCGGCCAGGACAGTTATTCGCGCACGCTCTCCGTGCGCATCGTCGCGTCGCCGGTGGACACGTTGCCGCATCTCACGTCGCTCCCCGGCTATGAATTCCTGCCGGAGATGGTCGCGCCGCCGCGCAGTTGGCGGCCTCTCGGCATCGCCGCGCTCGTCACCGCCGGCGTGGCCGGCGCGACGCTCGCGCTCAACGACTCGAAGCTGGGCACGGGCTCCCAGACGCCGCTGCTAGTCGTAAGCGGCAGCGCGCTGCTCGTGGGCGGACTCGCCGTGGCGCAGAAGCCCGCACCCGTGCCGAACACCGCGAACATCCGCTACAACAACTTGGTGAAGGAGCAATTGGCGAAGCAGAACTTGGAGATCGCGAAGGAGAACGCACGGCGCCGCACCGAGGTACGGCTCACGATCGCCGAGCTCGCCGAAACGCCGGGCGGGCCGTGAGCAGCGCGCGCGCAGTTCGCATCGCGATCGCGCTCGGCTGTCTGAGCGCCGGCACCGCGAGCGCACAGGCGATCGTCGCCGGCGTGCAGGCCGCGGGAGGCACGTACCAGGAGCAGGGGCCGGGTCTCGAATTCACCGGCTGGGGTCCCGCCATCTCGCTCGGAGGCAAGTGGAGGAGCTACGGCATCGACCTCGGTCTGATGCGCATCTCCTTCTCGCCCACCGCGTCGTCGGCGGGCGCGGAGCCCTTCGACATGACACAGTTCGACGGCCGCGCGCGCTGGTACATCAGCGACATGTGGAGCGTGGAAGCAGGATACCTGCAGCGCACCGTCACGCCGACGACCGCGGCGCAGGGGATGAGCGTGATCCCGGTTGGCGGGCGCATCGCGTTCGCGCTCGCGCCCGGCGCGAGCATCGCGGCGCGCGTGGATTATCTCGCGGCGGCGAAGTTCTCGGGCGGCGGCTCGGCGCCGTTCTCCCTCGAATTGGGCCTCAGCACCTACTATGCGCCGAACGCGGGGCGCCTGCGGTTCACGGCCGATTTCTCCTTCGACCGCCTCGACCGCCAGACAACGTCGGGCGGCATCACGAGCGACGTGCCGATCCAGAGTTCGATCGTCACGCTCGGCGTCGCCGTGACGTTCTAGCGGCCGGGACGCGGCACGTCGTAGCTCTCGCGCACGGGCTTGAGCTTCGCGCACGCCGGCTGCAGTCCCCACGTGCACGCGCGCAGGAAGTAGCGCCGCGCCGCCGCTGAATCTCCCTGCGCGAGGTAGCGGTCGCCGCCAGCCAAGCAGTGCTCACGCGTCGCGCCGGGCGGACTGCCCTGGCACTCCTCCGTGTACCAGCGATCGGCGTCGGCGCTGCCTTGTACGCGCTCGATGAACGCGATGCTGCGGCAGCCCATGCCGTTGTATTCGCACGCGGTCTTGAGCGAGCCCAGTGCGTTCACGGTGTCGCCCTTCTTGAGCCGCAGATCGCCGAGCGTTTCGCACGCGGAGAATTCGCCGTGCGCGCACGCCGTGTCGAGCGCCACCTCCGCCCCGGCGATGTCACCGGTGGCGCGCAGCGACTTGCCGAGCCCTTCGCAGCTCGCGCGCTGGCCGCTCTGGCACGCGATGGCGTACAAGCGACCCGACTGTTCCGGCGTCAGGCCGATGTTCGGGTCGTGCGCGACCCGGTAGCAATAGCCGCTCGGTCGCGCGGCACACGCTTGCACGAACAACGTCATCGCCGCGGCCGAATCGTGGCGCTTCCACGCAGCGAATCCGAGCGCGGCGCACGCTTCGGGCGCGCTCACGCTGTCGCCGCGGTCGCAAAACGCTTCGGCCCGCGGCACGGTCGCCGCGCGATCGGGCACGAGCTTCGCGAACTCGGTGCACGCGTACTGGTCGCCGTGGCGGCAGGGATCGCCGTAATAATCGGCGCGGCGGTACCACTGCGCGCCGAGGAAGCCCGCGACTAACACGCCACCCACCACGAACGCATCCCAGCGAGGCTCGTTGAACGCCGCCTTCGCCGTCGCGCCGAACATCGCAGCGGCGAAGAGGCCGAAACCGGCGCCGACCGCGATGGGCACGATCAGTAACAGCCACCCCACCTTCGCCAGGAGCGCCTCGAGTCCATTGCTGGAGTGCATGTCGTGGGCGAGCTCGCGCGCGATCGCGATGACGACCACGGCCATCAGCACGATCATCGCCCAACTGACGAGTGCTGCCATCCACCGCGCGACTCGCGACCGCACCGCGAGGCCGCCCGAGATCACACCGAGCAGAACCGCCGCCTCGAAGAAGGGCGGCTGCCAATGCGCGACGTCTCGGCTCCCGAGCAGCAGGCACGCGCCCGCGGCGAGCGCGAAGAGCGTGGCCGGCATCCACGGCGCACGCGCGATCGCGGTGGGCTGGTCAGGCATAGAAGTACCGCGTGAGGTGGAAGAACACCGGCGCCGAGAAGCAGAGGGAATCGATGCGGTCGAGCACGCCGCCGTGCCCCTCGATGATCGCCCCGAAGTCCTTCACGCCGCGGTCGCGCTTGATGGCGCTCATGATGAGCCCGCCCGCGAAGCCGAGCAGCGCGATCGCGAGCGCCATGGCGCCGGCGATGAGCGGCGTGAAGGGCGTCGCCCACCAGATCGCCGCGCCCACGAGCGTCGCGGTGGCCACGCCGCCGATGAATCCCTCCCACGTCTTGTTCGGGCTCACCTTGGGCGCGATGGGATGCTTGCCGAGCGTCTTGCCGAAGATGTACTGGAAGACATCGCTGATCTGCCCCACGAGCACGAGGAAGAGCAGCAGCTTCGCGTCGCCCACGTAGCCCTTGATCGGCAGGAAGAGCAGCGCCGGCGCGTAGCTCAGGCAGTAGACGCAGGCCATGAGCCCCCAGGTGATCACGCCGGTGCGCTCGAGGAAATCCTTCGTGTCACCCGACGTCGCGGCGACCACCGCGATGAAGATGAGCGCGTACACCGGCAGGAAGATCGAGTACAGCCCGTACCAGTCGATCCAAATGAAATAGTACTGGAGCGGCGTGAAGAGGAAGAAGCTCCAGAAGATGATGTGCGCGTCGCCGGGCCGCGTGGGGGCGATGGTCATGTACTCGCGCAAGGCGAGCAGCGAGAGGAAGGTGAACATCACGAGCGAGCCGGCGCCGCCGGTCATGATCGCGACGCCGAACACGGCGCACATCACCCACCACGCGCGGATGCGCGCGTTCATGTTGCTCACCGTGGCGCGCCCCTTCTCGCTCTTCGCCGTGCGCGAGAGCACGAAGCCGGCGATGGAGGCCACGATCAGCAGCCCGAAGATGCCTTCGAGCAGCTCGCGCAGCGCCGCATCGTGCCAGGGCGTCATGCGTCCCTCAGCCGCACGAGGGCGGCGCGCGCGCGCGCGAGGAACGCGTCCTTCGATTCCTCCGGCGCGAGCGTGAGCGCGGGGCCGAAGGTCACGCGGCTCAGCAGCGGCGCGGGGAGCAGCTCGCCCTTCGGCAGAATGCGGTTCAGGTTCGCGAGATACACGGGGACGATCTCCGCTTCGGGTTGGCGCAGCGCGAGGTGATAGAGTCCGGCACGGAAGGGCGCGATCTCGGCGCCTGTGCCGCGCGTGCCCTCCGGGAACAGGATGAGTGAGCTGCCAACAGTGAGCGCGGCGGCCATGGTGTCGATGGCCGCGCGCGCCGCCATGGCCCGCGAGCCGTCGGCGGCGTCCGCCGGCGGGGGGCGATCGATGAGCACGGCCTTGAACACGCGCGCGGCGAGGTAACGCCGGATCGCGCCGCGCTCCCAGTAATCACGGCCGGCCACGGGCCGCGTGCGCTCGCGCAGCGCCGCCGGCAGCGAGCTCCAGAGCACGATGAAATCGAGATGGCTCGAGTGGTTCGCGACGTACACCCGCTGCCGCTCCGACGGCGCGACGCCCACCCACTGCACTCGCGCGCTGCTCAGCAATTTCGTCAGCGCGACGAGGACCCACGTGGCGATCACGCCGAGAGATCGCGGGCGACCAGCTGGATGCGCCGCACGACGGTCACCGCCGAGCCGAGCACGATGACGATGAGCGCGGGCGCCATCGCCCAGCCGGGCCGGAAGGACTCCATCGCCCAGCTCGTCGCCTGGAACGAGGACGTCTGAAAGGCCGCGAAGAGCGCGCCGAGGGTGATGACGAACATCCGGTGCTGCTTGGCCATGGGGCCGGTGAAATACTGCGGCGTGCCGAGCGCGCCACCGAGCGTGCGCACGTACGCGGTCATCATGGCGAAGAGCGCGGCGCACCAGCCGAGCGCCGAACCGCCGGGCACGAGCCACTCCACGGAGTAGCCGGCGCCCACGAGGATGAGCGAGTCGGAGAGACGGTCGGGGATGTCGTTCCAGAGTTCGCCGAGCTTCCCCTTCATGCCGCCTTCGATCGCGAGCAGTCCGTCGAGCATGTTGCAGAGCAGGCGGAGCTGCACGAACGCGGCGCCCAGGATCCAGAATCGAGCGGGGTGCGCGGTATCGGGAGTGACGTTCATGAATGCGAGGCCGGCGAGCGCCGCGAACACCATGCCGGCCACGGACACCATGTTCGGCGTCGCGCCCATGTGCGCGAGCCGGCGCGCGAGGTCGCCCGCCCATGCCCGCTGCCGCGTCTTGAGGAACCGCCTGGACGGTCCGGTGGTGGTCTCGGTCATGTTCCTAGGACGACCCGGGGCGCGCTGGCGTCTCTAATGAAGGACGCCCCGCCCGGAGACCTGGCGGGGCGCCTTTGTTACCGAGAACAACTGCTTTTGACAGGATGAACGGGATGAGAACAGCATAAGAGCGGATGAACGGCCTGATGATCATCAGGCCGTTCATCCGCTCTTATGCTGTTCTCATCCCGCTCATCCTGTCAAAAGCAGTTCAGGTCGACGCTAATACTCCGAGGCCCCCGGCTGCTGCCCCTTCTTGGGCGGGAAGGCGTAGAACATCTGGTTCATCGCGCTCTCGAGCTGCTGCGCGCGTCCCTGCATGTCCTCCGCGATCTCGGCCTTCGCGTTGCCGCGCCACACCATCTGGTTGAGCTTCGTGTCCACGAGCACGACGATGAGGTTGCCCATGGGGATCTGCTGCTGCGTGGTGGTCGAGACGCCGACGCCGCCGTAGCCCATGCCGCCGTAGTAGCCGCCGTAGCCGTAGCCGCCCCAGCCGCCCCAGCCCGCGCCGTAGCCGTAGCCCGTGCTCACGGTGGTGTACTGCGTCTCCTTGTGCGTGTTCGCACGGAAGGTGGCGTAGAGCTGCGGATCCGACGTCACCTCGACGAGGCCGCGCTTCTTGAGCGCCGAATCGATCGCCGCCTTCAGCCGGTCATTCGCGAATGGCGGCAGCGCCTTGTCCACCGTGTCGGGGAGGAAAGCGAACGTCTTGTACTGGCTGAAATCGATGTTCGGATTCCAGTCGGTGTTCACATCCACCGAGTTCGCGCAGGCGCCGAGCGCGGCGAACGTGGCCACGGTGGCCAGCGCGGTGAGGGTGCGGCGGGTGGTGAGATTCACGATCGGCGATCCTTGTACGGGGTGAGCGCGGCCGCGTCGTGCGGCAGGCTGAAGAAGATACGGCCCGACGGGGGGATTAGTTCCCGCCGTTGCCGATGAAACGTGCGCGGCGGACCGCCGTGTGGCCAGTCCGCCGCGCTCCGTTCACATCCGATCCGGCGCTAGAACTGGGTGCTGCTCGGCATCACGCCCGCTTTCGGCGGGAATTGCGCGAACAACTGCGTCATCGCGTCCTGCACGAGCTGCGCGTTCGACTGGTTGTCGTTGAGCTGCGCGTTCGCCTCCCCGCGCCACACGAGCTGGTTGAGCTTCGTGTCCACCATCGCGAGCGTGAGCGCGCCCAGGGGGATCTGCGACACCGTGGTGGTCGACACGCCCCCGCCGTAACCGCCCCAGTAGCCGCCGTAGCCGCCCCATGCCGGGCCGTAGCCGTAGCCGCCGTAGCCCACCGTCTGCACCTGCGTCTGGCTGCTGAGATTAATCCGGTAGATGACGAGCAGCTGCGGGTTGAGCGTATCGCGGGTCACGCCGTGCTTCATCATCTGGCCCGCGATCGCGTTGCGGATCCGGTCCTGCGTGAACGTCGAGTACGGCAGGGTGTCGATCTTGAAGTTCCAGGTCTTGTACTGCGTGAAGTCGATGGTGGTGTTCCAGTCGGTGTTCACGGTGAGCGAACTGCAGCCCATCACCGCGGCCACCGCCGCCACCGAGAACGCCCGCGCCAGCACGCCCGCTGTTCGTACAGGAACGATCCGCATGTCTGCTCTCCCCGTCTGGTGGATCATGGTTCGCCGCGATAGGTGCATCCCGAGGTGCACGTCTCCTTCACGGTGATGGCGGAAAGGCCCGCCAGCTTCGGCGCGAGGCGCTCCCAGATCCAGCGCGCGACCTGCTCGCTGGTGGGATTGTCGAGCCCGTCGATCTCGTTCAAGTAACGATGATCGAGCATATCGATCAGCGGCGCGGCGGCCGCTTTCACTTCCGCGAAATCCATGACCCAGCCGAGCCGCGCGTCGAGCGGGCCCGTCACGTGCACGATCACGTAGAACGAGTGCCCGTGGAGCCGCGCGCACTTGTGGCCGTCGGGGACGTTCGGCAGCCGGTGGGCCGCCTCGAAACTGAACTCTCTGAATATCTCCATCGGCGGTCGGCTAGGGAAGACCGAGCAGTTTATGCGTCTGGACACTCAGCCGCCAGCGCGGGTGCTGCAGGCAATACTGGATCGCGAGCGCCGTGTTCCGCTCGCGGTCGGGCCCATCCATGGGCTGCAGGAAGAAATGCGCGAAGTCCAGTTTCTCGAAGCGATCCGGCGGCGCGGTCTCCTGCGGATAGACCAACTTGAGCTCGTCGCCCGCGCGCAGCACGAGCGCCGCCTGCGCCTTGGGGCTCACGCACACCCAATCCACCGGCGCCTTCAGCGGCTGCGTGCCGTTGGTCTCGATCGCCACTCGGAACCCGCGCGCGTGCAGCGCGTCCACCGCCGGCGCGTCGAGCTGCAGCGTGGGCTCGCCGCCGGTGCACACCACCAGCCGGTTTGCCGGCGACGACGCGGGCCACTGCGCCTCCACCGCCGCCGCGAGCGCCTCGCCGCTTTCGAACTTCCCGCCGTTCGGACCGTCCGTGCCCACGAAGTCGGTGTCGCAGAAGGTGCACACCGCGCCCGCACGGTCGGCTTCGCGTCCGGTCCACAGATTGCAGCCCGCGAAGCGCAGGAAGACGGCGGCGTGGCCCGTCTGTGCGCCTTCGCCCTGCAGCGTGCAGTAGATCTCCTTCACCGTGTACGTCACGGCTTCGCGTACGGGATCGGGTCCTTCGCGCCCGCCTGCTCGAAGCCGCGCAGCCGCAGCAGGCATGCGTCGCATCGGCCGCAGCTCGCGCCATCGGCGCGCGGATCGTAGCAGCTCCGTGTGAGCGAATAGTCCACGCCCAGCGCGAGCCCGCGCTTGATGATCTCCGATTTCGTGAGATCGAGCAGCGGCGCGTGGATGCGCAGGTGGCCGCCCTCCACGCCGGCGCGCGTTGCGAGGTTCGCCATCTGCTCGAAGCTCGCGAGGTACTCCGGCCGGCAATCGGGATAGCCCGAGTAATCCAGCGCGTTCACGCCAATGAAGATGTCCTCGGCGCCCGACACCTCCGCGAAGGCGAGTGCGAAGCTCAGGAAGATCGTGTTTCGGGCTGGAACGTAGGTGACCGGGATCCCGCCGCCGATCTCCTCGGCGCGCTCGTGCTTCGGCACCGCGATCTCCGCGGTGAGCGCGGAGCCGCCGAAGGCGCGCAGGTCGATCTCGGTGACGACGTGCCGCTTGGCGCCAAGCACCTTCGCGAGGCGCGCCGCGAACTCGAGCTCGCCGGCGTGCCGCTGGCCGTAGCGGAAGGAGAGCGCGTGCGGTCTCATAGCCTTCGGCGCGTGCGATGGCGAGCGTCGTGGCGGAATCGAGTCCGCCGGAGAGGAGAACGACAGCGCGCTTGGGGGGCATGTCCGGAAAGTTACTCCATTGCTGAGGCCCATGGCTGGCTCGGGAGCAACGGCAACACACTGCTTTGACAGGATGACAGGATGAACAGGATAACTGCTGATGACCGCTTGAGGCGGGGCCGCCTCAAGCGGTCATCAGCAGTTATCCTGTTCATCCTGTCATCCTGTCAAATGCAGTGTGTTGCCGTTGCTCCCGCTGGCCGCGGGCGGGTGCTCCGAATAGACTCTGTCTGATGAGAATCAATCTCTCGCCGCGGCTCACGTGGATCATCGGCATCATCGTCGCGCTCGTGGCAGTGTACGCCATCGCCGGTTTCTTCATCGCCCCGGGGATCGTGCGCGGGAAGCTGGCGCGCCAGGTGTCGGCCACGCTGCACCGCCCAGCCGCGGTGGGGCCGGTGAGAGTGAATCCGTTCTCGCTTTCGGTGACGGTGGACAGCCTGCGCGTGGCGGACAAGGACGGCGCGATGCTGTTCGCGTGGGATGAGTTCTACATCAATTTCGAGCTGATCTCAGTGCTGCGCCGCGAAGCCGATTTCAAGGAGGTCCGGCTGGTGCGGCCGTATGGGCGCATGGTGATCCGGCGCGACGGCTCGCTGAACGTGACGGACATCGTGGACTCGATGAAGGCGGCGCCCAGCTCGGGGCCGGCGCCGGTGGTGTCGATCGACGCCCTGCACATCGTGGACGCCCGGCTCGACGTGGTGGACAGCGCCACCGGGCGGCCCTTCGCCACGACGATCGGCCCCTGGCGCATCGACCTGGCGGCGTTCGCGACGCGCCGCGACAACAACAGCCGCTACTCGTTCTCGGGGCGCACCGAGAGCGGCGAGTCGTTCGCGTGGGCGGGCACTCTCGGGACGGACCCGCTGCGCTCCGCCGGCGAGTTCTCGCTCGACAGCCTCAAGCTGCCCAAGTACGGGCCCTTCTACGAGCGGACCGTCGCATTCAATGTCGTGCGCGGCATCGCAGGGATCAAGGCGAAATACGACGTCGACTTCACGCCACAGGCGCGCAAGATGCAGATGAGCGGCGGCGAGCTGCGCGTGGGTGACCTCGCGATCGTGGAGCGCGGGCGCACCGACACCGCGGTGCGCGTGCGCGAACTGGTGGTGGGACGCGTGAGCGTGGATGCGCTGGCGCGGAAGGCGTACGTGGGCGAGATCACGTCGCGCGCCGGTGTGCTGAATGCGCTGCGGAACAAGGACAGCACGATCAACGTGATGCGATTGATGGTGATGCGCAGCGACTCCGGCGCCGCGCTCGCGAAGGCGTCAGCGCCCGCGAAAACGCCCGCGCCCTGGCGCTGGCTCATCGCGCACGTCGCGGCGGACAGTTACGCCGTGAATTTCATCGACTCCTCCACGGCGAAGCCCGCGGTCATCGCGATCACGAACGCCTCGGTGACGTTCGACAGCATCGCGAACGACTCGGCGCGCGTGTCGCCGTTGCACGCGACCGCGACGTGGGCGCCGAACGGCGCTCTCAAGGCCGACGGCAGCATCGCGATCTGGAAGCACACGGGCGACCTCGCGGTGTCCGCGCGCGCGGTGTCGCTGCGGCCGTTCGACCCCTACGGCAAGCCGGCGATGAACCTCGTGATCAGCGACGGCCGGCTCGCCACCGACGCGCGCATCACGTACAACATCGCCGACTCGCTCCATCCGGATTTCACGTACAAGGGCGATCTTCGCATCGAACGCTTCGCGACGGTGGATGGCAAGGACCGCCTGCCCTTCCTGAGCTTCTCGGCGCTCCGTTTCACCGGCGTGGACTACGCCTACAAGGCGAACAAGCTCACGATGAAGGAGATCCGTCTCGACGATCCGTCGGTCGTCTTCCGGATCGCCGAGGACGGCCGGTCGTCGATGAGCACGATCTTCCCGCGCTCCGGCGGCGACAGCGCGAGAGCGGATTCGACCGTGGCGCACGACTCGGCGCCGCCGCCACCGAAGACTGTCGCCGCACACCCTGCGTCCGGCGCCGGCTCACGCAGTCAAGTCAGTTCCGCCGCCAAGACCTCCATCGGCCGCATCAAGATCACGAACGGCTCGATCGCGCTCGACGACAAGTCGCTGCAGCCAGCGGTGGCCTTCAGCGTCACCAAGATCAATGCCGTGACCGGCAGGCTCTCCTCCGACTCGCTCGGCACCGGCACGCTCGACCTGACCGCGTCCGTCGACAACGTGGCGCCCGTGAAGATCACCGGGAGCTTCAATCCGCTCAGCGACAAGGAGGGCAGCGACCTCACGGTGGACCTGCAGGGGATGGAGCTGATCCCCGTGGGCCCGTATTCCGGGAAATACCTCGGCTATCTGATCTCGAAGGGCAAGATGAAGGTCGAGATGAAGTACCGGGTGGTGGGCCGCCAGCTCAAGTCCGAGAACAAGCTTACCCTCGACGAGTTCACCTTCGGCGACCAAACGAACAGTCCCGAGGCGACGAAGATGCCGGTGAAGCTCGGCTTCGCGATCATGCGCGACCGCAACGGGCAGATCGTGTTCGACGTGCCGATCGAGGGGAATCTGGACGATCCGGATTTCCATTTCGGCCGCGTGATCGGACGGGCGATCCTGAACGTGCTGACCAAGCTGATCACGTCGCCCTTCAAGCTGCTGGGCGGGATGTTCGGCGCGGGCGCGAACGTGGACTTGAGTTACGCCGAGTTCGCCGAGGGAAGTTCCACGCTGTCGGCGTCGGAAGTGAAGAAGATGGACGTGCTCGCGAAATCGCTCTATGAGCGGCCGGCGCTGAAACTGGAGATCGCGGGCGCGGTGGACACCGTGGCCGACCCGGCGGCGCTCAAGGCGGCGAAGCTGGAGGCGCAGTTCCGGCTCAAGAAGTGGACCGCGCTCAAGGCGAAGGACCCGAACACCCCGCCGGTGGACAGCGTGATGCTCACCGTGGACGAGCGCGCGAAGATGCTCACCGCCGCGTTCGACGCCGCGTTCCCGGCCGACAGCGCAGTGGCCGCCGCGAAGAAGTCGAAGAGCGCCGCGCCGCCCTACCCCGCCGCCGAGATGGAGCGGCGGCTCTTGGCGACGATCGTGATCTCGCCCGACGACCTGCATTCTCCTCGCGACCGCGCGCGCCAAGGCATGCCTGGACTACCTGCTGAGCGTGCCGGCGAACAAGATCGAATCCGAGAGAGTCTTTCTGACGGAGGGATCGATCAAGATGGATGGCGCGCGGGCGGTATTCACGTTGCAATGAGCGGGTAGAGCAACGGCGACAAACTGCTTTGACAGGATTACAGGATTACGGGACCACAACGGGATGAACGGCCTGAGAATTCTCAGGCCGTTCATCCCGTTGTGGTCCCGTAATCCTGTAATCCTGTCAAAGCAGTTTGTTGCCGTTGCTGAACCACGGTCACCCGCGATCTACGGCTCCAGCACGAGCACGACGAAGGACCCGGGCATTATTGGCGGCCGCGGGCGCGGGTTATCCGCCGTGGGCGCCGGCGCCGCCCCGAAATCAGCCGTCACCGTGTAGATCCGGTGCGTGCGTTCATCGAGCGCCATGGTGCGGGCGCGGGCCTGCGTCGGCACCGTGGCGGCCACGGCGTAGGCGCCCGGGCCCGTGGACTTCACGACCGTGATCGTGCCCTCACCGTTCGACGCGAACGCGAGCTGCGTGCCCGCATCGAACGCGCCGGCATCCACGCCCTGGCCGATCGGGACGGTCGCGATCTGCTTCCCGGTCTTGTCGTCCGTGATCGCCATCACCTTGTTGCCGCACGTCGAGAAGAGCACGCCGTGGCCGCGGTCGATCGCGAGGCCGCTCGGCTCCTCGCAGCCGGCCATCATCCAGGGTGCCTGCGCGACGAGCGTCTTCGCGTTGATGGCCGTGACCGCGCCATCCTTGTTCTCGATGTTCACGAACACGGTGCCCTTGCCATCATGCTGCGCGAACTCGGGCTTCCCCGTGAGCGGCACGGTGCCGATCACGGCGCCCGTCACCGCGTCGAGCGCGGTGGCGTTCGAGCTGCCGCCGTTGAAGGTGAACACGCGCTTCGTGGTGGGCTCGTACAGGATCGCGTCGGGGTTGCGCTGCCCGACCTTCACGTTCGCGATCACCGAGAACGTCTTGAGGTCGAAGATCGTGACGCTCGAGTCACGTCCGTTGCTCGTGTAGCCGCGGTTCAGGTCGTTCGCGATCGCGATGCCGTGCACGCCCATCGTATCGGGGATGTCGCCGACGACCTTCTCGTTGTCGGTGTCGATGATCATCACGTGCGTGCCGCGCGATACGTACAGCTTGTGGTTCACGGTGTCGACGGTGAGATAATCCCATCCGCCGTCGCCGCCCACGGCCAGCTTGCGCACCACGTGGTAGTTCGGCGACGCGAGAGCGATCGCCGCAACGGCCGCCAGGGCCAGGAAAGTCTTCATCTGGAGCTCCTGCTGAGAGTGAAATCCCGCCCGCGGATCGCCACGAGCAGGGTGGGCACGACGAACAACGTGATCGGCGTCGAGAGCGCGAGCCCGCCGATCACCGCCAGCGCGAGCGGCCGCTGCAGCTCGCTGCCCGGCGCCCAGGCCGAGCGCGAGCGGCAGCAGCCCGAACAGCGTGCACAGCGTCGTCATCAGGATCGGCCGGAGCCGCACGCGCGCCGCCTCGCGGATCGCCGTGCTCGAGCGGCACCCCGTCGAACCGCATGCGCCGTCGCGTGAAGTCGAGCAGGATGATGCCGTTCTTGACGATCAGCCCCACCAGCAGGATCAGCCCCATGAACGACTGGAGACGTTGAGCGCGCGTGCCGGTCACGAGCAGCAGCACCACCGCCCCGACGAACGAGACGCGGCGCGGCGAGCAGCACGACCAGCGGCTCGACGAACGACTCGAACTGCAGCACCATCACCGCCATGACGCTCACCGCGGCGAGCGCGAGCACCATCAGCAGCGCCGCGGAACGCATCCTGCTGGCTCGCGTACTGCCCGCCGAGCTCGAGGCGGATGCCCGTCGGCGGCGGATTCGCGGCCAGCACCGCGCTTCACGTCGTCCATCACGCTGCGCCCAGCGAGCGGCCGCTCGACGTCGGCCGTCATGGCGATCATCTGCTGCTGGTTCTCGCGTGTCAGCTCGGCACGCGTCTCCACCGGCTGAAGGTCGCGAGCGCCGAGAGCGTGGCACTGCCGCGATGCGCGGCAGAACACGGGCAGCGCGCCGAGCCGCAGCGGGTCGAAGCGCACGGAATCCGGCGCGCGCACGCGCACGTCGATCGACGCGATCGTCGAGGCGAACCTCGCCGGCGTTCGACGCCGAGCAGCGCGCCGCTCACCTCGCCGCTCACCTGCTCCGGCGTCAGCCCGATCCGGCCGCCTCCGCGCGCGTCGACCTTGCAGCAGCATCTCCGCCGCCGGCTCGCTGACGCCGTCGTAGAGATCCTCCAGCGCCGTCCACCTTGCCGAGCGTCGGCGCACCAGCGCCCGGCGTACGCCTCGAGCGCGTCGAGATCTGGCGCCGAACAGCTTGATCTCGACCGGCTTCGCCGCGCCGGCGAGGTCGTTGATCACGTCCGAGAGGATCTGCACGAACTCGACGTGCAGGCGCGGCACCGCCGCCGTCGACCTTCGCGCGCACGTCGTCGATCACCTCGAAGATGGACGCGGTCGCGCTCGGCTCGCGGCTTGAGGCGCGCCACCATGTCGCCGCGATTCTGCTCGGTCGCGAACAGGCCGAGCTCGGCGCCCGTGCGCCGCGACGTGCCGGTCGATCTCCGGGGTCGCCGCGAGGATCTGCTCCGACGGTGTGCACCTCGCGGTCGCGTCTCGGCGAGCGACGTGCCGCCCGGCGCTCCAGTAGTCGAGCACGAACGCCCCCTCGTCCATCTCCGGCAGGAACGCCGGTGCCCACGAACCGGTAGGCGACGCACGCCACCCAGCCACCAGCCGAGCGCGGCCGCCGACGACGCGGCGCGGGTGGTGCAGCACCGCGTCCAGCGAGCGCTCGCTCGTAGCGTCGCGGACAGTCCATCGAGCGCGCGCCCGACGCGGCGAGCACGCCGCGCCTGCGGCCCGCTCGCCTCCGCGTCGTGCGTCGGAGACGAACTGCGCGCTGAGCAGCGGGATGATCGTGAGCGCGAGCACCAGCGACACCAGCACGGCGATCGTGAGCGTGAGCGACGAGGGCGGTGAAGAACTGGCCCACGACCCCCTCGAGCAGGCCGAGCGGCAGGAAGACCACCACCGTCGTGATCGTCGAGGTCGTCACCGGCCAGATCAGCTCCTGCACCGCCTCGCGGATCGCCGCGTGGCGATCGCGCGTGAGGCGAAGGTGGCGCGCGATGTTCTCGGTGATCACGACGGCGTCGTCGATCACCAGCCCGATCGCGATGGCCATCGCGCCGAGCGTCATCAGATTGAACGTCTGGCCGACCAGGCGCATCACGAAGCACGGTGATCACGAGCGTGAGCGGGATCGACGTCGCGCTGATCGCGGTGATGCGGCGCATGGCGCAGGAAGAGCAAGCAGGATGATGACCGCGAGCACCGCGCCGATGAGCATCGCGTCGCGCACCGACTGCACCGCGTCGCGCACCAGCGACGCCTGGTCGTAGAGCGGCTTGAGGTGCACGCCCGGCGGCAGCGTCGGCGCCAGCGCCGCCATCGCGCTGCGACGCTGTCGGCGATCGCGACCGTGTTGCCGCCGATCTGGCGCGTGATGTTGAGCAGCGCGGCCGGCTTGCCGTCGCCGGCGATGATGCGCACGTGGTCCTCGGTGCCGAGCATGACGCGTGGCCAGGTCGCGCACGCGCACGCGCCGTTGGCGATGACGACGTTCGCCGATGTCCTCGGGGGTGTGCGCTTCCTGGTCGGTCACGATCAGATACTGCTTGTAGTCCTGCGGCGACCCGCCCGACGGCGTCGACCGCGATCGCCTGCTGGATCGCCGCTGGCGAGGTCGTCGTAGGTCAGCCCGAGCGACGGCGAGCCGCGCCGGGTCGGCGATGACCTCGATCTCCCGCACGTCGGTGCCCTGCACGTCGACGCGCCCCACGCCGGGCACGCGCGACGAGCACGGGCTTGATCTGGTAGCGCGCGATGTCGTACAGCGTCGCCGGGTCGCCGCCTTCGAGATTGTACGAGAGGATCGGGAAGAGCGACGGCGTCAGGCGCTCGACCTCGATCGTCGAGGCCCAGGCGGGAGATCGGGCCGCGACCTGGTTGACGCGCGCCTGCACCTGCTGCAGCGCGTAGACCATGTCGGTGTTCGGCGAGAACGTAGACCGAGATCTCGCTCGAGCCGCGGATCGAGCGCGAGTGCACGCGGATCGACGCCCGGCACGACGCTCACCGCCTCCTCGATCGGCCGCGTGACGCGAACACCACCTGGCGCGCGCCGAGCGCCGAGCCCTGCGCCACGATCGTGACGCGCGGGAACGTCAGCTCCGGGTAGATCGCCGACGGCAGCTGCGTGGCCGACCAGATGCCGGCCGCGCTGGCAGTCGCCACCACGAGATAGACGAACCGCCGCTGGGCGGACAGCACGTCGAACAGGTTCACGGCGGGCCGGCGCGCTGTCGCGGGCGGGCACCACGTGCGCGCTGTCCTCGACGCCGTACGCGCCGTCGGTCACGACCATCTCGCCGGCCGTGAGCCCCGAGAGGATCTCCGCGCCCCTCATCGCGGCCGCCCACCGTCACCGCGCGCGCGTGCGCGACGTTGCCGGCGTCCACGACGAACACGCGGTAGCCCTCGCCCTCGGGCACGAGCGCCTCGGCGGGGATCACCACGGCGCCCGACTGGACGCTGGTGGTGATGCGCCCGAACACCGTCTCGCCGATGCGCAGCGCGCGGTGCGTGCCGGTCGCGCGCGCGCGCACGGTCACGGAGCGCGCCGCGGAATCGACGGTCGCGCCGACGTCGGTCACCTGCGCGGCGCCCAGCGGCTCGCCGCGCGAGTCCTCGCCCGCGAAGAGCTGCACCGCCGCGCCGGGGCGGATCACCGCGGCGTCGGCCGGCGACACGGCGAAGAGCAGATCGAGCGCCGACGGATCGGCCACCGCGACCACGACCTGCGCCGCGTCCACCGGCGCGCCGAGCACCGCGGTCATGCGCGTGACGACGCCGGCGATCGGCGCGCGGAGCGTGGCCAGCTCGAGCGCGCGCGGCGCGCTCACCAGCGCCGCCTGCGCCTGCGCGAGGTCGGCGGCGGCGTGATCCACATCCTTCCTCGGGAGAACGCCGGCCCCGGTGAGCCGCACCGCGCGGTCGTAGCCGTTCTGGGCGCGTCAGCGGCGGCTCTGGGCGCTCTGCGCGGCGGCGTCGAAGGGTGCGCGCTCGAATTCGACGAGCGGTGCGCCGGCGGCCACCGGCTGGCCGGCGGCGACGAAGATCTGCGCCACGCGCGTGGGCGCCGGCGCCGAGAGTTCCGCGTAGCGTCCGGCGCGCGGCGCCACCGTGCCGAGCGAGCCGATGACGTGCGCGAAGGGCGCCGACACGGCGGCGGCGGTGTGCACGGCCACCACCGGCGCATGTTGCGCCTCGTCGGCGTGCGAGCACCCGGCGGCCGCGGCCGCGAGCAAGAGAGGCAGTGCGCGAAGGTTCACTGGGCGGGCATCGTGTGCAGGGTGAGCAGCTCGAACGCGATCTGCGCGGCCGCGAGATCGTCCAGGTAATGTGCCACGGCGTCGCGCGCGGTGCGCTGCGCTTCGAGCACGGTGGGGATGCCGGCCGCGCCCTCCGCGTACGCGGTGAGCGACATGCTCGCCACGCGCCGCGCACTCGCCAGTACGTTGCCATCGCGCGCGACGCGCGCGATGGCGGCCGCGAGATCGCGCCGCGCGCGGGCGATGGCGGCATTGCTCTCGCGCCGCGCCTCGGCGAGCTCGGCTTGCGCACGATAGACGCCGGCCTGCGCGAGCCCGATCTCCCCCGTGCGGCGGCTCCAGAGGGGCAGCGGCAGCGAGATGCCGAACACCGGCAGCAGGCCGGGCTCGGCGCCGCTCGGATCGTGCGTGTCGATGCCGAGCGTGACCGACGGCGTGCTGAACACGCTGTTCTGCTCCACCGACAGCACGTGCGAGGCCGCCAGCGCGTTCGCCTCGGCGGCGGCCACCACGAGCGGCGGCGCGGCGCCGGCGCCGGGGAGCGGGGCCGCGGGAGGCGGCGGCACGACCGGCAGGAGCGAGTCGGTGAGCGCGATGCGCTCGCGCTCGGCGGCGATCCCCATGACGCGCTGCAATTCGAGTGTGGCGGCGACGGCGGCGATCGAGTCGTTCGTGCTCGCATTCGCCGCCTGCAGTGCGTTCACCGACGCGAGCTCCACTTCGAGATCGCTCGCGTCGCCCGCGTCCCGGCGGACCTTCGCGAGCGTGAACAGACTGTCGGCCGCGCGGGCGGTCACCGCCGAAAGGCGCGCGTGGCCGAGGGCCGCGAGCGCGGTGGTGTACATCGTGTCGGCCTCCACCTGGAGCGACGCGCGCTCCAGCACGAAGCGATAGTGCGCGCCGCGCTGCAGCTCGCGCGCGGCGTCCTCGCGCGCGCTGCGCAGTCCCGGGTACTCAATGGGCTGGTCGAGCGAGACGTGGTACTGCGGCGTGGCCTTCGAGTATCCGGCCGCGAGCGCCGGGTTCGGGTACGCCGCCGCGGCGTCGACGGCGCCCCGCGCGGCCGTGGTGTCGGCGAGCGCCAGCTTATAGCGCGTGCCGTTGGCCAACGCTTCGGCCACCGCATCCGAGCGGGAGACGGGGCGGAGCGCCGTGTCGGCGGCCTGCGCGGGGGAACGGATGGCGGCGAGCGCGATGAGCGCCGCGCCGGTCAGCGTGCGAAGGGATCGGGTCACCGCTGCGGGCGCCGTGGCGGCACGGCGTAGGTGGTCGGTCGCAGAAGGGTCCAACGGGACGTGTCGCTCCGAGACATTGGGTTGTACTGCCACCCACGTCTCGTGGCGCGGCTCCGGGAATCCTTCCGGATATACGCGGACGTCGACCGAACGTTGCGGTGCATCCCCCAATGATGCCCAGTCGCAGGTCATGGTGCCAGATGCGAAGAGCGCGCGAGGCTCTCGCCCCGCGCGCTCTCGATTCCCGACTCCCGACTCCCGAGTGGTTACTGCACCGCGTTGATCATGTCGAAGATCGGCAGGTACATGGCGACGACCATGCCGCCGACGACCACGCCGAGGAACACGATCATGACCGGCTCCATCAGGGAGAGCAGGCCACCGACGGCGGCGTCGACTTCCTCGTCGTAGAAGTCGGCGATCTTCGTGAGCATTTCGTCCAGTCCGCCGGTCTGCTCACCGACGGCGATCATCGAGATCACCATCGGCGGGAAGACCTTCGACTTCTGGAGCGGCGCGGAGATCGTATCGCCGCCGGCGATCGACGCGCGGCTCGACATGATCGCGTCGTGAATGACGCGGTTGCCGGCCGTCTTGGCCGTGATCTCGAGGCCGTCCAGGATGCTGACGCCCGAGCTGATCAGCGTGCCGAGCGTGCGCGTGAAGCGCGACACGGCCGACTTGCGCAGCACGTCGCCGAGCACCGGCATGTGGAGCAGCACCGTGTCGAGCTTGAGCTGTCCGACCGGGCGTCGTTGTACCAGCGCCGCACGGCCCAGACGAGTCCGTAAGCCGCCGATCAGAACGCCCACCAGTAGCCCTTCAGGAATCCCGAGAGCCCGATCACGACGCGCGTCGGGAGCGGCAGCGCCAGGTTCACGGTCGCGAACATGTTCTCGAACACCGGGATGACGAAGATCGAGCAGCACGACGATCGCGATCGCCGCGACGCTCATGATGACGGCGGAGTAGATCATGGCGCCCTTCACCTTGCGGATCAGGGCGTCGTTCTTCTCCATGAACGTCGCGAGACGCATCAGGATGGTGTCGAGAATACCGCCGGCCTCGCCGGCCGCGACCATGTTGACGTACAGATCGGTGAACGCCTTGGGATGCTTCCGCAGCGCATCGGCCACGGTGTGCCCCGACTCCACGTCGTACACCACCTGCTTGGTCACTTCCTGCAGCGCCTTGTTCTCGCTCTGCTTGCCCAGGATGTCGAGCGCCTGCACGAGCGGCAGGCCCGAGTTGATCATCGTCGAGAACTGGCGCGTGAAGATGACGATGTCCCGCGTCTTGATCTTCGCCGCCCCGGTTTCTTCTTCGGCTCCTCGTCGACCTTGACGACGATCAGCTGCTGGCGGCGGAGCTGCGCGACGACGTCGTCGCGCGAGGTCCCGTCGATGGTCGCGGTCTTGAGCTCGCCACTGAGCGTGCGCGCGGTGTAAGTGAAGGTCGGCATTCTATTTCCTCAGTCCCGGGCGTTAGCGCTTGCCGCCGGCGCCGGCCATCCGTGATTCACGGCTGGGCGCCTGCAGCGGGTCCGTGCTCTCATCCATCGGGCCTTCACCGATCATGCGGAGGAACTCGTTCGGGTCGCTCGACACGCGCAGGCATTCCTCCCGCACGACCTCGCGCGCCATGTACAGCTGGTACAGCGCGTCGTTCAGCGTCTGCATGCCGTACTTCTTCCCCGACTGCATCGAGGAATAGATCTGGTGGACCTTGTCGTCGCGGATCAGCGCGCGGATCGCCGGCGTGACGACGAGGATCTCGGCCGCCATCACGCGGCCGCGCCCCTTGGCGTCGCGGCAGCAGCGTCTGCGTGACGATCCCCTCGAGCACGAACGCGAGCTGCGGCCGCACCTGCGACTGCTGGTGCGCCGGGAAGACGTCGATCATGCGGTTGATCGCCTCGGCCGCCGAGTTCGTGTGCAGCGTCGCGAAGGCGAGGTGGCCGGTCTCCGCGATCGTCAGCGCGGCCTGAGATCGTCTCCAGGTCGCGCATTTCGCCGATCAGCATCACGTCGGGGTCCTCGCGCAGCGCGTACTTGAGCGCGCTGGCGAAGCACTTCGTGTCGGTGCCGACCTCGCGCTGGTTGACGATGCAGCTCTGGTGGCGGTGGATGAACTCGATCGGGTCCTCCACCGTGATGATGTGCCCCTTGCGCTCGCGGTTGATCTTGTCGATCATCGCGGCCAGCGTCGTGCGACTTGCCCGAGCCGGTGGGACCGGTCACCAGCACCAGGCCGCGCGGCTTCTCGGCCAGCTTCGCCACCGCCGGGGAGAGCCCCAGCTCGCTCGAAGGTCTTGATCGTTGAACGGGATCTGCCGGATCACCAGCGACACGCAGCCGCGCTGCTTGAAGCAGTTGCCGCGGAAGCGCGCCAGGTTCTGGATGCCGAACGAGAAGTCGAGCTCGTCCTCGATCTCGAAGCGCTTCTTCTGGTTCTCGGTGAGGACCGAGTACGCGAGCTGCAGCGTGTCCTTGGGCGTGAGCACCTGCTCGTTGGTCGAATTGGTGATGTCGCCATCGACGCGCAGCTTGGGGCGCTCGCCGGCCGTGATGTGCAGGTCGGAGGCGTCCCGCTCGATCATTTCCTCGAGCAGCTGGCCGGAGATTGGCGCCGGAGCTGCGGTGGGCGCGGGAGTAGTTGGAGCAGTCATGAGGCGAGATCAGTTGGAGCTCCGTGCACGGCGTTAGACCGGTATTCGGGACGGGCGCGGGATCACGGCACGACAATCGAGGGCGCCTGGTAGGAGCGACGCCTACGTCGCCCGTCCGCGTCGGAATCGATTCGTCCGCCGGCCCGGGCACGGACATTGCCGGGTACCGCGCACCAGCCCGGTGGTCGCTATGAGGCCGCGGTTCGCGGATCACCTGCTCCAGCGTGGTGATCCCCTTCGAGGATCTTGAGCCAGCCGTCCATGCGCAGCGTGAGCATGCCGTCCTCGCACGGCCGCGTCGCGGATCTCGGCGGCGCCGACGTTCTGGAGGATCAGCTTGCGCAGGTGCGGGGTCATGAACATGACCTCGTAGAGGCCCTGGCGGCCCTTGAGCCCCGCTGCCCGCAGGTCTCGCAGCCGTTGCCCCTTGAAGAACGGCATCTCGCCGATCTTGGTCTCGAGCGAGAGGTCCTTGACGATCGGCGCGGCCTCCTTGGTCGCCGTGCGCTTGGCGTTCTGCATCGCCTCTTCCGTGAAGCGCATGTCGCCGAAGGTCGTGTCGTGCTTGACCATGCGCGGCCTGCCAGCTCCACGTCGTCGGGCTCGTACTTCGCCTTGCAGGTCCTGCAGATCCGGCGCACGAGTCGCTGCGCCAGCACGAGGTTGAGCGCGCTCGCCACGTTGAACGGCTCGAGCCCCATGTCCATGCAGTCGCGTCACCGTTTCCGGCCGCCGAGTTCGTGTGCAGCGTGCTAGAGCACGAGGTGGCCGGTGAGCGCGGCCTTGATCGCGATGCCGCCCGTTTCCAGGTCGCGGATCTCGCCGACCATGATGATGTTCGGGTCCTGCCGCAGAAACGCCTTCAGCGCCGCCGCGAAGGTCATGCCGATCTCGGTGCGCACCAGCACCTGGTTGATCCCGAAGAGGTTGTACTCCACGGGATCCTCGGCGGTCATGATGTTGACGTCGATGTTGTTCACCTTCGACAGCGCCGAGTACAGCGTCGTCGTCTTGCCCGAGCCCGTGGGCCCGGTGACCAGCACCATGCCGTACGGGTTGGAGATCGCCTCCATCAGATCCGGCCTCGGCGCGCGGCTCGATGCCGAACTTCTCGAGGTCGAGCGTCAGGTTCCCCTTGTCGAGGATCCGGAGCACGACCTTCTCGCCGAACAGCGTCGGCAGCGTGGAGACGCGGTAGTCGATGACCTTCTTGCCCATCTTCAGCTTGATGCGGCCGTCCTGCGGCACGCGGCGCTCGGCGATGTTGAGCTTGCGACATGATCTTGAAGCGCGAGATCAGCGCCGCCTTCATCTTCATCGGCGGCTTCATGACCTCCTGAGCGCGCCGTCGATGCGGTAGCGCACCCGCATCTCGTGCTCGAAGCATTCGAAGTGGATGTCCGACGCGCCGCGCTTCACGGCGTCGGTCAGGATCGCGTTGATGAGCTTCACCACCGGCGCGTCGTCGATCGCCGCGGCGAGTGCGGCGGCGTTCGGCCTCCTCTTCCTTCTCCTCGACGACCTCGACGTCGCCCTCGGATCCTCCATGTCCTCGAGGATGTTCGCCAGGGCGTCACCCTCGGTACTGCTCGTAGTGCTTGTCGATCGTCGTTGCGCAGCGTGTACTCGCCCGCGATGACCGGGAAGATGTCGTAGCGCGTGATGAACTTGAGGTCGTCGATGACGCCGAGGTTCGTCGGATCGGCCATCGCCACGGTCAGCGTGCGGCCGTCGCGCTTGAGCGGCAGCACCAGGTGCGCTGGTCGCCAGATCGGCGGGATCAGCTTCGCGATCGCTGGGATCGACCTCGAACTTCGGCAGGTCCACCGCCGGCATCGCGGTACTGGCGGGCCAGCATGCGCGTGAGTTCCATCTCGTTCACGAATCCGAGCTTCACGAGGTTGTAGCCGACGCGGTATCCGCCCTGCTTCTGTTCCTGGAGAGCCTTGTCGAGCGCCTGTTGATTGATGAGCCCCTCCTTCAGGAGGAGCTCACCGATCTTCATTCCAGTGGCGACTGCTTGAGCGGCCATTGGTGCTCGGAAGAGTGGAACGGCGGGTCGCTGGTCGCCCCCCGGCCAAGGACCGGGCTGCGTGCAGGCCGATATTCTGTCATGGAGAGCGCGGCTTGCGCAAGCGCCGACCGCGGCCGCCGGCTGCGCCGGAGGCCCCTTCGCTCTCGTTGGATGGACGCGGTGTGAGGGTGAAGGTCACGTACGGCGCTATGGTACGCGCGATGGCCGGACCGATCCCCTTCACCCGGCCGAGTTCCTCGAGTGTGCCGAAGGGCCCGTTCGCCGCGCGATCGGCGACGATCCGCTGGGCGAGGGTGGGTCCGATGCGCGGCAGCCCCTCGATCTCGGCGGCCGATGCGACGTCCATGTCCACTCGGACGGGCGGAATGGGATCGGCCGGGGCAAGACCGGCGCCGAGGCTGTCCGACGCCGGACGGCCGGCGCCGCGCCGCGGGCGCACCCGCGCGTAGTAGACCCGCGGCGGCGTGCTCTCCGCGGTCCAGACGCTCCCGCCGGACACGGGGCGCGGACCGGCGGTGTCGGCGCCGGCGCGCCGGCGGCGGTTTCGCTTGCCGCCCCCGCTCTTCCGCGCACTGTCCACGGCTTCGATCTGGCGGTGGAGCTCCAGCCGCGACGCGGAGTCAGGCGGCGGAGCGTTGCCGGAGGCGCCGAGCACCCGCGCGGCGGCGCCAAGGAGGATGACTCCGGCGAAGAAGGTGAGGGCGCGTTTCTCGGTGGGGGTCGGCATGGGCGAACATGACACGCGCCGCGCCGCGGACCATCACCGGAACATCACACGCCGCATTGAACCGTCGCGCTACTCGTGCACCAGGGAGTAGGCGACGTCGCCTGAGATCTGCAGACTTCGCTGCGACACCTTGTCGAAGGTGTCCTGCGGCGTGTGGTGCTCCGGGTAGTCCATGTCGAGCACATCGATCACGTGCAGGCCGGCCTCCTGGAGCGGCAGGTGGTCGTCGGTGACGGCGCCGCCGCCAACGGGCACGAAGGTGCCCTTGTAGCCGAGGTCGGCGGCGCGCTTCCACACGAGCGCGACCACCTCGGGCGCGCGCTGCACCGAGAACGCCTCCTCAGGGAAGCGCGTGTTCTTCTTGCCGATCATGTCCCAGAGCACGCCGTAGAGCGGCGCGTAGCCCGAGTCGGGGAGGTGCTTGGCGAAGTACTTCGAGCCGAGGAGCACGTCCTTGCCGTCCTCGAAGGAGCCGTAGTCCTCGCCGTCCACGAAGAGCAGGTCGACGCCGACATCGGGGGGCGTCTTCTTGAGGGCCTCGGCGAGCGCGATGAACATCGCGACGCCGGAGGCGCCGTCGTTCGCGCCGGGCATCGGGAGCGTGCGCTGCGCGGGGTCGGCCGCCTGGTCGGAGACGGGGCGCGTGTCCCAGTGCGTGATGAAGAGCACGCGCTGCGATTCATGCGGGCGGAAGCGTGCGAGAATGTTGCGCAGGGGGAGCGTGTCGCCCTTCACCGTGACGTGGGTCCAGCGCTGTTCGATCACCGTGTCGGCGAGCGGGCGCATGCGTTCGACGATCCAGTCGCCGGTCTGCTTGTGCCCGGGCGAGCCGGGAATGCGCGGGCCGAAGTCGAGCTGGGTCTTCACGTAGCCGAGCGCGGCCGCGCCGTTGAACGGGGTGCGGGGGGCGTCGTTCCTGCACGCCAAGGCCAGACTCAAGAGGAGGATCGCGTAACGCCGCACCGATTGGAACTCCGTGGAGGTTCGAGGGAATGTAATCGTTCAGCAGGCGCCGTTCATTATTTGTTATGCAATTCACGACGCACGGCTCACGCCTCACGCCCCTTTGATTAGCTCCCTGGCTCGGCAAGCCATAGATTCCGCAACGTCCATGCGCATCCTCACCCGTTACGTCCTCAAAGAGCACCTCGGGCCGCTCGTGTTCGCGCTGTCCGCGCTCACGACGCTCCTGCTGCTCAACCAGGTGGCCAAGCAGTTCGGCAACCTGGTGGGGAAAGGACTGTCGTGGGGAGTGATCGGCGAGTTCTTCCTGCTCACGCTGCCGTTCATCGTGGCGATGACGCTGCCGATGGCGGTGCTCGTCGCCGTGCTGTACGCGTTCAGCCGGCTCTCGGCGGAGAACGAGGTGACCGCGATGCGCGCGAGCGGCGTGTCGATGATCCGCTTCGTGCAGCCGGTGCTCGTGGCGGGGATCATCCTCGCCCTCGCGAACCTGCTGTTCAACGACCAGGTGCTCCCGCGCGCGAACCACCGGCTGCGCTCGCTGCAGACGGACATCGCGCGCAAGAAGCCGACGTTCGCGCTGCGCGCGCAGGTGATCAACGAGGTGATGCCGGGGCGCCTCTTCCTGCGGGCGGGGCGGCTGGACGAAGCGTCGAACGCGATGACCGAGGTCACGATCTTCAACTTCGATGACCCCACGCGCCGGAAGACGATCTACGCCGACAGCGGCTCGATGGGACTCACGCCCGACCAGCGCGACCTCGTGCTGACGCTGCACGACGGCTACATGCAGCAGATCCCGCAGCTCAACATGGGCGAGCTGGAGCGCCTGTACTTCAAGACCGACCTCGTGCGCGTGCGCAATGTGGGCAACAAGTTCGAGGAGACGTCGAAGGACACGTACAAGTCCGAGCGCGAGATGTCGGTGTGCGAGATGGATTCGATGTACCAGAAGGCGCGCCACGACGAGGCGGTGGCGCGCTCCGAGGTCGCGGGGACGATGCTCATGGCGGTGCACTTCGCCGCGACCGGCGAGCATCCGCGGATGGAGCCGACGCCGCCGCGCACGGAACTGCGGACGCTGGGATCGCTGTACTGCCGTCTCGTGAAGCGGATCTCGCCCGCGCCCGACACGAGCGAAGCATCGGAGCCCGTGCCACCGCCGCCGCCGGTGCCACCGGCCCTGCCGCCCCCCGCATCGACGCCGCCGGCCGTCGTGAGTGCGACGCCGGCCGTCCGGAGGCCCGTGCCGGTGACCAGGTCACCCGTCGGGCCCCGTGCGATGCTGGGAGCGTCGCCACACGTCCCGCCCTCGGCGGGCGGTCCGGCATTGGCGCCCTTCGGCCGGCCGGTGGTGCCGGCGCAGCGCCCGATGCCTCCGCGCCCCGCTGCCGGCAATGCGCCGCTCGTGGTGCTCGATCCGCAGGGGCCGGCGGCCACTGGCACCGCCGGCGCGCAGTCGTTCGTGCAGACGCTCGCGCGGCTCCAGATCGCGAAGGCGCGCGTGAGCGATTCGCGGACCACCGCCAGCCGCTACGCCGTGGAGATCCAGAAGAAGTTCGCGCTCGCGGCGGCCTGCGCGGTGTTCGTGCTCTTCGGCGCGCCAGTGGGGCTGCGTTTCCCGCGCGGCGGGATCGGGATGGTGCTCGGGATCAGCATCGTCGTCTTCGCCATATACTACATTGGCCTCGTCGCCGGCGAGGCCACGGCGAACCGCCTGAAGCTCACGCCGTTCTGGGGGATGTGGATGGCGAACGTCATCTTCACGGCGGCCGGGGTGTACTTCATGTACAAGGTGCAGCGCTCCGGATCCACCGCGCGCGGCGGCGACTTCAGCGAGCTGCTCGAGACCGCGAAGAACTGGATCGCCGCGCGGCGACTCGGCGCACGGCCCGCCGTGGGCCCCACGACGTGAAGCTCCTCTCGCGCATTGGCCCGCTCGACCGGTACGTCATGGCCGAGTTCTGGAAGATCTTCATTCGCCTCGCGCTGGGATTCCCGCTCCTCGTGATCATCATCGATCTCGTGGACCACATGGAGAAGTACCTGAACCGCCATCTGACGCTCAAGCAGATCGCGCTCAGCTACATCTATTGGATCCCCGACTCGATGTTCCTCGTGCTCCCGGTGGCGGTGCTCTTCGGCACCGTCTTCTCCATCGGGGGGTTCACGCGCCATTGGGAGATCTCGGCGGCGAAGGCGAACGGGATCAGCTTCCACCGCATGGTGGCGCCGATCTTCGTGGCGGCGGTGGGCGTGATGGCGCTCGCCTTCGGGCTGGGCGAGCTGGTGCCGGTGACCAACGCGCGGCGCGACGAGATCCTCGAGGAGCACAAGTACCGTCCCGGGCAGAACCGCTTCAACTTCGCGTACGCCGCCACCGAGGGGCGCGTCTACAAGATCGGGAACCTCACGATCGAGCAGCACCAGATCGACATGCTGGAGATCGAACGGAAGGGCGTGAGCATCGACTATCCGACCATCCTGATCGCCGCCCGCACCGCGGTGTGGGACTCCACCGCGAAGCGCTGGACGCTCCTGGGCGGCACGATGCACATCGTGCCGGACTCGTCGCGCGATCTCGCGTTCGCGTTCGACAGCCTCCGTGACGCGAAGTTCGTGGAGGCGCCGGTGGAGCTGACGGCGCTCCCGCGCAGCCCCGACGACATGCGCTTCGGCGAACTGCGCCGTTACATCATTTCCGGCGAGCGCTCCGGTGCGAATGTGAACGAGCTGAAGGTGGAGCTCTCGCTCAAGCTCGCGCTGCCGGTGACGTGCCTCATCATCGCGCTCTTCGGCGCGCCGCTCGCGACGAGCACGCAGCGCGGCGGCTTCGCGATGGGGATCGGCATCAGCCTCGCGACCACGATCATCTTCCTGATCCTGATCCAGATCATGAAGGCCGTGGGCCAGGGGGGCGTGATCCCGCCGTATCTCGCCGCATGGCTCCCGAGCCTGCTCTTCGGCATCGTGGGCGCGGTACTGCTCAGCAAGGTGCGCACGTGACCGACGCGGCCACGCGGCGCCCGACGCACACGTTCCCCGTGCCCCAGCGCGCGGCGATCGTCTTCTTCCGGCAGATGTCGCATTGGGCGGCGCTGCTGTTCGGGCAGATCGGCAGCCGCGTGCTCTTCGCGGTGGAGATGCTGCGCGGGCTATTCACGGAGCCGCGCACCTGGCTGCCGCTCACCGTGAAGCAGATGAAGAACGTGGGTGTGGACTCGATGCCGCTCGCCGGCACCGTGGCCGCGTTCATCGGCGCCGTCACCGGCTACCAGACGGTGTACCAGCTCTTCCCCGGCGCGCAACTCTCGGCGGTGGGCTGGATCGTGCGCCAGTCGATCGTGCTCGAGCTGGGCCCGCTGATCACCGCGCTCGTGCTCGCCGGCCGCGTGGGCGCGCGCATGACCGCGGAGATCGGCACGATGCGCGTGACCGAGCAGATCGATGCGCTCGAGACGCTCGCGTACGATCCGGTGGCGTATCTCGTGGTGCCGCGTTTCATCGCCGGCATCACGATGGTGCCCCTCGTCACGATCCTGGCGATCGGGACCGGCATCGCCGCGGGCGGTGCGATGGTCATCGCGTTCACCCAGGTCACGATGCACGATTTCACGACCGGGCTGCACCTCACGTTCATCCCGTTCCAGGTATACTATGCGATCATCAAGGCGGTGCTGTTCGGCGGCGCGATCTCGCTCATCGGATCGTACGAGGGCTACACCGCCGAGGCCGGCGCCGAGGGCGTGGGCAAGTCCACGGCCCGCACCGTCGTCATCTCGTCCGTGATCATCCTCCTGCTCGACGCGCTCACCGCTCTCTATCTCGCGCCCCTCCTGAAGCCATGAAACGTAAGGACGAAGTCATCGTCGGCATCTTCGTCACGATCGCGGTGGTTGTGGGGATCGTCGGCACGCTCTATCTCGCGCGGCGCGGCTGGACCAAGTCGTATCCGATGTTCGCGCGCTTCGACTGGGGGCAGCAGCTGAAAGTCGGGCAGCCCGTCTATCTCGCCGGTGTGCAGATCGGATACGTGCAGAACGTGGACCTCGATCCCGAGGGGTATCTCGATGTGAAGATGGCGATCGACCGCGGCCGGAAGGTCCCCGAGGGGAGCACCGTGACCGTGATCTCGGAAGGGATCTTCGGCGACAAGTCGGTGGCGATCAAGCCGTGCCGGCGCTACCAGCCGCCGGTGGGAGCCACCGAGCCGGCGCGCGGCGCCGCGCCGGCTCCGCCGGCCGCGGCACCCGCCGGCGACCAGGGTCCGGTGTGCCGGCCCGGCGCGTTCATGGCGGCGAACGACACCATCCCCGCAGGACACGGCGCGCCGTCGATCGACGACATCCTCTTCAAGATGGACACCATCACGGGGTCGCTGAACGATGTCGCGCGCACCGTGAAGATCGAATTCGTCACGAACGGCGGCATCGCCGAGCTGCGCAAGACGATCGCGTCCACGAACACGCTCGTGACCAACCTCAACGACGTGGCGAACACGCAGTCCAAGGCGCTCACCGCCACGTTGGCCTCCCTGCGGCGCAGCCTCAACGCGATCGACTCCGCCACGGTGGACTCGACGATGCACAGCCTCTCGGCCGCGTCGAAGAACCTCGCCTCGCTCACGCGCAATCTGGATTCGTCCAGCGTGCGCGTGAACGCGCTCCTCGCGAAGGCCGACAGCGGCAAAGGCACCATCGGCCTGCTGATGAACGACCCGGGGGTCTACAATAATCTGCGTGCGTTGCTGGCGCGGCTGGATTCACTGACGGCCGACATCAAGGCGAATCCGAAGAAATACATCAACGTGAAGGTGTTCTAGCGAAGCCTCGTGTCCGTCGCGAGAATCGTGTCCGTGGTAGGTTCGTGGGGAGTAGGAACTGCATTTGACATGATGAACATGACGGACATGATGTGAACTGCGGGACTGCGGGCGCTCGAAGGACGCGAGGCGCCATGGGGTTCCCAGCAACGTCAGGTCGTCATCACGTTCATCATGTGAATCCTGTCAAAGGCAGTTCCCACGGACCGATCCACCAGATCCGCCAGGCCGCAGATCAACGGGGGCGCCGCTTTCGCGGCGCCCCCGTTTTGATCCATCCAAACGCATACGACCAACGACTGCTCTTCGAGCTACCAGTCGAATCGAGCCGAGAATTGCAGCTGGTAATACGAGTACACGGCATTGACCGTGGGATACTGAATGTACGTCGGCTGGAACTGCACGATCGGGATGCCGCTCTGCGGAATCGCGCGAGTCACCGGCGCCGAGGTGCCGGTCACCGTGAGCAAGGACACGTCGGTGAAGGAGCTGCCGCCGGCCTGCCGGACGAGACCCCACGAACCGTTCAGCATGTTCGGCACGTTGAAGATGTCCAGACGGAGCTGCACGTTGTGGCCGCCGAAGCGCGGGAGATTCTGGATGAGCGTCGCATCGAGCTGGTTGACCCAGGGATTGCGGCACGAATCGCGCGTCAGGATCTCGCCCTGATGCTCGCGCAGACAGGGCGTGCTCTGGATGAGGTTGTACAGTGCGAGTTGCTGCGTGCTCGCCAGCACCGCGGCATGGCTGCCGCTCGCCGGGATCGTCTGGAACTGCACCTGATTCGGATCGTACACGTTCGTCGGCACGTAGATCAGGTCGTTCTGGTTGCCGTCGCCGTTCAGGTCGCCGCGGCTGCCGGAGCCGCCGTACACGTAGTCGAACGTCGAGCCCGAGTAGCCCGAGTAGATCAGCGAGAAGTCCGTCTTCCACGTCTTCCACGGGAACGTGTACGTGCCCGAGATCAGGAGCTTGTTCGGCTGGTCATACGCCGAGGGGGTCACGTTCTGCGCGAGGATATTGCCGCCCTCTTCCCGGCCGAACTGCCAGTTCGAGATGGCGCGGCTGGAGTTGAGCGACGCCACGTCGTACGAGTGCGAGAAGGTGTACGCGACGCGGGTATCGAGCGAGCTGAACACCCGCTTGTGCAGCTCCACCGTCAGATCGTACGCGTAGTCCTTCGACTGGTTGACGATGTCGATGACTTCCGAGTAGCGGTGCGATGCGTCGTAGACGAACGTGGTGGGCACGCCGTTCGCCGCGATGGTGCCGTACATGTAGCGGCCGTTCCGGCCGATGTAGGCCGAGTCGTAATTGATGTTGCGGTTGATATAGAAGAAGTTGTTGAGCCCCTGCGTGTACAGCGCCTCGAACGTGAGGAAGAAGTCATTCGGCAGCCGCGTGTCGTACGCGAGGTTCGCGCGGAATACTTCGGGCATCTTGAGGTTCTTGTCCATGATGTCCACCGGGCCGACGACGCCGCTGGCGAGGCCCGCGCCGTTCGGGCAGGTCTGCGGCGGCGCTCCCACGTCTCCGGACCGAACACCGGCGTGAGCGGTCCCGGATCGGTCGATCGCCCGCACATCAGGAAGCCGAGGCCGCTGCCCGAGTTCTGCCAGGAGTTCGCCATCCACACCATGGCGGGACGGCCGACGAAGATGCCGGCGCCGCCGCGCAGCTGGTTCCGCTTCTCACCGTCCATGTCCCAGTTGAAGCCGATGCGCGGCTCCCACTGAATGTTGCCCGACGGCACGACCGAGGTGTTCGCCTGGCGGCCCATCGACTGGAAGAGTCCGCCGAAGATCGAATCGAAGGACGCCGTGTAGGGCGGCGCGTTCGAGATCACCGGCACATCGATGCGGAGACCGAACGTCATGTTGAAGCGCGGGTTCGGCGTCCAGTTGTCCTCGACGTACGCGCCGTACGTCACGCCCTGCGGGTTGGCGACCACGGCCGGCGGGTTGGTCAGCGGCAGCGAGACGCGGTAGCGGTTCGCGTTGCCCGCCTCGAGCGAATCCAGCGAGTTGAACGTCCACACGCCGTACGAGCTCTCGGTGAACAGGTTCGTGAAGCTCCAGATGTCGGCCGAGACGCCCGTCGTCACGCGGTTGTTGTCGCCCACGAAGAAGGAGTAGTTGTCCTTCAGCTGCAGCATCTTCTGGTCCAGCGAGTTCCCCTGCGAGAACTGCTCGGCGCCGCCGAGCTCGTTGATCGTCGCGCTCTGGAGACCGGGCACCGTCACGACGATCGTCGGAAAATTCGCTCCCGTGATCGGCGAGCGCAGGTCCGAGATCGTCTGGTACGCCGCGATGAACTCGTTGCTCGACCCGCTCTGCATCGTGGAGTTCAGCTGCAGCACCAGGCTGTTGTTGTAGTCCGCGATGGTGTACAGCTGCGACGTGAGCGGGAAGGTCGAGGAGCGGCTGAACACGTTGATGCTGCCGCTCGCGTAGTTGTCGCGGAGCGTGAGCGTGCTGTTGATCTCGGGCAGCGCGAGGTCGAGACGTCCGAAGCCGTTCGTGAGCGGGTTCTGGTTGTTGGTCGCGCCGCCCGTGCCGGCCGGGATCCCCAGCGCCGTCAGATCGTTGATGAAGCGCTGCGTGGTCGCCGAGTCCACCGTGAGCGGCGACGCGGCGTTCGCGGCCTGGCCGACGTACGGGCCCGTACTCGGCTGCGCGCGCAGCTGCCACTCGCCGTTCGCGAAGAAATGCAGCCGGTCCTTGATGAGCGGGCCGGACACCGACGCGCCGTACTGCTCGACATAGAGGCCCGAATTCTGAATGAAGGGGACGTTCGCCGCGAAGTTCTGGTTGCGGAAGTAATAGAAGATGTCGCCATCGAAGTCGTTCGTGCCGCTCTTGGTCACCGCGTTCACCAAGGCGCCGTTGAACCCGGAGAAGTTCAGGTCGTAGGGCGAGAGCAGCACCTGGTATTCCTTCACCGCGTCGAGCGAGATCGATTTCCCGTTGGACTGACCGCCCGGCTGGCCGGTGCCGCCGAGGCCGAACAGGTCGTTGCTGTTCGCGCCGTCGATCTGGATGTTGTTGTAGCGGTTGTTCACGCCGCCGGCCGACGTCGTGCCGTTCGGCTGCGTCGCCACCTGCGGCACCGTGCTCATGAAGTCGGTGAAGTTGCGGTTCAGCGTCGGCGCGCGCTTGAGGATGCTGTCATCCACCAGCGAGCCGGTGCCCTTGCGGTTCGGGTTGATGATCGGGGAGAGCTGGTCGCCCGCCTCGACCGTGATCGCGGCGAGCGTCGCGGCCTGCGGCTCGAGCTGGAAGTTCAGTACGGCGCGCTGGCTCAGCGCGAGGCGCGCGACGCCGTCCGTCTTCGGGCGGTAGCCGATGCGCCGCACGGTGACCGTGTACGGGACGCCGACCTCGAGCCCCGCGATGAAGTAGACGCCGGACGGCCGCGTCTGCGCGGTGATCGAGGCGCCGGTCGCCTTGTTCACGATCTGCACCTGCGCCGCTTCGACCGGCTCCTTGGTCGACGAGTCCGTGACGGTGCCCGTGATGGCCGCGGTCGTCGTTCCCTGCGCGGCAATGCGCGACGGGACCGCGACAGCCGCCGCCAGCGTGAGAATGGCGAAGGTGCGCAGCCAACGAATTGTGTTCATGAGGGGACCTCTCCCTGGGTGATGATTGGCGGGGCGATGGGCCCGGCCGGAAATGGACACCGCCGCCTTGCCGGCGACGGGGCAAAACTATCTCGCCAACGGCGTATGCGTCAAGAAAGCAAAATCACCCATTCGTCACGGTCTTGTCCCTACCCACGGTGGCCTGATACACGGGCAGTCCCGCGAGCACGGTGAGCAGCACGCCAAGCGTCCACCAGCGGTTCGGGATGTCGGGGTCCATGAGCGCGTTCACGAGGAGCGCGATCGTGGAGAGGATGAACAGCATCGGCACCACGGGGTAGCCCGGCACCTTGAACGGCGGATCGTAGCCGGGCCGGCCGCGCAGCCGATACACGCCCGCGACGGCCAGCGCGAGGAAGGGCACGATCGCGATGACGAAGGTGTCGGCGAGCCGCTCGAAGTTGAGCAGCAGCACGAACACGATGCCGAGCGCGGCCGAGAGCAGGATCGCGCGGCTCGGCGTGCGGAAGCGCGGATGCACTCTGGCGATGCCGCTGAAGAACAGCCCGTCATCGGCCATCGCGAAGAAGATGCGCGGCGCGGTCATGATCGAGCCGTTGAGCGTACCGAAGGTGGAGAGCATCACCGTGACCGCCACGAACACGACGCCGATCGGCCCCACGACCTGCTGCGCGACTTCCGCGGCCACGAGCTGGGACGACGCGATCTGGTTCACATCGAGCACCGCGAGATAGGCCAGGTTCGCGAGGAGATAGATGGCGATGACGGCCAGCGTCCCGATGATGATCGCGCGCGGCATCACGCGGCGCGGGTCCTTCACCTCGCCGGCGACGAAGGTGACATCCTCCCAGCCGTCGTAGGCCCAGAGCACCGACACGAGCGCGAGGCCGAAGGCGCCGAAGGTGAAGCTCCCCGGCGGCGCCGCGGGCGTGTAGTGGCCGCCGGTGTGCGGCAGGCCGAGCGCGAAGGCGAGCAGCACGATGAACATCAGGCCGCCGTACTTCGCGAGCGTCGTGAGGTTCTGCACCAGCGAGCCCCAGCGCAGGCCCACATAGTTGAAGGTCGCGGTGAGCGCGATCGCGGCGGCGGCCACCCAGTGCACGTAGGTGTCGTACGGCGCGGCCTTCGGATCGTGGCCGAACGCGCGGAAGAAGTAGGCGGCAAAGGTGGTGGAGATCGCGCCGTAGCTCGCGGCGCGGATCACGACCAGCTCCGACCATCCGAAGAGGAATGCAGAGCGGCGCCCCCACGCTTCGCGCAGGAACACATAGATGCCGCCCGTTTGCGGGTACGCCCCCGCGATCTCGGCGAGCGTGAGCGCGCCGCAGAGCGCGAAGAGGCCGCCGGCCACCCACACCGCGAGCAACGGCAGCGGACCCGGCAGCCGCGCCGCGATGCCCGCGGGCGAGCGGAAGATCCCCGAGCCGATGGTGGAGCCGATGAGCACCGCGGTGGCGCTCCAGAGACCGAGCTGACGCGGGAGCTTGCCGGGGGCCTCGGACATGCGCGGAACATACGATGCGCGAAGCGGCGCGGCGAGAGCGGCGCCGTTGACCCGCCCCCGGCCGGGTGGCACCTTTCGTCCCTATGCGTGATTTCTTCTTCTGGTGCGCGGCGCTGAGCTGCGCCGCGGGACAGACGCTCATCCTGCGCTCGTTGTTCCGGGCGCGCGCGCGGGCGGCGGGCGGGGCGACACCGGCCGGCGTGCCCGAGCCGCGCGCGCGGACGGAATTCGCGTGGACGGTGCTTCCCGCCATCGCGCTCGCGGTGGTGCTGGGGTTCACTTGGCGCGCGATGCACCCGTGAACATTCCTCCCTCGCTGCGCACGCTGCTGCGCGCTTCGCTGGCCGTCGCGGTGGTGCACATCATGTTCGGCGGCTTCGTGCGCATCTCCGGCTCGGGCATGGGATGCGGCGAGCATTGGCCGATGTGCCAGGGCGCGTGGTTCCCCCCCATGAGCCAGCCGACGCTGGTGGTGGAGTGGACGCACCGGCTGCTCGCGCTCGTGCTGATCGTGACGATCGCGGCGACGGTGCTCGCGGCCTGGCGCGCGCGCGCGACGCCCGGCGTGGGCGGCTCGGGGGGCGTGCTGCGGCCCGCGGCCGCGGCGCTGGGGATCGTGATCACCACGGCGCTCTTCGGCGCGGTCACGGTGTTCTTCCAGAACGCGCCATTCGCGACGGTGGTGCATTGGGTGCTGGCGGCCTCGCTGCTGGCGACGCTCGCGAACGCACTGGTGCGCGCCGGCGACTTCGGCGGCGGCGCACCGGCGACCGCGCCGGCGTCGCTGTTCCGCAGCACCGCGGCCGCGGTGGGTCTCGCGCTGCTCGTGCTCATCTTCGGCGGGCTCACCGCGAAGGTGCCGGGCGCGAACATCGTGTGCCCGTCGTTCCCTCTCTGCGGCGCGGGCGAGGCGTCGCCGATCGTCCAGCGGCTCGTACTCATCCAGATGACGCACCGCGCGCTCGCCGTGCTCCTCTTCCTGCATCTCTTCGGCCTCGTGATGAGCACGCGCAAGATCGACGGCGCCCCGGCGGCCGTGCGCGGCGTGCGCGTCGCGTTCGCGCTCGCCCTGCTGCAGCTGCTGATCGCCGGCGCGATGATCGGCATGCGGCTCCCGCCCGCGCTGCGCTCGCTGCACCAGATGGACGGCGTGCTGGTCTGGCTCGCGATCGTGGTGACCGCGCTGCTCGCGCGCCGCGCGTCGCCCGCGATGGCGCCGCTGCCGCCGAGCATCGCGGTGATCATCGCGCGCGGAGGCGGCGCGTGAGCGGCCGGGCGATGGCCGCCGACGCCGGCTCCGACGCGCGCACGCTCGTGCGCGACCTCGTGATGCTCACGAAGCCGCGCATCATCTCGCTGCTGCTCGTGACCACCATCGCGCCGATGTTCGTGGCCGGCGTGCCGTCGCTCTCGCTCGTGCTGATCGTGACGGTGGGCGGCTATCTCATGGCCGGCGGCGCGAACGCGGTGAACATGTACATCGACCGCGACATCGACGACCGGATGGCGCGCACGCGGCTCCGTCCGCTGCCATCGGGGCGGATGACGCCGCGCGCGGTGCTCGCATACGGCGTGGCGCTCGCGACCGGCGCCACGGCGCTCTTCGCGTACCGGGTGAACGTGCTCAGCGCGGCGCTCGCGCTCGCGGGCTTCTACTTCTACGTGTTCGTGTATACGCGCTGGCTCAAGCGCACGACGCCGCAGAACATCGTGATCGGCGGCGCGGCCGGCGCCTTCCCGCCGCTGGTCGGCTGGGCCGCCGCCACCGGGGGCCTCGATCTCACCGCCGTCTACCTCTTCCTCATCATCTTCTACTGGACGCCGCCGCACTTCTGGGCGCTCGCGCTGCTCAAGCAGATCGACTATGGCCGCGCCGGCGTCCCGATGGCCCCGCTCATCTGGGGCGAGCGCGAGACGATGATGAACATGATCTGGTACACGCTCATCCTCGTGCCGGTCACGCTCCTCCCCGTCGCGTTCGGCGCGTTCGGGTGGGTCTACGGCGTCAGCGCGCTCGTCCTCGGCGGCATCCTGCTCGCGGGCACCATCGCGATCACACGGCGCGCGGAATGGACGGCGCTGGCGTGGCGCGTGTACAAGTATTCACTGCTGTATCTGGCGCTGCTGTTCGTGGCGATGGTGGTCGATCGCGGGCTGGCGCGCTGATGGCGCCGGTCACATCGGCCGCGCCCGCGGCCGGCCTCGTCGACGCGCCGAAGAAGCGCGCGATCCCATCGCCCGGACCGCTGCGTCCGCTGTTCGAGCGGATGCGCGCGTATCCCGGGCGCCTCTGGGTGGGCGGCGTGTCGCTCGTGATCAGCGTCGCGCTGGGACTCGTCTTTCCATTGGTGGTGCGCCGGCTCCTCGACGCATCGTTCGTCCTGAAGGACTCGTCGCAGCTCAACTACTTCGCCGCCGGCCTGATCCTGCTCTTCCTGGCGCAGGGGGCCTTCAACTTCGTGCAGGTGTGGACGCTCGCGGTCGTCGCCGAGAAGGTGATCGCGCAGCTGCGCGCCGACGTCTTCGCCAACCTCGTGCGATTGTCGCCGGGCTTCTTCGCCGAGCGGCGGTCGGGCGAGCTGACGAGCCGGCTGTCGTCCGACATCACGATGCTGCAGAGCGTGATGAACTATCAGGTCACGGAATTGCTGCGCCAGGTGCTGTACCTCGTGGGCGGCGTGTCGCTGCTGACGATCACCGAGTGGCGCTTGACCGTGACCACGCTCGCGGTGGTGCCGATCGTCGTGGCGGCGGCCTTCATATTCGGGCGCCTGCTGCGCATGTCGAGCACCGGCGTCCAGGACCGGATCGCCGACGCGATGGGGATGGCCGATGAGGCGTTCGGCCAGATCCGCGTCGTGCAGAGCTTCACGCGGGAAGCGCTCGAGACGAAGCGGTACTTCGATCTGCTGCGGGATGTCGTGACGGCGGCGCTGAGACGCGCGTGGATCCGCGGCATCTTCTTCGGCGTCATCACGTTCGTCGGATTCAGCGGCGTGGCGGTGGTGCTCTGGCAGGGCGGACGCCTCGTGCTGTCGGGCGACCTCACCGCCGGCAAGTTCGTTCAATTCCTGTTGCTGGCCTTCACCGTCGCCGCGGCGGTGGGCGCGCTCGCGCAGCTCTTCGGACAGTTCCAGGAGGCCGTCGGCGCGGCGGAGCGCGTGTTCGAACTGCTGCGCCTGAAGCCGTCGATCGCCGAGCCCGCCGAGCCCCTCACGCTCGCGAAGCCCGTACGCGGCGACGTGCGCTTCGATCGTGTCACCTTCCGTTACGCCGCCGACTTGCCCGACGTGTTGCACGACGTCTCCTTCCGGATCGTCCCCGGCGAGGTCGTGGCGCTCGTCGGTCCCTCGGGCGCCGGCAAGACCACGATCGCCTCGCTCGTGCCTCGATTCTGGGACACGACGCGGGGCACGATCACGCTCGACCGCCTCGACGTGCGCCGCCTGCCCCTGCATGACCTGCGCAGCGCGATCGGACTCGTGCCCCAGGAGCCCGCGCTCTTCAGCGGCACGATCCGCGAGAACATCGCCTTCGGCCGTCCCGATGCGTCCGATATCAATGTCGCGCGCGCCGCGCGCGCCGCGCACGCCATGGAATTCATCGAGCGCTTCCAGGACGGCATGGACACGCGCGTGGGCGAGCGCGGCGTGAAGCTCTCCGGCGGCCAGCGGCAGCGCATCGCCATCGCGCGCGTCTTCCTCAAGGATCCCGCGGTGGTGATCCTCGACGAGGCCACGTCGAGCCTCGACAGCGAGAGTGAGCGTCTCGTCGAGAAGGCGATGGAAGAATTGCTGCGCGGCCGCTCGACGCTCATCATCGCGCACCGCCTGAGCACGGTGCGCCGCGCCGACCGGGTGGTGGTCATCGATGGCGGGCGCGTCATCGAAGAAGGCTCGCACACGCAGCTCCTCGCCGACAACGGTCTGTACGCGCGCCTTTACCGGGTGCAATTCCCCGACGCGCCCCGGGCGCGGCCCTAGTTCAGCGCGGGATCCGCACGTCCTCGAAGGCCAGCGCCGCGGAATCGATGGTCACCTCGCGCTCACTCTCGCCGAGCGACGGGTGCCACACCCGCAGCGTCCAGCGGCCGGCGGGAATGGAATCGATCGCGAATCGCCCGCTGGAATCCGGCTGCGCGAAGTACGGCTGATCGAACACGCGGATCCACGCGCGCGTGTCCGGATGCAGATCGCATGTCACCACGACGAGCCCGGCGCGCCGCAGCAGCTTCTGCGCCGGCACGACCTGCCCCGCCCCGGTCTCGGTCACGGTGCCAAGCACAGAATCGGCGCCGCCGCCCGAGAGCGTGAAGCGCGCGCGGTGCGGCGTCTCGTCGTCGTTGCGCACGTTGAGCGTGCCGCCGGCGATCACGGCCTGCGTCGCCGGAACGAGTGCGTTCCCTTCGTGATCGATCTCGTAGCGGCGCGACAGCGGGAGCGGCTTGCCGCTGCGCACATCGCTCAGCCACACGATGGCGTCCCCCGCGCGGAGCGGCGGCGCGAGGGTGATCAGGCCGTCCAACCGTCCCGGCGCGCGCAACG
The DNA here is from genome assembly GCA_963751275.1 of uncultured Gemmatimonadaceae bacterium. Lineage (GTDB taxonomy): Bacteria > Gemmatimonadota > Gemmatimonadetes > Gemmatimonadales > Gemmatimonadaceae > DATKOH01. Next base: position 502,644 of record CAVVTZ010000007.1, on the reverse strand, counting down.
CCACCACACGATAGGGCTCGTTCGGCGCGCTGTTCCCCGGGGCCCGCCGCTCGTGTCCACAGGCCGCGAGCAGCGCGAAGGCCAGCGCCGCCGCGCGAGTCACGCGGCGCCCGATTGGAACCAGCGGTACACGAGGACGCCCACGATCAGCTGCGCCACGCCGAAGAGCGACATGCGCAGCGACGAGACGAACGAACTCGCCACGCCGATCACCGCGGAGATCACGAAGAACGCCGGCAGCCAGGGATAGCCCGGCACCCGGTACGGCCGCGGCGCATCCGGCCACGAGCGCCGCAGCGCGAACACGCTCGCCGCACCGAGCCCGAAGAAGATCCAGTCCGCGAACACCACCCCCGAGAGCAGCGCGCCGAGATCGCCCCGAGTGACCGCGAGCAGGACGAGCGACCACGCGGCGATGAGCACGATCGCGACGTGCGGCGACCCGAAGCGCGGATGCACCTTGCCCGCCGCCTTCAGGAAATTCCCATCCGCCGCCATCGCGTACACCACGCGCGCGTTCGCCAGGATCGCCACGCTGATGAATCCGAAGATGGACACCATCGCCGCGACGGCGATGAACGTCGCGCCGCCCGGCCCGAAGTACCTCGCCGCCGCGTCCGCCGCCGCGGCGTTACTCGCCGCGAGCCCGTCGCGCCCGAGCGCGTGCAGGTACACGACGTTCGCGCCGAGATAGATCGCGATCACGATGCCGATCCCGATCCCCAGCGCGCGCGGGATCGTGCGCTCGGGATCGCGCACCTCGCCCGCCGCCATGTTCATCTGCTGCCAGCCGCCGATGGTGAAGAGCACCGGCACGAACGCGGCGCCGAGCGCCACGATGAGCGGCGTGCGCGCAGCGGGCGCATCGGCCACCGGCAGCGGCGCGCCCACGTGCGACCACATCGCGAAGCCGCCCACGATCAGCGCGCCGAGCGCCGCGACCTTCGCCACGGTGAGCACGTTCTGCACCATCGCACCGGGCTTCACGCCCAGATAATTAATGGCCGCGAGCAGCACGATCGCCCCGGCGGCGACCGCCAGCGTGCTATCCGCCGGCACCACGCCCAGACGCGCGAGATATCCCGCGAATCCCACCGCCACCGCCGCGATCGCGCCGGTCGCGATCGACGCCAGGATCATCCACCCATAAAGGAATGCGGGCAGGTCGCCGAAGGCTTCCCGAATGTACGCGTAGGCTCCCCCCGCTCGCGGGATCATCGCGCCGAGCTCCGCGTACGTGAGCGCGCCGGCGAAGGCCACCACGCCGCCCAGCGCCCACACGGCCAGCACCCACTCCGCCGTCGGGAGCGCGCGCGCCGAGACGGATGGCGTGAAGAAGATCCCGCTGCCGATGATGCCGCCCACGACCATCATCGCCGCGGAGAACACGCCAAGCTCGCGGCGAAGCTGGCCGCCGCCGGGCTCGCTCAAAAGACGGGCAGCTCCTTCTGGTAGTCCTTCGGCGTCACCACGAGGCGGCCCTTGAGATCGAGAAAGGCGTTCACCTCGCTGCGCACGCCGATCTCCCCTTCGATGTAGATGCCGGGCTCGATCGAGAATCCGGCGCCGGGCACCAGGATGCGCTCCTCGCGCGTCTCGAAGTTGTCGATGTGCGGGCCGGAGCCGTGCAGCTGCCGCATGTCGATGCTGTGCCCGGTGCGGTGCGTGAAGTATTTCCCGAATCCTCGCTTCGTGATGACACCGCGCGCCGCATCATCGATCTCGCCGCCCCGAATGGGCTTCCCCGCCGCGACCAACTCGGTGAGCCGCGCGATCGCCGCATCGCGCGCATCGCGCACCGCGGTCCAGACCTCGGTCGCCCGTGCGCTCGGCGCGCCGAGCGCCGCCATGAAGGTCTGGTCGGCGTAGAGGCCGCCGGGTTCCTTCGCCCACAGATCGATCAGGAGCAGCTCACCCTTCGCGAGCGCCCGCGGGCGCTTCTCGCTCGGGCTGTAGTGCGCGTCGGCCGCGTTCGCGCCGGCGGCGACGATCGGATCGTGGTCGAACTCCAGCCCCTTCTTCACGAAGGAGTCCATGACGAACCGCTGCACTTCGTGCTCGTGGATCTTCGCGCCCTTGGCGAGCGCCGCGCCGGCGAAGGCGAACGCTTCCAGCGCCGTGGCGCGCACCTGCTCGGCAGCGCGCACGTGCGACGCCATCTGCGGCTCCGTCCACACGGCGTAGTACTTCGTCACGATCTCCCCGGAGCACACCACCGTGGCGCCCGCGGCGCGCACCATCTCGAGCACGCCGGCGGGGATGTAGTCCACGTACGGCACCGCGTCGCCCGGCGAATACTCCATGGCGATCTTCTTCCCCTTCACGAGGCCGGCGACGTAGCCCTCCAATTCCTGCCACGTGCTGTAGCGCTCGCGCTTCCACGCGGCGGGCCAGTCGCGCCAGGGGCCCTGCTCGATGTTGTGCGTGATCGCCGTGGGCACGCCGCTCGTCGGCACGTACACGAAGATCCGGCGCGACACCATGCCGCGCAGTTCGAGTACGCCGGCGGACACCGGATTGACGCCGCGGAAATCATAGAGGAGCCAGCCATCGACGCCGGCTTCGGCGATCGCGCGCTGGAGCGCAGGGAGGGAGTCGGTCGTGAGCATGATGGAAATAGAACGCCCGCCCTCGGCGGCGGGAAGTGCGTCAGGCCGCGACCGCGATGTTCCGCCAGTCCACGCGCCACTCGCAGTGCCCTTCCTTGCGCGCGGCGCAGCGCACGTGGTCCACGCGGCCGCTGGCGGCGCCGAGCAAGCGCAGCAGCTCGTGCAGCGACTCTTCGTAGTACGTGCAGCCGAGCGAACCCGGTGCGCTCTCGACGGTGACGGAGTTTCGCACCTCGAGGAGCAGGTGCGCGCCGGTGCGGCGCACCGTGCCGCCCCAGTAGCGTTCCGCGATGCTCCGCGTCTGCGCCAGCGCCATCGGCCGCGAGAGGAGCGACGGCAGCACCGCGATCGCCTGGCGCGTGATGACCGGGATGCGGGCGTAGGTCTCGCGCGCTACGTAGCGGCCGGCAGCGCGGAAGGCGGCTTCGGCGTCGGGGCGCCGGCCGATGAGCGTCGCGAGAGCCACCGCTTCGTCTTGCGGGGGGCGGATGTTCCGCTTCACCGCCTCGTTGTAGCGGCGGATCTGTGCGTACACCGTGTCGCTCAGGCCGAAGCGCTTGGTGCGCAACTCGGCGACGAACTCGGCCTCGAGATCGCCGTCGGGGCTGTCGACGCTGCGGACTGCTTCGAGGAAGGAGAGCGGGATGAGGGCGTCGACCGTGTTGTCCATTGCGAGGAGAAGGTAACCGCCCAGCGGCGGCCGAACAACGGCGGGGGACGCTCGCTTGCGGGGGGGCGAGCGGTCACGGCACTATTGAGCGCCATGAACATCTTCCTGATCTCGGACGACGGATTCGCGCTGCGGATGCTGGTGGGGTTCGGCGTGGCGCTGGCGATCGCGGTGGCGGCGAACCGCCGGGGCTCGCTCACGATGTCGGGCGCAGCGGCGGCGGTGGGCGTCGGCACTGTTTCCGTGTCGGCGGGGTATTCGTGGGGCGCGCTGCTCATCGGGTTCTTCGTGAGCGCCACGGCGCTGTCGCAGAACCGCGCGGAGGAGAAGGCGCGGCGCACCGGCGGCGTGATCGAGAAGGCGGGGGCGCGGGATGCGCTCCAGGTGCTGGCGAACGGCGCGCTGTTCGCGTTCGCGGCGGCGGCCATCAAGGCGGGATGGGGGCTCAAGCTGGGCACGATGGATTCCCTCCCCGCGTGGACGTGGATGTGGACGGCGATCGGCGGCGGCGCGATCGCCACCGCGTGCGCCGACACGTGGAGCACGGAGATCGGCACGCTGAGTGATGCGCCGCCGCGGCTGATCACGACGCGCGCCGTGGTGCCGCCCGGCACGTCGGGCGGCGTGACGTCGCGTGGGCTGGGTGCGATGGCGGCGGGCGCGTGTTTCATTGGGGTGATCGCGTGGACGGTGCGCTGGCCCGCGACGCTCGCGGTCGCGGCGGCGGCAGGGGGAACGGCGGGTGCGTTGGCGGATTCGCTATTGGGGGCGCTGCTGCAGGCGCGGCGCCGCTGCCCGGCGTGCGATGCGCCCACCGAGCGCGAGGTGCACGACTGCGGCACGGAGACCGTGGCCGCCGGAGGTCTTTCATGGCTCGACAACGATCTCGTGAATCTGCTGAGCACCGGCATCGGCGCCCTCGCGGCGGCCGCGATCGCGTCCGCCTTCGTCTGAGGGCGGCGTGACCGCCCGGTCCGCATCGGATGCGCCGCGCGTGCTGCTGGTGAGCACGAACCGCGAGCGCCAGCCGATGCCGGTGGTGCCGAACGGGATCGCGTGCGTGGCGGGCGCGCTGAGCGCCGCGCGCTACAAGGTGCGCGTGCTCGATCTCGCGTTCGTTCGCGATCCGCACGCCGCGGCACGCACGGCGGCGCGCGAGTTCGCGCCCGATGTGCTCGGCGTCTCGATGCGCAACATCGACAACAGCGATCTCATCGCGCTGCAGCACTATACGCCCGAGGCGGTGGCGATCCTCGGCACGCTGCGCGCGGCGGCGCCGGCGGCGCGCGTGATCGCGGGCGGCGCGGCGTTCGGCGTGGCGCCCGAGGCGCTCTTCGACACGCTCGGCGTGGACTACGCCGTGGCGGGCGATGGCGAGCGCGCGACGGTCGCGCTGCTCGATGCGCTCGCGGCGGGCCGCGCGCCCGGCGCGATCCCGGGTGTCGTGCAGCGCGGCGAGCAGGGCGTGACACTCACGCCGCCCGGCGGTGACGCCGATCTCGATGCGCTCCCGCCAGCGCACATGCAGCGGTGGCTCGACCTGCGCGGCTACGAGCGGCGCGGCGGAACCGTGCCGATCCAGACGAAGCGCGGCTGCGTCTTCAAGTGCATCTACTGCACGTACCTCAACGTGGAGGGGTGGGGCTACCGGCTGCGCGATCCGGACCTCGTCGCCGAAGAAATGGCGGAACTCCACCGCGAAGCCGGCGTCACACACTTCGAGTTCGTGGACTCCACGTTCAATGCGCCGCCGCGCCACGCGATGGATGTCTGCGAGGCCATCATGCGGCGCGGCCTCAACGTGCATCTCGACACGACGAACTTCACTCCCGCGGCGGCGCCCGCGGAGCTGCTCGCGCTCATGCGTCGCGCCGGCTTCCGCTGGCTGGGCATCACGGCCGAGAGCGCGAGCGACGCCGTGCTCACGCGCCTGCAGAAGGGCTTCGATGCGGCGCAGGTGCAGGCGGTAGCCGAGCGCGTGGAAGCCGCCGGGATCGGCGTGCTCTGGATCTTCCTCGTGGGCGGTCCCGGCGAGACGCCGGCGACGCTCGAGGAGACGCTGCGCTTCGCGGCGGCCCGTCTCGCGCGCGGCGACGCCGTCTATCTCACGGTGGGGCTCCGCATTTATCCCGGCACGACGCTGCACACCGTCGCGCGCGACGAAGGCGTGGTCGCGGCCGCGGATCCGCTGCTCGTGCCGAGATTCTATTTCTCCCGTGAGCTCGGCTTCGAAGCCACCGTCGCGCGGCTGCGCGCCTTCGCGGCCGCGCACCCGCGCTTCATGTTCTCCGCGGACTCGCGCTCGCCGCTGCTGCCGCACCTCACGCGACTCGCCGGCGTGCTGCGGCTCCCACGGCCGCACTGGCGCTACATGGGACTCTTCCAGCGCATCGCGCGCGCGGTGTCGTGAGCGGACGCACGGATGTGATCGTGGTGGGCGGCGGGCCGGCCGGCAGCTCGGCCGCCTGGCATCTCGCCCGCGCCGGCGCGCGCGTGCTCCTGCTCGACCGCGCGCGCTTCCCCCGCGACAAGACCTGCGCCGAGTATCTCAGCCCCGAGGCATTGCGGCTGCTGCAGGCGATGGGCGTGCTCGGCGCCTGCGAGCGCGCGGGGGCGGCGCAGCTCGCGGGGATGATCGTCCGCTCGCCGGATGGCACGCTCGCGCAGGGCAACTTCGCGGCGGCGCACGGATTCCGCGGCTTCCGCGACCGCGGACTTGGCCTGCGCCGCATCGTGCTCGACGCGCTGCTGCTCGGCGCCGCGCGCGATGCCGGCGTCGAGGTGCTCGAGGGCGAACAGGTGACGGCGCTCAGCACTGGCGCGGGCGGCGAGGTGAACGGCGTGCGCACCCTCGCCGCCGCCGGCGAGCGCGAGCACCGTGCGCCGCTCGTGATCGGCGCCGACGGATTGCGTTCGATCGTCGCGCGCCGGCTCGGGCTCACGCATTTCGCGCGCATCCCGCGGCGGCTCGCGTTCGTCGCGCACTATCGCGGTGTGCGCGGCATGAACGGGTTCGGCGAGATGCACGTGGAGCGCGACGGCTACTGCGGGTTGGCGACGGTGGAGGATGGGCTCACCAACGTCGCGATCGTCGCGCCGGTGGACCTTGCGCGCAATGCGCGCGGGCGTGCGATCGGCTTCTTCGAAGCGTGGATCGCGGCGCGTCCCCAGCTCGCGCCTCGATTCACCGGCGCGGAGCGAGTGACCGGCGTGAGCGTGACCGGGCCGTTCGCACAGCGCGCCCGCCGCGCCTGGGCGCCCGGCGCCGCGCTCGTGGGCGACGCCGCCGATTTCTTCGACCCGTTCACCGGCGAGGGGATCTACGCCGCGCTGCTCGGCGGCGAGCTGCTCGCGCCCTTCGCGCTCGCGGCGCTCGGCGCGCCCACGCTCGCCGTCGCGAACGAAGCGCTCGCCGCATACGATCGCGCGCGGCGCGGCGCGTTCGGAGGCAAGTGGAAGGTGGAGCGGCTCGTCGGCCTGGCGGCGGGGAGCCCGATGATCATGAACCGCGTCGCGCGCGCGCTGGCGGCCGCACCCGCGATGGCCGATCTGTTCGTGGGGGTCGCCGGCGACTTCGTGCCGCCGGCCGCTGTGCTGTCGCCGCGATTCCTCGCGCGCATCTTGTTCTCCATGCCGCGCGCCGCGGCCCCGGCGATCCAGCCGGTGTCATCCGCACCGTGACCATGCTCGATCCCGATCTCTTCCGCAGCGTACTCGGCCGGTTCACCACCGGCGTGACCGTGGTGACTGCGCAGGACACCGCCGGCCGCGATCATGGAATGACCGTGAGTTCCTTCTGCTCGCTGAGCCTGTCGCCCCCGCTCGTGCTGATCTGCGTGGAGCACAGCGCCGAGCTGCATCGCGTGCTGCAGGGCGCGGAGGAGTTCGCGGTGAACGTGCTCGCCAGTGACCAGGAGATGATCTCGCGCCGCTTCGCCGAACCCGACGCCGGCCGCTTCGACGGCCTCGCCTTCACGCGCGGCATCACCGGCTGTGCGTTGCTCGCCGGCACGCTCGCGTCGCTGGAGTGCGCGGTGCGCGCGCGCCACGCGGGCGGCGATCACTCGATCATCGTGGGCGAAGTGACCGCCGCCACCGCACGCGATGGCCGGCCCCTGCTCTACTACCGCGGTGGGTACACGCAGATGGAGCGGTAGCGTGGACTCGCCGCTCACGCCGCGCCGCCGCCGGGGGGTCGAGCTGCTGGACGATCCCGCGCTCGACGCGGGGCTCCGCCTGCGGTCGCTCGCCGATGTGTCGCGCGCGAACGCGTTGTTCGGCGGCACGCGCGCCGTGCTCGCCGAGCTCGATATCGCCCTGGCCGCATCGCCCGCGCGCTCCGCGACGCTGCTCGATGTGGGCACCGGACTCGGCGACATCCCGCGCCGCGCGATCGCGATGGCGCGCGGGCGCGGCGTGACGCTGCGTGCGGCCGGCGTGGAACTGGCGGAGGCGCTCGCGCGCGGCGCGCGCGGCGCGGATTTCCCGGTGGCCTGCGCCGACGCGCGCGCGCTGCCCTTCGGCGACCGGAGTTTCGATTACGTGACATGCTCCCAGTTGCTCCACCACTTCGAGGATGACGCCGCGCTGGCGCTGCTGCGCGAGCTGCATCGCGTAGCGCGGCGGCTCGTGATCGTGAGCGAACTCCGGCGCAGCTGGCTCGCCGCCGCGGGGATCTGGCTCGCGTCGTATCCGCTGCGCTTCCATCCCGTGAGCCGCCACGATGGCGTCGTGTCCGTATTCCGCGGATTCCGCCGCGGCGAACTACGCGACCTTGTGCGCGCGGCGGTCGCGCGCGACGCCGAGGTCCGCGACCGCTTCGGCTTCCGCACCACGGCGGCGTGGATGCCCGCGGAGGCGGTGTGAGCGAGGAGATCGAGGTGGGCCCGCCGTACGATCTCGGCGCCATGCCGGGCGGCCGGCTCATGGAGACGGCGGATGAGCGCCTCGTGCGCGCGCCGGTGCGCACGATCTTCGAGACTCGCTCGCGACGTGGAGCGTTGGCCGGATCACCTCGCGCATTACCGGTGGGTGCTCATCCATGAGCCCACGACGGACGGCGGCGGCATCGTCGAGATGGCAGCGTGGCGTCCGTTCTGGATCTTCGGCATCCGCGCCTGGTGGGTCTCCGAGATGCAAGTGGATGATGTGCGCCCGGCAATACGTTTCAGGCACATCATGGGCGTCACCCGCGGCATGGACGTCGAATGGAGCTTCACGCCGGTTGACGGCGGCACGCTGGTGCGCATCGTCCATGTGTGGGATGGTCCGTGGTGGCCATTGATCGGCGGCTTCGCCGCGACGCGCGTGATCGGACCGGTGTTCGTCCACGGGATCGCGTCACGCACGCTCGCGGGTCTCGCCGCCGCGGCGGAACGCGGCTCCAATGCACCTCTGACGGGTAGTGAATGACATGAAACGACGCGTCGCGATCACGGGACTTGGCGCCATCACGCCGATCGGCACCTCCGCCTCCGGGTTGTGGGACGGACTCCGCGCGCAACGGAGCGCGGTGCGCGAGATCACGCGCTTCGATCCCTCCATCTTCAAGAGCCACATCGCGGCCGAAGTGAACGACTTCGTTCCCACCGACCATCTCGAACAGAAGCGCGCGAAGCGACTCGACCGCTTCGGCCAGTTCAGCGTGGCCACGGCGCGGCTCGCGCTCGCGGATTCCGGCATCGATCTCGCCGCCGAGGACAAGGAGCGCATCGGCGCGATGATGGGCACGGCGCTCGGCGGCGTGGGCTACGCCGAGGAACAGTGCGGTGTGTTCTACGCCGGGGGCGTGAAGGAAGTGAACCCGATGCTGGCGCTCACCGTTTTCGGCGGCGCGGCCAGCTGCAACGTGGCGATCGAGTTCGGCGTGCAGGGCCCCAACAGCACGAACGCGATGAGCTGCGCGAGCGGCACGATCGCGATCGGCGATGCGTTCCGGCAGATCCGCGATGGCTACGCGGACGTCATGCTCGCCGGCGGCGCCGAGGCGCCACTGTGGCCGCTCTGCTATGGCGCGTTCGCGCTGATCCGCGCGATGAGCACGCGGAACGAGGATCCCACCGCGGCGTCACGCCCCTTCGACAAGGATCGCGACGGCTTCGTGATGGGTGAAGGCGCCGCGGTGCTCGTGCTGGAGGAGATGGGGCGCGCAAAGGCGCGCGGCGCGCGGATCTACGGCGAGATCTGCGGTTATGGGATGAGCAACGACGCATATCACATGACTGCGCCGCGCCCCGACGGATCGCAGGCCGCGCGCAGCATGCAGCGCGCGATCGACGATGCGGACCTCACGGCTTCCGACATCGGCTACGTGAACGCGCACGGGAGTTCCACGCCGCTGAACGATTCCACGGAGACGCTCGCGATCAAGCGCGTGTTCGGCGACCGCACGGTGTCGCTGCCGGTGAGCGGCACCAAGGGCTACTACGGCCACGCGCTCGGCGCGAGCGGCGCCATCGAGGCGGCGATCTGTGCGCTCGCGATGGAGAACGACTGGCTGCCGCCCACCGTGAATCTCGAAGCGCCCGACGCGGCGTGCGCGCTGGATCACGTGCCGCGCGCGGGACTGGCCGGCGCGCCCGAGCACATCCTCTCGAACAGTTTCGGCTTCGGCGGGATCAACGCCGCGCTCGTCTTGCGCCGCGCCGACTGACATTTCCGCCGGGCGCGTTATCTTACCGTCCATGCGAATCCACCTTGCCGCCGCGGGCGCGGCGATCCTGCTGGCGGCTGCCGGGTGCGGCGGTCCGCCGCACGGCGCCGAAGCGGAGAAGGTCGTCTCGCAATTCGTGCACGCCGACACGCTTGGCAGCTGGGAGGAGGCGATGTCGCTGGTGGCCTCCTGCAACGGCGCGGCGCTGACGCCGGCGCTCCACGTCACGAGCGGCGTCACCGTGGACGGCGCGCGTCCAGGACCAGGGAAGGATAGCGTGCTCGTGACCGCGTATTACCGCATCGTGGGCACAGCGGAATCCGGTGAACCGGGGATCAACGCCGTTCCGATCTGGCATTTCACGACCGCCGCCGACGTGGATACCGTGGTATTCCGCCTGGGCGCCGACAGCGCGGGCAGCATGATCATAGCCTGCGGCCCACTCCCGATCCATCGTGCGCCGGCCCAGATGCCCGACCAGCTCACGCAGATGGACCCCAGTTCACGCTCCGCGTTCGAGGCAGCGACGGCGCACCACTAGCATTCGCAGTGGCAGGCGACAGCCGACGTCTGCCGTTAGCAGTCAGGGCGTCGCCGTCAAGAACTTCTCCGCGTACCGCGCGATCCCCTCGCGGATCACGGTCATCGCCTCGTCGCTCTTCCCCCAGCCCACGGTCTGCACGCGCTTCCCTTCCAGATCCTTGTAGATGTGGAAGAAGTGCTCGACCTCCTTCAGGTAATGCTGCGGGATGTCCGCGATGTCGAAGTACTCGCCGAAGAATGGATCGTTGATGGGCACCGCGAGGATCTTGTCGTCCGGCTCGCCGCGGTCGGTCATCTTCAGCACGCCGATCGGGCGCGCGTCGATCTGGCATCCCGGGAAGGTGGGCTCGTTCACGAGCACCAGGATGTCGCACGGATCGTGGTCCTCCGCGAGCGTGCGCGGGATGAATCCGTAGTCGCCGGGATAATGCACGGCCGAGTACAGTACGCGGTCGAGACGCAGCAGTCCCGTCTCCTTGTCGAGTTCGTACTTGTTGCGGCTGCCGCTCGGGATCTCGACGAGCGCGGTCACCTCTTCCGGCGGGTGCCGGCCGGGCGACAGGTGATGCCAGGGGTGGAGCAAGCGCGCCTCGCGCGAAGGGGGCAATCGAATTCTACTCGGCTCCGCGCTCGCCTGACAGCCGCGCGGCGCGTATCATCCTCCCGTCCCCAACGCCTGGAACACCGCTGACCCCGTCGCAATCCGCCGCCCGGCCGCGCATCGTGCTCCTCGGCTGCTCCTTCGCCGGACTGGAGTTCCTGCTGCGGTATTCGCGGCGCACCGGCATGTTCGCGCCGGGCGAAGTGACGGTGGTGGACCCGCGTGCGCGCCATTCGTACGTGCCGCTCGCGCACGAGGTCGCGAGCGGCACGCGCTCGTCCGACGAGCTGACCTTCGAGACGCCGGCCTTCGTCACCGCGCTCGGCGCCGAGTGGGTGATGAGCGGCGCGAAATCGGTGGACCCCGCCGCGAAGACCGTCACACTGGAGAATGGGCGCGTGCTCGCGTACGACCGGTGCATCGTGGCCGTGGGTTCGGTGCCGGCGGTGCCGCCGGATCTCGAGGGGAAGGCCGGCGTGATCCCGGCGAAATGGGTCCCCGATGCGGTGACGTTGAACCAGCGCCTGCACGTGCTGCGCGCGACGGGAGCGCGCATGATGCGCGTCGTCGTGGCCGGTGGCGGACTCACGGCCGTGGAGTGGAGCGCGGAATTGGCGAGCGCGCGCGTGGAGGGGACGCGCATTGCGGTGACGCTCATCGGCGTCGAGCCGCAGCTCCTGCCGGGATTCGCGCCGAGCGTCGCGCGTCGTGCGAGCCGCGCGCTGGCGGCCGTGGGGGTGGAGATGGTGTTCGGCCGTCGCGTGGCCGGCTTCGCGGGCGACCGCGCGTTGCTCGCCGACGGCGCCGCCTTCCCCGGGGATGTGCTGCTCTGGGCCGGCGGCGTGCGCGCGAACCCGGTGCTCGCCGCGTTCGGCGCGCCACTGGGCGAGGACGGGCGCATTGTCGTGACACCGCGCCTCGAGGTGAACGGCTGCGAAGGCCTGCACGCGATCGGCGATGCCGCGCAGATCGTGGACGACGGCCAGTCGTGGCCCACGATGCGCCGCGCGATCGAGGCGATCTGGCAGGGCGCCACGCTCGCGCGCCGCATCAGCGGCCGATACGCGCCGGGCTCCGGACCAGCGCACCGTCTGCGAACCGATTTCTGGTATGGGATGTCGCTCGGCGCGAAGAAGAGCGCGATCCTGCGCGACACGCGCATCGACGAGCGGCCGATGTATGTCTCCGCGCGACGATGGCTCCAGTGGGCCTACTATCGGCGATTCAAGACTCGCTGAAGGGAGAGAACGAGAACAAACTGCTTTGACAGGATGACAGGATTGCACAGGATAACTGCTGATGAACGACTTGAGGCGGCCGCCTCAAGTCGTTCATCAGCAGTTATCCTGTGCAATCCTGTCATCCTGTCAAAAGCAGTTTGCTACCGCGAACTAGCGATGCACTGACAAGGCCAATAGAATCCCAAACATGTCCGACGACATTGATGTCTTGCTCCACGAGCACCGGAAATTCCCGCCTCCCGCGGCGTTCGCGAAGGATGCGCACGTCAATTCATCCGCCATGCACGACCGGGGCGCCAAGGACTACGAGGCGTTCTGGGCCGAGATGGCGCGCGAACTCGAGTGGTCGAAGCCGTGGAAGACCGTGCTCGAATGGGATCCGCCGTACGCGAAGTGGTTCGTCGGCGGCAAGCTCAACGCGAGCGTCAACTGCCTCGACCGCCACGTCCGCGGCGCGCGGCGCAACAAGGCGGCGCTGATCTGGGAGGGCGAGCCGGGCGACACGCGCGACGCTCACCTACTGGGAGCTCTACCGCGAGGTCAACAAGTTCGCGAACGTGCTCGACGTCGCTCGGCGTGAAGCGCGGTGACCGCGTCGCGATCTACCTGCCGCTGATTCCCGAGGTCGCGATCGCGATGCTCGCGTGCGCGCGCATCGGCGCGCCGCACTCGGTCGTCTTCGGCGGATTCTCCGCCGACAGCGCTGCGCGACCGCATCAACGATGCGCAGGCGAAGGTGCTCGTCACCGCCGACGGCGGCTACCGGCGCGGCCAGATGCGTGCCGCTCAAGCGCAACGCCGACAAGGCGCTCGAAGAGACGCCGTCGATCAAGCACGTCGTGGTCGTGAAGCGCACCGGCGACAGCACCGAGAGCTTCGCCGAGATGCGCGAAGGGCGCGACCACTGGTGGCACCGCCTCATGATGCACGCGGCGCCCTACCGCGAAGCCGGAAGCGATGGACGCGGAGGACGTGCTCTACATCCTCTACACGAGCGGCACCACCGGCAAGCCGAAGGGGATCGTGCACACCACCGGCGGCTACCTGACCGGCGCGCACGCGACCACGAAGTACGTGTTCGACCTCAAGGACGACGACGTCTTCTGGTGCACCGCCGACGTCGGCTGGGTCACCGGCCACACCTACGTCGTCTACGGGCCCGCTCGCCAACGGCGCGACCGTGCGTGATGTACGAGGGCGCGCCCGACTGGCCCGAGAAGGACCGCTTCTGGGAGATCATCGAGAAGTTCGGCGTCACGGTCTTCTACACGGCGCCGACCGCGATCCGCGCGTTCATGAAGTGGGGCGAAGGAGCACGTCCGGCAAGCACGACCTCTCACGCCTGCGGCTGCTCGGTTCCGTCGGCGAACCGATCAACCCCGAGGCGTGGATGTGGTACCACGAGAACGTCGGCAAGGGCCGCTGCCCGATCGTCGACACGTGGTGGCAGACCGAGACGGGCAGCATCATGATCACGCCGCTCCCCGGTCTCACCGCCACCAAGCCGGGCAGCGCGACGTGGCCGTTCCCGGGGATCTTCGCCGAGCTCCTCGACGACGCACGCGAAGCGCATCGACGTCGGCGGCGGTCTGCTCGCGATCACGCGCCCGTGGCCGTCGATGCTGCGCACGATCTGGGGCGATCACGAGCGCTACGTGCAGACGTACTTCACCAAGTGGAAGGACCGGCCCGATCTCTACTTCCCCGGCGACGGCGCGAAGCGCGACGACGACGGCTACTTCTGGATCCTCGGCCGCGTGGACGACGTGCTCAACGTCGCCGGGCACCGCATCGGGACGATGGAGGTCGAGAGCGCGCTCGTGTCGCACCCGTCCGTCGCCGAGGCGGCGGTGGTGGGCAAGGCGCACGAGTTGAAGGGCCAGGCGATCGCCGCCTTCGTCACGCTGCGCGAAGGGAAGCACGCGTCGCCGGCGCTGCGCGACGAGCTGCGCGAGCACGTCGCGACGAAGATCGGCGCCCTCGCGCGACCGGATGACATCCTCTTCTCCGCCGACCTGCCCAAGACGCGCTCGGGGAAGATCATGCGGCGCCTGCTGCGCGACATCGCGGAAGGACGCGCGCTCGGCGACGTGACCACGCTGGCCGATCCGGCGGTGGTGGCGAAGCTCAAGGATCAATATGAGGCGACCGAGAGCTGACGCGAGGTCGAGTTAGAGCAACGACAACAAACTGCTTTGACAGGATTACGGGATAACTGCTGATGACCGCTTGAGGCGCGGCCGCCTCAAGCGGTCATCAGCAGTTATCCCGTAATCCTGTAATCCTGTCAAAAGCAGTTTGCTGTCGTTGCCGCGATCACTCGTCGATGCCGGCCACCGTCGCACGGAGATCGACCAGCGATGCGATGAATATCGCGACCATGATGCACGCCGACGTCACGCACCAGATGCAGATCGCGTGGATCACGAACAATTCGAGGTACGTGAGCCATCCGGAGAAGAGCACGCTCCACCCGGTGACCGCGACGAGGGCCCACGAGATCTTGAGCGACCCGTCGCCGCGCGCAGAGAGGCCGAAGGCCGCGAGGGCGAAGATCACCACGTAGGTCGCGAGTCCCCAACCGGCAACGGGGACGTGGAGGAAGGTGGCCCAGCGGCTGGTGTTCACCGTCTCGCACTCGCCAACCGAGCACGACAGTTCGCCGATGATGCCCACTTTGTAGAGCGTCAGATAGAGCGCGACGAAGGCCCCCGCGAGCGCGAGGACGGCGATGACCTGCCGCGGCCTCACGGCTTCTTCGTGGTCTTCGGGCCACCGGGCGCCGGTGCAGGCGGCTGCGCCGCCGCGCTGTCGACCAACGCCTTGAATTCATCGTACCCGATCGCCCCCGAGACCTTCTTGCGGCCAATGACGAACGTCGGCGTGAACGAAACGCCGACCCGGTCGCCTTCCTTCCGGTTTCCGTAGATGCGCGTCAGGTGCTGCTGCGCATCGAAGCACTTCTTCCAGTCATCCGTGTTCAGTCCGATCTGCTTGGCGTATTCGAGGAAGAACTTGCCGGGATTCGTCGTGGCCTCGGTGGACCATTCCGGCTGGTTGAAGAAGAGCGCGTCGTGCATCTGCCAGAACTTCTTCTGGTCGTCGGCGCAGGCGGCGGCGATCGAGGCTTGCAGCGAATTCCGGTGCTGCGGCAGCGGGAAATCGTAGAAGCGGTAACTCACGAGCCCGGCCTGGATCAGGCGGCGGCGCACGTCGGGCTCGGTGACGAGCGAGAACTGCCCGCAGGCGGGGCATTCGTAGTCGGCGAACTCCAGCACCTGCACGGGCGCGTTCGGGTTCCCGGCGAGATACCCCTCCGCGGCGGCGGCGGTGACGTCCACTTCCTGCACCGGCGCGGCCTTGGGACGCGAAGCGAGCGTGGCGAGCCACACGCCGCCGCCGATGAAGATGATCGCGAGCAGGAGATAGAAGCCGCGCGAACTCTTCGCCGGCTTCTTCTTCTTCACCACTCCCGGTCGCTTTCTCTTTCCCGCGTCTCGTCCGGCTGCCATGTGGTCGGCTCCCAGTGTGGTTCGTTGGCCTTGCTCTCGCTCACGATGCGGCGGCTGTCCGCCACTTCCGGCGTGTCGTAGGTCGCGCGCACTTCGTAGTGAAAGAGCTCACTCCGGATGTCGCCGATCAGCTTCATCAGCAGCCCGGCGTTCTCCAGCAGCTCGCCGCGCGCATCGAGCTCGACGATCCGCGCCGCCAACGCCCGCAGCAGGGCCTGGAGCGCCCGCGCGCGGCCGTCGCCGTAGGTCTCTTCCGGCTCCGTCATTCGGTGAAAGCTAGGGTCTGCGCCAGCCCCCGGCAATTCGCCGCCCGCACTACAACTCACCGGCGCCACCCATTAGATTCATGGGTCCTCATACCGTGCAGGGAGAATGGCCAAGGATAGAAATCGCCAGCGCGAAAAGAGCGTGAACACGCCCTTCGAGCAGGCGCGCGACGAGATGTTCCAACAGATCATCCAGTGCGGCGTGCTGCAGTCGTCGCCGGAGCACCAGATAGAG
The DNA here is from genome assembly GCA_963751275.1 of uncultured Gemmatimonadaceae bacterium. GTDB lineage: Bacteria > Gemmatimonadota > Gemmatimonadetes > Gemmatimonadales > Gemmatimonadaceae > DATKOH01. The sequence goes on along the minus strand of CAVVTZ010000007.1, from coordinate 486,315 downwards.
TGGCTGGACGAGACCATGTCGTACCTCGCGGACCGGTACCACGAGCTCCAGCCCCGTGATGTCACCGAACTCAAGACGCTCGGCATCCGCTTCTGCCAGCCACCCAAGGCCCGCGTGCCGGATGAGCCGGCGGATACGGTCGCGGCATAAGCAACTGCGTGTTTGGCGTATGGCGTCTAGTACGGCGAACGACAGTGATTGGACGTTGGACCTGAGTGAAGCCTCCGCCTCCTTGGCGGGGGCTTTGTGCATCCGGGGGGCGGGGCGCTAGCTTCAGCGCCGTGCACATCAACGCGCTTGGAGATCCCATGACCGGCCAGACTTCGATCCGCCTCCCGCGCGCCCTCGCCGCGGCCGTCGCCATCCTCTCGACGCTCGGCGTCGCCGGCGCCTGCGGACACAACGTCGCCACCGACGAATCCGTGGCGTCCCACAGTTCCCACGCGCCCTGGAGCTACGCGGGGCCGCGTGGACCGAAGCATTGGGCGCAACTCGACCCCGCCTACGCGCTCTGCAGCGACAGCAACAACCAGTCGCCGATCAACCTGAACGACAGCATTGCGAAGGCGGTCGACATGGACCCGATCGAGTTTCACTACCTGCCGAGCAAGATCAGCATCATCAACAACGCGCACACGATCCAGGTGAACTACGATTCGGGCAGCTACATCTCGATCGTCGGCGTGCGGTACGACCTGGTGCAATTCCATTTCCACATGCCGGGCGAGCACAAGACCAAGGGCAAGCTGCGCGATGGCGAACTGCACCTCGTGCACCAGAGCGCCGATGGGCATCTCGCGGTCGTGGCGGTGATCCTCTATCACAAGGACGCCGACAACGCGGCCTTCGCGACGGTGTGGGAGAACATGCCGAAGTCGCCGGGCCCCGTGCAGCACCTCGATGCGCAGACCAACGCGAACCTCTTCCTGCCCGCCAGCCACGCGGCGTACCGCTACGATGGCTCGCTCACGACGCCGCCGTGCACCGAGGGCGTCCTCTGGAGCGTGATGAAGGACTCGGTGGCGATGTCGCAGGGACAGATGCTCGACTTCATGCACATCATCGGCGACAACTACCGTCCGGTGCAGCCGCTGGGCGGACGTCCGCTGCTCGTGGACAAGACGCCGTAGCGGATCAGCGCGGGCCGCACGCGGAAACGGGCGCCGCCGAGTAGGACAACCCGGCCGCGGCGATCTCGACACGGACGGCGACACGCTTCGCGCCCGGCGGTTGGTCCTTCACGTTCGAGCCGACGATCATCGCGAGCCGGCGCACGGCGGAGTCGGGGATGCTCGCCGCGGTGATGTTGAGCGAAGCCATCGCGCCCGTGGAGTCGAAGCTGAATTCGAAGACCGCGCTACCGGTGGGGAGCGGGGGCGTGGCGCCGCTGGCCAGCATGCTCACGACGCCCGTGTCGAGCACAGTGCCGATTTTCGGCGGCGCGCCTGGCGTCTTCGCGCACCGCGGATCGATGGACTTGGCGGCTGCGTAACTCGGGAAGTGGACCGTCCACAGCATTGAGCGGAGCGCGAACAGCTCGGCCTCGAACTGGGCGATGATGATAACGTCCACGATGCCGATCCCATCCGTGGCGGGCCATTCCGCGCGCAGCCTGACACTCCCGACGCCCTTGGAGAGCGTGATCGTGGCGGGCCGACCGCCAAGCACAATGTGGCACGTCGTCAAGCCGTAGGTATTCGGCTGGTGCGGCATTGCATGACCGACCCACAGCTGGACGCTCGCTTTGTCCTTCGTATACATTCGTTGGTAACTTGCGGTGGACGAGATCACGAAGTTCGCCGGGATCTGCATCGTGACGCCATTGACCTCGATAGGCGTCCAGTCGGTCGCGTCCGCCGGCGGCGCGGTACACATATCATCCGACGAACGGTTCGCCGCATGCGGCGCGACCGGAGCGCCAGCCATGACTCCCGAGATGACGAGCGCAATGGCGAGCGCAATGGCGAGCGTCACGAGCGGCGCTCCAGCGATGGGGAACGATCTGAGCGGGGCGACGACCCGGTCGACGCTATGCACCCTCGCTCGCGCCGGCAAGAGACACTCTGATGCGAGGATTGGATTCTTCCAATCCAGGCGCTACCGCCCGTGCAGCCTCGCGCGCCGGAGGCCGAAGCCGATCTGCACACCGCCGCCGTAGCCGGCCTCAATGAAGGGCGTCCACGATCCCCACTTGGGACCTTCGAGCCCCGCGAGCACGACCAGCGCCCCGCGCCAGTAAGGCGCGGCGTCATAGCGCAGGCTCAGGCCGCCGGTGCCGTAGAGCGCCCATTTCTCGGTGCGCTCCGGGTCGAGCACATAGCGCCCGAGCAGATCGAGCCGCGCGCTGAATTGCCCGACGCCGCTCTCGAATGTGCTCCCCGCACCCCCGAGCACGAGGAGCCGGACATTCCGGTCGACATAGAATGCCGCGGCCGCTCCACCCTGCACGGTGGTGCTCGACGCGAGGAAGAGATCCGCGCGCCCTTCCCACTGGATGGAATGGTCGCTCTGGGCATCCGCCGACGCAGAGATGGCGAGCATCGCCGCTGCGACGAGCCAGAAGTACCGATGGCGAATCTCCGTCGCCCGTTTCACCCGCCTCACGCCACTCGCCGTACGCGCGCGAGGTACATCGTGTAGTCCACGATCGACCATGCCGAACACGCCGCCACCACCCAGATGAACCACGCCAACCAGGCGGGCCGCAGCAGGATCACGAAGAGCGAAGCGATCTGGAGCGTCGTGAGCACCTTGCCCGACAGACGGGCCTTGAAGTCGGTGACTTCGAGACCCGGCAGCCGGTACGCGACGAGGAGTCCGACCGCCGTGGCGAGATCGCGCGAGATGATGATGAAATAGTCGCGCGTACCCAGCGTGCCGTCGAAGAGGAAGGCCGACAGCGCGAGCAGCACGAACGTCTTGTCCGCGATCGGATCGAGCAGGGCGCCAACCCTGGTGCTCGCTCCCTGCCGCGCGAGCCAGCCGTCGAGCAGGTCGGTGAGCGCGGCCGTGCTGATGAGCGCGAGGCGCGCGCCGGTGCCGTGCACCGCCACGAACGCCGCCGCGAGGGGGATCCGCGCGAACGACAGCAGGTTCGGGACGGTGAAGACGCGATTCTGCGGCACGCGCCAAAGCTAGGCGCGCGGTCGCACGCTTGCCAGCGCGGGCCGCGCGGCGCTATTTCAAGGCATGTCCGCCACCATCGAGATCCTCAAGACGATCGCGATCTTCAAGGACCTCACCGCCGAGGAACTTGGCCGCATCTCGGAACTGTGCGAGGAGCGGAAATACGAATCGGGCGCGTACATCTTCCACGAGGGCGAGCCGGGCAACCGGCTGTTCATCATCGTGGAGGGCGCCGTGCGCATCTCGCGCCAGATCCCCGGCGCCGGCGAAGAGGCGCTCGCGGTGCTGAAGAAGGGTTCGCTCTTCGGCGAGATGGCCGTGTTCGACAAGAGCGAGCGCTCCACCGACGCCATCGCCGACGGCGGTGTGACGGTGCTCACGATCTCCCGCCCCGAATTCGAGATGCTCCTCGAGTTCAACAAGGAGCTCGGCACGAAGGTGCTATGGGCGGTGATCCGGATGCTGTCCATGCGGCTGCGCAGCACGAATGACTCGCTGAAGTCGTTCCTGGCCATGAGCATGTTCTAACGGCGTAGGTCGACTGGCGACTGACGACTGACGACTGAAGCCCGCCATGGCGCGAGCAGTTCGCAGCCGTCAGTCGTCAGTCGTCAGTCGCTGTCCGCTGTTACGGAAGTCGCGTTCGGCCCATTTAGTAGGAAATGCCGACCGCCTCGATCTCCCCCTCCCCCGCCCTCTCCGCCTTCACCCATGTCGCGGCCGATCTGATCGGCGTCACGGGCGACGCGCTGCGCGATGTCTCGGCGCTCGGCGGGCTGCTCATCGCGGCGGCGGGCGCGGCCGGCTACGGAACGATCGGCGCGCCGGTGGTCAAGCAGCTCCCCGGCGGCGACGTCGCCGGCGTGCTCCTGCTCGACGGCTGCCACATCGCGCTCCATTCCTTCCCGGAGCGCGAGCTGCTCCTCCTCGACATCCTCGCCCCCGCCTCGCGCGACGCGCGGAAAGCGCTTGATGTATTCTCGAAGCGACTCGCGCCTCGGCAGATCAGGAGCGAAGCCAGACCTCGGGGCTAATCGCAACACACGCTTCCGAGAACGGCGCGTCTGGCAACCGAGCGTATGGTACTACTCCCTGCGTACGCAGCGAGTCCGACACACGCCTCGGCGTACTATACGCTCAGTTGCTAGACGCGCTTCTCAAGCGGTACTAGTGACTGCCGTCGCATTTCCCCGGATCACCGCCTGCACGAGCCGCCCCTCGTCGAAGTACTTGGCGGCGACCTCTCGCATCGCCTTGGCGGTGACCGCGCGAACCCGCCCATCGTGCTGGTCCAGCTCGGCCAGTCCGTCGCCCATCATGAACGCGTCGATCATCTCTCCCATCACCGCGCCGCCGCTCTGCTGGCGGATCGCGTGCGTGCCGATCGCGTATTCCTGCGCCAGCCGCAGCTCGCGCTCCGTCACGTCCGCTTCGCGCAGCCGCGCGAATTCGCGCATCAGCCCGCGGCGGGCCGTCTCCTCCTGCGCGGGTGACGTCGCGATGTAGCTCACGAACATGCCGGCGCGCCGGCGCTCGCTCGCGTGCGCGTGCACGGTGTAGGCGAGCGACTTCTTGCCGCGCAGCTCCTCGAAGAACCGTCCGCCCAGTCCGCTCGCGACCCCGGCGATCATCTCCGCCGCCCATTGCGCGTCATCGTGCCGGTCGGGCGCGGGGAAGGCGAGCGCGAGCGCGGTCTGCGCCTTGTCGCGCTCTTCGCTCACGATCACCGGGCGCGCGGGCCACAGCGGCGCGTCGACGGTCGATCCCTTCCCCGCGGCCAGTCCCGTGAACAACGCCGCCGCGCGCGCCGCGGCATCGTCCGGGTCCACGTCGCCCACGATCGCGATCGCCGTCGCGCCGGACAGCACCCGCACGCGGTGCCAGGCGCGCAGCCGGCCCGCGTCCAGCGCGGCCAGCGTGTGCTCATAGCCGCCCGACGGGATGCCGTACGGATGACCGGCGAACGCCGCCGCGGTGAGCAGCCGCATCGGCCAGCGATACATGTCGTCGCGCATCAGCGCGAGATCGGCGATCGCCACCGCGCGTTCGGTCTCGAGCGCGCCCGCCGGGAAGTTCGCGTTGAGCACGACGTCGGCGAGCAGCGCCATGGCGGCGTCCTCGCGATGCGATGGCACGGAGATCGACCAGCCCAGCTGCTCCGCGCCGACGTGCGCCCCGATGCTGCCGCCGAGCGACTCGGCCTCCTCGGCGATCTGCTCGGCGCGGCGGTGTGACGTGCCTTTCACCGCGGTGCGCGCCACGAGCGTGGTGAGGCCGGCCGCCTCCTCGCTCTCGTCGCTCGCGCCGCCCGCGGCGAACACACCGAGGTGGACGAGCGGCGCGCCGGCGCGGCGCTTCACGAGCACCGGCACGCCGGCCGCGGTGCGGTAGACGCGCACGCCGCCCTCCTCGCGCTCGAGCGACGCGGGGGAGAGCCGCAGGGCGGGCGCCTCGGGCGCCGGCGCCGGTGCCACCACGGGTTGCGCGCGCGCACCGTCGAAGATCGCGCGCAGCGCGTCGAGGTCGGCCGCCACCGGCGGCGCGTTCCGCGGCCGGTAGAACACCACGCCCGCGCGTTCGTTCGTCAGATGCCGTTGCATCGCGCCGGTCACCTGGTCGGCGCCGGCGCCCAGCAGTCCCGCGAAGTACGCACCGCCCAGCGTCCACGCGCCGAGCGCTTCCCAGCCGGCGAGATACGTGGCCTGCCCTTCCATGGTCTCCAGCCGGCGAAGCCACTGCGATTCGATCACGCGCCGCGCGCGCTCGAGCTCCGCGGGGTGCACGCCCACGTCGCGCATCGCCGCGAGCTGCGCCCACGCCTCGCCCGCGGCGTCCGCGGCCGATGACGGCGGCCCCTCGGCGTGGATCGTGAACACGCCGAGCTGCGTGGGCGTGTAGTTCGAGGCGCCGATCGAAGCGACGAGCCGCCGCTCGCGCACCGCGCGATAGAGCCGCGACGCGCGGCCGGCGCCGAGCATCGTCGCGGCGAGGTCGAGCAGCACCGTGTCCTCGTGCAGCGTGCCCGGCGTGCGCCAGCCGATCACGAGTTGCGTCTGCGCGACGTCGCCGGCCATCTCGCGGAAGCGCAGATCATCGTGCTCCGGCTCGGCCGGTCCGGCGGCGTGCTGCACCGGCGCATCGGCGAGCGTGCCGTAGAGCCGCTCGACCTCGCGCGCGGCCGCATTCACATCGATGTCGCCGACGATGGAGAGGATCGTGTTGCCGGGCCGGTAGAAATTGCGGTAGAAGCGCAGCACGGCGTCGCGCGTGAGCTTCCGCAGTCCCTCCTCGCGGCCGATGCGCCAGCGGCGCATCCGGTGGCGGTCGTGCAGCAGCGCGTACAGCGATTCGACGGCCACGGCCTGCGGGTTGTCCTCCTTCCGCTTGGCCTCCTGGATGATGACCTCGAGTTCGCGCCGCAATTCCCCCGCGTCGATGAGCGAGTGCGCGTACGCGTCGCACTGGATCTCGAGTCCGCGCACGAAGGCGGCCGAGGGGAGCACGGTGTAGTAGCTGGTCTGGTCGTAGATCGTGCCGGCGTTCAGGTAGCCGCCGGCGGCCTTGGTCTCGCGCGGGATCTCACCCACGCCGCGCGTGGGGGTGCCCTTGAAGAACATGTGCTCGAGCACGTGCGAGATGCCGGCCACGTCGTCCGTCTCATCGAAGTAGCCGGCCTTCACGTGGGTGACGATCGCGACGACCGGCGCGCTCGCATCCCCGCCGGATCAGCACGGTGAGGCCGTTCTGGAGCCGAAGGCGCCGGACGGAATCGACGGGGATGAGCGGCGAAGCGCCGCCGCCGCTCACTGCACGATGCGCAGCAGTCCCGCGTCGGCGCTGCCGCGGATGAAACTCTCCGCGTCATGCGTCGGGATCTTCACGCCCGTGAGGGAATAGCCGCGGCGCGCCTCGGTGGCCATGAACTCCTGCACCGAACGGCCGGTCATCATCGTGTTCGCTTCCTTCATGGCGCGCACGATCCGGTCCCACGAGCCGCGGAACTCCGTGCCGTCGTCGGCGAGCACGCTGTGCTCCGCGCTCTCCTCGTCGCGGCGGCGCTCGGCGAGATCGGCGAGCAGCGTCGAGAAGAGCTCCAGCTGCGCGCGATCGCGCGACTCCGCTTCCTCCGCGGCGCGCGTCTCGATCTCCGACAGCATGTCGTCGATCGGGTCGCTCTCGCCCGCGAGCTCGCCCAACCGGTTGCGCCATTCCACGAACTCGGGATCGGCGTCGCCCGCGCGCTTCAGCTTCTTGGTGAGATCGATGTAGCGCCAGATGCCCAGCTCGTCCCAATGATCCTCGGCCGACGTGCGCTCCAGGTGCCGCAGCGACCGCTCGTACTCGCCGCGGTCGTAGAGGATGTTCGCGAGGTAGATGCGCGCCTCGGTGTGCTCGTCGTCCAGCTCGAGCGCGCGCTCGAGATGCGCGATCGCCTCCTCGTCCTTGCCCAGGCGGTGCTGCGCGTAGCCGAGGCACGCCTGCGCCTCCGCGAGCTCGGGGCTCTCGCGCACCGCGGTCTCGAAGAACTCGCGCGACTCCTCGAGCATCTCCTCGCGGAAGAGCGCGCGCCCCACCTGCAGCACGAGATCGAGATCGTCCTCGTAGCCGAGCTCGAGGATGCGGCGGAAGCTTGCGAGCGCGGCGTCGCGCTGGCCGAGCTTCAGCAGCGTCTCGCCGAGTCCGGCGAGGCCGTCTTCATGATTGCCGTCGAGCACGAGCCCCATCTCGAAGCTCTGGCGCGCCCACGCGTATTCCTCGCGCGCGAGCCGCGCGTATCCGACGCCCACGTGCAGTTCCACCGAGCCCGGATAGAGCGCGAGACCTTCTCGCAGCACTTCGAGCGCCTCCTCGTACTGTCCTTCGTTGTAGAGTTGGTGGGCGCGTTCGTCGTACTCTTCGGAACTCAGGAATGGGTTCGACATCGGCTCCGGCGCCTCCGGCACTGAGGGTCATCTTAACGTAGCACGCGGTGACCGCGAAGTTCAACCGCCTGCCGCGCCTACATCGCGCTCAAACTCCGCGCGATCGCCGCAGCCAGCGCGGCGTTCGCTTCCAGCAGGGCGAGATTCGCCGCGCGCGCGCGGCCCTTCGTCGCCTTGTCCACCTCCGCCAGCAGGAACGGCGTGAGCGCCGCGCCCGTCACCTTCTTACTGGACGCCGCCCGCTGCGCCCCTTGCACCGCCTTCGCCACGACGGCGGCGCTGAGCGCGTGCTCCGCCGCGACCGGCTGCATCACCACCATCCCCTCGCGCCGCGCGAGGGCCCGGTGCAGCCGCCACGCGCTCGCGACCTCCTTCGGCGAATCCGCCCGCGCCGCGAGCGGGATCCCGCTCGACCGCGAATAGAACGCGGGCATTTCTCCCGTACCATACCCTATCACCGCAACTCCCAGCGACTCCAACCTTTCACTCGTCGCCGCGAGATCCAGGATCGACTTCGCCCCCGCGCAGACGACCAGCACCGGCGAACGCGAGAACTCCATCAGATCCGCGCTCTCGTCGAACTTGGGGCTCTTGTGCACGCCACCGATCCCGCCGGTGGCGAACACCTCGATCCCCACCGCGGCCGCCAGCATCACGGTACCGGCCACGGTCGTTGCGCCATCCGCGCCCTGCGCCATCGCGAGCGGAATGTCGCGCGCCGACACTTTCCGTATCCCGTCGCGCCCGAGGAACCGCTCAAGCTCAGCCCGTTCGAGTCCCACCGCCGCGACGCCGCGCACCACGGCGGTGATCGCCGGCACCGCGCCGGCGGCGCGCACCGCCGCGAGCATCCGCTCCGCCGCTTCGCGGTTCGCGGGCTCCGGCAATCCCTGCGCGAACACACTGCTTTCCAGGGCGACGACAGGCGCGCGCGACCGCAACGCGGCCGCGACCTCCGGCAGCACGCGCACCGGCACGGGAGCGTTCACGCCATCACGCCGCGGCGCCGCTTCGTCATTTCGCCGGGCCGCCCGTCGAGTCGCGCACCGCCTTGAACTCCGCGCTCGCGCTCCACACTGGCACCTCGGGCGAATTCGCGAGCGCACGCCCGAAGCTCAGCACGATGTCGGCCAGCTGCGTGGCGCCGCTCAGGTCGAAGTCCGGCTTGTATTCATCCGACGGCTGGTGATAGCGGTGCGCGGTATAGTCCGCCTGCTGCTGCTCGCCCCATCCCTTGGGCCGCCCGACGTAGTCCGTGCCCGCGCCGATCGAGACCGCCGGCACGCCGGCCTTCGCGAAGGAGAAGTGGTCGCTGCGGTAGAAGTGGCCCGCCTCCGGATGCGGATCGGCGCTGAGCGACATCCCCTTGGTCTGCAGGAAGTGCGAGAACATCGAGCCGAGCGAGCTCTTGTCGGAGCCGAGCACGACATAGTCCTTCATCTTCCCCTCGAGCGGGACGACGTCGAGGTTCAGGTCCGCGACGATCTGCTTCGCCGGCACGGTGGGGTGCGTCGCATACCACGCGGAGCCGAGCAGCCCCGACTCCTCGGCGGTGACGAACACGAACAGCTGCGTACGGCGCGTGGGCGCGAGCTTGGCCGCGGCGCGCGCGATGGCGAGCACGGCTGCCGTGCCCGAGGCGTTGTCGGCGGCGCCGTTGTAGATCGAGTCGCCGTTCACCGCCGGCCCGATGCCCAGATGGTCCCAGTGCGCGCTGTACACCACGTACTGGTCCTTGTATCCGGACCCGTTGCCGTGCACCACGCCCACCACGTTCTCGCTCTGCATGTGCGCCAGGTGGTTCTTCATCGACATGTCCATCATGATGCCGGTGTGCACCGGCTTGAACGCGCGCGTCGCCGCCAGCGTGCGCAGGTCGGCCATGCGGAGCCCGGCCTGCGCGAGGAGCGCGGTCGCCGCGCTGTCGGTGATCCATCCGTTCACGCCGGTGGGCGCCGGACCGCTGGGATCGCGCGGCAGCATGCGGAGTTCCGTCGCCCACGACCCGACCACCGTGTGCCACGGGTAGCTCGCCGCTTCGGTGGTGTGCACGATCAGCACGCCGGCGGCGCCGAGGCGCTCGGCCTCTTCGTACTTGTAGGTCCAACGGCCGTAGTACGTCATCGCCTTGCCGCCGAACAATCCCGGCTCGCTCGCCGACGCCGGCGGATCGTTCACGAGCACGAGCAGCACCTTCCCCTTCATGCTCTCGCCCTTGTAGTCGTCCCATTTGTACTCGGGCGCCACGGCGCCGTAGCCGACGAACACCAGCTCGCCGCGGGCGGCGCTGGAGTCCGTCGCGCTGCCGGGTGCGACGACGACATTGTCGGGATACTTGAGCGTCGCCGTCGCACTCCCGCTGGCGGTCACGCGGATCGTGGACGGGATCGCGCGAACGACGTCGATCGGAACCTGCTGGAAGTACGACCCGTTCACGCCGGGCAGCACGCCCGCGATCTGCAGCTGCGCGGCGATGTATGCGGTGGCGAGCTGGCCACCGCGCGTCGCGGGGGCGCGCCCCTCGAGCAGGTCGCTCGAGAGGAACTTGAGGTCGGCGTCGAATTCAGTCGTGGTGATCTTCGCCGCGCAGGTGCACGGCGTGGCGCTCTGCGCGGACAGCAGCGCCGGCGCGAGGACCGCCAATAGGAATGACAGGATGCGTTTCATTGAATTGGCCAAAGTGAAGTGAATGGAGGTATGACGGGGACGTGCTGCCGTAGTAGCCATCATGTTCATCATGTCAATCCTGTCAACGCTTCGTTGTTGGGGCTTACCGCCACCGCATTAGACAGGATCAACATGATGAACATGATTGATCTGCGCTTTGCCATACACTATTCGCGACGCTAACTTCGCACGCATGACCGACACCCCCGCACCGGAAGCGCCGGCCCCGGAAGCCGACGTGATCGACACATCCCCCGCGGCGCCGGAGCGCACCGCGGTCACATACGGCATTCTGCTCATCGTGCTGGCGGCCCTGCTCGCGTACTTCGTGCTCCACGCGGTGCGCACCCACTAATTCTGTTCGACGGTCGCCTTTGGCGGCAGACCGACCGCTCGCGCGATCTCGGCGCCCATGCGGCCCATGAGCCGCTCGGGCTCGTTGTCGATGATCCAGCGCTGGTCCGCGTTGGCGCGGGTGAGCACGCAGATCACGACGCGCGTGCGCAGGTAGTACAACCCGCACTCGGTGCGCACGTCGTCATCCTTGCCGGACTTGTGCGCCGCCCGCACGCCGGTGAACTGGCGCGTGATCAGTTCGGTCTCCTCGTTCGTCTCGAGCATCGCGAGCATCGCCGAGTCGGCCCTGGGGCTCACCGCCTTCCCCTGCGCAAGCAGCGTGAAGAGCTGCGCCATCTCGTTGGGCGTCGTCTTGCCGAGCCCGTACTTCTCGGAGCTGTCGCGCGCGATGCTCGTGATCGCGCGCTCCATCACGAGGTGATGGACGCGCGTATTGGCGAGGCGCAGCGAATCGAGCCGCGCGTTGACGCGCGCGATCGTGATCTTCTGGAGCAGGAGGTTCGTGGCGGTGTTGTCGCTCGTCTCGATCGATCAGCTGCGCCGCATCGCGCACGGTGATCGTGAGCGGTGTCTGCAGGTTCTGCAGCACCCCGCTGCCGCCCGCCTTGTCGATCGCGAGCAGCACGAGCGGATCGTTCAGCGACATCTGCCCGTGCTCCACGAGATCGTACAGCGTCACGAGCACGCCCACCTTGATCAGGCTCGCGGTGGGAAAGGTCGAATCGCCGCGCAGCGAGAGCCGCCATCCGGCATCGAGATCGCGCACCGCATACCCGACTACGCCATGGTGCGCCGCCGCCAGGGAGTCGAGCGTGCGATGGAGTTTCGCGGTGTCGGCCTTCTGCGCTCCGAGCGATCCCGCCCGCCGCGAGGACTATCCCCCCGAGACCGACAGCCGACAGCCGCCAGCCGAAAGCCGCCGTCACGTATCTACGCGTCCGTGAACGTCCCCGCGTTCCGCGTCTCGACGAGCTCGCGCTCCTTCGACGTCGGATCGTACATTGCCAGCACCTTGATGTGCTCGCCGGAATAGCAGTCGAAGACCTTTCCCTGCCCCTTCCGGATCTCGATCTCGTGCCCGTCCTCGAACCGCAGGACCACGGCCGGATACTTGGTGTTCTCGTACTTCTTGCGAAGCTTTTTCGGAGGAGTCGGCATAGCCCTGGGGATGAAGGTCCCCCGAAGTTACGGCGCGCGCGCGGGCGCTACAAGGCGTTCACGTCACCACGCCGCGGGCGCCCTCGAACCGCTTCCAGTCGCCGGTCGCGAGGATCTCGTCGATCGCCCGCACCGCCGCCTCGATCTCGTCATCGTGCGTGTAGAAATGCGGCGCGACGCGGATCCCGGCGTCGGGCCGGTAGTCCACGATGATGTCGCGCGCGAGCAGCGCCTGGCTCACCTCGTACGCATGCGGCACGCGGAACGCCACCGTGCCGCCGCGGCGCTCGGCGTCCCGCGGCGCGTGCACCTCGTAGCCGCGCTCGCCGGCCAGCGCGATCAGCCGCGCCGTCTGCCGCATGCTCTTCGCGCGCACGCGCTCGATCCCCGCGCGCCGCAGCAGCTTCGGCCCCTCCGCCGCCGCATAGAGCGCGGGGATCACCGGCGTGCCGTTGAGCCACCGCCACGCGCCCTGCGCCGGAACCTGCTCTGCTTCGAACGCGAACGGCCGCGCGTGCGCCTGCCATCCCGTGAGAGCAGGCATGAGAGTATCACGGAGGCTCGGTGCACAGTATAAGAACGCGCCCCCCGGGCCCCCGCACAGCCACTTCAGCACGCCGCCGGCCAGGAAGTCCGTCCCGCTGCGCCGCACATCCACCGGCAGCACGCCCACCGAGTGGAATGCATCCAGCATCACGAGCGCGCCCATCGCGTGCGCGCGTCGAACGATGGCGTTGGCGTCCATGATGTACGCCGACCGGAAGAGCACGTGCGACACCGCCACCAGCCGCGTGCGCTCATCGATCGCCGCCAGGAGCCGCTCCAGCTCGATCCCGATCCCGTCGTCGCTCGGCACGGTCACGACCCGCGCGCCGAAGCGCGCGGCCATCCCCTCTACAGCGTAGCGCACGCTCGGGAAGTCGAGCGCCGTCATCACGATCGCATTGCGCTCGGGCGGGAAATCCAGCGCCGACAGCACCGTCGCGTGCGCGAGGCTCACGTTCGGGAGCATCGCGATCTCCCCCGCGCCCGCGCCGATGAGCGGCGCGATCTCGTCGCCGACGGTCACCGGCATGTTCCACCACCCGTCGGCCCAGGCGCGCACGCCGCGTTCGCTCCACGTGCGTGCGTACTCGGCCATCCGGTCGCCCGCGGCGCGCGGCATCGCACCCAGGGAATTCGACACGAGATAATTCGAGCGCGCCAGGATCGGGAACTCCGGGCGGAACGCGAGGAGCGGGTCGATCATGCCGCGGTCGGTGCCTTCGCGCGCCAGAGGTACGACGAGAAGTGCAGCGCCGTCGCCACCGCGAGCGTGATGCCGGTGGCGATGAACTCCTGCTTCGTGGCGGTGGAAAGCAGCCAGAGGAGCACCGCGATCGCGGCGATGGGGATCACCGGTCCGAACGGGACGACGAAGGGCGCTCCCTCGCCGCGCACGTCCTTCTTCCGCAGCATGAGCACCGACGCCGCGACGATGCCGTACATGAGCAGCACCGCCACGTTCGCCACCACGATCAGTGTCGCGAAGCTCCCGGTGGCCGCGAGCGTCACCACCAGCACCGCGTGCACGAGGATCGCGATGTACGGCGTGTGGAGCCGCGGGTGCACTCTCGAGATCACCGGCGGGAGCAGGCCACCCTCCGCCAGCGCGTAGAGCGCGCGCGGCGAGGTGAGTGCATCGCCGGTCATGTAGCCGAACGTCGAAATGAGCGTGCCCAGCAGGATCACGCTGCTCCCCACGCGCCCGAACACGATGTTCGCGACCGCGGCGAGCGGCGCGGCCGTCTCCTTCGCCAGCTGCGCGCCGAGCACCCCCACCGCCACCATCTGGATGAGCAAGTAGAGCAGCGTCACGAGACAGAGCGCGAGCAACACGGCGCGCGGCACGGTGCGATGCGGGTCCTTCACTTCACCGCTGGGGTTCAGCGAATTCTCGAAGCCGAGGAATGCGAAGATGAGCGTCACGCACGCACGCGACATGTCGCGCGCCGGCGGCAGCGCGCCGGGCACGAGGTTGGCCGGGTGCATGAAGAAGATGCCGAGGGCCACGAGCGCAACGAGCGGCAGGATCTTCCCGAGCGAGAAGAGCTCCATCGTCCGCACGCCGGGCCGCGCGCCGCGGATATTCACCGTCGCGAGCACCGCGTACGAGATGATCATGATCGCGATGCGCGCCGGCGCGGTGCCGAGTGCGGGGAAGATCACCGCGAGCGTGAGCGCGAACGCGTTCATCACCGCCGCGCCGGCGAGGACGCCCGCGCCCACGTAGAGCAGCGCGCCGCTGAGCGTGCCCACGTACGGGCCGAACGCCGCGGCCGCGTACGCATAGCCGCCGCCGCTGCCGTGCACGCGGCTCCCCGCCTCGGCGAAGCAGAGCACCACGAGCGCCATCGCGAAGGCGCAGAATGAAGTACGCGTACAGCGCCGCGCCGCCGATCAGCGCGTACACCGCGGCCGGCAGGAGGAAGATCCCCGAGCCGACGGTCATGTTCACGGACGAGGCGGTGAGGGCGCGCACGCCCATCACGCGCTCGAGGCCCGCGGCGGAGGGGGTATCGGAGGCTGATGACATCCCTCCATTTACCCCGCGGCGCCGCCGCGCGCCAGAGCGGGCTTACTTCGCGACCGCGAACGTCCGGATGTAGGTCGCCACCGCCTGCATCTCGGCGGGCGAGAGCTTCTCCGCCCACGACTTCATGTCCTTCCCCTTCCCCTTCTTCAGGATCGTCAGGACCGAATCCTGCGAACGCGTGTCGAAGAACCCGGGCGTCTTGAAGTTCGGAATGCTGTCATACTTCGACACCGCGCTCTTCGTGGGCACGCCGATCGCGCCGTGGCACGTCTTGCAATGCTCCACGTAGACCATCTTCCCGTCGGGCCCCTGCACCGGCCCCTTCGGCTCGGCGGCCGCGGTCGCGCCGGCCCCGGCCCACGCCGCCGCCGCGATCGCGGCGACGGCGAACAACTTCACTGAGACTCGCATCGTTCCCTGCGGTTGAGGATCGACGCGCCGGCGGTCGCCGGCGGTCACTTCAATATGCTACTTGGAGCTCGAGATAGACTCCCTGTCGCGATGGCGACCCGCTCAACTTGAGCTGGTCGTTGAAGTACTCGAGACCGAGTCTGATGTTCTGCGGCGTCATCAGCGGCGCCACGCCACCGAACACCCAGCGCGTCGTACTCAGGTCCGTGTCGGTCTTGTCGGGATCCACGACCTCCCATCGCCCATAGAACGTCAGATACGTGCTCGGGAACGTGTAGCCCGCGCCCAGCCAGTACGACTGACCCGTGATCGTGCTCGTCGCGAACAGGTTGCCGGTCGGGAGGTCCATGTCCTTCCCATAGACGTACCCGCCGTTCGCCTCGAAGGTGCCGAAGTAGTGATTCGCCGTCGCGCCCACGCGATAGTAATGCGACGCCTGGTCGAGATTGATCGAATCGAGTCCCGTCGCGCTCCCGTAGTAGCCGATGACGCTGAGTCCGCCGCCGTGCACGTCCCAGATGAATTGGTTCGAGATGAAGAAGTCCCCGCTCCCGAGGGTCGATCCGCCGAGCACCGGAGCCAGGCTGCTCGAGTAGCCGATGGCGAGGCGGTCCTTCTTCGAGAACACCCACGCGAAATCGACGCCGTTGTGATCGCCGAACCCGAACGGCACGGCGGTGGTGATCGGCCCATCGATGGCCAGCGGCGTCAGCGGTCCGATCGCGCGATCGAGTCCGGCCACGGCACCTTCGGACATCAGATGTCCCTGCACGATGCGCACGCCGCCGTATGAATCCTCGGACCCCCACGTGCCCGAATGCCTGCGCCGCCGTGCCAATGCCATCGGGCGACGCCTCCAGCTCGAGGAATCCGCCGAACCATTTCCCGAGCGCGCCCGCCGCGAAGATGCTCGCGCTCGGCACGGTGAGCGAATTGTTGTCCGCGGGCTCACCCTGGGTCTTCGTGTACGCGTACTGGAACACGCCGCGCGCCGCGAAATAATCGCCGATCTTCGTCACCTCCTCGTTCTTCCCGATCTGGTCGGGCATCCGGTATCCCGCCCACTTGAACGCGAGCCCGTCCGCGTTGAGCACCGGGGGAACGGGATAGTGACAGCCCGTGCAATTCATGTTGTACTTCCGCGCCCAGGCGGGGATCGCGTGCGCGGCGTTCGGCATCGCGGCGAGCAAGAGCGCGGCGCCGAGCACCGACGAACGCCAGCTGGTTCGCAAACCATGCAGGGTCATCATCGTCGTCCCTCCGGTCAGTCCTTCGTGGGTTTGGCCTGCGACTTCTGCGCGGAATCCTTCGCACTCTTCCCGTCGCTGTGCTTGGCCGGCTCGGGGAAGGTGTCGTTCACTTCGGGCGGCAGGTTCGTGCCGGGCGCTCCCTGCAGCGTGCCGAGATAGCGCGCCACCTCTTCGATCTCCTGGTGCGTGAGCACCGGAGGACCGAATGCCGACATCTTCGAGTCCGGGTGGAAGCGCGATGGATCCTCGATGTAGCTGTGGAGCCACCCCGTCGAATGCTTCAGGCCGATGTCGGTGAGATCGGGCCCGTCATCGCCGCCCTTGTTCTTGCCGACCACGTGGCAGCTCGAGCACTGACGCTGGAAGAGCGCGCGCCCCGCCCGCTCGGTGCTCGAGAGGAGCCGTCCCGACTCCGGGGCGACGGTGGGCTGGAATGTCGCGCAGCGCGCCGCCCAGCAGCAGCGCCGACCCGCCGAGCAGCACGACGATCGCGACCAGCGCCATCGGCCGGTTGCGGATGCTGCGCGTGCTCCGCCGGTCGAAGAACGGCAGCGCGAGCAGCGTGAGCACCAGCAGCCCCGGTACGCCCACGGCGATGGCGCTCTCCATCGAACCGGGGAAGAGCTTCAGCAACTGGAAGAACGGCAGGAAATACCACTCCGGCCGCGGCACGTAGCTCGAATCGGTCGGATCCGCCGGCGCATCGAGCGGCGCGCCGAAGGCGAGCGCCAGCAGCACCAGCGACACCACCACCACGAGCGATGCGATCGCATCCTTGCCGATGATGTCGGGATAGAAGCGGACGCCGCCTTTCTTCGTGGCCGCGTACGCCTTCTCGTAGTATGCCGGGTACGCCGGATCGCTGGTGCGCTCGGGCGCGCCTGTTTCCAACGCATCCGTGCGCGGCGCGATCCCCTGCCGGATCACCATGGCGAGGTGGATCAGCACGAACCCCCCGAGCGCCAACGGCAGCCAGAGTACGTGGAACGCGTAGAAGCGCGTCAGCGTCGCCGCGCCGAGCTGCGAGCCGCCGCGCAACAGCTGCGTCATCGCGCCGCCCACCACGGGCACGGTGCCCGGCGATGCTCGTGCCCACCTGCGTCGCCCAGTACGCGCGCTGGTCCCACGGCAGCAGATAGCCCGTGAAGCCGAATCCCATGACGATGAGGAAGAGCACCACGCCCAGCACCCAGTTCGGCTCGCGCGGATACTTGTACGCGCCCATCGAGAAGACGCGCACCAGATGCGCCAGGACGAGCACCACCATCGCGCTCGATCCCCAGTGATGGATCGCGCGCAGCAGGCCGCCCATCGTCACGCTGGTCTGGAGGAAGCGGATGCTCTCGTACGCGTGATCCGGCGCCGCCGCGTAGTACGTCGCGAGCACGATGCCCGTCACGACCTGCACGAGGAACGCGGTGAGCGCGGCGCTGCCCAGCGTGTGCCACCACGTGAGGCGGTCGGGCACTTCGCGGTCGAGCAGCGCGCGGCGGATGCTCGAGAGATCGAGCCGGCGGTCGAGCCAGCCACCCCCGGGGTTGCCGCTCACACCGCCACCTTCTCTTCGATGCCGGTGCGGAAGGTCTCGAACATCACGTGCACCTCGCCGTTCTCCACCTTCACCGGCAGCGTATCGAGCGGCCGCGGCGGCGGGCCGCCGAGCACCTTCCCGGTCTTCACGTCGAACATGCCGCGGTGGCACGGGCACGCGAAGATGTTCCGGTCCTTGTCGTATCCGAAGCTGCAGCCCAGGTGCGTGCAGGTGCCGCTGTACGCCGTGAAGGTCTCGCCGTCCTCGGTATAGAGCCACACCGTGCGCAGCGTCCGGCTCTCCACCCACGCGTCGCGTGAGGCTTCGACGAAGTCCACCTTGATGGGCGTGCCGACATCCAGCGTCGCCACGTCATCCGCGACCTTCACCCAGTCCTTCTTGGCGGGCTTCTTGAATCCCGGCGAGAGGAAGGCGGCCGCGGCGGGAACGCCGACGAGGAGCGCGGAGATCGCGCCGCCAAGCACGCTGGCGATCCGGAGGAATCGGCGCCGGCCGAGCGGTTCGGTGCTTGCCGGCGCCGGTGGTTCGGGAGGCGTGCCGTCCATCGTCGCACACTCCTGAGAAAGGCATCTGCCCGCGCTCCGTGTAGGGGAGCGGGGCAGGTTGTGCCAATCTCCATGCCGCGCGCGGATGGAAACATCGGGGAATCCACGCGCCGCCCGGAGGGAAAACCCCTACAAGGAGCCCGGCCGCCTAGCTGTCGCGCTGCTTCCGCGCCAGCAATTCCGGGTTGATCGCCGGATGCCCCGCGCTCGGCGTCTCGCCAGTCACGTGCTCCATGCCGGGGAACGCGATCTCCGGCGCCGCCACCGGCGGGAGGCCGAGGTCGCTCCGCGCGCGGCTCAGCGCGTCGTCGATGTTGCCGAAGACCTGATCGTCGCCCACTTCATCGAGCAGCCCCGAGCGGCCCATCGCCATCATCGGCTGCGCGTGCACGTCGCTCAGGAACACCACCGTGCCATCCTTGCGCGTGCGGTGCACCACGTCGCGCAGCGCGTTCATCCCCGTCGCGTCGATCGCCGGCACGTTGCGCAGCCGCAGGATCAGGATGCGCGGGCGTCCCATCGTGCGCCCCAGCGTGTCCTTGAACATCTCCGCCGCGCCGAAGAAGAACGGCCCGTTGATCTCGTACACCACCACGCCGTGCGGCACGCGCCGCGCCTTCACGGAATTGGGGTCGTTCTCGTCCACGTTCTCCGCGAACTCGCGCGCGATGACGCTCACGTTCGTCACCTCCGCCATGCGCCGCATGAAGAGGAACGCGGCGAGCACGATGCCCACCTCGATCGCCACGGTGAGATCGATCACCACGGTGAGCAGGAAGGTGGTCGCGAGCACCGCGATGTCGCTCTTCGGCGCGCGCATCATGTTCACCACGGCGCGCCATTCGCTCATGTTGTACGCCACCACCAGCAGGATCGCGCCGAGCACCGCCATTGGGATGAACGCCGCCCACTTCCCGAGGAAGAGCGCGATCATCAGCAGCGTCGCCGCGTGCACGATCCCCGCCACCGGCGAGCGGCCGCCGTTCCGGATGTTGGTCGCCGTCCGCGCGATCGCGCCCGTCACCGGAATGCCGCCGAACAGCGGCGACGCGATGTTCGCGGCCCCCTGCGCCACCAGCTCCATGTTCGAGCGGTGGCGCTCGCCCGTCATGCCGTCGGCCACCACGGCCGAGAGCAGGCTCTCGATCGCCGCGAGCAGCGCGATCGTGATCGCCGGGCTCACCAGCCGCCGCATGTCGGCGAACGTGACGCTCGGCCAGTGCGGGTGCGGGAACGCGAAAGAGAGCGTGCCGAAGCGCGAGCCCACCGTCTCGACGTGCAACCCGAGCGCGTACGCGCCCACCGTGCCCACGAGGAGCGCCACGAACGGGCTCGGCACGCGCGACCACGCGCGCGGCCAGAGCGCGATCACCGCGACGACCATCGCCGAGAGCGCGACCGCCTCCCAGTTCGCCGTGCCAATGTGCGCCGCGAAGGCCTCGATCTTCTCGACGAACGGCGCGGGCACCGCGCCCATCGTGAGCCCGAGCACATCCTTCACCTGCTGCATCGCGATGATCAGCGCGATGCCGGCGGTGAACCCGAGCGTCACGGGGTATGGGATGAACTTGATGGCCGCGCCGAGCCGGGCGAGTCCCATGCCGACCAGAATGACGCCGGCCATCAGCGTGGCGACGGCCAGTCCATCGAAGCCGTACACCTGCACGATGCCGTACACGATGACGACGAACGCGCCCGTCGGACCGCCGATCTGCACGCGGCTGCCGCTGAGCGCGGAGATGATGAATCCGCCGATGATCGCGGTGTAGAGACCCTGCGCCGGCGACACGCCGCTCGCGATGCCGAACGCGATGGCGAGCGGGAGCGCGACGATGCCGACGATCACGCCGGCGAGCAGATCCCTGAGGAGGTCGTGCCGCGTGTAGCCCTTGAGCGCGGTGACGAGCTGCGGAACGAGTCGCTGTGGCATTCGGATGAAGGACAGGTGAGCCCAAGCCGCCGCAACGGAGCGCGCCGCGCTCGCATCGGCGGGCGCGGCGCGTAACTTACTCGCACGCGGCATTCGGGCCGCGCGGAAGATACTCACACGGGGATCATGGCCTCGTCAGGATTTCCCTCACGCGTCGCCGTCGTGCTCGGCGGCGGCGGGCTCAAGGGATTCGCGCACATCGGCGTGCTGCGCGCCCTGAAGGAGCGCGGCATCCGCCCGGCGCTCTACGCCGGTACGAGCATCGGCGCGCTCATCGCCGCCGCCCGCGCCGCCGGGATCAGCCTGGACGAGATGGACGCGCGGGCGCGCGCGCTCCAGAAGCAGGACCTCTTCCGCATCAACCATCTCGCGATGCTGCTCGAGCGCATGAAGAGCCCCTCGCTCTATCACGAGGAGCCGCTGCGCGAATTGTGCCGGCTCAACGCGCCGGAGGGCACCTTCGAGGACCTGCGGGTGCCGCTGCTCGTGAACACCGTGGACGTGGAGCGCGGCACGCGCGTCGTGTGGGGACTGCCGGGACTGCGCGATGTGAAGGTGGTGGACGCGATCTACGCGTCGTGCGCGCTGCCGGGGTTCTTCCCGCCGGGCATCGTGCGCGAGCGCCCATGCATCGATGGCGGCACCATCGACAACCTGCCCGCCGCGATCGCCGGACTCGGCGCGGAGATGGTGATCGCCGTCGATGTCGGGACCACGAGTCTCGGTCACGCGCGCTTGATCCGGCGCCAGGGCTTCGCCGCCATCTACATGCGCGCGGCGTCGATCATGATGCACGCGCTGCAGCTGCAGCCGCTCGCCGCATGGTCCGGCCCGCCGATGCTGCTCATCCGCCCCGACGTCGCGCACCGCGACATGTTCAGCTTCGTGCACACGGAAGAGTTGATCGAGGCGGGATACACCGCGACCCTCGCCGCGCTCGACCAGGTGGCGGACCACGAGCTCAAGCCCGGCGTGATCTACCCGCGCCGCCGCGTGAACGTCCTCGTGGACCGCAACAAGTGCACCGGCTGCGGCATCTGCGTCTCGCTGGCCCCCGACCGCATCGTGCTCGATCTCGCGAACAAGGCGGTGATCGAGCACCCGGTCATGGAATGGAGTCCCGCCGACGGCGACTTCGTGCAGCAATGCCCGTTCGAGGCGATATCGGTGCATTCGCTCGACGGAACGCGGCGGACGACGAAGCCGATCAGCCAACCGATGGCCGCGAGCCCGAGCGACTGAGACGGCGAGGGTGACGACGCTGACGGCGAGACTGACACCGCTGACGGCGACGGTAACACCGCTGACAGCGCCTGTGGTCGTCGACGTGTGGCAACGGCCGCGGCGCGAGTAGTGGCCACACGTCAACGATCACACGCGCCGTCAGCGTCGTCACACGCGCCGTCCGCGGTGTCACGCTCGCCGTCAGTCGTTAGATTTCAGAAGTACCTCAATCGGACATCCCATGCCTTCCCTGAATTCTTTCGCCACTCGCTCGACGCTGACCGCCGGCGGGAAATCGTACGTCTTCTACGACCTCGCCAAGCTCAAGAGCGACGCCGTCGCCCGTCTCCCCTTCTCGCTCAAGGTCCTCCTCGAGAATCTCCTCCGCAACGAGGACGGCGCGTTCGTGAAGAAGCGCGACATCGAGGCGTTCGTGAAGTGGGACGCCACGAAAGGCGTCGAGCAGGAGATCGCCTTCCGCGTGGCGCGTGTGCTGCTGCAGGACTTCACCGGCGTCCCCGCCGTGGTCGATCTCGCCGCGATGCGCGACGCGATCGCCAAGCTCGGCGGCGATCCCAAGAAGATCAATCCGCTCCAGCCGGCCGACCTCGTCATCGACCACTCCGTGCAGGTCGATGAGTTCGGCGTCGAGGCCGCGCTGCTCATCAACACCACGCGCGAGTTCGAGCGCAACCAGGAGCGCTACGCGTTCCTGCGCTGGGGACAGAGCGCCTTCCGCAATTTCTCCGTCGTCCCGCCCGGCACCGGCATCTGCCACCAGGTGAACCTCGAATACCTCGGCCGCACGGTGTTCACGTCCCAGGAGAACGGGCAAACGGTCGCCTATCCCGACACGCTCGTCGGCACCGATTCGCACACCACGATGGTCAACGGGCTCGGCGTGCTCGGCTGGGGCGTGGGCGGCATCGAAGCCGAGGCCTCGATGCTCGGCCAGCCGCTCTCGATGCTCATCCCCGAGGTCGTTGGCTTCAAGCTGAAGGGAAAGCTCCCGGCCGGCGCCACCGCGACCGACCTCGTGCTCGTCGTGACGCGAGATGCTCCGCAAGAAGAAGGTCGTGGGGAAATTCGTCGAATTCTACGGCGCGGGCCTCTCGAGCCTCGCGCTCGCCGACCGCGCGACGATCGCGAACATGGCGCCCGAGTACGGCGCCACCGCGGGCTTCTTCCCGGTGGACGCGGAGACGCTGCGCTATCTCTCCTTCACCGGCCGCGGCGGAGATCACGCCGCGCTCGTCGAGGCCTACTGCAAGGCGCAGGGGATGTTCCGCACCGACGACACGCCCGATCCCGCCTTCTCCGACACGATCGAGCTCGACCTCGGCACGGTGGAGCCGAGCCTCGCCGGGCCGAAGCGCCCGCAGGACCGCGTGCCGCTCAAGGACGCGAAGCAGATGTTCGAGGAAGCGCTCGCCGCCGAGCTCGAGCGGATGCATCCAGGCTCCAAGCCGGGTGCCGGCCACCGCGTGCCGCGATCCGCGCTCGCGCTGCAGAACGGCGATGTGGTGATCGCCGCCATCACGAGCTGCACCAACACGTCCAACCCCAGCGTCATGATCGCCGCGGGCCTCCTCGCGAAGAAAGCGGTGGCGAAGGGGCTGACGCGCCAGCCGTGGGTGAAGACCTCGCTCGCCCCCGGCTCGAAGGTCGTGACCGACTACTATGAAAAAGCCGGCCTGATGGAGCCGCTCGAGAAGATCGGCTTCTACCTCGTCGGCTACGGCTGCACCACGTGCATCGGCAACTCGGGCCCGCTGCCGCCCGAGATCTCCAAGGAGATCGACGAGCGCAAGCTCGTCGTGGCGGCCGTGCTCTCGGGCAACCGCAACTTCGAAGGGCGCGTGAACCCGCAGACGCGCTTCAACTACCTCGCGTCGCCGCCGCTCGTGGTCGCGTACGCGATCGCCGGGCGCATGGACATCGACTTCGAGAAGGAGCCGCTCGGCAAGTCCGGCGATGGCAGCGATGTCTTCCTGCGCGACATCTGGCCCACGGCCAAGGAAGTCGCGGACACGATCCTCTCCTCGGTGAAGAGCGAAATGTTCACCAAGGAATACGCCGACGTCTTCACCGGCGACGAGCGCTGGCGCGCGCTCCCCGTGCCGGCCGGCGACCGTTACACCTGGTCGGCCGACTCGACCTACGTGCGCAATCCGCCCTTCTTCGAGGGCATGACGATGACGCCGCCCGGCATCCATCCCGTGCGCGGCGCGCGCGTGCTCGCGATGCTCGGCGACTCGATCACCACCGACCACATCTCCCCCGCCGGCTCCATCGCCAAGACCAGCCCGGCGGGCGCCTGGCTCATGGCCCACGGCCAGCCGCCGTCGGAATTCAATTCCTACGGCGCGCGGCGCGGGAATCACGAGGTGATGATCCGCGGCACCTTCGCGAACATTCGCCTGCGCAACGAGCTCGCGCCGGGCACGGAGGGCGGCGTGACGGCCACCGCCGACGGCGCCGCTCCGAAGCCGATCTTCGACGCCGCGGAGGAGTTCCAGAAGGCGGGCGTGCCGCTCATCGTCATCGCCGGCAAGGAGTACGGCACCGGCAGCTCGCGCGACTGGGCGGCGAAGGGCACGCGCCTCCTCGGCGTGCGCGCCGTGATCGCCGAGAGCTTCGAGCGGATCCATCGCTCGAACCTCGTGGGCATGGGCGTGCTGCCGCTGGAGTTCATGCCGGGAGAGTCGCGCACCTCGCTCGGTCTCACCGGCTTCGAGACCTACGACATCGAGGGCCTCGACGACTCCCTCGCGCCGCGCGCCGACCTCACCGTGCGCGTGAGCAGCGGCAAGCATTTCAAGGTCCGCTGCCGGATCGATACGCCGGAGGAAGGGCTGTACTTCCGCAACGGCGGGATCCTGCAGTATGTGCTGCGCAATCTTGTAAAGAACTGAACGGCAAGAGGGGAAACGGGAAACGGGAAACGGGGGCAAGTAGGTCGTCCCGTTTCCCGTTTCCCGTTTCCCCTCTTGCCGTTCAGTTCTTAGCCCCGCCATTCCTCGCTTTCAGTTCAGCCGCGATCGACCAGCTCCGCCACACCGCGGTGCCCACGCTGGCCGCTCCGATCAGGGTCACGGCCGCGATGAGCAGCGACGATTCGGGCCAGCCGAAGTAGTCGCAGACCGGATTGTCGAGCATCGAAGCGATCGCGAGGAGCACTAGCCGCTCGGCGCGCTGCATCACGCCGCCGCGGCAATCGACGCCCACCGCCGCGCCCTTCGCGCGCGAGTAGCTCACCATCATGGCGCCGCCGAGCGCGACCACCGTACTCAACATCGCCCAACGCGACGGCTCGAAGTAGAGCGCAAGGCCCACGAACACGAACATCTCCGAGAAGCGGTCGATGATCGAGTCGAGGAATTCGCCGTACGCGCTGCCGACTCCGCGAGCGCGCGCCACGCGCCCGTCGAGCACGTCCGCGATCCCTCCGAGCAGCACGAATGTACCGCCGAGCGCGATCGCGCCCTGCGAATAGGACACGCCGGCGGCGAGTCCGAGCGCGCCGCCGCCATAGTTCAGCAGGTCCGGCGACACGTTCACGCGCACCAGCGCGCGCTCCACCGGCGTGATCACCCACATGAGCCAGTCCCGCACCCACACGCCCAGCAGCAGCGTGGTGGGCCGCCGTGCCACCTCGGCATCCACCGGACGCCCGCGCGCGACGACGGCGTACACCGGCATCGTGAGCAGGAAGGCGAACGCGAGTGATACGGCGATGTAGGTGGTCGGCGTCATGTCGAGCGACGGCGTTGGGGTCGGGTGCGAAGATAGCGGAACACGCGCGGCCAGAGGAATATGAGGGGCCAGCGGCGCTCGCGCGATGTGAGTTCCACCGTCGTGCCAGACCGGCGCGCCACCTTCTGGACGACATAGTCGAGCCAGTCGTCATAGAGGAGTACGTATTTCCCCCAGCGCATCGTTGCCCGCCGCTTGCTGCGCCGGAAATATCGCTCCCAGTGGCGGCGCTCCCGCGCGGGAACGGCCGCCACGAGACGGTAGACATCGCCGCGGTTTTCTATTATCTTTCGATGCTCAAGACGTTGCAGCAGTTCGTCATAGACCGGCGCCAGCGAGTCCCGTTGAGCGCCGGTCAGCGTATCGATCCGGTCTGCGGTCTCTGGCCTGATCTCCGCCTCGAAAGAACGCGCGAGCAACGCCCGGATGTAGCCGGCTTCATCGAAGCCGGCGGGCAGGAACGGCAGACCCCATTCGCACGTTCGGGCACGGCACGCGGCCAGCGCGCCGAGCACGGAATGCCGTTGGGCTGGCGTGCCGGTCCAGGCGAGCTGCACGTGCT
The DNA here is from genome assembly GCA_963751275.1 of uncultured Gemmatimonadaceae bacterium. Lineage (GTDB taxonomy): Bacteria > Gemmatimonadota > Gemmatimonadetes > Gemmatimonadales > Gemmatimonadaceae > DATKOH01. The sequence goes on along the minus strand of CAVVTZ010000007.1, from coordinate 460,280 downwards.
GGAAGAGGCGGCCTTGGGTGAAGTGGTCCGGCGCCTGCGCCGAGGTGGCGAGGGTGAGATCGTCCTGGGACAGCACGGCGCACTTGGCGAGAGCCGGCGGCGTGAGCTCGGGAAAGCGGATCGCGATGACGTTGGGCGCCAGCAGGCGATTCAGACGGGCGGCGGTGCGCGGGCGGAGCTTCGTCCCGCGCGAGGCGGCGAGTGCCGTGTACGCCGCGTCGTAGTCGGACACGATGACGAAGAAGTCGAACGCGCTTTCCGCTTTCGCGCCCGATCGCTGGGCGTGCGAGCCGTAGTGGATGATGGCGGCACACGCGGGACCGAACGATGCGGCGAGCGCTCGCGAGAGTTGCGCCGCGGCAGGGTCGGGTGTCTCGAGCACGTCGGCGGTGAACGAGGCCGTCGCGCCCGGTTCGGCGAGGAGGGAGTCGGCGAGCGTCACGCGGGAGTCGTCTCGCGTATGCGCTCGAGCATGTGGATCATCCGGTCGCGGAGCGTGTCGAGAAAGGCGTCGGCATGCTCGGCATGCGGCGGATCATAGGGACCGTCGATGACGACATGGATGCGGGAGTTGGCCAGCGCCACCAGCGCATCGGTGAATGTTCGGGCGCCCCACATGCCGTCGGCTACAATGAGGTAGACAGGACGCTGGGCTTGTGTCAGGATGAGGCGGGGACCTTGCCGCATGAAACGGCCGATCTGGCCGTCGCGCGTGCGATGGCCCTCGGCGTAGATGAGCAGGGAGTTGTCTCCGCGCGCGACGCGAGAGGCGGCTTCAGCGAGTGAATCCAGATCCTGCTGCACCGTCGCGGGCCGTTGCGTGATGAAGGGGAAGCGCCCCATGCGCAGCGTCGGCGAGAGGAACGGGATCTTCCATTTGTAGCGGTCGCGGGTAGGAAAGAGCGGCGATGCGCCGTGGAACAGTCTCACCGCGACCGGGATGTCGAGTACGGATTGGTGATTCATCACGGCGACGATGGGCTCGTCGGGGATCGATCCTTCGACGGTGACGCGGACGCCGGCGGTGACACGCGCGAGGAAGAGCACGAACCGGCAATGCAGGCGCAGCCAGCTGCCATAGAGCTGGGCGCGGCGGGCCGGCGAGGGAGCCAGCGTGAGCATGGGCCACACGATCAAGCGCTGGACGATGGCCGCAGGGATGCTCAGGAAGGGCAGCCAGATGATGAAGAAGAGCGAGCCGCGGAACGCGCGGATCGCCCGCTCCAGGCGGTTCTTCGCCCGGGGTACTGAGATCGGTACTGAAGTCATGCCGCAGTGAATAATTGGAGGTCACAACATGGCGATCCGCATGGAACCGCAAACGGCGATGAACCCGCTCGACTACGACTATAGCAGTTTCTTCTATTCGTCGAGCGACGACCCGTTCGCGATCCTTGAGCCGTATAACGAATGGTACAACCGGGCCGTGCCGGAGGGCTACTACCTCTTCGGCCAGCCGATCTCCACGCCGCCGGGCGGGCACGTGATGCTCACCGAGATGCGCGATGGGAAGAAGCTCGAGCTGCTGAATCTCAGCTCGTACAACTATCTGGGACTGTCGTCGCGTCCCGAGGTGATCGCCGCCGCGAAGGCCGCGCTCGACCAGTACGGACTCGGCGCCGCCGGCTCGCCCATCCTCAGCGGCACGATGGACGTGCACATGCAGCTCGAGGCGGCGCTCGCGAAGTTCAAGGGCAAGGAAGCCGTCATGGTCTTCCCCACGGGCTACAGCACGAACATTGGATTGATCTCCGGTCTCATGCGCCCCGGTGATTGGGTGATCGCCGACCAGAACTCGCACGCGAGCATCGTGGACGGCGCCATCCTCTCCAAGGCGGATGTGCGCTTCTTCCGCCACAACAATCCGGTGGACCTGGAGAAGAAGCTCCAGAAGGTGAAGGGGAAGAAGATCCTCGTCGCCATCGAGGGCGTGTACTCCATGGACGGCGATGTCTGTCCGCTCCCCGAGCTCGTGGCGGTCGCCAAGAAGTACGGCGCGCGCATCCTGCTCGACGAAGCGCACTCGGCGTTCGTGTACGGCGAGCACGGCCGCGGCGTCGCCGAGCAGTTCGGATTGGAGGATGAGGTCGACATGCACGTGGGCACCTTCTCGAAGGCGCTCGGCGGGCAGGGCGGCTACGTCGCCGGTTCGAAGAACCTCTACAACTATCTCAAAGGGTTCGCGCGGTCGCGCGTCTTCTCGTGCGCGCTGTCGCCGGTGGTCGCGGCGGGCGTGCTGAAGAGCCTCGAGATCGCGCAGGCCGAGCCGCAGCTCCGCGCGCAGCTCTGGAAGAACGTGGCGCACATCCGCGCCCGCCTCGAAGAGGCCGGCGTGGACATCGGCGACTCCACGTCGCAGGTCATCCCCATCATGGTCAAGAACGACCGCCGCGTGTTCGAGCTGGGACACAAGCTCCTCCGCGCCGGCCTGTACCTGCAGCCGATCATCTATCCCGCAGTGGCAAAGCACCGGTCGCGTTTCCGGGTGTCCATCTCGGCCTCGCACACCACCGACCAGCTCGACGAGGGCGTCGCGATCCTCGTCAAGGTTCTCCGCGAAGAGGGCATTCTCGTATGAGCACGAGCAAAGAGGGTTACGTCCAGTACCATTACCGTGATGCCATCGGCGGCTTCTTCGAGTTCCCCACGGAGAACGCGAAGGCGATCCTGCCGCCCGAGCTGCAGCCGATCGAGCCGCACCACGGCTCCAGCGTGCTGTCGGTCATGGCGTTCGATTTCACCAACAGCCCGGTCGGCGATTACGGCGAGCTGATCCTGTCGATCCTCGTCGCCCCGCGCATCGAGCCGGGGCAGCCGATGCCGCGCAGCGCGTTCTATCCGTTCCGCCTCGGCACCACCACGCGCGAATCGCGTGAGCACGCGATCGAGCGCTGGCACCTGCCGCACTACATGCAGGACATCGGCATCACGTGGGTGCGCGGCGACGGGCACATCACGATCCACGCCACCGACCGCGGCCAGCCGATCGTCGACATGACGATCACCGAGCACGAGTGGTCGAACGTGGAGCACCGCTACCAGGCGTTCATGAACGACGAGGAGGGCGCGTACACCTCCACGATCATCATGGCGAGCCAGTTCAGCGAGAACGAAGAGGAGCGCGGCGGCATCACGATCCATTCGCAGGCGATGACCGACCTGCTCGCGGATTGGGACGTGGACTTCAAGCCCTTCCGTGAGTTGTGGATGAAGAACGGCCTCCAGACCTTCCACCCGCTCCAGACGCTCGCGAGCTACGCGAAGCGATGAGTGAGAAGGTCACCGTCATCGTCAACCCCGCCTCCGGAAGGGGGCGGGGTGCGAAGACGGCGGAGCACATACACCGCGCGTTCGCCGACGTCGGCGTCACCGACATCCGATTCACCACCTCGCCGGGCCAGGAACGCGAACTCGCGGCCCAGGCCCTGCGCGAGGGCGCCACGACGATCGTCGGCTGCGGCGGCGACGGCACGTGGAGCAACATCGCCAACGCGCTCGTCGCGGCGAAGAGCACCTGCCGCCTCGCGATCGTGGCGGCGGGCACCGGCAACGACTTCGCGAAATCGCTGGACATCCCGGCCGCCGACATCGAACAGATGGCGCGGTTGGCGGTGCACGGCCCCGACACGCTGATCGACGTCGGCCGGATCGAGGACAAGTATTTCCTGAACATCACCGGCTTCGGCTTCGATATCGCCGTGCTCGAGGACATCGAGAGCATCTGGTGGCTGCGCGGCTATCTCCTCTACAAGTACTCGGCGCTCAAGCAGCTGCTGAGCTACAAAGGGCTCATGGTGGATATCGCGAGCCCAGCCAAGCCGCGCGGCATGAAGCAGCATCTCATGGTGATCGTCGCGAACGCGAAGTATTTCGGCGGCACGTTCGTGATCGCACCCAAAGCGGATCTCGCCGACGGCAAGCTCGACCTGATCGCGATCCACGACGCGTCGCCCATCCAGCGCGCGAATCTCTTCGGCGCGGTGGGCAAGGGCACGCACATGACGCACGCGAGCGTGGACGCCGAACAGTCGGCGTCCTTCACGCTGCGCTTCACGGAACCGCCCGCGTACGAGACCGACGGCGAGTACAACCGCGCGAAGAGTGCGGTGCTCGAGATCACGACCGTGCCGCGGGCGCTGCGCCTCGTGGTGCCGCCCAAGGGGAGCGCGCCGGCGTGAAAGCGATCTCGTTCGCGGCGCCGATCCCGACCTATCTCGCCACGCTCGCCGCGGGCAAGCTGAGCGATCGCTTCTACGTGGGGCCGCACGCCTGCACGACGTACGGCGACGTCGAGGCGCCGGCGCTGCCGACCGACAAGTGGGTGCGCCTGCGCACGCGGATGGGCGGCATCTGCGGCAGCGACATCAACGTCGTCACGCTCGGCGCGAGCCCTTCGAACTCACCGTTCTCGAGCTTCCCCTTCGTGCTCGGCCACGAGCTGGTGGGCGAGGTGATCGAGTGCGGAGCCGCGGTGACCGCGGTGAAGGCCGGCGACCGCGTGGCCGCGAACCCCCTGCTCTGCTGCGAGTCGCGCGGCATCGCGCCGGTGTGCGCGGCGTGCGCGGACGGACAGCACGGGCGCTGCGTGAATTTCACGACCGGCCCGCTGCCGGCCGGCGTGCTCATCGGCACCACGCGCGGTCTCGGCGGCGGGTGGGGCGAGCAGTTCGTCGCGCACGAGTCGCACCTGCTGAAGCTGGCCGACGGCATGCCCGACGAGCTGGCCGTGCTCATCGAGCCCTTCTCGTGCTCGGTGCGCGCGGTGCGCTCGAACCTTCCCGCGCCCGGCGCGCGCGTGCTGGTGATCGGCGCGGGTTCCATCGGACTGCTCGCGACTGCGGCCATTCGCGCCCTCGCGCCCGCCGCGCGCGTGACCGTGCTCGCGCGCTACGACTTCCAGGGCGAGCACGCGACGCGCTTCGGCGCCGCGAACGTCGTGAAGGCGAAGGGGAATTATCTCAAGACCCTCGCCGACGTCGCGGGCACCAAACTGTTGCAGCCGATCCTCGGCAAACCGATCGGCATCGGCGGCTTCGACCTGACGTTCGTCTGCGTGAGCGGCGCCCGCGGCATGGACGACGCCATGCGCTTCACCACCGCCGGCGGCACGATCGTTCTGCTCGGCAACTCGAGCACGATGAAGGGACTCGACTGGACGCCGCTCTGGGTGAAGGAGCTGTCGGTGCGCGGCTCGGTGTTCCACGGGTCACACGGGCATGGTGCCGCGGATCCGGATGATTTCCACGAAGCGGCGATGCTGATCTCCACAGGGAAGGCCAACGTCCGCCCGTTGCTGACGCATACCTTCCCGCTCGGCGAATATCGGGCGGCCCTCGCGACCGCGATGGATAAACGCGGGGAAGGCAGCATCAAGGTGGCGTTCAAGTATTGAAGCGAACTGCTTTGACAGGATGAACAGGATAACTGCTGATGAACGACATGAGGCGGGGCCGCCTCATGTCGTTCATCAGCAGTTATCCTGTTCATCCTGTCAAAAGCAGTTCGTTTCAGACCCGGACCCCGCGAACGGTTCCGCTATACGGCGTTAGCGCGTACCTTAGGGCGTTACCCCTAGTGGAGGTCCCATGAGAATCGTCCGGCTCATCGCGGCAGCGGTACTCGTCACTGCTCCGATATCATCGGCCATCGCGCAGGCCGCGCCCACGGCATCCATAGTCGACACCGGATCCGTCGCCCCGAACTTCACGGCGCCCGGCGCGAACATGTCCGGCCTCATCCCCTCGGTGAGCCTCGCAACGTACAAGGGGAAGACCGTCGTGCTAGCCTTCTTCTTCAAGGCGCGGACCAAGGGCTGAACGATCCAAATGGAGGCGTACCGTGATCAGTACGCCACGCTCTTCAACAACGGCAACGGCGTCGTCGTCCTCGGCATCTCCGTCGATGCGGACACCACGCTCGCGAGCTGGGCGCACGATGCCAAGTTCCCCATGACGTTCGTGAGCGACACCGGCCACGCGATCGGCTCCGCGTACGGCGTGTACAACGAGAAGTACGCGATGGACACGCGCGTCGTGTTCGTGATCGCACCCAACGGGAAGATCACGTACCGCGCACCGTTCAACGTGATGTCGGCCGACGCGTATACCACGCTCGGGAACGAGGTGAAGAAGGCGGGAGCGAAATAGTTCATCGTGCATCGTGCGTCGGCCATCGTGACCGCTTCGTGCGGTCGCGATGCCCGAATCCGGCGACCGATGGCCGACGCACGATGCGCGATGCGCCACCGGCTCGACCGTGAGAAATAACTTTCTCTCGCGCTTCCCGCGGCATGCCATAAGTTTCCGCTCATGAAGACTCCCAGTCAGCCGATGTGGGCCGTCGCGCCCGATGCGCCGATGGACGCGCGGGCCACGCTCATTCAGCTGTACTGGGCCGCGATTCGCGCCGTCTCGCCGGCGCCCGCGCTGCGCGCGGCGCTCGACAAGATCCCGCCGGAGAAGGAGCGCCGGCGCATCTGGATCTTCGCGATCGGCAAAGCGGCGAACCCGATGGCGATCGCCGCGGTCGAGTGGCTGCGCGAGCACGGCATGGAGCCGGCGGGCGGCGCGATCGTCGCGCCGCGCCAAGTGCCGAGCCCGCATCCGAACCTCGAGATGCTCGTCGGCGACCATCCGGCGCCGGGCGTGCGGTCTCTCACCGCCGCCCGCGTGATCGAGATGACCGCCGCGAAGGTCCGCCCCGACGACGACGCGTGGGTGCTCCTCTCCGGCGGTTCGACGAGTCTCATCGCCGCGCCCGATGCGGCGCTCAAGCCCGAGGAGATGGTGCAGCTCTTCGAGCTGCTGCACGGCTCGGGGCTCGACATCGCCACCATGAACCTCATCCGCAAACGCTTCACGCGTTGGGGCGCGGGCCGCCTCGCCGCCGCGCTGAAGGCGCACAAGGTGCGGAACTTCATCATCTCCGATGTGATCGGCGACGACCTCGCCGCGATCGGCTCCGGCCCCTGCGTCCCCGACCCGAGCACCGCCAGCCAGGTGCGTTCCATCCTCGTTGCCTACAAGCTCTGGGACCTCGTGCCGATCACGCTGCGCCGCTACCTGCACGCCGTGGAGCGTGACCCCGGGCTCGAAACGCCCAAAGCGGGCGACCCGGTGTTCGAGAACGTCGAGCGCCGCATCATCGCGAGCAACCGCACCGCGCTCGATGCGATCGCCACGCGCGCGAAAGAACTCGGCTACGATCCGCGCATCATGAGCACCACGCTCTCGGGCGATGCGATGTCAGCGGGGAAGCGCGTGGCCGCGTCGCTCGCCAGCACCTGCGGTTCCGCGACACCCACGATCGCGGAGCGCGCCGGCCGCGCGTGCCTCATCTGGGGCGGCGAGACCACGGTGTCGCTGCGCGAGGGCCCGCACGGATCCGGCGGCCGCTGCCAGGAGCTCGCCCTCTCGGCCGCGAAGGAGCTCGCGCTCGTGAAGAGCGCGCGCGGTTCGACGATCCTCGCCTGCGGCACCGACGGCCGCGACGGCGCCACCGACGCCGCGGGCGCCGTAGTGAATCGCGAGACGTGGAACGACATCGCGCGCGCCGGCCGCGACCCGGAAAAGGATCTCGCCGGCCACGATGCCTATCCCGCGCTCGACGCGGCCGGCGCCCTTCTCCGCACCGACCTCACCTCCACGAACGTCATGGATGTCGTGATCGGTGTGTGCGGCCCGCCCACCGCGGAGATGATGGAGAAGAAGACCCCCGGTGCGCTCGCCCGGATCTCGGGTAGCTTTCGGCGGATCACGCAGTAGTTTTTCGCCCGGCGGCCCCGCCGCCGCACCCGCTCTTCCGCCGCGAGTTCACGTGCCCTTCTCCGTCGCGCTCATCCAGCAGGCCGTGCCCACCGACGCGAAGGCGGCGGTCGAAGCGGCTGCGGCCAAGATCCGCGAGGCCGCCGCGCGCGGCGCGAACATCATCTGTCTGCAGGAATTGTTCAACGCGCCGTACTTCTGCAAAGTGACCGACGCGGAACGCTTCGACCTTGCCGAGCCGATCCCCGGGCCCACGGTCGAACGCATGCAGGTGCTCGCGAAGGAATTGGGCGTCGTGATCATCGTGCCGATCTTCGAACGGCGCGGCGCGGGCGTGTATCACAACTCCGCCGCCGTCGTCGACGCCGATGGCGCGCTGCTTGGCGTCTACCGCAAGATGCACATCCCCGACGATCCGCTGTACCACGAGAAGTATTACTTCACGCCCGGCGAGATCTACCAGCACGACGAGACCCGCCCGGCCGCGGGATTCCGCGTGTTCAAGACGAAGTTCGCGACGATCGGCGTGCTCATCTGCTGGGACCAGTGGTACCCCGAAGCCGCGCGCATCACGGCGCTCATGGGCGCGCAAGTGATCTTCTATCCCACCGCCATCGGCTGGCACCCGAAGGAGAAAGCGGAGTGGGGCGCGGCGCAGGCCGACGCGTGGCGCACCGCGCAGCGCGCGCACGCGATCGCCAACGGCGTCTTCATCGCCGCCGCGAACCGCGTGGGCTTCGAAGCCGAGCCGGGCACCGACGGGCTCGAGTTCTTCGGCCACTCATTCATCGCGGACCCCTTCGGCCGCCTCGTCGCCGAAGCCGGAACCGATCCCGCCATCGTCATCGCATCGCTCGATCCCGCGCTCATCGAATACACGCGCCGGAACTGGCCCTTCTTCCGCGACCGCCGGATCGACGCGTACGGGCCGATCCTGAACCGGTGGATCGGATGACGCTGGGGGTCCGCTGGCCCGCGGAGTGGGAACCGCACACGGCGACCTGGATCAGCTGGCCGCACCACAAGCCCGACTGGCCGGGGAAGTTCGCCCCCATCCCGTGGGTGTACGCCGAGATCGTGCGCGCGCTGCATGGGCACGAGCGCGTCGAGATCCTGTGTCATGACGCCGCGGTGAAGAAGAGCGCCGAGTCGGCGCTGAGGGCGCACGGCGTGGATCTCGCGCGCGTGGGGCGGCGCATCACCGCGAGCGACCGCGTCTGGACGCGCGATTCCGGCCCCACGGGCGTGCTCGACCCGCACGGCGCGCTGCGCTGGATCGGCTGGCGCTTCAACGGCTGGGCGAAGTACGCGAACTTCAAGCGCGACGTGAAGGTCGGCGCCGCGATCGCGAAGTTCAGCGGCGCGCCGTTCACCACCGCCGTGCGTGAGGATAACGGCAAGCCGCTCGTGCTCGAGGGCGGCGGCATCGAGACCGACGGCGCCGGCACCATGCTCGTGACCGAGGAGTGGCTGCTGTCGAAGGTGCAGGTGCGCAATCCCGGCATGGACCGCGCCGCCTACGAGCGCGCGTTCGCGCAGTGGCTCGGCATCCGCCGCACGGTCTGGCTTGGGCAAGGCTGCGTGGGCGACGACACGCACGGCCACGTGGACGACATCGCGCGCTTCACCGACGCGCACACCGTGGCGCTCGCATACGAGCCCGACCCGCGCGACGAGAATCACGCGCGCTCGAAGGACAACCTGCGCCGGCTGGAACTGGCCGGCGGCCTGCGCGTGGTGAAGCTGCCGTATCCGCGCGCCGTGATCATGGACGGCCAGCGCCTGCCCGCGAGCTACGCGAACTTCTACATCGCGAACGGCGTGGTGCTCGTCCCGACGTTCAACGACCCGAACGACCGGGCGGCGCTGAACATCATCGCGCAACTATTCCCGGGGCGGGAAGTGGTCGGCATCCACGCGGTGGATCTAGTCTGGGGACTCGGCACGATCCACTGCCTCACGCAGCAGCAGCCGGCTCCGAAGAGCATGTAACTGAGGAACTGGCAACCCGAACGCCGTACTTGGTCCCCCGAACTCCGCCAGTCGAAGTGGTTCGTAACGAACTACTGCGAATGACGGAGTTCGGGGACCAAGAACGCGTTTCGAGGTTGAATCTCAGCGCCTCCCGCCCTCCTCATTCTCCCGTCGTATGTCCCCGGTCCCGGCGGCTGCGCGACGAGGGACGGTTTCCCCATGAGCGTGTTGTCTCCGTGGACGATCTTGCCGCCGCTCCGCGCCGTCACGGTGATGGTCGCCATGCTGGCCAGTGCCGTTGCGGCCACCACGCCGCGGAGCCAGGCGCGAGGCTGCTCATCCGACGGCGCCCGCCGCATGCGCCACAGACCGTACCCCGAGATCGCGCCCATGCCGAGCAGGAACCAGATGGCGAGTTCGGCATTCTCCTCGTGTGCGTCCAGCCGCGCCGGTTGCACCGTCTTCATGTCCTCCACGGCCTCCTCGGCCTGACTGCCCGCAAGGTAGACCGGGCCGGCGCTGAGACCAGCCACCGCCAGCGTTGCCAGTGCGTACATCCACACGGCGCGCCGGCGGGTGACGACGGCGAGCAGGAGGACCATGATCCCGAAGGCGGTGACCATGATCGGGAAGTGATTCGTAAGGAGGTGGAGATAGGGCCAGTTCATGATGGCACCTGCGATACGGGGATGCGCATCCGGCCACTCGGGCAAACGAACGCGCGCGGTACGAGCATAACAGCCCGCACGGCGCGCGCAGTCGGAGAGAACCCGTCAGGGATTATCCCATGCCTTGCACGACAGCAGCCGGCTCCTCAGAACCACTGACCACGGAACTGGCGACCCGAACCCCGTCATTGGTCCCCCGAACTCCGTCAATGACGAGTGGTTCGTAGTACCACGAACCACTCGCTCCTCACGGAGTTCGGGGACCAATGACGCGGTTCGAGGTTCGAATAACGTTGTTAGGGTTTAGCACCCATCGGCAGCTGGATCAGCGGCATTGCGCCCCCCGATACCTGGGGCATCTGCCCGTTCCACTTCATCGCGAGCTCGTACTGCACCAGCGTGGGCGTGATGCTCTCCGCCAGCAGCCGGTTCGCGCGCGCCTGCGCCTCGGCTTCCGCGATGATGGCCTTCGCGCGGCCCATCGCCTTGATCGAGTCGCCCTGCGCCTGGAACTTGTTCTTCTGCAGCTCGTTCTCCGCCGTCAGCGCCTGCTGTTGCATCACGTTCTTTTGGTTGATGGCCTCGATCACCGCCGGCGGCGCGCGCAGTTCATTGATCGTGAACTGCTCCACCAGGATGCCGTAGTCCTGCAGCCGCTTCTCGAGCAGCGCGAACACCCGCGACGTCGCCTCCGCCTTCTTCGGTCCGATCACGTCCGCGATCGGCTCGTTGCCCACGACTTCCTGCAACGCCTGCCGGACGGCCTGCTTCACGTAGCTGTGCTCGATCGCCACCACGTCGGTGCGGAACGTCGTGTAGAGGAACGGCACTTTCAGCGGATCGAGCTTGAACGACATGGAGATGTCCAGCGAGAGCGGCTGGCCCTCCACGCTGTTCACGTTGATCTCCTCGTTGTAGGCCGCGCCCTCGTTGGTCGTCCTGGTCAGCACGAGCGTCTGCATGAACGTCGGGTACTCCATGATCCCCGTCGTCAGCGGATTGCGCAGGTGCAGCCCGGGATTGAGCGCCACCGGGTTGACCCCGCCGGCGGTCCGGTTGATCACGATGCCCACGTGCCCCGGGCTGATGTACACGATCATCGTCTTCAGCAGGATGAAAAGGGCCAGCACCCCGACTCCCACCGCGATCAGCTTCATCCGCCCCGCGCCGTACGCGCCGCGTTCCGATTCCATGTGGTCGATCCTCCGGTTCGTTCGCTACCCGAGCGTGTCCCGCACCGCTTCCCTGAAGCAGTCGGGACAGATCCGTTCGCCGCTTGCGAGGCGGACGAGCTCGTGTTCTTCGTGCCGGCCGTGAATGGCACAAACGCTTTCAGCCTCCCGCTCGATGCGTTTCCGGTTCTCCCGTTGCTGGAGCCGGAGCCCGAGGGGCGTATACCGCTTGAGTGCGATGAAAAAGAGGGCGGCGAACGCCGCGATCGCCGCGACGAACAACCCGCCCTCAGCTAGGATGGCCAACATATGGCTGAAAGATAACGCTTTTCGCGGCCTGCCGTTCTGTCGTGACTTAAAGTCAATGAAATCATGGTGTTAAATTGATGATTCGGGCAATGATTTTGATTGACTGGGTGTGCCCCCGGGCCTATTTTCTAATCCAGATATGACGGCCGCCCGAATCCGATCCCTTGCGCTGCTCCTGGCGCTTGTCACCGTCGCTGTCGCGATGGTGCCAAGGGTCGCGCGCGCCCAACAGGAGACTCAGGAGGCGGCCGCCTTCGTGCCCCAGGCGCCTCTCGCCGCACTCAGCGCATCGGCGCTGGACCTCCGCGATTCCCTGGTCGCGCACGCACGCGCCCAACTCGGCAAGCGATACCGCCGCGGCGGCGAAACGCCCAAGAAGGGCTTCGATTGCTCGGGTCTCGTGGCGTATGTCCTCACCGGACTGAACCTGACCGTCCCCCGCACCGCCGCCGAGCAAGCGAAGGTGGGCACCGAGGTCCCCAAGGACACCGCGCAGCTGCTCCCCGGCGATCTGCTCACCTTCGGCAAGGGCAAGAAGGTGACGCACATCGGGATCTACATCGGGAACGGCCGGTTCATACAAGCGAGTTCGAAGGCGCGGAAGGTCGTCGAGACCAACTTGCTCCGCGCGCCGGCGCCGGGGATCCGGCCGTGGCAGGGTGTGCGGCGACTCGTTCCCGCGGACTCGGCCGCGCTGTCGCTCTCGCTCCCCATACAGCCGTCGGGCACCACGACGATCGAATAGCGGTACCGATGCCGCTCGGGGCGACGGCGCGCGTTTCGGGTAGAGCAACAGCAACGGCTTTGACAGGATTACAGGATGAACAGGATCACTGCTGATAACAGCCTGAGGCGGTCGCGCCTCAGGCTGTTATCAGCAGTGATCCTGTTCATCCTGTAATCCTGTCAAAGCAGTTGCTCTACGGCACCCAAACCGCCTCGACACGGAGCTTCAGCGTCGAATCCCGAAAATCCAAGTGGCTCAGGGAATCCATCAAGGCGATCGTGCGCCCCGATAAGTCGGGCGACACGATCCCCTGCTCGCGTTGGCGCGTAGGCCGAAGTGTCGCGCCGAGTACTGCGCGCGGAGCGACATCCGCGCACACGATGACGCCGCGGTCGTTGGGAGGCTTCATCGAGAAGGGCCCGGCGTTCACGAGATTCCCCAGCGAGTAGAACACCAGCGACCCCGCGCCCATCCGCTGCATCCCGCGCACCACATGCGGGCCGTGGCCGATCACGAGCAGCGCCCCGCTCTCCACCGCCGCGCGCGCGAACGCCACGGGGTCGCCGCGCTCCTCGCCCACGAACTTCTCGTTCTGGTCGCTCGTGCGCTGCGCCTTCGGCCCCTCCGCGCCCAGGTGCATCGTCACCACCACGCGCGGCGTGATCGCGGCGGCGCGCGCGACCAGGCGGCGCACGAGATCGAGATCGCGCACATCCATCGGCGGCGAGGCCGCGAAGCCGAGGATCGCGACGCTGTCGCCCTGCCGCGTCACGACGATCGTCGGTTCGCTGTCGGCGCCGGTCACGCGCACGCCGGCGGAATCGAGGAGCCGCAGTGTGTGCGCGAAGCCATCGTCCCCCGCGTCGTGTGCGTGATTGTTCGCGACGTTCGCGACCACCACGGCCCGTTCGTTCACCGCGCGCAGCGCCGGCGCCGCGCTCGCGGGCATCCGCATGGCGAAGCAGTTCTTCGAGCCCGTCACGCACTTGGTGGCGGCGCTGTCGCCGATCGCGCCTTCGGCGTTCAGCAACACGATGTCGGCGTCGGCGAACAACGGCGCGAGGGGCGCGACCAGCGCCGGCGGCGCCGGCCACACGCGCGGCGGAATGCGCTTGCCGTTCTTGATGGTGGTGTCGCCATTCACGCCGAGCGTCACATCGCCGCCGGCGCAGACGCGCACCACGGTGGCCGAATCCTGCCACTCCTGCGCGCGGGATGCCGCCGCGCCCACGAGCACGGCCACGGCCGCGAGCGCCGCCGCGCGCCTCACGTGGACGCGCCGTCCGCCGTGGCCCGCGATTCCTCGAGCGCGCGGCGGGCCAGTTCCCCCTGCGGCGTGCCGCGGAATCGCTCGGCGAACCGGCGCAGCTCGCTGCGCTCACGCCCCTCGTCCTTCAGCGGTCCACGATACAGATCGATCAGCGCGTTCGTCGCGCCGAACTCGTGCTGCACGGTCGCGCCCGGCAGCTGCCGTATCTCGCGGTAGAGTTCAGCGGCGCGCGCGGGGTTCTTGCCGCGGCCGGCGAAGAGCGCGGCGGCAGCGAACCGCACCGCGGCGTCGCCCGGCGATTCCTTGATGAGCGCCTCCCAGCTCTCCATCGCGCCGGCGATGTCGCCGCGCATCTCCAGCGCGTGCTGATACGAGTAGACGCGCTCGTACGGCGTGGTGGATCCGGACGGGTTGTACAGCACGTTCGCGGCGCGGACAGTCTGGCGGAGCCCGGTGATGATCGCGACCGTCGCCAGCGCGCCGGTGCCGCCGGCGCCGAACAGCACGAAGAACAGCAGCGACCATCCCGTGATCCCCCACATGTGCGGTCCTTCAAAGGCGAGCAGCGGCACCATCAACACCGCGATGGCCGCGCCCGTCGCGATCGCCCGGGTCTCATGGATATCCCGTTCGCGATGCGACGGGCGCAGCTCCTTCATCGGATCAGCGCGGCCAGAGCCAGCCGAACGCGCCGGCCGTCAGACAGCCGTACACGAACGAATCGAAGATATCCCGCCAGACGACGCTCCACGGGCGCCCCCAGAAGATGGCGTACATCGCGTGCGCACCGCCGTAGCCGAGGAACGCCACCGTGCCGGCCACGCGGAACACCACGAGGTATGAGACGCCCGCCGTGAGCGTGCGCCCGGTGACGTACGCGACCACGCTCGAGATCACGAGCAGGTACACGAACCACTTGCCGAGCATCGGGCCCATGCCGGCGTTGCCCGGCGCCCGGATCGTGACCATTCCCACCGGGCCCTCCGTCATCTTCTTCTGGAATTCGGGCGATTTCATCGCCGCCATGTCCGCGTGCCACGGAAAGGCGTACTGGCCCGGCGCGAGCTTCTGCTTCCGGATCGCGTCGAGGACTGAAGGCTCGTCCGGCAGGCCGGCGATGTCGTTCTTGTGATACTTGAGCGCCATCCAGATCAGCGAACTCATGATGAACACGAGGATCGACGACAGCACGATCGGCATCCACAACTGGTACATGTTGACCATTTGCGCCTCCGGCGTGTCAAAGAGATGGGCGCGCGGAAGGGGCTGCGCCGCGTCCATTCTACGATGCACGGGGCGCGGCGGACAGGCCCGATGTCCGGCGTCCAACTGGCGAACCGCGGTCTCCGGGGTATAGTACCAAGGAGACGCTCTTCAGGACCGGGGTGCATGCGACATCATCTCGTTCGATCGACGATCGCCGGCGCCGTGGTCGCGGCGGCCGCCGTCGCGTCCCCGGCATTGTCGCAGGTGGTTCGCGGCGACGTGACGGATGCCGCGTCGCACGCGCCGATCTTCGGTGCGATCATCGTTGTGCTCGACACATCGGGTACGCGCGTGGCCGGCGCGATCAGTGACGATTCCGGCCGCTTCGCGATAAGGCTGAGCGCCGCCGGGGCGTACCGGCTGCGCGCCGAGCGCATCGGCTTCGCGGCGAACGGATTCGACACGATCGCCGTCGCACCGGGCGCGTCGGTCGTCGCGCACCTCACCGCGACATCGGTGGCGGTGGTCCTTCCCACCGTGTTCGTGAGCTCGTCGTCGCGCTGCGTCATCCGCCCCACCGAGGGCGCGCAGACCGCAATCCTCTGGGAAGAGGCGCGCAAGGTGCTGGACGCGACGCAGGTGGCGCTCGAGGGCCGGCTCGTGTTCGCGGTGCGGCAGCGCTACACGCGGTTCCTCGACGGCACGAGCCTCATCGTCCGCCAGGAGAAGGTGCTCGTCGATTCCGTGCTGCTGGAGCACCCCTGGCAGACCGGGGTGTCGCCGGAGGATCTCGCGAAATTCAGGCTATCGCGTGGTGTACACCGGCGAGCCGGTGCCCGGATTCTTCGAGTCCGGCGACACGGTGTTCGCGGTGCCCGACGCGAACGTCCTGCTCTCCGATGCCTTCGCTCGCACGCACTGCTTTCGGGTGCGGCACGACTCGCTCGACACGGATCACCCCGGGCTCGTCGGTCTCACGTTCGAGCCCGCGCTCAAGCGCAGCGCGCCGGATGTGACCGGCACGCTGTGGCTCGACTCCGCGACCGCCGCGCTCCGGTACATGGAATTCCGTCACACGAATCTGTTCGCGGAGGTCTCGCCGCGCCGCTACGGCGGGCGCATGGATTTCGAGCTGCTCCCCGGCGGCGTCTGGGTGGTGCGCAAGTGGTCGGTACGGATGCCCATCATGTCCTCCGGCAATCTGAATTCCGCCGGCATGGGCGACGCGCGCTACATCACGGGCGGGCATCACGTCGCGTACTACCACGAAGACGGCGGCTCGCTGCTCAGCGCGACCGTGGTCAAGCCGCCGGAAGACGTGACCACTCCCGCCGCGAAGCCGCCGTCCGCCACGCCGTGAGGCCATGACCCCGGCGCTGCTCGCGACCGGCGCCCGGATCGTGATCGGTCATCGCGGCGCCGCCCTCCGCGCGCCGGAGAACACGCTCCCTTCGTTCGAACTCGCCGTCGCCGCCGGCGTCGATGCGCTCGAACTCGACGTCCACCGCTCGGCGGACGGCCGCGTCGTGGTGATCCACGATCCGCTGATCGATCGCACGACCGACCGGCAGGGCGCGGTCGCGGCGCTCACGCTCGCCGAGATCCAGGCGGCCGATGCGGGCGCGCGCTTCACCCCCGACGGCCGCACGTTCCCCTACCGCGGCCAGGGCATTCGCGTGCCCGTGATCGAGGAGGTGCTCGCGCGATTCCCCTCCACGCCGCTGCTCATCGAACTGAAGACCGCCGGCGCGAGCGCCGAGCTGCGGCGTCTGCTCGCCGCGCACCACGCGGAGGACCGCTGCGTCATCGGATCGTTCGACCGCGCGGCGCTCGAGCCGTTCCGCACGCCGCTCTGGCACGTCACCGCTTCGCAAGCCGAGGTACAGCGGCTGCTCGCGCATGTGCTGCTCGGCGTGCCGGCCGGCAAAGAGCGATACGAGGTGTTGTCGATCCCGCCGAGCTGGCACCGCATTCCGCTGCCGCTGCGCGCCATCGCGCGCTATGCGAAGCGGCGCGGCGTGCCGGTGCACATCTGGACCGTGGACCGGCCCGCCGATGCGATCGCGTTGTGGGAGCTCGGCGTGACCGGGATCATCAGCAACGATCCCGGCGAGATCATCGAGGCGCGGCGCGGGGAGCGCTGATCGTCAGCGGCGCGTCGCGGGCGGCAGGCCCACCGCGGCGTTGAGCCACCGCACGAGCGGGAGCACCGCGGCGTACTCGAGCGCCACCCGCTTCGCGAGGTCGGGGCGGATCATCTCGGAATCCGTCATCGTGCGCCCCGCGGTGAACGACTGGTAGCGCAGCCACTTCGCGGCGGGATGCGACGCGTCGAAGCCGCGCGGCAGGCGGGTGAGCACGTAGTTCGTGGAGATCCCGCCGTAGCGCCGCCGCATCGACGGCGAATCGGCGGCGCGCGCGAAGCCTTTGGGATCGGCCGCGATCGCGTCGCGGAGCTTCCTGAGCACCGGCGGGCCGGGACGCCAGAGTCCGCCGCCGATCTCGCCGCCGCCCGGCTCGAGATGGAAATAGAATCCGGCGCCGCCGCCATCGTGACCCACCTTCGCGTCGGAATCGCGGTGGTAGAACCAGCAGGCGGCGTGCGTCTTGTATGGACGCTTGTCGTGGGAGAAGCGGACGTCGCGGTAGATGCGGAAGATCGACCGGCGCGCATCGCCGCAGATCTCAGGGGCGATGCGCGCCAGCCGGTCATCCATCTCCTCGACGAAGTCGCGCATGGGGCCGAGCACTTCCTGCTCCCATGTGGCGCGATGCTCCTCGAACCACGCTCGCTCATTGTGCCGCTTGAGCGAGCGGAAGAATCTCAGAGCGGCCGGACGGAATCCGGCGAATCCGGCCAACGTCCGTTAATGGACGCGGTGCGCGAACCCGCCGCCGCTGGGATGCGGAGCCGATCCGCCGCCACTCGGGTGCGGAGCCGATCCGCCGCCGCTCGGGTGCGGAGCCGAGCCGCCGCTCGGACGCGGAGCCGGTGCGCTGTACCCGCCGCCGCGCGGCGCGCTGTAGTGCGCGGGCGGTGCGCCGCCCGAACGCGGCGCTCCGCTCGGACCGGACGGCGCGCCACGCGGCGCGGCTGCCGGCTGACCACCACGCGGCGCCGGAGCATTGCGTCCCGGCACATAGCGCGGCGGACCCTGGTAATGCTGCGGACGCGCGGCCCCCTGCGTGCCGCTAGGTCCGGTGGGCGTCCGGTGTCCGATGATCGTCGGCAACTCGGTGGTCGTGTGCCGCGGTTCGGAGCCCGGCGTGTGCAACGCCGGCGCGCGGCCGCCAAGCGTGTAGCCGGTGTGAATGGCGGGCACGTGCCCGCGCGGACCGACCGCCGGACCGAGGAATCCACCGGGCGTGCCGGTGGTCGGACGGAATGGCGTGCCGGTGCCGCCGGTGAAGTGCCCGATCGAGCCGGGCGTGCCGGTGAGCGGCGGACGATAGCCAATGCCCGGGCCACCGGTGCCCGCGGGATTGCCAGGCTTGAACGTGTACGGCGGTCGATACGCGTAGCCATAGCCATTGTACGGATAGCCATAGTACGGGTAGCCGTAACCATAGCCGTAGCCCGGATAGCCGTAGCCATAGCCCGGATAGCCGCCGTAATAGCAGCAGCCGCCGTAGCCGTAGCCGCCCCAGCCGAAGCCGAACCCGATCGAGAAGCCATAGCCGACCCCGTAGCTGAAGCCGAAGTACGGCGCGCCATAGCCGTAGGCGTAGGGACCCGCGCCATAGAGCAGCGGGCCACCGTAGCACCACGGGTTGTAGATGCCCCAGCACGGCGACGGTCCGTAGACCGCGGGGCCGGCGTAGGCGATCGGCGCCTCCGCGTACGAGCTCTGGGCGAGCACCTCGTAGCGATAGACGTCATAATCGAAGTGGCCCGTGCTCATCTTGTTCACCAGCACGGTGAAGCCGTTCTCGAAGTCGCTGTCCAGCGTCTTGTCGTACAGCGCGCCGTAGTCCCAGTGATCGTTCTGCGCGAAATCGTTGAAGCGGAACGGCACGCTGGAGATCGCGGCGTACACCATGCCCATGCCGCCGGGGCCATCCACGTAGAACGTGCCCTTGCCGTTCCGGCCGGGGAGCTTCACGTCCTTGCCGCCGCGCACGTAATCGTCGTCGGTCGGATCGAGCGGGAAGAGCACCCGCACGCGTCCGTCGACATCCGCCTGCATCACGATGAGGTAGCCGTCTTCGCGCGTCCGGACGTGGACGTCGGCGTTATCGCCGCGCGAGTACTGATCCCAGTCGGTCCAGACCTTGATGACGGGATCCCCGGAGCGCATGCGATGCTCGGCGCTGGCCACAACGGGAGCGGCCGGCGCGGCGGGAGCTGCGCTGTTCGGGAGAGCGACTGCGGCGACCAGGCTGAGCAGGACGGTGTGCATCATATACCCTCCGGATTCACACCAACGTTCGAGCGGCGGATGCCGCCCTCACCCTATGTACGTATGCGACTTGCATGCCGTTGGTCAAGTTACTTCCGAGCAAGGACTTGGGGTTTTTCCGGACGGGAAATCTGTCCATAAACTGGACGTTCAATGCGTACCGTTTGGACACCGGCGAGAGGGGCAAGTTCCGGGGCGTTCGACCGGGCATCGGTCGCGAGTCGAGATCACCGCAACTGCTTGTACGCGGATCACGCGCCTTCCGCGCGTTTCCGTGTGATCCGCGCGCAAGCGGTTGTCGTTGAAGATCCCGCCCCGCGCGATTCAGCCGAAGGCGCTAGGGCTTCACGATCTCGAGAGTCCACTCGGTGCCCGATCCGATCGAATAGCGCTTCGAGAAGTTGCCTTCGTTCAGCGCGAGGGCGAGGCGGTCGAGGCTGTTCACGTACAGCAGCGGCTTCGACACGGGGACGTCGCCGAAGGTGCGCACGAAGGGCACCACGTCGGACCAGACGGCGGTGGCGCCCTTCATGATCCGCACGCGCACGCGGTCGCCGGCTTTCATGCCCAGCGTGTGCACCGCCATCGTATCGATGTTGGTCCACAGATTCCCGTACGGCTGGTCGAGCGCGATGACCGTGCCCGTCACCGAGTGCGAGGAGAGTTGCGGCGCGGGGACCGGCAGCGCGACGTAGGACACGCCGCGCGATGGGCCCACCTGCTCGAAACTGATCACGCCCGCGGCGAGGCGCGCGGCGGTGTACATGTACACGTCTCGTCCATGGAAGGTGGCGGACCACTCGGAGCCGGGCCGGCGGTTCACGCTCTCGTCGATCTCGCGCACTTCATCGACGCCGAGCAGTTCGGCGACGAAGGTCAGCGTCCCGTTGTCGGGGGTGACGAAGTACTGGCCCGTCTTCGTGCGCATCACCACGGAAAGACGTTTCGTGCCGACGCCGGGATCGACGATCGACGCGAAGACCGTGCCGGCGGGCCAGAACGGCGCCACCTGGCGCAGACGGTACGCGGCGTCGAGAATGTCGAACGGGGGGATAAGCTGGGTGAGGTCCACCACCCGGATCGAGGGGCTCACCGTATAGGCGACGCCCTTGAGCTCGGCGATCGCGCCGTCCTGGAGTCCGAAATCCGACTGCAGCAGAATGACGGGCGCCGG
The DNA here is from genome assembly GCA_963751275.1 of uncultured Gemmatimonadaceae bacterium. Lineage (GTDB taxonomy): Bacteria > Gemmatimonadota > Gemmatimonadetes > Gemmatimonadales > Gemmatimonadaceae > DATKOH01. Next base: position 439,617 of record CAVVTZ010000007.1, on the reverse strand, counting down.
AGGCGCGGGCGACGCCGGCGCCGCCTGCGCCGCCGCACCCGCGCCCAGGAGCGCGAGTGCGGCGAGCGAGATCGATCCGCGAACGACCGCCGTCAACCTACTTCGGCGTCTGGTACTGGACGATGGAGTTCACGTCGAGCGACCACTGCACGAACCGCAGTGTCGGCGTGAGGTTGAAGGGCTGCGAGGGCAGTTCCGCGCCGCCCGCCGCCCGCGCGATGAGCCGGTAGCTGCCGTTCAGATTGCCGGCCTTGAAGGTGAAGGCCTTCGTCTGATTGATCGCGACATCGCCCAGCAGGATGCGGCCGACCGACGGGCCCGTGACCCACACGGTGACCACGGCGGGCGGGATATGGCTGTTGATCACGTTCACCAGGATCTCCGTCGCGACCGTGGTATCGCCCGCGCTGCTGGCGACCGCGCCGGCGCTGGCTCCGGCCGCCGGAGCCGCGGCCGCAGGCGCTGGCGCGTTCGTGGTGGACGAGCCTCCGCTGCTGCACGCAGCGATCGCGATCGCGAGGGCGGATCCGAGGATGACCTTGTGCGCTTGCATGAATGTCCTCCAGCTATGGTGAGGGCGGGATTTGAGGGCGCGGCACGGGCGGCGTCACCCGGTGCGTGATGGTACGGCGGAAGGCGGACCGACACAAGAGCGCAACGCGCGGCCGGTGTCCGGGAAACGACGACCGGACAGGATCCGTGCGCCTTCGCGCGCGGACTAACTCCCCTCGGCGCGCGAGAGCGCTTTCATCCGGCGGCGCGCCTCATCGACCTTGGGCTGCAGTTCGGGGTCCGCGTCCTTCCACGCGGCGATGAAATGCGCGTAGCTCGATACCGCGAGCGTCGTGTCGCCTCGCGCCGCATACAGATCGCCCAGCCGCTTGTAGATCCCCGCGCGGTAGATCGGGTCCAGGCTCGCGTGCGCCACGGATGACGTGGCGAGGTACTTCTCGAACACCGCGATCGCGGAATCGGCGCGGCCCTGACCGTCAAATGCGCGGCCCACGCCGGGAAGCGTGCACAGCGGGCATCCCCCGGGATCGCTCTGCCTGAACTCGGCGATCGCGTCACCCCACTTCCCCTCGGCCAGCGCGATCTCGCCCAGCGCGTTGTGCCGGTTGTACTGCGAAGCCTCCAATAGGCCGGCCGGCTGATCGCGCTGCTGCTCGGTCAGCAACGTGCGCGCGCGGTCCGGCCGGCCGGCCACTGCGTAGATGAGCGCGAGTGTCGTGTACGGCCGCTCGAGCATCGGGATCCCGGAGAGCGGATGCTTCACGAGCGCCGCGTCGAGACGCTGTACCGCGCGCGCCTGCTGGCCGAGATACCAACTCTCGTAGAATGCGACTTGTATCTCATAGTCGAGCGGAGCGCTGACGAAGCCGCGTTTCGCGTCGATCGCCGCGTTCGCGGCCGCACGCCGCTGCGCCTCGGCGAGCTCGCCGCGCGCGCGCGCGATCTGCTCATACAGCCCTTCCGCACCCGACTGCATGTCCAGGTTGTCGCGAGTGACGCTGCGCATCGCGTTCACCGCGGCCAGTGCGGAATCATAGTTCCCCTCGGCCATGTCGAAGCGCACGCGGTTGCCCACCCCATCCGGATTGTTCGGGAACTTCCGGGTGTAGAGGTCGAGCGTCTGCCAGGCGGCGGTCGTCTGCCCGAGCTCGAACTCGGCGGTCGCGAGGTTGGAATAGGCGGGCGCCGTGAGGGAATCCGCGGCGATGGAGCGGCGCAGCAGCTCCGCGGATTTCGCGTAGTCGCCCTGCTGCTGGTAGAGGAGCGCGGCGTTATTGAGGCCGGGAGCGTTCTCGGGCTGGATCTCGATGAGCGCGTTGTACGCGGCCAGCGCTTTGACCGGGTCGGGCGTCGGCCCCGACATCCAATAGGTGCCGACCGTCAGATATCGCTCCGCCTCGGTGAGCCGGTCGCGGTGCTCGTACGCCTTGGTGAGCGCCGCGGCGCGCTGCTCCGGCGGCGCGCCAATGTTCCCGAGCACGACGCCAAGCTTCCGGTAGGCCATCGCGAACGACGAGTCGAGCGCGATCGCCTCCTGCAGGAGCGCCGTCGCCTTGGCGCCGTCGCCGTCGAGAGAGTATGAACGATCGGCCTGCGCGTACTTTCGCAGCGCGTCGAGCGAGCCCGTGGTGACCTGCTCGAGCGGCGTGGATGCACGCACGGTCTTGAGCGACTCGCCCACCTTGCCGCGGAGCTTGCGCGACAGGCGGTCCACGGCGGGGATCAGTCCCGCGGCATCGTTCGCGGTCTCGCGGAAGGCGGCCAGTTCCTGCCCGGAGTCCGCGGAGATCAGGCGCGCCTGCAGGATGTACGACGGGCCCACGGAGCTGACGTCGCCGTCGAGCACGGCCTTGATCCCTTCGCGCACGGCGACTTCGCGCGCGAGCGTGGGATCCAGTCGCGAGTCCGCGGGCCGCTGCATGCGCTGCAGCGCACTCGCCACGCGCGTGGGTTGCACGACCGTCACCGCTTGCGACTGACTGAGGTCGGTGCGGAGCGCCGAGGTCACGACGGGGCCGAGCAGCGAGTCGTTCGCCGGACTGCGGAAGTCGGCGACGAGGATGGATTCCCGGTCGCGCATCTTGCCCGCCGCGAGCAGCGAACCCGCGGGCCCGATGCCGAGATGCCGCATCACGAGCCAGCCCACGGTGAGCACGCCGAACATGCCGAGCGCGGCCGCTCCGCCCAGGACGGTGCGCCGCCAGGTGAACACGCGGCGCGCGACGCCGCGAGTGGTGCTCGGAGCACCCGCCGCGGCACGCTGCTGGACGAGTCCGGTGATGACCACCATCGGCAGCCCGAGCGCCATCACGATCGCCGCGCCGGGCAGCACCCAGTCAGGCACGCCGAGCGTTTGCACGAGCAGCGCGGCGAGCGCCACAATGATCACGCTCGCGGCCGCGTAGGCGGCGAGCGCGCGGCCGAAGCGGATGCGCCCATCGGTCGGCGCCAGGAAGGCGCGCGTTGCGGAGGTGAGCGCGGGCGCGCTGCCGCTGCTCGGCGTCGCGAGCGAGTCGAGCGAATGCAGCAGGGCGTCGGCCGTCTGCGGGCGGTCGGCGGGATGCTTCTCCAGGCAGGACATGATCAGCGCCGCCAGCCCGTTCGGGATCGCGGGGCGGATCTGCTGGATCGGGTCGGGCGTCTGCATCGTGTGCGCGGCCAGCACCTGCTGCGGCGAGCGGCCCGGGAAGAGCGGGCGGCCGGTGAGCATCTCGTACGCCATCGCGCCCAGCGCGTAGATGTCCGCGCGGTGGTCGGTCGTGGGGTCCGCGGCGGCCTGCTCCGGCGCCATGTACGCGGGCGTGCCCATCGCCATGCCCAGCGAGGTGAGCGAGGCGCCCTGCGATGCGGTGGATTCGGAGAGGGCCTTGGCGACGCCGAAGTCGGTGACGACCGCCGACCCGCCGGAGAGGAGCACGTTGTCCGGCTTGATGTCGCGATGCACGATGCCGCGCGCGTGCGCGTAGGCGAGCGCCTTCGTCACGTCGCGCAGGATGCTCACGGTGTCGGCCACGGGCAGCTCGTGCTCGCGCGCGAGGCGGGCGCGCAGCGATTCGCCGTCCACGTACGGCATTGTGAAGTAGGGCAGGCCGTCGGAGACCCCCGTCGTGAGCACCGGGACGATATGCGGATGCTGCAGTCCGGCGGAGAGCTGGATCTCGCGGCGGAAGCGCTCGACGCTCACCGCGGCGGACAACTCCGGCGGCAGGACCTTCACCACCACGAGCCGGTCGAGCGCGACCTCGCGGGCGACGAACACGCGCGACATGCCGCCGCCGCCGAGCTCCCGCTCGATGACGTAACCCGCGCCGATCGTTCGCTGCAGCTGTTCGCGAAGTTCAGGACTCACGCACGACCCCTTTCCGCCGGTATACCCGGGAAGCTACTGCCTGCTCCATCGCACTACGAGGCGGTGCGCCGCGCGGTGTCGCGGCTCACTGCAAGCGCATCTTGGTGACTAACGCTTGGAACCTCGGTTCGCCCCGAAGGTTGTCATACATCGGTTCGACCTTGAGCAGGAAGAGCGACCAGGTGCGCTCGTCGTAGGCCTTCTCGAGCCAGTCGAGTGCCTCGGTCTTCTGGCCGAGGCCGGCATACAGGCGGGCGATCACATCGGCCGAGACGTAGCGCCGTTTCAGCTCGTCGAGGCGCGACTGCAATTCGTGCCGCGCGAGCGCGGTGTCGCCGCACACGGCGGCCGAATAGCCCAGATTGGCGCTCTCGTAGTTGCCCACCACCGCACTGTACTTTTGCGCTTCGCGGATCGCATCCTTGCAGCGGTGCAGCATGAGGTACGCGCGCGACAGCTGGCTGTGCGCCAGGGCGTACGTGGAGTCGAGTTCGAGCGTGTGGAGCAGCTGCGCGGCGGAGGAATCGTACTGCCGCGTCCAGAAGAGCATCGTGCCGAGGCGCGTATTGATGATCAGCGAAAGGGGGTCGTCGGCCTTGGCCCGCTGCACATTGCGCACCGCGGAATCGAGCTGGCCGGCGGCCACATAATACCACGAGCGGAAAAGCCGCGCCGGCGCGTAGTGCGGGTCGAGCTCAATCGCCCGTGTGAGCTCGCGGGAGCCGCTCTCGTAATCGAAATCGTAGAACAGCTGGATGAAGCCGAGCGATGTATGCGCCTCGGCGAGCATGCTGTCGAGCGCGAGCGCCCGGAGCGCGGCCAGCTTGGCCTTCGGATACATCGCGCGCGGCGCGCGGAAGCCGAAGGTCGCGAGCAGGCTGTACGAATCGGCGAGGCCGGCGTATGCGGCCGCATAATTCGAATCGAGCGCGATGGCCTGCGAGAAGTTGTCGGCCGCCTTCACGAGGCCGTCTTCGCTCCGTTTCTCGTAGAAGAAGCGACCGTGCAGGTAGAGATTGTAGGCCTCGATGTTCGCGGTGCCGCGCTTCGCGATCGCGGCGCCGCTGCTGGGCGTGAGGCGCAGCTGCAAGGCGCCGACGATCGCGCGCGTGAGCTCGTCCTGCACCGCGAACACGTCGGTCTCGTTGCGGTCGTAGGTCTCCGACCAGATCTCGCGCGCGCTGTCCGCGGACTCGAGGCGGGCGGTGACGCGCAGATGCTTCCCCTCGCGGCGGACGGTGCCGCCGAGCACCGCGCTCACGTTCAATTGGCGGCCGATGCTGCGCGCATCCTCGTTCTTCCCCTTGAACGCGAACGCCGAGCTGCGCGCGGCGACCCGCAATCCGGGCACCTTGCTCAGCGCGGTGATCAGCTCTTCCGCCATGCCGTCGCCGAAGTATTCGTCCTCCGGCTTGCCGCCCAGGGGATCGAACGGCAGCACGGCGATCGACCGCTCGCTCGGGAGCGGGGGCGCGCGGCGCGTCGCGGCGAAGTAGCCGGCGAGCGCGATCACGGCGGCGAGCGCGATGAGCCCGGCCACGGCGGTGCGACGCCGCCGCGGCATGGCGGCGCGGATCGCGGTGCCGCCGCTCATCACGGAGTCGATGGACTGCAGCAGCGCCGCGGCGGAGGCGGGCCGCTTGGCCGGATCCTTCTCGAGGCACTGCATGATGAGCGCGGCGAGCGCCGGCGGCGTGTCGGGGCGGCACTCGCCGACGGGCTTCGGCGCCTCCACCGCGTGCGCCATCAGCGTCTGCTGCGGCGACCGGCCCGGGAACAGCGTGCGGCCGCACAGCATCTCGTAGCCGACCGCACCGAGCGCGTAGATGTCCGCGCGCCGGTCGCTGGTGGGATCGCCCGTGCCCTGCTCCGGCGCCATGTACGCCGGGGTGCCGAGCGCGAGACCCACCGACGTCAGCGTGCTGTCGCCGCCGGCGGCGCTGATCGCCTTGGCCACGCCGAAGTCGGTGACCATCGCGACGCCGCCGCTGAGGAGGATGTTGTCCGGCTTGATGTCACGATGGATCACGCCGCGCTCGTGGGCATAGGCGAGCGCCTGCGACACGTCACGGAGCACGGCGATGCAATCCCGAACGGGCACGGTGCCGTCGCGCTCGAGGCGGGCGCGCAGCGACTCGCCGTCCACGTAGGGCATCGTGAAGTACGGCAGGCCATCGGAGGTGCCGGCGGTGAGCACGGGCACGATGTGGGCGTGCTGCAGTCCCGCCGCGAGCAGGATCTCGCGCCGGAAGCGCTCGGTGCTCACGGCGGCCGAGAGATCGGGCGGGAGCACTTTGATCACGACGCGGCGGCCGAGCGCCTTCTCGGTCGCGACGAAGACGCGCGACATGCCGCCGCCGCCGAGTTCGCGTTCGATGGCGTAGCCGTCGCCGAGCGTGCGTTGAAGCTGATCCTGGAGCGGCGAAGTCAACGCGGGGGGACTCCTCTGGAAGTCGGCTTCAGGCGGGAAGATAGGCGCGGCGCGAGGACCGGGCCACCCTGAGGGGCGCGTGTAGGGCCTAGTACCGCTGTAACGGCGCGTCTGGGAGGCAGCGTGTAGTACGGCAATGCGTGAGTGACGGGGCGGGAGTAGTGAGTCGCGCCACTCACGCCGCGCCGTACTACACGCTGCCTCCCAGACGCGCCGTTACAGCGGTACTAGGCCCTACGCGCGCTTGTAGCCGGCCAAGCACGAGTGCATAATTGCCTTCCTTCCTTTGCGGACGCCGATGATGCATCCACGCCTCGCGATCCTTGCTCTCTCGCCGATCCTTGCTGCGCAGATCCGCGCCCAATGCCCGACCCTGCCCTCGCCGGTCGTCACGGCGTATCCGCAGCATTCGATGGACCGCCCGCAGCCGCCGGTGGTGAAGCCCGCGCCCGGCGGGCAGCCGGTCGCGCCGCCGAGTGATGCGATCGTGCTCTTCGACGGAAAGGATCTGTCACAGTGGGCGAGCGGCGACAGCGCGGGAGCGCCGGCGAAATGGAAGGTGGAGCACGGCTACATGGAGGTCGTCGCCAAGACCGGCGACATCCAGACCAAGCAGAGCTTTGGCGACGTGCAGCTCCACGTGGAGTGGCGCACGCCCACGCCCGCGACGGGCGAGGGCCAGGAGCGCGGCAATAGCGGCGTGTACCTCATGTCGGCCTTCGAGGTGCAGGTGCTCGATTCGTACGAGAATCCCACGTATGCCGATGGCGCCGCGGGATCGGTGTTCGGCCAGTATCCGCCGATGGTGAACGCGAGCCGGCCGCCCGGCGAGTGGCAGACGTACGACATCATCTTCCATTGCCCGCGGTTCAATCTCGACGGCACGCTCCAGTGCGCCGCGCGGGTGACGGTGGTGCAAAACGGCGTGCTCGTGCAGAGCGATGCGGTGCTCACCGGTCCCACCGCGTACAAGCGCCGGCCGCCGTATGCGCCCATGCCCGATAAGCTGCCGATCCTGTTGCAGGACCACAGCTATCCGGTGCGCTACCGGAACATTCTGGGTGCGCCAGCTGCCCGACGCGGGGAATTGAGCGCGATGCGGAAGGCCGACACGACATACGATGTGTGCATCGTCGGCTCGGGCGCCGGCGGCGGCATGGCGGCGTACGTCCTCACGAAAGCGGGTGCGAACGTGCTCCTGCTCGAGGCCGGGCCCGAGTGGTACGCCACGAAGGACTCCAAGATGCTCGTGCCGGAATATTCCTCGCCACGGCGCGGCGGCTCCACCAAGACGAAACCCTTCGGCGAGTTCGACGGCTGCATTGGCGGCTGGGAGATCGAGGGCGAGCCGTACACGCGCGCGCCCGGCACGAATTTCGACTGGTGGCGCGCCCGCATGCTCGGCGGACGCACCAGCCACTGGGGGCGGATCTCGCTGCGCTTCGGTCCCGAGGATTTCCGCGGGAAGAGCCGCGACGGACTCGGCGACGACTGGCCGATCGGCTATGACGATCTCGCGCCCTACTACGATCAGGTCGACGAACTCATCGGCGTGTTCGGCAGCATCGAGGGGCTGCCGAATCACCCCGACGGGAAATTCCTCCCGCCGCCCAAGCCGCGCTGCTACGAGCTGATGATCAAGCAGGCGTGCGACCGCCTCGGCGTCACGTGCATCCCGTCGCGGCTCTCGATCATCACGAAATCCATCCACGGCCGCGCGGCATGTCACTACTGCGGGCAATGCGGGCGCGGCTGCGGCACGGCGTCGAACTTCTCGAGCCCCGATGTGCTCATCGCGCCGGCGCTCAAGACGCGGAAGCTCACGCTCGTGTGCAATGCGATGGCGCGCGAGGTGACGGTCGGCGCGGACGGGCTCGCGCAGGGCGTCGCGTACATCGACAAGACCACGAACACCGAACGCCACGCGAGCGCGCGCGTGGTCGTGCTCGCGGCAAGCGCGTGCGAATCCGCGCGCATCCTGCTGAATTCGAAGTCGTCGCTCTTTCCGCAGGGGCTCGCGAACTCGAGCGGCGTGGTGGGCAAGTACCTCACCGACACCACCGGCGCGGGCGTGAGCGGATTCATCCCGAAGATGATGGACCACGTGCCGCACAACGAGGACGGCGTGGGCGGCGCACACATCTATTCGCCCTGGTGGCTCGACAACGCCAAGCTCGACTTCCCGCGCGGATATCACATTGAGATGGGCGGCGGCCTCGATTCGCCCGGCTACGGATTCATGGGCGGCATTCAGGAATACCCGCCGGGCGGCGGCTACGGGAAGCAGTTGAAGGATGATTATCGCCGCTACTACGGCGCGACGGTCGGCTTCTCCGGCCGCGGCGAGATGATCCCCAATGCCGACAGCTACTGCGAACTCGATCCGAACGTCGTGGACCGCTACGGCATTCCGGTGCTCCGCTTCCACTGGAAATGGAGCGATCACGAGTTGAATCAGGTGAAGCACATGCAGGAGACGTTCCGCGCGCTCATCGCCGACATGGGCGGCACGGTCTTCGATCCGATGCCCACGAAGGAACAGGGCTACGGCATCGCGCCCGGCGGCCGGATCATCCACGAGCTCGGCTGCGTCATCATGGGGAACGATCCGCAGACGAGCGCGCTCAACGCGCATTGCCAGGCGCACGACTGCAAGAACCTCTTCGTCGCCGACGGCGGCCCGTTCGTGTCGCAAGCCGACAAGAATCCCACGTGGACGATCCTCGCCCTCTCGATGCGCACGAGCGAGTACATCGCGCAGCAGCGCGCGGCGGGGGCGCTATGAGCCGCATCTCGCGCCGCGCGATGATGAAGTGGCTCGCCGCCGCGCCAGCGATCGGCGCGATCGAGTGGAGCTCCGCGCAAACAGCGCGCGCGGCCGAGCATCTCAAGAGCCTGGCGGAGACCAGCGCGGCGCCGTACGCGCCGAAGTTCTTCAATCGCCACGAGTGGGCCACGGTGGTGGTGCTCGTGGACTATGTGATCCCGCGCGACGAGCGCTCGGGCAGCGCCACCGACGCGAAGGTCCCCGAGTTCATGGACTGGATACTCGCGGACGCGAACACGTCGGACATGACGCGCACCGCGATGCGCGGCGGGCTCGCATGGCTCGATCTCGCCTGCGAGGATCGCTTTGGCAAGCCGTTCACCGCGTGCACCGATGCCGAACGCCGACAGCTGCTCGATGACATCGCGTGGCCCAAGAAGGCGAAGCCGGAGTACAGCCAGGGCGCGGCGTTCTTCTCGCGCTTCCGCGACATGACCGCGTCCGGGCTTCTTCTCGAGCGCGATGGGATGGAAGGATGTGCAGTACCTCGGGAACAAGGCGGTGGCCGAGTGGAACGGCTGCCCGCCCGCCGCGCTCGAAAAACTTGGCGTGAACGATGCGATGATGGACGCGAGACCCACGCGAAAGTGAAACGGCTCGGCGTCGGTTTCATTGGCAGTGGATTCAACGCGCGCTTCCACATGCTCGGCTGGCGCGGCGTACGCGAGGGGGACGTGCGTGGCGTATGGAGTCCCAACGCGAAGAACGCCGCGTCGGCGGCCGCGTACGCGCGCGAGCTGGATGTGGGCGATGCGAAGCCGTACCGCTCGATCGCGGAGATGGTCGCCGATCCGGCGATCGATGCGATCTGGCTCACGGGCCCGAACCAGGCGCGCATCGAGAACGTGGAAGAGATCGTGCACGCGCTCGAGAAGGGACGCGGCGAACTCAAAGGACTCGCCTGCGAGAAGCCGCTCGCGCGCAACGTGGCCGAGGCGACCAAGGTGCGCGATCTCGCGGCGAAGGCCGGCCTCGCCACCGCGTATCTCGAGAATCAGATCTTCGCGCCGCAGGTCGAGACCGGGCACTCGCTGCTCTGGAAGCGCGGCGCCGCCGCGACCGGACGGCCGTACCTCGCGCGCGCCGCCGAGGAGCACAGCGGCCCGCACATGCCGTGGTTCTGGCGCGGCGAACTGCAGGGCGGCGGCGTGCTCAACGACATGATGTGCCACTCGGCGCTCATGGTGCGGCATCTGCTCACCGCGCCGGGGAAGCCGCTGTCGAGCGTGAAGCCGGTGAAGATCACCGCGCACATCGCGAGCCTGAAATGGTCGCGACCCGAATACGCGAAGCGCCTGCGCGCGAGCATGGGCAAGGAGGTCGACTACACGAAGACGCCGGCCGAGGATTTCGCGAGCATGATGATCGAGTTCGAGACCGCCGACGGTCACACCGTGATCGGCGAAGCGACCACGTCGTGGAGTTTCGTGGGTCCGGGGCTGCGATTGTCCGCCGAGCTGCTCGGGCCCGAGTACTCGATGACGTGGAACACCCTCGACAGCGGGCTGAAGCTGTTCTTCAGCCGCGAAGTGAACGCGAAGAGCGGCGAGGATCTCGTCGAGAAGCAGAACGCCGAGACCGGGCAGATGCCGGTGGTGGCGAACGAAGCGGTCGCGTACGGCTACGAGGCGGAGGATCGTCACTTCGTGCGCGCGTTCCTCGGACTCGAGACTCCGCGCCTCACTTTCGACGATGGGCTGGATGTCGTGCGCATGCTCATGGCGGGATACATGAGCGCGGAGCAGGGGAAGACGGTCACTTTTCCGCCGAGGGGGCTGGATTCCTTCATCCCCGCGGTGGCCCAAGGAAAATGGAGACCGTGAAGGAGCAACAAACTGCTTTGACAGGATGACAGGATGAACAGGACAAGGACGGGATGACGGCCTGATCGCGATCAGGCCGTCATCCCGTCCTTGTCCTGTTCATCCTGTCATCCTGTCAAAGCAGTTTGTTGCTCGTTCCAGATGCCTAAGCCGCAACGCGCGGCTGCGGCCGGAAGAGGAACGCGAACACCAGCAGGATGGTCAGCGCCCCCGCCGACGGTACGAGCCATATCGCGTGCCAATCGTGCCCCCCATCCGCCGTGCGATATGCATCCACCACGGCACCCGACGCCCACGCGCCTATGAACAGTCCCACGCCCTGCGTGATGAACGCGAGGAATCCCTGCGCCGCCGCGCGCACCGCGAGACCGGCGCGCTGGTCCACGTATATCTGTCCGGTCACGAAGAAGAAATCGTAGCACACGCCATGCAACAGGATGCCGGCGTAGAGCATCCACACCAGCGAGCCCGCGTTGCCCTGCGCGAAGAAGAAATACCGCAGCGCCCAGGCGGCCATGCCCAGCAACAGGATGCGCTTCACGCCCATGCGCGTGAGGAACCACGGCAAGAGCAGCATGAAGCCGATCTCCGAAGCCTGACCAAGCGTCATCTTCGTCGCGGGCTCCGCGAGATGGATCTCGTTGAGAAAGAGATTCGTGAACGCGTAGTAGAACTGCAGCGGGATGCAGAGCAGCAGCGAGCCGATCACGAACGTCGCGAAGGAGCGATCCTTCATGAGTGAGAGCGCGTCGAGGCCGAGGACATCGCGCACGGCGAGCGATTTGCCGGCAGCATGCGGCGGCGTGTGCGGCAGCGCGAGCGAGAAGACGCCGAGCAGCACCGAGGCGCCCGCGGCGAGCTGCATCGGCACGGCGGTCGCTTCGAGGCCGAGCCGGCCCACCGCAAGACCCGCAGCGATCCACCCGATCGTCCCCAGCACGCGGATGCGCGGGAAATCGCGCTGCGGGTCGCCGATGTGGTCGAAGGAGATCGAGTTCGAAAGCGCGAGCGTCGGCATGTAGCACAGCGCGTACGCGATGATCAGCGGATAGAACGTGCTGAAGGTGCCCGCGCGCGATGCGAGCCAGAGGAGCGCGCCGCCCAGGAGATGCAGCACCGCGAGCAGCTTCTCGCTCGCGAAGAACCGGTCCGCGAACATGCCCACGAAGAAGGGCGAGATCATCGCGGCGATCGCGGTCGCGCCGTACGCGAGCCCGATCTCGGCGCCGCTGAACTTCAGCGTCGTGCCGAGGTAGGTGCCCATCGTGACGAACCACGCTCCCCAGACGAAATACTGGAGGAACATCATCGCGGAAAGACGGGTGCGGACGAACGGCATCAGCGGCCTCGGAGTGAATCGACGGCGCCAAGTATGGGCGCCGGCAATGACATTCGGCTAGGCGACAGAGGCCTCCAGATCGGTGCGACGAGGGGCTTGGCAGTTTCGCGACAATATCGCGTCACTTTTAACCCGCAAATCCACCGCACAATTGGTGTTGTACCGTTTCGGTACAGCCCTGCAACGCCGCGTCTTACCGCGTAGAGCATGATCACGCGGCCGTGCTTATTCAAAGCGTTGCGCCACAATGATTTGACAGCTCGGTATAGAGCGGATCGCCGAGGCCCACCCATTGCAATGAAAGGGGATCGAAGCCACGCCGATCCGCGGCGTCGCGCACTTCCCGAGCCACGAAGGCGATGACTGAACGCTCCAATCTCGCGAGGGCCAACATCCCTCCGCGAGACCTGCGCATCCCCGCCGCGCCGGGAACCACCGCGAACCCATCGGCGTCGCCGCGACCGGCGAGACCGCCGCGCGAGCGCGCCGAGGCACGCGCCGGCGGCGGGCCGTGGCTCGCCATCATCCTCGGCGTGCTCGCCGCCGCGAACATCGCGGGTTGGCGCTATTACTCGCTGTCGCCCGCGGAGCGCGTGCGTTCGCCGCTCCACGTATGGCTCCGCCCGTCGGGGTACATCGGCCAGTCGGCCGGCATTCTCGCGCTCGCGATCTTTCTCTTCCTCTGGCTCTACCCCCTGCGCAAGAAGTACAAGTCGCTCGCGTGGACCGGCACCGTGGCGAAGTGGCTCGACGTGCACATCCTGGTCGCGCTCGGCCTGCCCCTGCTGCTCGCGATCCACGCCGCGTGGCGCTTCGAGGGACTCATCGGTCTCGGCTTCCTCTCCATGATGGTGGTGGTCGCGAGCGGCATCGTCGGGCGCTACCTGTACGTGCGGATCCCGCGCAGCAAGACCGGCGTGGAGCTGACGCGCGACGAAGTGGCCGGCCGCCGCCGCGCGATCGTCGAGGAGATCGCCGAAGCGCTCGGCGTCGATGTGCCGACCGTGGAGCGCACGCTCGCGATCGGCGCGACGCTGCCGTCGTCCACCGGCGCCGGCCGCGCCTTCGCGCAACTCCTCACGAACGACTTCGCGCGCTGGCGGATGACGCGCGAGTTGCGCCGGCGCTGGACCAAGCTGATGGACGAAGGCTCCTTCTCCTTCAAGGTGCAGCGTCACAAGAACCGCGCCGCCGAGCGCGCCGCGCTGAAGCAGGTGGTGGCGCTGGCGAGCCGGGAGATGGCGCTCGAGCAGCAGGCGCGCATGCTCGACGCGACGCACAAGGTGTTCCGCTTCTGGCACGTGGCGCACCGGCCCTTCGCGATCACCGCGCTGGTGGCGGTGGTGATCCACGTGGCGGTGGTGGTGTGGCTGGGCGCCACCTGGTTCCGGTAGCGCGCATGCTCTGGACCACGCTCGGGTTCCTGGTGATCACCTCGCTGTCGGTCTACTTCCACCTGCGGAAGCCGGCCGGCTCCGCGGCGGCGCGTCCGGCACGGCCGCGCATCGCCGCGTGCCCGCGATGCCGGGCCGCGGTGCCGGCGGGTGCGGTGGTGTGCCCTGGCTGCCGGGTACCGTTGCAGCTGTTCGACGTCGTGGCCGCGGCGGTCGCGCCCGACGCGGCGGACGACGCCGGCGGCGCGATGCGCGCGCACGTGCGCTCGGACATGTGCGTCGGATGCGGGACGTGCGTGCATGCCTGCCCGGAGCCCAACGCGATCACGATGCGAGGCAAGCTCGCCGTCGTGGACGCCGCGCACTGCGTGGGGCACGGCGAGTGCGCGACCGCGTGCCCGGTGGGCGCGATCGCGATGTCCGCGGGCGCCGCCGTGAACCGCGTGGTCGTGCCGCAAGTCGATGGGAATTTCGAGACGAACATTCCCGGCTTGTACATCGTGGGTGAGCTGGGCGGCCGCGGTCTGATCAAGAACGCGATCAACGAGGGGAAGGTCGCGATGGAGCACGTGCGCCGCGCCGTGAGCGCCGGCGCGATGCCGGTCGCGACGGACGCGACCGTCGATGTCGCGATCGTGGGCTCGGGACCCGCGGGACTCAGCGCCGGTCTCGAGGCGCTGCGCTCGGGGCTGACCTATGTGGTGCTCGAGCAGGGGTCGCTCGCCGACAGCGTGCGGAAGTATCCGCGGCACAAACTCCTCTTCGCGGAGCCGCTGAACATCCCGATGTACGGCGACCTCTATGTCGCCGACGGATCGAAAGAAGCGCTGCTCCAGGCGTGGGAGGAGATCGTCGCGACCACCGGTCTTCGCGTGGAGACCGAGCGCCGCGTGGAGGACATCACGCGGCAGGGCTGGCTCTTCCGTCTGCGCGCGGGCGAGCACGAGTACCGCGCGCGGCATGTGGTGCTCGCGATGGGGCGGCGCGGAACGGCGCGCCGCCTCGGCGTGCCCGGCGAGGAGCTGGGGAAGGTCTTCTACGACGTGGCGGAGATGGAGGATTTCGCGAAGCGGCATGTGCTGGTCGTGGGCGGCGGCGACACGGCGGTGGAGACCGTGCTCGGCCTCGCGAACCAGGCGGGCACGACGGTCACGCTCAGCTATCGAGGAGACCGCTTCGCGCGCCTCAAGGATCGGCTGCGGCAGAAGCTCGACCGCGCGGTCGAACTCGGCACCGTGCACGTGGTGTTGAACAGCACCGTGCGCGAGATCCGCGGCGATGTGGTGGTGCTCGACGCCGCGGGCGAAGCGCTGATCCTCCCGAATGACGACGTGATCATCCGCATCGGCGGCGATCCCCCTTCCGCGTTCCTCGAGCGGATGGGCGTGCGCATGGTGCAGAAGGAGATCCCGCTCGAGCCGGATGTCGCTCAAGCCGGGTAGCGCGGTGCGGGCGGCCTGCGTGCTGCTCGCGATGGTGGCGGTGCCGTTCGCGCTCCGGGCGCAGATCTCGCCCGGTCCGCTGGCGAAGCCGCATGCGGAACTCGAAGGCTCGCTGAACTGCACGAAGTGTCACGGCACGAGGAGCGGCGCGATGAACCAGGCGTGCGTGAGCTGTCACAAGGAGATCCCCGCGCTCGTGGAGAGCGGACGCGGACTGCACGCGCGCAACGCGAAGGCGGCGTGCGCGAGCTGCCATCCGGATCACGCCGGCACGGACTTCTCCCTCATCAAGTGGCCCGACGGCTCCGCTGAGCGGTTCGACCACCGGCAAGCGGGCTGGCCGCTCGAGGGCAAGCACGCGGATCTGAAATGCGCGTCGTGCCACAAGACGGCATTCCGCACATCGCCCGTGGCCGCGCTGTCGCCGCGCACGCACGGCGCCGGCTGGGTGGGCCTCGAGACCGATTGCCTCTCGTGCCATGAGGACCCGCACCGCAAGGCGCTCGGCGCCAAGTGTCTCACCTGCCACGTGATGACGGGATGGAAACCGGCGAGCGGATTCGATCACGACAGCTCGGCGTATCCGCTCACGGGCAAGCATGCGGACGTGCCGTGCGCCAAGTGCCACACGGCCGCGCGCCTCGCGCCGCGCACGAACGACCAGGGCGCGCTGATCCCGGTGTTCAAGCCGGTGAGCCATGCGGACTGCGCCGACTGTCACGCGGACCCGCACAAGGGGCGCCTCGCCGGGGCGTGCGACAAGTGTCACGTGACGTCGAGCTTCCAGACGATCAACCGGAAGACCTTCGATCACGATGCGACGCGCTATCCGCTCCGCGGCCGGCACGCCACGGTCGCGTGCGCGAGCTGTCACATCGGATTCCCGAGCCAGGGGATGCATCCCGCATTCGGCAGCTGCAACGGATGCCACGCCAATGTGCACGCCGGCAAGGCGACGCTCGCCGGCCGAACGGTGGACTGCGACGCCTGCCACACCGTGGAGGGTTACCGCCCGAGTACGTACACCGTGGCGCAGCACGCGAAGAGCGCGTATCCGCTGGAGGGGAAGCACGCCGCCGTGAAGTGCGGTGCGTGCCACGCGACGCGCACGGTGACGGTGGCGGGCGCATCGCGGAAGCAGATCGAAATGCGGCCCGCGCGCGCCGTGTGCCGCGATTGTCACGCCGACGATCATGCGGGCCAGCTCGCATTACGCTCCGACAAGGGCGCGTGCGAAGCGTGCCACAAGGTCGCCGGCTGGACGCCGACGACGTACACCACGAAGGCGCACGCCTCGCTCAAGCTCGCGCTCGACGGCCGGCACGCCGAGATCCCGTGCGGGGCGTGCCACTCGGTGGGACGCGCAGGGCTGCCGCCGCTCGCGGCGCCCGAGCGGCTCGGCAAGGCGAGAGTCGCGTTCAAGGTGCCGGAGACGTCGTGTGCCGCATGCCACCTGGATGCGCACGGCGGGCGTTTCACGCGCGCGGACGAGGCGAAGCTGTACGCGACCTGCGCGGCGTGCCATGACACGAAGCACTTCCGGCCCTCGACGTTCGACGCCGCCGCGCACGCGAAGTCGGCGTTCCCGCTCGCGGGGGCGCATCTCGCGGTGCCGTGCGTGAGTTGCCACACCGACATGAAGGCCGCGCCGTTCAAGTCCACGCTCATCCTTGCGAAGGCGCCGGCCACGATCACGTTCGCGGCGCGGCACGACGGGTGCGTCGCGTGCCACACTGACCCGCACGGCGATCAGTTCGCGAAGCGCCGCGCGGCCGGCGGATGCGAGAGCTGTCACGGGCTCGATGCGTTCGTGCCCGCCGTGCGCTTCGATCACGACCGCGACGCGTCGTTCGCGCTCACCGGAGCGCACGCGAAGGTCCCGTGCGCCGGCTGCCACAAACCGCCGCCCGGCGCACCGCGCGCGTCGATCGATTACCGCGGCCTCTCGCCGAAGTGCGAGAGCTGCCACACTCAACCGGTCCGCCCATGACCCGTGCGATCATCCTGGCGCTCGCCGCCACCGCGTGCGTGCTCGGCGCGGCGCCGTCCGCGCCCGCGCAGCAGACCGTCACGAACCCGCACGGCGAGCTCAAGGAGCCGTGCGCGTCGTGCCACAGTCCCGACGCCTGGAAGCCGGCGAAGATCAGCGCCGGCTTCAAGCACGCGCCCAAGCAATTCCCGCTGGAGGGGGCCCACGCGCAGACGAACTGCCGCGCGTGCCACACGTCGCTCACGTTCAAGGGCACGAGCACCAAGTGCGCGGACTGCCACCAGGACATCCACCGCGGCGAGCTCGGATCGAACTGCGCGCTGTGCCACTCGCCGAGGAACTTCCTCGACCGGTCGGTCATGAACCAGCGGCACCAGACCACGCGCTTCCCGCTCACCGGCGCGCACGTGATGGCGGATTGCATGTCGTGCCACCCGCCCGTGCAGCAGGGGCACATGACGTTCGTCGGACGGCCGGTGGAATGCATGGCCTGCCACATGCCCGCGTACGTCGCCACCGTGAACCCTCCGCACCAGGCGGCCGGATTCCCCACGGTATGCGAAGCCTGCCACACGACCGTGACGTGGGACCGCTCGACGTTCAATCATTCGGCCACGCTCTTTCCGCTCACCGGCGCGCATCTGGCCGTGCAATGCAGCGCGTGCCACGGCGACGGCGTGTACAAGGGGAAGCCGACGACCTGCGTCTCCTGCCACCTCACCGATTACAATGGCACGGCGTCGCCCGCCCACGCGCCGGCCGGCTTCCCCACCGAGTGCCTCGATTGCCACAGTACGGTGCGCTGGACCGACGCGGCCTTCGACCACCAGAAGACGCTCTTCCCGCTGACCGGCGCGCACCTCGCGCTCATCTGCTCGGCGTGCCACTCGGACAACGTCTACAAGGGGAAGCCGACGACGTGCGTGTCGTGCCATCTCAACGATTACAACACCGCGACGCCCAGCCACAGCGCGTCCGGCTTCGGTACGACGTGCGAGACGTGCCACTCCACCACGACGTGGACGGGCGCGGTGTTCGACCATTCGAAGACGCTCTTCCCGCTCACCGGCGCGCACATCCCGCTGGCCTGCACCGCCTGTCACAGCGACGGCGTATACGCCGGCAAGCCGACGACGTGCGTGTCCTGCCACCTCACCGATTACAACGGCACGAACAATCCGGCGCACGCGGCGGCGGGATTCCCCACGGCGTGTCAGAACTGCCACACGACGTCCACCTGGCTCGGCGCCACCTTCAATCACGACGCGAGCTTCTTCCCGATCTATTCCGGCGCGCACAACGGCCGGTGGAGCAGCTGCGCCACCTGCCACACGAACCCGGCGAACTACGTCGTCTTCTCGTGCATCAACGGCTGTCACTCACAGACCAGCACGAACAACAATCATCACGGAGTGTCGGGCTACCGCTATGACAGCCAGGCGTGCTACAGCTGCCATCCGCGCGGACGGGCCGGATGAGCGCGCGCGTCGT
Organism: uncultured Gemmatimonadaceae bacterium; assembly: GCA_963751275.1. Lineage (GTDB taxonomy): Bacteria > Gemmatimonadota > Gemmatimonadetes > Gemmatimonadales > Gemmatimonadaceae > DATKOH01. The sequence continues at coordinate 421,018 of CAVVTZ010000007.1, read as the reverse complement.
GCGGCAGCTCGCGTTCGCGGCGGCGCTCGTCGCGCCCGCCGTGGCGGCGCAGGCGGTGAACAGCGGCGCCGCGCCGGCGCCGCTCCCCGACTCGCTCTCCGGCGCGACGATGGTGTCGTACGTCTCCGGGCAGTCGGTGTACATCTCGGCCGGCAGCCGCGACGGCGTGTGGCATGGGAGCCGCGTAGTGGTGCTGCGCGCCGGCGCCGTGATCGCGGAACTCAAGGTGCAGTATCTCTCGTCGCATTCGGCGGCGTGCGAGGTCGCGAGCGGCGCCTCGGCGGTGAATGTCTATGACAGCGTGCGCTTCTCGAAGCTCCCGGCGGACAGCGTGAAGGTGGCGCAGGCGCGGGCGTCGGGCGCGCCGCCGCCCAGCCGGCTGAAGGATCTCGGGATCCGCGGGCGGATCGGCGTCACGTACCAACTGGTGGCCGGCCGCGACTCGGCGACGGGACGGATCTCACAGCCGGGATTGGAGCTGAGTCTGTTCGGCGCGGCGGTGAATGGCTCACCGATCTTCTTCGCGCTGGACACGCGCAGCCGGCGCACGTACACCGTGCTCCCCGACGGCACGACGACCAGCGACGACGCGCTGCGCGTCTACCAGGCGGCGGTGACGTGGGTGGACGCGGCGTCCGGCGCCCACATGACCGTGGGGCGTCAATACGTGTCGGCGCTCTCGAGCGTGAGCCTGTTCGACGGTGCGACGGCGGAGCTGGTGAAGCAGCACTGGAGCTTCGGTGCCTTCGGCGGATCCCAACCCGATCCGCTCACCATGGGCTATTCGAGCCAGATACGACAGTACGGCGGCTACGTGCAGATCCACCAGGCGCCCGTTTCGCCGCTCAGCGCGAATGGCGGCGCGGCGCAATGGGCCTTCACCGTGGGCGGCATTGGCTCGTACGACGGCAGCGCGCTCAATCGCGAGTTCCTCTTCGCGCAGGCGTTCTTCTCCGACCGCCGGTTCACTCTGTATGCCACGCAGGAGGTGGACTACAATCGCGGATGGAAGGCCGCGATGGGACTGCCCACGCTCGCGCCCACGAGCACCTTCGCCACTGCGCAGCTGCAGGTGACCGACTTCGTGAGTCTGTACGGCGGCTTCGACAACCGGCGCAACGTGATCCTGTACCGCGACTACGTGAGCCCCGAGACGTCGTTCGACGACAGCTTCCGCGAGGGGATGTGGGGCGGGATCTCGATCGCACCGATGCGCGCGCTGCACATCGGCGGCGATGCGCGGCAGAGTCTGGGCGGGGCGTACGGCGCCGCGTCGTCGTACACGGGCTGGATCGCGACGAACTTCGCGATGCAGGGCACCGTGCGACTGCGCACCACGAAGTACACGAGCCAGACCATCGATGGGTGGCTCTATGCGGGCAACGTGGGATTCAGCCCCGTGTGGCGGCTGCGGCTGGAGCTCAACGGCGGCCTGCGGCAGGAGCACGATCCGCGCATCGTGGCCACCGACTCCACGACCGTGCCGCAGACCATGGTGCGGTGGTTCGGCCTCGACGCGGACGTGGGGCTCACGCGGTCGTGGTACCTGCTGATCTCCGCAATGCGCACGACCGGTGGCCTCGAGAGCAACGACCAGCTGTACGCGAGTCTCAGCTACCGGTTCTGAGCGCGAGCGGCCGTAGATGGTGTCGCGTGACGGGTCGCGCGCGCCAGCCGCGACCGGCCGGCGCTCACTGGACGGCTCCGCCCGCTGCGCCCATAATCCTTCCCATGAACGCGCATCTGGAACTCGCACTGCTCAACTCGATGAGCACGATCGCCGAGACGCTCGCCGGTGCGATGGGGCTGCTCGGCGCCATCGTGCTCTTCGCGCTGCAGGCGACCGCACGGAGCATCGAGCGCGCGGCTGAGAAGCTGACCGAGGTGCCGCAGCAGTCCATGAGTGAGTTGTACCTGAGCCATCTGCTCACGCGGCGCAGCTATCATGAACTCGCGCGCGCGTACGGCGCGCTGCTCTCGACCAACAGCAGCGAGACGAACTCCAGCATGCTGCTGCACTACTCGGCGCTCACCTGGGAGCTGGATCACGATCACGCCCTGCGGCGGTCGTTCTGGATGTCGCTGCGCGCCACTGGCGTGGTGATCACCTTCTCGATCATCTGCGGTGCGGTCGCGCCCGAGCTGGCCGAGCGGTCGGACGTGGGCGACATCGCGCTCGCGGGCGGCGTGCTGGGCGCGATCGCGTGCCTGATCCTGTACGGCATCCTGCTGAACGTGATGCTGCGTTCATCGCCGCAGGAGCCGATCCCGACGGCGCGGGCGGGGGAGGAGCTGTAAGATGTTTCGCGCCCGCGACCGCCGTCGCATTCTGCTCTCTGCCCTGGCGGCGGTGGGCGCGGCCATCGCGTGCGACAGTCCCAGCGGCATCGTGGAGCACACGGCGTCGCTGGCGATCAGGCCCCAGCTCACCGTCGCGTACGGTTCCTTCGGCGGCCTCACGATCGACAAGGTCGAATTGATCGCGGTCCGCGGCGCGGAATCGGTGACGCAGACCTATCCCTTCTCGCCCGACTCCACCGAGATCACGACCGCGATGTCGCTGCCCGTGACCGACACCGCCACGTACACCGTGACCGTCGATCTCCTCGCGAGCGGCACGCTGATGTTCACCGGGCAGGCGCCGATCCTGGTGACCGCGGGACAGACCGCGGCGCCGGTGCGGGTCCCGCTGCACTACGTCGGTCCCGGCATGAACATTGACTCCGTGCGCATCGCGCCGCGCGACTCGGTCGTCGCGCCCGGCGGGCAGCTGCCCTTCCGCGTTGCCGCCTACGATTCGTCCGGCGCGCCGGTCGCGCAGTTCTACGTGCACTGGGCCACCAGCAGCGAGAGCAACACCATCAACGCCGCGGGACTGTTCCGGGCCGGCGCGACGACCGGCACCGTGTGGGTGTACGCGAGTACGCCCACGGGAGTATTCGACTCGACGCAGCTCACCGTGGGAACCGGATCGCCCGGCGTGCCGGCGAAGGTCACCAAGGTGGCGGGCGACGCACAGAGCGCGGCGGTGGGGACCGCGGTCGCGGTCGCGCCGAAGGTGATGGTCACCGACGCGTTCAACACCCCGTTGCGGGGCGTGGCGTCACGTTCGCGGTGGCGAGCGGCGGCGGGAGCAGTCACGGGCGGCAGCGCGACCACGAACGCGTCGGGACTCGCGTGCGTCGGGAGCTGGACGCTGGGTCGCAACGGCGGCGCGCGAACACGCTGACGGCGACTGTCGGCCGGTCTGACGCCGGTCACCTTCACGGCGACGGGAACGGTCCGTTACCGGCGTGATCACGATCGCCGTGCCGGGCGCCCTCGTCGGGATCGGCGTCGGCGCAGCAGGCACAGGCGGTCGTGACCCTGTCGCCGCGGCGCCGGCGGGCGGCCTCACCGTGACGGTGACGAGCGACAGCACCCAGTACGTCACCATTCCGGGCCCCGGCACGATCACCTTCCCCCAGGGCTCCTCGCTGGCGACGCTGCTCCCGTCGGGCGTGGCGCCGGGCGTGTCGGTGTTGCACGCCACCGCGCCGGGCTACACCGCCGGCACGACGATGGACACCGCCACGCCGAACTTCGTGACGCTCACGTACGACTCGGTGCACGTCGGTGGGACCGCCACCGTGGGCGTCGCGATCTCCACGCCGGCTCCCGCCGGCGGCCTGCCCGTGCTGTTGATCAGTGGGGACACGGCCGTATTCAAGTTCATACCGGGCCCGGGCACCAACCCGCCGGTCGGCACGATGATAGACACGATCCCGGCCGGGAAAACCTCGCTCAACGTCACCGTCACGGGTGAAAGCCCCGGCACCATACCCATCATCGCGGCGTCGCTGCATTACGCCTTGGGCATCGAGGTGCTGGTCGTCGTCCCATCCAGTGCGACGCTTGCGCTCGTGTCGGGCGACGGGCAGAGCGGAGCGGTCGATAGTCCGCTCCCTCAGCCGATCGTCGTGAAGGTGCTCAGTCCCGCGGGCGGGCCGCTGGCCGGATACCTGGTGAATTTCAACGTGGCCACGGGCGGCGGATCCGTGTCACCGGTCGTCGCGCTGACCGATGCGTCGGGTCAGGCGAGCACGAGCTGGACGCTCGGTCCGGCGTCGGGAACACAGACTTTGAGCGTGACCGTCGCGGGCGCGACCGGCTCACCGCTGACCGTCTCGGCCACGGCCGTCGTTCCATAGCGCGCGAGGAGGGGCGCACCGCCCGTTGCGCTCGCTCCCCATCCGAGGCAGCGTAAGAACCACCCTCACCTCCCATCCCAATGCGCCGCATCGCTGCCGTCGCGCTCGCCGCCGTTGTCAGCGCCGCTCACGCCCAGTCGCCGCCCGCGGGCTGGCCCCCGCCGCCGGCGGCGGGCTTTCAGGTGGCGTCCCTCACCGATCCCTACATGGGCATGACCGCCTACGCGGTCCAGTTCCCGAAGGACTGGCACTTCCGCGGCGCGGTGCACCAGGGGAATCTCTGCTTCCCCGTCGCGAGCGCGGTGTGGCGCGTCGTGAGCCCGGACGGGCTCAGCTTCATTGAGAGGTTGCCGCCGCTCGCGTGGGCATGGGGCGGACGCGACGCAGGCCGTGTGAAGCCCGGCTGTCTCCCGCTCGATGACGGCATGAGCGCACAGGATTTCCTGAAGGCGCTCTCGGCGGAGATGAAGCTCGACTACGTGGGCGACGTTGGGATCCCCGACTCCGTCATGAAGGAATTCCGGCGGTCGCGCGAACAGGCGGACGAGTTCTGGGCGAACAAGTACCGCGCGGCAGGAATGACGCCTCCCGACAACTTCCATGACATGGCGGTCGCCGATGTGAAGTTCACCAACGGCTCGTACAAGATGCGCGGCCGCCTGCGCACGGAGGTGAACTGCAACAGGCAATGGGGGACGACTTTGTACGGCCAGCGCGTCTGGCACGCCAGCTGCAATGCGGGGGTGCGCTACATCGCCGCCCCCGAGGCGAAGTTCGATGCGATGCTCGCGCTCTGGGCGAGCACCTCGGCATTGGCGAATCCGCAGTGGGACCAAGCGGTGCAGCAGCGCGAGAACCAGCGCACCGCGATGATGCTGCAGATGATCAATGCGCGAGCGCGGGCGGAGACGCAGGCGATGACCGCCCAGTACGAGGCGTTCCAGCAGCAGCAGGCGGCCACGCAGCGGCAGCACGAGGAATTCCTGGCCACGCTGCAGCAGGGTACCGACAACTCCATGCGCAACGCCGCCGAGGTCGCGAACGCGCAGCACACGATCACGTCCGACTGGGTGGACGGGATCCTCGGGCAGCAGACCGTGCGCGACCCGGCCACGGGCGAGACCGCGAAGGTGCAAAGCGGGTTCAACTACACTTGGCACAACGCGGGGACCAACGAGTATTTCCAGACGGCGGACCCGAACGCGAACCCGAACGGGACGCTCTCGGGATCGTGGACCGTGAGCTCACGGGTGCACGGGGACGGCACGCCGTGATCCCGACCATCGCGATCGTGCTGATCGTGCTCACCGGCTTGAGCGCCATTCAAGCCGCGCGGCGCAGGGGGATCTGGTCCGGAAAGCGATTCTTCGGTGCGGTGTCGGCCGCGGTGGCGATCGGCGTGCTCGCGTCGCTCCCCTTCTACGTGATGTCGCCGAGCGACCTGCAGGCGCACGAGGGCATCGCGATCGCGGGCATCTTGACCGTGATCGCCGTGGGCGTCGTCGCGTTGGCGATCTACGCGAAGCGATGGACTAAGCCGCAGTAGGCGGGCGAGTCCGGAGATCGCATCGAGCGCGCCGACGCGCTGGCCGAACATCCAATTCGTACGCGATAGTTCTCTTATCTTCTCACTCGCGACGCGGAGTTGACCATGGACATCCGACGCGGAATCATCTCGATCGCCTGCGGTGGCGTGATCCTCCTCCTGGCCTCGGCGATGCGCGGCTCGACCGATGCCTGCTCGCTCATCACCGCCTCCGAGGCCGCGGCGGCGATCGAAGTACCGAGCGCGACGAGCGAGCGAATGTCTCCGGGCGATACCACCTCCTGCCTGTGGTCGAACGACCCGAAGTTCGGCGACACGAGCCGCAAGGTCGGCGTGAACACGCACTCGGTCAGGGCGTATCAGTTCATGAAGTCGTCGACGGCCCCAATGATCACGCGCGAACCCATCTCGGGACTCGGCGACGATGCGGTGTACCAGATCTACCCGTCGGGCGGCCCGTTCATCTGGGTGCTGAAGGGGAACGCCGCTTTCAGCATCCGGATCCTCACGATCGACAATCCGGCACCGTTCTCGACGGCGCAGGAGAAGGCGAAGCTTCTCGTGCTCGCGAAGGCGGCGGTGGCGAGGTTCTGAACGACGCAACGGCGCGACGCGGGCTGTGGAGGAGTGGATCTGGACAGAAATGTCGTGAAGGGTTCTTCCTCACCTTTGGTGCGGAGTTTCCGATTGCCCGCTGCCGGGGCCAACCACATCGTCGCATCAGGGTACAGCCTCGCCACGTGCCCTCGCGAGGAGCGGCTATGCGCATCCGGTCGATTCTGCTCATGTCGGTACTCCCGCTCGGTATCACAGGTTGTAGTCCCGACCTGAACCCGTTCGGGAAGCTTCCGACTTACGAAGACGTCGCTGGGCAGTATTCGGGGCCGATATCCGGCAGCGACCACGGCGACACGTTGCACGCCACGCTGACCTTGTCGCTTGTGCAGGCCCAAGGCGTGCTGGCTGGGAGCTACACCGTCGCGGGAACGGTTAGCGATAGCGGTCGCAAGACGACGTTGAACATCAACGGCGCGATCGACGGATCCGTGGGGAGTGGCAGCGATCCGGACGTTTCGCTGTACCTTGTCTCCTCAGCGTGCCCATCACGCAGCGCGTCGTTATTCGGCCCCTACGTGAGCGGGCAGGGCCGGATCGACCTGAGCGGCACATTGGTGTTCTATTCGTCGGACTGCAGCAGCGTATCGCACTCGTACATTCTGGACTTCACCGTCAAGCGCTGAGCCCATCGGCGGCGAAGCGGGGGTGCCGCGGATGCCGGCGCACCCCCCCGGACGAACGAGCGCGACGCGGAGAGTTCCGCGTCGCGCTCGTCAGTTGCCCCTCCTGGGCTCGAACCAGGACTCTCCTGATCCAGAGTCAGGCGTGTTGCCAGTTACACCAAGGGGCAGAATTCAATTGTGCTCCGGCGTTCCGGAGGGACGGGAAAGTTAGCGGCGACAATGAGATGGAGCAAGGACGCGTTCATCGGGCATCGTTCATCGTGCATCAAACCAGCGTGATGTAGATCACGGGTCGAAGAAAGACCGATGCACGATGCACGATAGGCGATGCCCGAACAGGTGACGCCCTCCGTCAGCAACCCGTCGCTCATAGAGTGTAGAATCACCACATCCCGAGAGCCTGGAGAGGCCCCCGTGCGTTCCGAATTCCGCCGCCTCATTCCCGTCGTTCTGATCCTCGCCGCGTGCAAGTCGGGCGACGCCGCGCCCTCGGGTGCGCTCACGGTGACGGTGAGTGGCCTGCCGAGCGCGCCGGCGGCGATCGTCGTGACCGGGCCCAACAGCTACAGCCACACCGTGACGGCGACCACGACGCTGAGCAATCTGCCATCCGGGACGTACACCGTGACGGCGAGCAACGTCGTGACGGGCACGGCGACGTACGCGCCATCGCCCGCGACGACCGGCGTGTCGATCACGACGACGACGCTCAACGCGGCGGTGAATTACACGCTCGCGAGCGGCGGCCTCGCGCTCACGGTGTCGGGGCTGCCGGGCGGCGTGAATGGCAATGTCACCGTCACCGGTCCCGGCGGCTTCAGTCAGGTCGCGACCGCATCGCAAACGTGGACGAACCTCAAGCCGGGATCGTACGTGGTCACGGCGAACGTCGTGTCGAGCGGCTCGACTACGTATGGCGGCACGCCGGCGACGCAGACGATCGTGGTGCCCGCGTCGCTCACCAACGCGACCGCCACCGAGACCTATTCGGCCATGACGGGGCAGTCACGTCACGGTCGAACGGCCTCCGGGCGGGCTCAGTCCGAGCGTCTCGTCCGGTGACACAGATCACCGTCACGATCGGCGGGCTGCCGGGCGGACTGAATCCGAGCGTACTCGTGACCGGCCCGTTCGCGTACAGTCACGCGATCACGGCGAGCGGCGCGACGGTGCTCAGCGCGCTGCCGCTCGGCACGTACACGATCGCTGCGAGCAACGTGAGCAACGCCACTGCGACATACGCGCCGACCATCGCGAGCCAGACCGCGACGCTCGCCCCAGGCGCGCTCACGCTGTCGAAGACCGTCACCTATGCGATCTCCACCGGCTCGCTCACGGTGACGGTGACCGGATTGCCGAGCGGACCGGCGTCAATCGTCGTCACCGGCCCGAGCTCGTTCTCGCAGAGCGTGACGGCGACGACCACGATCAACAAACTCGCGCCGGGCACGTACACGACCACGGCGTCCAACGTGACGGTCGGCCCGACGGTCTACGTGCCGTCGCCCACCTCGCAGACGAGCGTCGTGACCGCATCGGTCACGCCGGTGAACGCGCCGGTGGCGTATGCATCCGTCGCGGGGCTCAATCTCACGATCGCGGGCATGTATCTCACACAGGGGACGCAGAGCTTCACCGATACCGTGCCGCTCGTGGCGAACAAAGACGGGTATCTCCGCGTGTTCGTCGTCGCCAACCAGGCGAACACGGTCACGCCGCAGGTGCGCGTGCGCTGGTACAATGGCGCGTCGCTGATCCAGACCGACATCATCAATGCGCCGGGCGCCTCGGTGCCGACGGCAGTCGCCGAACAGACATGGAACAGCTCGTGGAACGTGGCGGTGCCCAAGGCACGAATCGCGGCGAACCTCAAGGCGGTCGCGGACGTGGATCCGACGAACGTGATCCCGGAGTCGTCAGAGTCCGACAACAGCTTCCCGGCGAGCGGCACGTTCGCGTTCAACGTGAAGACGCTCAGCATCTTCCACGAGATGCTGATCCCCGTGAAGACATTCGAAGGACGGCCTGCAGGGCAATGTGACAGCGGCCAACGAGAGCACGTTCATGGCGTTCTCGCAGAAGACGCACCCGTTCCCGAGCTACAACGTGCAGGTGCACGCAGTGTTCACCGACACGCAGCGTGATCCTGCTCTCGGATGGCACCGGGTGGGGCACGATCCTGAGCGAGATCTCCGCGCTGCGCAGCATCGAGGTCACGACGGCGGCGCAGGATTCGATCTACTACTACGGCGTGGTCCACCCCAGCTACGGCGGCGGTGTGGCCGGACTCGGCTATGTGGGCTGCTGTCAGGCGGCGATCGGCTGGGACCGCGGGCAGAACGACCAGATCCTCGCGCATGAGACCGGCCACAACTGGGGACGCGAGCACGCGCCCGGCTGCGGCGCCGGCGGCCCCGATCCCAGCTATCCGAACGCGACCGGCAACATCGACGCGTACGGCGTGGACGTCGCGGGCGCGACGCCTACGACGGCGACGGTCTACACGCCCGCCGCGGACTTCGACATGATGAGCTATTGCCGGCCGTACTGGACCAGCAACTACGGCTTCATCAAGATCATGAACTTCCGGTTGAGCACGCCCGACATCTTCACGCCGCCGGCCGGTGCCGCCGGACCGGAGCGCGTGCTGCTCGTCTGGGGCCGCGTAGAGCACGGACAGCTCGTGCTCGAGCCCGCGTTCGAGATCGATGCATTGCCCAGCCTGCCGAGTGGCCGCGGGTCGATGTCGATCGAGGGGCTGGACGCGAGCGGCGCGGCGCTCTTCTCGCAGTCGTTCGAGGCCGCCGAGATGGCCGATGATCCGCAAGGAACTCGTGGGTTCGTGTTCAAGATCCCGGTGCGGAATTTCGACCTGTCGCGATTGTCGGCGTTGCGCTTGCGCGGTCAGGGTGCGGAAGTGCGCCGCGAAGCGGGATCGCCGGTGGCGGAGATGAACCAAGGCAACGCCCCGCCGAGCGGGCTGCTCGCTCGTATGCGGGGGCGGCTCACTCACGTGACGTGGGACCACCGCACGTATCCGATGGCCATGGTGCGCGACCGGCGGACGGGCCAGGTGCTGTCGTTCGCCCGCGGAGGGAGCGTCGATGTGCCCGCCTCGGATCTCGAGGTGGTGCTGTCGAACGGCGTGCGGAGCGTGACGGAGAGGGTGACGGCGCAGTAACTAACGGCAGACGTCGACTGGAGACTGGAGACTGTCGCAGGGCACGGCGCGAGCAGTACGCTTGCGACAGTCACTAGTCGACAGTCGACGTCTGCCGTTCGCAGTTTCCCGTCGCAGCCGGGACGGCGGCCCCCTCAAAACACAAAACGCCGCGAGAGCTCTCGCGGCGCCTCACCTGCGGTCCTGCTCCAGAAGTTGCCACGCACGCCGTCATTGGAACTCTGCGTCCTACCGATCGGCGGCGGGCATCAATTCTGGTTGCGGGGCTGCGGCACGTCACTCATTGGAACTCTACGTCCTACCGTGCAACGGCGCATCCCGCGATTCGGCTGCTATGGAGCTGAGGGGGCTCGAACCCCTGACCTCTGCAATGCGAATGCAGCGCTCTCCCAGCTGAGCTACAGCCCCTCCTATTCAAAAGGCCCCGCAGTGCGGGGCCCCCGTCTTGCTCCACTATAATAACAGAGCATCGAGGGGGAGTCAAGCTGTTCCGCGCTATCGAGATATAGACGAGCGTTCGCGTGTTGCGTCACAGGCGGCCTTGCCCTGCCCGCCCCCGCGCCCCCATTCTGCGCGCCATGTTCGACGATCTGCGCGCCGAGGATATCTACGACGCCGCGAAACGCATCGCGGGGGTGTGCATACGTACGCCGCTGCGGCGGTCGGCGGCGCTCTCCGCGCGCGCCGGCGGCGAGGTGCTGCTCAAGCTCGAGTGCGAGCAGATCACCGGCTCTTTCAAATTGCGCGGCGCATTCAACGCGATCGCGTCGCTCACACTCGCAGTGCGCGAGCGCGGCGTGGCGGCGAGCTCGGCGGGCAATCACGGACTCGGCGTCGCGTGGGCGGCGCGACAGCTCGGTATTCCCGCGATGGTGTTCGTGCCGCGCGCCGCGCCGATGGTGAAGCGGCGCGGCATCGAGCAACTCGGTGCCACGGTGGACGCGGAGAGCGAGGACTACGACATGGCCATGGTGCGCGCGAAGGACTTCGCGCGCGAGCAGGGGGTGACGTACATCAATCCATGCCTGGGCGACACGCTCATCGCCGGACAGGGAACGGTGGCGCTCGAGATCCTCGAAGAACTGCCGGACGTCGCGATGGTGGTGACGCCCGTGGGCGGCGCGGGGTTGCTCGCCGGCACGGGGAGTCTGCTGCGCCGCGTGGCGCCCAAGGTGAAGATCGCGGGCGCGCAGAGCGTGAACACCGCGGCGATGAGCAAATCGCTCACGGCGGGGCGCGTCACGCACATCGACAGCGTGCCGACGCTGGCGGATGGACTCGCGGGGGACATCGATGAATTCGCGCTGGATATCGGACGGCATGCGCTCGATGAATTGGCGGTGCTGGACGAACCGGCCATCGCGCGCGCGATCGGGTTCCTGGCGCGAGAAGAAGGGCTGATCGTGGAAGGAGCGGGGGCGGTGGGAGTCGCGGCGGTGCTCGAGGGACGGCTGAAGCTTTCTTTCCCCGTGGTGGTCATCGTGTCGGGGCGGAACATCGACCCCGAGGAACACGCTGCGGCGCTCGCTATGCCAGCTATCTGAGGCGAAACCCGAACTCCGTCATTGGTCACCCGAACGCCGTGAGGCGTGAGGCGTGCGACGAACTGATTGTACGGCGTCATTGGTCACCCGAACGCCGTGAGGCGTGAGGCGTGCGACGAACTGATTGTACGGCGTCATTGGTCACCCGAACGCCGTGAGTGTGCTCACGACTAACGGCGTTCGGGTTACGAATCACGGAGTTCGGGTCGCGACTCACGGCGTTAGGGTCTCCAATGACGCCGTACAGTCAGTTCGTCGCACGCCTCACGCCTCACGGCGTTCGGGTGACCAATGACGTGGTTCGGGGGTTCGCCTCACGACGTTAGTAGCGAGTATCTTCCATCGTGTCCCTCACTCTCAAATTCCTCGGAACCTCAGCCGCCCGGCCCGACGGTGGAGCGGAATGTCTCCTCCCTCGCGCTGATCCGCGAAGGAGAAACGCTGCTGTTCGACTGCGGCGAGGGCACCCAGCGCCAGATGATGCGCTACGGCATCACCTTCGCGCTCGATGACATCTTCTTCACGCATTTCCACGGCGATCACATCATTGGCGCGATCGGGCTCTGCCGCACCTTCGCGCTGCAGGGGCGCGTGGAGCCGCTGCGGCTCTGGGGGCCCAAGGGCGCCAAGAAGATCCTCGGCGACGCCATGCGCGTGGGCGGCGAGCGGATCGGATTCCCGATCGAGATCGCCGAACTCGAACCGGGACAGCCGGTGAAGCGCAACGGCTACGCCATCGTGCCGTACGCCGCCGAGCATGGCGGGCCGGTGTCGTTCGGTTATGCGATGATCGAAGAGGCGCGGAAGGGCGAGTTCCACCCCGACATCGCGCGCGAGATGAACATCCCCGAGGGTCCGCTCTGGGGAAAGCTCCACAAGGGCGAGTCGATCACGCTCGAGGATGGCCGCGTCATCGCGCCATCGGCGTTGGTCGGTCCGCCGCGCTCCGGACGCCGCGTGGTGATCACGGGCGACACGCGCCCCTGCGACGCGACCGTCGAGATCGCGCGCGGCGCCGACGTGCTCGTGCACGAAGCGACCTTCGGCGATGAGGAGGCCGAGCGCGCCGCCGAGACCGGGCATACCACCGCGCGCGAAGCGGCGGCGGTCGCCGCGCGCGCGGGCGTGCGGCAGCTCGTGCTCACGCATCTCTCCGCGCGTTACTCCAACGACGCGCAAACACTCTTGAACGAAGCGCGCGGCGCCTTCGAGAACGTCGTGGTCGCGCGCGACGGATTGGAAGTGGACGTCCCCTTCGCGGCCTCGGCGGCCGGCGCTTAGTTCGCGCGCACCGGGGCGAGCGGTCTTCGTCCCGCGAAGCCCGCTTCGAGTTCGTGCCAATGCTCCACGGCCGGCTCATCGTAGCGCCAGCAGAGCCACACGTCGCGGCCGTCGATCTCGCCGGGGAAATCCACGAGGCCGCCGTCGAGCGGCTGCTTGTACTCTACGCCGAGGTCCGCGAGTTCGTGCAGGCATCCGTCGATCTCGGCCGCCAGCTTCTGCACTTCCTTCGCGGCCGCGTCGGCCTGCGGGTCGGGCTGGTCGGCGGTGGAGTTCGCGGCGTACACCGCGAACGCCTCCACGCGGTCGCGCCATTCGGGATACAGCGTGATGATGTCCTTCACGATCCGCCGCACGAGCGGCAGCGTGTTGTTCGCCTGCGCGACGGTGAAGAGCTTCCGCGCCGGGCGCATCACGCGTCGCGGGCCTCCGCCTTGCGCTCCTCGAGGCGGCGGCGCCGCCGCTCGGAGGCCGCGGCGAAGCGGCGCTTCTCGTCCGGGGTCTGCGGGAGGATGGCCGGCACATCCACCGGGCGCCCGTTCCGGTCCACCGCGACGAAGGTGAGATAGCAGGAGTTCGTGTGGCGCCGCACACCGGTGGCGAGGTTCTCGCACTCTACGCGCACGCCGATCTCCATGGAGCTGCGCCCGGTGAAGTTCACGCTCGCCTTCATGATGACGAGATCGCCCAGGTGGATCGGCTCGCGGAAGTCGACGCGGTCCACACTCACGGTGACACAGCTGGTGCGCGTGTGACGGAGTGCGGCCACGGCGGCGGTGCGGTCCATCATCGAGAGGATCACGCCGCCGAAGACGTGGCCGAGGTTGTTCGCGTGCTGCGGCATCATGAGCTCGGACGTCTCGTGCTGGGAGTCGTGCACGGGGCGGCTGGCGGGGGTGCTGCTCGGGGCGGGAGTCATGGCGGTCCGTGTGTCCTCGGAATAGAGAGCGGCTTCATCGAACGCGCGGGCGAGGGCGGCGCGCGTGGCGCTGTCCACGGCGCCATGGTCGAGCCAGAAGATGCGGCGCGCGGGTGCGGGCAGCTCCGCGATCGGGAACGCATGCCGCGCACTGTCGAGGATGACGGCGCGTCCGGGCTCGCTCTCTGACTTGTACCCGACCCGCACTTCGAGGTCCCCGTGCTTCCAGTTCGAGATGTTCGAGTCGCCGGGAGTGGCGGGCATCCCTTCGCGCGCATCGGCCCACCAGGTGGGCGCGGCGACGACGATCGGCGGCAGCGGGAGCGTGAGCCCCTCCGCGCGCCGGCCGGTGCCGGGGGCGACGAAGCGGATCGCCGGCGAGCCGTCGATGCTCAGCAGTTCGAAGCTGGTGGGATCGAACTTGAAGTCGCCGACCGTGGCGGCCGCCTCCTTGGCACGCGCATCGGATGAGGCGAGCACCGAGTCGAGCGCCTGCGTGAAGAGCTTGGCGCCCTTCTGCAGGACATAGTCGGCGTTCTTGTCGCCGACGATGTCGGCGACCGTGGCCGGCCCGCCCTTCCGGAGGTCGAGCGTAAAGCGCCGGGCGAGATGCCAGTTGTCGGCGCTCTCGCCTTCGAGGTCGGCGGTGTAGCGCATCGAGAGGAAGCGGCCGAACTGGACGAGCGGCACCACGTCGGACGTGGCGCTGAGCGCCGGCTCGTCGGGCAGGTCGTCGTCGGGGTCGAGGGGACGCTCCTCGGGGTGCTGGCTGGCATAGGCCGTGGCGACGGCGTCGATCGTGGTGTCGCGGAAGACGGCCATCGAGTCGCCGGTGCGGAGATCGCGGCGGTAGAGCCGCTGGCCGGTGATGATGGCGTCGGCGTAGGAGTGGTCGTCGTCGGCCAGGTACAGTTCGATGAAATTGCCGTCGAGGCGGGCGATGCGGATCGGCGCGCCGCGCACGCGCACCCCCTCGGGGCCGGAGCGGACCCAGAACGAGCTGTCGCCGGCCTCGATGATGAACTCCGCGCGCGGCGCGCCCACGCCGTGGTGCGGCTCGGGGCAGGCGGCGAGCAGGAGGAACAGCGCGGCGGCGGCCAGGGTCCGTGACATGCGCGGAATATACGTTGTGACGGGAAGCATGGGGTCGTCGTGCTATGGACACGACGCGCACTGTAGATTTCGCGTCCCCTGGGATCAACCTGCACCACGCGAGTCGCAGATGCGCCGCCCTGTCATCGCCGTCCTCTTCATTCTCAGCGCCGCGTGCCGCGGCGAAGCATCGGCCGCGCCGGTGCGGCGCGCCGTCGCGCGCGATACGATCCGCGACACCGCGCACGCCGCGCCGCCGGCGACGGACACCGCCGCCGCGAAGAGGCCGGCCGCCGCCGCGCTGGCACCGGCTCCCGCGCGCAAGCCGATGGGCGACACCGGGATCGTGCGCGCGCTCTACGTGAACCGCTGGGCGTCGCAGAGCGCGAAGAAGATGCGACACCTCATCGCCATCGCGGACCAGACCGAGATCAACGCGCTCGTGATCGACATGAAGGACGAGTTCGGGCTCAACTTCGAGTCGAAGGACTCGAGCGTCTCGCGCAACGCGGGGCACTCGGGGCGCGTGAAGCATCTGCCCGAACTGCTCGACACGCTCAAGGCGCACCACATCCTCGCGATCGCGCGCGTGGTGGTGTTCAAGGACTCCGTGGCCGCGCGCGTGAATCCGCAGCACGTGATCCGGAAGCCCGACGGCACGCCCTGGCACGACAAGAAGGGGCTCACCTGGGTGGACCCGTACGATCCGGTGATCCGCGAGTACAACATTCGCGTCGCGGTGGAGCTCGCGCACCTCGGCTTCGACGAGATCCAGTTCGACTACATCCGCTTCCCGGAGCCGTACCCGTCGCTGCCGCCGCAGGTGTTCAAGGACGCGAACGGCGTGTCGAAGCCCAAGGCGCTCGCGGATTTCTTCCGCGCGGCGTGCCCGCGCATCCACGCGGCCGGCGCGCGGTGCACGGCGGACATCTTCGGCATGGTGACGTCGATCGGCGGCGCGCTCGAGGTGGGCCAGGAGTGGAGCGAGCTCGCGCCGGTGACCGACGTGCTGCTGCCGATGGTGTACCCGTCACACTATCCGCACGGCGCCTTCGGCATCGCGCACCCGAACACGGAGCCCTATCTCGTGGTGGACTCCGCGATCACGGCGGCGCATCACAAGGACACGCGCCTCGGCATCACGAGCCCGATCCACGTGCGCGCGTGGCTGCAGGCGTTCACGCTCGGCCCGCCGCATTACACGAGCGCGCAGATCGAGGCGCAGAAGAAGGCCGTGTACGACGCGGGCTACGACAGCTGGGTGCTGTGGAGTCCGGGATCGGAGTACACGCCGTTCGTCGCGGCGCTGGAGTCCACCACCGTATCGCGCAAGAAGAAATAGCGCCGCGGACCTCGGCGAGGAACGAGGCGCGCGGAACGCTCAGCCCTTCGCGATCTCCTTGACTCCCGCGATCAGCCGCTCGACCTCTTCCATCGTCGTGTAGCACGAGCAGCCGGCGCGCACGAGGCCATCGGCGGCCTGGCCCAGGCGCTCGACGATCGTGGTCGCGTAGAAATCCCCGTTCGAGCAGTAGACCCCGCGCTTCGCGAGCTGGATCGCGACCTCGGTCGTCGGGACCCCGGCAACGGTGAACGTGATCGTCGGCGTGCGCGGCCCGTGCGGCGGCGGGCCGAATCGGCGGACGCCCTTGATCGCGCCGAGCCCATCCCAGATGCGATGGAACATCTCGTCGCCGCGCGCGTGCAGCTCGGCGAACGCGGCGGCCAGCCGCGCGCGGCGGTGCGGGCCGCCATCGGGAGCGAGCGACGCGAGGAAATCCACGGCCGCGCCGGCGCCGATGATCCCTTCGTGGTTCTGCGTGCCGGTCTCCATGCGTTCCGGTGCCGTCTCGGGCGCGGGGGCGAGTTTGGGCACGTCGAGTGCGGCGAGCCGCTCGTGCTTGCCGTAGAGGATGCCGATGTGCGGCCCGTAGAACTTGTACGCCGAGCACGCGAGGAAATCGCAATCGAAGGCGCGCACATCCACGAGCGCGTGCGGCGCGTAGTGCACCGCATCCACGAAGACGAGCGTGCCGGGCGAGGCGCCGCGCGCGAGTCGCGCCGCGCGGGCGACATCGGTGATCGTGCCGAGCGCGTTGGAGCCGGCGCCGATCGCGAGGACGCGCGTGCGCGCCGTGAGCTGCTCCGCGAAATCCTTCCAGTCGAGCTGGCCGGTCGCGGGATCCATCTTCGCGACGCGCACCACCACGCCGCGCTCCTGCTCGAGGGCGCGCCAGGGCGCCACGTTCGCGTGGTGATCGAGCTCGGTGACCACGATCTCATCGCCCGGCTCCAACTCGCGCCCGATCGCGCGCGCGAGGTGGAAGGTGATCGTCGTCATGTTGAGCCCGAAGGCGATCTCGTTCGGCGACGCGTTCAGGAGATCCGCGACGGCGGCGCGCGATGCATCGATCATCTCGTCGGTCTCGACGCTCGTCGGATAGGCCCAGTGCGTGTTGGCGTTGTGATGATAGAGATAGTCCGTCATCGCGTCGGCCACGGCGCGCGGCACCTGGGTGCCGCCCGGCCCATCGAAGAAGGCGACGGGGAACTTCCCCTCGCGGCGCTCGAGCGCCGGGAATTGCGCGCGGATCGCGTCCGGCGAGGCGACGCGCGGTGATGCGAGTGTGCTGCTCATGCGATCTCCACCTGGGCCAGCTGTTCGAGGAATTTCACCGCCTCCACGTGATCGGCCTCTTCGCCGAGCGCGTTGTGGGCGGCGCGGAAGAGTTCCGCGGTGAGCGCGATGAGCGGCGCGGGCACACGCTGCTCTTTCGCGACCGCCGCCGCGATGCCGACGTCCTTGTCGAGCAGCGCGAGGCGGAAGGTGCGCGGGAAGGCGCGAGACAGCACGCGCTCCGGGAACAGGTTCTGCGACGCGTTGCTGCGCCCGCTCGATGCGTTGATCACATCCAGCGCGACCGCGGGCTTCACGCCGGCCTTCGCGAGCGCCGCGAGCCCCTCGGCGGCGGACCAGATGTGCACGGCGAGCAGCGCGTTGTTCACCGACTTGAGCGCGTGTCCCGCGCCGACCGGGCCGCAGTGTACGATCTTCTCACCGAACGCGGCGAGCACCGGCTGGATGCGCTCGAACACGCGCGCGTCGCCGCCGACCATCACGGTGAGCTTGCCCTTCTCGGCGCCGATCACGCCGCCGCTCACGGGGGCGTCGGCGAAATCGACGCCCCGCTCCGCGAGGCGCGCCGCGATCCGGCGCGAGGTGGCGGGGTCGCCCGACGTGCAGTCCACGAGCACCGATCCGCGCTCGAGTCCGGCGGCGAGACCGCCATGTCCTTCGAGGATCGACTCCACGTCGGGCGACGCGGGGAGGCAGGTGATCACGAACTCCGCGCCCTTCGCGGCGTCGAGCGGCGAGGCCGCGACGCGTACGTTGGCGCCCGCGCCGGCGAACGCGATCGCCTTCTCGCGCGTGCGGTTCCACACCGCGAGCTCGAAGCGCGGATCGATCAGGTGCCGCGCCATCGGCGTGCCGATCGCGCCGAGGCCGAGGAATGCGATGCGGGTCATGGGGCCAGCCGCGGAGGAGTGGAGGCGGAAAGCTCGCAGGGGGCGCGGGGCGCGTCAACGACCGCCGGATGCACGAAGGAGCAGCCGGCTTCAGCTGCTCCTCCGCGGTCACCTGCAGGCGGCCCCAGGTATCCCGCGCTACAGGCTAAGCCAGTAGGTCATCTTCACGAGGAAGGTGTTGATCGGGTGGATCGAGAGCAGGTTGTTGACGTTCGTGCCGGGATCGAAGCCGCTGTACTGCTGGCTCTGATTGTAGTAGTTGCGGCCGTGCTGCCAGACGAGATAGACCGCGGAGCCGCGCCGGTATTCCCAGCGCAGCACGGAGTTCATGATCAACTCCTGGTCGTTGAAATTGTATGAAGCGGCCGTCGTGTCCCCTCGCGAGTACGGCGTGAATTGCGCGTCGTACGTCGTCGCACGCGGGTCGGTGAGCGCGCGCCAGTTCTCGTAGCGGCCGTCGCTGATGAACGGGTTCGCGAAGAGCTGGAAGGACAGCTTGGGCGTAAAGGTCGCGTCGAGCCGGATGGTGGCGGAGAAGGTGTCCTGGTGGAGCACCGCGAACGTGCTGGTGTCGGCCCCGCTGGAGAAATTCTGTACCCACTGCGTGTAGTCAATGTTCAGGTCGTAGTGCAGGCCGAGGGTGAGCGCGAGGTTGGAGGACATCGTGAACAGCACCTGCGGGTCGACGCCCCATCCGTGCGACTTGCCGCCGCTGCCGTTGAAGCCGAAGGTGTTGATGCTCGGCACGATCTTCATGCGCGGATCGCCCTGGATCCCGCCCCACCATGAAAGGAACGGGTGGCGGAACATCGCAGGACCGCCGCGTGCCTTCCGGTCGTCGAAGACGCCGAGCAGATTGTCCCCCTCGATGCCGACGTTCACGATCCAGCCGTTCCTCAACTCCGACGTCGCGTTCACGTTCGTGCTCGTGGTGCTGAGGTGCGCGCCAGAGATCCCCTCGGCGCTCCATGCACCGTAGGCATTGAAGTTCAGGAAGAGCTGCTTGTAGAACGACTTCGGTTCCTGGTATTGAAAGCCGATCCAGTTCCCCCAACTCTCCGTGCCCGCCTGCGCGAGATAGCCGAGATCGTTGATCTCGAAGCCGGGGCTGACGCGCTGGAGGCTCGTGTTGAAGCGCAGAACGCCGCCGCCGATCTTGCCGAAGCTGACCTGCTCGGCATCGCCGGCGAGCGACGTGCGCAGCGTGTCGAAGGGGAGACCACTGCCCGGGCGTTGGTAGTAGTGCGTGCTGTTCTCCTGCGTGAACAGCATCGCGCTATCGGAACCGCTCACCGAGCTGCCCACCACGTAGCCCGTCAGTTCGTACTGGCGCTTGGAGAACTGCTTCCGGAAATCGACGCCGCCGGTGTACGCGCTCGTGCGCAGGTACGGCGAGGTCCACGCATCGTTCTGCCGGTTGGTGGCGGTGACCATCGCACCGACGCCGCCCTGGCCGTCGTCGTACTCCTTGATCGCGCGCGCCGCGAAGTAGTTCGTGGGCGGCTCGGCGGTGCTGCCGTCGGAATTGTCGGCCTGCGCCGTGAGCGCGTCGAGCACGCCCACCGAGAGTCCGTTGCTGAGACGGCCGGTGAGTTTGGCCGCGCCGTAGATCGGCGTGGCGGTGGGCGATGCGAGCGACCCGTCGCTCAACTGCGGCTGGCGGCCGATGCGCCGTGAGTAGAAGAGTCCGGTGCACGCACCGTTGTTGCACCCGACGTCGAGGTGGAAGATGCCGGTGCCCTCGACGAAGAACGGCCGCTTCTCCGGCAGGAAGGTCTCGAACGCGGAGAGGTTGAGCAAGGCGGGGTCGGATTCGACCTGGCCGAAATCGGGATTCACCGTGCCGTCGAGCGTGAGGTTCGTGGTGACGCCGTACTTGAGGTCGGCGCCGCCCGTGAACTCCTGCTGGCGCTGGTAGCCCGGGCCATCCGGCCACGTGACGTTCTTGGCCACGACGTACGGCACGACCTCGAGGTGGCGCGGCGAGCCAAGCCCTTCGATGCCGGTGATCTCGCCGATCTGCGAGGAGATTCCCGGCTTGGAGCGGCGGAACACGGGCCAGCTGTCGCGCTCGTTGTAGCGCGCGATGTCGCGCCAGATGCCGAGTCCCATGGTGAGATTCGGCGCCGGCGCGAAGCGCAGCTGGTCGAAGGGGATCTGGAACTCGGCCGTCCAGCCGAGCGAATCGACCGTGGTGGCGACGTCCCAGATGCCGTCCCACGAGTCGTCTTCCTGACTGTCGTTGTACATGTAGTAATCGCGTTTCACGCCGCGCGCGTTCACCGCGAACTCGTAGCCGCTGCGTTTGTCGTGGTACGAGTCGAGCATCACCTTGATCCAATCGGATTGCGTGTGCACGTCGTGGCGGCTGAGCAGCGCGACGATGCTGTCGGGATGCGGATCGTACATTCGCACGAACACGTACAGGTACTTGTCGTCGTACACGACCTTCGCGACGGTGCGGAAGCTCGGCGTGCTGTCTTCCTCGGGCTGGAACTGGCGAAAGGAGTCGATGATCTGCGCCTGCGCCCAGACCGGATCGTCATCCTTGCCGTCGATCACGGGTGCGAGGCGCGCGCGTGTGGCGATGGCGGAGTTGGCGGTGGCGGTCGCGGCGCGCACCGGTGGATCGCCGAGCGACGCGAGCTGCTGCCCGACCGTCGTCTCGGCGCGCGTCCTGGCGTCATCGCTCGGCGTCGCGCCGGACCGCGAGGGCGGCGGCGCGGGCGCGGGCGACTGCGCCGGCAGGATCAGGGGCGAGGCGAGCACGGCGGATAGCAGCAGGCGGCGCATTCCCGGTTCGCGAAGGTGGATTCGAGCGGCGGAGACGACGGATCGCAGCCCAAGGCGAAGGGCTGGAAGGTGTGACACCGGCGGTGAGGAAAACGTTGGAAGGCGCCTTGATTGCCATACGGAACGACGGCGGCTCGAGTGTCAGCGCGGCCATCTATCGCGGGGTCGGGCTCCGCCCTTTCCTTCGGCCTCTTGATATACCCCCTGGGGGTATTAGCTTCCAGGCATCACCCGCCCGCGAGGAGTAATCATGGAACGCCTCACACTCACCATCGACGGCATGAGCTGCGGCCATTGCCTGAACGCCGTGCGCGGCGCGCTCGCCGGCATGCCCGGCGTGAAGATCGAGACCGTCTCGATCGGCCGCGCCACGCTGGAGTTCGATCCGGCCGCCGCGAACGCCGCGCAGATCACCGCCGTCGTCACCGCCGCCGGCTACACGGCCCACGCGGTCCCGGCATGACCTGGCTCATCCTGCTCGCCGCCGGCGGCGGGATCGGCGGCGTGCTCTGGTACTTCTTCCCGCAGGGCTTGCGGCGCGCAGCTCCGCATGATCACGACGCGATGATGGCGACAGCCGACAGCCGACAGCCGAGATCCGTCGTTCTCGATGTTGCCGGGATGACCTGCGCCGCGTGCCAGGCGCGCGTCCAGCGGACGCTGCAGTCGGAGCCCGGCGTGACGGACGCGACGGTCAATCTCATGTTGAACAACGCGACGGTGCGCTACCACCCGGACGCGACGACGCCGTCGCGATTCGTCGACGCGATCCGGGCCGCCGGATACGGCGCCGAGCTGCCCGATCCCGCGCGCACGGCGTACGAGGAGCAGGAGACGCAGGACCGCGAGCGCGCCCGCGAGTTCGCGTCGCTCAAGGCCAAGGCGGCGGTGGCCGGCGCGATCGGCGCCGCGTCGATGGCGCTCTCGATGTTCGCGATGGACTGGGCGCCGCTCCCCTGGGTGCTGCTGGTGCTCACGAGCATCGTGATCGTGTGGGCGGGCCGGCATTTCTACGCGCGCGCGTGGATGGCGTTCCGCCACCGTTCGGCCGACATGAACACGCTCATCGCCGTCGGCACAGGCGCCGCGTTCCTCTATTCGGTGGCGGCGACCGTCGTGCCCGGCTTCTTCCGCGCCAACGGCGTGATGCCGGACCTCTACTACGAAGCGGTGGACATCATCATCGCGCTCGTCCTGGTGGGCAACATGCTCGAGGCGCGCGCGAAGGGGGAGACCACCCGCGCGCTGCGCGCGCTCGTGCGGCTGCAGCCGCGCACCGCGCGCATCGTGCGCGACGGGGTCGAGCAGGATGTCCCGATCGCGGACGTGCGCGCCGGCGACGCGGTGATCGTGCGGCCGGGCGAACGGATCCCCGTGGACGGCCGCGTCCTCGCCGGCGCCAGCGCGGTGGATGAATCGATGGTCACCGGCGAATCGATGCCGGTGGAGAAGACCGCGGGCATGCTCGTGATCGGCGGCACGGTGAACACCACCGGGTCGTTCCGCTTCGCGGCCACCACAGTGGGCGAGCAGAGCGTGCTCGCGCGCATCGTGCGCATGATGCGCGAGGCGCAGGGCTCGAAGGCACCGATCCAGCGGCTCGCCGATCGCGTGAGCTCGATCTTCGTGCCGGTGGTGATCTCGATCGCGATCGCGACGTTCGCGATCTGGATGATCGCGGCACCGGGCGCGCCGTTCGTGCGCGCGTTCGCGGCCGCGGTCGCGGTGCTGATCATCGCCTGCCCCTGCGCGATGGGGCTCGCGGTGCCCACCGCGGTGATGGTCGCCACGGGCAAGGGCGCGCAGCTGGGCATTCTCATCAAGGGCGGCGAAGCGCTCCAGCGCGCGCACGAGATCACCACGGTCGTGCTCGACAAGACAGGCACGATCACGGAGGGGAAGCCGGCGGTCACGGATGTCGTGGTCGCGCTCGACGGGCCCGTGGCCGACCGCGACACGCTGCTCGCGCTCGTCGCCTCGCTGGAGCAGCGCTCGGAGCATCCGCTCGCCGCCGCCGTGGTCCGGTACGCGCGCGCGCGGTCGCTCGCGCTCGTGGAAGCCGACCGCTTCGAGGCGCGCGCCGGACTCGGCGCGCGCGCGTGGGTGGGCGGCGCCGAGGTGATGGCGGGGAATGCGGCGCTCATGCGCGAGATCGGCGTGGATGCGTCGCCGCTCGCGGCGGCGGCCGACCATTTCGCGGAGGAGGGGAAGACCGCGCTCTACGTGGCGGTCGGGAAGCGCGCGGCGGGGCTGATCGCGGTGGCGGACACGATCCGCGCGACGTCGCGCGAGGGCGTCGCGGCCATGAAATCGATGGGGCTCGACGTCGTGATGCTCACCGGCGACAGCGAGCGCGCGGCGCGCGCGATCGCGGCGCAGGCGGGCGTCGAGCGCACCGTGGCCGGCGTGCTGCCGGATGCGAAGGCGGCGGAGGTGAAGCGGCTGCAGGGCGCGGGGCGCGTCGTGGCGATGGTGGGCGATGGGATCAACGATGCGCCGGCGCTCGCGCAGGCCGACGTCGGCATCGCGATCGGATCGGGGACCGACGTGGCGATGGAGGCGAGCGACATCACGCTCATGCGCGGCGACCTGCGCGGCGTCGCTCAGGCGATCGCGCTCTCGCGGCGCACGATGCGCATCACCCGGCAGAACCTCTTCTGGGCGTTCATCTACAACGTGATCGGCATCCCGGTGGCCGCGGGCGCGCTCTATCCGCTGCTGGGCGTCCAGCTCAGCCCGGTGATCGCGAGCGCGGCGATGGCGCTGAGTTCCGTGAGCGTGGTATCCAACAGCCTGCGACTGCGGCGGTTCGCCGCGTGAGGAGCGCACCATGGCGGTGACGGCGAAAGCGAAGAAGGCGGCGGCCTGCGCGTGCGGCCTCGAGCACGAGGCGCCCGGCGGGCGCGGCGCGCGCAAGGCGCACGGCGTGGACGCGGCGACGAAGGCCGCGAACCTGCGGCGCCTTCGGCGCATCGAGGGGCAGGTGCGCGGGCTGCAGAAGATGATCGAGGAGGACCGCTACTGCGCCGACGTCATGACGCAGATCGGCTCGGTGCACGAGGCGCTGCGCGCGGTGGGTCGCGGACTGATGGGCAATCACCTGCGCTACTGTGCGGCGGATGCGATCCGGGGCGCGGACAGCGCGGCGCGCGAGCGAATGTACGACGAGCTGGTGGAGCTCATGTATAGACACGCGCGCTGAACTTCGAACGGCAGCGGCAGAGGGGATACGGGAAACGGGAAACGGGAGGGAGTAGTGACTACTCCCTCCCGTTTCCCGTTTCCCGTATCCCTTGTTTCAGTTCCGGCTCGTGCCGTGCCTAGACCAACGCGGCTTCCCGCCTCGGCTTCTGCTCCGCCGTCGTGCTCGCCGGAGATTCGACGCGCACAATGCCATCCTCCAGCCACGTCAGATCCCCCGCCATCACGCGCTGCGAGACCTTGTACAGCGCCGCGTCGTTCGGACCGAACAGGTTGCGGAAAAGTTCCGCGATCCGCAGCCGCGCCTCATTGCAGAACAGGTCGGCCACCTCGATCGCCGACGCGTCCCCCTTCGCGGCGAGCGCGCGGGCGCGCGAGCAGCTCGCGGACATCGCGAACAATTCCGCGCCAACATCCACGAGACGGAAGAGCACCATCTGCCGCTTCTCGAGCTTCGGCCCCAGGCGCACCATCGCGTGGAACACTGAGCGGCCGAGCTTGCGCGTCGTGCGTTCGATGTAGCGCACGTGGCCGGCGAGCTTCCCGAAGTCGCCGTAGCGGCGCAGGCCGCCGAACCACATCATCGGATACCAGAACGGATAGAACTTCGCCGAGCGCGCGAACGCCGCCCGGCGCTGTGCGCCGGTCGCCTGCGGGTTCACGAGGTCGAACGCGGTCTTGAAGTGATGGTCCACCGCTTCGCGCGCGATGAACAGCCGCATGATCTCCGAGGATCCCTCGAAGATCAGGTTGATCCGCGAGTCGCGCATCGCGCGCTCCAGCGGGATCGGGTCCTCGCCACGCGCGCGCAGCGAGTCGGCGGTCTCATAGCCGCGGCCGCCGCGGATCTGCACCGCATCATCCACGCCGCGCCAGCTCGCTTCGCTGTTCCACAGCTTCGCGATCGCCGCTTCGAGGCGGATGTCGTAGCCGCCGCGGTCCGCCAGCCCGCTCGACAGCTCGGCCACCGACTCCATGGCGAACACGTTCGCCGCCATGTGCGCGATCTTCTGCGCGACGGCCTCGTGCTTGCCCACCGGCTGCCCCCACTGCACGCGCTTCGTGGACCACTCGCGCACGATGCGCAGCATCTGCTTCGACCCGTACGCGCAACTCGCCGGCAGCGTGAGCCGGCCGGTGTTCAGCGTCACCAGCGCGAGCTTGAGCCCCTTCCCTTCCCCCCAGATGATGTTCTCACGCGGCACACGCACGTTCGTGAATTTGAGCACGGCGTTCTCGATCGCGCGCAGCCCCATGAAGTGGTTTCGGTGCGTCACCTCCAGGCCGGGCGTCTTCGTCTCGACGATGAAGGCCGTGATCTGCTTCTTCGGCTTGCCGCCAACGACCGCATCGGGCGTGCGCGCCATCACGACCATCAACTCGCACCGCGTGCCGTTCGTGATCCAGAGCTTCTCGCCGTTGATCACGAACGTCTTCCCATCCTCGGTGGGCGTCGCCGTGGTGCGCATGTTCGCCGGGTCGCTGCCGGCGTCGACTTCGGTGAGCGCGAACGCCGAGATCGCACCCTTCGCGAGCCGCGGCAGGTACTTCTTCTTCTGTTCCTCGGTGCCGAAGAGCTTGAGCGGACCGGGAAGCCCGATCGATTGCGCGGCGGAGAGCAGTGCCGTGAGCGAGCCATCCTTCGACGTCACCATGCCGATGGCGCGGATGTAACTCGTCTGCGAGAGGCCCAGGCCGCCGTATTCGACCGGGATCTTGATGCCGAACGCGCCCATGTCGCGCAGTTCCTGCACGGCGCTCTCGGGGATGTTCCCCTCGCGGTCGATCTTGTCCGAGTCGAGCCGGTCGAGGAACGCGCGCAACTTCTCCATGAACGGCTTGGCGCGCGCTGCCTCCTCCGCGGTCTCCTGCGGGAAGGGATCGATGAGATCCATGCGCAGCCGGCCGAGGAACATCTCCTTCAGGAAGCTCGGCGACGCCCATTCACTCTCGCGCGCGGACTCCGCGACGTCGCGGGCTTCCTGCTCGGTGGCGTGGCCGTGGGATGACGGTGACATGGTGCCTTCAATGGCAAAGGTTCCGGGCCGCGACCGCGCGGCCGGCGGGCGGAACGCGTCCGTCCTGACTGGAAGTTATAGCACCCGCGCGGGGGAGTACACTCAGGGAATCTCCTACCCCGGCGTCCGGCGTTCGCGATAGATCATCACCGAGGCGCCGCCGATCGCGATCAGTGCGAAGGCGAACCACTGGATCGCGTAATTCAGAATGCGGCCCTTCGTCGAGCGAAGGCGGCGGCAGCCGGACGGGCGCCCCGGGCGCCGGCGCGGCGCTGCTGTCGCGCTGCGCCACCACGTAGAACATGGCGATCGGGAACGGGAACGCCTTCGGCAGCTCGGCCGCATCCATGCGACGGAAGGCGTTCGGGTTGGATGCCGTGCGCGCCGGGCCCTTTCCGTCCGTCACGAACTCGTCCACGTAGCCGTTCAGCACCTGGTGCGGCGGCTCATCGAACTTGTTGAGCTCCACGGTCTGCGCGTCGGGCGAGTAGACCCAGCCGCGGTTCACGAGGACCACGCGGTTGCTGGGCTCCACGGTGAACGGCGTGATGATGTAGACACCGGGCGCGCCATCGCGGGATTCGCCGGTGATCACGACCTGGTGATCGAAGTCGAACGTTCCCGTCGCGCGCACCGGGCGCCAACGGCGTGCACCCGCGATCATGGCGAAGGGACCGACCGGCGGCGCGATCATGCGCGTGAGCTTCACGTCATTCGCAAGACGGCGCTGCTTCAGCCGGTCGAGCTGCCAGAAGCCGAGTCGCACGAAGACGGCCGCGGCGGCAAGGCCCAGGAGGGCGGCGAGGAGTTGGCGGCGGGAGGGCATTCGCGAATAGATAACAGCGGACGTCGACTGTCGGCTGTCGCCTGCCGCTACGACGGTCGGATTCACTTGCAGAGTCTCACTGCAGACTGCGCAATGGAGCACAGGGGAAACGGGAAACGGGAAACGGGAGCGAGTGGTTCTTGGCACCACTCGCTCCCGTATCCCGTTTCCCGTTTCCCCTCAGCTCTTAGAACAGACTGATCTGCTCACCCAGTTCGCCCGGCTCCACCGGCCGCTGGCCCAGCAGTCGTTGCAGTTGCCGCGCGCTGTACGGCGAATGCCCCGCGAAATGGTTGTTCACGTACCCGCTCACGGCGCTCACCTTCTGGATGAGCAGCAGGATCGCCTCGCTCCATTCCTCCAATTCGGCCGTCCGGTCGTGCTGGATGCGGGAGTAGTCGACGATCTCCCGGTTCGGTCCCATCCACCGCAGATACGCGAAATCCGCGGTCGGGCGCGCGGCGAGTGACAGCATCGTCTTCCGCGGGATCCAGCGTGCGTCGGTGAGCGCGAGCGCCACGTTGTGATCGGCGAGGGTCTGCATCACGGTGTCGTTGATCCAGCCGCGCTGGCGGAATTCCACGGCGAAGCGCGCGTCCGCGGGCAGCTTGTCCAGGAACTGCGCGAGCGCCGGCAGCTCCGTCGGCGCGAAATCGGGGCCGAGCTGGATGAGCACCGGCCCGAGCTTCGGGCCCAGCACGTGCGCGCGGTCGAGGAAGAGCTCGAGTAGATCGTCCACCTCGCGCAGCCGGCGCTCGTGCGTGATCTCCTGCGGCATTCTTGAGCGCGAAACGGAAGTGCGCAGGCGTCCGCTCGGCCCAGCCGCGCACGGTCTTCTCCGCGGGGATCGCGTAGAAGGTGGAATCGACCTCCACGGTGTCGAAGGCGCGCGCATAGAGCGTGAGGAAATCGGCGGCGCGCGTGCCGTCGGGATAGAACGGACCCACCCACGCGTCGTAGTTCCAGCCCTGCGTCCCGATGTGGACGGCGGCGGTCACGGTCCGTTCAACTCAGGTGCGCGCGCCGCTTGAGCGCGTCGAAGCGCGGGTCGGCGCGCACCGCGTCGAACACGGGATCCTCGGGGAAGATCTGTCCCATGTACACATCATGCTCGTCGATCGCGCGCGCGAACAGCGCGATCGCAGAGTCGCGCTGGCCGGCGCCCAGCTCGGCGATCGCGAGCGCCGCGGGGGACACGGGCTCGCGCGCGGCGTCGGCCTCGAGCGCGCGCTGGAGCGCAAGCGCTGAATCGCGCTGGCCCGAGACCGCGAACGCGTACGACAGGTACGCGAGGTCGGGCGCCGACGGCTCTGCGCCCTCGAGCGCGATCGCGTGGCGGAGGTCCGCGATCGCGCTGTCGTTCCGGTGCTCGGCGAGCAGCACACCGCCGAGCAGGCTCCAGCCGGATGGCGCCGCGGGGTCGGCCGCAATGAGATCGCGCGCGGCGGCCTCCGCGCCGGGGAGATCCCGGGCGCTCTCGAAATCCCGGACGCGCTCCTCCAGGCGGCGCGCGGTCTCGAGGCGCGCGCGATCGGGCGCCGGTGCGCGCAGGATGATCGCACCCGCGATGAGCACGACGATCACGCTCGCCGTCACGTACGCCGCAGTGTGGCGGCGGGCGGCGCTCGCGCCCATGCTCAGATCACGGCCGGCTGAGTCCCGTGCCGCTCGAGACCGGCGTGACTCTCAACTCGCGCATGAGCGCATCGGAGTACGGCAGGGCGGAGAACTCCGGCTCCGCGGCGCCGGCACCACCCCGCTGCACCCGGATGATCACGCGCTGTCCGCGCGCCGTCTCGGTCGCCAGGAAGAAGCGCGATGTCTCGTCCCCGCCGAGCTCGCGCTGCACGGCGTAGGCCGCGCCGAGCTGCTGCCTCAGCCGCGCGAGGAGGTCGCTGCTCACGGCTCCGCGGCGCGCTCCACGAGCACGGTGCCCGCGAGCTCGGCCCCGATGACACGTTCCTTCGCGCCCACCTTCAGGCGCAGCGGCCCCCCGTACGGCGCGCGCTCCAGCAGCTGCACCCGCGCGCCGGGCGTGAGGCCGAGCGAGCCGAGATAGCGCAGGCGCTCCGCGTCCTCGTCGCTCACCTCCACGACGCGCCCGCGCTCGCGCGGCGCGAGCGCATCGAGCGCGAGCATCGGCCGTTCGGCGATCTTCCCCTCGCGCGTGGGGATCGGCGCGCCGTGCGGGTCGGTGTCGGGCTCGCCGATCGCCGCGGCCATGCGGTCCACGAGCTCATCGCTCGCGGCGTGCTCGAGGCGCTCGGCTTCGTCGTGCACGCGGTCCCAGGAGAAGCCGAGCGCGCGCGTGAGGTAGGCTTCGATCACGCGGTGGCGGCGGATCGTGCGCAGCGCCACGCGGCGGCCCGCGGCCGTGAGGCGCACGCCGCGATAGCGCTCGTGCGCCAGGAGCCGCTGCTTCGCGAGGCGGCGGATCATGCCGCTCACGGAGGCCGGCGCGATCGCCAGGCGCTGCGCGATCTCGTTCGTCCCCGCGGGATCGCCGGCGCGCTCCAGTTCGTAGATCGCCTTCAGGTAATCCTCGACGGGCGCGGTGACGGCGCCCGGTGCGCGCGGCGCGGCGTTCACGTGGCGGCCCAGATCGCGCGGGACTCGGCGGAGCCGCGCACGAGCAGCACGGGGATCGTGCAGCGGTGGCGCACCGATTCGGCGACGCTGCCGAAGAGCAGGTCCTTGAAGAAGCGGTGCCCGTGCGTGGACATCGCGATGAGATCGCAGTGCTCGCGCTCGGCCGCCGCGATGATCTCGGTGACCGGGTCGCCGCCCGCGAGCACCGAGTCCACCTTGAAGCCGGCCGTCTCGAGGAATGTCGTCATCCGCTTGAGATAGGCCCGGTCCGCGCGCAGCTCCTCGCTCTCGCGCAGCTCGAGCTGCTTCATGTTGCGCGCGGCGAAGCCGTCGGCGACATGGATGAGCAGGATCGATGCGCCGCAGGCGTGCGCGAGCCGCGCCACGTGGGCGAGGATCGCATCGTCGTACGGCGAGTTCTCGAGCGGTACGAGGATGCGCGAGTACATGCCGGCGGTCACCCGAAGAAGATCTGGTACATGAGCCATCCGTTCAAACCGGCGATCCCGAATGCCACGAGGTACGCGAGTCCCTTCATCCACCACGCATTCACGAACTCTCCCATCTTGGCGCGCTCCGACGTGAAGCGCACCAGCGGGAAGACGGCGAACGAGAGCTGCGCGCTCAAGACCACCTGGCTCATCACGAGCAGCTTGGCCGTTCCACTCTCGCCGTACAGCGCCGCCACGATCACGGCCGGGACGATCGCGATCCCGCGGGTGATCAGGCGGCGCAGCCAGGGGCGGAGCCGGAGGTTGAGGAAGCCCTCCATGACAATCTGCCCCGCGAGCGTTCCCGTCAATGTCGAGTTGAGGCCGGACGCCAGGAGCGTCAGCGCGAACACCGTGCTGGCGGCGCCCACGCCGAGCAGGGGGGACAGCAGCTTGTAGGCCTGCTGGATCTCGGCGACGTCGTGCATCCCCGCGCGATTGAAGGTCGCGGCGGCCACCACGAGGATGGCCCCGTTGATGAAGAGCGCGAACGTGAGCGCGACAGTGGAGTCGAGGAACGCGAATCGCACGGCTTCGCGCTTCCCCGCCGCGCTCTCCTCGTACTTCCGCGTCTGCACGATCGACGAGTGCAGGTAGAGATTGTGCGGCATCACCGTGGCGCCGAGGATGCCCATGGCGATGTAGAGCATCTGCGGGTCCTTCAGGATGACCGTCTGCGGCAGGAGTCCCGCGGCGACGCCGGCGAGATCGGGGCGAGAGATGATCAGTTCGAAGAGGAAACCAAAGCCGATCGTCGCGATGAGGCCGACCACCAGCGCTTCGAGCAGCCGGTAGCCGCGGTGCTGCAGCCAGAGCACGACGAGCACATCGAACGCGGTGAGCAGCACGCCGGCGACGAGCGGGATATGGAAGAGCAGGTTGAGCGCGATGGCGGCGCCGATCACCTCGGCCAAGTCGCACGCGGCGATGGCGAGCTCGCAGATGACCCAGAGGAACCAGACGACCGGGCGCGGATAGTGATCGCGGCAGGCCTGCGCGAGGTCGCGTCCCGTCGCGATGCCGAGCTTCGACGCGAGCCCCTGCAGCAGGACCGCGAGGAGGTTCGAGAGCAGCACCACCGAGAGCAGGGTGTATCCATATGCCGAACCGCCCGCGAGGTCCGTGGCCCAGTTGCCGGGGTCCATGTAGCCGACGGCGACGAGATAGCCGGGGCCGGCGAAGGCGAACGCCTTGCGCCACCAGGACGCCTGCGGCACGGCGATCGTGCGGTAGGCTTCGGCGAGACTGGGGGCGAGCCGCGGGCGCCGCCACCCGAGCTCGGGGCGCGGCGGCGGCGGGGCGGTCTCAGGTTCGCGGCTCGGGGCGATTACGGGGTCCATGGCGGCGGGCGCGGGAAACTATGCAAGCCTAGTAAATGATTTAGGCGCTCCTAAACTACGAACGGCGCGCGCGCCGCGCAACATCGCGACCCGCCGCCGGATCGCCCCCCGCCCTCCCTGTCGCCGCATGGGCGCCCATGTTTCCTTTCCCGCCGGAAGCCGCGTCCCGTCATCGCACCCTCCCGTCCACCGTCCGGCCATGCTCCCCTCGCTGCAGACCCGGTTCGACGCGATCGAAAGACAGCGGCTCGCGCTCGTCGATGACCTCGCCGCGCTCGCCGCCGCGCAACTCGCGTTCCGCCCCGGGCCCGGCGCCTGGTCGCTCGGCGACGTCGCGCAGCACCTCACGCTCGTCGATGCCAAGACCACGCGCGTGCTCACCGAACGCCGGGTCACCGGCGTGCCGCGGCGCGCCGTGCTCGACGTCGTCTACCGCGCGCGCCTGCTCGATCTTCTCTGGCTCACGCACGTGCGCGTGAAGATGCCGGTGAAGGGCGTGGCGCCCGATCCCTCGGTGACGCTCGCAGAGACCGCGAAACGCTGGGGCGACGCGCGCGCGGCGCTCCGCGGGTACCTGGAGGGGATGGACGAAGCGGCCGCGCGCGCGATCGTCTACCGCCACCCCGTGGGCGGCTACATGGACATCGCGGACACGCTGCGCTTCCTCGAGAAGCACCACGTGCACCACCTGCGCCAGGTGGCGCGCCTCAAGCGCGCGCCGGGCTACCCCACGCCGGATCGAGCCGCTTGAGGAATTGCGTCAGGATCCGCTCGGTGAGTCCCCACACGACGTTCCCCTCGTAGACGAACCCGGGGAACTCGCGGCGCATCCCGCGCAGCTCGATCGTCACTTCGCTCCACGAGCGCGCGTCGCGCAGCGCGTCGAGCGGCACCCAGAACGAACCGCCCACCTCCGCGCTGAGCGTCATCACCGCCGCACCCGCGTGCACTGCAACGTAGGGAGCGATCGCGATCGCCGGCAGCACCGGGCTGCTCGGCTGCAATTCATCGAGGCGGCCGAGGATCCGGCCGTGCGCCGCGAGGTCGATGCCGGTCTCCTCGCGCGTCTCGCGGATCGCGGTCTCTTCGAGCGAGCCGTCGCCCGGTTCGCGGCGGCCGCCCGGGAGCGCGACCTGCCCGCTCCACGGATCGCCCGCGTATTCGGCGCGGCGGATGAGCAGGAACTCGAGCGCGCCAGCGCCGCTCGCGCGCAGGATGAGCGCCACCGCCGCGCGCCGCAGCGGATCGGAGAGCGCGAGCTGTTCGCCGGGCCGCTCGGTGAGCGATGCCGCCAGGCGCGCGACGAGGGGATGCGCGAGCACGGGCGCCAGCGCCGCGCCGGACACGGCGGTCAGTCCTCGAGCTCGCCGCCGGCCGACATCCAGGCCATCACGCCGCCGGCGAGCGAATGCGCGCGCGCCCAGCCCATCGCGCGCAGCTGGTCGGTGGCGAGCACCGAGCGGTTCCCCTTGTTGCAGTAGACGATCACGTCGCGGTCGCGCGGCACGCGCTCGGCGGCCTGTGCGGCGAGCGTGCCGATCGGGATATGCGTGGCGCCGGGGATGCGGAAGAGGTTCCACTCGTTCAGCTCGCGCACATCGAGGAACACCGCGCCGCCCGCGTCGCGGCGCGCGATCGCATCGGCGGGCGCCAACTCGCTGATCCGCTCGCGCGCCTCGGCCACCAGGTCGTCTTCGCTGCGCTCCGTCATCACCGCTCCACGCATCGTTGCCCCATGAATCATAGCGCGGCACCCGCCCGCCCGGTACTTTCAGCGCGTGATGCCCGCTCTCGCTCTCGCGCTGGACGCACTGCAGAAGCTCGCGGCGGCGGCCGCGGAGCTCACCCTCTGGCCGGTGCTCGCGGCGCTCCCGTGGATCCTGATGCCGTTCATCATGATCGGACGGCTGAACGGTTCCCGGACGATCGACGGCGAGAGCGGCGATCCGCCCCCCGGCGCGCCGCTGCTCTCGGTGATCATTCCCGCGCGCAACGAGGCGCGCAACATCGAGCGCTGTCTCAACTGCGTGCTGGGCGGCTCGTACCGCTCCATCGAAGTGATCGTCGTGGACGACCGCTCCGAGGACGAGACGGGCGAGCTCGCGCGCGCGATCGCCGAGCGTGACCGGCGCGTGCGCGTGATCGAAGCGCCGCCGCTGCCCGGCGGCTGGTTCGGCAAGCAGTGGGCGTGCGAGAACGGCGCGATGGCGGCGAGCGGATCGATCCTGCTCTTCCTGGACGCCGACACCGCGCCCGGCCCCGAACTCTTCTCCCGCTGCGTGAACGCGATGCGCGGCCGTTCGGTCGACTTCCTCAGCGTGGTGGGCCGGCAGGAGATGAAGACGTTCTGGGAGCGCGTCGTGCAGCCGCACGTGTTCGCGATGATCGCGATGCGCTTCGGCGGCACGGGCGAGGTGAACAACTCGAAACGCGCGGCGGACAAGATCGCGAACGGCCAGTGCATGCTGCTGACGCGCCGCTCCTACGAGGAGATCGGCGGGCACGCGTCGGTGCGCGCGAAACCCGCGGAGGACCTCGCGCTCGCGCAGCGGGCGTTCGTGATGGGCCAGCGCACCGAGCTGCTCATCGGCGTGGACCATCTCGCGACGCGCATGTACACCTCGCTGCGCGAGATCATCGATGGCTGGACCAAGAATATCTGGACCGCGTCGCCCGACGCGGCGCCCGGCGGCAAGCTCGGCGCGCTCGTGCTCCCGATGCTCCTGCCGGTGCCGCCGCTCATGGTGCTTGCGCCGCCGGTGATGCTGCTGGCGCAATTCTTCGTCCCGGTGAGCCCGAACCTCGCGGCGTGGGCACTGCTCACCACGGGCGTGATGATCGTGTTCTGGGCGCTGATGTACGCGGCGGTGGCCGGCTTCTCACCGCTGTACGCCTTCACCTTCCCGCTCGGCGCCGCGGTGGTGCTCTACATCATCCTGCGCGCGATGGCGCGCGGCCGGCGCGTGGAGTGGAAGGGGCGCGGGTACGTGACCGGGTAGACGTTCCGCGCGGTGCGATGACGCGCGGCGCATAAAGTCGATGGCGGTTCCCGGCCGCGGGCGCGACAGCGTGTCGCGTGCTCACGCTCCGCTCCGCGGCCGATCTCCTCGCCGCCGCCGGTTCCCTCGATGCGCTCACGCCGCTCGCCGCGGCGGCGGGATTCCGCGGCGCACCCCTGTCCATCGATCCGGCGATGTGCGGTGCGCTGGGCCTGGACGGACTCGCACGCGAGGCGCGGATCATCGCTGGCGCCGGTACGCTCCGTGCGCTGCTCGTGCTCGCGGAGCCGGGCGCACCCCTCCGCGACCGGATCACCGCGATCGCGGGGCGGCTGGCGAACCGCGCGCCGCACCTCCTCTGGCTGGTCGCCTGCGCCGGCTCGGATGAGATTGCGCTCGCCGCCTGGCAACACGATGCGCGCGGGCGCCCCCGCATTGCCGCGCTCCTCGCCCATCGCGCGCAGATCACGCCAAGCGATGCGGAAACGCTTCGCGCGCTCGCCGGCGCGCCGGAGGCCGCCGACCTGCTCGCGCACGCGCTCTGGCTGGAAGTGCTCGGCCGCGATGCGCTGACGCGCCGCTTCTACCGCGCGCTCGAAGGTACGGTGTCCTCGCTCGCCGCCGGCGCGATCGGCCGCGCGAACGCCGAGGACCGCCGCGCGATCGCCATCCTCGACCTAAGCCGCCTGCTCTTCCTGGTGTTCCTCGAGGCGAAAGGCTGGCTCGATGGCGATCCGCGATTCCTCGAGCACCGCTTCACCGGCTGCATGGAGCGCGGCGGCCACTTCCACCGCCGCGTGCTGCTGCCGCTCTTCTTCGGCACACTGAACACGCCGCCGCGGCACCGCGCCGCCGTCGCGCGCGCGCAGGGGCGCATCCCGTTCCTCAATGGCGGCCTGTTCGCGCGCACCCCGCTCGAGCGCCGCGCGAAGCTGATCTTTCCCGACGACGCGCTCGGCGATGTGCTCGGCGGCCTGCTGCTGCGCTATCGCTTCACCGCGCGCGAGGATTCCGCGGCGTGGAGCGAGGCGGCGATCGATCCCGAGATGCTCGGCAAGGCGTTCGAGTCGCTCATGTCAGCGCGCGACCGGCGGAGCAGCGGCGCGTTCTACACGCCGCAGCCCATCGTCGCGGCCGTCACGCGCGCGGCGCTGGCGTCGGCGCTGCGCGGGAACGGCGTGGCCGGTGGCGCGATCGATCGCGCGCTGGCGGGTGAGTCCGTACCGGCGGGCGCTCGCGAACCGCTGGGCGCGCGGCTGCGCGAGGTGCGGCTGCTCGACCCGTCGTGCGGATCGGGCGCGTTCCTCGTGCACGCGCTGGAGACGATGTCCGACCTTGCCATGCGCCTGGGCGACGCGCGCCCGGTCGCGGAGATCCGCCGTGAGTTCCTCACGCGCGCGATCTTCGGCGTGGATGTGAATCCCACGGCCGTCTGGCTCTGCGAACTCCGGCTCTGGCTCTCGGTGGTGATCGAGAGCGGGGAGCGCGACCCGTCGGCCGTGCCGCCGCTGCCGAACCTCGATCGCAACATCCGGGTGGGCGATGCGCTGTCCGGGCCGGCGTTCGCGGGTGAGCGCGTGCCGCCGCGCGGCGGCGCGGCGATCGAGCGGCTGCGCGAGCGATACGCGCGCGCGACGGGCGCGCGCAAGCGCACCCTCCACCGCGCGCTGGACCGCGCCGAACGCTCGCTCGCACTCGCCCACCTCGATGCGGCGGCAGCGCGGAACGGCGCCGTCCGGCGCGATCTGATCGCGGCGCTCCGGGGGCGCGATCTGTTCGGCGACCGGATCCGCGCCACGCGCGATGACACCGCGCATCTCGCCGCCGCACGCGCCGCGGGGCGTGCGATCGCGGCGGCGCGGCGGTCGCTGGCCGCGGGCGGCGCGCTCCCCTTCAACTGGCTCACGCATTTCCCGGACGTTCCGGCGCGCGGCGGCTTCGATGCGATCATCGGGAACCCGCCGTGGGTGCGGCTGCACCGCATCCCGCCGGCCGCGCGTGCGGCGCTCCGCGAGCGCTTCACGGTTTTTCGTACCGCCGCCTGGGAGCGCGGCGCGGCGGCCGCGCGCGCGGGCGCGGGATTCGCCGCGCAAGTGGACCTCGCCGCGCTCTTCGTCGAGCGCTCGGTGGACCTGCTGCGCGAAGGCGGCACGCTCGCGCTCCTCCTGCCCGCAAAACTCTGGCGCTCGCTCGCCGGCGGCGGGCTCCGTCGTCTGCTCACTGAACGCGCCACCCTGCTCGCGCTCGAGGATTGGACCGAGTCGCCGCATGCGTTCGACGCCGCGGTCTATCCCTCGCAGCTCGTGGCGCGCCGGCGCGAAGGCGGCGCTCGCGTGCATGCACCCGCCGTGGAGGCGGCGTTCCACGGCAAGCACGGCACCCTGCGCTGGCCGATCGCGGCGGAGCGGCTCGCGCTCGACGGGGATCCGGCGAGCCCATGGCTCGCGCTCCCGCCGCCCGTGCGCGAGGCGTTCGATCGCGTCGCCCGCGCCGGCATCCCGCTCGCGAGTTCGCCGCTGGGCTCGCCGTTGCTCGGCGTGAAGTGCGGATGCAACGACGCGTTCGTCGTCTCGCTCGCGGGCGGCGTGAATGGCCTCGCCGAAGTGCGGAGCGGCGGGCGCCGCGGGGCGGTCGAACGCGCGCTGCTGCGCCCGCTCCTGCGCGGCGAGCACGTCACGCCGTGGAGCGCCGAGGGTCCGGCGGAATTCCTGATCTGGACGCACGGCCGCGACGGCGCGCCGCTCGCGCGCCTCCCGGTGCATGCGGCGCACTGGTTCTCGCATTGGCGCCGCGAGCTCGCCCGCCGCTCCGACGCGCGGCGCGCGCAGGCGTGGTGGACGCTCTTCCGCGTCGCCGGCGCGCGCTCCGACGTCACGCGCGTCGTGTGGGCGGACATGGGCCGCGCGCCGCGCGCGCTCATCCTGCCGCCCGGCGACACGACGGTCGCGCTCAATTCCTGCTACGTGCTTCCCTGCGCGGATCCTCGCGATGCGGCCGCGCTCGCCGCACTGCTGAACTCTCCGCTCGCGGCCGCGTGGCTGGGCGCGATCGCCGAGCCGGCGCGCGGTGGGTACAAACGTTTTCTCGCGTGGACCGTCTCGCTCCTGCCGCTCCCGCGCGACTGGCCGCGCGCCCGCGACATCCTCGCGCCCCTCGCCGAGCGTGCGACCGAGCATGGCGATGTGACCGCCGATGAGCTCCTGAACGCCGCCGTGCGCGCCTTTCGCCTGCGGCGCGCCGACCTCGATCCGCTGCTCGGATGGAACGCACGCTGACCGCCGCGCCGCTCGCCGCGGTGCGCGCGCTGATCGCGCGCGAATGGCTGGAACCTTCGCAGCCCCGCGAGCGCGCGGGCGCGATCACGCTCCGTCCGCACCAGCGAGAGGCCGTCGCGCGGTTGCGCGCGACGATCGATGCGTCCGGCGGCGCGCTGCTCGCCGATGATGTCGGTCTCGGCAAGACCTATGTCGCCGCCGCGCTCATCCGCGATGCCGAGCGTGCGCTCGTCGTGGCGCCCGCCTCGTTGCGCGACATGTGGCGCCGCGCACTCGCCGCCTCGGGCGCCACGGCAGAGTTCGCCAGCTACACCGCGCTCAGCCGCGGCCGCGTGCCGGCCGGGGCGTTCACGCTCGTCGTGCTCGATGAGGCGCATCATGCGCGCACGCCGGGCGCCCGCCGGTATGCCGCGCTCGCGCGACTCACCACCGGCGCCCGCGTGCTCGCGCTCACCGCCACGCCCGTGCATAACTCGCGCGATGATCTCGCCGCCATCCTCGCGCTCTTCCTCGGCGCGCGCGCCTGGGCGATGGAGGATGCGGAACTCGCGCGATGCGTGGTGCGCCGCACGCATGCGGATCTCGCGCCCGGCGCGCTCCCGGCGCTCGCGCCTCCGCGGTGGATCGCGACCGGCGATGACGAGCAAGTGCTCCGCGACATCGTCGCGCTCCCGCCGCCGGTGCCGCCATCGGATGGCGGCGACGGCGGCGCGCTCGTCGCGTGGGGACTCGCCCGCCAGTGGGCGTCGAGCCGCGCCGCGCTCCTGGGTGCGCTGCGACGCCGGCTCGGCCGCGCCGCGGCGCTCGGCGCCGCGCTGGAGGAAGGCTGCTATCCCAGCGGCACGGAGCTCACCGCCTGGTCCGCCGCGGATGACGTGATCCAGCTCGCCTTCCCTTCGCTCGTGAGCGGCGAGCATCCCGGCACGGCGCCGCTGCTCGCGGCGCTCCGGCGGCACGAGACCGCCCTACGCGCGCTCGCCCGCCGCGCCCGCGAGGAGCCGGCCGTCGACACCGCGCGCGCCGCACAGCTCCGCGAGATCCAGCGCGCCCACCCGGGTGAGCGCGTCGTCGCCTTCACGCAGTTCGCGGACACGGCGCTCGCGTACTACCGCGAGCTCGCGGCAACCGGCGGAGTGGCCGCGCTCACGGCGCGCGGCGCGCGCGTAGCGGGCGGCACGCTCTCGCGCCGGGAGGCGCTCGCCCGATTCGCGCCGCGCGCACTCGGCGCGCCGGCGCCGCGCGCCGCCGACCGGATCGATCTGCTGATCACCACCGACCTGCTCAGCGAAGGACTCGACCTTGGTGACGCATCGGTGGTCGTGCATTCTCGATCTCCCGTGGACGCCCGCCCGGCTCGAGCAGCGCGTGGGCCGCTCGCGGCGCCTCGGCGCGCCGCACGCACGCACCGCGGTGTACGCGTTCGCGCCGCCGGCCGCGTCGGAGCGGCTGCTGGAAGTGGAGCGGCGGCTGCACGAGAAGCTGCGCGCGGCCGGCCGCGTCACCGGGATCGCGGGCGCGATCCTTCCATCGCTCGGGCCGCCGGCGGACGCGGGCCCGGCTGCCGCGCGCACACTGCAGTCGCTGCACGACGCCATCGGCGCGTGGCGCGCCGCGAGCGTCGCGCCCGCCCGAGCGCCGGCGGTATGCGCGGGCGTGGGCGGCGCGCGCGCCCTGATCGTGCTCGCGCGCGACGGCGAGTCGGCCGTGCTCGCCGCCGCACGCGATGGCGGAGCCCTCTCCGAGGATCCGGAGGCGCTCCTCGCCGCGGCCGGCGTCGCGGCGGCGGCGCGCGATGCGCCAGTGGATCACGCCGCGGTCCAGCAGGCGCTCGCCGCGGCCGCGCGCTGGCTCGAGCGGCGCGGCGCGGCCCACGCCGTCGGCAGCGCCGCCATCTTCCGCGCCGCCTCGCGGCGTTCCGCGCTGCGGCGCATCGCGGGGATCGCGCAGCGCGCCCCGCACCACCGGCGCGCGCTCATCGCGCCGCTCGCGGCCCGCGCGCGCCGCGTGGTGACGACGCCGTTCGGCGTCGGCGCCGAGCGCATCCTCGAGACACTGGCCGGCGCACCGCTGGCCGATGAGGCGTGGCTGCGCGCGCTCACGGAATTCGGTGCGATCCACGCGGCCGGCGACGGCGCCGCGCCTTGCGACGCCGCGGCGGTCGTCGCCATGATCATCGTGGATGTGCAATGACCGCCGCGTCACTCGTCCACCGGATATGATCAAACAGCTTGGATGGACTTTCGCCTGCGTGCTGGCCATCACGGCCGCGTGCGGCGGACAGCGCCCGGACACGGCGGTGGGCCCCGATCCGCGCACGGCCGACAGTCTCGTCTTCCAGCGCACGGCGTGCTTCGGCTTCTGCCCCGTCTATAGAATGCGCCTGTCGCGCGACGGCTCCGTGGCGCTGCGCTGGCAGGAGCAGACCGAGCAGCGCGCAGTGATCGAACGCTCGTGGACGATCGCGCCCGCCGCGGTGCAGGCGCTCCTCGCGCAGGCGCACCAGGCCGGCCTTACCGCGCTGCCCGATGACATCCCGTCATCCAAGACATACTGTCCGCAGGCGTGGACCGACCAGCCCGGCGCGGTGGTCGCCTTCTACGGCGCCGGATGGTCCAAGCAGATCACCGATTATTTCGGCTGCCAGAACGTGCCGCCCGCCCTGCGCACCTTCGAACTCGCGGTGGACTCCGCGGCGGATCTGAACGCGCACCGCCCGCCCTGAGCCATCGCGCGCGCCCGCTATTGTTTGTTCGCGTTCCAGTGGCCGAACATCGTGTACTGCACGCCGTTCAGCGTGAGGACGGTCACCAGACTTCCCTGGATCATGGTGTTGCTCGCGAGACCCGTGTTCTGCCACGAAGAGCTGCCGCCGCAGCATCCCGTCACGTCGAAGCTCATCAGCAACGAGCCGCCCGTGATCGTGCCGTTCGAGATGAGACCGTCATACGGCCCGAACGTATTGCTGACCGCCCCCGTGCAGGCGAACGTCAGCCCGGCATAGGTGCCGGTCACCTGCGGGCCCGACTGCGTGCAGATGCAGCGTGCCGGCGGTGGTCGCGCAGTTCAGCACCGGCATGGTGTCCCCGAACGTCGCCGAATAATTCCAGTTGCCGGTGATGTCCACCGCGCCGCCGGTGGAGCACGACGAGGCGGCGAGGAAGACCGCGGCCGCGAGCGCAAGCAATGCCTTCATGGCGATCCTCACGGGGTGCAGGGTTAGCCCGAACGTCCTAGTATAGGTAACGATGCCTACCACGATCCGACAGTGACCCGCCGCCCGCTCGCGCTGCTCTTCGATCTCGACGGGACCCTCGTGGATTCCATTCGAGCTCATCCTTTCATCCTTCCGCCACACCTTCGCCACGCACCTCGGCGCCGTGCCCCCCGATGCGCGCTGGATCGCCGGACTCGGCACGCCCCTCTTCACCCAGCTCCGCGAATTCACGCAGGACGACGACGTCGCCCGTGCGATGACCGTCACCTACCGGGAATTCCAGATGCGGCACCA
The DNA here is from genome assembly GCA_963751275.1 of uncultured Gemmatimonadaceae bacterium. Classification (GTDB taxonomy): domain Bacteria; phylum Gemmatimonadota; class Gemmatimonadetes; order Gemmatimonadales; family Gemmatimonadaceae; genus DATKOH01. The sequence continues at coordinate 379,456 of CAVVTZ010000007.1, read as the reverse complement.
CGACCGCCTCATGCGCGCCTATGACGGTGTGCGCGAGGCCATGCAGCAATTGCGCGCCCGTGCCCATCCCACCGCCCTCGTCACGTCGAAGATGACCGATCTCGCCGAGCGCGCGCTCGCATTCACCGGACTGCGCGATACGATCGATGTCATCATCGGCATGGAAAGCACCGAACGCCACAAGCCGCATCCGGAACCGGTGCAGACGGCGCTCCGTGCGCTTGGCTACCCGCCCGCGGAAGCCGTGTTCCTGGGCGATTCGCCGCACGACATGCTGGCCGCGAACGCGGCCGGCGTCATTTCGGTGGCGGCGGAGTGGGGGCCATTCAGCGCCGCCGATCTCGACACCGCTCATCCGAAGCACCGGGTGAAGCGGATGGCCGATTTCCCCGCGCTCATCGCTCGGCTCGGCGCCCCGTGAGGGGCCTTCAAACCATTCGTCCCTCCCGAGCATCCTATCCAGTGACCACAAGGAGAACGGACCTGGATGCTCGCCGCCGCCCTGCACGTGGAAGTCGCGAAACCGTCCGCTGACAGCAGCGCCGATGCGGCGTTGGCTGCGGGGGGTGACCGGCGGGCGTTCGAACGGCTCTACCGTTCCCACGTGGACCGTGTCTTCTCGCTCTGCGCGCGCATGTGCGGGAACCGCGAGCATGCGGAGGAGCTCACGCAGGATGTGTTCGTCCGCGCGTGGGACAAGCTGCCGCAGTTCCGCGGCGACAGCGCCTTCGGCACCTGGATCCACCGGGTGGCAGTGAACGTGGTATTGAACGACCGGAAGACGGCGAGCCGCGAACGATCGCGCGTCGCGCCGGACCAGCTGGGCGAAGAGCAAGACGATCCCGAGGCGCAGTTCGGGGGCCGCGAGGCCCCGCGTCACGCGGACCGGATGGACATCGAGGCGGCGATCGCGACACTGCCCCCCGGCGCGCGCCGGGTGTTCGTACTGCACGACGTGGAAGGCTACAAGCACGAGGAGATCGCCGAGATGCTCGGCGTGACATCGGGAGGCACCAAAGCGCAGCTGCACCGCGCGCGGATGCTCCTCCGGGAGGCACTGGAGAGATGACCGACATGACGATGACCTGCGCTGAGCTGGATGTGCGGCTCGCCGACTATCTGAACGAAACGCTCGACGCGCCCACCCGGGCGGCGGTCGAGCTGCACCTCCGCGGCTGCGCGCGCTGTGCCGGCGTGCTCGCCGCGCTCGACGAACGGCCGGCCAGTGCGGCCGCGCTGCCCGTGCTCTCCCCCGCGCACGATCTGTGGAGCGGCATCGCGGCCCGGATCGAGCCGCGGGTGCTGTCGCTCGGCGAGCGCGCTCCGGCTCCGATGGCGCGCCGCGGATGGCGCGTCGTCCGGTACGCGGCGGCCGCCGCGATCCTGATCATCGGCAGCTCGCTGCTCACGCGGCAGGCAATGCTCAACCAGAGTACGCCGGTGACGGCCGCGCCGGCGCCCGCGCCCGGCGCGCCGGGCGGCACGCTCGCGTCTCAGCGCCTCATCCAAACGTACGACACCGAGATCGCGCAGCTCGACTCCGCGGTGAAGCTCCGCCGCGGCGAACTCGACACGACCACCGTGAAGATCATCGAGAAGAACCTGCTCGTGATCGACCACGCGATCGCCGAGAGCCGCGCGGCCCTCGCGAAGGATCCGCGCAGCCGCTTCCTGAACGAACAGCTCACTCGCGTACTCGACCAGAAGGTTGGACTGCTGCGCACCGCGGCACTCCTCCCCGCCCGCACCTGAGAGATGACCACCATGAAGACCCGCATCAGCTCCTTCGCGCTCTTGGCGCTCTTCGCGATCGCCCTCCCGGCGGCCGCCCAATCCAAGCACAAGAGCAAGCACGACAACCGCGACGAGGACGGCGTGAGCCGCATTGACACCACCGTGTCGGTGGGCCGCGGCGCCACGGTGGAAGTGTCGCTGATCTCCGGCGACATCAAAGTCACGGGCTGGGACAAGCCGCAAGTCCAGGTCCACGCGACCAGCGAGAGCGGCGACATCCGCTTCGACGCGTCATTGTCGCGCGTCACGCTCGAGATCGACCGGCAGGACGGCGACGATGACGATGACACGCACTTCGAGGTGATGGTGCCGCGCGACGCCCGCGTCTCGGCATCGAGCATCTCCGGCGAGGTCACGATCAAGGGCGCCGGCGAACTGGAGGCGACGAGCATCAGCGGCGACGTCGTGGTGACCAACGTCACCGGCCGCGCCGCGCTGCAGAGCGTCTCGGGCAGTGTCACCGCGTCCGATCTGGGCGGTGGCGTGAAGGCGAGCGCGGTGAGCGGCGACATCGAGCTCAGCGGCGTCGCCGGCGATCTGCAGGTGCAGACCGTGAGCGGCGAGATGAAACTCCACGCGATCAGGAGTTCGTACGTGCGGACAGGGACCGTGAGCGGCGATCTCGAGTTCGACGGCACGGTGGATCCGAAGGGGCGCTATGAGTTCAACTCCCACTCGGGCTCGTTCACTCTCGCCCTGCCGCGCGGCGTCGGCGCCACGGTGAGCGTGCGCGGCTACAGCGGGGACTTCAACAGTTCCTGCGCGATGATCCTCATGCCCGGCGGCTCGTCGGGAGAAGGGCGCAACAAGAACATGACATTCCAGATCGGCGGCGGCGGCGCGCGCTTCGGCATCGAGACCTTCAGCGGCGACGTCACCATCGACAGGTTGCGGCGGTTCCAAGTCCAAGGAGGATTGACCATGCACCGGATCATCACCGCGGCGTTCGCCGTCGCGTTCCTGAGCGCGCCGCTGGCCGCCCAGACCACCACCAGCTCGGACGACAATTTCAAGTGGAACGGCAAGATGGCCGCCGGCTCCTGGCTCCGCGTGAGCAACCTGAACGGATCCATCAGCGTCGAGAAGGCGTCCGGCGATGTCGCGGAAGTCACCGCCGAGAAGGACTGGCGGCACGGCGACCCGAAGGACGTCACCTTCGCGGTGGTGAAGGACGGGGACAACATCACGATCTGCGCACTCTGGGGCGACCGCTCCACGTGCGATGCGCGGGGCGCGCATTACCATGGCCACAACGAGAATTGGGACGACCACAACGACGTGAACGTGAAGTTCACGATCAAGCTGCCGGCCGGCGTGAAGGTCGGCGTGAACACGGTGAACGGCGGGCTCGATGTGTCCGGCGCGCAGAGCGAAGTGCGCGCGGAGACGGTGAACGGCCGCATCGATGCGTCGAGCGCGGGGGGCCCCGTGGTGGCGAACACGGTGAACGGTTCGATCCGCGTGGCGATGGATGCCGCACCGGGCGATGACGATCTGAAGTTCACCACGGTGAACGGCTCGATCTCGGTGACGGTGCCCGCGAGCTTCGCCGCCGACGTCGACATGGAGACGGTGAACGGTTCGCTCACGTCGGATTTCCCGCTCACGATCAGCGGGCGCGTGAACCCGAGGCACCTGCACGCCACGCTCGGGAAGGGCGGCCGTCAGGTCAAGCTCGAGACCGTGAACGGGAGCATCGAGATCAAGAAAGCCAGCTGATGTAGATAGCAGGAACGACTTTGAACGAATGCGGCGAGAACATTCGAAGCGCCGCATTCGTTCAAGGTCGTTGCCGTTCACCACTGACCGACTTGGGCACGCGCCAGACCGTGCCGCGGCGCAGCTGAACCTCGGGCACCAGGCCCAACGCTCCCATGAACACCGGATCCGGCGGCTCGATCGTCTCGGCGCACGAGCGGTCGAAGATCACGATGTAGGCGTTCCGTGCCGCCAGCGTGTCGGCGAAACGGCGCACGGAGTCCGCCTGCATCTCGTCGGGCATCTCACGCGCGAGGCGCGCCGAGTGGAAGTAGAGCGCGATCGGCGCGTTCGAGAGCAGTGCGTGCCCCGCGCCATGGTCGCGCACCCATGCCGTCACCGGCGAACCGCTCCAGCAGATATCGGCGTAGTCGCTGCCCGTGTCGAGCGCGTAGCGCACCGCGCCTTGCGTGACCGAGAGCGAGCCGAGCCCCCAGAGCGCGGCGCCGGCGCCGAGGGCGATCCGCCACGGGATGGCGGCGCCGCGCCACCACGCCGCGATCACGACCACCGCCGCGACGCTCGCGAGCACGATCGCCGGCGCGAGGAGGCGCTCGTCGAGCGGGATGTCCGGATCCGCCAGCAATCGCGCGAGGAGGATCAGTGCGAGGTAGGCGAGAGTGAGTAACCCGCACGCCTTGAGCAGCGCCGCATTGCTCGTGCCGCGTGCCTCGTCACGTTCCACGCGCGAGGAACGATGCGCAAGGAACGCCGTTGCGCCGATAGCAAGCACCACCCCGATCGCCAGAATGACGTTCGCGGGCGCATTGAGGCCCGGCGCCAGCCACGCGACGACGGTCCCGAATCCTTCGTGCAGCGTGTCGCCGATCGCGCCGTACAGACTGAAATGCCGCACCGCTCCTCGCCCGCCCGTGTGCGCCGCCCGGGTCCACCACCAGGCGTTCACCAGGCTCGCCGGCAGCGCGGCGAGCGCCGCGCGGCGCAGGCGGTCCCGCCACGCGCCGGCGCGCAGCAGTTCCCAGAGCACCACGGCGCCCACGAACGCGAGACCGGCGTAGCGCACCATGCTCGCCGCCGCCGCGGTGGCGCCTTCGGCCAGCGGTGCGGGCCGCGCGCGCACCATGAGCGCGAGCGTCGCGGCGAGCAGTGCGAGGAAGAGCGGTTCGCTGAGCAGGCTCTCGTGCACGAACGCCACTGGCGGTGAGACGAGCAGGACGAGCGCGAGCGCGATCCCCGCATCCGTCCCCGCCGCCGCGCACACGAGCCACACGAGGATCGCCATCGCCGCGAACGCCGAGAGCGCGATCACCGCGCGCGCCCCCTGCACCGGCGGCGCACCCGCCGCCTCCGCGGCCGCGACCGCCACCGAGAATCCCGGCGGCCACCGTGTGAGCGACCGCGTGCTGTCGGGACTCACCCAGTCATCGCGCACGTCGCGCAGCGTGCCGCCGTGCGCGAGCGTGCCGGCGGCGTAGAGATAGCCCCGCGCGTCCGGATCGAGCCCCGGGCCAAGCGGCTCCGTGATGCGCAGCACGCCCACGAACGCGGCCGCGCCCGCGAGCAGCGCGGTGATCAGGTATCGATGGCCGATGCCCGGTGATCGATGCACGCCTGTCCCGTCCTCCGCTCTGTGGATTGCTTGTGCGCGCCTCTCGCGCGCCCTATGATAGGCATTTGAACATTGCCTCGCCACAAATGGCCCACTCACGATGCTGAGACTCAGCGCGTTGGGTGGCCTCTCCCTGGATGGCATTCGAGGGGCCGCTCGGCACCGCCGGCACGAAACGGCGCCGCCTGGCGCTGCTCGCGCTCCTCGCCGCCGCCGGCGACCGGGGCGTGAGCCGCGACAAGCTGCTCGCGTATCTCTGGCCGGAGACGGAGGCCGATCGCGCGCGCCACGCGCTGTCCGAGATGCTCGCGGCGATGCGGAAGGACCTCGGCGTCGACGCGCTCTTCCACGGCACCGCCGATGTGCGCCTCGATGCCGCCGAGTTCACGAGCGACCTCGCGGAGTTCGAGCGCGCGCTCGACCGGCGCGACCTGGCGGCCGCGGTCGCGGTGTACGGCGGTCCCTTCCTCGACGGCTACACGCTCCCCGATGCGCCGGAGTTCCAGCGGTGGGTGGAGCGCGAGCGGCTGCGCCTCGAGCAGCGCTTCCGCGGCGCGCTGGAGGCGCTCGCCTCCGAGGCGAAGGCGATGGGCGAGCACGCCGCCGCCGCACGCTGGTGGCGCCGCCTCGCCGACATCGATCCGCTCAGCACGCACGTCGCGATCGAGGTGATGTCCGCGCTCGCGGCGGGCGGCGACAGCGCGGGCGCCGTCGCGCACGGCGAGGCGCACGAGCGCCGGATGAAGGAAGAGTTCGGCGCGCCGCCCAACCAGGCGGTGCGCGCGTTCGCCGAGAAGTTGAAGTCGGAGCCGGGCTACACGCCGCCGCCGGCGCCACGCGCGTCGGCGCCCTTCCGCCGCAGCACCGGCCGCGTGACCGCGCCCTCGGAGCGCGATCTCGCCGACGACGCCGAGATGCCGATGAGCTCCTCGCGCGAGCGCGGCGCGACGATCGCGGGCCGCTATCTCATCCAGCGCGAGATCGGGCGCGGCGGGATGGCCACCGTGTTCCTCGCGCGCGACCTGAAGCACGACCGCGACGTGGCGCTCAAGTTCATCCACGCCGAGCTCGCCGACGCGTTCGGCACCGAGCGCTTCCAGAGCGAGATCGCGGTGCTCGCCAAGCTGCAGCATCCGCACATCCTCGCGCTCTACGACTCGGGCGAGGTGGAGGGCGCGCTCTACTACGTGATGCCCTTCATCGGCGGCGAGAGCCTGCGCGAGCGGCTGCAGCGCGAGTCGCAGCTGCCGGTCCCAGAGGCGCTGCGCCTCGCGCGCGAGGTGGCCGGCGCGCTCGCGTACGCGCACGAACAGGGCGTGATCCACCGCGACGTGAAGCCGGAGAACATCCTGCTCACGAACGGCCACGCGCTCGTGGCGGACTTCGGCATCGCACGCGCCGTGAGCCGCGCCGCCGGCCGCCGCAACACCGAGGATGGCTTCGCGGTGGGCACCCCCGCCTACATGAGCCCCGAACAGGCGAGCGGCGACCCGATCGATGGCCGCAGCGATGAGTACGCGCTCGCCTGCGTGCTCTACGAGATGCTCGGCGGCGCGCCGCCCTTCGTCGGCGCGTCGGGACGCTCCGTGCTGGCGCAGCGATTCACCGAGGCGCCGCCGCCGATCCGCAAAGCGCGCGACAAGGTGCCGCCCGAGGTCGAGGCCGCGCTGCAGAAGGCGCTCTCGCGCGTGCCCGCGGACCGCTTCGCGTCCGTCGGCGAGTTCGCGAGCGCGCTCGATGTGATGGACACCATGGGCCGCCGGCGCGAGGAGCCGCGTCCGCTGCTCGCGACGCTCGGGAAATGGAAATGGGCGATCGCCGCGCTCCTCGCGGTGGTGCTCGGCGCGATCATCATCGCGCTCAAGCCGGCGCCCCTCGTCGCGGACCTGTACGTGGTGCTCCCCTTCCGCCACCGCGATGGCGCCGCGCCGCGATTGCTGAACGGCAACGCCTGCCAGCAGCTGCTGTACGATGCGCTCACGCAGTGGAACGGACTCAAGCTGGTGGACGGCATGCGCGCGCAGGACGCGAAGCGCCGCCACGCCGACGGTCCGCTCGAGGTGCCCGACGCTCTCTCCACGGCGAAGAGCCTGGGCGCGGGCAAGCTGATCTGGGGCGAGGTCTCGCAGGCCGGCGCCGACATCAGCGTCCTCGGCAAGGTCTACGACGTGAAGACCGGATCCACGCTGCGCGAGTTCACCGTGCACGTCGACAGCTCGCTCTCGAATGCCGAGACGAAGTTCGCGGAGCTCGCCGACTCGCTCATCCTGCCCAAGACGGGATCGCCGGCAGTGGACATGGACAGTCGCGGCACGCGGAACATCCCCGCGCTCGTGGACTACACCGCCGCGCACGAGGCGCTCGGCCAGTGGCAGCTCGCGAAGGCCGAGAGCCTCTTCCGCGAGTCCGCGTCGGCGGACCCGGGGTTCGCCAACGCGCACTTCTGGCTCGCGCAGGTGATGAGTTGGCGCAATACCGGCGAGCCCACCGATTGGCGCGAGACCGCGGACCGCGCCTATGCCCTGCGCGCGCAGCTTGGCGCGCGGGACAGCGCGCGCGCGATCGCGCTCAACGCGCTCGCGAACATGGACTACCCGGCCGCCTGCGCGCGCTACAAGGCGATGACCGAGCGCGACACCCTCGACTTCGTCGCCTGGTACGGACTCGGCGACTGCCGCCGCCGCGACCAGCTCGTCGTGCGCGACGACAAGAGTCCCAGCGGCTGGGCCTTCCGCAGCAGCTACCAGTCCGCGATCAACGCCTACGACCGCGCGCTGCGCATCGTGCCGTCCGTGCACCTCGCCTTCGCCGGCCTCGGCTACAAGCGGCTGTCGGAGATCCTGTTCACGCAGAGCACCCAATTCCGCCGCGGCTTCGCGCTCACCCCCGACACCGTGTGGTTCCTGGCCTCAGCGAGTCTCAAGGGCGACACCATGGCGCTCATCCCGTACCGCTTCGCGGACGTGACCGCCGGCCACGGGGATACCAGTGACGCGACCGGCGCGATGATGAACAACCGCGAGCGGTTGCTGAGCATCGCGCGCTCGTGGAAGAACGCATATCCGCGCAGCCCCTCGGCGTACGAGACGCTCGCGCGCGCCCTCGAGAGCACGGGCAGCGTGACCGGGAGCAACGATCCGTCGCAGTCCGCGCTCGCGGCGATCGATTCGGCGCGGGCGCTCGCGCACGACCGCGCGGACAGCATCCGCACCGGCGTGGTGTACGTGCGCGTGCTGATCGAGGGGAGCCGGTGGGCCGAGGCGCGCGCGGCGGCCGACGCCGTGCTCGGACTCACCGGCGATCCGTCGCCGCGCGAAGCGGACCAGGTGAAGGGGCTCGCCGCGCTCACCGGCAAGACGAAGCGCGTGGTGGATCTCATGCGGCGCAGCGCTGTGGAGTTCAAGACGTACACGCCCGCCGGACGCGAACTCACGCCGCCGCTGCCGGTGTCGATGAGCGCGCGCGCGATGCTGGGCTTCGTCGCCATGGGCGGCCCCGCCGACAGCATCATGCGCCTCGAGCAGCAAGTGGATGAACAGGTGCAGGGCAACGTGCCCGCACCGATGCGTGCCACGGTGCGGAACGCCGTGCTGCTGCTTCCCGCCGAGTTGGCCTTCCCGCTGCGGCCGGCGGTGACTTTCACGCCGCCCGTCGCCGGCGCGGGCGATCTGTACGAGACGCAGGCCGCGCTCGCCCGCGGCGACAGCGCGAAGGCGCGCGCGATGCTGCGCGCGACCGTCGCCGCCGATGCGAAGATGCTGCCGAGCGAACTCACGCTCGACATCCGCTACCAGTACGCGTGGCTCGCGGCCGCCACCGGCGACAGCGCCGGCGCCGCCGCGCTCATCGACCACGGGCTCAACGCCCTCACCTCGTACGGCCAGTTCCTGCTCGACAACGTGCAGACGCCGGCGTCGCTCGTGCGCATGATGGCGCTGCGGGCGGACTTGGCCGCGCGCGCGGGCGACGCGCGCACCGCGCGGCAGTGGGCGTCGGCCGCCGCCACGCTCTGGGCCACCGCCGATCCCGATCTCGATCCACTGCTCGCCCATCTTCGCACGCTCGCCGCACCGTGACCGCTCCGCTCATCGCACTCCATCCCGAGGCCACCGCCATGCGCTCCCCAATCGCGTCCGCATCGCCCGCCCGCCGCGCCCGCACCGCGCTCCAGTTCGTGGCCGTCGCGCTCTCCGCGGCCGGCTGCGCCCACTACATTGGCGGCGATCCGGGCGAACCGTGCCGCGTGACGCCCGACCTCAAGACCGCCGAGGCGTCCGCGCTCAGCGCGTGCGCGCACGCCGTGTCCGGCAACGCCGACACGCGCCACGGCACCGGCGACGAGCAGCGCCTCGCGGTGATGGATTCGAGCGGGCGGTTGGCGTACGGACCCAAGGCCACGATCACGCCGCTGCGCGGGTACTACGGCATGTCGTCGATCACCGCCGCGACGGACAAGGATCTCGCGCATGGCCTGCCGCTCGCGGTCATCGCGATCGACTCCGCGTATCCCAAGCTCGGACTGCGCGCCGGCAAGAACATCCTGATCGTGTCCGTGCCCGAAGGCGCCGAGGTCGGGACCGCCGTGATGGTGCCGCTCGACGGCTCGCCGGTCACCCGTCTCGCCGTGCACGCCACGACGCACGAGGATGAGTCCGACTATCCGCTCGCGACCGCGCGCTGGATCTGGTCCGACAAGGACGAGACGATCTGGGTCGCGTGCGGCCGCCGCTGCTGCTGGGTCGCGCCCGTGGCGCTCTAGCGCGCTACGTGGTCTTCGTGGTGTCGGGGCCGCCGCCGCCGGTGACGTAGCAGCAGCCGCGTCCGCAGCTCACCCAGATGTTCTCATCGCCGTCCACCCATTGTGCGTGGCCGGGTGGATGCAGCTTCGCGTCGTCGCTCGTGTCGCGCCGGAAGACGGTGAGCTGCTGGATAGGTGGTGCTGCCCACGTGGATGGAGGTACGCCTGCCAGTCGGCGGGCGTATCGCCCTTCCCCGTGTGGCGCAGCCAGAGTTCGTTGCCGGCGCTCCCGCCCGCGAGGTCGAGCTTCGGGTACGGCTCGGTGGCGCAGATGAACGCGACCAACTGGCCGTGATCCCCCGGATCGAAATCCTGCGGCGCCGTCCATTTGGCGAGCGCGCCGTTGGGCGCGATGCTCGCGAGCTGCACCGCAACGGCGCCCGCCTTGTCGTGCAGCGACTGCGTGTGCCCCATCGCGCTGTTGAACGCGGACGGCACGGTGCACTGGAGCTGCAGCGCAACGTGGTTCTTCCCAGGGACGTTGTTCCGTGCGCCCATGCCCCGGTACACGAACACGCCGAGCACCGCGACGACGGCCACCAGCGCGATCATCCGCAAGTTCTTCGAGTCCACAGAGCCTCCATCGCTGAGGGTTCCACGAGACGTTCCACGTTACCGTTGCCGGTTTCCCAGTCAACGCCGGCCGGCTGGGCGATCAGCCATCGGCCACCCGTCATCGATGTAACGACAATGGATTGAACGTTTTACGTTGCGTCTTGCTATTTCGGTGTTTATTCGGCATCATCTCCACCCCCCGCTGAATCACCGAGTCCCGCAATGTCCAAAGCCTCCCGCTCCGAACCGCAGTTCCCGATGACCGATGGTCGATGGCCGATGCGCGGCAGTCTCGACGTGCTCGGCCAGCAGCGCGACATCACGTACTACGACTCCGTCGCCGCGAGCGTCCTCAACGACACGCGCATGACCGGCATGGCGTACTGGTCGGTGAATCCGTACACCGGCTGCGCCTTCGGCTGCGCGTACTGCTACGCGCGCTACGCGCACCGCTACGTGATGGAGCGCGCGGTCACCGCGGGCACGCTGCCGGAGCAGTCAGCCGCATCGATCGCGGACCTGCCGCCGTGGCTCGCCTTCGAGCGCCACATCGTGGTGAAGCGCAACGCGCCCACCGTGCTCGCGCGCGCGCTGCGCCAGGGGAGCGACCGGCATCTCTCGCTGCTCAAGGGGGAGATGATCCTCATCGGCACGGCGACGGATCCGTACCAGCCCGCCGAGCGCCGCTACCGGGTGACGCGCGGCATCCTGGAGGTGCTCGCGTCGCATCCGGGGCTGCGCATCGGGATCATCACGAAGAGCCCGCTGGTGACGCGCGACGTGGACCTGCTCGCGCGCATCGCGCGGCGGTCGTCGCTCTCGGTGCGGATCTCGCTGATCACGCTGAACCGTGCGCTCGCGCGCCGGCTCGAGCCGCGCGCGCCCACGCCGGACGCGCGGCTGCGCGCGCTGCGCCGGCTGAATGAAGCGGGCGTGGACGCGGGCGTGAACATCATGCCGGTGCTGCCGGGGATCACCGACGGCCCGGACATGCTCGACGATCTCGTGCGCGCGGCGGCGGATGCCGGCGTGCAGCGCGTGGGCGTGTGCGCGCTGCGGCTGCAGCACGAGGCGCGGAAGCGGTACCTCCCGTTCATCGCGGAGGAGTTCCCGCATCTCGCCGCGCGCTACGAGGCGGCGTACGCGCACAGCACGGATGTCAGCACGCGCTACCGCGAGGGGCTCTCGCGCTACGTGCACGGGCTCTGCCGGAAGTACGGGCTCAGCGCGAGCGAGCGCGCGGAAGACGAAGTCGAGGACGACGCGCCGGCGGCGCCCGATCCGCAGCTCGCGTTCCCCCTATGACGGCGGCGGCGGTGGCGCGCGTCGAGCGCGTGACGGAGGCGGCGCGGCCGGCCTCGCTGGCCGCGCTGCGCCAGCGGTTGGCCGCGGTCACGGAGGCGCCGCACGCCGAAGTGCGCGCGCTGGCGACGGGCGTCGCGGCGCTGGACGCGGCGCTCACGCGCGGCGGCATCCCGTGCGGGCGGCTCACCGAACTGCTGGGGGCGCGCGGCGCCGGGAAGACGACGCTGCTGCGGCAGCTGGTGCGCGCGACGATCGCGCGCGGGCTCTGGGTGGCGTACGTGGATGCCGCGCGCACGCTGGCGCCGCGCGACTGGGCGGCGGCCGCGCGCGCAGAGCACGGCGGGGCCGGCAGTTCGCCGGCGCTCTGGATGGTCCGCCCGCCGCGCGGGCGGCCGCGCGCCGCGTGGTGCGCGGAACTGCTGCTCCGCTCGGGAGCGTTCGCGCTGGTGGTGCTGGATGGCGCGCCGCCGCTCACGAGTGCGGTGGCGGTGCGGCTCGCGCGGCTCGCGCGCGATGGCGGGAGTGCGTTCGTGGTGGCCGCGGATGATGACGCCGCGGCGGCCGCGCTCGGCGGCGCGCTGCGGCTGCGCGTCGCGCGGTCGAAACGGGTGGATCGCATCACGGTCGAGAAGGGCGGACGCCGGACAACGGTGGAGGTGGAGCATGAGCGCACTCTGGCGCATCGCGTGTGTGCGCATCCCGAGGTTCCCGATCGCCGCGGTGTGGCGCGACCGCGAGCGGCGGACGAACGCGGAGGCGAAAGCGCCGCCGCAGTTCGCGCTGGCGCTGTCGCCGCCCACGCCGCTCCCGTCCGGCACGCGCGAAAACGAACGCCGCACGTTCCCGCCGCCGTGGGATGAGCAGCCGGTGGCGCTGGTGGAGGGGACGCGGCTCCGCGCGGTGTCCGGCGCCGCCGCGCGCGCGGGCGTGCGCATGGGGATGACCGTGCCGGCCGCGCGCGGGCGGTGCGCGGGGCTCGACGTGATCGACTGGGACGCGCCCGCGATCGCGCGCGCGCTCACCGAGACCACCGCGCGCTTCCTCACCGCGAGTCCGCAGGTGACACCGGCCGCGGGCGAGCCCGGGCTCTGGTGGATCGGCGCGGGCGGGCTGGACGAGCAGCCGCTCGCGCGCGACCTGCTCGCGCTCGCGCGCGCCTGGCACCCGCGCGCGCGCGTCGCGATCGCGGACTCATGCGTGACGGCCCGCGCCGCGACGTGGAGCACGCGCGGCACCGCCGCGCACATCGTGCCCGCCGGCGGCGACGCGGCGTACCTCGCCCCCGCCCCGCTCGCGCTCATCCCGGTGGAGAGCGAGATGCGCGCCGCGCTCGGCGCGCTCGGGATCCGCACCGCGGGCGCGCTCGCCGGCCTGTCGGCGGAGGATGTCGAGCGCCGGTGGGGCGCGGCCGGCCTGGCGGCGTGGCGCTTCGCGCGCGGCGAGGATGCGCGCCGCCCCGTGCTCGCCGTGCCGGCCGCGCGCCACGCGGTGAGCGCGGAGCTCGCGTCGCCCGCGGAGACGATGGAGCCCATCCTGTTCCTGGTGCGCGCCGCGCTCGAGCGGCTCGCGCCGGCGCTCGCGCGCGAGGGGCGCGCCGCCGCCGCGCTCGCGATCACCCTCTCGCTGGACGATGCGCGCGGCGCGATGCCCTTGCGTATCGCCGGTGCGGCGGTGCACACCGTCACCCGCGAAGTGCGCTTCCCGCGCGCCGTCGCGCGCGCGGCGCCGCTGTTCGACCACTGCCGCGCGCTGCTCGCGCGCTGGCCGCTCGATGCCGCGGTGTGCGGCGTCACCGTCGCCGTGGCGGCCACCGCGCCGGCGTCCGCGGCGCAGGGCGACCTGCTCGTGCAGCGATGGCACGATCCCGCGGCGGCCGATGCCGCGCTTGCGCGGCTGCGCGCGGAGCTCGGGCCGGACACCGTCGTGCGGCCGGTGGAGCGCGACGCGCACGCGCCCGAGCGCGCGGGCGGATGGACGGAGGAACAGAGTCTCGCGCCGCGTGCCGCGGCGGTGCGCGAGCCGGCCACGAATGCGGCGTACGGCGATGATGCCCCCGCGCTGCGGCTGCTCGAGGTACCCGAGGAGATCGATGTGGAGTTCGGCGATGGGCGGCCGTGCGGCGTGTGGTGGCGCGGAGAACGCATTGCGCTCACGAGCGCGGCGGGGCCCGAGCGGCTGAGCGGCGACTGGTGGAGCGATCCGTACCGGCGCGATTACTGGCGCGGCGCGTCCGCGCGCGGCGAGCTGCTCATGTACGCCGAAGGGGGAAAGTGGTTCGTGCAGGGGTGGTACGACTGAGCGACTACGTCGAACTCCACTGCCACTCCGCGTTCTCGCTGCTCGACGGTGCGTCGCCCCCCGAAACGCTCGTCGCGCGCGCGCAGACGCTCGGCTACCGCGCGCTCGCGCTCACCGACCACGACGAGCTCGGCGGGATCGTCGCGTTCGCGCAGGCGGCGGCGGAAGCGGGGATCGACGGCATCGTGGGCGCCGAACTCACGGTGGAGGTGCCGGGCGCCACGCATCTCGGTCTTGCTCGCCGAGGACCGCGAAGGCTACGGCAATCTCTCCATGCTCATCACCAAAGCCCGCATGGAGCGATCGCGCGGGAAGCCGGCGGTGCCGCTCGATGTGCTCGCGCAGCACGCGCGCGGATTGTTCGCGCTCACCGGCTGCGCGCGCGGCTGGGTGCCGCGGCTCGTCGCGCGCGGGCGCGAGCATGAAGCGTGCGAGGCCGCCGCCACGCTCGTGGACATCTTCGGCGGCCGCGTGGCCATCGAATGCTGGGACCACGGGCTCGAGGAAGAACGCGCGCTCATCGGGCCGCTCATCGACATCGCGCGCGCGCTGTCGATCCCGTGGGTGGTCACGAACGACGTGCACTACGCCGATCCCGCCGCGCGCATCGTGCACGACGTGCTCAGCGCGCTGCGCCACCAGCGCACGCTGGCCGAGATGGGCACGCGCGCGCGCCCCAACGGCGAGTGGTACCTCAAGGCGCCGTCGCAGATCGCGCGGCGTTGGCAGCAGCGCCCCGAGGGCGTGCGCGCCACGCGCGCGATCGCGGAGCGCTGCGCGTGGCGCATGGACCAGCTCACGCCCACGCTCCCGAAATTCCCGCTGCCGCCGGCGGTGGACGCCGACGAATACCTCGCGCGGCTCGTGGAGCAGGGCGCGCATGAACGTTGGGGACGCGCGCGCACGCCGGCGCACGACCGCCAGCTCGCGCACGAACTCGCGATCATCGGCAAGCTCGGCCTCGCCGGATATTTCCTGATCGTGTGGGACATCGTGCGCTTCTCGCGCCGCGCCGGCGTGCTCTGCCAAGGGCGCGGCTCGGCGGCGAATTCCGCGGTGTGCTTCTGCCTCGGCATCACCGCGGTGGACCCGATCCGCCTGGGATTGCTCTTCGAGCGGTTCTTGAGCGAGGAGCGGCAGGAAGCGCCCGACATCGACATCGACTTCGCGCACCGCGACCGCGAGCAGGTGCTGCAGTACGTGTACGCGCGCTACGGCCGCGATCACGCCGCGATGGTGTGCGAGCAGATCAGCTACCGCGGGCGCTCGGCGATCCGCGATGCGTGCCGCGTGCTGGGACTCTCGGTCGAGCAGGCGGATGAACTGGCGCTCACCGCGGACCGGTTCAGCGCGAAGGCGACGGCGGAGGGGCTGGAGGAGCAGGCGCTAGGCACGACACAGCGCGCGGAAGCCGAGCGCATCGGCGGGCATCTCGTCACAGGTACCGAGGTGAAGACGCGATTGAACGCGATGGAAGCGAAGGAGAGAGAGGAGTCCTCGCTCGCCGCGGTCGTCGTCCCGCCGGCTGACGCCGAGCACCTGGCGCCTAAAGCTGTCCTTGATCTCGTCGCCTCCATCGTGCGCGGATTGCATCACGTGCCAAGACACCGGTCCATCCACGTCGGCGGATTCGTGCTCACCGAGGAGCCGCTCGGCACCATCGTGCCGATCGAGCCGGCGTCGATGGCGGACCGCACCGTCATCCAGTGGGAGAAGGACGACACCGCGACGATGGGGCTCGTGAAGATCGACCTGCTCGGGCTCGGGATGCTCACGCTGATCCAGGATTGCCTGCTGTACATCCGCCGCACGCGCGGCGTGACGCTCGAACTCTCGGACCTCGACTGCACCGACCAGGCGGTGTACGACGATCTCGGGAAAGCCGACACCGTGGGGATCTTCCAGGTGGAGAGCCGCGCGCAGATGAACACGCTGCCGCGGCTCAAGCCGCGCTGCTTCTACGATCTCGTGGTGGAGGTAGCGCTGATCCGTCCCGGGCCGATCCAGGGGCGAGATGGTGCATCCGTATCTCCGGCGGCGCGCGGGCGTGGAACCGGTGACGTATCCGCATCCGTCGCTCGAGCCCATTCTCAAGCGCACGCTCGGCGTGCCGCTCTTCCAGGAGCAGGGGATGCAGGTGGCGATCACCGCGGCGGGCTTCACCGCGAGCGAGGCGGACGTGCTGCGCCGCGCGATGGGGCACAAGCGCAGCCACGAGCGGATGGAGGCGATCGCGCGGAAGATGCTCGACGGCATGCAGCGCAACGGCATCGCCCCGGATGTCGCGCTCCGGATCTTCAACCAGATCAACGCCTTCGCGGATTACGGATTCCCCGAATCGCACGCCGCGAGCTTCGCGCTGCTCGTGTACGCGAGCGCGTATCTCAAGCACTACTACGCGCCGGAGTACACCGCGGCGATCCTGAACGCGCAGCCGATGGGGTTCTACTCGGTGGGCACGCTGATCGAGGACGCACGGCGGCATGGCGTGGAGGTCTTGCCGGTGGACGCTACCGTGTCGGGGTTTGAGACAAAGCTTGAGAACGCCGTTCGGGAGTCGGGAGTCGGGAGTCGGGAAGGTATGAAAACAAATGTTGTTATTCCTCCCCGATTCCCGACTCCCGACTCCCGAGTTCCATCGGTCCGCTTGGGCGTGCACCTCGTCAGGGGCCTCGGCAGCCGCGCGCGCGAACGATTAAGAGGGGCGATAGAAGCCGGCGGTCCATTTCTCTCCATTGGCGATCTGCTCGGACGCTCGGGTCTGGACCGCGGCGCGCTCCGCTCGCTGGCGGAGAGCGGCGCCCTCGACTGTTTCGTGCCGGATGAACCGAACGCGCGGCGGCGGCGTGCGGCACTCTGGCGGATGCTCGAGGCCGAGCGCGGCGATGCGGGGCCGCTCGCGCCGGGCCGCTATTCGCTCGACGTGCCGCCGCCGGTGGCGGCGATGAGCGACGCCGAGATCACGGCCGCCGATTATCGCATGACCGGGCTCTCGCTGAACGGGCATCCGCTGGCGCATTTGCGCGCGCTGCTCCGCGAGAACGGCGTGCTGAGCGCGCGCGAAGTGCTCGCGCTCCCCGATGCCACGCGCGGAGTGGGGACGGCCGGGCTCGTCATCTGCCGCCAGCGGCCGGGCACCGCGAAGGGATTCGTCTTCCTCACGCTGGAGGATGAGACGGGACTGGTGAATGTCGTCGTCACGCCCAAGCGGTTCGAGCGGCAGGCGCTGATCGATCTCGCGCGCGCCGCTCATCCTCGTGCGCGGCACGCTGCAGGTGGAGCAAGGCGTGGTGAACCTGCGCGGCGAGACCTTCCGCGAGCTGAAGCCCGGCGTGTCGCTGGAGGGATGGCGCGGGCACGACTTCCATTGAGCGGCGGTTCGGGGCCTGTGCGCCATGCAACGGTAAGGGGGTATGGGGTAGTATTCATCATGCCCCCGTTCCGGAGAACTCCAATGACCCGCTCCACGAAGCTCCTGGCCGCGCTCCTCGCGAGCGCCGCCTTCGCTGCGCCCGCGCTCGCGGCGCAATCATCATCCGCCCCGCGGATGAGCGACGTGATGTCGCCGGCGGAGATGCGCGAGACGGGGATCGCGTCGCTCACGCCGCAGCAGCGCGCGGCGCTCGAATGCATGGCTCTCGCGCTATACCACGATCGTGGAGCACGCGGCGTCGTACGGCGCGCAGGCGGGCGCGCCCGCCGCGGCGGAAGCGCCGGCAGACAACAACGGCGGCGTGTCGTACGCCGGCCCGCCGAGCGCCGAGTATGGCAGCCGGATCACCGACGTGCGCGACGGCGGCAGCTACGTGAAGCTGGCGGATGGCACCGTGTGGGAGGTATTGCTCGCGAAGCGCCCCGAGTCGGATACGTGGAAGGTGGGCGACTATGTGCTCGTGAGCGCGCGCGCGGTGGTGCTGGGCGGCGATTACTACTTCGAGCTGATCAACGGCCGCAGCGGGCACGGCGTCGAAGTGAAGTTCAGAGGGAAGGAGTAGTCACGACCCACCCGCGCGCACGGGCGTGGTCTCACCCGGCACGGTGAAGTCCTCGCCGGGGTTGATGAACCGGTCCTGCTCGAGCCGTACTGCTTGTCGTAGAGCTGGCGGTAGCGGCCGTTCAGCGCGAGCAGTTCCTGGCTGCGTGCCGCGCTCGACGATCTCGCCGCCCTCGAGCACGAGGATCTGGTCGGCGCTCTGATCGTCGAGAGCCGGTGCGCGATGACGAACGTCGTGCGCCCCTGGCGCAGAGCGACCGCAGCCCGTCCTGGATCAGCGCCTCGCTCTCGCTGTCGAGGCTCGAGGTCGCTTCGTCGAGGATCAGGATGCGCGGATCGGCGAGGATCGCGCGCGCGATCGCGACCCGCTGGCGCTGGCCGCCCGAGAGCTTCACGCCGCGCTCGCCGACGATCGTCTCGTAGCCCTGTCGCGAACGCCGTCGATGAACTCGTCGCAGTGCGCGATGCGGCTCGACCGCCTGCGATCTCCTCGCGTGCTCGCGCGCGGCCGCGCAACGCGATGTTCTCGGCGATGGTGCCGTCGAACAGGAAGTTGTCCTGCAGCACGACGCCGAGGTGCGCGCGGTAGTCGCGCAGCCGGAGCGCTGTCGAGATCGCGGCCGTCGACCAGGATGCGCCCCGATGCGCGGCCGGTTGAACGCCATCACGAGGCTGATGAGCGTGCTCTTGCCCGAGCCGCTCGACCCGACGAGCGCCGTCGTCGAGCCGGCCGGCGCGTGGAACGAGACGTCGTCGAGCACCGGCACGCCCGGGTTGTACTCGAAGCTGACGTGCTCGAACGCGACGTCGCCCCGTGCGACGTCGACGGCGGCGCGTCGCATGCGTCCTCCTGCATCCTCGGTCGCCATCATCCGGATCTCGCGGATGCGGTCGAGGCCGGCGAACGCCTCGCTCACCTGCGTGCCGATCGACGCGATCTGCACCAGCGGCGCGCCACGAGCACCGATGAAGAACAGGTACATGACGAAGTCGCCGAGCGTCATCGTGCCGTGCCAGGATCGCGCGCCGCCGACCGATGATCATCAGCACGCCGATCGCGCCGACGATCACCGTCGAGAACGCGCGCGATGGCCGACACGCCGGTGATCGACTGCGCGACGTTGCGGAACAGCTGGTGCGCGCCGCGCGTGAAGACGACTCTTCTCGCCGCTTCTCGGCGACGTACGACTTCACGATGCGGACGCCGCCGAGCGCTTCGCCGAGCCGGCCGGTCACCTCGGCGTTGATCTGGCCGCGCTCGCGGAAGAGCGGCCGCAGCCGCTTGAAGGCGAACGCCATCCCGCCGCCGAACGTCAGGAGGATGACCAGCGTGAGCGACGGTCAGGCGCCAGTTGAGGTAGAAGAGGACGCCGAGCGCGATGACGGCGGTGACGATGCCGCCGACCAGCTGCACGAGGCCGGTGCCGACCAGGTTCCGGATCCCCTCGGCGTCGGTCATGATGCGCGAGATCAGGACGCCGCTCTTCGTCGAGTCGAAGTAGGCGATCGGCAGGCGCAGCACGTGCGCCTCGACGTCGTTCCGCATGTCGGTGATCGCGCGCTGCGCGGCGACGCCGAGCACCTGCGAGAGCGTGAAGCTGGTGATCGCCTGGACGACCGTCGCGCCGGCGATGGCCAGCGCCATCCACTTCAGGAGATCGGGGCGATGCTTTCCGATGACGTTGTCGATCAGGAACTTCGTGCTCGACGGGAGCACGAAGCTCGCGGCGCTGTTGATGAGCACGACCACGAAACCCAGCGCCACCTTCCACCGGTGCGCCCAGATCAACTCGCGCGCTTCCTGCCACGCGTTGCTCATGTTGATCTTCTTCTTCGGAGCGCCCGGCGCGGGCGGCGCGCCGGACACCGGCGGCGCGGTCACTTCGCGGCGCGCTGTTTTTCGACCGACGCCACGAAGCGCGCGAGCGTCTTCTTCGCGTTCTCGCTGTTCGCCGCCACCCACTCCGCGTTCGCCAGGAAGGGCCGCCCCGTCTCCTCGCGCAGCTGCTTCAGCCACGGCAGCGACTTCGCGTAGATGATGAGCCCCTCCCCCGCGTTCTCCATGAGGAAGTCCGCGTGGATGATCCCGTGCTTCGCCATCCCGTACACCATCTCCCAGTAGGTCGATGCCTGCCGGAACGCCTGGTTCTGCGGATGCGCGGTGCTCGTCGCGATCGTCTTGAGCTCCTCGAAGCTCTTGGGCAGGAATTGCGTCACCATCGTGGTGCGCGCCTCGCGCAGCGACGTTTCCCGGCGCAGGTCGTACAGCTGGAGCAGCAGCTCCGCGTCATGATGATCGGGGTAATCCTTTGGCATGCCTGGAGTGCTGAGGGTGGACGTCCGGATCACTTCTTGCCGCGGTGCGCGATCGCATCGGTGACCATGCGCGTGATGCGCGCCTCGAGCTGGCCGGCGCTCGCGCACGCGGCCGCGGTCGCGAGGGAGGCCGCCGCGGTCATCGCGGCGCGGACCCCCATCTCAATTCTTCCCACGGTGCTTGAGCTCGTCCGTCACCATGCGCGCGATACGCGCTTCCAGCTGCCCCGTGGTCGCGCATAGCACCTTCTGCGCCTGCAATCCGCGCTGCACGGCGTATCCGTCCACCTGTGACTTGAGGGTCGACACGCTGCTCGAGTCCTTCACGACCTGCACGGTGAGCGACATCGTGATCTGCGAATTCTGTGCCACCACGCCGGAGATGTTCGCCCCGCAATCCAGATAGTGGCTGACGCTCACGCCGCCCAAGGTGCCCGGCACCCGGAACGATGTGTTCGCCAGATAGTGTTGCGCGGGGTCCACGGTCTGCGGTTCGACCCCGAGATCGAGGAACACCGATCCCAGGACGTTCCAGACGGAGTCGACCGGCGACAGGATCGTCGCGAGCATCACGTCCTTCGAATCGACGCTCGTGATGGGGTCGGCGGTGCCGCTGCCGTTGTTGATCTGCTGCTCGTGCACCTGCTGCGTCACGTACGGCGCGTCGCCGCCCCCCGTGCTCGCCGAGGCGCACGCCGCCAACGCCAGCAACATGGCCGGTCCGCTCATGCGATACATGGCTACTCCCTCCACCTAGAGACGCGGTGCCGATCCCGGTTCAACGATGCACACCCGATTCGACGGGGCGCAATGGTTAGGGCGTGCGCGCGTCGCTCAAGTAACGCGCCAGCCACCCCTGCACCTCGCCCCACCAGAAGCGCTGGTTCTGCGGCTTCAGGATCCAGTGCCCTTCGTCGGGGAAGACGATGAGCCGCGACGGCACGCCCTGCCGCTGCAGCGCCGCGAACAGCGAAAGGCTCTCGGTGTACGGCACGCGATAATCCCGCTCGCCCGCGATCACCAGCATCGGCGTGTGGAAGTCCTTCGCGTAGAGATGCGGCGACCAGGTGCGGTACTGCGTCGCCATCGCCAACGGATCCCAGTACGGCGCGGTGAACTCCCAGTCGGTGAACCATTCCTCGTCGGTCGCGCCGGCCGCCGCTTCGAGATCGTACACGCCCGCGTGCGACACCAGCGCCTTGAACCGCGTATTGTGCCCCGCGATCCAGTTCACCATGTACCCGCCGTACGACCCGCCCGCCGCCGCCGCGTGCGTGCCGTCGAGCCACGTGAATCGTGCGAGCGCGGCGTCCAATCCGTTCATCAGGTCCGCGTACGCCGCGCCGCCCCATTCGTGCGAGACGCCGTCGACGAACTTCTGTCCATAACCGGGCGAGCCGCGCGGATTCACCAGCACCACGCCATATCCCGGCGCCGCGAACAACTCCGCGTTCCAGCGGCGGGTCCAGCTGTCGAGCCACGGCACCTGCGGTCCTCCGTGGATGAGCAGCACCACCGGATATGACGCGCCCGGCGCCCACTGCGGCGGCCGCACGATCATCCCCTGCACGCTGTCCCCGCGCACGCTCTTGAACCAATAGTCCTCGGCGGGATACAGCCGCACCGCGGCGAGCAGTGAATCGTTCGCGCGCGTCACCTCGCGCACGCCGGAGATGCCGCCGGCGCCGAGCGCCGCCGCGTACGCGTCGGGGGGATGATCGATCGCGTCGCGCAACCAGCCGATCGCGCGGCCGCCGCGGTCGATCGTCAGCGACGCGTTGTTCCGCTCCGAGACGATCGCCACCGGCGCGCCCTCGACGGCCGGCCGGCCGTTCGCACCGTCGGTGAGCGCGACGCGGAAGATCTTCGTGCGCGCCGCATCCACGGCTTCGATGAGCAGCGACTTGCCGTCGGGCGTGAACAGATAGCGGTCGGCGTTGCGGTCCCACTGCGGGAGCAGTTCGCGCGACTGCTTCGACGCGCGGTCGTACAGCATCAAGCGCCAGCGGTCGGATTCGAAACCGGCGCGTGCCTGCGAGTGGTACGCGATCCACTTCCCGTCCGGTGAGTACACGGGATTCTCGTCGGCGCCCGCGTTCTGCGCGGTGATCACCGTGGGAGCGCCGCCGGCCGCGGGCACGGTGTAGACATTGACGTCCGTGCTCCAGGCGTTGGCGCGCCCCTGGTCCTTCGCGGTGTACGCGAGCTCCTGGCCATCGGGCGAGAAGGCGTACCCGTCGCTCGAACCGAACGGGCCGGGCGGCACATCGTACGGCGCGTGCGGCGTGAGATCCACCGCGGCCGAACCGTCGGTGCCGATCACGAAGAGATGCTGGCGCGTGCCATCGTCCCACGCGTTCCAATGGCGGTACAAGAGCGAGTCCGCCACGTGCGCCTTCACCACTCTCGCCGCCATCGCGTTCGCCTGGTCCGCGTTGCACGCGTCCGTGTCGCACGACGGCGTGACCGCCGACGTGAAGGCGATCCGGTTGCCGGCCGGCGACCACACGGGCCCGCTCGCGCCGCCGGCGAGCTTCGTCAATTGGGTGCGGTTGGAGCCGTTCGCATCGGCGATCCAGAGCTGCCCGCCGGCGATGTACGCGACGCGCTTGCCGTCGGGCGACCAGCGCGCCCCGGACGCGTGCGACGCCTCATCGGGGAACGCCTTGGCCGCCGCGAAGTTCGCGGCGGTCACGTAACTCGTGGTGGTCCGCGAGTTCGCGGCGAGATCGGTGGTGGTGACCGCGTAGAGCATCGCGTCGCCGTCCGGCGAGATCTGCGGATCGGAGACCATGCGCACGGCGATCGCCTCCTCCACCGTGAGCGAATGTTTCGATGGCGGCGGGGCCGGCGCTTGCGCGGCGAGTGTTGCCGCGAGCAGAGCCAGCGCGATCGTCGCCGAAGCGGTGTGGCGGAACTCCATCTGCGTCTGCTCCTGTCTGCTAAGGTGCGAGCGCCGCGAGCGCGGCCGGGTCATCGACATCGATGGGCGCCGGCAGCGGCACGTCCACGATCCGCACCCGCCGCGCATCCCGCTCGATCACTTCGCGCGCGCCGCGGTCGCCGCGCAGCGCGCCCAGCTCCGTGAACACGGTCGCGTCGAAGAGCACCGGGTGCCCGCGCACTCCTGCAGTGTAACGCGGCGCCACGATCGACGCCCCTCCGGCACGATACGCGCGCAGCACCGCGGCGTACGCTTCCGCCGGCACGAGCGGCTGGTCGCCGAGCGCCACGAGCGCCGCCGTCGTTCCCGGCGCGCACGCCGCCACGCCCGCCGCGAGCGAGGTGCTCATCCCCGCGGCCGCGTTCGCGTTGACGATCACCCGCACCGGCAGCCCGTCGAGCGCCGCGGTCACCGCCGCCGCATCGGCGCCCCCGACGACAATGACGTCCTCCACGCCCGCCTCCACCGCGCGCGACACCGCGCTGCGCACCACGGTCGCGCCGCCGAGCGGCGCCAGCAGCTTCTGCGCGCCGAAGCGCGTGGACGCGCCCGCCGCGAGCACGATCGCCGCGATCACCCGCGCCCGCTGAGCGGCTCGCCGCTCCGTCCGTTGCGCACGGCCATGATCTCCGCCGCCGTCGCCAGCGCGATCTCGGCCGCCGTCTCCGCGCCCAGGTCCAGTCCCACCGGAACGTGCACGCGCGCGAGATCCTCCGCGCCGAATCCCTCCTGCGCGAGGAAGTCGAGCACCGCGCGCCCGCGCTTCCGGCTGCCGAGCAGGCCAATGTACGCGGGCTCGCGGCGCAGCACCTCGCGCAGTACCGGCACCTCGAATTTGTAGTCGTGTGCGGTGAGCACCACCGACGTGCTCCGGTCGTACGTCAGCGACGCGGCAATGTCGCCGAGGATGCCGGTGCGGATCTCATCGGCCTCCGGGAACCGTTCGCGCGTCGCGTAGCGTTCGCGCGCGTCCACGAGCAGGGTGCGCCAGCCGAGCGTGTGGGCAATGGCCACCAGCGGGATCGCGACGTGTCCCGCGCCGAACACGATCAGCGCGCTCGGCGGCGCGTGGAGTTCGAAGAAGAATGGCGCTTCATCGATCGTGATCACGCGCGATGCACCGCCGCGGAGCACTTCCCGCGCGGCCACGCCGGCGCCGCCATCGAGGTCGGCGCGGCCGAGCGTGCCGTTCCGCGAATCGTCCTCGCGCAGGACGACGCGCGCGACACCGCCCCGGAGCGGCGCGGCGATCACCGCACGGCGCCCCTCGGCACGCGCCGCGCGCACGGCGTCGTACGCGCGCATGACCGGATCGGTGGGATCGTCGAGCGCGACCGGTTCAATGAGCACCTCCACCTCGCCGCCGCACGTGAACCCGATCTCCCAGGCGTCCGCATCGCTCAGCGACATCGTGACCAGCCGCGGCGCGCCGTTCGCGAGCACGGCCTCGCTCTCCTCCACCACGCGCGCATCGATGCAGCCGCCGATCGTGACGGCGCCGAGGATCCGCCCGCCCTCGCCCACCCACATCTTCGCCCCTTCCTTCCGCGGCGTCGCGCCCTTGGCGGTGACGAGCGTGGCCATCGCCACGCGCCGCTCGGTGGCGCGCAGCGCATCGAGCTGCGCGAACGTCTCGCGCAGGGCGTCGCGGGCGGGGCTCATGGGCGCGGTCGCATGGGGATTCGGAGATTGTCCGGAGGGCCGCCGCACGTCAAGCGCAACGCTGGACTCCGCGCGTGCAATGCGACATCCTCCTTTCATCGCCCACCGCGCCGCCCGGGAGAGCCGCCATGCAGTTGATCTTCATCCGCCACGCGATCGCCGAGGATCCAAAGGAGTTCGCCCTCACCGGCCGGCCCGACGCCCAGCGTCCGCTCACGGACGATGGCGTGGAGAAGATGAAGCGCGGCGTGAAGGGACTGCGTGAGGTGTTGCCTGAGATCAATCTCATCGCGACGAGCCCCTACGTGCGCGCCGTGGAAACGGCGAAGATCGTAGGCGCCGCGTACAAGGACCCGAAGACGGTGATCATCCACGAGCTGGTGCCCACCGAGAGCGGCGAGAAGTTCGCGGCGTGGCTGCGCGAGGTGAAGAGCGTGCCGGTGGTGGCGGTGGTGGGCCACGAGCCGCACCTGAGCGAAGTGGCGAGCTGGCTGCTCACCGGCCAGCCGCGCTCGGTGATCGACTTCAAGAAGGGCGCGGCGCTGGCGATGGAATTCGAAGGCGTGCCGGCCGGCGGCACCGGCGTGCTCATGTGGGCGCTCACGCCGCGGCAAATGCGCCGGCTCGCGGTGAAGTAGCCGTGGCGCTGCCGGCCGACCTCGTCGATCTGCCCGCGCCGCAGGGCGCGCGCCTCGTCGCGCTCGAGCGGCTCGACCGGCTGCTCGATGCGCGCGTGCGTCTCGGGCACGCGGAGGACGTCGAGGCGCTGCACGATTTCCGCGTCGCGCTGCGGCGGCTGCGCAGCGTACTCCGCGCGTACCGCGAGTCGTTGGCCAACAGCATCGGCGCCGGGACCTTCCGCCGGCTGCGCGATCTCGCGCGCGCCACCGGCGAGAGCCGCGACCTCGAAGTGCACCTCGCGTGGCTCGAGGCGCAGCGGGCCACGCTCACGCCGCGGCTCCGCATCGGTCTCGACGCGATCCGCGCGCGCCTCGCCGAACGCAAGGCGGCGGCGGACGCGCGCCTCGAGCGCGCGATCGGCAGCACCTTCCCGCATCTCGCGCATCGTGTGCGCCGGCGGCTCGCGCGCTACGACGCACCAGTGCTCGCCGGACCTTCGTACGCCGATCCGCCCTTCGCCGCCGTCATGGCCCTCGGCGCGCGGCGGAAGATCGAGGAGCTGCGCCTCGCCCTCGATGCCGTGCGCAGCGCGGCCGACGAGGCGGATGCGCACCGCGCCCGGATCATCGCGAAGCGGCTGCGCTATCTGCTCGACCCGGTGTCGGATCTCGTGCCCGGCGCCGCGGAGTTGAGCGCGAGACTCAGCGCGCTGCAGGACCAGCTCGGCGTGCTGCACGATGCGCACGTCTTCGCGCCGGAACTCGTCGCGGCGGCGTCGGCGGCCGCCGGCGAGCACGCGCGGCGTGAGACGCTCGCGGTGGTCGCGCACGGCAGCCACACGGGCGCCGCGAAGCGCGTGCACCGGCGCGACCCGCAGCCCGGGTCTGCTCGCGCTGGGCGAGCGCGTTCGCGTGAGCGGCGAGGCCGCGTTCCAGCGCGTGCAGGACGAATGGCTCGGCGGGCGCGCCGTGGACTTCTTCGCCAACGCGGAGCGGGTGGCCGACTCGATCGGCGCGCGGGCGAAGCCGCTGCTCGAGATCGAGCGGAAATACCTGCTGAATCATTTCCCGGCCGCGGCCGCGGGCGTGGCGGCGGAAGAGATCGAGCAGGGCTACATCCCCGGCACGCGGCTCATCGAGCGGCTGCGCCGCGTGACCACGCCGGAGAGCGTGCGCTGGTACCGCACCGTGAAGACGGGCGCGGGCCTCGTGCGCACGGAGCTCGAGGAAGAGACGACGCGCGAGGTGTTCGAGACGATGTGGCCGCTCACGGAGGGGAAGCGTGTGCACAAGCAACGCCACCGCGTGTCCGACGGCGATCTCGCGTGGGAGATCGATCATTTCGTGGACCGCGACCTGGTGCTCGCCGAGATCGAGCTCCCCAGCGCGGACGTGCAGCCCGTGCCGCCCGACTGGCTGCAGCCGTACATCGTGCGCGATGTCACCGAGGAATCGGAGTACGTGAACTTCAATCTCGCGAAGTAAGCAGCGAGTAGGGGACTCCTCGGTGGGTCCGTCGCGAGGCCACCCCCGGCTCGAGCCGCCCACGCTCGAACCGCTTCGAGCCTCGCGGCTGAACTGCGCCGCGAGTCTCTCGCTTCTCGCTGAGGCGGCCTCGCCGGGGGTGGCCTCGCTCCTTTCTCTCCGCGAACTCAACACTCACTTCCCGCGCGGTTTGCAGTTTGCCCGCGACCGCGAGTTGCACGGCGCACCGAGGCGGTGTCCGCCGCCAAGGGTGGCTCGCGCTTTGGAGGTCATCGCGGCCTGAAAGGCGCGAGTGGGTGTAGTTCACGGGACGTAGAGGCGGGCGGCGGGCTCCGCCGGAGGCGGCCTCAGCGAAAAGCGAGAGATTCGCGCGCAGTTTGCGCGAAGCTCGAAGCGGTTTGAGCGTCGGCCGCCGAGGCGGGGCCCGCCGCCCGCCGATCAGTGCATGGAGTCACGCCGCCCCGCGCCGAGCGAGACCTACGTCCTACACACTCGTCGAACTCCAGGCGACGGTCCACTCCTTCGTCTCGCCGGGCTCGAGCCATGACGCGCTTTTCCAGGTGCCGAGCGCCTCCGTGAGCGAGTCCGGCGCGCCGCTGCTCGGACCGATCGAGAGATGCACCGGCGGCTTCCGCTTCGAGCTCGCCGACCATCCCTTCCGGTTCACCCAGATCGCGACGAACGGCGCGAGCGCCGCGTCGAATGACATGTCGAGGCGCGCATCCTCCTCGATCAGCGCGACGTGCCCCGCCGGCGTGTCCACGAACACGCGGTACGCGAATCGCCGCGCGATCCCGTCCGGCCGCGACAGATCGTGCAGCTTCCCCGCCGACGCGATGCGCGGCCACCGGCTCTCCGAGCCCACGCCGCCGAGGTCCACCCCGTGCTGCCGCCACACCCGCACGCGCGCGCCGTCCGGCAGCTCGATCCGCGTATGCTTCGTGAGCGCGAACAGCGGCTGCGCACTCCAGAGATACGGCAGCAGGTCCAGGCCGTCGTTCTTCACGGCGTAGCGCATCAGCACGCGCCCGTCCGCGGTCACGTGCAGACCGCGCGCGAACCGGTACGGCATCCGCTCGCTCACCCACCCGCAGGTCGCGAACACGCCGTCATTGCGCGTCTCGAGCGAGAACGTCGTGGGCTGATTCCACAATTCGCCGTGCTCCGGCAGCGCGAGTCCGCTGTACGCGTTCGGCAAATGGAGCGCCGAGTAGCGGCCGGTGATCGCCGGCAGATTGCACGCGGCCGCCGTGGGAAAGCGCTCATCGTAGCCCCCGCTGTCGGGGAACTCGCCGGCGCGGTGCGGCGACTTCGGATCGCTCCAGAGCCACTCGCGCCCGCCGAGCCGCATCGAGACGATCTTCCCGCCCAGCGCCGGTGCGATGACCACGGTGGATCCGCCGGCCTGCAGCTCGGCGGTGCCGTAGGCCGGCGCGGGGGCCGCCTTCACGCGATCGCGGACGGGTCGATGCCGCGCGTCGCGAAGATGCGCGCGACGGCGTCGCCGATCTTGTTGTTCGGCGTGCTCGCGCCGGCCGTGATCCCCACGCGCAGCGGGCCGGTGGCCGGCAGCCACGCCGCGCGCTCCGCCTCGCCGGCGCGCCCGATCGGCTTGTGCCGCACCGTGCCGCGCTCCGGATCGATCGCGGTCGCATCCTCCATGTGGTACGTCGTCACCCGTTCGGCGCAGATCGCGGCCAGCGAGATCGTGTTGCTGGAGTTGTAGCCGCCGATCACGACCATCACGTCCAGCGGCTCCGCGAGCAGCGCCTGCACCGCATCCTGCCGGTCCTGCGTGGCGCTGCAGATCGTGTCGAAGCTGCGGAAGTGCGACGCGCGCCACGCCGCGCCGTGCGCGCGCTCCATCGCGAGTCCGATCTCCTCGGCGATCGCCAGCGACTCGCGCGCGAGCATCGTCGTCTGGTTCGCGACGCCGATCCGCTCGAGGTGCGCCGCGGGATCGAACTCGGGCGACACCGCGGCCGCGAAGCGCGCGAGCAGTTCCTCGCGCGTGCCGCGCCCTTCGATGAAGTCGCACACCACACGCGCCTCGGCCATGTCGCGCACGACGAGGTAGTGGCCGCCGGGATGCGTCTCCACCTGCGACGCCGTCGCCCGCGTCTCCTCGTGATAGTACTTGCCGTGGATCACGGACGTGAAGCCGTCGCGCGCGTAGCTCTCGACGCGCTTCCAGACGTTGAGCACCGAGCCGCAGGTCGTGTCCACCATCACGCAGCCGGTGGCGCGGAGCGTGGCGAAATCCTTCATCGTCACGCCGAACGCCGGCAGGATCACCACGTCCGCGGGCGCGATGTGCGAATAGTCGAATGCGCCGTCCGCCGGCTCGAGGATCTCGACGCCCATCGCGCGAAGCTTCGCGTTCACGTGCGGGTTGTGGATGATCTCGCCGACGAGCACGACCCGGCGGTCCGGGAACTTGCGGCGCGTCTGGTAGGCGTACTCCACGGCGCGCTCCACGCCGTAGCAGAAGCCGAACTCGTGCGCCAGCCGGATCGTGGTGTCGCCGGCGGTGAGCGTGTACGCGCGCTCCCGCAGCAGGTCCACGAGATGGCCGGCGTAGTCGGCGACCAGCGTCTCCTGCACCTCCGCCTTGAGGCCGAATCCCTTCCGGAAATAATTGGACGAGCCCGTCATACGGCGAAATCTAGCGTGAAAACAGCAGAGGCGCGTGTGGTGGTTGACGTGTGGCAAAGACGACCCTACTGGTGGGCGCTTGTTTGGCCCGCCTTCGGTACCCGCGACCCTCGCCGTGCGCTAGCATCCGGCCATGGTCTCCGCCGCCCCGCCGCCGCCACTGCTCCGCCCCCGCGCGCTCGTGAAGGGCGACACCATCGGCGTCGTCACGCCGAGCTACACGCCCAAGGCGCCGTGGCTCCTGCGCGGCGTGAAGGCATTGGAACACGCGGGATTCAAAGTGTTGCTGGACCCCGAGATCACCGGCGACCGTCGATTCAAGCGCGTGGAGGACGAGCGCCGCGCCGAGAACTTCATGAGCGTCTGGCTCGATCCCACGGTGAAGGCGGTCGTCGCCGCCACCGGCGGCTACGGCGCGACGCGCATGATCCCCTACCTCGAGGCCGACCTCTTCCGGAACGATCCGAAGCCGTTCATCGGCTACTCGGACGTCACCGCGCTGCACCTCTGGATGATGAAGCGCGCGGGACTGCGAACCTTCCACGGCCCCACGGTGGACGACCTCATCCCCACCACGCGCGACCCGACGATGGCGTCGTTCATCGCGTCGCTCACCACGCCGCGCCCCACGGCGAAACTCGGCAAGGGGATCGCGACCGTCGTGCGAAAGGGCACCGCCACCGGACGCCTGACCGGCGGCAACCTGTCCCTCGTACAGCAGAGCATCGGCACGCCCTACGAGGTGGACACGCGCGACGCGATCCTCTTCCTCGAGGAGACGCGCGACCCCATGAGCGTGCTCGACGAACGGATCGTGCATCTCCGCGCCGCGGGGCTGCTCAAGCGGGTGAAGGGGATCGTGATCGGGCAGCTGCCGATCGATCGCTCCGAGGAAGATGACTTCGAGAACTTCATCCTCGATCTCTTCGCCGATCTCGACGTGCCGATCCTCGCCGACTTCCCCGCAGGGCACGAGGCGCCGAACCTCACACTCCCCTTCGGCACGCAGGTGGAGCTCGTGGCCGAGGAGAACGCCGGCTGGCTGACCTACGCCGAGGACGCGCTCGAGGCGTAGACCGCCCGCGCGGCGGCGCGCGCCGCGGCGGTGTCCAGCGCGAAGGACTCGAGCGCGCGGCGGATCCCGTCGGGCAGCGGCATCTTCGTGAATCCGGCGCGCGAGACGCAGACGAGCACCTGGTGCGTGGCCGCGTGCAGCTGGCTCGCGTCGGCGTTCATCACATCGAAATTGATCGTGAGCGATGTACGGCCCATGTGGCTGAAATACGTGACCACACGCAGATGATCATCCAGCCGCGCTGGGGCGAAGAATTCCGCGTGCATCACCTTTCGCGGCATCCACACATTGTAGCGCTCGAACATTCTCGCTGAACGGCAGCCCCGCCGCGCGGAAGATCTCCGACTCGGACAACTCGCTGAAGCGCAGGTACGCGCCGTAGCAGATGATCCCCGCGAGATCGATGTCGCCCCAGCGGACGTACTCCGAGAGAATGAACGGTTTTGGCGGCATGACCGGAACTTATCTCGAATCCGATCCGCGTGCCGCGTGCCCGGCCGAGGCGCGCGGAACGCGGCTCGCGCAACGCCTTGCCGCGAACCGTGCCGCCCGGTAACGTCGCAGCATGCCGTGGATCTTCCTCGCCGACCGGCTCTGGCTCGATTTCGTCAACACCGATGACACGCACCGCAACGCGCGCGTGGACGCGCTGCGCGACTTCGACGCGCTCGCGCTCTGGCTCAAGGCCGCCGGCGTGCTCGATGGCGAGCGCGCCGCCGCGATGATCCGGCGCGCGCGCGAGCAGCCTGCCGGCGCCAGCGCCGCGCTCGCCGATGCGCGCCGCGTGCGCGCGTCGCTGCGCGCGCTCGCGGAGCGCGGCGTGCAGCAGCCGCTCGTGGTGCAGGATGCGCTCGATGAGATCAACCGCGTGCTCGGCCGGAGCGCCGGCACCCGGCGCGTGGAGTCCCGCGACGATGGCGCGTTCGTGCGGAGCTTCGTGCCGGGCGGCGACGCCTTCGCCGGCCTGATGATCCCCGTCGTCGAATCCGCCGCCGACGCACTCGTGCTCGGCGAACTGCCACGCGTCCGCCGCTGCGCCGACCCGGGATGCTCGCGCGTCTTCCATGACGACACCAAGAACGGCCGCCGCCGCTGGTGCGACATGAAGAGCTGCGGCAATCGCGCGAAGGCCGCGCGTCACCGCCGCGCCCGCTCCGCCAGATAGTCCCGGATCCCGAGTCCCGAATCCCGAACCCGACGAAGCACATGACCGACGTCGATGTCGTCAGGACGTACCTCGAGATGAATTCGCCGTCGCAGCTGAACGCGGCGCCGTTGGATCGTCGCGCGCGCGTGGAGCACGCCTCCGCGTGCACCGTTCCCTTCTTCCGCTATCTCTACCGCGAAGTGGGCCACCAGTATCACTGGCGCGACCGGCTGGTCTGGAGCGACGAGCAGTGCCGCGCGCGCCTCGACACGCCGGGCGTCTCGATCTGGGTGCTGTATGCCGAGGGCACGCCCGCCGGCTACTTCGAGCTGGAGCGCCGCGGCGACGACAGCGTGGAGATCGTCTACTTCGGTCTCATGCCGGAGTTCGTGGGCCGCGGCTTCGGCAAGCAAATGCTGAGCGCGGCGGTGGAACGCGCCTGGGCGCTCAAGGCGAAGCGTGTCTGGCTGCACACCTGCACACTCGACAATCCGGCCGCGCTGCCGAACTACCTCAAGCGCGGCTTCACGGCGTTCAAGACGGAGACGTACAGCGTGCCGGCGCACGCGCCGGTGCCGGTCTCCGCGGCGCCGCCGCCGGCCTAGCGTTCAGCGGCGGCCGCGCCGGCCGCCGCCCTTCCCGCCGCGCTTCCCGCCGCCCTTCCCGCCGCGGCCCCCGTATCCTCCGCGGTCGTGCCGCTTCACCTTGTCGCGCCGCTCTTCGCGCCGCGAGGGCCGCGCCGCGTCCCGCTCCACTTCCAGATCGGTCCACGGACGGTCGAGCACCTCCTGCAGTTCATCAAGCGTGCTGCCGCGCGCCGCGCCGCGCTGCCCGCGAGTGACGACGAAGCGCAGCGGCCGGTCGAGCACCGGCAGCTCCGCCTCGTGCAGCGAGCGCGCCACCTTCTCCGGCAGCCGCAGCCGCGCCACGCCGAGCGGCCTTCCATCCGGCGTCTCCTCCACGTCGTACTCGATGTCCACTTCCCGGTCGCGCACCATGACTTCCGACGGCAGCGCCATCCAGCGCGCGCGGTCCGCGGGCGCGACGCGTCCGCCCAGGTCGAGTGTCAGGTCCGCCGCGCGGAAATCATCCAGCGAGTTCACGCCGCCGAGCTTCGCCTCGTACATTGCGGTGAGATCGGCCATGCTGAGGCGTGGCGTCGCGCCGCCGCTGCGCCGCCACAGTTCCCGCGCCTCGTCGATCCCGTCGTGGTTCCGCTTCACCGCGGGGTGCCGCGCCTCCTCGCGCGCGAGCGATTCCGCCAGCGCATGCCGCGCCTTCGCCGCGAGCTCGGGCGGGAACACATCGATCGATTCCTGCTCGCGCCCCAGCTCGAATCCGAAGTAGGCGAGCCGGCGCCGCAGCAGCAGGGGATCCTTCTTCCGGTGCCAGTCGAGCACGAGTTCGGCGTCGCCCTGCGTCGCGTAGCGGCGCACCAGGTCGAAGGCCACCTGCGTGCCCTCGATCGCCGCGCGCGGGACGCCCGACCGGTCGGCGAAATAACGCAGCGTCCCCGCGATCGCCCCCCACGTGCCGCACACGCTCGTCTTCGAGACGCGCACGTCGCCGCCGTCCGCCGTCTGCTCGTCGATCACCAGGTCGAACGGCATGAAGCGCGCGAGCAGGTCGCCGAACTTCCGCTGCACCGCGTCGTCGGCGTATCGCATCTCGCGCGGCAGCGGCATGTCGAGCGCGCGGTACACGCTCGCCATCCCCAGCGCCGCGTCCTCCACGCTCTTCACCAGCGCGCCGCGCGCCTCCGCCCACTCCTGGATCTCGTCGTGGAAGAGATGCCGCGGCAGATCGAACACCTTGCCCACGTAGCCGTGCGCGCGGTACGCGTCCACGTACAGGTTGTACGACGTGAGGTGGTCGCTCCCCGGCACGATCAATCCCTCGAGATCGCGCTCGTCGCGCGTCATGCGGTGCAGGCTCTCGATGCTCGCCATCACCGCGACGAACGGCACCAGCTCCTCCTCCGCGTGCACGAGCAGCTCCGCCCACGCGCGCTCCACCGGCATCGCTTCCACCGCTTTGCCGTAGCGCGACAGCCGCCCGTTCTCGATGATGCCGCGCGATTCCAGCAGTGCCATCGCGCGCCGGTACGCGCCCTTGTCGAGCGGCACCGGCAGATCGAGCTCGTCCGCGCGCACGCCCAGCGCCGCGCTCGTGAGCGCCACGCGCTCGGAATCCCCGGCCAGCTGGAACTCGGGCGCCACCGGCTTCAGCGAATTGAAATCGATCTGCCGGTCGCTCAGCATGAAGACCCGGCCGCCCTCCACGCGTCCGTGCACGCGCCCCGCCATCTGGAGGATCTCGTTCGCGCCCAGATGCGTGCGCGTGAGCACGTTCTTCCCGCGTTCGATGAGGTTCGAGAACCGTGTGTCGTCGATCACCACGGTGTCGAGCCCCGATACGTTCAGCGCGCTCTGTCCCGCCGCCGTCATCGCGAGCAGGTACGGCTTGGGCACCTCGCCCTCGAGGAACGGGCGGATCACGCGCACCGGCTCACCGCCGTGGTAGAACGCGGTGGTGATCTTCGGCGCTCGGCGCCGCACCAGCTCCGCCACTTCTTCCACGCCCGCGCGCGTCGGCAGGAAGACGCCCACGCCGCGCCGCTCGCGCGTCATCTGCGCGAGCCACTTCTCATCCATGAAATCCAGCGGCCGCCGGTCCACCACGGTCACGCGCGCCGCCTTCGACGGATCGAACGCGCGCGTCTCGAGCACCGCCGCGCTGTCCAGGTACTTCGCGTAGAACGACGGATCCACGGTCGCCGAGAGCCAGATGAACCGGCAGCCGACGCGCTTGCCGAGCGCGAGGCACAATTCGAGCTCCGCACTGGTCTGATGGATCTCGTCCACGAGCAGCGTGTCGCGCAGCAGGATGTCGCCGTCCTGGAACCAGCGCCGGGCGATGCCCGTGGTGACGATCACGACGTTCCAGGTCGGCGTGTCCGGCGTCGCCTCGCGCTCGCGATTGACGACGCCCACCCTCAGCGCCGTCGTGCCGAGGATCGTCTCCGCGATCGGGCGGATCGCGAGCGTCTTGCCCGTACCGGTGCCGGCGACGATGCCGAACCCGCTCCCGGCGCCCGCGAGGGCGCGGATCTCATCGCCGTGTTCGCGCTCGAGCAGCGTGTCGAGGTGCAGGTGCAGCGCCATCTCGATCGTCTCGCACGCCGCGCGCGTGGGCGCGATGACGATGACGCGTCCGGTCGCGGGTCTCGCGGCGACGAACGCGTCATGATCGAGTGGGAGGTACGGGTCGCGGACCCGTCGCTGCTCGCTGCTCAGTGGCCGCGCGGCGGATGCTTCACGGGCACGGGGGCCGTGGACTTCTGCGTCGCCGAGGTCTGGCCGCCATGCGGTGCGGCCGGACGCGCCGCCGTCGGGGGCGCCGGCGCGTGGCTCGCCGGACGCGGCGCGGTGTGCACGATGAAAGCGGGTGGCGCGCCCGCGCCGAAGTTCGCGACCGGCGTCGGCCCGCCGCCCATGCCGGCGGGACGCGGTTCGCTCTTGAACTCGGGCTTCACGTCCGGCGCCGCCGTCTCATGCACCGAGAGGGGCGCGGCCGACGCGGGCACGGACGACGACGCATTCGACGGCGCCGGATTGCCCGGCGTCGAAACGCTCGCGGCCGGCTGATCGCCGAACACGACGTGCGCGTTCGCCGGCCGGCGGCGCACCGCCGTCGCACAATCGGTGGGCGCGGGCTGCCGGTCCGCGGGCACGCCGTCGATCCAGATGCGGCACATCCCCGCCGGCGGCTTGAAGCCGTCCGGCACGGCGGAACTCCCCGACGCGCTCTGGGCGCCCGCGGGGCTCGCGACCAACACCGTGAGGTTCCAAACGCCAACGACCAACCACCGGACTGTCATTGCTTCTCCTCGTCGCCCGACCCTCCGGGCACGTCCAAGCATACCCCGCGAACTCGAAAAAGCGCCATACCCAGCCGCGCCCTCATTTCCCGCCCTGGGCGCCCTTTGCGGCGGCCGCGATCTTGGCCAGGATCTCCCCCGGTTCCGCATGCCGGCCGACCTTCGACTTCTCGAAGATCGCCCGCCCGTCCATCGACACCTCGAAACGCCCGCCCTTCGACGGCACGAGCTCGATGGTCGCGTCGGGGTGTTTCGCCTTGATCTCCGCCGCCAGACCGGTGGCGCGTGGTTCGTAGTTTCAGATCGTGCAGTATTCGATCGTGATCTTCACGGTATCCCGGCGCGTTCAAGGAGGTGAAACGATGCGCTGTGCCGACGTTCGATGCCACTCCCCCGGCGGCCGGCACGCAATATACCCGCCACCGAACCAGGAGACCGCATGCCCGCCGGCCACACCCTGCCCGAGTTGCTGATCGTGCTGACCATCACGGGGACGCTTACCGCCCTCGCGGCGCCACGCGTGCAACAAGCGCGCGATCACGCGATCGTCCGCGACGGTGTCACCGAGATCGTCGCCACGCTCCGCGCCGCCCGCTCGGCGGCCCAGCGGCGCGACGCGCGCGCCGTGGTCGCCTTCGACACCGCCGCGGCCGCGGCGCTCCTGACCGTCGAGCGCGACACCGTGCTCATCCACCAGTTCGGCGCCGAGCTCGGCATCACGCTCGAAGCCTCGCGCGACACCATCATCTACGGCCCGAGCGGCCGGGGCTACGGCGCCGCGAACACCACGCTCATCGTGCGACGAGGCACGGCAGCCGACACCGTCACCGTCTCGCGACTCGGGCGTGTGCGCCGATCGCACTGACCGGCAGCACTGCCCCAGGCTGGCATCACGGTTCAAAGTTTCGGCCGGATCAACCGGATGACTCGGATCAGCCGGATTGCTTCGCGGCGCATTCTGGGCGATTCGTCGCGAGCGAGCTTTGTTCTTGTGGTTAACAACAAGTACAACCACACGAACAGCGCATGGTGCAAGCCAGGCGCATGGATGTATCCGGTTAATCCGAGTCATCCGGTTGATCCGGCCGAAACTTCTACCGTGATAAAT
This sequence comes from uncultured Gemmatimonadaceae bacterium, assembly GCA_963751275.1. Taxonomy (GTDB): domain Bacteria; phylum Gemmatimonadota; class Gemmatimonadetes; order Gemmatimonadales; family Gemmatimonadaceae; genus DATKOH01. Next base: position 342,492 of record CAVVTZ010000007.1, on the reverse strand, counting down.
GTGTTCCCGCTCGACTCACCCGATCAGCGATGAGTTCCACCACGAACTACGTCCCAAAGTCATAGCCCGGCACAGAGACCCGCGGGATCGGCGTCCCCAATACTCGCTCAATGAGTCGCACCGTCCCGATCTCGTCCGGCGACATGAGCGTGTACGCATCGCCGGTGGCCGCCGCGCGGCCCGTGCGGCCGATGCGGTGCACGTAGTCTTCCGGCTGGGCGGGCACGTCGTAGTTGATGACGTGCGAGATGCCCGCGATATCCAGGCCGCGCTGCGCGATGTCCGTCGCGACGAGCACCTTCGTCTTGCCGCTCTTGAACGACGCGAGCGCCGAGGTGCGCTGGCCCTGCGACTTGTCGGCGTGGAAGGCATCGGCGTCGATGCCCGCCTTCTCGAGGTGCCGCACCACGCGGTCCGCCCCGTGCTTCGTGCGCGTGAACACGAGCACTGAATCCATGCCGTCCTTCTTGAGCAGCTCCACCAGCAGCGCCGTCTTCCGCTCCTTCGGCACCGGGTACACCGCGTGCGCCACGGTGTCCACCGCCTGCGTCCGCAGCCCCATCTGCACGACGATCGGCTTGCGCAGGTACTTCCGCGCCAGCGCCTCGACCTCGGCCACCATCGTCGCGCTGAAGAGCAGCGTCTGCCGGTACTTCGGCAGCTGCGCGACGATCTTGTTGATCTGCGGCGCGAAGCCCATGTCGAGCATGCGGTCCGCTTCGTCGAGCACGAGCACTTCGAGATCGTCGAACACCACGTTCTGGCGCTCGAGATGATCGATGAGCCGGCCCGGCGTCGCGACCACCACATCGACCCCGCCGCGCAGCGCGCGTTCCTGCGGTCCGAGCGGCACGCCGCCGTAGACCTCGGCCACCTTCAGGCCGCTGTGCTTCGCGTACTTCGTGAAGCTCTCCTTCACCTGCGCACAGAGTTCGCGCGTGGGGGCGAGCACGAGGCAGCGCGCGCGGCGCGGGCCGCCCATCAGACGCTGGATCAGTGGCAGCGTGAACGCGGCCGTCTTGCCCGTTCCGGTCTGGGCGAGGCCAATCACGTCGCGCCCCTGCAGGGCGAGCGGGATCGCGTTCACCTGGATCGGGGTTGGATGCTCGTATCCGGCATCCGCCACCGCCTTCAGGAGCGCCGGCGCGAGGCCGAGCGATTCGAAGGTGACGGCACTTTCGATTGTGTCAGTCATTTCACTCTCACGGTGCCGTGGTCGCTCGCCAAGCCGCTTTCGCGGCGCTGCGCCGGCACTCGATTTTTTTGCCGCGGCGCAATTGCGCTGCGGCACCCGCGCGGATCCAGTCGTATGAACGAGGTCTCGTGCGGTCCAGCGACCTGAGGCACTCTCATATCCCCGCTCCGCGTTTGCGGGCGGCCTGCGCGAGTGCGAAGAACGCAGTCTTCAGCTCGATGCGAGCTTGGATAATGTAACGGGTCGCACCGCGTTGGCGCTACGGCGCGAAGAACGCCACGAGCGCCTGGTTCGACTGCTCCGGCGCCTCCTCGTTCACGACGTGCCCCGCCCCCTGCACCAGCACCACCCGTGCATCGGGCATCCGCGCCGCGACGCGCTCGGCGCGGTCCGACGTCACGATCCGCTCCTCGGTGCCGGCGATGATCAGCACCGGCATCGAGAAGCGCGCGAGCTCCTCGGGGGTGAACAGGCGCCAGTCGAACTCCTTCAGCAGCAGGAAGAGCGCGCGCACGAAATTGGGGTCGGCGGTGGGCGCGAAGTACTCCTCGGTGTCGCGCGCGGTGGGTCGTGCGAGCGATCCGTAGGCGCGCTCCAGCACCGCGCGAAAGGTCCACCGCGAGGTGACCGAGTCGAGCAGGTCGAACGAGCGCATCGGCAGGTATTTGACGAAGGACAATCCGGTCACGCGCCCCACGCCCACCGCGCCGATGAGCGCCAGCCGCTCCACGCGGGCTGGCGCCTCGAGCGCGACCTGCGCCGCGATCTTGCCCGCCATGCTCTGCCCCACGAGCCGCAGCTTCTTCAGGCCGAGCGCGTCGAGCACCTCGAGCACGTGCGATGTCATGCTCGGCAGCGTGTACTCGGCGGGGTCCGACGGCTTGTCGCTCAGCCCCTGCCCCTTCATGTCCACGGCGATCACGCGCAGCCCCGCGGCCGCGAGCGCCGGGATGTTCTTGCGATAGGCGTAGACGCAGCCGCCCCAGCCGGTGAGCAGCACGATCGGCGGCCCGTCGTCCGGCCCCGATTCAATGATGCGCACGCGGATGCCCGATGCGGTCTTGATGAAGCGCGCCGAGATGCCCGGGACGCCGGCCGGGTACATCTCGGCGGCGGTGAGGCGTTTCGCGCTCATCGTGCCTCGTGCCTCGAACGGCCGGATCGAGGCACGAGGCGCGCTGAACGTGAAGCGTTTTTCAGCGGGAGGTTCAACCGACCTTCAGTCCCCTGCCCGCGTACCGGCCGATGAGCCCCAGCCGGAAGGTGACATTGGCGAGCCTGTCCTCGGCCGTCGCGTGCGGCTCGAGCGGGAAGCTCGGCCACACGAAGGGATTGGCCGACTTCATCACCGCCGCGCGCTTGGGCGGCTCCCACACGCCGCGGTTGTCGCAGTCGTCGAGGAAGCGGTCGTAGAGCTTCGACCAATTCTCGTTCCGGCGGAGGAAGCCGAGCCGCGAGAGCATCTCGAGCCACCAGAGCGCGCCGGGCACGTCCACGTCGGCGGCGTTGCGGTGGGGCAGCGGATCGCCCATGACGAGATGCGGCATCTCGATCACCTTGCGGCCGACGCGCATCGCCGCGGTGGCGCGCGGCACCGGCTGCGTGAGGTAGTTGTACAGCTTGTCGAGCGTGCCGTAGTGCTCGCTGCGGAAGAGCGGCATGTGCGCGAGCATCATGAGGGTGTGCACCGAGGGCGGAGCGGCCTCGGGCACGAGCACGTGCTGGTTGCCCACGCGCGCGAAGGGCTTCGCGGCGTGCGGACTGCGCAGGAAGACGTCGAGCCGCTCGACCATGCGCCGCGCGACTCCGCGCAGGCGCGGATCGTTCTCGTAGCCCGCCTGTGCGAGCACGGCCGCGGCCGCTTCGCGCAGGATCCCGCGTCCGACGCGCACCGCCTCGGGGTCCATCTTCCCCTTGCCGGCGAGCTCGTAGAGGAATGCCGGGTCCTCGTCCTCGGCGAGCAGCCGGAAGAGCGCGCGTCGCGCGAGCAGGAGCGGCGGCGACTCCTTGTCCCAGCCGTATTCGATGAGGCGGCGCACGGCGATGATCGTGCCAATGCCCTCGTGCTGCTCGGAGCGCGCGGCGGGAATGGACAGCATCTCGCCATTCCAGGTGCCATCGGGGCGTTGCGTGAGCGCGAGCTGGATGGCCGGCGGATACGAGTAAGGAAGGATCGAGAGCTTCTGCGGCTCCGTCAACGTTCCGCGCGCCACCTCTGTTATGGCGCGATACTGTATCGGTACTGATCCATTCTCCAGAAGCCAGCTCAGCGGGAAATTCACGCTCGCGGGCTCGACTACCTCAGGCTTGGCGGGCTGAGGCGGGGACATCGGCAGGGTCAAGGAACCCTCGGTTTTGCAATTAAGTCGTTGTCAGACAACAGGATACGCCAAGAGCCGGAGAACAGGCCAGGACGCGGGGTAAGTCTAGCACGTTTTGTCGCAAACGCTAGTGCCTCTTAACGTTGGGCGGCAGGCTCCGTCTGACTCAACAGCGTTCATCGTTCGTCGTGCAGCGCACGTACTGCACGACAGGCATTAACGGAGAGAGATCATGAAGCGCATCGTTTCGATGGTACTCAGCACCGCGATCGCAGCGGCTGTCGCGACACCGGCGCTCGCGCAGGCGACTGCCACGACCCCGGCACCGGCGACCGTTGCCACACCAGTTCAGCGCCACGGCGGACAGCGCCAGGCGATGCGCGGCTACCAGTGGCAGCGTGTTGGCGCGAATTCCTGGTATCGTGGGCCGGGGCGAGCGGGCAAAAGATACGGTGCGCAAATGCGCTACGGCCGCGCAAACTATGGCCGCGCGAGCTACGGCCGGATGAACTACGGAGCGATGCACTACGGCCGCGCGGGTTACGGCCGGATGAATTACGGCGCGATGCGCTACGGGCGCGCGAACTATGGCCGGATGCAGTACCGTGGCATGCCGCGCGGTCGCGCCGGCTACCGCGGAATGGGCCGCGGCGGGATGAACTACGGCCGCATGGGTCGCGGGAGCATGGGCCCGCACCCACACGCGAATCGCGGGTACCGCGGCTACCGCGGCGTGATCTAGACGGATTGAAAGGCGCGTGTAGCAGCTAGTACAGCTGAAACAGCGCGTCTGGTAGGCAGCGTGTAGTACGACAGGGCGGGAGTGGCTGCGGCAGCTACTCCCGCCCTGCCGTACTACACGCTGCCTCCTAGACGCGCTCCTCGAGCGGTACTAGTCGCCACACGCGCCTTTCAGGTATCTTGGAAGAATCCTCCCGCCCCTGCTCATGATCAAGAGTCTGCTCGCCCGTCCCGTCTCGAAGGTCCCCGACCGGATGCGTTTCGACGGCCGCGTGCTCTTCCTCGCGACCGATCCGGAGCTCGTGCGCCGCCAGCTCGCGGGCGAGGACCTGCCGTACCATACGCTGGGTGACCAGACGCTGTCCCTGCGCGACAATATCAGCACCGACGAAATAACCCCCGCGTACATCTGCTACTACTTCGACGAGACGCTGGGCGAATTCCCGTACCTTGGCCTCAAGTGCGGCGAGGAATTCCCGGTCACACGCGGCTCGGTCAAGAAGGGCGGCTTCGTGGTGAGCGTGTCGGGCAAGCGCCGCGGCAAAGGCTCATCGCGCGAGCAGTCGCCCTACGCGGAGATGATGGCGGGGATCAAGCTGGTGATCGCCGAGAACATCGAGCGCATCTACCGCGAGAACTGCCAGAACCTCGGCGTGTTCGCGAGCACGGACTTCGGGCTGATCGAGCGGGTGCGCCGCGGCGAGGAGATCCCGCTCACCGAGTTCACGAAGGGCGAGGGCGAGATCACGCGCGGCATCATCGAGTACGGCGGGCTGTTCAACTACAACGTGGCGCGGCTGCAGGGGAAGGTGGCGGTGCCGGCGATCACCACCGCGCCGCGTCCGATGACGATCGCGGAGAAGATCTTCGCGAAGCACTGGGTGCGCGACGCGGCCGCGGGGCAGACGGGCGATTCCCGCCGTGCGCCCGGGCGACGAAGGGTTCGTGCAGACCGACATCCGCTTCAGCCACGAGTACGTGACGCCGATGTCGGCGATCTTCTTCGAGGAGCTGGTGGGCAAGGACGAGCCGATCAACGATCCCTCGTCGGTGTTCTTCTTCCGCGACCATCTCACCTTCCTCGACCAGGTGATGCGGCCGGAGCACGTCGAGATGGGATTGCTCGACGTCGCGAACCAGCTCGAGCAGAAGCAGCGCGAGTTCGCCGCGGCCAAGGGCATCAAGCTCTACGGGCAGCTCGACAAGCGGCTGAACCTGATGGGCGCGCTCAACTCCGCCGGCTCCGAGGCGATCTGCCACAGCAAGATCCTCGAGGCGCATGCGCTGCCGGGGCAGATCATCATCGGCAGCGATTCGCACACGCCGCACGCCGGCGCGGTGGGCTGCATCGCATTCGGCGTGGGCACCACGGCGATCTTCAATTCGTGGATCACGAAGGACGTGCGCGTGGAGGTCCCGAAATCGTTCAAGGTGCTGGTGAAGGGGCGGAAGCCGGACAACGTGACGGCCAAGGATTTCATGCTCGAGATCCTGCGCCATCCGTACATCAAGAACGGCGAGGCGATCGGCCAGATCGTCGAGTACGCGGGCGAAGCCGTGCAGTCGCTCTCGGTGGACGAGCGCGCGACGATGACCAACATGGCGGCCGAGGTCGGCGCCTTCACGGGGATCATCGCGCCCGACGAGAAGACCGTCGAGTACCTCGTCGCGCAGCGCGGGATGACGGCGGCCGCCGCGCGCGCGCTGTGCGAGGGGCTCTTCTCGGATGCCGGCGCCGAGTACGTGAAGGTGATCGAGATCGACGCCGGCGCGCTGCGGCCGATGATCGCGCTGCCGGGCGATCCGGGGAACGGCATGTACGTCGACGAGCTCGAGGCGACGTGAAAGTGGACATCGCCTACGCCGGCTCGTGCACCGCCGGGAAGAAGGAGGACATGGACATGTACGCGCGCGTCTTCCGCGAGGCGCTCGAGCGCGGCGAGCGGGTGCACGAGGGCGTGCAGTGCTTCATCCAGTGCGGCTCGCAGGAGGTGTTCGCGTACTGCCGCGAGCAGGGCTACGACAGGACGTTCGCCGCGGTGGGCGCGACGTTCATCGAACCGTGTTGCGGCGCGTGCATCAACGCGGGACCGGGCGTGTCGCGCACGAAGAACGAGGTCACGATCTCCGCGATCAACCGGAACTTCCCCGGCCGGTCGGGCCCGGGGCAGCTCTACCTCGCGTCGCCCTACACCGTGGCCGCCTCCGCCATCGCCGGGAAGATCGTGGAGTGGCATGCGGAGCGGCCGCTGGCCGCCGTTTGAGAGGGGAATTCGTCGAGGTCGCCGGCGCGCGGCTGTACTACTACGCGGCCGGCACGAGGGGAAAGGGCGACCCGGTCATCTTCCTGCACGGCTTTCCCGCATCATCGCACCTCTGGCGCGACGTGGTGCCGCTCATGCCGGCGGGCTATCGCGCGGTGGTGCTCGACCTGCTCGGCTACGGGCGCAGCGACCGGCCGGGCACGCAGGACATGAGCATCGCCGGCCACGCCGCGCGGCTCATCGGGTTCCTGGATGCGATGAAGATCGCGCGCTGCGCGCTCGTGGGGCACGACCTGGGCGGCGGCATCGCGCAGTATCTCGCGGTGGAGCATCCGGCGCGCGTGTCGCGCCTCGCGCTCATCTCCACGGTGGGTTTCGATGAGTGGCCGCCGGCCGCGCTCAAGACGGCGAAGGCCGGAATCCCGTTCGCGAAACGGCTGCCCGTCAAACCGATGATGTCGATGCTCCGGCGCGCGCTGAAGGGAGCGTACGAGGAGGAAGAACACGGCGCCCATTCGGTGGACATGTATCTTCGTCCGTTCGAGACGCCAGGGGGCCGCGAGGCGCTCATCGCGCACGTCGGCGCACTGGACTCGGCGGAGACCGAGGCGCTCGTGCCGGGGTTGAAGAAGCTCAAGATCCCGACGGCGATCATTTGGGGCGCCGACGATCCGTTCCTTCCGCTGTCGATCGGCATGCGGCTGGAGCAGACGATCCCCAAGTCGACGCTCCATGTGCTGCCGGATGTAATGCACTATCCACCCGAAACGGCGCCCGAATCAGTGGCGGAAATACTCGCGCCTTGGTTGCAGAAGGGCTAACGAGCGCCATTGGCGACCCGAACTCCGTACTTGGTCCCCCGAACTCCGCCATTGGCGCTTGACGTGTGGTAAGAGCGACGGCGTTGCTGGCATGGTGTTCACGCAACGCCAAGTACGCCCGAGCCGTTACCACACCTCAGTGGCCAATGGCGGAGTTCGGGGGACCAAGTACGGAGTACGGGGTTCGCCTGTAGTAATTGGGGGCGCTAGGACTTCGGCTTGAGCGCGCTAAGGGTATATGCGCTCCGCGGATTCCACAGCAGCCAGCTCATCACTCCCATTCTGTACCCCGCCTCGATCTGCGCGCGCACTTGGGCCGCGCCGTATCGCGGCGGCCCCAGCGTGAAATCCTGGTACCACGGCCGGATCGTCGCGGCATCCGCGATGCCGGCGGTGCGGCGATGCGCGTCGCGCAGGCCGTTCGTGATCACCGCACTGGGATGCGCATTCGGATTCTTCAGTCCGTACATCCCCGGGCGGTAGTGCGATGGGTACATCATCGGCAGGATCACGTCCACCGTGTTCACCGTGCTCTCCCAGCGCTGGCCGATGAACATGCCGGTCGTGTCGGTGGTGGTGAGCCCGAACACATCCGCGGTCACCGGCACGCCGAGCGGGCGCAGGCGGTCACGCAACGTGGCGAGCTGCGTGTGGATCACCTGGTCGCGCGTGCGTCCCGCGGCGAGCGGGAAGGTCGCTTCGCGCTGGAGACGCGATTCATCGGGGAAGCGCACGTAGTCGAACTGCACTTCGCTGAAGCCGAGCTGCACCGCCTCACAGGCGAGATCGGCGGCGTAGCGCCACGGGCCGTCCTGGTGCGGATCGAGCCATGGCTTCCCCAGCTTGTCGTGCCAGGCGCGCGATGTGTCGGACCGCGATCGGATCGCCCACGCCGGCCGTGCGGAGGCGAGGATCGGGTCCTTCGCGACGACGATGCGCGCGATCGGATAAATGCCGAGCGCGCGCATGGTGTCGAGCGCCGCGCGAAGGCGCTCGGCGCGGAGCGGACGGTTCGTGTCGGCGCCGATGGCGCGGGCGAGCGGCACCTGCGAACGATAGAGCACGAGCCCGCGGTCGTCCTTCACGTCGATCACGAGCGCGTTGACCTCGGTGCGCGCGGCGATCGCAATGAGGTCGTTGAAACGCGTGCCGATCGCGGCCCAGCGGTTCACATAGAGTCCGCGTACCGGATCGGGCGTCGGCACGAGCGGCGGCAGCGGCCGCGCAATGGAATCCGGCGCGGGCGCCGGCGGGGCCGCGCAGAACGGCACGGGCGCGGACGGCTTGGGCGCTCGTGGCGTTTGCGTGTGGATCGCGACGGGTAGCATCGCGAGCAGGAGGAATGCCGTTCTTCCGGTCATGGCCGCGAAATGTAGCGCCGGCGCCGCGAGGCCGCGCCTTGACCGCGCTGGGCCGGCGGATACGTTCACGCGGCATCACTTCACGATCTACACGGAGCGTTCCATGCGTTTCACCGTCATCACCCGCGTCCTCATCGCCGCCTCGTTCGTCACGTTCGCGGCCGCCGCCCAGCAACCCGCGAACCAGGACTGGGCCGCGCGCTTCAACGCACTCGCGGCGGCCAAAGGGCAGACCGCCGACAGCGTTCGGCTCCATCAGCTCTTCGCGCTCGACTGGGAGAAGAGCAACATCGAGCATCCGGAATTCGCGACCTATACCGGGTATCCCGGCCAGAACGGCCGCTGGACGGACAACTCGCTGGACGCGATCGCGCGGCGGAAGCAGGAGGCGAAGCTGCCGCTGACCGTCATCAACTCGATCGATCGCGCGTCGCTCTCCGTGGCCGACCAGCTCAACTACGACCTCTTCAAGAAGGACGTGGTCGATGGCCTCGAGGGACAGCGCTTCCCCGGCGAGTATCTCGCGATCTCGCAGCGCGGCGGCCCGCAGGGGCTCGCCGAGACGCTGGCGGACAATCCCAACGCCACCGTTGCCGACTATGAGAACATCATCTCGCGACTGAACGGGATCCCCACGGTGCTCGACAACGCGACGGTGCTGCTCAAGAAGGGGCTCGCCGCCGGCGTCACGTGGCCGCGCATCACGCTGCGCGACGTGCCGAAGCAGGTGCAGGACCTGATCCCCGACGATCCGATGAAGAGCCCGCTGCTCACGCAGTTCAAGAAGTTCACGCTGGGGATCCCGGCCGCCGACCAGGAGCGCCTGCGCGCCGCGGCCGTGAGCGCGTACACCACGAAGGTGAAGCCCGCCTACCAGAAGTTCCACGACTATCTCGCGAACACCTACGTGCCCGGCGCACGCGAATCGATCGCGATGAGCGCGCTGCCCGACGGCAACGCGTGGTACGCGTACAACGTGCGCATGGAGACCACCACCGACCGCACGCCGCAGCAGATCCACGACATCGGACTCGCCGAGGTGAAGCGCATCCACGCGCTGATGGACAGCGTCATCGCGTCCACGGGCTTCAAGGGCACGTTCCAGGACTTCGTGAAGTTCCTGCGCACCGACCCGCAGTTCTATTACACCGATTCCGCGAGCCTCGTGCGCGGCTACCGCGACATCGACAAGCGCATCGATCCCGGGCTCGTGAAGCTCTTCGGCAAGCTCCCGCGCCTCACCTACGGCGTGGGTACGATCCCCAACTACATCGCGCCGTCGGCCACCACCGCGTACTACCAGCCGGGCGCGCCGAAGGCGCCGCGTGCGGGGATGTTCATGGTGAACACCTACCAGCTGAACATGCGGCCGAAGTGGGAGATGGAAGCGCTCACGCTGCACGAATCGGTGCCCGGCCATCATCTGCAGATCGCGCTCGCGCAGGAGCAGGAGAACGTGCCCGAGTTCCGCCGCTACGGCGGCTACACGGCGTTCGTGGAGGGATGGGCGCTCTATGGCGAGAGCCTCGGCGCCGACCTCGGGCTCTACCAGGATCCGTATTCGAAGTTCGGGCAGCTCACGTACGAGATGTGGCGCGCCGTGCGGCTCGTGATCGATACGGGCATGCACCAGTTCGGCATGACGCGGCAGGAGGCGATCGATTTCTTCACGGCCAACACGGCGAAGACCGATCGCGACATCGTCGTGGAGGTGGACCGCTACATCTCCGACCCCGCGCAAGCACTCGCCTACAAGACGGGCGAGCTGAAGATCAAGGAGCTGAAGGCCTACGCGCAGACCGAGCTCGGGCCGAAGTTCGACATTCGCGAGTTCCACGACCAGGTGCTCAGCCAGGGCGCGGTCCCGCTCTCACTTCTCGAGAGTCACATCCACGAGTGGGTGGCGGCGCGCAAGGCGAGGTGATAGCGCGGTCGCGAGGGCCAACAGAACTGCTTTTGACAGGATGAACATGATGGACATGATGACAGCAGCCGCGCGGCTGCTGTCATCATGTCCATCATGTTCATCCTGTCAAAGCAGTTCTGTTGTTGGCCCTCATGACCGCGATCCTCTTCCCTCGCGGCGCGCGCAGTCACAAGATTGGTGTCTCTGCAACCACACCCCGGAGTTGTTCAATGACCCGCACATCGCTGGCAGTTCGTGCGCTCGCGCTCGGAGCGCTGCTTGTCACGGGCGCCGCTCAGGCGCAGGCGCCGATGATGGATGGCAGCACCCTCGATACGACCGCGTTCCGCGCGCTCAAGTGGCGTGAGATCGGGCCGTTCCGGGGCGGACGGTCGGTGGCGGTGGCCGGATCGGCGGCGCGCGCGTACGAGTTCTGGATGGGGACGACGGGCGGCGGCGTCTTCAAATCCACCGATGGCGGCAACACGTGGCTGCCGAGCGGCGAGAAATATTTCGGCGGCACCATCGGCGCGATCGGCGTGAGCGAGTCGAACCCCGACATCGTGTACGTGGGCACCGGTGAGTGGGGGATCCGCGGCAACGTGTCGGCCGGCGATGGCGTGTGGAAGACCACCGACGCCGGCAAGACGTGGTCGCACGTCGGGCTCGAGAAGGCCGGGCAGATCGCGCGCATGCGCGTGCATCCGACGAACCCGGATATCGTGTATGCGGCGGTGGAAGGCCAGGCGTACGGCCCGAGCGCCGACCGCGGCGTGTTCAAGAGCACCGACGGCGGGAAAACCTGGCGGAAGGTGCTCTTCCGGAACGACTCGACCGGCGCGTCGGACCTGATCCTGGATCCGACGAATCCGGATGTCCTGTACGCGGGTCTCTGGCAGGCGGGGCGCAAGCCGTGGCAACTCGTCTCGGGCGGCGCCGGGAGCGGACTGTTCAAGAGCACCGACGCGGGCGAGCACTGGGTGGAGCTCACGAAGAACGCGGGGATGCCGGGCGGGCTCATCGGCAAGATCGGGATCGCGGTGTCGGCGGCGAAGCCGATGCGGGTGACGGCGATCATCGAGAACCAGGCGGCGGGCGGCGTGTACCGCTCCGAGGATGGCGGCGCGACGTGGCGCTACATCAACGGCGACCACAAGCTCCGCGAGCGCGCGTGGTACTACTCCATGATCTACGCGGATGCGAAGAACGCGGATGTGATGTACGCGCCCAACGTCGGCTTGTACAAGAGCACCGACGGCGGCGTCACCTGGCGCTGGCTGCAGGAGCCGCACGGCGACGATCACGATTTCTGGGTCGCGCCGAACGATCCGCAGCGGATGATCCAGTCGAGCGACGGCGGCGCGAGCGTGTCGTACAACGGCGGCAAGACCTGGTCGCTGCAGGATTACGCGACCGCGCAGTTCTACCACGTGTCGGCCACGAATCACTTCCCGTACCGCGTATGCGGCGCCCAGCAGGACAACAGCGCGATGTGCGGGCCGAGCCGCTATCCCGGCGGCATTCCGATCGAGCAGTGGTACGATCCGGGCGGGGGCGAGGCGGGCTACATCGAAGCGAAGCCCGACGAGCCGGATGTCACCTTCGGCGGCGACAACAGCGGCCTGCTCACGCGGAAGGACCACCGCACGGATTTCCTGCGCATCGTGAGCGTGTGGCCCGACAGTCCCGACGGGCACTCCGCAGCAGAGAGCAAGTATCGCTTCCAATGGACGGCGCCGATCCTCATCTCGCCGCACAATCCGAACGTCGTGTACACGGGCGGCAACGTGGTGTTCAAGACCACGGACCAGGGGCAGAGTTGGACGGCGATCTCCCCCGATCTCACGCGCAACGATCCGAAGACCACCGGCATCTCCGGCGGCCCGATCACGCATGACCAGACCACCGCCGAGTTCTACGCGACGGTGTTCACGATCGCGGAATCGTTCAAGAAGGCGGGCGTGCTCTGGGCCGGTTCGGATGACGGACTCATCCACGTGACGGTAGACGGAGGGAAGAAGTGGATGAACGTGACGCCGCCGAACTTCGGCGACTTCACGCGCGTGTCGCTCATCGAGGCCGGCCACTACGACGAAGGCAGCGCGTACGTCGCCGCGAATCGTTATCAGTTGCAGGATGACCAGCCGCTGATCTACAAGACCAACGACTTCGGCAAGACGTGGACGAAGATCGTCACCGGGATCCCGGCCACGGAGTTCGTGCGCTCGGTGCGCGAGGATCCGGTGCGCCGCGGCCTCCTCTTCGCCTCCACGGAGAGGAGCGTGTACGTGAGCTTCGACGACGGCGCGCACTGGCGCTCGCTGAAGCGGAACCTGCCTTGGGTGCCGGTGCACGACCTGATGATCAAGGACGCGGATCTCATCGCCGCGACGCACGGGCGTTCGTTCTGGATCCTGGACGACATCACGCCGCTCCGATTGATGACGGCGGCAACGGCCTTGGCATCGGCGCCGCATGTGTATGCGCCGATCGATGCGTGGCGCGTGCAGTGGGGGCAGGTGTCCGAGGTGCAGCCGCCGTCGCAGCCGCTCGGGATGAACCCGTCGAGCGGGGCGATCATCTATTACTCGCTGGGCGCTGCGAACCAGGCGGTGACGGTCGACATCCTCGACGCCAAGGGAAGGCTGATCCGCTCGTTCTCGAGCGGCATGGACTCCATGGCGCGCGCGGACAGCGTGCTCAAGGAGAGCGTGAAGGCGGCAATGGCCGACAGCATCCGCAAGACGGGCGCGGTGCCCGACACGGCGGCGCTCTCGGAGGCCGTGGCCGGCTTCGACAACGAATTCAATCCGCCCTGGCCGCAGCGCGTGCCGCCGGAACCGCGGGCGCCCAACAAGTCGGGGCTCAACAAGTTCGCCTGGAACATGAATTATCCCGACGCGCGCCAGTTCACGGGCGAGCTCGGCGTGACGTCGAGCGGCCCGATGGCGCTCGCGGGAACCTACTGGGTGCGCGTGACGGCGGATGGGAAGTCCGATTCCGCGCGCTTCACGCTCAAGAACGATCCGCGCATCACGGTGAGCGCGGAGGATCTGAAGGCGCAGTTCGATTTCGAGATGAAGGTGCGCGACACCGTGTCCGCCGGCGTCACGGCGGTGCTCACGGTGCGCAACGTGCGGTGGCAGCTCGCCGACCGGATGGCGAAGATGAAACCCGCCGACACCGCGGCGGTGGGCGCGGCGGCCAAGCCGCTGCTCGCGCGGATCAACGCGGTGGAAGAGGCGCTGTATGAAGTGAACATGCGGTCCGACGAGGACAATCTCGTCTACGCGCCCAAGCTGATCGAGCGCACGAGCAATCTGGCCGGGATGGCCTCGTCGATGCCGGCGCGGCCGACGAATCAGATGGTGGAAGTTTTCAATGACTTCGCGCCGCAGATCGCGAAGCAGCTGAACGAACTGAGGAGTGCGCTGGCGGCTGATCTGCCGAAGGTGAACGATGCGCTCAAGAAGGCGGGAGCGGCGGCGATCGTGCCGAGTTCGGTGGATGTCATGGTGGCGGCGCGAAGTTTCTAACGACGGGTTCAAGTCTCACGCGAACGGGCCGGAGCGAGAATCTTCGCTCTGGCCCGTTTCGACGTGCGTCATCGGCGTTCACGCTCATCGAGCGTGAACACAAAGATCTCGATAGAAGTTTCGGCCGGATGAGCCGGATCGGCCTGAGGGTGCTCGGTCACCACCGTCGCGGGTCGAGGTCAGATCTTGTTGTTAACACAAGTACGCAGCGCCCGCGGCGCAGCAGGGTACGTTGCCCGCGCGCGGAGCGATCCGATTGATCCGAATCATCCGGTTGATCCGGCCGAAACTTCTATCGTGATTTGAGTCGTGTCTCATGGAGACTGAGACTCCAAGGGACGAACCACTCACCAACCCTTCAACGCCATCCAGATCAGCGGATACATGGCCATGCTCTGTCCCCGGAATTGGGGGCGGAAGCCGAAGAGGATCACGTGGCCGGCGCCCTCATGCACATCCACCAGCGCGGCCTTGCCGCGGAGCTTGTCGCCGCCGAGGAGCCAGCCGGAGGCCAGCGGGTCCTGCTCGAGCGGATAGAGCGCGACCACCGAGGCCTTCGTCGTGTCCGTCACTTCGAAGGCGGGCGAGTGCTCGAACCACACCACGGGATGTGCGGTCATCATCTTCGTGAGCGGATGGTCGCGGTCCACGTACACGTTGAGCAGTGAGCCGGGGGCGTAGAATTCCCGGGACGGAACGCCCATGAGCACGTCGCGCACGGGGAGGCCCAGCGCGGTGATCGCCCACCGGCTCGCATCGTTGAACGTCACGAGCGTGCCGCCCGCCGCGACGAACTCCTCGAGCGCGGCGGCACCGGCGTCGCCCAGTCCGCCGGTGAGCGAATCGGGATACTTCTCGTCCAGCGCGCCATCCGTGATCTCGCGCGGCGACTGGTCGGGAATGATGATCACATCGTAGCGCGCGCGCAGCGCGCCGGCCTGCACCTCCGCGTTCACGAGCGACTTGAAGGGGATCTTGTACTCGTCGAGGAGGAATCGCGTCCATCCCTCATCGATCGCATCGGCGTAGCTGCGATAGATGCCGATGCGCCGCGCCGTCGCGCCGGAGAGTCCCGGCACCTCGAGCTTGGGTTGCGCCACCGGCGGGATGACCGGGCCCACCGTCACCGGAAACGAATCCGCGGCGGCGACGCCGACGCCCATGAGCAACGGCAGCGTGTGCGCGGTCACGTCGTACGGCTCGCGCGGCGGCCCGCCGGGATACTCGCGCAGATCGGGATAGTGCTGCCTCTCCAGCAGCGTCTTCGCGAAGCCGGCGTACGGCTGGTCGGTGAGCACCACGTACGTGCCCGGTGAGTACTTCACGTTGTTCACCGCGAACGCCGCGGTCGCGCGGCGGATCTCCACGCCGCCCCGTTGCAGAATGCGGAGCATCGCGCGCAGCGCCGCCTGGTCGGGCTGCTGCATTGGGATCACGAAGGCCGCCGGCCATTTCGCGCGGCCGGCGGCGCGATTCCCCTCCACCGCGCGTTCGGCCACGCGCGCGAAGCTCTCCATCCACATGGCGCGCGCGCGCGATGCGTTCGCGAGCAGGGCCCAGGTCGCGCTCGTCTGGTAGTCCACGATGTTGGCCAGCGTCCAGCGCCCGCCCGGCCACGGGGCGAGGAAGTTCCACGAGGCGGAGCGCGCGTCGTAGCCGCGGCCGGTGCGCAGCGAATCGAAGGGAATGTCCACCGGCGTCGCGAGGTTCGCCGATGCGGTCTCGGTGAGCACGCGGGCACCGTCGTGATAGTGCGAGTACGCGCGCGCCGGCGTCCACACGTCGTAGATCGCGTAGTTCGCGATGCCGGTCTTCCCCTCGGTGGTGAGGCGCCAGGTCATCGCGAAACCGAGCTGGTCGAGTCCCGCGAGCAGGATCGGATCGATGTTCGGCTCGAAGGGATCGAGATACGGCGGGATGAAGATCCTCGATCCGTATTTGCCCTGCTGGTGGATGTCGTTCACGATGGCCGGATGCCAGCGATTGTGCAGCGAGTCCACGGTCATCTGCGTCTCTACCTGCGTGAACGCGTACCAGTCGCGATTGTTGTCGTGGCCCGTGTAGTGGTGATAGATCTCCGGCGGATCGCTGCCCTCGCTCGGGGTGCCGAGCGTCGCGCGATACCAGTCGCCCACGATGTCCACGCCATCGGGATTGAGCGACGGCACCAGGATCACGATGGTGTTCGCGCGGATGGCGCGCGCGTCGGCATCCTCGCTCGTGACGAGGCGATGGGCGAGTACGAGCGGCGTGACGACGCCGCCCACTTCATCCGAGTGGATGCTCGACGTGACGAGCACGATGAGCTTCCCATTGAGCAGGAGCGAGTCGCGCTCGTGCGGGCGGCGGAGCCGCGGATCGGCGAGGCGCTGCTGGATCGCGCGCCACTTCGGGAGATCGGCGATCACGCTCGCGTCGCCGATGAACGCCGCGATGAACGGCCGGCCGAGCGTGGTCTTGCCGAGCGTGCGCACGGTGATGCGCGGACTCGCGGCGTCGAGCTTGGTGAAATACTCCACCACCTGCTTCCAGGAGGGAAGCTTCCGGTCGGCGCCGGGCTCGAAGCCAAGCACCGAGGCGGGCGTCGGGATCTTCGCGGCGGCCGGTGGATGCGGCCGCGCCTTGGACTGTCCCGCGAGCGGCGCTGCGACCAGCACGAGCGCGGCGATGCAGTGAAGTCTCATGCCCTAATTCTGCTCCACCCGCGCCGCCAGCGGTACTAGAGACGCCGTGTTCAGGTCTAACGTCTCACGTCCAACGTCTGTTGTTCAGATGTCCCTGATCTCGTCCGCGGCCTCTAACACATGCCCGATCTCCTTCGACAGCGCGCGGGCCTCGATCGTCGCGCTGTTCACGTCGCCGATCGCGCTCTGCACGCCCGAGGAGCGCAGCTTCAACAAGTCGTACTTCAGGTTCTGCAGCGCGATCCCGGCGCTCTCGAGCTGGCCCGCGAGCCGCGCGCGCCGCGCGCCGAGTTCGGCGAGCGAGGTGCGCTGGCGCTCGAGCAAGCCGAGGCGCCGCTCGTGGTCGGGGCTGTTCTCGGGCTCGGCCTTCACCTTCGCGATGTGCGCATCCAGTTCCGTGAGCCGGCGGGGTGATGCGTCGGCGTCGAGGTCGGTGAGCAGATGCGCCACCGACGCCACACGCTCGGCGAGCGCGTTCACCGTCGGCACGACGTCGGGGATCAGGTCGCGGTCGGCTTTGGCCAGCGAATCGACGACGCTCATCACCGTCGCGCGGTCGGCGGCGGCGCGGCGGACGGCGGCGCCGTGCGGGCCGGCGAGCACCGCCGGCGTCGCGAGCTTCGCGGCCAGCGCGTCGGCATCGGGCGGCGCGATGGCGGGTGCCGCGCCGGGCGCCGCGTTCTGCGCCGCGGCCGCGCGGGCCGCCGCGATGTTCTTCGCGGCTTGCGGGCCCCACACCTGCGACCAGGTCACCCCTTCGGCCCAGAGTCGCGTCCACTGGCGCCAGACGCCCATGCTCAGCGCGACCGCCGGGAAGATCACCCAGGGAAATCCGCGCGACGTGAGGATGTTCACCGTCGCGAGCACGCCGATCATCGTCACCGTGCTCACCAAGCTGCCGCGGAAGCGCATGATCCGCTCGTGCAGCGGGCGCTGGCGGAAGTTCTCGATGAGGTCCTGGAATCCCTCGCGCCGCAGGCGCTTCTGCTGGCGTTGCATCTGTTTCTGTTCCTGCCGCGAGAGCGGATACTGCAGCACGGGCACGGGCAGTGGCGGCACGGAGGGCGGCACCAGCACTGCGCGGACGATCTCCCGTGCGCCGGCGCGAGCCGCCTCGTATGGATCGCGCGCGGCGGGCGGCGCCACGGGCACCAGCTGCGGCTCGCGCGCATCGCCCACCGGGTGACGCCAGGTTTCCACGTCCGCGTCGCGCGCGTCGATCGCGTCGCGGAACGCGGCGGCGGTCGCCCAGCGGTCCTCCGGGCGCTTGGCGAGCGACCGGTCGATGGCGGCTGAGAGCGCGGCGGGCGCGTCGGCGCGGCGCTCGCGCAGCGGCAGCGGGATGGTGCTCACGTGCTTCATCATCATCGCCGGCGTGTTGCTCGCCTTGAAGGGCAGCTCGCCCGCGAGCATCTCGGTAGCCCACCACGCCCAGCGAATAGATGTCGCTGCGGCCATCGAGCTCGCGCTCGCCCAGCGACTGCTCGGGCGACATGTACGCGGGCGTGCCCACCGCGACGCCGGTGACCGTGAGCTGTCCCTCGGTCTCGGCGGCGCGCGCGATGCCGAAGTCGCTCACCATCGGCCGGCCGCTCTCGGAGTCGAGCAGGATGTTGTCGGGCTTGATGTCGCGATGGATGACGCCGTGCTGGTGCGCGTAGTAGAGCGCGTCGGCCACGTCGTGCAGGATCCGCCGCGCGGCGGGCACCGGCAGTCGCGGTGTGCGCGCGAGGAGCGTGGCGAGACTCTCGCCTTCGACCAGCGCCATCACGAAGTACACGAGGCCGCCGCGCTCGTCCACGGCGTAGATGGGCACGATGTTGGGATGCGACAGGCGCGCGGCCATCTCGGCCTCGCGCTGGAAGCGGCGCCGCACATCCTCGCGGAAGGCGAATTCGGGGGGGAGCACCTTGAGCGCCACCTTCCGGCGCAGCCGCAGATCCATCGCCCGGTAGACCACCGCCATGCCGCCGCGACCGATCTCCGCCTGGATCTCATACTGCTCGCCGACCGCTGCGATCACGCGGTCGCGCATCGGGTCGGTCACGTCTTCCGCGGACCCCGCCGCGCGGAAGCGTTCGCGGCGAGCCGCGCCTCATCGACTCCCATGAGCGCGGCGTCCACATCGTCCGCCAGCGCGCGGGCGCGCATCGTGAGCTGCGTGATCTGCGGCGCGACCTCCGCCACGCCGCCGGCGCGGAGGCGCAGGATGTCCAGCCGCATGTTCTGCAGCTGCAGGCGGCAGCTCTCGAGCTTCGCCACCGCTTCGTCGCGTTTCTTCGTGGACTCGGCGAGCGCGCGCCGCTGGCGCTTGAGGATCGCCAGCTTGCGCACGCGATCCTCGCTGCCCACGGTGTCGAGCGGATTCGCCTCGCTCTCGAGCTTCGCGATCTGCCGCTCGAGGTCGGCGGACGCGCCCGTGGTCACCGAGCGCTCCTGGTCCATTGCCGAGCCGGCGAGCGACTGGATGCGCTTGAAGAGTCCGTCGGCCGCGGGGATCACGCCTTCCACCAGGTTCTGGTCCGTGCGCGGGAGGGAGAGCACGATGCGCGTGATGTCCTCGCGATCCTGCGCCGCCTGGCGCACCACGCTCTCGAAGCGGCCGAACGAACCGGCGCCGAGCATGGCCGCGCCGCCCACCGGCGCGAGCGCGCGCTGCTGACTCTGCTCGCGATTGCGCGCGCGCAGCTTCTCGCGTTTTTCACGGTCGAACACCGACTGCACTTCTTCGGCCGTCTCCTGCGCGAGATCGATGAGGCTGCGGTCGCGCGGCTGGCGGAAGACATCGCGCCAGTCGTAGCCCGCGGTCCAGAGCCGCGAATACCGCAGCGCCATGATCACCGTCCAGATGACCGGCACGACCATCAGATCCGTCTTGCTGAAGATCGACACCACGACGAATACCGCGTTCACGAACGCGTACGTCGCGAATTGGTTGCGGAATTTCGCGACCTCCGGCGCCGACCAGCGCGCGACCTCGTCGGCGGTGGGCGTGGTGTATTGCCCCGCGCCGGGCGGGCGCGGCACGCCGTACGGCACGGCCGTGCCGATGGGCGAGCGGTACGACATCGGGAGCGATCCGGTCTCGTGCGGTGGCGCCGGTGCGGGCATCGCGCTCGCGTCGCCGCGCAGCGCCTGCGACAGCGCGGCGGCGTTCGGGAAGCGGTGCTCGGGCTCCTTCTCGAGCAGCGTCATCACGGCGCGCGCGAGATCGGGCGGCGTCTCGGGACGCCACGACTCCACCGGCTGCGGCCGCTCGCTGATGTGCTTCATGAGCATCGACGGCGTGCTCGACGCCGTGAAGGGCAGCCGCCCCGCGAGCATCTGGTAGCCCACCACGCCCAGCGCGTAGAGGTCGCTGCGGCCGTCGATCTCGCGGTCGCCGGCGGCCTGCTCGGGACTCATGTAGGCCGGCGTGCCGATCGCGACGCCGGTGGCGGTGAGCCGCGAGTCCGCGCCTTCCTGGATCGCGCGCGCGATGCCGAAGTCGGTGACCATCGCGCGGCCGTCGTCGCGGTCGAGCAGGATGTTGTCGGGCTTGATGTCGCGGTGCACCACGCCGCGCGAATGGGCGTAGGCGAGTGCGTCGCCGACCTCGATGAGGATCTTCCGTGTGTCCTCCACCGGGATGCGCCCCTCGTCGTGCAGGCGCCGCGCGAGCGTGGGCCCCTCCACGCATGCCATCACGAAGAACACGAGCCCTTCGCGTTCATCGACGCTGTAGATGGGCACGATGTTCGGGTGCGACAGCTGCGCCGCCGTCTCGGCCTCGCGCAGGAAGCGCTGGCGGATCTCGCCGCGGAAGGCGAGCTCCGGCGGCAGCACCTTGATGGCCACGATGCGCTTGAGCCGCCGGTCCTTGGCGCGGAAGACGATGCCCATGCCGCCGCGCCCGATCTCCTGATCGAGCTCGTAATTCGCGGAAAGCGCGCGCTCTACCAGCGCGCGCATTTCAGCGTCCGACGAAAGCGCGATGGGATCGGGCAATGGGGCGTCCGGCTCAGGTTCAGGTACGGAAGATGCTTAGTGTACCACTCAGGGACCGATCTGAAAAGGCGATCCGGCCGTCGCGGCAGTGGCACTACGTCAGAGCGGCGGTCGGAAGTTGCAATATCTGCCCCTGTGGCGTAACTCAATCTCCACGACCGGGTCGCGGAACTGCCGGCATTGCCGGCGGTCTTAATAGGTAGGGCCGCGAACCGGCCGGTCTTCAAACCAGGTGTCGTCATGGCCTCACGTCAGACTCTTCCGGTGCTCCCCCTGCGGGGGACCGTGATCTTCCCCGGCCTCACCGCGCCCATCGCCGCCGGGCGACCGGGAACGTTACGTGCCATCGACGCGGCACTGAAGGGCGACCGTCTCGTCTTCGCCGTTGCCCAGCGCGACAACGCCGACGAGCCCACGCAGGAGAACCTGTACTCGATGGGCGTGATCGCGCGCATCGGGCAGGTGCAGCGCGGCCTCGGCGGCGTGCAGCTCCTGCTGCAGGGCGAATTGCGCGCCACCGCGATCCAGTTCTCCCAGACGGACGACTATCTCAGCGCCGTGGTCCTCCCGGTGGAGGAGATGGCGCCGATCGACACGCACGACGCGGCGTTCGAAGCGCTCCACAAGGAGACGCGCGAGCGCGCCGCCGAGCTCGGGGAGAAGCGCGGGCTCCCCGAAGAGGTCGTGCAGCAGGTGCTCGAGTCCGTGACCGAGCCAGGCAAGCTGGCCGACCTGGTCGCGGGCTACCTCGAAGTGCCGGTGGCCGAGAAGCAGGGGCTGCTCGAGACGCTCGAGCGTCGAAGAGCGGCTGCGTCGCGTGCTCGTCCACGTGCAGCGCCAGATCGGGCTGCTCGAGGCGCAGGAGGAGATCAAGTCGCAGGTGCAGGAGGAGCTCGGCGAGCGGCAGCGCGAGATGTTCCTGCGCGAGCAGATGAAGGCGATCCAGAAGGAGCTCGGCGACGACGACCAGGCGCGCGAGATCGAGGAGCTGCGCGAGAAGCTGAACAAGCTCGAGCTGCCCAAGGAGGCGCGCCAGGAAGTCGAGCGCGAGCTGGGCCGGCTGGAGCGCGCGGGGCGCGAATCCATGGAAGCGCAGGTCATCCGCACGTACCTCGAGTGGATCGCGGAGCTGCCGTGGAACACGCGCTCGGACGACGACCTCGACCTGACGCACGCGGCGCAGGTGCTGGACGAGGACCACTACGGGCTGCAGGACGTGAAGGATCGCATCCTCGAATTCCTCGCCGTGCGCCAGCTGGCGGCGGAACTCGAGGCCGAGATGAAGAAGACCGGCGAGTTCCCGGCGTCGCGGCTGCGCGCGAGCAAGGAAGACGCGACGCCGTCGCTCGCGGTGAGCGATGAGAGCGCCGACCGGCAGATCACCGACAAGAAGGAGGCGAAGGCCCGCGCGATGGCGAAGGGCCCGATCCTGCTCTTCGTCGGACCGCCGGGCGTCGGCAAGACGTCCATCGCGAAGTCGATCGCGCGGGCGCTCGGCCGCGAGTACGTGCGGGTGTCGCTCGGCGGCGCGCGCGACGAGGCCGACATCCGCGGCCACCGCCGCACGTACGTCGGCGCGATGCCGGGACGGATCATCCAGGGGATGAAGCAGGCGGGCACGAAGAACCCCGTCTTCCTGCTCGATGAGGTGGACAAGCTGGGCGTGAGCTTCCAGGGCGATCCCGCGAGCGCGCTGCTCGAGGTGCTCGATCCGGCGCAGAACGACACGTTCACGGATCACTATCTGGACGTGCCGTTCGATCTGAGCGAGGTGCTCTTCATCGCGACGGCGAACTTCATCCAGAACATCCCGGCGCCGCTGCTCGACCGCATGGAAGTCGTGGAGTTCGCCGGCTACACCGAGCGCGAGAAGGCGGAGATCGCGAAGAAGTACCTGATCCCGCGCCAGCTCGACGAGAGCGGGCTCAAGGAGAAGGGCGTCACGTTCACGGATGACGCCGTGATGTCGCTCGTGAGCGCAGTACACGCGCGAGAGCGGCGTACGGCAGCTCGAGCGGCAGGTGGGCGCGGTGGCGCGCAAGGTCGCGCGCAAGCTCGCGGCCGGCGAGAAGACGGAGATCGACGATCACGCCGGACGACGTCGCGCGAACTGCTCGGCCGGCCGAAGGTGCACCCCGAGCACGCGAACGAGGAGAACGAAGTGGGCGTGGCCACCGGCATGTACTACACGCCGACGGGCGGCGACATCATGTTCGTCGAAGCGGCGATCCGGCGCCTGTACGGACCGGCGCCGGCCGAGAGCAGCGCCACGCCGCTCACCGGATGGGGGAACGTCTCGCTCATCCTCACCGGCCAGCTCGGCGACGTGATGAAGGAGTCGGCGCGCGCGGCGCTCACGTACGCGGCGACGCACGCCGATGCGCTCGACATCCCGGATGACGGCTCGGTTCGATCGAAGTGCACGTGCACGTGCCCGCGGGCGCGATCCCGAAGGACGGGCCGTCGCGCGGGCGTGACGATGGCGACGGCGCTGGTGAGCGCGATGAGCGGGCGGCCGGTGCGGAAGGACGTGGCGATGACGGGCGAGATCACGCTGCGCGGCCGCGTGCTGCCGATCGGCGGGCTGAAGGAGAAGGTGCTCGGCGCGCACCGCGCGGGGATCACCACGATCGTGCTGCCGAAGGAGAACGAGGCGCGATCTCGAGGACATTCCGGAGGAAGTGCGGCAGAAGCTGACCTTCCACCCGGTGAGCACGCTGGACGAAGTGCTCGCGGTGGCGCTGGTGCCGGGCGAGGGGCGGCGCACGAAGCCGCGGCGCGGGGCGAGCGACAAGCCGATGACGCAGGTCCTGGTGTAACGGCTCACGGCGGACGCCGACTGTCGACTGCAACAACGAAATGCGAACGGCCCGGATCTCGCTCTGAGATCCGGGCCGTTCGCGCTTCATGCCATCACGGAGTCAGGGTTTCTCGTGTGGACCCTCTCACTCATCCTTCGGGTTCGCGCCAGGGGTCGCCAGGTGCGCGTGTGCCGAGTCGGGCCCGGCGCCCGCGGTCGCGGTGAAGAATACCGGTTCCTCGAGCAGCGGCGCCGCGACGGCGCGCACGACTGATGGCTCGCCCGCGGCACCGGGGGTCAACTGGCTGACGGCGTGGCCGTTCGCGTCCGTCACCGCCACGGCCGGGTCGACCTCTCCAGCTCCGCGCTCGACCAGGAAACTGACCAGGATCCCGGGCACGCCGAGCCCGGACGCATCGGTCAGGACCACGTCCAGGGAATCACTCCGCTTCTCGCCAGGCGCGCCGCTCCGCGGTCGCGAGGCCGAGAGCAGCGGCACATCACCGCCGCTCTGGATCGCGATGCGGAAGCGCCCGCGGTCCTGCGCCTTGATCGTGAGCAGGATCGGCATGTTGCGGTGGTACCATCCGCCAGTGGGCAACCGGATCTCGCAATCCAGCGTCGCGACCACCGATGCGACGTCGGCACTGGCGACGATCTGGACGACGTCGATCCGCGCCGTGTGCAGGCGCGGCAGCATGCGCTCGTACACGTCGTGCACCGATCCGCGACCTCGTACGAGGCGGCCGGTCGAGAGGGCGATGATCGCGTCATCCGTATAGAGGCCGGACAGCGCATCGGCATCACGCGCCTTCATCGCACGTTGCCACGCATCGACGACGGAATCGACCGACGCTGACATGTAGGCCATGTACTGGGCGTCGAAGCGACTCGAGTTCGCGTCGGCCCGGCCCGTGGCGAGCGAGCCCTGCGCGTTCACGGGCGAGGCCGCAGGCGACACGAGGAGCGCGGCCGCAAGGAGGCAGAGGATTGGGCGCATGGCGGTCATTGGATGCGTGTTGGAACGGAGTTGGCGCTGTGCCTCCGGCTGGTACGATAACCGCACCGCCGGTCATCAGTCCAGGTACGCGCGGGGAGTAGCGAGTGTTGGAGAACAAGGCGGCGCGCGGGAGCGCCGGTCCTCTTGGACGAAACGGATGCGGCGCGGTTTTTTGCGCGAGGCGCGGCTAGGGCGCGGGCGGCACCGCAGTGGAATCCCGGCGCGCGGAGTCGGCGGGGATCACGATCGAATCCGGCAACATGGGCGGCGCGGAGACGGGCGGCTGCACAATGAGATAGTCGGTGTACACGCGATCGGGCGGCGTAGTGCTGTCGGCGGGCGCTCCGGTCGCGCGGTCGGCGAGCACAGGGATCACGCCGGGCGGTGGCGCGTCCCACGCCGAGTCGTCGCTCGCGCGACCACGATAGTATTTGCCGATCATGTCGCCCCACACCGGAGCGGCGAGCGTGCCGCCGGCGGCGCCGGGTGCGATGGGCGCGGGGGTGTCGAAGCCGAGCCAGACGCCGGCGACGATCTCGGGCGTCATGCCGATGAACCAGACGTCGCTGTTGTCGTTCGTGGTGCCCGTCTTGCCGGCGACGGGGATCTCGGCGGGCACGAAGTCGCGCACGCTGGTGGCGGTGCCGCGGGCGACGACGTCGCGCATGAGGTCGCGCATCACGAAGGCGACGCGCGGATCGAGCGCCGCGCTGTCGAGCGGCGCGGCGGCGCGCTCGAGGAGCGTATCCCCGACCGCATTCTGTACGAACAGAAGGAGCCGCGGCGTGGCGAGCGGGCCGCCGTTGGCGAAAGCGGTGTAGGCGGTCACCATCTCCACGGGGCGCACGGCACTCGCGCCGATCGCGCTCGAGGGATACGGCGCGATCGGCGTCGAGATGCCGAGGCGCGCCGCGAGCGCGATCACCGAATCGATTCCCACCTGCTGCCCGAGCTGCACGGCCACGGTGTTACGCGACTTCGTGAGCGCCTCGCGCAGCGTGATCGCGCCGAGATACTTGCCGTCGGAGTTCTCGGGCCGGTACGGCGGACCCTGCGGCATCGGGATCGAGAGCGCGCTGTCATCCACGATCGTGTTCGCCTGCATGCCGAACGCGAGCGCGGCGGAGTAGACGACCGGTTTGAACGATGAGCCCGGCTGCCGCAGGGCGAACACCGCACGGTCGAAGGGCGAGTCGCCGTAGTCGCGGCCGCCGACCAGCGCGAGCACGTCGCCGGTGGACGGGGCGAGCGCGATGATCATGCCCTGCAGGTAATCGGGATGGCCCGGCGCGTGGTGCGCGAGCGTGGGATGTTTCCACTTCCCGCGCGATTCGATGCGCTTCGCGCCGGCGGCGAGCGCCTCGTTCGCGTCGCGCTGGAGCGCGGCATCCACCGTGGTGGTGATGCGGAGGGAGATCGGGCCGCCGTACGGGATCGCGGCGCGGTCGAGCTCGCGGCGCACGAGATCCACGACGTATGGCGCGGCGGCGGGCATGCCGCGGTCGGGAGCGACGACCACGGGCAGCCGTTGCGCGGCGTGCGCCTGTGCGGCGGTGAGGTAGCCCTGCTGCGCCATGAGCGCGAGCACGAGGTTGCGCCGCGTGCGCGCGGAGTCGGCGTGGCGGATCGGATCGTAGATCGCGGGTCCTTTGGGCAGCGCGGCGAGCGTGGCGGCCTCCGCGAGCGTGAGCTGCGCGGCGGGATGGCCGAAGTAGTGGCGCGACGCCGCGTCCACGCCGTACCAGCCGTGGCCGAAATGGATGAGATCGAGATACGCCTCGAGGATCTCCGCCTTCGTGTAGTGCCGCTCCATCTCGCGCGCGGCGTCCTGCTCGCGGAGTTTGCGCGAGATGGTCTTGTCGCGGCGGTTCACGAGATCGGGATGCATGTTGCCGACCAGCTGCTGCGTGATCGTGCTCGCGCCGCGCGGGTGGCCGGTCATCGCGTCCTTCAGCGCGCCGGCGATGCCCACCACGTCCACGCCGTCGTGCACGTAGAAGCGTTGGTCCTCGACGGCGATGAAGGCCTGCGAGACGTAGAGCGGCAGCGCCGAGAGCGGAACGCTGGTGCGCCACTCGGTGCCGATCTCGCCCAGGAGAGAACCTTCGCGCGAGAAGACGAGACTGGATTGGGGCTCGGGGATGATCTGCCAGGCTTCGCCGGTGGGCTGGGGCGACGGTGCCTGGGCGGCGAGCGGGGCCGCGAGGGCGAGGAAGGCGAGAACTCGGGCGATGTGGGGCATCTCCAAAACCAAGATAGGGCGATTGAAGCGTGCGTGGCACCCCGAACGCCGTGCTTGGCACCCCGAACGCCGCGTTTGGTAGGCAGCGTGTGGTACAACGCACAACACGCGCCTTTCAAGTCGTTCCACACGCTGCCGCCTAGACGCGGCGTTCGGGGTACCAAGCACGGCGTTCGGGGTGCTACCCGTCGCTTTTTGCTCTCATGCGAGAAAGCGTGCATCTTGTTCGCATGCCCCCTGTGATGCAGTTCGCGACGCTGCAGTTCTCCCCCGAGAAGGGCGCGTACGCCGCGAATCTCGCGCGCCTCGGCGCGCTCTTCGCGCAGATGGATGCCGCCGATCCGCGCGTGGATCTGCTGCATCTCCCCGAGACCGCGCTCACCGGGTATTTCCTGGAGGGGGGCGTGCGCGAGATGGCGCTCACGGCCGGCGCGCTCGCGGCCGATCTGCAGCGTGTGTACCGCGAGGCGGTGAAGGGGCCGCGTACGCTCGAGGTAGTCGTCGGTTTCTACGAGGTCTGGCGGAACACCCTGTACAACAGCGCGATGAGCGTGCGGCTCGGTGGCGATGCGCCGCTCGTGCGGCACGTCCACCGCAAGAACTTCCTCCCCACCTACGGGCTGTTCGACGAGGAGCGGTTCGTCGAGCGTGGGCAGGAGATCCGCGCGTTCGATCTGCCCTGGGGGCGCGCGGCGATGCTCGTGTGCGAAGATGCGTGGCACAGCGTGACGGGCACGCTGGCGGCGCTGGATGGCGCGCAGATCGATCTTCATTTGCGCGGCGGCGCCGGCGCGCGGTACGGCGCCCCGCGATGATGGCATCTCCGGGCCCGCGAGCGTGGCGCGGTGGGAGCGCCTCGCGCGCGACATCGCCGAGGAGCACGGCGTGTTCGTGTCGCTCGCCAATCTCGTGGGCGACGAAGGGGGGAAGGCCTTCCCCGGCGGCGCGATCATCTGCGGGCCTGGCGGGGACGTGCGCGTCCGCGGGCCGCTCTGGGAAGAGGCGCTCGTGCGCGCGCCGATCGACCTCGCCGACCTCACGCGCGCACGCGCCGACATGCCCCTGCTCGCGGACCTGCGCGTGGCGCTGCCGCATCTGCTCACGTCGCTCGACCGGATCCAGCGCGGCGGCGGCGCACCGGTCGCGTTCGATGGCGCACCGGCCGCCGCGGCGCCCGCTCCGGCGGCGAAGAACGCCGCCGGGAAGAAGACGGCGGTGGCCGTGCGCATGGCCGAGGCCGACGCGGGCGGACCGCCGCCGCTGACGATCGATGCGGCGCTCGTCGAACGGTGGCTCGTGCACTTCTTGCGCGAGGAAGCCAGGCAGCGCGGATTCACCAAGGGGATCGTCGCGCTCTCCGGCGGCGTCGACTCGGCGGTGACCGCCGCGCTGGCCGCGCGCGCGTTCGGACCGAAGAACGTGACCGCCGTGCGCCTTCCCTATGAGAAATCGAGCAAGGAGAGTCTCACGCACGCGAAGGACGTGATCGACGCGTTCGGCATCGAGTCACGCACGATCGACATCAGCGCCGCGGTGAACGGCTATCTCCAGAACGAACCGAAGGCCGATGCCACGCGCCGCGGCAACGTGATGGCGCGGGTGCGCATGCTCGCGTTGTTCGACCTGAGCGCGGCACTGGGTGCGATGCCGCTGGGCACCGGCAACAAGACCGAGCGGCTGCTGGGCTATTTCACCTGGCACGCGGATGATTCGCCGCCGCTCAATCCCCTCGGCGACCTCTTCAAGACCCAGGTGTGGGCGCTCGCGAAGCACCTGAAGATCCCGGTCGACATCGTCGGCAAGGCGCCCACGGCCGATCTCGTCGCCGGACAGACGGATGAGGGCGATCTCGGGATCAGCTACGCCAAGGCGGATCTCACTCTGCACTGGCTGCTGAGCGGATTCAGTCCCGACGAATTGATCGCGCGCGGATTCGCCGCGAATGAAGTGAAACTCGTGCACGAGCGGCTCGAGCGCACGCATTGGAAGCGGCGGCTGCCGACGGTGGCGATGGTATCGGGGACCGCGATCGGCGAAAGCTATCTGCGGCCGGTCGACTACTGATCCATAAAGGCGCGTGTAGGGACTAGTACCGCTCGAGAAGCGCGTCTGGGAGGCAGCGTGTGGTACGGCAGGGCGGGAGTGGCGGCGGCCGCTACTCCCGCCCTGCCGTACCACACGCTGCCTCCCAGACGCGCTTCTCGAGCGGTACTAGTCCCTACAGGCGCAGTAGTGAATCGTCAGGCCGCGAGCGCGAGACTGACCGCCCGTTTCGCGCCGCGCTTCAATGCGCGATGCACCGCCCGCGCGTACGCGAGAAAATTCTGTCCCGCGCTCGGGTATCTCAGGAAGAATTCGATCGGCAGCATGTCGCCCTTCATTCGATTACACGGCCCGCACGCCACGACCAGATTTCCCGGCGCGTGCGCACCGCCTTTGGCGAGTGGATAGACATGATCGATCGTGGCGAAATCCAGATCGAGGGGCGCGCCGCAATAGACACAGCGGCGGCAGCAGTCGCGCATCATGGCGCGTTTCATGGCGCGCTTGTGCTCCCTCCGGAAGATCTGGTGGATCTTTCGCTGGAGGCGGCGCGGAGAGCGTGGGAGTGGAATGCGGTGAGCGCAATGTTGTGACATTGCACCTCGCAAAAACACAGCGACGCCCGGCGGCGGGTATTTCCCGTGCCGGGCGTCGCGAAAGGAACTGAGCGGATGACGGAGCGGGCGCTTCGTGCGCGCCGAGTGGATCGGACCTCAGAGTGAACGTGCCGTGGTCGTCGTCGCGATCCAGGGTGCATGCTCTCCCGGGCTGATCGGCTCCGCTACCATGGTGGTGACGCCACACGGCCGTCACGCGTCACACCATTGCATCGGCGGGCGATTCGCGCAAGAGGCCCGCGCCATCGTTACCTCCGCGAGTCATTCCCACCATGCCCTCGCTGCATCCGCCGGCGCGCATCGCGGCGACCGTGATCTCTTGAGCGCACGCGTCACGCCCTACCCGGGATTCTCCACCGGCGAGCGCCCCGTCTACCGTCGCCGCGCGAGCTGGCTCACGGATGAGACGGTGCGCTACTCCGTCATCTTCGTCGGCATCCTCGCCACGGTCGTCGGGCTCAGCACGCACCAGTATGTCACGCCCTTCCCCTGGTTGGGCGCCCTGCTGCTCTTCGTCCTTTCCGCCGCGACGCGCGTCTTCGGCATTCCGCTCCCCGGCAAGGGCTACGCGTCCTTCGCCGTCGGCACCGGGATCGCCAGCATCATCGCGCTCGGCTGGGCGGCGGGCGCTGTCTTCGCGGGCGCCGGGATCTTCGTGGGTGATCTGTTCGGCCGCCGGCTCCCGTGGCGCAACGCGATCGGCAACACCGGCCACTTCATGACGGCCTTCTTCGTAAGCGGCACGCTGTACTACAGCGTGCTCAACGGCGGCATGGCGGGACTCGCCTTCTCCCCGGGGAATACCTGGCGGCTCGGTCTCCTGATCCTGCTCTTCCTCGTCACCGCGAACGGCACCTTCTATCTCCAGCTCAAGCTGTCGCCCGCGATCGCGTGGGTGGACGCGCGCCTCACCGCGCGCTGGGAGATCACCGTGGCCGTGATGGCCACGCTGCTCGCGCTCGCCGGGCTCAAGATCGCGTACGCGCCATGGTCATCGCGCGGCACGACCGCCGAGATCGCGGCGCTCCTGCTCCTCGCGGTCATGACGCACTGGCTGGCGCGACAGGGCGCGACGGGGGAGAGCATGCAGCTCGTGCAACGGATGACGAGCGTCCTCAGCGCGAAGCCGGAACTGCACAGTTCGCTCGCGGATGTCGAGCGGCTCACGAAGACGCTGGTGCCGTGGGAGGACATGGGGATCGCGGCGTACAACGCGAGCCGCCACGAGTTCGTGATCCTCGCCGACACGTCGAGCGCGGTGCCGCCGGGCACGCGGCTGCCGGCCACGGAGGGGATGGCGGGCATCGCGATGCGCACCGGCCACGCGGTGACCGATGCCGAGGCGCCGCCGCAGGAGCGCGACGGCAAAGGGTCCGAGATCATCCTGCCGCTCATCTACGGGGACCGGCTGGTCGGGATGTGGTCGGTGCGCCACTCGCGCGTGGACATGTACCGCGAGCACGACGCGGCGCTGCTCGAGTACATCGCGCCACAGCTTGCGCTGTCGCTCGCGCTCGACAAGCTGATCAAGCCGGTACTCGAGGCATCGGAGTTCATGATGTCGCACGTGGAGTCGATCACCGGCACCACTCAGCAGCTGCACGCGTCGGCGCAGGAGAGCGCCGACAGCGCGCGCCGGCTGGCCGCCACCGTGCGCGTGCTCGCCGGCACGCTGGCGCGCGGATCGGAGGACGCGAAATCGGCGCAGTCCATCGCCGACAGCACCGTGATCGAGGGGCGCGGCACGCAGCAGAGCGGCGAGTCGATGCTGAGCGACGCGCGCGTCGTGCGCGCCGCCACCGAGCAGGCGATGGCGCAGCTCACCGCGGCAGCCGCGATCGTGCAGCAGGGCGCCGACCAGGTGTCGCGCCTGCAGGACATCTCGAGCGCGGTGCAGCGCTTCGGCCAGACGATCACCTCGCTCGCGGACCAGACGGGACTGCTCGCGTTGAACGCCGCCGTGGAAGCGGCGCGCGCCGGCGCGCACGGCCGCGGCTTCGCGGTGGTGGCGCAGGAGATCCGCGCGCTCGCCGACCGCAGCGCGAGCGAGGCGGAAGGGATGG
Organism: uncultured Gemmatimonadaceae bacterium; assembly: GCA_963751275.1. Lineage (GTDB taxonomy): Bacteria > Gemmatimonadota > Gemmatimonadetes > Gemmatimonadales > Gemmatimonadaceae > DATKOH01. Next base: position 310,911 of record CAVVTZ010000007.1, on the reverse strand, counting down.
ACCGCGCGGTGCGCGACATCCGCTCGACGCTCGAGAAGGCCGTGGCGCTCATGCAGCGCACGCGCGGCGAGGTGCTCTCAGTGGCCGACGCGAGCCGCAACTGGGTGGACGAGCTCGACCGGATCGTGATGGCGAGCGAAGGCGTCGCCGCCGCCGGCGACCGCATCGTGCGCGCCGCGCGCGACAGCGCGCAGCGCTCGGAGGAGATGTCGCACGCGCTCTCCGCCGCGAAGGACGACGCGAATCGCGCCGCGCATGAGACGGAATCCGTCGCCGGAGCCAGCGCGCAGCAGGAAGGCGCGATCGATGGACTGAACGATGCGGCGACGCGACTCACGGCCACTGCGCATGAACTGGCGGCGGCGGTCGCGGCGGTGAGGGCGTCGGGGAACTAACTACGCGGGACTCGGGACTCGCGTAGTTACGGATTCACCGTCAGCGTATTCACGTACGTCTTGAACCGCCCGCCCTTCACCGTCACCTGGCCCGTGCCGGACGCGACGCCCTTCACGTAGAACGTCCCCGAGTAGTAGACGTTGACCGGGATGGTGATCGTGGTCGTCGTCGCGCCGCCCACATCGAACACGATGTTCCCGTTGGGCGCGAGCGTGAACGTCACCGCGATCCCGAGGTTCCGCGCGGTGCCCGCCGGATCCAGCGAGAGCAGCTGCACGCCCACCGAGTCGCCCGCCTTCACCGAGCCCGGCCATCCGCTGATCTGGATCGTGCCGCTGTCCACCACGATCGTCGCCGAGGCGCCGTTGTACCCGGTGGCGCTCGTGCTGAACACGTCGGTGCCGGGGCTCGCGCCGGTCATGCGATAGTTCGCGGTCGTGTTCCCCGCGGGGATCGAGACGCTCCCCGGCGTCGTCGCGGCGCCGGTCGAATTCGACAGCGTCACCGTGAGGGGCGGGCTCAACGGGGGATTCGGGATCTGCACATAGGTATCGATCGTCTGGTCGAGTCCCAGGTTGTTCGTCGCACTGAGCCCCGTCGTGACGGTCGGGGTCGCGACGGTGATCGTGCCCGTGCTCGCCGGCTGGTACTTGTAGTACTTCACGCGCGCATCGCTCGCCGTGAGCACCGTCGTCCCGGCGCTCTTGTAGATCATCTTCGACGAGTTGTGATAGTAGTTGTCCTTCACGATCGTGATGGTCGCCGAGTCCGGTGCCGCGACGGTCGTGTTCGACGACGTCAACGTCACCACCACGTTCTCCGTGGTGTAGCGCAGGTTCCCCGCCTGGTCTTCGGCGTACACAGTGATGTTCGTCGGCGGCGACGTGGTGTACACGCCGCTCGTCGGGCTCGAGATCGCGAACTGCGGCTGGCCCACCTGCACGTAGCTCACCACCGGCGCGTACCCCGTGGCGCTGAGCTTGATCTGGATCGTGCCCGTCGTGTCCAGCGCGGTGAGGTCGAAATAGCCGACGGTGCTGCCCACGGGGATCGTCACCGTCGCGGGCACGGTGGCGACGGTCACGTCGGTGCTCAACAGGTTCACCGTGAGCGGCGAGCCCGTCACCGCGTTGTCGACGTACACGTACATGCCGTTGGTGCCGACGTGCTGGCGCATGCCGAGCGTCACCGGGTTGCCGAGCGTCGTGCCGGCGGAGATGCGCAGCGACGGACCGATGACCGTGATCGGCGCGGTGGAATCGGCGTGATAGAGCCCGGCGCTGTCCTTGTAGACGACGTACGCCGTGCCCGGCCCGACGAACCGCACGGTGTTGTACGTCGACTGCGCGGTCCCCTTGAAGATGTGGATCTTCGCCGAGTCCACCTTCAGCACGGTCGTGTCGGAGGACGTCACCTTCACGGCGACGGTGTCGAGCGTGTAATGGCTGTAGCCGATGGTATCCTCGGGATACACGTACGTCGTCACCGGCGGCGACGTGGTGTTGTACGAGGTGCCGATGCCCCCCTGTCGCAGGATCGGCGACGTGACGATCACGTTGCCGCTCACCGGATTGTAGCCGGTGGCGCTCAGCGTGAGCGTCGCTTTGCCGAGCGCGAGGCCGGAATAATCGAAATACGCGAGGTTGCTGAGCTTCAGGATCTTGATCGAGTCGACGACGCCGAGCGCCGATGGATTGGTGTTCGCGATGTGCACGATCACGCTGTCCGGCCGCGCGTTGGGCGTGTAGCCGTACGCCGAGAGACCGAGGCGCTGGTGCAGGCCCACGGTGCCGGTGTAGAGATACATGCCGAGCGTGGGCGTGTAGATCGTGAACGGCATCGTATCGGGGCGGTATCCGGGCGCCGTCGCGATGATGCTCCCCGTGCCGACGCCCAGGATGTGCAACTTCGCCGTGTTCGTGTAGTACTGCCCGGACGGCACCGTGGTGCTCGCCGAGTCCGCCGCCGCCACGAGCGGCGCGGTGCTGCTGTACGAGACCTTGACCGGCGAGATCACATTGTGCGCGGTGCCGAGCGAGTCGGTCGTGTACTGTGTGAAGCCCGCGTCCGCGGCGAAGTTCGGGAGATTGAATCCGCAGCAATACGTGAGGCGCGGCGAACTCACCACGATCGAATCGCTGTCCGGCGCGTAGCCCGCGGCGGACGTGAGGAACTGCACGTGCCCCAGCGTGTGGCCGCGCACATCGAAATACGAGTAGGTCTGTCCCGCCGGGATCGTGATGAGCGGCGTGACGAACGCGATCGACGTGTCGGCGCTCGCGATGTTGACGCTCACCGCCGAGCCCACCGCGTTCGGGATCTGCACGTAGCCGAAGTTGACCGTCTGCTGGTCGGCGCCGATCACGCGGCCCTGGTAGAACTGGATCGCGAGCGAGGGCGCGATGACCGTCACCTTGATGGAGTCGCCGGTGTGCCCGCCCGCATTGAAGCGCACATAGGCGACGCCGCCGAACCCGCCGGGCTTGTATTTCGCCGTCGTGTTGGTCGCCCCCGCGCCGATCACCGGCAGCGTGTCGATGATGCGGAGGATCGTCGTGTCGGAGGACGTCACCGAGACGAAGAGCGGGTTGATCCGGTAGTGGCCGCCGCCCACGGAGTCGCCAATGGTGACGCTCGCGGTCTGGTTCGCGCTCGTGGTATTGATCGTGTTCGCGCAGCACGCGAAGAGCCGGGGCGTCGAGACGATGACCGTGCGCACCGCCGACGTCCAGCCCGGCGCGCTGGCGGTCTCGGTCACCCGCCCGACCCGCGGCGCCGTCTCGGTGAAGTACATGTAGTTCGAATTCGCCGGGATCACCGCCGTCGGCGGCGGCGTCGAGACGGTGCTGTCGGTGCTCACCAGTCCGATCGTGAGCGAATGGAACAGGGTGCGCGGTACGTACACGTAGTATCGATTGTCGAACTGTCCCGCTCCCATGACGAACGGCGACCCCGAGGAGATGGCGATCGTAGGCGCTCCGACGTTCACGTTCGACGCCGTGCCCGACACCCCCGGCGCCGTGGGCGTGATCGTCGTCGTGCCCGCCGCGAGCGCATTGAGGTTGATGTTCGCCGCGAGCTGGCCCGCCGGAATGAACGCGGGATCGGGCGAGATCGAAGCGACGCCCGCGGTGCCATACTGCATCGCGAGATAGAATGCCCCCCGCCGGCGCCGGGTCGGTGAGCAGCACCTGCGTCGCCTGGAAGTCGGTGGCGTTCAAGCTGTAGTTCGCCGCCGTGAACTTCGCGTTCGCCTGCACGAGCAGCACCGCCGTGTCCGGGCCGTACTGGCTGCTCGAATCCATTGCATACGCTTCGGTGACTCCCGCGTTGCGGCCATTCAGGTTCGCATTCGCCGTGGTCACGCCCGCCGCGAAGGTCACCTTGGTCGGCGAGAAATACGCGAAGGTGTCCTTCACGCTCACGGTGATGTCCACCGATCCGGCGCTCGGCTTGCTCAGATAGAGCGGCAGCGAGTTGTTCAGTGAACCGCGGCCGATCGCGAGCGTGTCACGCCCCCACGACACCCTCGGCGGCACGGAGTTGTCCACGTTCACGAGGACCTGGTTCGACGTGATCGCACCCGACGCCGCCGTGATGTGCGCGCTCGAGTTCAGGATCAGACCCTTCACGATCCCCGTGGCCACGCCCACGCTCACATTGGTCGGCGCATCGGACGCCCAGGTGAAGCTGCCGCCCGGAATGAAGAATCCGTTCGCATCCTTGCCGCGCGCATTGAGCTGCGCCTGACCGCCCACGCCCACCGTGGTCGGGTTCGGTCCCGCCGCGATGGACACGAGCACCTGCGCCACGGTGAGTTGGGCCGAGCCGTTCACGCCCTGCGCCAATGCGACGATGGCGGTATTGCCATTCCCCGCCGCCGTTGCGGTCTGCGTGGTGCCGATGCTCCCCGGCACCGTCGCGACGCCGGGGTTCGAGCTCGCCCACGTGAAGTTGATGCCGCCCATCACCGCGTCGAGCGTATCGTGCGCGACCGCGGTGTACGCCTGCGTCTTGCCCAGCGCATCGAGCGTGACCGGGGTGGGCGTGACCGCGATGCGCGTGATCGCGCTGATCACCGTGAGCGCCGCCTTGCCCACGATCGTGCCGGCGGTCGCCTTCACGGTGTCGATGCCGATCGCGAGCATCGTGGGCACGAGCCCGGTCGCATCGGGCACCGCGATGCTCGGATCGCTGCTGCTCCATGTGAACGTCGTCCCTGCCACCGGATTGCCGCGCGCATCCGCCGCGCTCGCCGTGAACTGCTGCTTGGTGCCGAGGTAGCGCTGCACCGGCGTCGGCGTCACGGTGATGGACGAGACCTTCTGGATCACGAAGACGTGCGCCGAGTCCTTCGTACCGCCGGCCTCGACGGCCACGACGTAGGTGGAACCGTTCTTCACGGCGACGACGAGCCCGGTGGCGTTCACCGTGACTACCGTCGGATCGCGCGACGTCCACGTGTACGAGCCGGCCGTGAGCGTGGCGCCGGTGTAGCTCTTGGCGGTGAGCTGCAGCGAGTCGTTGATCGAGACCATCGTGTCCGGCGTCGGGGTGACGACGGTGGAGGTGATCCCGACGGGCACGACGGTGATCATCGACGTGTCGGCCACGCCGCCCGCGGTGGCGGTGATCCCCGCGCTACCGCCCGCCACGCCGGTCACGAGACCGGTCGCGCTCACCGTGGCTTTCGATGCGTCGAGCGTGGCCCAAACGACGGCGAAGTCGGGGTTCGGCTGGTTCTGCGAGTCGGTGACGGCGGCCGTGAGCTGCAGCGTGGCACCCTGGTTCACCGAGCCGGGCTTCGGCGTGATCGCCACCGCCTTCACCGGCTTGGGCAGCACGCCGATGCCGCTCGTGTCCGCCTTCCCCTCGGACGTCGCGATCACGCGCCCCGACTGCCGCGCGACGAGCCCCTTCACGAGACCCGTGGTGTCCACCGAGATGTTGGCGTTGGTGGTGGACCACGCGATGGCGCGGCCGCTGAGCACATTGCCCGCGGAGTCCTTCAGCACCGCGACCATCTGCACCGTGCCGTCGCGCGGGATGTCGGTGGTGTCCGGCGTGAGGGTCACCGAAGCGACGGGCGGCACGATCGAGATCGTCGTGGAATCGCAGATCCCGAGCCACGTGCTCGCGACGATGTACGTCGTACCGAGCTTCGTGTTGAGTGTGACCGAGCCGGCGGGGGTCACGGTGCCGATCGTCGGGTCCCGCGAGACCCACGCGAGCCGGATCCTGCCGGTGAACGCGCCGCCGCCCGCGACGGTGCCCGTCGCGCGCATGGGGAACACCGCATTCACCCGCGCGAGCGTGTCGCGGGGATGCAGCGTGAGTGTCTGCAGCGCGGAATCGGGCGCGGCGTACCAGAGGTTCAGATAACCGACCCGGGTCTTGTCGCCGGACTTCGCGGTGGCGGTGTCCCGCGCGCGGAAGACGGTGTCGCCGGTGGAATCGATCGCCTGCGCGTCGATGTTCACGAGCGCGCTGGATCCCGCCAGCGGCACATCCACGCTGAGCGTCGCGCTGTCGCCCACGAAGTTCGCGATGCCGACGATCGAATCGCTGTGCCCCGAGATGCGCAGCAGCACGCGCGCCTTCGCGAGGCCGAGCACCGGCGCGGGCCCGCACGCGCCGCCGAAGCGCGCCACCTTCTTGAGGCTGAAGCTCGCGCGCGCGCTGCCGCCCTGCCCCGAGGGACGGTCGTTCAGACAGGCGATGATCACCAGTGGCAGAAGCGCACCGATGAGGGTGCGCATTCTCCACCGTCCGCGCGCGCGGGCGTGGGGCATGGATTACAGATCCCTTACATGAGGGCGACCCGCGAATCTCCCACCCCCGGGTTCGCTCGTCAAGGATTGAAAGGTGCCACCCAGGGATTGAAAGGTGCCGCCGGTGGCTCGACCCCTCGCCGGGGCTTATCTTTCATGCCGCAAAGCCCTTACGCTCCCCGGAGACGCATGGCCACACAGACCCGCGGCGAACGCGCTGCCCGCAGCGAAGACCCCAAGGACACCGCTTCGCTCTCTCGCGAGCAGCTCCTCGCGGCCTACCGCACGATCTACCTGTCGCGGCGGCTGGACGACAAGGAGATCCAGCTCAAACGGCAGAACCGGATCTTCTTCCAGATCTCGGGCGCTGGCCACGAGGCGGTGCTCACCGCCGCCGCGATGGCGCTGCGCTCCGGCTACGATTGGTTCTATCCTTACTACCGCGACCGGGCGCTCTGCCTGCAGCTGGGCGTGACGCCGGCCGAGATGCTCTACGAAGCGGTGGGCGCGGCGAACGACCCGTCGTCCGGCGGCCGGCAGATGCCGAGTCACTGGGGACACAAGTCGTACAACATCGTTTCCACCTCATCGCCCACCGGCACGCAGTTCCTGCAGGCGGTGGGCAGCGCCGAGGCCTCGCTCCGTGCCGGCAAACTCGGCGCCGCCGATGGCTTCCATGGGGATGAGGTCGTGTTCGTCTCCGCCGGCGACGGCACCACGAGCGAGGGCGAGTTCTGGGAGTCGCTCAACTCGGCGTGCAATCTCAAGGCGCCGGTGGTGTACCTGGTGGAAGACAACGGCTACGCGATCTCCGTGCCGGTGGAGGTGAACACCGCGGGCGGCAGCATCTCGAAGCTGCTGACGGGATTCCCCGGACTGTTCATCCAGACCGTGGACGGCTGCGATTTCGCGGCGAGCTTCGACGCGATGGCGAAGGCCGTGGCGTACGCGCGGGCGCGGAAGGGGCCGGCGCTCGTGCACGCGCAGGTGATCCGCCCGTACTCGCATTCGCTGAGCGACGACGAGGTGATGTACCGTCCGGCGGAGGAGCGCGAAGCGGACGCGGCGCGCGACCCGGTGACGAATTTCCCGAAGTGGCTGATCGCCAAGGGGCACGCGAAGGAAGCGGAGCTGGCGGCGATCCGCGACGAGGTGGACGCGGCCATTCTCGCGGCCACCGACGACGCGCTGGCGCAGGCGCAGCCGGGCGCGGACACCGTCATGGACTTCGTCTATTCGCCCAGTGTGGATGTCACGGGCGAGCAGTTCGACACCGAGGCCGATCCGCAGTTCGCGGGCGAGCCGACCACGATGGTGGACCTGCTCAATGCGTGCATGAAGGATGAGATGCGCCGCGACGAGAAGATGCTGATCTTCGGCGAGGACGTGGCCGACGTGTCGCGCGAGCAGCACCTGGGCAAGGTGAAGGGAAAGGGCGGCGTGTTCAAAGTGACGTGGGGGCTGCAGAAGGAATTCGGTTCCCAGCGCGTGTACAATTCGCCGCTCGCGGAGGCGAACATCGTGGGGCGCGCCATCGGGCTCGCGCTGCGCGGCTTCAAGCCCGTGGTCGAGATCCAGTTCTTCGACTACATCTGGCCGGCGTACATGCAGCTGCGCGACGAGCTCGCGACCATGCGCTGGCGCTCGAACAACGCGTTCAGCGCGCCGGTGGTGGTGCGCACGACGTACGGAGGCTACATCCGCGGCGCGATCTATCATTCGCAGACGGGGGCGAGCCTGTTCACGCATTGCCCGGGGCTGCGGGTGGTGTGCCCGTCCAATGCGCTGGATGCGAACGGCCTGCTGCGCACCGCGATCCGCGGCGACGATCCGGTCATCTTCCTCGAGCACAAGCATCTCTACCGCCAGACGTACAACAAGGCGCAGTATCCCGGCCCGAACTTCATGATCCCCTTCGGCAAAGCACGCACGGTGCGCGAGGGGACGGATGTGACCGTGGTGACGTACGGCGCGACCGTGCAGCGCGCGTTCACGGCGGCGAACCAGGTGGCCGAGCGCGGGATCAGTGTCGAGGTGATCGATCTGCGGACGCTGAGTCCGTGGGACAGTGAGGCGGTTTATGCGTCGGTGAAGAAGACGAACCGCGTCATCGTGGCGTACGAGGATTCGATCTCGTGGGGATATGGAGCGGAGATCGCGGCGCGGATCGCGGACGAATGTTTCGCGTGGCTGGACGCGCCGGTGAAGCGCGTGGCGAGTACCGATACCTTTGTCGGCTACGCGCCACAGCTCGAAGACGCGATCCTGCCCCAAGTCAATGATTTCGTGAAGGCGTACGACGAGATCACCAAGTACTGACGTGCGTCTGTAGGGACTAGTACCGCTCGAGAAGCGCGTCTAGCAACTGAGCGTGCAGTACAACAGGGCGGGAGTAGCTGCGGCAGCTACTCCCGCCCTGTTGTACTACACGCTCAGTTGCTAGACGCGCTGTTACAGCGGCACTACTCCCTACACGCGCTCGTCAGTTCGGCTGCATCTCGAATGGGAACGTCTGCTCCACGCACTGCGCCACCTTCTCGCCATTCAACTCGGCGGGAGTGAATCTCCACTTGGGCAGCACATCCTGCACGGCATCCACGAAACCGGAATTCGTCGCGGCAGTCACCTTCACCGTGACCGGGTCCACCTGGCCACTGGCGCCGACGATGAATTGGACGGTCACGCTGCCGCCTTGCTGCTTGAGCGATCGCGGATGTTTCGGCGCCGGCCCGGAGCCCACCGCCGGCTTCTGCACCGCCCACACCGGCAATGCCTTCCCGCCGCACTGGGCGTCGCGCAGCCGGTCGTAGACCACGGTGCCGCCCACGATGGTCGTGGTGACCTTCGCATCACGGATCGTCTCCGGCGGGATCGTCGTAATGTCGCGATCGATGATCGCGATGTCCGCGAGCTTCCCCACCTCGAGCGAACCCTTCTCCTTCTCCTGGAATTCGGCGTACGCGCCGTTGATCGTGTAGGCACGCAGCGCCTCCTCCACGGTGATCTTCTCTTCGGGCACCCAGCCGCCCGGATTCTTGTCATCGAGCGTGCGGCGCGTCACGGCGGCGTAGATGCCGTAGAGCGGGATGGCGGGCGCCACGCTCCAGTCGCTGCCGAACGCGAGAGTCGCCTTCGCGTCGAGCAGTGAGCGGAACGCATACGTATAGCGACTGCGGTCCTTCCCGATGACGGTATCCACCCAGCGCCCATCATCGATCGCGTGGTACGGCTGCATGCTCGCGATCACGCCCAGTTCGGCGAAGCGCGGGATGTCGGGCGGCGAGAGATGCTGCGCGTGTTCGATGCGGAAGCGCCGGTCGCGCGCGCCGTTCTCCTTCTCCACGCGCGCGAAGATGTCGAGCTGCGTGCGGATCGCGCGGTCGCCGATCGCGTGCACCATCACTTGCAGCCCCGCCTTGTCGGCCGCCGAGGTCCACGCGTAGAGATCGTCGGGCGACGTCACCCAGAGGCCGCTGTCGGTGGGCGCATCGTTGTACGGGCGCAGCATGAGCGCCGTGTGCGATCCGATCGAACCATCCACGAAGGCCTTGAGCCCGCCGATCTGCACCCACTCATCGCCGTGGCCGCGCCGGTAGACCGTGTCGCGCAGCATCTCCCAGCTCCGAAGCGGCGCCACCGCGTAGAAGCGCGTGATGAGCTTGCCCGCTTTCCGGTTGCGCTCGAACACGCCCATATCCCACCACGAGTAGCCCATGTTCACGACGGACGTCACGCCGTGCGACGCGACGAACTGCATGCCGTTGCGCAGCGCCTTGTCGGCGAGCTCCGGCGGCGGATCGGGGATCACATCGTCCACGAGCCCCTGCGCGTTGTCCTTGAGGATGCCGGTGGGATCGCCGTTCGTTCCGCGCACGATGCGGCCGCCCGCGGGATCCTTCGTGTCCTTCGTGACCTTGGCGGCGGCGAGCGCAAGCGAGTTCGCGAGCGACATGTGGCCGTCGAGGCGCGTGACCCACACCGGGTTGTCGGGCGTCACCGAGTCGATCCACGCCTTGTTGGGGAGTTCCCCGCCCCAGAGCGAATGGTCCCAGTCGCCGCCCGTGATCCACGCGCCCTTCGGCATCGTGGCGGCATAGGCCTTGATGCGCGCGGCGAATTCCTTGGGCGTGGCCGCGGTGCGCAGCTGCACGGAGGTGAGCCCGAAGCCGGCGCCGATGAAGTGGACGTGCGAATCGATGAAGCCGGGCACCACGAATCCGCCGCGGGCCTCGATCACGTGCGTCGAGGAATCGATGAGCTTCTGGATGCTGGCGCTCGACCCCACCGCGGCGATCCGGTCGCCGCTCACCGCGATGGCGTCGGCCCAAGGCTGCTTGGGATTCCCCGTCCACACCCGCGCGTTGACGATGGCGAGCGTGATGGCGGTTTGGGGCGGCCGAACCGCGGCGCTAGCCGCCGTCACGAGAGCGACCGCGACCAGGAGGAGAACAGATTTTGTCATGCGCCAACATACGCCACCGTCATTGCAGCGGGAATGCCCGCAGGATCGGATTTCTGATGACTGTCGACTGTAGACTGTCGACTGTCGACTCGATCACTGTTGACTGCCTACCGCCCTAACGCCGTTCAATAGCGTCGCGTACATTCGAGCAAGATCTCGAAATACAGCTGCTCCCGCCGGTACGCGAAATCCAACTGCGCCATCTGTGCCGCATCACCGCTCACCTTCAGCCGCTCGAACGCTTCGCGATACATATCGTCCAGATTGCCGAGGATCCGTTCCCGTGACCGTGACATGTCTATCTTCTCGAGGGCTTGGAGGGTGAGGCGCGGCGGATCCGGGTTCGGCGTACCCAAGAGACTCTCCTCCGCCTGCGTGGCGAGGAATTTCTTGGCGGAGTCGAAGAGGGCGCGGCGCGGCGTGGGTAGATTGGCCATTGCAATGTGAGGATGTTCGACCAAGTTAGCCGCGGGTCACGCGCAGGGTCAACGCCAAGTGAGGACGGTTGGTGCCGACACGCGACAGCGGACGCTTCCGCGTCCCGGCCGAGGATCAGCCCGACGGCACCTCCGGGGAGTTCGTCACGTCCGAGGTGCGCCGCCCCGCTCGCGAGGGATGGCGCGTGGTCGCGCTCGCCCGCGACCGCATCGTGGAACCGGTGGGCATGGCCCGGCGCTTCCTGGACGGACTTGGGCCAGGCCTCATCGCCGGCGCCGCCGACGACGATCCATCCGGCATCTCGACCTATTCCACCGCCGGCGCCGCCTTCGGCTTCGCCACGCTCTGGACCGCGCTCTTCTCCTTCCCGCTCATGGTCGCCGTGCAGCTCATGTGCGCGCGCATCGGCATGGTGTCGGGCCGCGGTCTGGCGAACGTGCTGCGCAAGTTCTACTCGCGGCCGCTGCTCCTCTTCGCGCTCTCGCTCCTGCTCGTGGCGAACACGGTGAACATCGCCGCGGACCTCGGCGGCATGGCCGACGCCACCGCCATGCTCACCGGCAGCGATCGTTTGTGGTACGAGCCGGCCTATGCGCTGATCATCCTCACGGTGCTCATCTTCGGTTCGTACCGCACGATCGTCCGGATCTTCAAGTGGCTCACGCTCGTGCTGTTCGCCTACGTGATCGCGGCCTTCCTCGCGCGGCCCGACTGGGCGGCGGTCCTGCGCGCGACCTTCGTGCCGCGGATCGAGTTCACCCGATCGTTCCTCATGACGCTCGTCGCCATCTTCGGCACGACGATCTCGCCGTATCTCTTCTTCTGGCAGGCGGCCCAAGCGGTGGAAGTCGACAAGGCCGCCGGCAAGGAGACCACCATGGCGCGCATGGGAGCGACGCCGGAAGAACTGCGCGCCGCGCGCACCGACGTCATCACCGGCATGTTCTTCTCGAATTTCATCATGTACTTCATCATCCTCACCACCGGCGCGACGCTGCACGCGCACGGACACACGGAGATCGACACGGCCACGCAGGCCGCCGAGGCGCTGCGGCCGCTCGCGGGGCGCTTCGCGTCGTTCCTCTTCGCGTTCGGGCTGATCGGCACCGGGTTGCTGGGCGTGCCGGTGCTCGCGGGGTCGGTCGCGTATGCGGTGGCCGAGGCCGGCGGCTGGCGCATGGGGATGGACGCGAAGGTGAACCACGCGAAACGCTTCTACACCGTGCTCGGCGTCGCGATGCTCGCGGGGATGGCCATGGCGTTCGCGAATCTCGACGCGATCAAGATGCTCTTCTGGAGCGCCGTGCTGAATGGTGTGCTCGCGCCGCCGCTGATCGTGATCATCCTGCGCGTGTGCAACAACCCGGCTGTGATGATGGAGCACGTGAACGGCCGGTGGCTGAACCTCCTGGGCGGCATCTGCGCGCTGGTGATGGGCGCAGCGGCGATCGCCATGATCTGGTCCTTCTTCTGAGAGCGGAGACGCGACATTGCGCACCGTGACCATGCCGAGCGGCCTGACGCTGCGCTCGGTGGATGCCAAGAGCGGCGGCCCGAAACGTCCGCCGGTGCTCTGCGTGCACGGCATGTTCGGCGGCGCGTGGCAGTTCGACGGCTGGCTGCCGCTGCTCGCCGCGCGCGGCTTCGAGTCGCAGGCGCTCGACCTGCGCGGGCATCACGGCAGCCGGCCGGTGCCGGACCTGGGCCGCGTCTCGGTGCGCGACTACGTGGACGACGCGCTCGAGGTGGCGCGCGCGCTGGGCAACCCGGTGGTGATCGGCCATTCGATGGGCGGATTGCTCGCGCAGAAGATGGCGGAGGCGGGCGCGGTGCGCGCCGCGGTGCTGGTGTGCGCCGCGCCGCCGCGCGGGATCCTCGTGACGAGCCCGTCGCTCATCGGACGGCAACTCAAGCACATGCCGGCGATGCTCGGCTCGCGCGCGCTCACCGCGAGCCGCGGGGACTGCGATTGGCTCATGTTCAATCGCACGCCGAAGGAGGATGCGGACGCGGCCTTCGCGCGCCTGGTGCCCGAGAGCGGCACCGCGGGGCGCGAGATGTCCTTCGGCATGATCGCGGTGGACGCCTCGAAGGTGAAGTGCCCGGTACTGTCGGTGACGGCGAGCGACGACCGGTTCGTGGTGCCGCGCATCGGACGCGCGCTCGCGAAGAAATACGGCGCCACGCAGATCGTGGCGGAGAGGCACGCGCATCTCGCGATCTCGGAGCCGGGATTCGAAGTCATCGCGGGGCAGGTCATCGATTGGATCGAGAAGGCAGTTGCGGGAGCGCGTGTGGGCCCTAGTACCGCTTGAACGGCGCGTCTAGGAGGCAGCGTGTGGTACAGCAGAGCGGGAGTAGCTGCGGCAGCCACTCCCGCTCTGCTGTACCACACGCTGCCTCCTAGACGCGCCGTCACAGCAGTACAAGGCCCTACACGCGCAGTTCGTAGTCAGTCTTCGATCTTATTGTCCCCCGGCGGCGCGATGTACCTGTAGCTCTCGACGATCTTCCCCTCGATCAGATGATCGCGAAGGATCTTCTCGGCGCCGTGGACATTGAGGCCGGCGTACCAGATGTCATCCGGGTACACGACGGCCATCGGCCCGTGGCCGCATTGGCCGAGGCAGCCGGAATGGTTCACGCGGACGATGCCCTTGAGGCCGGCGGCGGCGGCGGCCTTCTTCAAGGCGGCGTGCACCGCGTCGCCGCCCTGGCCGGGGCAGGTGCCGCCCGAGGTGCAGACGAAGACGTGATGTTTGTATTGTCCCATTCCGGAATCTAGCATGGCGACGTTCGACGAATTCCAGCGGATCGACATCCGCGTCGGCACCGTGCTGCGCGCCGACGCGTTCCCCGCGGCCAGGAAGCCCGCGATCAAGCTCGAGATCGATTTCGGCCCGGAGATCGGCGTGAAACGCTCGAGCGCGCAGCTCACCGTGCATTACACGCCCGCGGAACTCGTCGGGCGGCAAGTGATGGCCGTCGTGAATTTCCCCGTGCGGCGGATCGCGACGTTCGACAGCGAGGTGCTCGTGCTGGGCGCGATGCCTCAGCCCTCCGAGGTCGTTCTGCTTCAAGTGGAGAGACCAGTGGCGAACGGGACGCGCATAGGGTGATAGGCAGTCTTTGGTCGTACGCGTTTAGAACGGCAGATATTCTAAACGCGTACGACCAACGACTGCCTCTCGACTGTCTCCTGTTTAGATTGCAATCGAACACCCAGAGGAGTTCAGGATGGCAGCCGATCCCATAGCAGCGAAAGGCTATTCCACCCCCGACAAACTCGTGTCCACCGAGTGGCTCGCGGCGCATCTCTCCGACCCGACGCTCCGCGTGATCGAGAGCGATGAGGATGTCCTCCTCTACGACACCGGGCACATCCAGGGCGCGCAGAAGGTCGATTGGCATGCGGACCTCAACGACGATCTCGTGCGCGACTACGTGGACCGCGAGCGTTTCGAGCGATTGCTGCGCGCCAAGGGGATCGATGACTCCACGACGGTCATCTTCTACGGCGACAAGAACAATTGGTGGGCGTGCTACGCGCTCTGGGTCTTCGAATTGTTCGGCTTCAAGAACGGCAAGGTGCTCGACGGCGGCCGCATGAAGTGGGAACTGGAAGGTCGCGAATTCCTCACCGAGGTCCCGAAGTACGCGGCCACCGCGTACGAGGCGCCGCCGCGCAACGACGCGCGCATCCGCGCGTTCCGCGATGAGGTGCTCGCGCACGCCAAGGCGGGCAAGCCGCTCGTGGATGTCCGCTCCCCCGATGAATTCACGGGGAAGAGGACGCACATGGCCGAGTATCCGCAGGAGGGCGTGCTGCGCGGCGGACACATTCCCGGCGCGAAGAGCGTGCCGTGGGCGCGCGCCGCGAACGCGGATGGCACCTTCAAGAGTGCGGCCGAGCTGCGCGCGATCTACGAGGAAGAGAAAGGGCTGAAGGCCGGCGACGACGTGATCGCGTACTGCCGCATCGGCGAGCGCTCGTCGCATACGTGGTTCGTCCTCACGTATCTCCTCGGCTATCCCAAGGTGCGCAATTACGACGGCAGCTGGACCGAATGGGGCAATGCCGTGCGGCTTCCGGTGGAGCGATGAGCGAATACAGCGAAGCGCACAAGGCGGCGCATACGCAGGAGTTCAAGGTCCACGCGCCGCAGGTGGTGCGCACGAAATGGCTGAAGGACCAGGAATTCGAGACGGGCAAGCCGGGGGTGCCGCCGATGTTGATCGATTCACACGGCAGGACGGCGTCCGGCCCGGTGGAGACGCTGCTCAGCGCGCTCGCGACGTGCGCGGCGACCGACGTCGTGGAGATCCTCGCGAAGCGGCGCACGCCGGTGGCGACGCTGGACATCGAGTCTCTGGGCACGCGCGTCGAGACCACGCCGCGCCGGCTCACGCACGTGATGATGAAGTTCACCATCACGGGCGAGGGGATCGAGCGCCATCACGCCCAACGGGCGATCGAGCTGGCCGTGTACAAGTACTGCTCGGTGGGAGCGTCGCTGGATCCGGGGATCAAAGTGGAGACGCAGCTCCTACTGAACGGAAAGTAGGGAATTGCTGGCGACCCGAACTCCGTACTTGGTCACCCGAACGCCGTGAGGCGTGAGGCGTGCGACGAACTGATTGAAATGCGGTGCTGGAAACCCGAACGCCGTGAGTGCACTAACGACTCACGGCGTTCGGGGGACCAAGGACGCAGTTCCGTGGTTCAGGACGCTCCGGCCATTCCCGCCTTCCGAAGCTTGGCCATGACTTTCCGCCTGAGATCCTCCGGCGCGGTCTGTTCCACTTTGCTCTTCGCGATCGCCTCGAGGAATTCCTTCTCGAAATCGAAATGCGGGAAGCAGCCGCGGCAGGACTTGAGGTGGCCGCGGATCTCACTCATGCGGGCTTCGGTGAGCTCGCCGTCCAGGTAGTCCCAGAGCTGTTTGATGTTCTGTTCACAATCCATGGGCGCCACCCTCCCGGGGCACTTCCTTCGCTTCCTTCACCGCCGTGCCGGCGAAACCGGCATCGCGCGCGAACTCGAGGAGCGATTGCTGCAGGATCCGTCGTCCGCGAAAGAGGCGTGACCGCACGGTGCCGATCGGCACGCCGAGCACCGCCGCCGCTTCGTCGTAACTCTGTCCTTCCACGTCCACCAGCACCACCGCCGTCCGGAAGACTTCCGGCAATTCGTCGAGCGCCTTCCGGATCGCCGGGACGAGATCGACCCGGGAGAAGATCGCGTCGGCGTTCGTCGTGGCAAAGGGCGACGCTTCGCGCACCGCCGCCATCGTCTCGAGCACCGCATCGTCGCCGCCGGTGTCCACCTGCCGCGCCTCGCGCTCGCGCGTGCGCAGGAAGACGTTCCGGCAGATCGTGAACAGCCAGCGCCGGCAGTCGCTGCCCGGCTCGAACGTGTGCCACGCGCGGTACGCGCGCAGGTACGTCTCCTGGACGAGATCATCCGCGTCCGCTTCATCGTGCGTCATCGAACGCGCGAAGCGGTAGACATCATCCATCCACGGGAGCGCCTCGCGTTCGAAGCGCGCGTCCTGCTCGAGCTTGGTCTCCGGGCGTTCGTCGGCCACGCGTTCCCCGTACTTGCGAGAAAGTAGTTCGGCCGGAGGAGAGTTCCCGCCCGCCGGCGCCCTACATTATACCATTCTAACGATGAGAGTGCCTCGGCCGTTGTAGTTCATAAAGGAAGTAGCAGTCATCCTGTTCATCCTGATTATCCCGTAATCCTGTCAAAGCAGTTTGTCGTAGCTAGAACAAACTACTTTGACAGGATTACAGGATGAACACGATTGTCAGGATGACTGCTTTGGGGTACAACACCCTCAGGTCGTCTTCATCGCCCCCACGCGCTAACTTTGGTGCCATGACTCGAACAACCAGGATCCTTGTAACGGCGCTCCTCGCGGCGCCGGCGCTCGCCGGGGCGCAGACGAAGACGAAGGCCAAGCCGGCCGCACCCGCCGCCCCCGCGGCCAAGCAGCCCACGCAGCGCGAGGAGCTCGAGCGGATCATCCAGCGCAAGCTCCTCGGCAACGGCCTCGAGGTCATCGTCATCGAGAACCACGGCGTGCCGCTCGCCACGGTGGAGCTCGTCGTCAAGAACGGCGCCTTCACCCAGACGCCCGAGTACGCCGGCCTCGCGCACATGTACGAGCACATGTTCTTCAAGAGCAACGACGACTACCCGCAGCCCGACCAGTTCGTCGCGCGCGCGAGCGAGCTCGGCGCCATCTACAACGCGAGCACGCGCGAGGAGGTCGTGAACTACTACCTGACCGTGCCCGCCGATTCGTTGCAGGGCGCGATGGAATTCCTCGAGGCCGCGTTCAGCGCGCCGCGCTTCCGCAAGGATGAGCTCGACCGCGAACGCCAGGTGGTGCTCGGCGAATACGACCGCCAGGAGTCGAGCCCCTTCTTCCAGCTCACGCAGAAGATGGACAGCGTGATGTGGGGATCCGAGGTGTCGCGCAAGAACACCATCGGCGAGCGCAGCGTGATCGCGACCGTCACGCCCGCGCAGATGTTCGAGATCCAGAAGCGCTACTACATCCCGAACAACGCCGCGCTCATCATCGCCGGCGACGTCGATCCGGAAACGTCCTTCCGCATGGCGGACGCCATCTTCGGCAAGATGCCCCGCGGCGACGACCCCAACGTGAAGTACCCGGTGCCGGATTTCCCGCCCTTCACCAAGAGCGCCGCGGTGATCGTCGAGGAGCCGGTGAACACGGTGGCGGTGCTCGTGCAGTGGCGGGGGCCGAGCGTGCAGAAGGACCCGCAATCCACGTACGCGGCCGACGTCTTCAGCGGGCTGCTCAATCAGGATGGGTCGAACTTCCAGAAGCGGCTCGTGGACAGCGGGCTCTGGACCGACATGGTGGTGAACTATTACACGCTCAACCACGTGGGCCCGATCACGATCAGCGGCGAGACGTCGCCGGAGAAGCTGAAGCCGGCGATGGCCGCGCTGTACCAGGAGATCGCGAAGTTCGACCAACCGGGCTACCTGTCGGAATCCGAGCTCGAGCCGCAGAAGCAGCAGCGCGCGGTGGGCACCGCCATGGGGCTCGAGCGCGCGAGCGGCTTCGCGCACGAGCTCGGCTTCTGGTGGGCCGTCGCGAGCCTCGACTACTACATGGGCTACGTGGACAATATGGCGAAACAGAACCTGGCCGACATGCGCGCCTACGCGAAGAAGTACATCGTGGGCAAGCCGCATGTGGTGGGCGTGCTCATCTCCCCCGACGCGCGCCGCGCGATCGGACTCACCGACGCGGACGTCCTCGGCGACAGCGTGACCACATCCTCGAACACCCCGCGGAGCCCCAAGTGATGCGCCGCCTCGCTCTGTTCACCGCGGCCGTGCTCGCGTCCGCGGCCGCGCTCCCTGCGCAGCAGACCCCCGCGCCGCGCGCCGGCGCGCGATTCGACACGTCCACTGTGGCGTTCGACACCGGCGGCGTGCACGTGATATTGCGGCGCAATCCCGCGAACGATGTCGTCGCGCTCAATCTGTATCTGCTCGGCGGCGACCAAATGGTGACGGCGGAGAACGCGGGCATCGAGCCCTTCCTGCTCTGGGTGTCCGAGCGCGGAACCAAGAACTACTCGCAGGATGCGCTACGCAAGAAGATCGCGGCGCTGGGCAGCACGATCGTGGTGTCGCCGAGCGATGACTGGACGCTGTATGGATTCCGCGGGGTGAAGTCGACGTTCGACAGCACATGGGCGATCTGGGCCGACCGGCTGACGAACGGTTCGCTCGACCCGGCCGACATCGACTTCGTGCGCGACCAGATCCTCTCGGCGCTGCGCCAGCGCGACGACAATCCTGATGGTCTTGTGCACCTGCTGGCCGACAGCGCGCGCTTCGCGGGGATGCCGTACTCGATGCCGGTGGGCGGGAACGAGAAATCCGTGGCGTCGTTCACCGCGGCACAGCTGGCGGATTGGCGCGCGACCAAGATCATCACGTCGCGCATGCTGCTCGTGGTGGTGGGGAACGTGGAGCGCGACCATCTCGCGCGCCTGGTGGCGCAGACGTTCGGGAAGATCCCGCATGGCATGTACCGTTGGACGCCGCCGGTGGCGCAGCCGGATGTCGGTGGACCGGCGGTGATGGTACACAAGCGGCTGCCGACGAATTACCTGCTCGGCTATTACATTGGCCCGCCGGCGTCGAGCTCCGACGCGACCGCGCTGCGCATCGCGACCGCGGTGGTCGCGGGGCGGTTGTTCACCGAGGTGCGGTCACGGCGGAATCTGACGTACGACGTGGACGCGCCGTTCGAGGAGCGCGCGATCACGACGGGCGGGCTGTACGTGACCACCGCATTCGCGGATTCCACGCTGGACATCATGCGCCGCGAGACCGAAGCGCTGAAGCGCGGACGGCTGGACCCGGACCAGCTGAATCTGATCGAGCAGCAGTTCATCACGGAGTTCTTCCTGAAGAACGAGACGAACGCGGACCAGGCGAACCAACTCGCGCGCGCGCAGGTGTACCGCGGCGATTATCGATATGCCGACCGATTCGTTTTGGACATCCACGCGGTGACTCCGCTTGGGGTGCAGTATGTCGCGCAGAAATACATGAAAGGGTTCGTTTGGGCGTTCGTTGGGGATACACTGCGCGTGACCAGGGCGAAGCTCGAGCAGTTCTGAAGGGCGCGATTGGAAACCCGAACGCCGTTATTGGTCACCCGAACGCCGTGAGGCGTGAGGCGTGCGCCGAACAGATTGTACTGCGTGAGACGAGACCCGAACGCCGTGAGGCGTGAGGCGTCGACGAACAGACTGTACTGCGTGAGACGAGACCCGAACGCCGTGAGTGAACTAACGACTCACGGCGTTCGGGTTTCGAATGACGCCCCACAGTCCGTTCGTCGCACGCCTCACGCCTCACGGCGTTCGGGTGACCAATGACGGAGTTCGGGTCGCTACTCTCCGCTCATGGTGCCTTGAGCGTCACCTTGACTGCCGTTCCCGTCTCAATCGTGACCGAGCCGCCGCTTTGCATCAGTACCTGTTCGAGCTGAGCGACGTCCGTGATCTTCACTCCGTTCACACTTCTGATCTCCGCGCCCTTCGTGATCCCTGCCTGCGCCGCGGAGCTCGACTCCGACACGGAACCCACCCTGATCTTCCCGCTCTGGGTCTCCTGCACGTCGATCCCCCACGCGCCAATGCGAACGGGAACGCCCACGCACGGCTCGCCGAAGATCCCCTGGTAACTCACCCCCTCGGGGAGTTCCACCGGCTGCACGACGCGCCGCAGGTGCCCGTCGCCCACGATCCGTGATTCATCCACCGCCACGAACGCGGTGTATTGCGACACCAGGTGGTACTTCACCGCAAGATCCGTGATCGCGCGCTCGTAGCCCCCGCGGTCGGCGGAGTCGGCCGCGAGTTGCTGGCTCGAGAGATCGGCGATCTTCGCGCGCGCCCACACCGGCGCGAGCGCGTCGTGTTCGGACTCGCGCTCCGGCAGTGTCACGCGCACCGGGTAGCGCACGCGGCGGCTGCCGACGCGCCCCGTCACGTAGAAGGTGCCCTTCGCCGGACTCGTGTACTTCGCGATCAAGTTGATGGTCTGCCCGCCGAAGAGATCGGGCAGCTTGGACGGATACACTTCCTCCACCGGCAGGCCGTTCCAATCCACGGCGACATCCACGAGCACGGGCGAGTCGATCGCCTCGAAGAGCATGCCCACGCCGCGATTCGCGTACGCGCTGTCGCGCGGGATGAGCACGAAGCTCTCGCCGCCGCCCTCCTGGCCGATGCCGTCGATGAGATAGCGGTTCACACTCGAGCCAATGCCGAAGCCGAAGAAGCGCGCGTCGCCCCGCTCCTTCTTGATCGTGGCGAGGATGCGCGGCTCGTCGCCCACGTAGCCGTCGGTCATGAAGATGTACATCTGCAAGTACCGCGCGTCGTGGTGCGCGTGCAGCGCGCGCTCGAGGCCGGCGAGCATCTCCGTGCCGCCGCCCGCGTTCAGGTTCTGCAGGAAGTTCTTGGCCGCCTGGATGTTCTCATAGCTGCCCAGCTGCGCCGACTCCCAGAGCTGCGCATTGCCGCCGGAGAAATAGACGATGTTGAACCGGTCATCGGGGCGGAGCTTGTCGAGCGAGCGCAGCACGACCTGCTTCGACATCTCGATCGGCAGTCCCATCATGCTGCCGCTCACATCCATGATGAAGGTGATCTCGCGCGGCGTGACCTGCTCGTCCGTCGGCTCGGCGGGCGGCTGCATCGCCAGCGTGAGGAAACCGGGGCCATCCTCGCTCTCGCGGTGCGTGATGACGCCGAATTGCGTCTCGTCGCCGGCCACGCTCCAGCGCAGGATGAAGTCGCGGTTCGGGATCGAATCGTTGGAGGCGAGATGGATCACGCGCTTCGTGGAATTGGGGCGCGAGATCTCCACGTGATGCGCGGGAACGGTGAGCTTCGTGATCGGCAGACCGGCGTCGAGCGTCACCGTGAGGCCAATATCGTGTCCGCTGCGCTGGCCGGGCTTCAGCACGGGCGGCGTGATCTTGCTCGCGTCGGGCACGACATCCGTGTTGGGACTCCAGCCGCCGCCGTCGGGATTGTTCGGATGAATGCCATTGCCGGCGAGCAAGCCGGGGCCCGTCGCGCCGCCGGGGATGTAGCGCGGGCCGACGACCATCGGCATCACCCACTCGTACTCGCCGTGTTCGTACGGCAGCCGCTCGAAGTAGGTGATCTTGATGTCCACGTGCCCGCCCGGCTCGATGTTCGCGACGCTCTGCGTGAAGATGTTCGGGCGCTCCTGCGTGAGGAGGCTCGCCGTCTGCCCGCGTGCGATCGCCTCCCGATAGATGCGCTCGGCCTCCGCGCGCGGGCGCACGAGACCCACGATCTTACGGCCGCCCACTTCCATCATGAAATCGTTGACCGCGGCCATCGACGGGAGCGGGAAGACATACACCGCTTCGATGACTTCCGTGAAGGGATTCGTGTACTGCTGCGTGACCGTCGTGCGCGCGAGGTAGCCGCTGATGTCCGCGTCGACTTCCGTGTGCTTGAGCGGGAATTCGCCGGCGATCTCGCCGTCGGGACCGCGCGCGCGCAACGTGCCCTGCGTGACGGGCGGCAATTCGCGCTGCGGAACGCGCCTGCGACTGACGGTCGCCATCGCCGCGCTTGACCTTGCCGTCGCCGAGGGCCTGGCCGCGTTCCATGACGACGACCTCGTCGGCCTCCTCGAGTTTGTCCTGCGGCATGGGGGAGTGCGCGTACGCGGATTTCACTTGCACCGCGATCGGACATTGGCCCGGCGACGCCGCCATTGGCGCCCATGCCGGCGCGCACTGCGGAGCGGCAGGGCCGTCGGCCGGCTCGCTCGGCTGCGCCGCTCGTCGTCGCGGTCCCCGCGCCGGTGATCACGACCTCGCTGAGCCGAACCGGATTGGTCGCGAGCGTGAAATTCTCCGTGCGCTTTTCGCCGGCGTGGAGCAGGATCCGGCGGGAGACCGGCCGATAGCCGATCAGCCGCGCCGTGAGCGTGACCGAATCCGCGGTGACCTTCGCGGCCGGCACCGTGATGCGATACCAGCCTTCGGAGCTGGTCATCGCGCCGAGATTCTTCCCCTCGAGGAAGACATTCACGCCGTTGAGCGGCGCGCCGGCATCGGAATTCACATTCCCTTCGATGATGGCGGACTTCGGATCGACCGGCAGTCTCCCCGCGACCTTCACCGCGTCCGCGGCGGGGAAGGCGAGGAGTCCGATCATTGGAACGAGGGCGAGCGAGTACAAGCGGCGCATGGGAGCCTCCGGCATCTTGCCTGTGGATCGCGGTGGCGAAATGCACACCGCGCTGGCAAGGGGACGCCGGTCGACTCGCTACTTGCACAGCATCGATTCGGGCACACGCCGTCTGCCTCGGCGGACACCATGAACGCGGGCTATACTCACCCGTGTGTACGCGACCTGCCTCTACTGTCACGCCCAACTCGGGCGTAACGACGTCATCGAGCATTTCACGGTGGGTCGCCGCCTTGCGTTCGCTCCGCGCGGGACGCCTCTGGGTGATCTGCGGGCACTGCGCGCGATGGAACCTCACCCCACTCGAGGAACGATGGGAGGCCGTGGAGGAAGCCGAGCGCCTCTTCGAGCGTACGAAGGTGCGCGTGAGCACCGAAAACATCGGCCTGACGCGCGCGGGCGATGGCACTTCGTTGGTACGAATCGGAAGCCGTTGAGGCCAGAGTTTGCGTCATGGCGGACGGCGATCGCTCGGTCTCCGCCAGAGCGCGCGGCCATCCGCGGTGGACATCGCGACTGTGCTTTCTGTCGGTGCGGGACTGGGCCTATACGCAGCACTGACCGGCGGGGGCTTCTCGCGTTCGCCGGATACGCATATGGTGTCGGCGGCTTGCAGGTTGCTCCGAAACTATGCGCGATCGGCGAAGGGTCCTCGCGGAGGCGCCCACCCCTAACGGCACCACCTCTGATCCGCGGTGTCCACGTCGCCTCGGCACGCCTAATGCCAGAGGACGAAGCGAACGGGGTCCGTCTCTCAATCGACTCCGATGGCGGACACCTCGAACTGAGCGGGTCGCCGCATCGGCAAGTCGCGGGCGTGCTCTTCGCACGATGGAACGTGGCGGCGAGGGACTGCCGATCAGGTGAGACAGGCAGTCGCAAAGCTGGAGTTCTTCAAGAATCCGCATTCGCTGTTCCAATTTACTGAGAGACAGGGCGAACTCGGCCGCCTCGGGTATGAGCAGCGACTCGCGATCGAGATGGCCCTGCATGACGAGACGGAGCGTCGTGCGTCGAGGGCGAATTAGTCGCGCTTGAGTACGCATGGCGCCGCGCCGACGAGATCGCACAAATCTCGGACAACCTTCTGCTTCCTGCTCGTATCGAGGAACGCTCGCCGCACTCGCGGCGCGGATTCGAACAGGGAGTCTTAGTTCTTCCTGCTCCCGAACGGCGCCGCGTACGCCGACAACGACCCGAGCATCTGCACCGACCACGCCGCCCATCGCGCCTGCGTCTCCGAGTTCAATCCATGCGCCGTCTCGTCGTCGTACCGCTGTTGCGTGTTCTTCTCATCATTGAACGCCGCGGCACCAAGTGCATCGCGATCGGAATCTGACATCTGGCACGGATGGTCCACCGTCGCGAGCGTGCGCCGCAGCTCACGCGAGATGATCTCGGAGATGTTGAAGTGCACCTGCTCATGCGCGAGCGCGACGGCGCTCTGCATGGGATTCGCCACGACCTCCGGCCGCACCCACGATTCGCTCGGGATGAACGCCGCGATCACGCCGAACTGGAATTGCGATCCGTCACATCCGGAGCCCGAGATCTGTCCCACCTCCGAGAGCGCCGCCTCGCGTCCTTGCGGCTGCGGCGGCGCGCGGAAATCCCCCCAATTCAGCGGGCGCGACGGGTCCCACTGGATCCCTCCCTTCTCGGCGAGCTGCGATCGCAAGCTCGCGGCAATCCGGTCGGTGGATTGTGGGATGTTCGCGTCGGGCTCGCCGCCGGCGGTGCGCACCGGCGGATGCGGCGGGCGCGCGATCTCATCCTCGAAGCGTGCGGTCACGAGGCCCGGTGCGACGCCCGTCGGCGGATTCTTGCGCGTTACGGGCTGCGCGGGCGCGGTCACGGAGTCGCGCACAACGGCCGGCTGCCGCTTTGCACTGGATTTGTGGTCGACGCAGCCGACGACGAGGCCGGGGAGGAGTCCGAGGACGAGCACCGAGTTGTACGGACGCATTCGATACTATATCTCCTAGTCGGCGCCAGGGGGCATCGAGGAGGAAGGGCATGCGACGCTGGCGAACGCGAACGATCGTGATGATCTGGCTCGGTTGGACAGCGCTGCTAGCGATCGCTGCCTACGCATTCGACCACTCCAACATGTTCGCGTCGGTGAACATCTCGCTGCCAGCGCCCGTCGCGCTTGGTATCAATGGCCATTGCTTCAATCTTGGCGCGACTGTCGCGATCATTGCCGCAGCGCTGTGGCTCTTCTTGTTCCGCTGCCTGCCGCCGATCCTGATCACGCCCAGCTGGCTGGTGGCGCGGCGGAAAAGGGCCGCAAGCTAACCGGCGATCTCCTCGAGCAGCCGCAGGAAACTGTCGTACCGCTCGGCGCTTACTCCTCCGCTCACCACGAGAGCCCGCAGTGCGCAGCCTGGCTCCTTGATGTGGCGGCAATCGTTGAACTTGCACGTGCCGAGCGCCGGTCTGAATTCCGGAAAGCACTGCGCGAGTTCAGCCGCGTCCACGCCCCAGATGCCTACTTCGCGCAGTCCGGGCGTGTCGACGACATAGCCGCCGTCCGGCAGCGGATACATGAGCGCGCCCACAGTAGTATGGCGGCCCTTGTTCACCGATTCGCTGATCTCGCCCACCCGCAGATTCAATCCCGGATAGATCGCGTTCATCAGCGATGACTTCCCCACTCCCGACGGCCCCGTGAGCGCCGAGACCCGCCCCGCGAGCACGGCGCCGAGCTCCTCGAGGCCGAGCCGCTTCTTCACGCTCGTGTAGTGCACGGGGTACCCCGCCCTCTCGTAGTCCGCGAACTGTTCGTCCGCCCTTGGATCCAGATCCACCTTGTTGATCACGATCCGCGCGGGGATCCCGTTCGACTCGGCGATCACCAGGAACCGGTCGAGCATCCGCCGGTGCGGCTCGGGCTTCACCACGGCGAACACAACGACCACCTGATCGACGTTGGCCACCACCACACGAGACTGGTACCTGTTCCCCGGCGCGCGGCGCGCCAGCGTCGAGTGTCGCGGCAGGATCTCTGATATCGCCGGCGAAGTCGAGAGGTCGAGCATCACCTCATCGCCCACGGACAATTTCAATCCGTCGGCATCCTTGAGCCGCCCCCGCATGCTCGCGTCGTGCACCACTCCCGCCGCATCGCGCACCTGCCACACGCCACCGGTGCCACTCAACACGCGCCCCGGTACTGCGCTCACTGCTCCCCCTCCCGCGCGATGTCCCAGTACGGGAGGTCGTTCGCCGGCCCGCGGTCCGCGATCGCCTGGTCGAGCAGGCGCTTCGCTTCCTCGATCTTGAGCGCGCCCACGATCGCGCGCGCCTCATCCTCGGTGCGCGCGCGCGCCAGATAATCGGTTTCGCGATGTCCGGTCACCCGCGGCTCGCCGCGGCTCCAGCGCACGAACACGAAGTACGCGGCGTAACTCGCGCGCGGATCCTCGGTCTCGTCGACCTCGATTTCCACGGTATAACTGAGGCCGTCGCTCCCCTCGAGCCCCGCGGGGCGGTCGTGCACCGCCATCCAGCCGCCGATCGTGCTGTCGTCGCCCTTCGAATGGTCCGGCGGAAGATGCTGACCCACTCGCTACTTCTTCTTCCGGCGGAACGCTTCGCGCATCACGCTGCCCGTGATGAACGCGAGATTCGCGGGACGCTCCGCCAGCCGCCGCATGAGATACGGATACCACTGTGTGCCGAACGGCACGTACACGCGCATGCGGTACCCCTCGCGCACGTTCTCCTCCTGCAGGTCGCGCCGCACGCCGTACAGCATCTGGAATTCGTACCGGTCCGGGCCGATCAGCTGCTCCTTCGCGTACCGCTTCGCCTCGGCGATGATCGCCTCATCGTGCGTCGCGATGCCGGTGTAGTTCCCCTCCTTCATCAGCTGGTGCATGCAGCGCACGTAATTCGCGTCCACGTCGGCCTTGAGCGGGTACGCCACGCTCGGCGGCTCCTTGTACGCGCCCTTGCAGATGCGCACGCGCGCGCCGAGCGCGATCGCGTTCTTCACGTCGGCCTCGGTGCGGAAGAGATAGCTCTGCAGCACGATCCCCACTTCGGCCCGGAAGCCGGGATAGAGCTTCTCCTCGAACATCTTGAGCGTGCGTTCGGTGTACTCGCTCGACTCCATGTCGAGCCGCACGAAGGTGCCATACTGCTTCGCGCGCGCGAGGATGCCGCGCATGATCTCGACGCAGAGCGACTCCGAGATGTCGAGGCCCATCTGCGTGAGCTTCACGCTCACATTGGCGTCGAGCTTCTCCTTGTGGATGCGGTCGAGCATCTCGAGGTACTGCGCGCTCGCGGCGCGCGCTTCGATCTCGTTCGTCACACTCTCGCCAAGGAGATCGAGCGACGCGGTGATCTTCTGCTTGTTCAGCGCGCGTACCGCTTCGATCGCGGTGTCGAGCGTCTCGCCGGCGACGAAGCGGTTCGCGAATTTCTTGGCGAGCCCGTTGTTCCGCACGAAGCGGAAGATCGTGGGCTGGTTGGACAGATAGAGGAACGTCTGGCGCAGCATTCAGGCGGTGACGGTGGCGGGGAGTGGCGCGCGGCTCACGGAAGCTAGACGGCTAGAGGGGCTGGTTCAATCCGCCGGCGGCGCCGGGAATGCGCCACACCGGGAAGGTGAAGCCCGGCGCGATCGCTTCATCGAAGAAATTCCACGTCACGAGCCCGTCATCGCTCTCCGGTTCCAGCAGGTAGAACGCGACCACACCCAGCGGCTGCGCGTTGCGCACGAGCACCGTGCCGGCGGGGAGCGTGGCGAGCGTGTCGCGCCACGTGCCGAACACGGTTGTTTCGTGGTGCCCCTGGAAGGGACGTGCGGCGTGATGCACGCTGTCGATCACATAGCGCTGCACGAGCACCGGCCACGGATTCGCGAGCGGCTCGAACTGCACGCCGTGCATCTTGAGCACGCGCACCACCGCGCTGTCGCCGCCGGGGATCGCGTAGGCGAAGGGCATCTTCTTCGTGAGCGTCGCCTCGAATGAGACGTACACGGGCATCATCTGCGAGCGGAAATGCCCGGTGCGCTTGAGTCCGCGCGGCACGCCTGGCTGCGTGAGCGACGAGTCGCCGGTGGTCACGAGATCCTCGGAGATCACGACTTCCTCGAGGGGCGAGCGCGCGAGCGTCGAGCGCAGCGCGAGCGCCGGCGACGCGCCGGGCGACGCACCCCAGGCGACCACCGCCGAGTCCGCGCGCTTGGAGAGCGCGGTGAGCTGCTTGCCGTGCGCGGCCGAGTACGAGAGGATCTGCTGCACGAACGCGTACATCGTGGCCACGCGCCGGTCGAAGGGATCGTGCGAGTAGCCTTCCACGAGGATCGCGACGCGGCCGCGGAGCCCCACATAGTTGGTGCCGAAACGCGGGCGCGAATCGTACGTGTACCAGCCCTGCTTGATCGTGTCGGCGTTCACGTCGCTGCCGTAGTCGAGCGAGAAGTTGCCGTAGTCGAAGGTGGCGATGTTCTTCGCCTTGAGGTTCTTCTGGATGGCGGGGAGCATCGAATCACGCGCGTACGGGCCGCCGAAGGTCGCGGCCGGGTTCAGCGACGGCGCATACGTGACCGCGTAACCGTGGAACGATCCATCGGTGGTGTGCAGGTCCACGAACACATCCGGATCCCATGCGTTGAGCACGGCGAGCGATGCGCGCGTCTCGGGCGCTTCGCCCTTCACGTAGTCACGATTGAGGTCGAGCCCCTGCCCGTTCGCGCGCTGCCCCACGGTATCGGGCCCGTTCTGCTCGGTGCGATTCACCGACTGCGGCGCCCACTTCTCGTTGCCGTCGGCGTTGTAGATGGGCACCGCGAGCAGCACGATCGAATCGAGCACGTTCTTGTGGCCGTCCTTCTCCATGTCGCGGATGAGCGCGAGCAGCGCCTCTTTCCCTTCCACCTCGCCCGCGTGGATGTTCGCCTGCACGTACACGATGGGCCGGCCCAGTGCGTGCGCTTCGGCGGGCGTGTGCACCACCGGCCGCGAGAGGACCACCATCGGGATCGCGCGCCCCTCGGTGCTGGTGCCGATCGTGGTGCGGTACATGGGGACGCCCTGTTTCTGCAACGTATCGAGGAAAGCGATCACGTCGGCGTAGTGCGATGTCTCCGCATAGTTCGTGGCCTCGGCGCGCGTCTGCGGCGTGCTCGACGGGCCAGGCTTGCCGGTTGCGGCGGATCCGCCGCACGCCGCGAGCAGCGTGGCGACGCTGAGTGCGAGCGCGCGCTTCACTTCGCCACCGCGTTGTCGGGGCCGATCGTGCGCTGCAGGAAGTCGGTCATCATGGTAAAGAGGTGCACTTGTGTGTTGCCTCCCGATATCGAGTGCGTGCGTCCCGGGTACATCATCATCTCGAACTGCGTCCCCCGAGCCTCGAGCGCATTCACCATCCAGAATGTGTTCTGCGGATGCACGTTGTCGTCCGACGTACCGCTCACGATGAGCAGGCGCGCCGCGAGCGTGCCCACGTACGGGATGACCGCGCCCTTCGTATAGCCATTGGGGTTCGCACCGGGCGTCCGCATGTAGCGCTCGGTGTAGATGTCATTGTACAGGCGCCAATCGATCACCGGGGCCACCGCGATCCCGCTCTTGAACACGCCGCCGCCGCGGCTGGTGGTGAGCGCGGTCATGTAGCCGCCGCCGCTCCATCCCCAGATCGCGATGCGCGTCGCGTCGGCCCACGGTTGTTTGGCGATCCATTTGGCGGCGTCGATCTGGTCCTGCGATTCGAGCTGCCCGAGTTTCATGTAGACGGCGTGGCGGAACGCCGACCCGCGCGCGCCGGTACCGCGGCCATCGACGCTCACCACGACGTATCCCTTCTTCGCGAGCAGCTGGTGCCAGAGTTCGCGCTTGCCGCCGAAGGTGTTCTGCACCGTCTGCGAATTCGGCCCGCCGTAGACGTACATCACCACGGGGTGCGGCTTGGTGCTGTCGAAATCCGGCGCGGTGATGCGGAAGGCGTTGAGCTGCACGCCGTCGGGCATCGTGATCGGGAAGAAGGTCTGCGGCTTCGTTTGGCGCGCGAGATTGGCACGCAGCGCCTCGTTCCCCTCGAGCACGCGCTTGGCGGCGAGCGTGCCGGCGTCGCGCAATGTGGCCGAGGGGGGAAGTCCGGCGGCGGAATGGATATCGATGAACCAGCGGCCGTTGGGTGAGACGTTCGCCGCGTGGGTGCCGGGCTCGGTGGTCACGCGCGCGCGCTCGGGTTTGCGGGTGAGCGCATAGCTGAACACCTGCCGCTCGAGCGCATTGGGCGCGGCCTCGGTGATGAACATCGTTTGCGTGGCCGGGATGCCGTCAATCGCGACCGCGTCCGAGCCATTGGGGGTGATCGCGCGCACCGGCGTGCCGTCGCGCATGTACAGGTAGTATCGGCGCCAACCACTGCGCTCGCTCGGCCAGAGGAACATCTTGCCGCCGGCGAGCCAGTAGGGTGCGCCGCGATCGACATCGACCCACGCGGAATCCGTCTCGATCAGCACGCGGCGCGTGAGGCCGGTGGTGGCGCTCGCCATGAGCAGGTCGATGCGATTCTGCCAGCGCGCGAGGCGCTGCACGGACAGCGAGTCGCTGCCGACCCAGTCGAGCGTCGCCAGGTAGTCGTTCTCGTTCTCCGTCTGCATCCAGACGATGTGCCCATTGGAGACCTCGACCACCCCGGCCTTCACGAAGGAGTTCGAATCGCCCGGCTGCGGGTACCGAATGTTGATGGTCTTCGCGTGCACCTCGTGCTGGTCGAGGATCGGGTAGAGCGGCACGGGGCTCTGGTCGAAGCGGTAGAAGGCGATGCGCTTGCTGTCGGGGCTCCAGCGGAATCCATCGCGGATCCCGAGCTCTTCTTCGTAGACCCAATCGCTCGTGCCGTTGATGATGGTATTGGACCCGTCGGCCGTGAGCGCGCGCTCGGCGCCGGTGGCGAAGGTGACGACGAAGAGATTGTTGTCGCGCACGAAGGCGGCGTGCTTCGCGTCGGGTGAGAACTTCGCGAACATCTGGTAGCCGGGCTTCGTGGAGAGCGGCGTGAGCTTCTTCGTCGCGAAGTCGAAGACGTGATAGACGCCCTTCGTGTTCACGCGCCAGACGCGGACGCTGTTGTGGTAGATGAGCGCTTTCGACGCGTCGGCGGAGAGCGTGAGGCCTTCGATCGCGAGGCGGTTCCCCGCGGAATCCACGAGCAGCGAGGCATCGGCGAGCACCGTGGCGGCGCCGGTGGCGGCGTCGATGCGCACGATGTCCGAGCCGCCGGCGGGGTTGGGGCGCGTCGTCACCCAGCCGTTGCCATCGGGGAGCCAGTGGATGTCGGGCATGCTCGCGCCGTTGAAATCGGCGCCGCCGAAGATCTTTTCAATGGAAAGATCGGGCGCGGCCGGCTGCTGCGCGGCGAGCGGCAGCGCGAGGGCAAGCAGCAGAGCGGAGTGGATGCGAAGGCGCATTGGGGCGTCGGCTTGCGGCAGGGGGAGGGTGAAAGTCTATTCACGGGAGAGGTGCGCGGCCAGCCATGACGATGGGGCGGCGCCCCGACCCGGGAGATTGCCCATGCGATACCAAGCGCTCGCGATCGTGCTGCTCTCGGCACGCGGATTGTATTGCACGGGGTCGGAGAATCCGATCTACTCCAGCGCGAACGAGATCGCCGATTCCACGATCGTGGGACACTGGCAGGGCGCCGCGGACACCGTCGTGGCGGACTCGATCGTGATCGTGCGCGCATTCCCCGATGTGCCGTCGAGCAAGGAGTATCTCGTCACCACGTATGGCGACGGCGTCGTGCAGCATGACGAGCTCCACCTCACGCGGATCGGCGGATTGGTCTTCGCGGATGTCACGCCGTCGAAGGCGGACGAACGGTGGAACGCGATCGCGATCCATGGGATCCTGTTCGGCCGCCAAACGCGTGGCCGGATCGTTCTCCATTGGATCGACGCATCGTGGCTGCAGAAATACTCGGACGCACACCCGAAGGAGATCACCGTCGATTCGCTGGGGATGTGGGCCGTGCTGACGGACAGCACGTCGAAGGTGCGCGCGTTCCTGGCGAACCACGTGAATTCCGGCATCTGGTCGGGGGATTCCGTCGTCCTCGTTCGCGCGCCGGTGCCCGGCACGCGCTGACCAGTCACTTGGCTAGATTCCGCTCATGCCTACTTCAGCCCCCTCCCGCCCCGCCGCCGGCGAGTTCTTCGAGTACTACGGCAAGTACATCGCGCTCGTTCCCGACGGCGACGTGCGAGTCCACATTGCGCACCAGCTGTCCGACACGGTCGCGTACATCAAGTCGCGCGGCGACGCATGGGCGATGTCGCGCTACGCGCCCGGTAAGTGGAGCCCGAAGGAAGTGATCGGCCATCTGGCGGACGCCGAGCGGATCTTCGCGTACCGCGCGCTGCGCATCGCCCGCGGCGACACCACCGCGTTGGCCGGCTTCGACGAGAACGCCTATGTGCCGGTGGGGAACTTCGACGCGCGCGCGACGAATGAGCTGCTCGAGGAATTCGCGGCCGCACGCGCGTCGACGATCGCGATGCTCAACGGCTTCGATGAGGCGGCCTGGGCCCGCGCCGGCAACGCGAGCGGGCACGCGATCTCGGTCCGCGCGTTGGCGTACATCATCGCGGGACACGAGCGGCATCACCTCGCAATACTGCGAGATAGGTACTAGTACCGCTTGAGAGGCGCGTCTGGGAGGCAGCGTGTGGTACGGCAGGGCGGGAGTTGAATGGCGAAGGCGAGAGTGGTTCGTTGGTCCACTCCCGCCGCGCCGTACTACACGCTGCCTCCCAGACGCGCCGTTTCAGCGTTACTAGGCCCTGCTCTTACGCAGTTCCCAGCGGATTCCCCTCCGCCGGGTAGAATCGCGTGTGCGTCTCGGCCATCCCGATGAGCAATCGGCACGGCTCGAAGCGCGGCGAGAATCGCGTGTGCAGCAGCTCGAGCTGGCGCACGATGTTGTCCACGCCCTCATGATCGATGTGCCGGAACGGTCCGCCGAGGAATGGCGGGAACCCGATGCCGAACACCGCACCCACGTCACCATCGCGCGCAGAGCGGAGGATGCCGTCCTCCAGACAGCGCGCCGCTTCGTTCAGCAGCGCGAGCATGCACCGCTGCTGCATCTCGGCGGCCGCCATCTCCACCCGGTTCGCGCCCGTGGGCAGCAGCGCGTACACGCTCCGGTCCACGCCCTTCTTACGGCCGTTCTCGTAGAGATAGAATCCCTTGCCGCCCTTGCGCCCCGTGCGGCCGTCGGCGGCCACGCGCGCGAGCGACGCGCTCGGCTTCATTCGTTCGCCGAACGCATCGAACAGCACCTGCCCCACCTTGCCGCCCACGTCGAGCCCCACCTCATCCATCAGCGTGATCGGGCCCACTGGGAATCCCATGTCCACCATCGCGTGATCGAGCGCATCGATCGACACGCCCTCGTCCAGCAGATAGCCGGCCTCGTTCATGTACGCCGACAGCGTGCGCGTGGTGTAGAAGCCCGGCCCATCGTGCACGACGATCACGTGCTTGCCGAGCTTCTTGCCGAACGCGACCGCGGTAACGGTCGCGACCGGCGACGTCTTCGGCGTCACGATCACTTCGAGCAGCGGCATCTTGTGCACGGGACTGAAGAAGTGCATGCCGAGCACCTGCTCCGGCCGCTTCGACACCTCGGCGATCTTCGTGATCGGGATCGTGCTCGTGTTCGACGCGTAGATCGCGTCGGCCGGGATGACCGCCTCCGTCTCCTTCAGCACCTTGTGCTTGAGCGTGAGGTCCTCGAACACCGCTTCGATCACGAGGTCCACGCTCGAGAATCCCGAGTAGTCCACGGTACCGCCCACGAGGAGCATCTGGTCCTCGTACTCGCGGCGCGTGATCTGCTTCCTGGTAAGCCGCTCGCGCAGCACATCGGAGACCGCCTTGAGCCCCTTCGCCACGCGGTCGAGCGTGGCGTCCTTCAGGCGCACGGTGGTCTTCTGCATCGCGGCGATGCTCGCGATGCCGGCGCCCATGAATCCCGCGCCAAGCACACCGAGCTTCGCGACGGGCAGTGCTTCGGCAGGCTCGTCGGTGCCAGGGTCCTTCTTGAGCGCGGTGGTGGCGAAGAAGAGGAAGATCAGCTGCTTGCATGCCTCGGTCACCGACATCTCGCCGAACAGCCGCGCTTCCTCGTGGAATCCGCGCGCCATGCCGTGCGAGAGCCCGGTGCGCACCGCCTCGATGGCCGCGAGCGGCGCCGGGAAATTCCCGTGCGTCTTCTCCATCACGCTCGCACGCGCCTGCCGGAAGACGATCGCGCGCCCGAGCGGGTTCTTCTCGAGCACCCAGCCCATGAATCCGATGGACTTCGCGCCGCGCGAGCGTTTCATCGAGCCGGCGCCGAGCTTCTTCGCGCGGTCGATGGCGATCTCGCGCAGGATCGCCGGGTGCACCATCTCATCCACCAGCCCCATCTGCAGCGCTTTCTTCGCGCGGATGTTCTTGCCGGTGAGGATCATGTCGAGCGCGTTGCGCAGTCCCACCGTGCGCGGCAGCCGTTGTGTGCCGCCGGCGCCGGGAATGAGGCCGAGCATCACCTCGGGCAGCGCGAGCACTGTTTTCGGATGATCGGTGCAGATGCGGTACGCGCACGCGAGCGCGGCCTCGAGGCCGCCGCCCATGCACGCGCCATGGATCGCCACCACGATCGGCGTGCGGATCCGCGCGAGCCGGTCCATCATGAGCTGCCCCGCGGCGCTCATCGATTCGCCATCGCTCGCCATGCGGATGGTGAGGAACTGGTCGATGTCCGCGCCGGCGATGAACATGTCGGGCTTGCCGGAGATCAGCACCGCCGCCTTGATGTCGTTGTCGCGCTGCAGCCGGTCCAGGATCGACGCGAACTCGTCCACCACGCCACTGGTGAACTTGTTCACGCTCTCGCCGGGCAAATCGAACGTGATGACCGCGACGCCGTCCTCGACTTCCACGCCCAGTGCGCCGCCGGCGAAGATCTTCTCGGGGCTCATGAGGCGTTCTCCAGGACCATCGCGCAGCCGAGCCCGCCGGCGGCGCATACCGTGAGCAATCCGAATTGTGAGCCGCGCCGCCAGAGTTCGTTCGCGAGGGTCATCGTGATGCGCGCGCCCGTCGCGCCGAACGGATGCCCGATCGAGATCGAGCCGCCCATCACGTTGAGCTTCGAGCGGTCCACGCGTCCCACCGGTTTCGAGAAGCCCGCACGCTCAGCCCACACCTGGCTCTCGAACCCCTGCAGGTTGCTCAACACCTGCGCCGCGAACGCCTCATGCATCTCCACGAGATCGATATCGCCCAGCGAAAGCCCCGCGCGCTGCAGCGCCACCGGCGCGGCGAGCACCGGCGCTTGCAGCAGCTGTTCGCCCGGGTCGAGCGCCGCGTACGCATAGCTCCGGATGAACGCGATCGGCTTGAAGCCGAGCGCGTGCGCCTTCTCCTCGCTCATTAGGAGAACGCAGGCGGCGCCGTCGGTGAGTGGGCTGGAATTGCCCGCCGTCACGCTGCCGTACTTCCGGTCGAACACCGGCTTGAGCGCCGCGAGCTGCTCGAGGCTCGTGTCGGTGCGGATGCCGTTGTCGCTCGTCTCCCATTTCTCGAACTTCGGCGGCACGTAGAAGGGCATGATCTCCTGCGTCAGCCGCCCGTCCTGCGTGCCCGCGGCGGCGAGGCGGTGCGACCGCAGCGCGAACTGGTCCTGCTCGTCGCGCGGGATGTGATTGATCTTCGCCATCTTCTCGGCGCTCTGCCCCATCGTCTCGCCGGTGGTCGCTTCCGCGATCGCCGGCGTGATCGGGATGAAGTCCTTCGGGCGCAGCCGGGTGAACGCGCCGAGCCGCGCGCCGAGCGTCTTCGCCTTGGAGGCGGCGACGAGCACGTCGGACATTCCGCGCGAATGCAGGATCGGCACGTTGCTGAGCGATTCGGCGCCGCCCGCGATCGCGACGTCGGCGTGGCCGAGCGCGATCTGGTCCGCCGCGTCGGTGATCGCCTGGTTCGCGCTGGCGCACGCGCGGCTCACCGAGTACGCCTGGATCCCCTTGGGGAGCGATGGGCTCAGCGCGATCTCGCGCGCGATGTTCGGGGCGAGCACGGAAGGGATGACCGTGCCGAAGACGAGCATGTCGATCTCGCGGCCGGTGAGGTCGGTGCGGGCGATGAGTTCGCAGACGACGCGGCGGCCGAGGTCCTCGGCGCTCACCGAGCGCAGCGTGGTGCCGGAACGCGCGAAGGGCGTGCGCAGGCCCGCAACGATCGCGACCCGCCGCCCGTTCCCGTATGTTGACATGAGGGGAAACTTAGACGGCCCGCTCGGGCGTTGCCAATCGGCAAACATCCGCATTGACCCCCGCCCTATCTCCTACATAGCGTTCCCCTCGTGAACCGCACCGAGTTCTCCGCCGCGTCGCGCGCCGCCTCGCTCGACCAGATCGGCGCCGGCGAGCTGGACGTGCTCATCGTGGGCGGCGGGATCACCGGCGCGGCCACGGCGCGCGACGCCGCGATGCGGGGCTTGAGCACTGCGCTCGTGGAGCGCGACGATTTCGCGAGCGGCACGTCGAGCCGGAGCTCGCGCCTCGTGCACGGCGGACTGCGCTACCTGGAGCACGGGCAGTTCCATCTCGTGTTCGAAGCGAGCCGCGAGCGGCGCACGCTGCTGCGCATCGCGCCGCACCTCGTGACGCCGCTGCGCTTCACGTGGCCGGTATATAAAGGCGCACGCGTGCCCACATGGAAGCTGCGCGCGGCGCTCACGCTGTACGACGCGCTCGCGATCTTCCGCAACATTGGCCGTCACCGGATGTTCAGCGCGTCGGGGATCGAAACGCTCGAGCCGTGCTTGCGCCAGGATGATCTCGTGGGCGGCGGCACCTACTTCGATGCGCACACCGACGACGCGCTGCTCACACTCGCGAACGCACGCGCCGCGGCGGAGAGCGGTGCCTACGTGGCGAACCACGCGCGCGTACGGTCGCTGATCGTGGAGGGCGGCGAAGTGCGCGGCGCGGAGCTCGAATGCGCGTTCACCGGCCGCGTCGTGCGCGCCGCCGCGCGCTGCGTGATCAACGCCACCGGTCCGTGGACGGATGCACTGCAGCGGATGGCCGACCCGAAGACCAAGGCCGGCATTCGAGGCACCAAGGGCGCGCACATTGCGGTGCCGCGCATGCGCGTCGGCAACGAACAGGCGATCGCGATCACGCATCCGCGTGACGGCCGCGTGATGTTCATCCTCCCCGCACGAGAGTTCACGATCGTCGGCACCACCGACACCGATTACGACGGCTCGCCGGATGAGGTGCGCGCCACGCGCGGCGACGTGGATTATCTGCTCGAGGCGGTGAACCACTACGCCCCCGACGCGGCGCTCCAGGCGCGCGATGTGGTCTCAGCGTGGGCGGGCATCCGTCCCCTGGTCGCGAGCAGCGCCGCGACCACGGCCGCCGTTTCGCGCGAACACGCGATCACCCTCACCGCGCCGGGAATGCTCACCGTCACCGGCGGGAAGCTTACGACGAACCGCTTGATGGCCGCGCAGATCGTGGACCGCGCGCAACAGATGCTCGGCCGGAAGGTCCGCCGGTCTCGCACGGACACGAAGGAACTGCGCGACCGCGACCTCACGTCCAGCTTCGATGGGCCCGGCGCCGTTCCGCTCGCGCCCGGATTGACCCACGTGTGGGGTCAGGTGCGCGATGCCGTCACGCACGGCATGGCGCTCAGAGTGTCCGATGTGCTGGTGCGGCGGATCCCGCTCGCTTTCGAGACGGCCGACCATGGCCGCTCGGTGGCGCCCGCCGTCGCGCACGTGATGGCGCCGCTGCTCGGCTGGACGCCGGAGCGCGAGCGCGACGAGGTCCTGCGCTACGCCGCCGACGTGGAGCGGATCTTCCGGATCGAGTAGGTCAGCCCTTCGGCGAGACGTGGATCGTCTGCAGTTCCACGATCTTCAGCGAGCGCGTCATCTTCGGCAGGCGCAGCAGCACGACGTCGCCCACGGATTTCCCCTGCAGCGCGAGCCCGATCACGGAGCTCATCGTGACGTGGCCGTCCTCGAACTCAACGGAATCGCCGAAGACGAGGAAGTACACCTCGTTCGCGCTCGTCTTCACATCCTCCACCACGACGCGCGAGCCGAGGCCGACGCGATCGGTGGGGATCTGGCTCAGGTCGATCTGCGAGAGCTTGGAGAGCCGGCTGCGCAGCTGCCCCAGGCGCGCCTGCACGAACGCCTGGCGCTCGAGGGCGCTCTTGTATTCGCTGTTCTCCTTCAGGTCGCCGAGCTCCACGGCGCGCCGGATCTCCGCCGGGAGGACGACGTTCAATTCGTGCTGGAGCCGCTCGACTTCGGCGCCGAGTTTCTCTTTCAGGGCTTCGAGCATTCGCGCGTTGGTAGAAAATGGGAGCGCCCAGCCGATGAGGCCGGGCGCAGTGGTGCGTTGTATGGATAGTAGGATGGGGGGCGCGGGATGTCTACCCTTCTCGCGCGATTCCGGCGGGTGGCGCACTCCCTCGCAGCGGCCGACGCTCAAACCGCTTCGAGCCTCGCGCACACTACGCGCGAGTCTCTCGCTTTTCGCTGGGGCCGCGCTCGGGAGCGCGCCACCCGCCTGGGGATCTCGAACTGCGACAAGCCCGCGCGAAGATCCTTCTGCCGGGATGTGCAGCCGCTCGACGCCGAATCTCGCGGGGCGCGCCCATGCGGAATATCGCGGGCAAACTGCCCCGGGGTTCGGGATCCTCGTGGGCGGAGCGAGGCCGGCCGCAGAGGGCCGCCGGAGCGCGTAGCGAGAGACTCGCGCGCAGTTGCGCGAGGCTCGAAGCGTGTAAGCGCACTGGCGGTCCCGACGCGGTCGGCCTCGCGACGCTGCGCGATGGACCAACCCACTCACGCAGTTGCCCGAATTACCTTTCACTACATGCTCGCGATCGAGAGATTCGGCGATGTCACGCGACTGCGCATGTCGACTTCGGTCACGCGTGCCCTCGGATACGAAGCGAGCGCGTATCTCACGCGCGGGATGCTCGTGGACACCGGGTTCCCCGCCGTCGCGCATGACTTGGCCAAATGGCTCGATGGCACGCGGCCGAATGGCGTGCTCGTCACGCACCAGCACGAGGATCACGCGGGGAACCTCGAGCTCCTCGTGCGCGGCGGGGTTCCGGTCGCGGCATCCGACGCGACGCTCGCGGCCATTCGCAACGGCAAGCCGCTCGGGCTCTACCGGCGCATCAATTGGGGGACGCCGCCGGCGCTGCGCTCTCCCGTAGTGCGCTTCGACCCCGCGGGTCTTCGCCTCGTGCCCACCCCGGGGCACACGCCCGATCACCACGTCGTCTGGGACGCCGAGCGCGAGACGATCTTCTCGGGCGACCTGTTCCTCAGCGTGAAGATGCGGCTCGCGCAGGACGCCGAAGATGTGCACGGCATCGTGCGCAGCCTCCACGCCGTGATCGCGCTCGCGCCCAAGCGCGTCTTCTGCGCGCACCGCGGGCCGCTGCACGATCCGGTGAGCACGCTGCGCGCGAAGGCCGATTGGATGGAAGGGATCATCGGCGAAGCGCGCCGTCTCGCCGCAACTGGGATGTCCGTGCCCGCGATCACGAAGCGCCTGCTCGGCCGCGACGGCTTCACCTGGGTCATCTCGCGCGGCAAGCTCTCCAACCGGAATCTCATCCGCTCGGCGCTCCGCGCCGAGGACGGCTAACGTCCGCCGTCGTCGTGCTGAACGCTCACGACCAACGACTGGTCGTTACCGTTTGTAGTGCGGCCCCTTCTCGAATTCCCGCTGTAGCGCCGCCATTAGCTTCTCGCGCTTCTCCATCAAGCGGCGGAGTTTCCGCGGCTTCCGGTTGGCCAGCGCGTACGACGTAATGAGCGGCAGCGCGATCGTGCTGTCGGTGTAGCATACCACGGCATCCGGGAGCTTATCGGGATCGATCTTCCCCCAGCTCACGGCTTCCCCCGGCGTGGCGCCGGAGAGGCCGCCGGTGTCGGGGCGCGCGTCGGTGATCTGCAGGAAGAGATCGTGGCCGCGCTCGTCGATCCCCAGCACCTCCTGGATCTGCGGCTCGGTCTGCAGCGCGAAGTTCTTGGGGCTGCCACCCCCCGCGATCATGATCGCGCTCCGCCCACCGCCGCGCTTCGCGCCGAGCACGATCGCGGCGGTCTCGTTCACATCCTTGTTCGGGTCGAGAACGAGTTTCGAGCCTTCGAGCGCGAGCGCGGCGACGTTCATCCCGATCGACGAATCGCCCGGCGACGATGTGTAGATCGGCACGCCGCAATTGTACGCCGCCGACAGCAGCGACTTCTGCCCTAGCCCAAGCGTCTTCTCGCGCTGGCGGATGTACTTGCCGCACAGATAATGGAATTCCGCGCTCGACATCGCGCGCTGGAACTCCGGCGCGCGCATGATCTGGCGGAAGAACGCATCGGTGTCGAGCAGCACGTGATAGTCGAAGAAGATGTCGTAGATGCGCACCACCCCTTCCTCGCGCAGCAGTACATCCGATGTCTGCGTGTTGCCGCGGTGCATCGCGAGGCCCAGCCCGAAGTGCGTGTCGTGATAGAGATTCGCGCCCGTGGAGATGATCCAGTCCACGAAACCGGCCTCGATGAGCGGGATCAGCACCGCGATCCCCAGGCCGGCCGGCGTGAGCGCACCGGTGATCGTGAGGCCGACGGTCACATTGGGCTCGAGCATCTTCCGGGTGAACAGCTGCGCGCCTTCGCGCAGCCGCGCGGCGTTGTAGGCGAGGAAGGTGCCATCGATGAGCGCGGTGACGCTCTCGCTCCCATCGATGCGGCGCGGGTCGATGCGCGCGCCGCCCAGGAACCGGCTCGCGCGCGGCGTGGCCGCCCGCGCGCTCTTCTTCGCGGCGGCCTTCTTCGGCGCCGGACCTTTCTTCTTCATCGTTCGGTCAGCTCTCGCGGATGTCGGTGGCGCGGCGCTTGGGCGGCGCCTTGCGCTGG
Organism: uncultured Gemmatimonadaceae bacterium; assembly: GCA_963751275.1. Taxonomy (GTDB): domain Bacteria; phylum Gemmatimonadota; class Gemmatimonadetes; order Gemmatimonadales; family Gemmatimonadaceae; genus DATKOH01. Next base: position 270,057 of record CAVVTZ010000007.1, on the reverse strand, counting down.
GTCTGGAGCGCGGCGATCACGGTGCTCGCCGCTTCCGCCGGATCGTCGGTCATGAGCAGGAGGTCGAGGTCGCCGGCGGAGATCTTCTGCTCGAGCAGCACGCGCGATTGCAGCCAGCGGATGAGTCCCGCCCAATAGCGCCGCCCGAAGAGCACCACCGGGAAATGGTAGATCTTCCCGGTCTGGATGAGCGTGAGCGCCTCGAACAATTCATCGAGCGTGCCGAAGCCGCCCGGGAAGATGATGAACGCCGAGGAGTACTTCACGAACATCGTCTTGCGGACGAAGAAGTAGCGGAAGTTGATGAGGGTATCGACGTACGGGTTGGCGCCCTGCTCGAACGGCAACTCGATGTTGCAGCCGATGGACCGCCCGCCGCCGAGTCGCGCGCCCTTGTTCGCCGCTTCCATGATGCCGGGCCCCGCCCCGGTGATGATCGAGAAGCCGGCGACGGCGAGCAGCCGCGCCGTCTCCTGCGCCGCGGCGTACGCGGGGTCATCCGGCCCGATGCGCGCCGAGCCGAAGATGCTGACGCCCATGTCGATGCCGGCGAGCGTGTCGAAGCCTTCGATGAACTCCGACATGATGCGCATCACGCGCCACGGATCCGTGCGCGTGAAGTCGGGGCCCGGCGCCGTGGTGGCGAGAAGCTTCTCGTCCTCGGTGACGGGCGGCGGCAGATAGTCGCGGATCGAGTCGTCGATCGGCCGCTCGGTGTCCGCGAGCTCCACCGCGCCCGCGTGGCGCGCACCCGACGTGCGCGACGGCGGCGTGCGGCCGGCCTTGATGTGCCCCTCCTCCGTGCGCTCCTGCAGCGCGGCGCGCGACTCCTGCTCCGCGACCGGGATGTGCTGCACGTCGGCCTTCTTGCCCATGGCCGTGACCACGCGGCCCACCCGCGGTTTAGCGGCAGTCTTCTTCTTTGCCATGATGGTGTGGGAAGCTAAGGAGCGCGTGCCCGCACCGCGAGCGGCGGGATCGAGAACAGCGCCCAGATCGCCTCGAGCGCGATGAACCCGGCGCGGCGGTCATGCACCGCCACCCAGAGCAGGAAGAGCGAGCCCACGAGATTCAGCGCGTTGAACCAGATGCTGCGCCGGTCGAGCCGGCCCATCTGCAGACCGGCGAATCCGACGAGGACGATCGCCGCCCCGGTGAGAGACAAGAGTTGATAGAGCACTGCGCACCCGCAAGATTGGAGTATGTCCGCCGCCCAAAGGAACTGGAGCCGATCGCTGCTCACCGTCGCCGGCCGCGCGCTGGTGAACCCCCGGCTCGCGAGCGACCTCGTACGCGCGGGGTGGCGCTTCCGCCGCCGCGGATGGTGGCATCGCGCACCGTTCCTCCCACTGCCGGCGCGCGAGTACATCCGCTGGCGCACGTACACCGCGTACGGCGACGCCGATGCGATCCCGACCGCCGACGAGATCATCCGCTACGCGCGCTGGGCCGTTCGCGGGCCGTGACCCGCCTCGAGCCGCGGATCAAGGCGCACGCCTACGGGCTCGGCTTCGACCTCTGCGGCATCGCGACCCTCGGACCCGCACCCACCGCTCCGCATTTCGACCGCTGGCTCGAGCGCGGTTATGCGGGAGAGATGTACTACCTGAAACGCTGGGCCGACAGGCGGCGGGACACGCGCCGCCCCGCGCGCGGCATGCGCTCGGCGGTGGTCGTCACCCTGGACTATGGGGGCCGCACGCCCGCCGGCCCGATCGCGCGGTATGCGCGCGGCCGCGACTACCACGCGGTGATGCGCGACAAGCTGCGCGAGCTAAGGCATCTCATCGCGGCCGACGCCGGCCGCCCCGTGAAGATGAAGGCCTATTCCGACACCGCGCCCATCCTCGAGCGCGACCTCGCGCGACAGGCCGGCCTCGGCTGGTTCGGCAAGAACACCATGATGATCAACCCGAGGAAGGGGAGCTTCTTCGTGATCGGCACCGTGCTCACCGATCTGCCGCTCGCGGCCGACGCGCCGTTCGCCGCCGAGCATTGCGGGAGCTGCACGCGCTGTCTGGACGCCTGTCCCACGAAGGCATTTCCCGAGCCCGGTGTGCTCGACGCCACGCGCTGCATCTCGTACCTCACGATCGAGCAGCGCGGCGCGATCCCGGAGGCGCTGCGCGAGGCGCTGGGCGAGCGCGCCTTCGGCTGCGATGTGTGCCAGGACGTGTGCCCGTGGAACGAGCGATTCGCGAGCTCGGCGGGCGACCCGTCGGTGGCCGCGCGCGAGGCGAACATCGCGCCCGATCTGGCGGAGCTGCTCGCGCTCACCGACGCGCAGTTCGAGCGGCGCTTCGGCGACACCGCGGTGGCGCGCGCCGGACGACGCGGCCTCGCGCGCAACGCCGCCGTGGCGCTCGGCAACCGCGGGGGCCCGGGTGCGCGGCCGCCGCTCGCGCGCGCGGAGCGAGAGGACCCCGAAGCGCTGGTGCGGTCGCATGCCGCCTGGGCGCTGGGCCGCCTTTCGGGGAACGCGGAACGTTGAGCGGGGTTCGCTCGTCAGAGTGAATGGCGGGGTCCCTCCCGCCGCGACCCGACTCTGCCCCCTGTGACCGCGACATGAAGATCACCACCGCGCTGCCCCTCGTCCTCGCGTTCCCCATCATCGGATTCGTCGCCTATCAGGCGATCGACCAGATGCGGGAGACGCAGGCTGAGGAAGCCGCGCGGATGAAGGCGAGCGCACCGCTGCCCGACGACTCGGCGGCGGCCGCCGCGGCCGTTGCGCCGGCGCCCGTCGCCGTGCCCCCGGACTCGGGAGTCGCCGGCGCGGCGTCCGGCGCCGTGGCGCCCGCTCCCGGCGACCGCGACGTGGCGGACATCCGCCGGCGCGTGATGCTCGGCGAGAAGGGCACGTACCTCGATGAGATCATCGCCGAGAGCGATTCGGGGCTCGCGCGCTGGCCCGACCGCCTGGACAATCCGCTGCGCGTGTGGGTCGCGGACGGCGCCGGCAAGCCGGACTGGAACCCGAACTACATCGAACAGGTGCACGAGGCGTTCGAGACGTGGGCGCTCACCGGGCTGCCGATGCGCTTCACGTACGTGCGCGATTCCACCGACGCCGACGTCGTGATCGGGTGGCTCGACCGGTTCGACACGCAGATCACCGGGCGCACGCTCTGGTCGCGCGATCGCAACTGGTGGATCGTGAACGGGAGCATCATGCTCGCGCTGCACCACACGGGCGGCGAGCCGCTGGACGAGAAGGCGATCCACGCGATCGCGCTCCACGAGGTGGGACACCTCCTGGGCCTCAATCACAGCTCCGACACGATGAACATCATGACCGCGCGCGTGCGCGTGCGCGAACTGTCCGACGCCGACCGCGCGACGATGAAGCTGCTCTACTCCCTGCCGGCAGGCTCGCTCAAGAACTGAGCGGCGTCACCACTTCAGCGTCACCGTCTGCTTCTTCTTCTGGCGCACGATGTCGAGCGTCAGCGTCGTGTCGCGCGCACGCCGCACGAGCTGTGAGAACTGCCCCGGGCTCGAGACGGTCGCGCCGTTCGCGCGCGTGATCACGTCGCCATCGCGCAGGCCGGCCCGCGCGGCCGGCGTGCCGGGCAGGACGCTCAGCACGAGCAGGCCGGAATCGACCCCGAAATAATCCTTGAGCGCGGCGAACTGCTGCACGTGCGCGCCGGCGATGGTGAGGTTGTCGTAGGAGAAGCTGTACGACATGCCCATCCCTTTCGCCATCGGCGCCGGCCACGGCCGCGGCGGCAACGGCGTGTAGCCCGACGGACTCTCCGGCGGTTCCGGCGCCTCGGGCGCCTCGGGCGCCATGCCCGGCGCGTCGGGCATGATCTCCACCTGCGGCGCCCACGAGTCAGGACGTGGCTCCACCAGCACCGTACGGTCCAGTGTCGCCTTTCCGCGCTTGAGCTTCAACGTCAGTTTGTTGCCGGGGCGCAGCAGTTCCTGAAAAGTTGGCGTTCCCTTCAGCACGTCGCGGCCCGCGAGCGCCAGCACGAGGTCCTGCGACTCCACGCCCGCGCGTTCGGCCGGCGAGTCCGGTTCCACCGACTCGACCATCGGATACTCCTTGAACCGCATCACGCGCCGGCCGCTGTCCGAATACGTCGTGAACGAGCCGGAGAAAGTGATGCCCAGCCAGCCGGATGGCGGGCGCGGCGTCACGCGGATCGTCATCGGATCCATGTAGATCTTCATCGCTTGCCGCTGCGCCACGCTGATCTCCACGCTCATCATGCGCATCACGAACCGGTCGTACGTGCGCTTGGCAACTTCGTAGCGCGTGCTCGCCTGATAGTACGCCGCCTGCGACGCGGAATCGTTCTTCTCGAGCATCGCTTCCCGCGCGTCGATGGCCGTCTCGTAGCGCTTGTCCATGTCGGCGCGCAGGACCTGCTCCTGCGCGCGCATCTTCTCCAGCTCGGCGCACTGCGCGCAGGGCGCGGCCTTGGGCGTGGGCGCGGGCAGCGGCGCCTCCTGGGACCATGCCGGCGCGGCGAGCGCCGCCGCCAACGACAGGACCGCGATCGATCGGGTGAAGCGCATCATGGATCCCTAGTAGCTCGCGAGGCGGACGCCCGCGGGAAGCGTGCCGCCGAGTTGCTGGAGCGTCACTTCCCGCGCGCTGCGCGCGGAGAGGAGGTATTGGTTGAGGATCGGATCATCGGGCGATGCGTTCACCGCCTGCAACGCGGCGTCGGACACCTTGTCGAGCGCGGCGAGCCGCGAGCGGTAGCGATCGGTGTCGCCGCGGCCGTACGAACTGTCGTGCGCCGCGATGAACGCCGCCGCCACGCGGTAGTCGTGTTCGGCGCGCTGCATCACCGTGAGCGCGTCGGTGAGCGTCGCGATCTTCGTGCCGTCGAGCGCGACGATGCCGCGCGTCGACGCGAGCTGCGCCGGCGTGGTCGAACCCGTCGATGACGGGAAGATCTGCGCGACATCGAGGCGTTGGCCGGGCGCCGTGTAGCGGCCGAGCGCGATGGCGCCGGCGGCGATCACGACGATCGCGGCGGCGCGCATCCACGGACGGAGGCGCGTCGTGAGCGCGGCGCCGTCGCGGATCACGCCGGCTTCGCGGAGCGCGGGCGCGAGCGACGCCCACGATGTGAGCGGCGCGTCGAGCACCGCTTCGCGGGTGCGCGCGCCGGCGTTGCGCAGGGCGCGGTACACCGCGGCCTCGCGGGCGCACGCGACGCACGCGGCGAGATGCTCCGCGTCGGCCGCGGTCGGTTCGGTGTCGGCCAGTGCGGCCAGCGCTTCAGCGTTGAGGTGCGGCATGTCCATAACCCACTGCCGGCATCGGGTCATCCATCAGGTGCGCGAGCAGCCGGCGAAGCTTCGCGCGTGCCTTGAACAGTTGTGATTTCGATGCGCCTGCGGTGATGCCCAGCTGTGTCGCAATGTCTTCGTGCGTGTAGCCTTCCACGTCGTGCAGCGTCCAGACGGTGCGCGCGCCCGGCGGCAATTGCGCCGCCGCCTGCTCGATCGACTCCGCGAGGAAGCCGCGGTCGTGATCGTCGCTCACGCTCACGCTGTCCTCCTCGATCTCGACTTCCACCTTCCCCATCCGCCGCACCTTGCGCAGCGCGTTCAACGTGCGGTTCACCGCGATCCGGTGCGCCCACGTGCTGAACTGCGAATCGCCGCGGAACGTGGGCAGCGCGCGGAAGATCTGGATCCAGACGTCCTGCGCGATGTCCGCGGCCAGGTCGCGGTCCTCCGCGAAGCGGAGCACCACCGCATCGATGTGCGGCGCATACTGCGTCCAGAGCTGGCGCAGGGCGCGCTCGTCGCCGTGGATGGCGCGGCGGATCGTTATGGAGTCCGGTTCCATGAGCTCGTCCAGTTGGTCACTGTGGGAAGGCGCAGGGTTGCCTGAGTCCGCATCCCGCGACCTCCCTACGGAACGCGGCGCGCGTCGTTACAGCCCGGCGTGCGCCGGGCTCGGCCGGCTTCGCATGGACGCGGCCAACACGGCGCCGCGCGCGATGCACGGCCGCTCAATGACGCGGTAACAGACCTCGGCCAGCGCGACCGTGATCAGCGCGACGAACAAGAGTTCCACCGCTATAAGCGATCGGCCGCGCAAGCCAAGCAGCGCGAAGAATGGCACCGTGCGAAAGCTCAGGAGCACCGGGTAGTGCAGCAGATAGATCCCGTACGATCGGCTGCCAATGTAGCCCAGCACTGTCGCGGCGGTGCCGGCCGGGAAGAGTAACTGCCGGTCGATCGCGGCCAGCAGCACGAGCAGCGCGGCGACCGCGAGCAGGAGGGGCATGGCATAGGTGAACAGGTTCGCGCCCGCCCGGCCGAGGCCGAAGATCACGAGCATCAGCCCCACTCCCAGGACCCTGATCGGGACCCGATGCCGGTCCAACTGCTTCACACCATCCGGGATCGCCCACAACGCCACCAACACACCGGCCGCCAGGAAGTCGACGGCGAAATGGCTGGTATAGGCGATCGTGCGCATCGCCGCTCCCACATCCTGTTCGCCAGCGAGGAACGGCCGCGCCAGAGAGGCTGCGATGATGATCGCCCAGAGGAGCGCCACTCTGAGATTCTTGCGCGAAACGAGTAGCAGGAACGCGGGCAGCACGAGATAGAAGTGCTCTTCGACCATCAAGCTCCAGTAGTACGAGAGCGGATGGTGATTGACGGTGGCCACCAGCGCATAGTTCAAGCGGAGCGTCGCGATCTGTCCCGCGTCCGCGAGCAGGTACTCGACATGATCGCTGCCGATCGCCCGGAAGCCATCGATCAGGGCGAACGCCGCGGCGATGCCGATCACGGCCATCGGCACGATGCGAAAGAACCGGCGCGTATAGAAGGAAGCCAGGATCGGCCCGGTGGGCTCGGAAGGAATCGGATCACCGGTCCGTGATGGCATGTCCTTGAGCAGCGATCGCCCGACCACGTATCCCGAGATCACGAAGAACAAACGAACTCCGCCGTCGCCTCCGGCGGCGAGCCACGGTGGGAGATACCGCGCGCCCTGTGTCAGGTTGGTGACGTGCGATAGCCAGACGGCGAGGATCGCGATCCCCCGGAGGCACTCGATCTCCTGATTCTTGCGGCTCGAAGCACTCATGCACGCTTGGACGTGGTGGGGGAGAGACCCGCTGGCGCAGCGCCTCACACTGCAGACGATGCAGGCACACGGTCGTCCCGCAGGAGCCGGGCGCTGTTACAACGCCTTGTCCCGTAGCGTCTTGAGTGTGCGTACCATTAGTCTTAACGATCGCCGCTCATCTCCGACGTTCGGAGTCCTGTGTTCCTTCTCGCCCTGCTCATCGCCGGCACCACGGCACTTCCTGCACCCGGGCTCCCCGTCAAGAGTCCGGCGAGCGTTGGCATGTCCGCGAAGCGCCTGGAGTCCATCGACCGCATCGTGAAGCGCGGCGTCAACGCCGGCGGCTATCCCGGCGCCGCCGTCGTCGTGGGACGCAAGGGCGCGATGGTCTGGCAGAAGGGATTCGGCCGCATCTCGTGGGGGTCGAAATCCCCGCCGGTGAAGCCGGCCGAGACGATCTACGATCTCGCGTCGCTCACGAAGGTCGTCGGCACCACCACCGCCATCATGCTGCTCTACGACGAGGGCCGCATCGAGCTCGACAAGCCGGTGCGTGAATACCTCCCCGAGTTCTCCGGCGGCGACAAGGACAGCGTCACCATCCGCGAGTTGCTCGAGCATCGCTCGGGGCTGCCCGCTGATCGCGACATCTGGAAGATGGCGCACAATCCCATCGAGGCGCGCGCGGTGGTCCTGGATGTGCCGCTCGTGTGCCATCCGGGCGATTGCTACGTGTACTCCGATCTCGGTGCGATCGTGCTCGGCCTCGTCGTGGAGCGCGTGACCGGCCAGGGATTGGATGTGTACCTGCACGAGCGGGTGTTCGCGCCGCTCGGGATGACGCACACCTTCTTCCGTCCCGCGGATTCGCTGCGCAAGCAGATCGCGCCCACCTCGCTCAACCCCGAGGACGGGTACATGGTGCGCGGCGTCGTGCACGACGAGAACGCGTGGGCGCTCGGCGGGGTCGCCGGGCACGCGGGACTGTTCAGCACCGCGAGCGATCTCGCCATCTTCTCGCAGATGCTGCTGAATGGCGGCGTGTACGACGGCGTGCGCATCGTGAGTGATTCCGCGGTGCGCCTGTTCACGACGCGCGCCGCGGGCAGCCGCGCGCTCGGGTGGGCGATGGCCGATGGCCAGTGGGGATCGGGTCGCTATCTCAGCGACGGATCGTTCGGCCACGTCGGCTTCACCGGCACGTCGATCTGGATCGACCCGACACGCGAGATGTTCGTCATCCTGCTCACGAACCGCGTGTACAAACCGAAAGTGCGCGGGAGTTCGAAGGCGATCGCCGACATTCGCGCCGATCTCGCCGACGCGGCCGCCGTGTCGGTGACCGACGATCCCGATCAGCTCCTCGCGATGCCGGATTCCTATCGCTCCGAGCTGCGCCACGGCTGGAATCCGCGCCCGCCGCGCCGGCACCACACGCACCACGCCACGCGCACGGCTTCGTCGAAGGGGAAGTCGGGCTCGGGCAAGAAGACCTCGGCCAAGAGCGTGTCCGCGACCAAGAGCACAACGACGGTCGCGGCCGCGGTGAAGTGACCGCGCCCGCGTCGCCGGCCGGCGTGACGGAGGACCAGATCCGGCTCGCGCTGCGCCGCGTGAAGGACCCCGAGCTGAATCTGAACATCATCGACATCGGATTGGTCTACGGCATCACCGTCACGGGCGGCGACGTCGTGATCGACATGTCGCTCACGTCGCCGGGCTGTCCGTCGGGCCCCGAGATCATGACCGGCGCCGAGGAAGCCGCGAAGGGCGTCGAGGGCGTGACCGGGGTCGCGGTGAACTTGATCTGGGATCCGCCCTGGACGCCGGAACGCATCGAGCCGAGGATCAGGACGTATCTCGGGTTCTAGCTTTTCAGAGCCACCGCAACTGCTTGCACGCGGATCGCGCGGAAATACGCGGATTCCGCAGATCGCTCCGCGGAGCGTAATGGTTCCGCGGGCGTCGACCGGCACCCCATTCTTGTCTGTTAACAACAAGAAGACAGACCTGACACTCGAGCGCGGGACCATCACGCCTCGCAGGGCGATCCGCGTGCTCCGCGTACTTCCGCGCGATCCGCGTGCAAGCAGTTGTGGTTGCCTAGCTCTTCACGGCGCGAACCGCTGCCTCGCCGAGGACGGCGGCTTGCCATTTCTTGATGCCGGGCACCGCCGCCAGTTCATCCAGTGATTTCGGCTTCGCACGCGCGATGGACTCGAGGCGTTCGCGCGATGCGAGCACGCCCGGGTCGAGATCGAGTTTCGCGGCCGCGGTCTCGCGCACGCCGCGCAGCCGGTTCACGCGCTCGTCGAAATCGGCGTCCTTGTCCCAGCGCGCCGGGCGCGGGTAGCGCGGGAGCGCATCCTTGGGCAGCGCGATACCCCGCGCGATGGCGTCGATCAGATCACGCCCGCGCCGCTCGACGATCCCGCGCGGCATCCCCTTGATCGCGGACAGCTCCGCGGCCGACTTCGGCTGCAGTTTCGCCAGTTCGAACAGCACTTCGTTGCCCATCACGCGGAAGGTGGCGCGATCCAGTTCTTTCGCCACGGTGTTGCGCCACGCGACCACTTCACCGAACACCGCGAGCTCGCGGCGCGACAGGTCGCGCGCGCCCTTCATACGCATGAACGCGAGCGCCGGGTCCTCGCGCTCCCACTTCGTGCCTTCGAGCCCCTCGAACTCCTCCATGGCCCACGAGAGGCGGCCCATGCGGTCGAGCTCGGCACGCATCTTGTCGCTCAAGTCCAGCAGGAAGGCGGTGTCGAGCGCGGCGTACTCGAGCATGCCTTTCGAGAGCGGGCGCAGCGACCAGTCGGCGCGCTGGAACTTCTTGTCGAGCTTGACGCCGAAGTAGCGCTCGAGCAGCGCGGCGAGCCCGAAGGCCTTGATGCCGAGCAGCTGCGCGGCGACGCGCGTGTCGAATGTGATTGGCGTGCCAGCCGTAGTCCTGATGCAGCAGGCGGAGGTCGTAGTCCGCGTCGTGCAGCACCACCTCCACCGCGCGCGACTGGAGCAGTTCGCCCATGCGCGTGGGCGCGCCGATCGTGAGCGGATCGAGCACGGCGGTCACGCCCGGCGCGCTCACCTGGAGCAGGTAGATGCGGTCGACGAAGCGGTGGAAGCTCGCGCCCTCGGTGTCGAGCGCGATCGCGCCCGACGCGGGGAGCGACGCGAAGAACTTCGCCGCGGCGTCGGGCGTGTCGATGTAGAGTGGCGCCAGCGTGCTGATGCGCTGCGGCAATGCGATCCTCGGATGGCCGTTCAAGACGAATCTCTCACCAGGACCGCCGCGGCGGAAGCTTCCGCAGCGCGGCGCCGGGGTGCATCATCTGTCCGGCGTTCTTCCTCGTACCTCTCCACGGCGGTCCATGTCCTCTCCCGTCCATCGCTCTTCGCAGCCGATCCATCCGCGTTCGGACGGCTGGACGAACGCGGCCATCCTGCGCACCTGCGGCTTGATCACGCTCTTCGGGACGGCGCTCGCGGTGATCTGGCGCGCGAGCGACGTGATCCTGCTCGTCTTCCTCGGGGTGCTGTTCGGCGTCGCGGTCTCGGCGGGCGCGACGACCCTGAAGGCCCGCTTCCGGATCCCGCGGATGGCCGCCGCCGCGCTCATTGTCTTCACGTTCATCGGGGTGCTGACGGGGATCGCGTCGTACGTCGGACCGACGCTCATCCGGCAGAGCACCGAGATCCGCGCCAACCTGCCGGCATCGCTCTCCCGGCTGGAGGCGTGGCTCAACGAGCGCACGAACGGCGTGGCGAGCACTTTGATCGCCGACCAGACCGCGGCCGTGTCGGGGGACACCGCCACGACGGCCAGCGCGAGCCGCCGGAAGCGCGTCGACATCGCGCAGCAGATCAGCGACGGCCTCAACATCGCCACCAAGTACTTCTTCGACATCCTCGGCGCCTCCTTGACCGTGCTCGCGAGCATCGGCCTGATGGTCGTGCTCGCCATCTATGTGGGCGGAGAGGCGGACCTGTATCGCCGCGGCCTCCTCTCGCTCTTCCCGCCGGCGATGCGCCCTCGCGCGAACGAGGTGATGGCCGCCACCGCGCGCACGCTGCGCAAGTGGCTCGTGACGCAGTTCATCGCGATGGTCGTGATCGGCGTCACGAGCTTCATCGCCTTCTGGATCATCGGCGTACACGCGGCCTTCGCGCTGGCGCTCATCGCGGGACTCCTCGAGTTCATCCCCACGCTCGGCCCGATCCTCAGCGGCGCGATCGCCGTGTCGATGGCCTTCCTCGATTCGCCCAGCAAGGCGCTCTGGGTGCTCCTCGCGGCGATCATCATCCAGCAGCTGGAGAACAACGTCCTCATCCCGAAGCTGATGCAGGGCGGCATGGACCTCCCGCCGGCGCTGACGCTCGTGGTGCAAGGCTTGATGGCGATCCTCTTCGGCTTCTCGGGGATGCTCGTGGCGGTGCCATTGCTCGCCGCGATCATCGTGCCGGTGCGCATGCTGTACGTGCAGGACACTCTCGGCGGCGGCTTCGAGATCGACGGTCCCACGGCGGGTTCCGGATAGCGCGCCGGCGCTGACGCGCGCGGTGCGCCGCGGATATATTCACTTTCTTCCCCTCCCACCCGTCGCCCGCACGAATGTCCGCCGTCGCCCAGCAGCCATCGATCCAGCAGCTCGAGACCACCGCGCGTACGCTGCGGCGCCATATCCTCAAGATGATCGCGGCCGCGAACAGCGGTCATCCGGGCGGCTCGCTCTCCGAAGTCGAGATCATCACGGCGCTCTATTTCGGCGGCCTGCTGCGCCACGACGCGAAGCGCCCCGAGTGGCCAGACCGCGACCGTTTCATCCTGAGCAAGGGACACGGCGTGCCGGCGCTCTATGCCGCGCTCGCCGAATGCGGCTACTTCCCGGTGAGCGAACTCATGACGCTGCGGCAGGTGAACTCCCGCATGCAGGGCCACCCCGTGCAGGGGCTGACCCCGGGCATCGAAGCGAGCACCGGGTCGCTCGGACAAGGTTTGTCGATCGGCATCGGCCACGCGATCGCCGCGCGCCTCGATGGCAAGGACTACCACACGTACGTCCTGATGGGCGATGGCGAGTGCCAGGAGGGTCAGGTGTGGGAAGCGACGATGACCGCCGGCAACTACAAGCTCGGTTCACTCACCGCGATCGTCGACTCGAACCGCTACCAGCTGGATGGCGAGGTGCGGGACATCAACTCCCTCGCGCCGCTGCCGGCCAAATTCAAGGATTTTGGCTGGCACACGCAGGAAGTGGACGGACACGATCTGGCGGCGGTGATCGCCGCGCTCACCACCGCCAAGGCGCACCGCGACGGCCCCAGCTGCATCGTCGCGCACACCGTGAAGGGGAAAGGCGTGAGCTTCATGGAGAACAACAACGAATTCCATGGAAAGGCGCCCACGCCGGACCAGTTGAAGATCGCCCTCGCGGAGCTCGGAGAATGACCGCCCCCGTGAACCTGCCCACCGGCAAGGCGACCCGCGAAGCCTACGGCGACGCGCTGCTCGAACTCGGGAAGGTCAACAAGGACATCGTCGCGATCGATGCCGACCTCGCGAAGTCCACCTTCTCGTGGACCTTCGGCAAGGTCTACCCGGAGCGCTTCTTCAACATCGGCATCCAGGAAGCGAACATGATCGGCGTCGCGAGCGGCCTCGCGTCGTGCGGCAAGATCCCGTTCGTGAGCAGCTTCGCGGCGTTCGTGCTCTGCAAGGGATTCGACCAGCTGCGCATGGGCGCGGCGTACCCGCACATCAACATGAAGGTCGCGGGCTCGCACGGCGGCATCTCGATCGGCGAGGACGGCGTGTCGCAGCAATCGGTGGAGGACGTCGCGCTCGCCTGCGCGCTTCCCGGCTTCATCGTCTGCATCCCGTGCGATGAGCACACCATGCGCGCCGCCGTGCACGCGGCCGCCGCGCACAAAGGCCCGGTCTATCTCCGCCTCGGCCGTCCCAAGGCGCCCATCGTCCACTCCGCCGAAGTGAAGTTCGCGTTCGGCAAGGCGCTGCAGGTTCGCGATGGCAAGTCACTCACGATCGTCGCCAACGGCCTGCTCGTGGCGCAGGCGCTGCTCGCCGCCGCCGAGCTGTCCGCGCGCGGCATCGAAGCACGCGTGCTGGACATGCACACGATCAAGCCGATCGACGCCGACGCGCTCTCGCGGGCCGCGAAGGAGACCGGCGCCATCGTGGTCGCCGAGGAGCACATGCACTCAGGCGGCCTCGGCTCCGCCGCCAGCCAGTCCCTCGCCGCCACCACGCCCTGCCCCGTGGAATTCGTGGACCTCGGCGACCGCTACGCCGAGAGCGGCAAGCCGGATGACCTGATGAAGAAGTACGGCATGCTCGCCGCGAACATCGTCACCGCCGCCGACAAGGTCCTGAAGCGCAAATAGAAACGGCGGAGAGCTCTCGCCCTTCCGCCGTCTGTTCGCCTTCTAAAGTCCAAGTCTAAAGTCCAAGTCTGCCGTTCAGCGAGTAGGCTTCCCCGGCGGGTTCGCACTCTTGAACACGTCCTTGTTGATCTGGATGTACTCGACCGATTTCGACGGCACATCTTCTTCGGGGAAGATCGCGGTCACCGGGCACTCCGGTTCGCAGGCGCCGCAGTCGATGCACTCGTCGGGGTGGATGTACAGCATCGTCTCCCCTTCATAGATGCAATCCACCGGACAGACGTCGACGCACGCCTTATCTTTGACCCCGATACATGCTTCTGTGATGATGTAGGGCATTTCTCCCTCGAAGTTGCTCGACCCGCTCGCTAGACCACGCAGAATAATATTGAATTTCCCGCCCGGGGACAGGGGATGACGCGGATGAAGTCAGCGGCCGGCACGCTGCGCCTCACGATCAACGGACAGCCGCACGAGGTGGCCGCGGCGCCGGGCGACACGTTGCTCGCCGTTCTGCGCGGCCGCCTGGACCTCACCGGCACGAAATACGTGTGCGGCCGCGGCGAGTGCGGCGCCTGCACGGTGCACATCGATGGCGATCCCGCCTACGCCTGCCTCACGCTCGCCGCCGCGTGCGAGGGCGCCCAGGTCGCCACCATCGAGGGGCTCGCCGCCGGCGGCAAGCTCCACCCGCTCCAAACCGCGTTCGTCGAGCACGATGCGCTCCAGTGCGGCATGTGTACGCCGGGCCAGATCATGGCCGCGCTCGCGCTGCTCGAGCGGAATCCGGATCCCACGGAAGATGACGTCACGCGCTGGATGAGCGGTAACCTCTGCCGCTGCGGCGCGTACCCCAAGATCCGGCGCGCCGTGCTCGCGGCTGCCGCCACGATGCGGGAGCAGCGTGGCCGCTAAGAAGACGAAGAAGAAGCCGGCGCCCGGAAGCTTCGTCACCACCACGGTGGAGGTGGAAGGGCGCATCGAGACGAAGATCGTCGCGATCCCCGCCTTCGAGCCCGCGCCGTGGACCGATCGCGCCGAGCTCGCCGTGGTCGGGCGCCGCGCGACCCGCGTGGATGCCGCGGACAAGGTCACCGGCCGCGCGCGTTACACGGTGGATGCGCGACCCGCCGGGACGCTGCACGCCGCGATCCTCCGCGCACCCATCGCGCGCGGCCGGCTCACGCACCTCGACCTCGCCCCCGCGCTCGCGATGCCCGGCGTCCGCGGCGCGATATCGCGCGCCGGCATTCCCGCCATCGACGCGCCGGGCGGCGTCCTCTTCTCCCCCGACATCCGCTACGCCGGCCAGCCGGTGGCCGCCGTGTGCGCCGACACGCCGCGCATCGCGCACCGCGCGCTCGCCGCGATCGTCGCGCAGTACGAGCGGGCGGCGCATGCGGTGACTGCCGAGGATGCGCTCGCCCCCAACGCGCCGCGCGTGCTCGGCGGGCGGAACCTGCTCGTGGATCCACGCATCATCGAGCGCGGGAACGCCGCGAAGGCGCTCAAGACCGCCCACCTCGTCATCACGCGGGAGTACCGCACGCCCACCGCGCTTCACTCGGCGCTCGAGCCGCACGCGGCGGTCGCCGAGTGGGTCGGCGAGCGGCTCACCGTGTGGGAGTCCACGCAGGGCATCTTCCACACGCGCGACGATCTCGCGCGCGCGTTCAAGCTGCAGCACACGCACGTGCGCGTGCTGCTCGACCACATGGGCGGCGGCTTCGGCGCGAAGACCGGCGCGAGCACGAATGCGTACGTCGCCGCCCTGCTCGCGCGCGCCGCCGGCCGGCCGGTGCGCTGCGTGAACGACCGCGCCGCCGAGCAGAGCGACGCCGGCAACCGTCCCGCGACGGTGCAGCGCGTGACGCTGGGCGCCGCGAAGGACGGGCGTCTCGTCGCGATCTCACTCGACGCCAATGTCACGATGGGCACGAACGGCGTGGACGAAGGGCCGGCCGGCTTCTATCACGACCTCTACGCCTGCGCGAACGTGCGCACGCGCGAGCGCTTCGTGCTCACGAACACATCGCCCATGGCGAGCTTCCGCGCGCCCGGCCACGTGGAGGGCGCCTTCGCGCTCGAGCGCGCGATGGATGAGCTCGCGCGCGCGCTGGGGATCGATCCCCTCGCACTGCGCCTCAAGAACGTCGCGAAGAAGCACCCGGGCAGCGGCAAGCGCTTCTCGTCGCCGCTGCTCGCGGAATGCTACCGCGACGGCGCGAGGCGGTTCCAGTGGGCGAAGCGCAAGCCGCAGCGCACCGGCACGATCCGCCGCGGATTCGGCATGGCCGCGCAAACGTGGAGCGCCGGCGGCGGCCCGCCCGCCAACGCTTTCGTGCGCCTCAATCCCGACGGCACCGCCGAGGTGCTCGCCGGCACGCAGGACCTCGGCACCGGATCGCGCACCATCCTCGCGCAGATCGCGGCCGAGGCGCTCGGCGCCAAGCTCGGCAACGTGCGCGTCATCCTCGGCGACACGGAGCGCACGCCCTACACCGGGAATTCGTGGGGCTCGATGACCACCGCTTCGGTGGGGCCGGCGGTGCGCATGGCGGCGGAGGACGCCAAGCGGCAGCTGCTCGATGCGTGCGCAGGATTGCTCGATGTATCCGCGAAGCGCCTCGAGGCGCGCGACGGGTCCGTGCGCGTGCGCGGGAGGAAGCGCGCGATCACCTTCGCGCAGATCGGCCAGAAGCTCGGCAAGCTGATGATCATCGGACGCGGCACGCGCGGGCCGAACCCATCCGCCACCTCGCTCGCCACCTTCGGCGCGCAGTTCGCGGAAGTGGAAGTGAACGCCGAGACCGGCGTCGTGCGCGTGATCCGGATCGTCGCATCGCACAGCTGCGGCCGCATCGTGAATCCCGCGCTCGCGGGGAGCCAGCTCGAAGGCGGGATCATCCAGGGGCTCGGCTACGCGCTCTTCGAGGAGCGCGTGATGGACCGCGCCCTCGGCCTGCAGATGAACCGCAATCTGCACGACTACAAGATCCCGACCCTGGCCGACATCCCCGCGATCGACGCGCGCTTCGTGGAGCGCGCCGATACCGTGGCGAACCACATCGGCGTGCTGGGCGTGGGCGAGCCGCCGATCATTCCCACCGCACCCGCGATCGCGAACGCCGTCGCCGATGCGCTGGGCTGCGAGGTGCGCGAGATCCCGCTCGCGCCATGGCGCGTGCTGGACGCGATCAGCCGCGGCTGACCGTCAGCGGCGCCAGGCCGGCGCCTTGTCGCGCTTGTGGTCCAGCTCGGGGTTCTCGCGATAGAGCGAGGTCGTGCGCCCGATCACCTGCACGACGTCCGCGCTGAGCGCGGCGGCGAGTTCGTTGGCCGCCTCCTTCGTGCTGATCCCGGCGCGTTTCACGAGCTGCACCTTCACGAGCTCGTGCGTGCGCAGCGCGTCGTCGAGCGAATCGCGGAGCGCGACGGTGAGCCCCTGGTGGCCGATGTGCACGGAAGCCTTCAGGTGATGAGCCTCGGCGCGAAGGGCGGCGCGTTCTTTACCGGTCATGGTCATAATTATGAGGGGCGCGTGTAGGGACAAGTACCGCTTGAGGAGCGCGTCTGGGAGGCAGCGTGTGGTAGGGCCGGGCGGGAGTTGCGGCGGCAGCTACTCCCGCCCTGCACTACCACACGCTGCCTCCCAGACGCGCCGTTACAGCGGTACTAGGCCCTAGACGCGCCGTCAGAATACTTCCCAAGCGAATCCTTCCATGACGTACTCCAGCCTCCGTTTAGCCGGATCGTAATGCAGGATGACCGTAGCGCCGATGCGGTTGCCGTGGCCGCGCACGGCGAGGTCATCCACGCCGTCGCCGTCCGCATCGAACGCCTTGATCACCTCGTGCGCCTTGAATCGCAGGTCGCGCACGCTGAGCGGTGCCGCGACGCCAGCGGTGTCCACGAGCAGGCCGATCTGGTGGACATATTCGTAGTCGCCGGCCGATTGGTTCACGAGGAGGATCACGCGCCAGTGCGCGAAGCATCCGATCGCCTGCGATTTCTGCACCTTCACCGTCTTCTTGAGCCGGTCGGTGAGTTTCGCGGTGTCCGCTTCGAGCACCACCGTGAGTGAGTCGGCCAACTCTGACACGCGCAGTGCGAGCTCCAGCGAGATCGAATCGCGGTTGCAGCCCGGGGCGAGCGCGGCGGCGAGCGTCGCGGAATCGGGGAGCGCGATCGAATCGGGGTTCGCCGTGGGCGCCTTGACCGGCGCCGGCGCCGCTCCCGGCACCACCACGGCAGCGGCCGCGGCGCTGTCGGCGTGCGCGGTGTCCGGTTCGATCTTCGTCGCGAGCGCCACGAGTGTCATCCCGCTGCGCGCCATGGAATCGATCAGCGCTGGGAGCGCGAGCGTCGCGACGATGCGGCCGTTCCACACGGTGAACCCGGTCACCGTCGCCGAGTCCGCGCCCCACGGCCCGTGCAGCAGGAACCGGTCGCCGGCGTGCACGGGCGAGAGCACCTTCGCCGCCTCCTCGAACGCCTTCCGCTGTTTCGCGCCGTTCAGCGTCCCGTCGTAGCGGCCGAGGTCCATGAGCAGGCGCTTGCCGCGCGTGGCCGCGACGAATTTCGTCTGGATCAGCGCGTAGAACACCATGCGGTCGGAGATCGAGTCGGCGAGCGGGTCGAGCGAGGCGATGCGCAGCGTGCCCGGCTTCGCGTTCGTGACCGTGGTGTCGGTGCCGCGCGCGATCGTCGCGGTATCCGCGGCCTGCAGCTGCTGCTCGCGCGCGACCGTGTCATGCTCCGACGCCTTCGTGAGCGCGCTCGAGAGCGTGTCCGTCGTGGCCGTGTTCGCCTTGTCACCGCCCTTCGATGGACACGCGCCCAGCGCGAGCGCCACGGCGCACCCGGAGACGACGGCGATTCGGCGGAACGCGAATGACATGCGGGAGATCCGAATGGAAGGAGTCGCGCGGCGCGCGCGATGCTCTGGAATTAAGGGACGACCAAGGGTATGCTCAAGCACCGTTCTTCGACAGTCGCCGCCTCTCCGTGCCCATTCTCGGACCTCACATACTCCCGCCCTGATTCGCTGCGCGACGCGCTCGACCGGCTCGCGCTCGCGGGCGCGCGCCCGCTCGGCGGCGGCACCGATCTGCTCACCGCGCTCGAAGAAGACCTCGAGCAGGCCGATGCGCTCGTCGATCTGCGGCACGTCCGGCGCCTCGATGGCATCGAGGGCGACGCCACGCTCGGTCTGCGCATTGGTGGCGCCACGCGCCTGGCCGCGATCGCCGCGCACGCAACCGTGCGCGCGCATTGGCCGATGCTCGCGCAAGCCTGCGAAGCGGTCGGCACCACGGCGCTGCGTCACATGGGTACGATCGGCGGGAACCTCTGCCAGCGGCCGCGGTGCTGGTACCTGCGGCAGGGTGTCTCCTGCCTCAAGAACGGCGGCAATAGCTGCCCGGCGGAGCAGGGAGAGAACCGCTACCACGCGATCCTCGGCGGCGGACCGTGCTTCGTCGTGCACCCGTCCGATCCGGCCGTCGCGCTCGTGGCGCTCGACGCGATGGTGGAGATCGCGGGAGCGGCCGGCGCGCGACAGGTGCCGCTGGACGCGTTCTTCACGTTGCCGGCGAGCGGTGTGGCCCGCGAGAATGTCCTCGCCCCCGGTGAGATCGTGGCCGCGATCCTGCTCGCGCCCGGAAGCGCCGGCGGCTGGCAGCGTTACGAGAAAGTGATGGCGCGCGGCGCGTGGGACTTCGCGCTCGCGAGCCTCGCCGCCGTTCGCCGCACCGATGGCGACGTGCGGCTGGTGCTCGGCGGCGTCGCCCCGCGTCCGTGGCGGGTGGATCATTCCGTGGAACAGGATGTCGCGAGCGGCGGGATCGGCCCCGAAGATGTTGCGACCCTGGCCGACCGCGCGTTATACGATGCACGGCCGTTGCGCGACAATTACTATAAAGTCACGCTTGCGGCGGCCTTGTTGCGCCGGGCGATGACCGACATGCCGACCTGACTTCCCTGGTAAGGACCAATGCCCGTTCTTGAGCTCGAAGGAAAGCCCGACCTCGATGGCAACCCGCGCGAATTCAACGGCGAGTTGATGGTCGGGAGCGGATCGCAGGCGGAGTGGCGTCTCGCGGGACTGGACCTGGCGGCGCGGCATTTCAAGGTCCGCGGATCGATCGATGGAACGGGGGCCGTCGTGCCCGCGTCGCCGCAGAATGTGGTGGTCGTGAGCGGCAAGCAGGTGCCGCCATCGGGCACACCGATCAATTCGGGTGATGTGATCGCGGCGGGCAACGCGCGATTCGTCTTCCTGAAGGACGCCGCCACGGCGCGCCCCGCCGCCGCGAAGCCGCCGGCCGATGCACACCTGATCGACACCTCGAGCCGAAAGGGCTACACGCTGCGCAAGCGCGTCGTGCAGATCGGGCGCGAGATCGGCTGCAGCATCGTGCTCAAGGATCCCACCGTGTCGCGCTTCCACGCGGACGTGCGCGGCGAAGCGGGCGAATTCGTCATCTACTCGATGGGTTCGTCCGGCACGAAGATCAACAACCAGCCCGCGAAGGACCCCAAGATCCTGGTGGAGGGTGACCAGATCCAGGTGGGCGACACGATCTTCACCTTCACGCGCCAGCCGCTGCCCCCGGGCGTGCGCCCGGTGCAGTTCGAGGACCACGATGACGACGCGTTCAGCCGCCGCAGCACGCAGCTCGCGCAGCGCGCCGTCACGATGGAGGGCGGGAAATATCCGGTGGACGGTTCGCGGCGCCTGCCGCTGATGCCGATGCTCATCGGCGCGGCGATCGCCAGCATCCTGCTGGTGCTCTACCTGGTCTTCCGGTAGCGCGCTCTTCCCCGCTCGCGGGTCGCACGGTAGCGTACGCGTATCGGCAGTCGCCCTGCACCGTGTAGGGCGACTGCCCATACTCACCGTCCGGCGCCGCCCCCACATTCGGGTCTCGCGGCCGCCGACCTGACCGTCCGCGGACCCATGAAGATCCCTTCGCTCCTGCTGCGGCAATTGTACACCTTCGGTTCGCTGGAGAACACCGCTGACGGATTCGCGTTCAGCCTGCGCAACCGGCTGAGCGACGTGACGCTGACGCGTCTCGTGCGCTTGCGCGTGGATGGGGATGAGGTGCCGCTCCAGAACGTGCGCGTGCAGTTCGGCGCCGGCCGCGACATGGCAGCGGCGGACCTGACGCCGCAGCAGGCCGTGCCCTTCCCGCTCAAGGAGATCGCGCACCTGCACGCCAAGGCGCGCCCGCTCACGCACGGGTCGCACGAGATCAAGCTGCTCGTGGAAGCGAGCGGCTTCGGCGAGCTCGAGATCGCGGTGAAGGACGCGCTCCACGATGCGCAGACCAAGCGCACCTCCATCCCGTACGAGAAGGACGCGGCGCTCAACTATTCGCCGAAGATCATCACCGAACGGCACCGCTTCCTCGCCAAGGCGAGCGGCAAGGATCTGAAGCACGTCAACAAGCCGTCGTTCGATCCGGAGCTGACGCGCGGGAACATCGAGAACTTCATTGGCGTCGCGCAGGTGCCGCTCGGCCTCGCCGGCCCGCTGATGGTGCACGGCGAGCACGCGCAGGGCGAGTTCCTCATCCCGCTCGCCACCACGGAGGGCACGCTCGTCGCGAGTTACAACCGCGGCATGAAGGTGCTCAACCTGTCGGGCGGCGTGACGTGCACGGTGAGCGACGACTGCATGCAGCGCGCGCCGGTGTTCATCTTCGATTCCGCGCGCGAGGCGCGCGAGTTCCGCACGTGGGTGAACGCGCATCTGCCGGAGATCGCGAAGGAGGCGGAGGCCACCTCCAGCGTCGCGAAGATGCTCTACATCGACATCTATCTCGCGAGCAAGTTCGCGTACCTGCGCTTCAACTTCAGCACGGGCGACGCCGCCGGGCAGAACATGACGGGGCGCGCCACCTTCGCCGCGTGCAGCTGGATCCTGGAGCAGGTGCCCACGATCCGCCGCTTCTTCCTCGAATCGAATTTCGCCACGGACAAGAAAGCCTCGCAGGTGAATGTCATGCGCACGCGCGGCAAGCGCGTGACGGCCGAGGCGACGATCCCGCGCGAAGTGCTGATGAGCGAACTGCGGGTGGAGCCGGAGAGCCTGACCTATCACGGCGGCGTCGCGAACGTCGGCACGCTGCTCTCCGGGGCCAACAACAACGGGCTCCACTCGGCGAACGGCATCACCGCGATGTTCATCGCCACCGGGCAGGACGTGGCGAACGTCTCCGAGGGCGCCGCCGGCATCATCTACTCGGAGCTGACGCCGGCGCGCGACCTGTACATCTCGATCACCATCCCGTCGCTCATCGTCGCCACGCACGGCGGCGGCACGGCGCTCCCCACCCAGCGCGAGTGCCTCGAGATCCTGGGCTGCGTGGGCAAGGGGAAGGCGCACAAGCTGGCCGAGATCATCGCCGGGGTCGTGCTCGCCGGCGAGATCTCGCTGGCCGCGGCGATCTCATCGCTCGAGTGGGTGAGCTCGCACGAGAAGTACGGGCGGAATCGCTGACATGACGGCGACCGCGGCGGAGGGCGCGCCGCCGGGCTTCACGTTCATGACGGACACGCGGGCGCCGAGCCTCGCGCGCCGCTTCGTGGTGACCGTGCACCAGACGACCGCGCTGCTCGCGGGCGGACTGGTCTCGTACTCGCACAGCCTGCGCGATGCGCGTGATCCGCGCTATCTGTTGCGCGCGATCGCCGGCACAGGCGCCTTCCTCGTGCGGCCGTTCATCCGCCGCGACCTGCGCGACCAGCCGTTCCCCGTGCAGTTGCGGCGGCGGCTCGAACTGCTCGGCCCCACGTACATCAAGCTCGGACAGATCCTGAGCCTGCGCGAGGACATCCTCCCCAAGCCGATCACCGACGAGCTGCGCAATCTGCTCGACCGTTTGCCGATCGTGCCGTACCCGGTGTTCTGCGAGATGGTGGAGAAGAGCCTCGACCGTCCGATCGCCGCGATGTTCGCGGACGTGCACGAGGTGCCGCTCGGCTCCGCGTCGATCGCGCAGATCCACCGGGCCACCACCATCCACGGCGACGACGTCGTGATCAAGATGGTGAAGCCGGGCATCCGCGAGACGCTGATCACCGACGCGAAGCTGCTTCGGGGAGTGGGCGCCACGCTGCAGCTCTTCTTCAGCCGTTACCAGCCGCAGCGGATCATCAAGGAATTCTGCGATTACACGCTGAAGGAAGTCGATCTTCGCCGCGAAGCGGACAACTGCGACACCTTCCACGCGAACTTCGCGGACCAGCCCGACATCATCTTCCCCACGATCTTCCGGGACTACAGTTCGCGCACCGTGCTTACCATGGAGTTCCTGGACGGCGAGCGACCGGACTCCAAGAGGGCGCAGGCGCTGCCGCTCGAGGACCGCGAGCGTCTCGTGGACCTCGGCACGGGCTCGATCATCCAGATGATCTACAAGGACGGCTTCTTCCACGCCGATCTCCACCCCGGAAATCTCGTGGTGCTGCCGGGCCCGCAGGTGGGCTTCATCGATCTCGGCATGGTCGGTCGACTCGACAACGAGCTCCGGCGTGGGCTGCTCTATTACTACTACTCGCTCGTGATGGGCGACGCGGAGAACGCGGCGCGGTACCTCGCATCGGTGGCCGAGCCCGGGCGCCGCGGCGATCCGGAAGGGTTCCGCCGCGAAGTGGCCGAGATCTCCGGGCGGTGGAAGCGCGCGGCGAGCTTCGAGGGTTTCTCGCTCGCGCAATTGACGCTCGAGAGCGTGAGCAAGGGCGCGCAGTTCCGGATGTACTTCCCGGTGGAGCTGGTGCTGATGGTGAAGTCGCTCATCACGTACGAGAGCGTGGGGCACATGCTGCTGCCGGGCTTCGACGTGGCGGAGAAATCGCGCTCGCACGTGCGGCGGGTGTTCATCGGGCAGTTCAGCCCGGTGCGGCTCTTCCAGGAGGAACTGCGCGGCGCGCCGGACCTCGTGGATGCGCTCTTGAAGATGCCGTCGCTCGTGACGGACGGCGTGCGCGTGCTCGAGCGGTCGATCAAACGGCCGGCGGAGAATCCGCTGTCCGGACTGCGCGGCACGCTGATCGCGGGGGCGTGCCTCGTCGCCGGAGCGATCCTCGTCGCGTTCCACGCGCCGTGGTACGCCTGGGCGCCGCTGTTCGGGCTGGCCTTCATCCTCGCCACGCGGCGGTAGCGCGATGAGCCGCAACGACCCCGCGCCGCCGCCGCTGCCCACGCACGAATGGGAGCCGTTCCAGCCCGCGTTCGCGCACGACATCTGCGCGCACGTCATGGGGCCGATCAACGACATTCTGGTTCCGCGCGCAGATCTTCGGGCTCGAGCACATCCCCGACCACGGCCCCGTGATCCTTGCCGGTAACCACAGCGGCAACGCCTTCCCCTTCGACGCGATCGTCTTCGACAGCCTGCTCTGGAAGCACTACGGCTACACGAAGGAGTCGAAGCTGCGCACGGTGTACGAGAAGGAGTTGAGCTTCGCATGGTGGATGCGGCCATTCGGGCTGGATGATTTCTGGCGCCGCGGCGGCGGCGTGGACATGCTGTTCGACAACTTCGACATCCTGCTCAAGCGGAAGGAGCGGGTGCTGTATTTCCCCGAGGGCGTGCCGGGCATCGGCAAGGGATTCCACCGCCGCTATCAGTTGCAGCGCTTCAGCACGAGCTTCGTGCTGCTCGGCGCGCGCAACCGCACGCCGGTGCTGCCGGTGTACATGATCAACGCCGAGTGGATCAACCCGTTCGGGTTCCCCTTCAAGCCGCTCGACAAGTTCATGCAGCGGGTGTTCACCGTGCCGTTCCTCCCGCTGCCGATCGGGATCCTCGCGATCATCTTCCCGTGGATGTGGTACCTGGCGCTGCCGGCGAACCTCATCTTCGTGGTCGGCGAGCCCATCGACATGGCGAAGCTCGTGCGCGAGGAGGAGTGCGGCGATCTCGAGGAGCCCGACCGGGAGAAGCTGCGCACCGTGGCCGTGAAGGTGCGGCACCGGATGCAGGTGGAGCTGAACGAGCTGGTGCAGCTGCACGGACGCAAGCCGTACCGCGTGGACACGCTCTGGAAGAAGATGAAGGAAGCGCGCGGGCAATTCTGGAAGATCGTGCCGCTCGGCTGGCCATTGGCGTTCGTGCGCCACGAGCGGGACGCGCGCCGCGCGCCGCCGAAGAACCGGCTGCACGCCTTCCTGCGGGACCTCGATCTGATCGGGTACTACCTGCCCTTCGGCTGGCCGATCCTCTCGCTCTGCCGGGCGTGGCGCAAACCGCCGTATGGTTATCGCGGCATCCCGAAGGAGCGCGCGCGCGAGATCCGCGGCGAGTTCATCTGGCGGCTGAAGGACCGGCCGTTGCCGCCGCGGAAGTAGGGATCCGCAAGGGGAGATCGCGGTACAGCTGTTGGAACGGATCTGACGGAGACCGCGTGAACGGGCACGATGCGCACGCCAAAGGACATCGCGCAAACTGCTTACGGATCTGGCGGATACTGCGATACAAGGGTGCCGGAGAATGGAGAGCTCCCGCGCCGCGGGAGCGATCCGTGTCATCCGGATTCATCCGTCTCATCCGTTCAAAGCTTGAACCGTGATGGTCGCGCGGGTGCGCGGGACTCGACCACCATGGGCGCGAAGCCTATACCGCGACCTTCCGTTTGCGCCCGAGCCGCCGCTTGCCATTCACGGAGCGCTCCGAGTCCTCGAGCGCGGCCAGCGCGCGGTGGAGCTTGGCGGACACCTTGGCGCGGCGCTTGGTCGACACGCCGGCGCTCTCCCACACGGAGCGCGTCTCGTCCTTGAGCACATCGAGCCGCAGCGTCACGCCGTGCTTCTTGAAGAGCGGCTCGAGCACGCGGCGGCGCGACCACAACTCGCGGCGCGTGTGCCGGTACGCGAGCTCGCACACGTCCTTCCGCGACGAGAAGCTGAACATGTTCGAGAAGAACATCGCGTACTCGTCCCGCCCCGGCTCGAAGAGCACGAGGTCCGCGCCGGGGAAATGCGTCGCGTAGCGCGACAATCCCACCTCCAGCCGCGAATGGATGAGCGTACGGAACGTCTGTGACAGTACCGACGGCAGCCCGCGGCGCGTGAGGATGCCGCTCGGCATGAGGCCCTGCCCCACCGCCTGCCGGACATCCGTGGGCACGATCGGGTTCACGCACAGCAGCAGTTCCACGCCCTGCTCGAACGCCACCGAGGCGTGCACCGTACGCAGCAGCACGCCGTCCACGCAATCGGAGCCATCGATCTGCACCGGCGGATAGAGGCCGGGCAGTGCCGTGCTCGCCTGCACGGCCTTCGAGATGGGCACGTGGTCCCATCCCTTGCCGCCGAACAGGATCGGCCGGCCGGAGTCGAGATCCGCCGCGACCACGATCAGTTTGCGGCGCAGCTTCCGGAAATCGTTCGTGCGGTGCTTGCGCGCGAAGGTCCGCTCGAGATACCGGCGGATCGGATCGTTGTCGAACAGTCCAACGGGGATCGCGCGGCCGAGCAGCGTGAACGCCTCCCGCAGACTCTGGTCGCCGGGCTTCTGTGCGAATTTCAGGATCGATTCCGCGACGAGGCCGGGCAGCATGAGGCCGCGCCGCGCGAGCTCGCCGTATGCCGGCGCGAAGAACTTCTCGAAGTGGAAAGGCTGCTCGTCGGGCTCGTGCGTGACGATCATCCGCACGAGCTGCGAGATGGGGATGTCGTTCGCGAGGAGGGCGGCGACGAACGAGCCGGCGCTCACCCCCACATAGCTGTCGAGATCATTGAAGTCGATCCCGTCCAGCGCTTCCTCGAGGGCCCGCAGGGCGCCGATCTCGTACACGGCGCCCTCCGGACCGCCGCCGGCAAGCGCCAGCCCGATCTTGCGGCTGGCGTGCCGGCGCATGCGGCGCATCTCGCTCCCGTCGGTTGCTAGCTGCGCGCGGCGGCGGTCGCCTTACGCACCCGCTTGGTGCCGGCGCTGATCGCCCGCTTGGACTTCTTGTCGACGCTCTGCGTGAGCAGGTCGACCTTCTTGGTCAGCGTCTTGATCTCATTGCGGGTGGGAACGCCGAACGTGTGCATCACGCTCGCCATGCCGTTCTCCAGGCCGCCGCTCACCTTCTCGTACGTGCCGCTGGTCGCGTCCACCATGGTCTCCTTCGCGAACTCGATGCGGGCCTCGACGTCCTTCACCATGCCGCTGAAGATCTTCTTGTTCTTGAGATCCACGGCCTCGCCCTTCTTCACCAGCTCCTTGAACAGCTTGCCGCTGCGGTCCTCGGCGAGCGCGAGCGCGCCCAGTCCGGCGAACCATACGTTCTGCGCCGTCTCCTGCACCTGCAGCGCGCGCTCCTGCGCCATCTCGGCCGTCTTGGCGATGATCGCCTTGGGTGCGAATGCGTTGGTCTTTTTCATAACTGGTTCCTCTCAGCAGGTAAGTGGTTCATCCCGAGTGCGTGCCTGTGTCACATCACCGGGATCATCTAGGCTTCCCGTTTCCTGCGTTTCGCCGTCCGCCGTTGCCGGGCGCCGGGAGTTGTGCGCCGAGGTCCGCTCTTCGTCTCCTTCGCGAACTCCCTCAGCGACTTCTCGATCCCCGCGATCCCGGCACGCAGCCGCGCCATCTCTTCGCGGGCATGGAGCAGCGGCTTCACCCGATCGACGCCGGCGGTGACGATCTCATCGACCTTTTCCTGCAGCTGCCCGATCCCCGAGCGGATCACGTCGTGCAACAGTTCACTCGTGAGGAGCTGCTCGCCCTGGCGCGCCTGCTCGTACAGCACCAGCGCGAGCGTTTGGGCGGTGACATCGTGCCCCGTCTTCTTGTCGATCACCCGCAGGTGTTCCCCGGCCCGTACGTGGCGCGCGAGGTCATCGAGCGACACGTACTGCCGGGCGGAGCTGTCGTACAGCTTGCGGCTCCCGTAGCGGGTGATGTGGCGAGTGTTCACAGGCGGATTATACCGCAGTGCGGCATGGCGCGCAAGGGAGAAATGCCGCACTGCGTCAGGAAACACCTTACCCGGCGCCATCCACGTAACGCATTCCGCCGCAAGACATTACGCAGGGGAAGTCCGCGAAGCTGCGACGTTGACAATTCCGATAGAATCGCTAGGCTTAAGACACCAACGCCACGCGTGCGCGGATCCGGAGCCCGTATGAGCAGTCAGATCGAATCGCTCGTCAACAAAGAGTACGAGTACGGCTTCGTCACCGACATCGAAGCCGATACGATCCCGCGCGGCCTCACCGAAGAGACGGTCCGCCAGATCTCGGCGAAGAAAAGTGAGCCGGCGTGGCTGCTCGAATGGCGCCTCAAGGCGTTCCGCCGCTGGGTCACGCTCACCGAGCCGCACTGGTCGAACGTGAAGTACCCGGCGATCGACTATCAGAACCTCTATTACTACTCGGCGCCGCGCACCAAGAAGCCGCTCGGCAGCCTCGATGAGGTCGATCCCAAGCTCCTCGAGACCTACAACAAACTCGGCATCTCGCTCAGCGAACAGAAGATGCTCGCGGGGGTCGCCGTGGACGCGGTGTTCGATTCCGTCTCGGTAGGCACGAGCTACAAGGAAGAACTCGCGAAGCACGGGATCATCTTCTGCTCCTTCTCCGAGGCGGTGCGCGAGCACGGCGACCTCGTGCAGAAGTATCTGGGCAGCGTGGTGCCCGCGAGCGACAATTTCTTCGCGGCGCTCAACTCCGCGGTGTTCAGCGATGGTTCGTTCTGCTACGTACCGCCGGGCGTGCGCGCCCCGATGGAGCTGTCGACGTATTTCCGCATCAACGCCGAGAACACGGGACAGTTCGAGCGCACGCTGATCGTGGCCGACGAGGGCGCGTACGTGAGCTACCTCGAGGGCTGCACCGCGCCCAAGCGCGACACGAACCAGCTGCACGCCGCGGTAGTGGAGCTCGTGGCGCTGGAGCGCGCGACGATCAAGTACTCCACGGTGCAGAACTGGTTCGCCGGCGACGCCGAGGGGAAGGGCGGCATCTACAACTTCGTGACCAAGCGCGGCAAGGCCGCGACTGACGCGAAGATCTCCTGGACCCAGGTGGAGACCGGCTCGGCGATCACATGGAAGTATCCCAGCGTGATCCTGCAGGGCGACCGCTCCGTGGGTGAGTTCTACTCGGTGGCGGTGGTGAACAACCACCAGCAGGCCGACACGGGCACGAAGATGCTCCACCTCGGCAAGGACACGAAGAGCACGATCGTCTCGAAGGGGATCTCGGCGGGCCAGGGGAACAACAGCTACCGCGGGCGCGTGTACGTGAGTCCCAAGGCGGCACGCGCGCGCAACTACACGCAGTGCGACTCGATGCTCATCGGGAACCGTTGCGGCGCGCACACGTTCCCGTACATCGAGGTGCAGAACGACAGCGCCACGGTGGAGCACGAGGCCAGCACGTCGAAGATCGGCGAGGACCAGATCTTCTACCTGAAGCAGCGCGGCCTGAGCGCCGAGCAGGCGGTGAGCATGATCGTCGCGGGCTTCTGCCGCGAGGTGTTCAAGGAGCTGCCGATGGAGTTCGCGCTGGAGGCGCAGCAACTGCTCGGCATCACGCTGGAAGGAAGTGTTGGCTGAACTACGCGGGGCTCGGGGCTCGGGACTCGCCGCGGGACGCGACAACTGACGAAAGCACGCTCTCTGTGTTATCGCGTCCCGCGGCGAGTCCCGAGTCCCGAGTCCCGCGCCATACCATTTCTTAGAACAGGCATTCCGTGCTCGATATCAAAGATCTCTCGGCCAAAGCCGGCGACCGCGAAATCCTGAAGGGCATCACGCTGCACGTGAACGCCGGCGAGGTCCATGCGATCATGGGCCCGAACGGCTCCGGCAAGATCGACGTCTGGCGCAGGTGATCGCCGGCCATCCGGGTTACGAAGTGACCGGCGGCAGCGTGACCTACATGGGGCAGGATCTGCTCGCGCATGGCGCCCGAGGCGCGCGCGCAGGCCGGCGTCTTCCTCGCGTTCCAGTATCCGGTGGAGATCCCCGGCGTGTCGAACGCGTACTTCCTGCGCACCGCGTTCAACGAGATCCGGAAGGCGCGCGGCGAGTCGGAGATCGATCCGATGGAGTTCCTCGAGTACATGGAGCAGAAGCTCCCGATGCTCGACATGGATCCCGCGATGATGCAGCGCTCCGTGAACGCGGGCTTCTCGGGCGGCGAGAAGAAGCGCAACGAGATCCTGCAGATGGCGGTGCTCGAGCCCAGGCTCGCGGTGCTCGACGAGACGGACTCGGGGCTCGACATCGATGCGCTCCGCATCGTGGCGCAGGGGGTGAACACGCTCCGCAAGAAGGACAACGCGACGATCGTCGTCACGCACTATCAGCGGCTCCTGAACTACATCGTGCCGGACCGTC
This sequence comes from uncultured Gemmatimonadaceae bacterium, assembly GCA_963751275.1. Lineage (GTDB taxonomy): Bacteria > Gemmatimonadota > Gemmatimonadetes > Gemmatimonadales > Gemmatimonadaceae > DATKOH01. Next base: position 240,245 of record CAVVTZ010000007.1, on the reverse strand, counting down.
GTGCACGTGCTCTCGAACGGCCGGATCGTGCGGTCGGGCGGGAAGGAGCTCGCGCTGGAGCTCGAGGCGAAGGGCTACGACTGGCTCGAGGCGCCCGCGGCGTGACGACGGTGCAGGACTACGTCGAGCAGCACGCGGTGTTCGCGAAGAACGGCGGGGCCGCCGCGCCGTCGTGGCTGCGCGATGCGCGCCGCGCCGCGATCGCGCGCTTCGAGACGCTCGGCTTCCCCACGATGAAGAACGAAGATTGGCACTTCACGAACGCCGCCGCCGATCGCGGCGGCGGAGTTCCGGCTGCTGCACGGCGTCGCGACCACGGTGGATGCCCTGGCGCTCGCGGCGCATCGCTTCGACCCGTCGTGGCCGGTGATGGTGTTCGTGAACGGCCGCTTCCGCGCCGAGCTCTCCACCGGCACCGCGAGCGCCGGCGTGCGCGTGATGGACATGCCGCGCGCGTGGCGCGAAGCGCCGGAGCTGCTCGAACGGCACCTCACCCGCATCGCCAAGGCGGAGAACGCGCCGTTCACGGCCCTCAACACCGCCTTCCTGGACGACGGCGCCGTGGTGCACATTGGCGCGAACGTCGAGGCGGCGTCGCCGGTGCATCTCCTCTTCTCGCCGATGCGAACGCCGCCGAGGGCGCGGCGCATGTGCGGAACCTGATCGTGGCGGAGCGCGGATCGCAGGTCGGCGATGGTGGAGAGCTACGTGTCCACCGGCGCGGCGCGCGTACCTCACGAATGCAGTCACGGAGATCGCACGTGGGCGAATGGCGCGACGCTGCGACACTACAAGATCCAGCGCGAGAGCGAGCGGGCCTTTCACGTCGCCACGGTGGAAGCCGTGCAGGGGCGCGACAGCCACTACCAGTCCTTCTCGTTCGCGAGCGGCGCGGCGCTCTCGCGCACGAACATCTACACGGCAGCTCGCCGGGCCGGGATGCGGCGACGCGCTCAACGGCCTGTACATGACCGACGGCACGCAGCACGTCGACCATCAGACGTGCATCGAGCACCTCGCGCCCGCTGCGCAGCCGCGAACTCTACAAGGGGATCCTCGACGGCGCGTCGCACGGCGTGTTCAACGGCAAGGTGTACGTCGCATCCCGAGGCGCAGAAGACCGACGGCAAGCAGACCAACGACGAACCTGCTGCTCTCCGAGCGCGCGCGGGTGGACACCAAGCCGCAGCTCGAGATCTTCGCCGACGACGTGAAGTGCACGCACGGCGCGACCGTCGGCCGGCTCGACGAGATGGCGCTGTTCTATCTGGAGAGCCGCGGCATCGGCGCCGACGGTCGCGCCGGCTGCTCACGTACGCGTTCGCGGCCGACGTGATCGAGACGATCGAGCTCGCGCCGGTGCGCGACCGCCTCGAGTCGCTCTCGCTCGCGCGATTCGCCGGGGCCGGAGCCGGCGCCTGATGGAAGGCTACGAGCCGCTGGTGCCCGCGGATGACCTGCCGCTCGGTACGCTGCTCGCCGCCCGAACGTCCGCCGGCGAGCACGTGTGCCTGATCAACGACCGCGGCACCATCCGCGCGGTGGCCGGCCACTGTTCCCACCAGGAATTCCCGCTCGACAATGGCACGCTGCTGCCCGGCGGCCGGCTCGAATGCGCCTGGCATGGTGCGCAGTTCGACCTGACCACCGGCACGCCGGTGCATCCGCCCGCTGAGGAGCCGATCGCGGTGTATCGCGTGATGGTGATCGGCGGCATGATCTGCGTGGGGCCGCGCCGCACATGAGCGCGCTCGCGCCGCGGTCGGATTTCCCGCTGCTCGCGGCGGATCCGTCGCTCGTGTACCTCGACACGGCGGCGACATCACAGAAGCCCCGCGTGGTGCTCGACGCGATCGCCGAGTTCTACACGCGCGACTACGCGAACCCGCATCGCGGGGCATACGCGCTCTCGGCGCGCGCGACGTCGGCGTACCGGAACGCCCGCCAGCGGCTGGCGCGCTTCTTCGGCGTGGCCGATCCCGACACGTTCCTCTTCACGGGGGAATGCACCGAGTCGCTGAACCTCGTGGCCGCCACGTGGGGGCGCGCCAACGTGCGCGCCGGCGACCGGATCATCGTGACGGCGGCGGAGCATCACGGCAACTTCGTCCCCTGGCAGCAGCTGGCGCTCGAGCGCGGCGCCGAGTTCACGATCGCGCCGCTGGGCGCGGATGGTTCCGTGGACCTCGAGCAGCTTCGCGGACTGGTGACCGCGCGCACGCGCGTGGTGGCGTTCAATCACGTGTCGAACGTGTTGGGCGCGGTGAACCCGGTGCGCGAGATCGCCGCCTTGGTGCGCGAGGCGGCGCCGGGTGCGATCAGCGTGTGCGATGGCGCGCAGGCGGCGCCGCACATGCCCGTGTCGATCGACGCGCTCGGCGTGGACTTCTACGCCTTCGGCGGGCACAAGATGTTCGGACCCGATGGGCGTGGGCGCGCTGGTGGGCCGGCGCGCGCTGCTCGAGGCGATGCCGCCATACAAGACTGGCGGCGACATGATCGAGTTCGTGCACGATGACCACAGCACCTGGAACGTGCTGCCGCACAAGTTCGAGGCGGGCACGCCGAACGTGGAGGGCGCCGTGGGGCTCGCCGCGGCGGCGGACTATCTCGCGACGTTCGGCATGGACGCGGTGCACGCGCACGGCAGCGCGCTGGCGTCGCGAGCGATCGGGCAGATGGCATCGGTGGAGGGCGTGCGGGTGTACGGTCCGCCCGCGGGCACGGGGCGCGGCGCGGTGGTGAGCTTCACGCTCGCGGACGTGCATCCGCACGATCTTTCGTCCATACTGGATGCGCGGGGCATCGCATTCGCGCGGGGCACCACTGCGCGCAGCCGCTGATGCGCCGGCTTGGCGTGGGCTCGACGGCGCGTGCATCTTTCTCGGTGTACAACGACGAGCGGGATGTGGATGCGCTGATCGGCGGCCTTCGCGCCGCACTCGAACTCTTCGGCCATGCCTCCGTCTGACGACGCGCTGAGCGCGCTCTACCAGGAAGTGCTGCTGGACCACTACCGGCGCCCGCGGAACCGCGGGGAGCTGCCGTGCGCGAACGTGTCGGTGGACAAGAAGAACCCGCTATGCGGCGACGAGATCACGCTCCAGATCGAGTTCGCCGGCGACACCGTGCACGACGTGAAGTTCACGGGCCAGGGCTGCGCCATCTCGCAGGCGTCGGCGTCGATGATGACGCAGCAGCTCAAGGGGAAATCGCGCGAGCAGGTGGAGCGCCTCGCGCGCCGTTTCACGGAAATGGTCCATGGCGATGACGCGGCCGCGCGCGATGCGGCGCTCGGCGATCTGCGCGCGCTCGCCGGCGTGTCACGGCTGCCGGTGCGGCTCAAGTGCGCGCTGCTGGCATGGGGCGCGCTCGCGGAAGCGCTCGCCGAAGAACTCAAGTAGCGGTGTATGCCATCGCGATCATCCGCTACCGGCGGCCGCTCGAGGAGATCCTGAAGGTGGTGGACGAGCACCGCGCGTACCTCGGCGGGCTCAAGGCGAAGGGGATCCTGCTGGTGTCCGGACCCTTCGAGCCGCGCCACGGCGGCGCGGCGATCCTGCGCGTGCCCGATGAGGGCGCGTCGGCCGCGCTCAATGCCGTGCGCGATGGCGATCCCTACATCAAGGCCGGCATCGCGCAGTGGGAGATCCTGCCGTGGGTGCCGGGCATCGGCCGCGAGGGGATCGAGAAGCTGTAGTCAGCGCCGGCGGTGCGCCGGCGGTTTCCAGTCGGGCATCATCCGCCGCATGAAGTCATCGAACATCGGCACCGTGAACGCCGTGTCGCCGCGGGCCGGGCTGTAGATCATGCCTTTGCGAATCAGGTCGCCCCGGATCGGCGCCGCCGCGGTCACGTGCAGCTTGAGGAGCGCCGCGATCGCCGGCGAGCGGTGCGAGCCGGGCCCCAGCTCCGCCATCGCGCGCACGTAGTCGCGCTCCCTGGGCGTGAGCCGGTCGAAGCGAACGCGGAAGAATCCGTTGTCCAGCGCGGTCCGCGCATTCTCGGTGGCGCGCTCGACATCGGCGAAAGTGATCGGCGACGCGGCGGCGACGTTCCACGCCTGCGAGCCCCACTCCTGCAGGAAGTACGGATAGCGCTGCGTGCGCTCCACCACGAGCGCCAGCGCGGCCGGTTCGATCTCGGCGCCCTCTTCGAGGAGCGGCTGGCGGATCGCCTGCGCGGCCGCCGCTGGCGACAGCGGACCCACATCCGGGAAGTCGAACAGCCGCTCCGCGTAGGATTTCGCCTCGCCCACCAACCCCGCGAGCTGCGGAAGACCCGCGCCGAAGACGAGCAGCGGCAGATCACGTTGCGCGATCCGGTGGATCGAGACGATGAGCGCGCTCAGGTCCGCCTGCGAGAGATACTGGACCTCGTCGATGAGGATGGCCACACCGCGGCCGGCCGCCTTCGCGGCGCGCGCCACCGTTTCGAGCAGCGCGGGCAGATCGGATTCCAGGTCGCCGGAGTCCGCGACGCCGCTCTCGGCTTCGACGCTGAACTCGGCTCCGCCGTACTTGACCTTGAACGCGCTTGCGAACGATCGCAGCACGCGGATCCCCCGATTCGCCAGATCGCGAGCGTGCGCAATACCGCTGAGCTTGAATAGCGTCGCGCGCAGCGGAGGAACAAGCATTTCCGCCAGGCGCCGGCTCTCGGGCGCCTCCAGCACCACCGTGAGGAAGTTCTCCTCCTCGGCGATCTCGCCGATGCGGTTCAGCAGGACTGTCTTGCCGACCCCGCGAAGGCCGAGCAGTAGCTGGCTCTTTGCGGGCCGGCCATCGAGAACGCGCTTGAGCGCGACCGTCGCATCCTCGATGATCTGATCGCGGCCTGCCAGTTCCGGAGGGCGGGTCCCGGCGCCGGGTGCAAAGGGGTTCTTCGCTCGATCCATGGAACGCCGGCTTGCTTATTGGTTATTTATGATAATATCTATTCGTTATGATAATATATCATAACAATGATAACAATTACAGAAGCTGGTTTGGATCTGAAACGCCGACCAACCGGACCGTCCGACGCAGCTTCGCTCTTATGGTGTATGCCCATAACAAACCTAAACGCCAAAGCGGCGCCAGTCCTTGGCGCCAGCTCGTCACGGAACGCCCAGCAGCCAGTTCACCAGCGCTTCGTCGAAGCGGCCAGCGCCCCGCGCGCGGACGTCAACACAGATGCACCGCCATGGCCTTGAATGAGACCCATACGAGCCGTCCCTCCGAGAGAACGAGATCCTGCGCCGAGCGCGTTGTGAGCACGGCCACCAACGGAACGCCATTCACATCCACGGTCGCTCTCGTGAGCGCCCCGAGCGACGCGAGCTCCGTGATCCGGCCCTGGAACTGATTGCGCACGGACGACACCGACGCTTCCATCGCGACCATCACTTCTTCGGCGCGAATCACCGCGTGGCCCGCGCCCGCCGGCGCGTCGCCCACCGCGTGGAACGTCAGCGCGCCGGCGCGGAACTCGATGCCATCCGCGCCGGCGCGCACCTCGCCCGCGAACACGTTCTCGGCGCCAAGGAACTCCGCAATGTACGGCGAGGCGGGCGCGCGGAATACGCGGTCCGGTGGTCCCCACTGCAGCACGCGGCCCGCATCGAGCAGGATCGCGACATCGCCGAGCAGGCCGGCCTCGGTGAAGTCGTGCGTCACCTGGAGCGCCGTGGACCCGAGTTCGCGGTGGAGCGCGCGCACCTCGCGGCGCACCAGCGCGCGCCGCCGCGGGTCGAGCGCGCTGAACGGCTCGTCGAGCAGCAGGATGGACGGCCGCGCGGCAATGGCGCGCGCGATCGCGACGATCGCGCGTTCGCCGCCGCTGAGCGTGCGCACATCGCGCGCGGCGAGCGCGCCGGCGCCGAGCCGCTCGCCGATCGCGCGCGCGAAGGCGGGGTCGGACGCGCCGTACGCGATGTTGGCTTCCACCGAGAGGTGCGGGAAGAGATAGCCGTGCTGGTAGACGAGCCCAATGCCGCGGCGCTCCGGCGGCGCGCCGGCGCTGTCCTTGCCGTCCAGCAGGAGCGAGCCGGCATCGGAGGGGACGATGCCGGCGATCGCTTCGAGGAGCGTGGTCTTGCCCGAGCCGGCCGGTCCGATCACCACGCCGTACGCGCCGCGCGGCACGGTGAAGGTGATGTCGCGCAGCTCGAATGCGCCCGCCCGCGCGCCGAATCCCCTCGCTTCGATCATGCGTCCACCGCGCCGCGCTCGGGGCGCAGCGCGCGCAGGGCGACGAGCGGCACGAGCGCCAGCAGGACGAGGATCGCCGCCACCGGCAGCGCCTCGGTGAGTCCGTAGCTCGAGTAACGGTCGTAGCTGAGCACGCTCGCGACCTTGGGGTTGTACGTGAGCACCAGGATCGCACCGAACTCGCTCACCGCCCTCGCCCACATCACGACGCCGGCGGCGATGAGCCCGCGCGTCGCGAGCGGGAGCGTCACGCGGCGGAAGGCGCGCCACGGCGGATCTCCGAGCGTGCGCGCCACGTTCTCGTAGCGCGCGTTCACGCCGCCGAATGCCTCGCGCGCCGCGCTGATGAAGAGCGGCGCCGAGACGAACAGCATCGCCGCAGATGATGCCCACCGGCGAACCCACCACGCGGAGACCGGCCGCGAGCAGCGCGCCGCCCACCGCACTCTGCCGGCCGAGCACGAGCAGCAACGCCATGCCGGCCACGGGGTGCGGCACGATCAGGGGCAGGTCGAGCAGTGCGGCCAGCAGCGAGCGGCCGCGGAACCGGCGGCGCTCGAGGAGGTACGCGAGCGGTGCACCACCGAGCATTCCGAGGACCGTCGCGGCGGTGGCGGTGAGCGCCGTGAGGGCGAGAGAGCGGCGGAGCTCGGCGTCGGTGAAGAGGCCCGCCGCGCCGGATGGCCCCCCTGCGACGACGAGCCGGGCGAGCGGCGCGAGCAGGAACAGGAGGAAGAGCGAGCCGGCGAGCGCCGCGATCACCGAGGCGGCGCGGTGCGTCGCGCGGGTGCCGTTCACGGCGCGGCCGCTCGCTCGACGGCGTCGGGCGCGCCGGCGCCGGTGATCACCGGCCGCAGGAGTACGTCGAGCTTCGCCGCGCGGAGCACCCGCTGGCCGTCGGGCGAGAAGAGATAGGCGACGAAGCGCGCCGCCAGCGCGGCGTGCGTCGCGCCTGACGGAATGGAGAGCGCGAACACGATGGGCGCACCGCGGAACGTCACCGAATCGTGCGGCGTGTTGCCGGCGACGCGAACCGAGACCGTGGCGTAGCGCACGCTCTCCGCGGGGTCGCCGAGGTCGATCTCTGGCGGCAGCGTCAGATACGAGAGCGAAGCGGTCTGCGCCACGGACTCGTACGACCAGAATGTAATCGAGGTCGCCGGACTGGAGCAGCGCGACGAGATCCATGGCGTGCGGGCGGATGTTCCGCACGGGGATCGCGGCCAGCAGCTGCGCCGCGAATCCAGGCTGATGGTAGAAGCCCTCGGCGAGTTGCAGCACGAGCAACGTCCGGTAGCCATTCGGATCGCGGTCCGGATCCGCGCGTCCGGTCTCGACGCCCGGGCGAAGAAGGATCGATGGCCAATTCCGCGCGGTCATCTCCGCGGCGAAGCGCGACCTGGAACTGTACGCGATCACCATGCGATTGCGCGCGAACAGCGCGTACCACGTCACGTAGCTCGGCATGAGCAGCTTCGGGAACACGTCACGGTCCGCGAGCGCGATGACGTCCGGGATCTTCCCGAGTTCGGTGAGTTTGCGCGCGGTCTCGAGGCTGCCGGCATTCTCCTGCGCGACCGTGATGTGCTCCCGCGCGGCGAAGCTGTCGGCCGCGGCGCGCAAGGACGCGCCGAGGGCGTCGGCGTTGAAGATGGTCAGCTCCTGGGCTGAAACTCGACTCGCCGTGAGGGCAAGACCGAGCAGCACGCTCGCTACCAGTCGCATTGGCGTTCGGGACTCGGGATTCGGGATTCGCGGGCGAGTGGAAGAAGTTCGCCACGCACCGACCGGAGAGCAACCGACCACGCCGTTGTCTGCCGCTCGGTCGCGCGAGTAGCTTTGGTCGTCCCCGAGTCCCGAATCCCGAATCCCGAGCCGTGCATGCCCGATCCGGCCGTCGAGATCTCGCACGTCGTCAAGCGCTACGCCGGTCACGCGGCCGTGAAGGACCTGTCGCTCACGGTGCCCCGCGGTTCGGTGTACGGCCTGCTTGGGCCGAACGGCGCGGGGAAGACGACCACCATCCGCATGATCCTCGAGATCATCGAGCCCGACGAGGGATCGATCAAGCTCTTCGGCAAGGCGCATAACGAACTCGGCAGCACCGACCGGATCGGGTACCTGCCCGAGGAGCGCGGCCTCTACAAGAAGATGCAAGTGCGCCGCGTGCTGCGGTTCCTCGCCGCGCTCAAGGGCGTGCCGCGCCACGAGGCCGACCGGCGGATCACCACGTGGCTCGAGCGCCTGGAGCTCAAGACCGCCGACAAGGATTGGGGGCTCGCGAAGGTCGATGAACTCTCGCGCGGCATGCAGCAGAAAGTGCAGTTCATCGGCACGCTGCTGCACGAGCCCGAGCTCGTGATCCTCGACGAGCCGTTCAGCGGGCTCGACCCGATCAACGCTCAGGCGCTGAAGGACATCATGATCGATCTCCGCAACGCGGGGCGCACGGTGATCTTCAGCACCCATCTCATGGACAGCGCCGAGCGCATGTGCGATGCCGTGTGCATCATCGCGCGCGGCGAGAAGGTACTGGATGGCGGCGTCGCGGCCGTGAAGGCGCAGCACGGCGGGCGCTTCGTGGCGCTCTCCCTCTCCGGCAACGGCGCGCAGGCGGCCGCCGCCGTGCTCGCCGACGCATCGCTCGTCGCCCGCGCCGATGATTCGAACCGCTCGCTGGAGATCGAGCTCGCGCGCGGGGCGGACCCGCAACGGCTCCTGCAGCGCCTCGTGGACGCGGGCGTCGGCATCGAGCGTTTCGAGCTCGTGCAGCCTTCGCTCCACCGGATCTTCCTCGACGCGGTGGGCGCCACCGGCGTGGAAGAGGGGGTGACCGGCCATGGCTAAGCTCTGGGCGGTGATCACGCGCGAGTACATGGAGCGTGTGCGCAGCAAGTGGTTCCTCTTCGCGACGATCTTCGGCCCCGTGCTCTTCGGCGCACTGCTCATCGTCCCGCCGCTGCTCGCGCTGCGCACCAAGGCCTCCGAGGACGTCGCGAACATCGTCATCCTCGACGCCACGGGCGCCGGGCTCGGCGACCGCGTGGCCGCCGCGATCCCGCGTCCGTTCGGCGCTCCCCTGCCGGTGGTGCGCGTGGTGTCGCTCGACACGCTCACGCGCGCCGAGAGCACGGCCACGCACGAGGTCGTGCGCGACGCGACGCGCGGCTATCTCGTGCTCGACAACTTCACGATGTCCGGCGACTCGGCGCGGTACGCGGGCCGCAACGCCAGCTCCATCGGCGACATGGAGACGCTCACCGGTGTCGTGCGCCAGAGCGTGCTGCGCACGCGGCTCGCGCAGGCGCATGTGGATTCGGCGCAGGCCGCGGCGATCGCCGCGCTCAAGCCGCAGCTGGTCACCGAGCGGCTGTCCGAGCAGGGGCGCGCCGGATCGGGATTGGTGAACGCCTTCGCCGGGTTCGGCATGGCGTTCCTGCTCTACATGTCGATCATCCTCTATGGGCAGACCGTGCTGCGCGGCGTGATCGAGGAGAAGAACACGCGCGTGGCCGAGGTGGTGGTGTCGAGCGTGTCCACGGACACGCTGCTCGCCGGCAAAGTGCTCGGCGTGGGCGCGGTGGGCATCACCCAGCAGATCGTCTGGTTCACGAGCCTGGTCCTCATGGCGAGGTTCCGCGCCCCGATCCTGCTCGCGCTCGGCGCGAAGCCCAATGCCTCGCCGCTGCCGCACGTGAGCCTGGCCGCGGCGATCGTGCTCGTCCTCTTCTTCGTGCTCGGCTACATCTTCTATTCGTCGCTGTTCGCGGCCGTCGGCGCGATGGTGAGCAACGAGCAGGACGCGCAGCAAGCCGCGACCCCGGTGATCCTGCTGCTGATCACGCCGATGATCTTCCTGCAGACGATCCTGCTGAACCCATCGAGCCGCACCGCCGAGGTGCTCTCGTGGCTCCCCTTCTCGGCGCCGATCATCATGCCGCTCCGCATGATCGTGACCAGCGTGCCGTGGCTCGAGGTGGCGCTCACCCTGCTCGGGGTGCTCGCCGCGTGCGCCGGCGCCGTGTGGCTCGCGGCGAGGATCTACCGGGTAGGACTGCTCATGTACGGGAAGCGGCCATCGCTGGGCGAAGTCGCGAGATGGGTGAGAAGCTCTAACTGACGAAGTCAGCAGTTGGCCTCGAACGCCGCCGTCAGATCCGCCGCGATGGATGCCGCATCCCGCCCTTCGATCTGGCTCCGCTCGAGCATGAACGCGACCTTCCCGTCCTTCAGCAGTGCGATGCTCGGCGAACTCGGCCGGTAGCCCGTGATGTAACTCCGCGCGCGCTCCGTCGCCTCGGCGTCCTGGCCGGCGAAGACCGTCGTCAGTTTCGCGGGCTTCTTCGCGTTCGCGAGCGCGAGCGTGATCGCCGGACGGGCGTTGCGCGCGGCGCAGCCGCACATCGAATTCACCACCAGCAGCGTGGTGCCGGGCGCATCCTTCAGCGCGCCGTCCACCTCGGCCGGCGTCTTCAGTTCCGTGATGCCGATGCGGGTGAGTTCCGCGCGCATCGGCGCGATGAAGCGTTCGTCGTACATCATGGGCAACCCTCTCATGGAGCGCCGCCGCGCACGAGCGCGAGGATCGCGGTCTGCGGGACGACGAGATAGCGGTCGTTCTCGAAGGAGATCTCCACCGCGGCACGGCGGAAGAAGAGCGCGTAGTCGCCTTCGCGCGCCTGCATCGGCACGAAGCGCGTCTCGCGCGCAGCCGTGCGCCAGGGTTCTTCGCTCGCGTCGGCGGGATCCGGCATCGGCAGTCCCGGGCCCGTCGCGACGATGCGGCCGCCCTGCACCGCCTGCGTGTCCACGGCGCTCGGCGGCAGGTACAGGCCGACCTTGCTGCGCTCCTCGCCCGCTTCAATGGCGATGAGCACGCGGTCGCCCACGACGATCAGCTGCTTGTCCTTGCGCGGCATAAGGGGAAAGATACTCGCGGCGCCGTCAGGAAGCGGACTCTTCCTGCTTCACGTGGTCGGCGTGGATCAGTTGCGCCGTGCTCTCGCGGTTTTCGTGCTTGAGCATCGCGTAGCGGACGCGCTGCACCACGAAACCCAGGATCAGCGCGAAGATGACGATCGCGCCCGTGTGCAGGATCACCGTGCGAAAGGCGAGCGTCGTCCAGTCGGCCCAGCCGGCGTGTTCGGCGCCGATGATCTCCACGCCGAAGAAGATGAGGATGGCGCTGATCGTGATCGCCGTGAGGCTCTCCACCAGCGCGAACACCGGCGCGCGCCATTTCCATTGATGCACCGGATGGCTGCCCAGGTGGATCGTGGTGCCGGCGATCAGCAGGCCGAGCTGGCCGAGCACGCCCAGGGAGAGCAGCAACAATGATCGGCCGGCGCCGTTGTGAAAGGCGACCAGGCGAAAGCCATACACGAGCACGGCTGTGATGACCGCCATGCCCGCGAGCGAGTGCGCGAAGCGCCGCGGGAGCGCGTCTTCCGCGGTGAGAGTCTCCGTATGGCGCGGGAAGAAGCTCATAGTTCAATCTAACGCGCCACGCCCGGTGTGCGGCGCGGCCGGACGGGTCAGGAACCCGCCGCCCCGGTCTGGCGCTTCGGCCCCGGATACATTTGCTGCAGCCGCTCGCCGGGAGGCAGCGACTCGGGGGGCAACGCGACCGTCCCGCTCGTGGCGCGCTCGCGGAGCTGCTTGGTGAGCAGGTTCATCTGTTCGAAGGCGACCACCGCGCGCTTCTCGGCGTCCTCCTTCTGCTTGGCCAAGCGCTGCAGGCGCCACGCGATGAAGAGCGCGACGATCATGAGCACGACGAAGACCAGGCCCAGCCCCATCAATTGTTTCTCGTTCATGGCGCGATTCCTCCTCCATTTCCTACGACTGGAGGGGCGCCAGGGCAACAGGGGCGCGCGGGTTACGGAGCCCGTTCGGAGGTCTTGAACCAGAATGTACAGGGGCACCCCCGCCATCATCACCAGGAACCCGTAGAAGATCACTTCCTGCCCGACACCGTACGTGGCCCACAGCATGAAGAGGAAGCAGACCAGCGCGATCGCCTGAGTGCGCAGGCGGAATGCCGGGCTCCAATCCCCGCCGGGCCGGCGCGCCAGCATCAGCGCGGCCGCGGAGTTGTACAGGTACGGGAAGAGCGCGCCGAGATTGGCGAGCAGGATCAGCAGCGTGAAGACATCCAGCAGCGTGCCCTTCACGAAGTAGAGCGGAATGAGCAGCGCGGCGACCATCGTGCCGGTGATGAGCGCCACATGCGGCGTGCCGAAGCGAGGATGGAGTTCGCCGAAGGCGCGGAAGAAGATGCCGTCCTCGGCGGCGCTGAATGGGATGCGTCCCACCATGAGCGTCCAGCCATTGAGCACGCCGAGCGAGGCGAACACCGCGCCGACGCTCACCCAGAAGGCGGCGCGCGGGCCGAGCACCTGCTGCGCCGCGAGTTCCAGCGGATGCGCCGAGGACGCGACGACATCGTTCGGCAGCACACCCGTCACCGCCAGCGCGAAGACGAAGAAGACCAGCGTGGCCACGCCGAAGCCGAGCATCGTGCCGAGGCGGATCATCTTGCCGGGCTGGTCCACCTCCTCGGCGGGCACGGTGGCCGACTCGATGCCGGAGAACGCCCACACGAGGAGCGCTGACCCGGTGGCGAGCGCGCCAATGCCCTTGGGCGCAAAGGGGTGGAGGTTCGCTGGATCGAAGTGGAAGAGCACCAGGCCGAGGAGCGTGAGCGGCACGAGGCTGAAGAGCAGGATCGCCATCTGCACGCGCGCGCCGATCTTGATGCCGAGCACGTTCAGCGTGCAGAGCGTCCAGAGGATCCCCTCGGCGAGGAAGAACTGGTACCAGAGGCTCGCGTTGAGCACGGGGAAGAGCCGTGTGAAGTACGCGATCCCGCCGGTGACGATCGCGGCGTTCCCGACGGCGGCGCTGAGCCAGTACATCCACACCGTCTGGAATCCGGCGAAGTCGCCGAACGCTTCGCGCGCGAAGACGTATGGTCCGCCGGTGCGCGGGAAGCGCGTGCCGAGCGAGCCGTAGAGGATGGCGAGCAGGAAGAAGCCCGCGGCGGTGATGAGCCAGGAGAGCAGGCCGATGGGTCCGACCTGCTGGGCGAGCGAGGCCGGCAGCGTGTAGAGCGACGTGCCGAGCATGTTGCCGGCGATGAGCGCGACGACGCCGGCGAGCGAGAGGCCACGGACGAAGCTGGCGGCGCGCGGCGCGGGGGGCGCGCCGTCGCCGGGCGTCACGCGTTCCACAGACCTTTCAATAGGCGGCGCCAGCGCAGGCGCAGATCGTCGACGTCGAAGGAGAAATAGATGAACAGCGGGCGGCCGCGGAAATTCTTGCGCGGGATGAACCCGTAGTAGCGCGCGTCGATCGAGTTGTAGCGGTTGTCGCCGAGGGAGAAGTAATGGCCGGCGGGCACGAGGAGCGGGCCCCAGTCATCGTGCGTGGGCACCGCGGGGGCGGGGCCGAAGCGCGAGGCGGCGACCGTGAACTTCTTCTGCCACTCGAAGGCGACGCTCGTCTCGCCGGGCTGCTGCGGTCCGGGCGCGGGGACCACCGGCGGCAGGCTTTCGACACCGTTCACGTAGAGGACGCCGGCGCGCATGTAGATCGTGTCGCCGGGCGTGGCCACGATGCGCTTCACCACCGTGAGCATCGAGTCGTTCTTGTCGAAGAACGGCGTCTCGGGCGTCCAGTGCTGCGGCGGCGAATCGTAGACGGAGATCTTGCCGCGCGGCGGGTCGGAGAATCCCGGCAGGTTCCACTGCGTGAACGGGATGTGCGGTCCGTAGGGAAGCGGCGTGACGAAGAGGAAATCACCCGTCTGCAGCGTGGGCTCCATGCTGCCGCTGGGGATGCGGTAGCCGGCGAGGAGGAGCGTGTGGACGACGGCCCAGATCGCGACCACTTCGAGGATGAGGCGCGCGACGGCCGCGGGCGTCATCGGGGGGTCCGGCTTCTTGGGCAGCGACTTCTTGGCGGCGGTACGGGCGGGATCGGCCACAGCGGCTCGGGGCGTTGAGAGGCGTTCGGCGCTGCGGACAGCGCCCGGCAGCACGAAGAGCGAAGACAACGAAGGCGGCCCGCGAGCGAGCCGCCCCGTCGAGCACGCGACTGTCGTCGCGAACTACTTCATGTGCTTGCTGGCCAGCTTGGTCATCTCGAACATCGAGACCTGCTTCTTGCCGTTGAACACCTTCAGCATCTTGTCGTCCGCGTTGATCATGCGGCGGTTCTTCTTGTCCTGCAGTTTGTGCTTCTTGATGTACTGCCAGAGCTTCTTCGTGATCTGGGTGCGGGGCATCGCCTTGTTGCCGACGACGGCGCCGAGCGCGGCGTCCGGCATCATCGGCTTCATGAACGCTGCGTTGGGCTTCCGCTTCTTGCCCGCCTTCTTCGCGACCTTCTTCTTCGCCTTCTTCTTGGTGGCCATCGATGCCCTCTCCGGAGTGGTGAGTGATTCGCCGTCGGGCGAAGGAACGCCGGTCCGACGCGCCAAATACTACGCCGCTCCCTCTACAACGCAATAGGGAAGATGCGGTTTTCTCATGGGGGGCCGGGCCCGCCCCAGAGGGGAAATGAGCCGACCGGCCGTTTTCGGGCCGTTTTCTCATAGGGGAAACGCCCGTTTTCCGCTCTGCGGCGCGGCGCCCGAGGCGCACACGGCCCCTATGACGGCGGATTCCCCGTTGGAGCACACCGGCTCATCGCCGTAGTCCCGGCCCGCTACTGCACCGCCTCGATGACGCCGATCATCAACTTGAGCCCGAACCCGATGTTCTTCACCGAGAGGCGCTCGTTGTTGCCATGCACCTCGGACATCTCGTCGGTGATCTCCACGAGCCACGGCTCGAGGCCGTAGGCCTGGATGCCGACCTGGGCGTAGGTGGGCCGGTCGGTGGCGCCCGCCGCGAGCGGCGTCGCGACGGGGACGCCGGGCAGCATCTGCCCGATCACCTTCTCCACGGCGCGCACCATGTCCGTGTTGATGCTCGCGCTATACTCGGGCGTCACCTCGGCGAACACAGCGCTGTGGACGCTCGTGTCGCCGATCACGCGATCGAGGTCGCGGTGGAACGCCGCGGTGTCCTGGTCGGGCAGCAGGCGGATATCGAGCTCCGCGCTCGCCTCGCCGGGGATGATGTTCGTCTTGTTCGAGCCCTTGAGCACCGTGGGCACCACCGTGTTCCGCAGGATCGCGTTGCGGTACGGATCGCTGAGGATGAAGGCGCGCCCCTTGGGATCCTTCAGTGCGTTCGCAGCGTTGAGCAGCCAGGCGCGCTGCTGGCCCGTGTAGAGCGTCGCGAGCGCCTTGAAATAGTTGTCCACCGCGGGAAGCATGTGTACCGGCGTCTGCCACTGCGCGAGGCGCACCACCGCCTGCGCGAGCTTCGGCACCGGATTGTACGGCGTGGGCACCGAACCGTGCGACGGAACGCCGTGCACGGTGAGGGTCATCCAGTACGGGCGTTTCTCGCCGACGCCGATCGCGAACATCTTCACCTTCCCGTTCTCGACGAGCGTCCCTTCCCCCTCGGTGAGCAGGAACTCCACGTCGGCGAGCTTGTCCTTGTGCTTCGCCACGAAGACGATCGCGCCCGAGCCATCGGATTCCTCGTCGGCGTTCCCGATGAAGACCAGATCGCGCGTGAGCGGGATGCCGGCGCGCTTGATCGCGACCATCGTCATCAGCTGCACGATGCCGATCCCTTTCATGTCGAGTGCGCCGCGGCCCCAGACGTCGCCGTCCACGAGCGCGCCGGAGAAGGGCGGCTGTTTCCACGTCGCCGGGTCGGCGGGCACGACATCCATGTGGTTCACGAGCGCAACGGCGCGCTTCGTGCCGTTCCCCTTGAGGCGCGCGTAGAGATTCGCGCGCCCCGGTCCCAGCTCCGCGGTATCGAGGATCTCCGCTTCGATCCCTTCCTTCTGCAGGAACGCCTGCAGGAATCTGGCCGCGGCGAGCTCGTTCCCGGGCGGGTTGGTCGTGTTGATGCGGAGATACTCCTGCAGCGCCTCGACGGTCTCGTCCTGCAGCGCGGCGTAGTCGATGGGCGCGCCTTGCGCGCGAGCGGGCGCGGCGAGCGCGAAGAGAATCGCCGCGATCGCGGCGCGAGTGCGAGTGAACATCAGGCGTTGGACTCCGGCGGGGGGAACGGTCAGCGCTCCATTGAACGGAGCAGCTTCATCATCTTCACGTCGTACGGATCGGGCGAGACATTGTCGTCAGCGATGTCCGGGTGCTCCTGCGGCGTCTCGAGGATCATCGGCACCTGGTGCGAGCGGGCGTCCTCGAGGAGCCAGCCGAAGGGATCGGCGCCGATCTTGCCCTCGCCAATGAGCGCGTGGCGGTCGAGGTTGGAGCCGAGCGCGCCGTTGCTGTCGTTGAGATGGAAGAATCCGGGCGCCTCGC
The DNA here is from genome assembly GCA_963751275.1 of uncultured Gemmatimonadaceae bacterium. Taxonomy (GTDB): domain Bacteria; phylum Gemmatimonadota; class Gemmatimonadetes; order Gemmatimonadales; family Gemmatimonadaceae; genus DATKOH01. Next base: position 223,658 of record CAVVTZ010000007.1, on the reverse strand, counting down.
CGGTGGCTTCCTGGAAGGCATCGAGCACTTCCGTGAGCGAGAAGCGGGAGGACGCGATGTCGTGGCCGGCGGCGAACAGGTGGCAGGTGTCGAGTCCGTAGCCGGTGCGCGCGCGGAGCTTCTTGGGTACGGCTTGCAGGATGCCGCCCACCTCCTCGGGCGTCTTGCCGATCGTCGCGCCGGCGCCGGCGGTGTTCTCCACGAGGAGGCGCGTGCCGCCCTCGACGGACTCGAGCGCCGCGATGATCGCGCGCGCGACGCGTTCGACGGCGGCGTCGCGGTCGCCATCCTTCGCGGCGCCCGGATGGAAGCACACTGCGCCGATGCCCAACGCCGTGGAGCGCTCGAGTTCCTTCGTGAGGCCCGCGCTCGCGCGGATCCATTTGTCGTCCTCGTGCGTGGCCGTATTGAGCACGTAGGCCGCGTGCGCGACGACGTGCTTCGGCGCGATCCCCGTCTCGTGGAGCGCCGCATGGAACTTCGCCACGCGCTCGGGCTTGATCGATGACTTGTCGCCGTAGAACTTCGGGATCGCGGTGAAGAGCTGCATGGCGGTCATCCCGCCGGCGCCGGCGCGGCGCGCGGCCTGATCGATGCCACCATTGTCGATCGTGTGCGCGCCCAGGAAATGCTTCATGGTGTGCTCCGCGTTCCGGTCCGGACCATCGGCATCCCACCCCGCACCGACACCCACCCCACCGCGATCCGCGCGCCACGCATCGCGACGCGCGGCGCCGCCGCCGGCACGGTGCGCCCTGACACCGCCGGCAGCATGTCGTCAATGATATGACCGTCGGTGCTCGAGAGCGCGAGACCGATCCAGCCGTCGCCCGCGTTCGGCGCCTGATAGGCGATCGCGACCGTGTCGCCGAGCGAGGCGACGCTCGCCGCCGCAGGGTCCGCGCCGTACGCGATCGCCACCGGCGGATGCCAGACCAGGCCGTGCTCCATGGAATGCACGAACCAGACGCCCGCGCCGTCGGGCGGCTCGAGGAAATACGCGAGGTGCACGAACCCCGTGGCGGAGTCACCGGCGATGGCCGGCGCCGGCCGCGCGCACCCACGGCGGCCCGCATCGCGCGCATCGGCGGCGACGGCCTTCGTCCACTTGGCGCCGCCGTCCGTCGAACGCGACACCATCAGCACGACGCTGCTGTCCGCGCGCGCCGTGAACCATCCCGCGTACCATTCGCCGCCGCGGACATGCGCCGCGACGGTCGAGCCCGGACAGACGCCCGCGGCCGCGGCCATTTCCGGCGCAACCGGCCGCACGGCGCGCGCCGCGCCCCGCGCATCCACCACCAGCACCCACCCCGGCCCCGCCGCCGCGACCGACGCCGAGTCGAGCCGCTGTGGCTCGAGCCAATCGATCGGCGCGCGCTCGCAGGACGCCAACGGGATGATGCAACCGATAAGGATCAGACCGGATATTCGCACGGCCCCAAGTTATTACGAGGGATACGCAATAGGCGATGATGGAGACCCCCTCGATCATATCACGTCAATCATGTGCATCCTGTCAGAATGCAGTTCTCAGAACTGCTTTGACAGGATGCACATGATTACCAAGATGGGTACCGCAATCCTGGCGCACGATTCCAGACACCTTCCCACCCGACTATCTTTCCAGTCCGCTCTCACGCACAAGGAACGCACAATGCCCGCACAACCCACGCCCCCCGCTGCGCCGCATGGCGCGCTCGCCGGCGTCCGTCATGTTCCCGCCCCGGTGAACGAGCCGGTGAAGCACTACGCCGCCGGCTCCCCCGAGAAAGCGGAGCTCAAGGCGCGCCTCGCGAAGATGGCGGGCGAGCAGATCGAGATCCCCATCGTCATCGGCGGCAAAGCGGTGCGCACCGGCAGCACCGCCAAGGCGGTGATGCCGCACGACCACAAGCACGTGCTGGCCGAGTACCACATGGCCGGCCCGAAGCAGGTGGCGCAGGCGATCGCCGCCTCGCGCGCCGCCTGGCATGAGTGGTCGAACTGGACGTGGGAGGACCGCGCCGCGGTCTTCCTCAAGGCGGCCGAGCTGCTCACCACCACGTGGCGCTCCACCGTGAACGCCGCGACGATGCTCAACCAATCGAAAACGGCGCACCAGGCCGAGATCGATTCCGCCTGCGAGCTGATCGACTTCTGGCGCTTCAATCCATTCTTCGCGCAGTCGCTGCTCGCCGAGCAGCCGATCAGTTCGCCCGGCGTGTGGAACCAGATGGACATACCGGCCGCTGGATGGGTTCGTGTACGCGGTCACGCCGTTCAACTTCACGTCGATCGCGGGCAACCTCCCCACGGCGCCCGCGCTCATGGGCAACGTCGTCCTCTGGAAGCCGGCGTCGAGCGCGATGCTCAGCGCGCACTACATCCTCAAGCTCCTCGAGGAAGCGGGCCTGCCGCCGGGCGTGATCAATCTCCTCCCGGGCAACGCCGCGCAGATCTCGGATGCGGTGCTCGCCCACCCCGAGTTCGCCGGCGTGCATTTCACCGGCAGCACCGGCGTCTTCAACGGCATGTGGCAGAAGATGGGCGCCAACGTCTCCGGCTACCGCGGCTATCCGCGCATCGTCGGCGAGACCGGCGGCAAGGACTTCATCGTCGCGCACGCGTAGCGCCGACCCCGCGGCGCTCGCAGTCGCGATCGTGCGCGGCGGCTTCGAATACCAGGGACAGAAATGCTCCGCCGCCAGCCGCGTCTACGTGCCGAATTCCCTCTGGCCCGACGTGCGCGACCGCGTGGTCGCGATGATCGAGAGCATCAAGATGGGTGACGTCACCGACTTCCGGAATTTCATGGGCGCCGTGATCGACGAGAAGGCGTTCACGAAGATCTCGGAGTACATCGCCGACGCCAAGAAGAACGCGAAGGTCCTCGCCGGCGGCGGCGCGAAGGGCTCCACCGGCTGGTTCATCGAACCGACCTTCGTGCAGACGAAGGACGCGAACTACCGTCTGCTCTGCGAGGAGATCTTCGGCCCCGTGGTCACGGCCTACGTCTACCCCGACTCCAAGTACGCCGAGACGCTCGAGATCATCGACCGCACCTCGCCCTACGCGCTCACCGGCGCGGTGTTCGCGCAGGAACGCTCGGCGGCGCTCCAGGCGCAGCACGCGCTGCGCAACGCCGCCGGGAATTTCTACATCAACGACAAGCCCACCGGCGCGGTGGTCGGGCAGCAGCCGTTCGGCGGCGCGCGCGCGTCGGGCACCAACGACAAGGCGGGCTCGAAGCTCAATCTCGTGCGCTGGGTGAGTGCGCGCTCCATCAAGGAAACGTTCAGCCCCGCCCGCGATCACAAGTATCCCTTCATGGGTGAGAAGTGAGCGCACGGCACCGTTACCTCACGCTCGACGTCTTCACGAACCGGCCCTTCGCCGGGAACCAGCTCGCGGTCTTTCCCGACGCGCGCGCGATCCCCGACGAGCGCGCTTGCCGACATCGCACGCGAGTTCAATCTCTCGGAAACGGTGTTCGTCTATCCGCCCGCGGATCCGAAGCACACGCGCCGCGTGCGGATCTTCACGCCCGCCGAGGAACTCCCCTTCGCCGGCCATCCGACGGTGGGCACCGCGTACGCGCTCGCGGCCACCGGCGAGATCAAGCTCACCGGCCCCGAGACGCGCATCATCCTCGAAGAAGGCGTCGGCCCCGTCACGGTCATGATCCGCGGCGAGGGACACGCGCCGACGTTCGCGCAACTCAGCGTCGCCAAGCTTCCCGAGATCGGACCGCCCGCACCCGGCCGCACGCATCTCGCCGACGTGCTCGGACTCGACGCGACCGATATCCTCGGCGGCATGTCCTCGCCGCAGGCGGTGAGCTGCGGACTGCCGTTCCTGTTCGTGCCGGTGCGCGATCGCGACGCCGTTGGGAAGGCCCGCGTGCGCATGGACCATTGGGAGTCGGCGCTCAAGTCGTACTGGGCGCCGCAGGTGATGGTCTTCTCGCGCGACGCGCTGCAGCCGGGCGTGGACATCCATGCGCGCGTGTTCGTGCCCGGCCTCGCGGTGCCCGAGGATCCGGCCACCGGCAGCGCCGCGGCGGCGCTCGGCGGTTATCTCGCGGCGCGCGAGAGCGCGGCCGACGCGAAGCTCCAGTACGTGGTGGAGCAGGGCGTCGAGATGGGCCGGCCGAGCATCCTGCACATCGAGGTGGACAAGGCCGGCGGGGAGGTGCTCGCGGTGCGCGTGGGCGGCGAGTGCGTGCTGATGTCCGAGGGCGCGATCTCGGCGTAGCCGGAACTACGGCTTGACCATCTCGCCGGTGCGCGTGAGCACGAAGGCCCGCATGTTCGCGTTCCATATCGTCACCCGGTCACGTCCGCTCTCCTTGGCGGCGTAGAGCGCCTCGTCGGCGCGCGAATGCAGGTCGTGCGCGACATCCTCGTCCATCACGCGATCGGCGACGAGGCCGATGCTCACCGTCACGGGAACACGGCCGCGCACCGTCGGGAATTCGTGCGCGCGCACCATCTCGCGGATCCGCGACGCGAGGCGGAATGCGCCCGCTGCGCCGGTCTCGGGCAGCAGCAGGGTGAATTCATCGCCGCCGGTGCGCGCCACCACGTCGCCGCCGCGCTTCAGCTGGCGGAGCAGCTCGCCGATCTCCTTGATCACGCCGTCGCCGGCGGAGATGGCCGAGCGTGTCGTTGATCGTCTTGAAGTGATCGACATCCATGGCCACGAGGGCCAGTTCCTTCCCGCTGCGCACCGCGCGCGCGATCTCGCGCGCGAGGTCGCGCTCGAGTCCGCGGCGGTTGAGCAGGCCGCTCAACGGGTCGGTGAGCACGAGGTTGCCCAGCTGCGCGCGCACACGATTGTACGCGCTGCCCACGAGCGTCACGCTGTCGGGGGGCGAGTCCAGCCTCGTCGGGAACTCGGCGGTGAAGTCGCCCTGCTCCGTGCGGGTGAACAGCTCGACGATCTCGGCGAGCCGTTCCTTGTAGCTCCCATACAGCACCACGAACACCGCGCCCGCGAAGGCGAACACGGCGAGCGACATGAGCTGCGACGACCACTCGAGGATGCGCCCGATGCCGGTGACGGGTGCGATCAGCACGAGGTACGCGGCGATGATCGTCGCGAGCGCGCCCTGCGCGTAGCGCCGGCCGAAATGGTACTCCGTGAAATGCAGCACGACGAACCCGAGGATCAGCGCCTGCGGATAGTCCGCTGGCGGCGTGCTGACGTAGGTCACCTCGAAGATCGCGAAGAGGTCCGTGCCGATGGAGAGCCACACCCAGACCGGGCCGGCGCGTCCCGTGCGATTGATGAGGAAGGCGATGAACAGCGTCGCCACGAAGTACACGAGCAGCACGCCGAGGCCGCGTTTGGCGGCTTCGGTGGCGTGATCGCCGAGCATCCGCCCGATGATCAGCAGTGCGCCAACGAGCGCGGCGCTCAGGCGCGCGCGCATCTGCCAGAGCAGCAGTTCGGCGGTCGCCTGCTCGGTGGAGGTCGTGCGCGGCGCACGCGGCGCCTTCAGGGGCCCGGTCATACGGAAGGGAGACGACTCTCGCTAGCTACCGCCACGCCGAGGGCCGAGCCGTTGTCCGACGTCTCCTTACGCGAGCTGGCTGGTGCAGTGCGGGCAGCGCGTGGCCGCCGGGTCGATGGCGCTCTTGCAGAACTGGCAGCTCTTGGTGGCTGGCGCCGGAGGCTGCGGGATGAGCTTGCTGATGCGCCACGCGACGAAGCCGATGATGATGAAGTTCAGCAACGCGCTGAGCAGATCACCGACGCCGAACTGGATGGGCCCCACTGGGAGCTTCATCTTCTCCCATTCGCCGCCCGGTGTCGCGAAGGACACGACCGGCATGATGACGTCGTTCACGATCGCCTGCACCACCCGGTTCAGCGCCACGCCGATGACGACGGCGAGCGCCAGCGCGAGGAGATTCTGCTTCAGCAGGTAGTCCTTGAATTCCTTCCACATGGCGGTGCTCTCCGGTGCGGTTGGGTTCGCGCGACATGCGCGCGCCCAAACTTAGCGCTCCGGCGCGCTCACGCCACCGCCCGCGCTAGAACCGCGCGCTCGTGGAGAAATCCAGGATGAACCCGCCGGTCGGCTGCACGGCGTGCGCGAGATCCACCCGGAAGAGACCGTCCATGAACGACAGCCCCACCCCCACGCCGCTCGTCGGGATGCCGATGTGCTGCCAGTCGTTCCGGTCGCCGGCCCAGCCGATGTCGAAGAACAGCGTCGGACGCACGGCCACGAAGCTCGAACCGAGCTCGGCGTGCCCCAGCCAGTAGGCGTTGCCGGCCGCGGTGCCCGGCTGCTGGCCGCGAATGGTCCACGCGCCGCCGAGGAACCAGTCACGCTGCGGCGGGAGGTCGCCGAACGACGTGCCGCCGCCCGCGCCGAGTTGCCAGTCGAGATACTTGCCGAGTCCGTGACCGATCGTCCCGTCCACCGCGACGCGCCCGTACTGGAACGTGCCCAGCCCGCCCTCGGCGCGCGCATCGTACGATTCGCGCCAACCGTGCGGGTCGAGGCCGATCTGGTCGCGCAGGCGCACCTGCGCGCCGAACGCGTTCGTCATCGGCGTCTCGACGTTGTAGCTGAATTCGTGCCCGTTGATCCAGTTCGGGATCGACGTGTTCGTCGCCACCGGCGCGTTGGTCTGCTGCTCGGCGAACACGCGCCACGTGAAGCCGGTGTTGCTCAGCGTGGTGGAGGTGAGCTCGCCGCCCCAGGCTTTGTAATAGAAGCCGAGGTCCTGTCCGAGGATGAACGCGTTGAGCGAGGCGCGGAAGGTGAGCGGATCGCCCCAATCGTTCACCGAGGTGAGGCGGTTGTAGAGGCCGATGTCGTATTTGCGGTAGCCGTCGCTGCGGGCGAAGTGCGCTTCGCCCCAGAGGTACGGGCCGCCGGTGGAGACGCGCGCCTCGAGCGAGCCGGTGTAGCCGCTGCCGAAATCGCGGGTGGCCTGCACGCCGGCGTCGAGCGCGTCCACGCGATTGTAGCGGATCAGCGAGTTCTCGATGCCGTAGTGCCATTCGATGGGCTGCGGGTCCCAGCCGGGCTGGATCCCGATCGTGAGTTCCTGCACGAGCTGGTCGCGCTCCTTCAGGTCGAAGAGCTGCTCGCCCGGATCGTAGATCGACGGCGGGAGTTCGGCACTGTGCAACAGCGCGGTGGTGTCGCACGGGACGACGATGCGCACCGGGAGCGTGCCGTCGTAGCGGAAGCTTTTTGTGATCGTCGTGTCCTTGCCGGAGCAGGAGAAGCTCTGGAAATCGGGGTCGTCGTCGATCGTCATGCCGCGGTTACGGCGGCTATAGCGAACGCGGCGGCCGTCCTTGGTGGTGATCGAGTCGGTCTCGCGCTCGGCGCGGAGACTGTCGCGTCGCGCCTTGTTCACGGCGTGGATGCTGTCCTGCCGCGCCTTGTAGAGCGAGTCGCCCGGCTTGTGCGCCAGCGAGTCTTCCAGCGAGGCGAAGAGCCGCGGGATGGTGTCGGTGCCGTTGACGCTCGCGTAGGAGAAGCTCTGCTCCATCGAGAACGGCACGCGCATGACGCCGACGCGCGCGCGGCCTTCCACCGTCTGCACGCGCGGCATCCACCACCGCTGCTCGTGCAGGCCGTACTCCACCGTGAACGCGGCGACGTTGAGCTCCATCGGGAAGATGATCGGCTTGACGACCTTCGGCACGTCGTCGAAGGCGTGCGGATCCTCCTCCTCCACGAACTTCACGATGTCGAAGGGCGCGGCGGGGCGGAACGCGCCGCGCACGAGATGACCGGTGGCCACGTCGAACCAGAGCGAACCCACGATGAGCTGCGCGTCCGGCTTGCGCGCCTGCACCTCCACGGCGCGGAGACGGATGGTCTTGCCGTCGGGGAGCCGGAAGGTGATCGAGTCGCCGGAGCGGAACGTGTAGTAGGCCTCGGCGCCGCGATCGAGCGGATGCAGGAAGATCCCTTCGGTGGTCTTGCTGGTCATCTTGCTGCCTTCGAAACTGGGCAGCTGCTCGCGTCCCGGGAAATACGGCACCGGGTCCATCTCGAGGAAATCGGGGAGCACGCGGGGCCCCGGGAAGAACATCGGGAACACCGTGCGCGCGCCGAGGACATCGATGAGCACACCGCGCCCGCGCTGCCAACGCACGCGCGAAGCGGTCTCGCTGCGCAAGAGGAGTTTGTCGGGGCCGGAGGCGCTCAGGCTCATGCCGGCGGTCACGCGTTCGCGCGCGGTCGCGTCGTAGGCGATGAGCGTGGAATCCTGCTCCAGCCGCGCGACGCGCGCGCGCGCGATGAGCGACCTGGCATCGGGATCCTTGTACGCGCTCGCCATCATCTCGGGCGTGATCGTCACGTCGTGCATCGCGCGCATCTTCGCGCGGCGCAGCGAGTCGCGCATCGCCTCCCAATGCCGCGTCGAGTCGCGCCGGATCTCCGTCGTGTCCCGCGTGGTGTCCCGCGAGACCGAGATGATGGGCTGCTGCAGCAGGACGAGCGCGGACAGAAGAGAGATCATTTCCCGGAGGCGAGAGTGTGCCGGACCCTACGCCCGGCCCGCGGGATGGGTTTCGCTCCGGGGATTGCGCGCACTGCGGCGCGCGCCTCATTTTCGGTTCCCGCTCGCGCGCGCATTCCCCGAACCCCGGCCCACCCCATGCGCTCCTCCCTGTCCGTTCTCGCACTCGCGCTGTTCGCCGCCACCGCGTCGACACAGAACCCCGCGCCCCGCCCGGTGGATTGGGCGGCGACGTCCCAGGAAGCGGTGAGGACGCTGTCGAACTATCTGCAGTTGAACACGACGAATCCCCCGGGCAACGAGATGCGCACGATCAACTTCCTGAAGGATATCCTCCAGGCCGAGGGCTTCGAAGTGCAGGTGCTCGACACCGCGGCCTCCGAGCTCGGGCCGACGCGCGGCAACATCTACGCGCGGCTCAAGGGGAACGGCAGCAAGAAAGCGATCGCGCTGGTCGGTCACATGGATGTCGTGCCCGCCGTCGCGAGCTATTGGACCGTGGATCCGTTCTCCGGCGCGATCAAGGACGGCTACATCTGGGGACGCGGCGCGCTCGACATGAAGGGGCAGACGATCGCGCAACTCTACGCCATGCTCGCGCTCAAGCGGAGCGGCGCGCTCCTGAACCGTGACATCGTGTTCATCGGCAACAGCGACGAAGAACTCGGCGGGCTCGGCGCGATCGACTTCGTGAAGAACCATCGCGATCTGCTGAAGGACGTCGAGTACCTGATCACCGAGGGCGGCGGCAATCCGCTGAACAACGGCAAGCTCGAATACTACGGCGTGAGCGTGTCCGAGAAGCGCCCCTTCTGGCAGAAGCTCACCGTGCACGGTGTGGCGAGCCACGGGTCGCGTCCCACCAAGCAGAACCCGGTGCCGCGCCTGGTCGCGGCGCTCGACAAGATCGCGAAATATGAGACGCCGCTCCATGTCACGCCCGGCGTGCAGAAGTTCATGAAGGACATTTCCGTGGAGTACACTGGCCAGCAGCGCGCGTGGCTGGCGGATGCGTCGGCCGCGGTGAAGACGCCGGCCGGCCGTGCGTTCATCACGGACAACACCGCGTGGAACGCGATCATCCGGAACACGATCTCGCTCACCGTGCTCACGGGTTCGAACAAGACCAACGTGATCCCGCCGGAAGCGTCGGCCGAGCTCGACATCCGGCTGCTCCCCGACCAGGATCCCGCGGCATTCCTGGCCGAGCTCAAGAAGGTGGTGAACGACACCGCGGTGCATTTCGAGCAGACCCTGCCGCTCAAGCCGCCGCTCGAGAGTCCGATCGCGACGGATCTGTACAGGGCCATCGAGAAGGCCGCGCATGACCGCGACCCGAATGCACTCGTGACCACGATCATGCTCGCCGGCGCCACCGATCGTCCGGCGTACCGCGAGGCGGGACTCATCACGTACGGCTTCAGCCCGTTCAAGGTGGAGATGGCCGATGCGCAAAAGGGCGTGCACGGCAACGACGAGCGCCTGTCTGTGGAGAACGTCGGCTTCGGCGTGAAGTTCCTGTACGATCTGATCCTCTACGCGCAGTGAGCGCACTCGCCCTGCGCGCGCTCCGGAAGAGCTTCGGCGATGTCGTCGCGGTGGACGGCATCGACCTCGAAGTGCGCGCGGGCGAGTGTTTCGGATTGCTCGGCCCCAACGGCGCCGGGAAGACCACCACCATCGAGATCTGCGAGGGGCTGACCGCACCCGACAGCGGCGACGTGGAACTGCTGGGCCGGCGGTGGAGCGGCGACGAGCACGAGCTGCGCGAGCGGCTCGGCATCCAGCTGCAGGACACACAGCTCTCCGAGAAGATCACCGTGCGCGAGACGCTCGATCTTTTCCGGAGCTTCTATCGGCAGGCGCGCGCGGTGGATGAGGTCATCGCGATGGTCCAGCTCGAGGAGAAGCGCGACGCGCGCGTCGGCACGCTCTCCGGCGGCCAGAAGCAGCGGCTCGCCCTGGCGTGCGCGCTCGTGGGCGACCCCGAGCTGCTCTTCCTCGACGAACCGACCACCGGACTCGATCCGCAGGCGCGGCGCCAGCTTTGGGAATTGATCGACCGCTTCCGCGCCGACGGCCGCACGACGCTCATCACCACGCACTACATGGACGAGGCGGAACGTCTCTGCGACCGCGTCGCGATCATGGATCATGGCCATGTGATCGCGCTGGGCACACCGCGCGCGCTCATCGCCGAGATCATCGCCGAGCACCTCGTGGAATTCTCCCTCGGCAGCGGCGCCGTGGACGAGGCATCGCTGCGCGCGCTGCCGGGAGTGAGCGCGGTGCGCGCGTCGGGCGGCGGATGGCAATTGGAAGTGGCGGAGCTCCACCGGGCGGTGCCCGCGCTGCTCGCCGAGCTCCAGCGGCAGCACTTGGCGCTCACCGAACTCCGCACGCATTCGGCCACGCTCGAGGACGTGTTCGTGAAGCTCACCGGGAGGCATCTCCGCGATGAATGACGCGCGCCCTCCCCGTGCGCGCCGCTGGTTCGAGCGGCCGCTCGCACAGCTCACGCTCATCCGCTACCGCGAATTCCTCCGTGAGCCGGAGGCGGTGTTCTGGGTATTCGTCTTCCCGGTGCTGCTCGCCACCGGATTGGGCGTCGCGTTCCGGAACCGCCCGCAGGAGACCGTGAAGGTGGGCGTCATCGCGAACGCTCCGGGTGCGCCGGCCGCGATGGCGGCACTCAAGGCGGAGAAGTCCCTCGAGCCGGTGCTGGTGGACGACAGCGCCGGCCAGCGCGCGCTCAGCACGGGAGCCGTCGCACTGCTCGTCACGCCCTCGAGCGCCACGCAGGCGACCTACCGCTACGACGACACGCGCCCAGAATCGAGAACGGCGCGCATGCTCGCCGATGACGCGCTGCAGCGCGCGGCCGGTCGCGTCGATGCGGTTGGCGTTCAGGACAGCACCGTGCGCGAGAAGGGCGCGCGCTACATCGACTTCGTGATCCCCGGCCTGCTCGGCATGAATCTCATGGGCAGCGGCATCTGGGGCGTCGGCTTCGCGATCGTGGATGCGCGCAAGAAGAAACTGCTCAAGCGCCTGATCGCGACGCCGATGTCGCGCTGGGAGTATCTCGCGAGCTTCATCCTCTCGCGGCTCACCTTTCTCGTGCTCGAGGTGATCACGCTGCTCGGATTCGGCCGCCTGGTGTTCGGCGTGCCGATGCGCGGCTCGTACATACAGCTCTTCGCGATCTGCCTGATCGCGGCCTTCGCGTTCAGCTCGCTCGGCCTGCTCGTCGCCTCACGCGTGCGCACCATTGAAGGCGTGTCGGGGCTCTCGAACCTCGTGATGCTCCCGATGTGGGTCTTCTCCGGCGTCTTCTTCGCCTGGACGCGCTACCCCGCCGCCATGCAGCCCTTCATTCGCGCGCTCCCGCTCACCGCCGCGAACGACGCCCTGCGCGCAACGATGCTGCAGGGCGTCGGCTGGAGCGCGGTCGCGCCGCAGTTCCTCCTGCTGGGCGCGTGGCTGGTCGTCTGTTTCGGGACCGCGCTGAAGCTGTTTCGCTGGAAGTGAGATCCTGAACAACGGCAACGGCGAACGACGCTAAACGGATCGGGCGGATTGAGCGGATCACTCGGATCCGTTCCATGCGCCGGGAGAGTACCGCGGCGCGGTCAAGACTGTGTTCTTGTTGTGAACAACAGTTCATGTCCTTGCCACGACTCGATGGAGCTCGAATTCCTCTCGGAACGGATCCGAGTGATCCGCTCAATCCGCCCGATCCGTTTAGCGTCGTTCGCCGCGCGCTTTGACTGGCGCCCATCCGCGCGCGATGTTTCTCGCATGATCGCGAGCCGCGAGTGACCGCCGCCTCACCGAATGCCCCCGCTGCGCCGCCCTCGCGGGCGCTCGTTCTCTCCGCCTTCGCCGCCGTCTACATCATCTGGGGCTCCACCTATCTCGCGATCCGCATCACGCTCGAGACGATGCCCCCCTTCCTCATGGCCGGCACGCGCTTCTTCACGTCCGGGGCGATCCTGTATCTCTTCGCGCGCGGCCGCGGCGCCGCGCGGCCCACGCGGCTCCATTGGCGCGCGGCGGCGATCACCGGGTTCCTGCTGCTCGTCTGCGGCAACGGCGGCGTCGTCTGGTCGGAGCAGCTCGTCCCGAGCGGCATCACCTCGCTGCTCGTCACCACGGTGCCGCTCTGGATGGTCCTGCTCCATTGGCTGCGGCACAACGGCGACCGGCCCTCGCTCGGCGTCGCCGCGGGCATCGCGCTGGGCCTCGCGGGCGTGGCGTTCCTCATCGGCCCCGGCCAGATCGCTGGCGGGGGCGGCGTGAATCCCGTCGGCGCCGCGGTATTGCTGTTCGCATCGATCACGTGGGCCATCGGGTCGCTGTACTCACGCCACGCGGCGCTGCCGGCCTCGCCCTTCCTCGCGATCGGGATGGAAATGCTCGCGGGCGGCGTGCTGCTCACGCTCCTGGGCGTGATCACCGGCGAGCCCGCGCGCGTGAACATCCACGCGCTCTCGACGGCGTCGATGCTCGCCTGGCTCTATCTGACGCTCTTCGGCGCGCTGGTGGGGTTCACCGCGTACCTCTGGCTCATGCGCGTCTCCACACCGGCCCGGGTGTCCACCTATGCGTTCGTGAACCCGGTGGTCGCGGTCTTCCTCGGCTGGATCGTGCTGCACGAACCCGTCACGCCCCGCACGATCATCGCGGCGGCGATGATCGTGAGCGCCGTCGCGCTGATCACCCTCGCGCCGCCCGCACGGGCGACGGCGTAGCGGCCGGCGACGTCAGTTCGGCTTCTTCAGATCGTTGAAGAAACCCCACGTGAAGCCGATGACCGGGATCGTGAAGAAGAACCACCAGGACATCGCCCCGTAGAAGGGCATGCCGGGGAAGCCCTCGTGGTACGACAGCTTCGTCCCGTGATAGGTGACGAACAGAAAGGCGAACAGCGCCGCCGATCCGAGCCAACCGAGCGCGACCGCCGCGCCCTGGATCTTCCGATTCATCGCCGGGCCTCGTGCACGTGATGGGGTTGCACTGCGCGTTCCGTGACGGGGGCAAAGATAACGCCGGGTGAGGGCGGCGGGCTAGCCGGCCATGGCGGGACGTTGCGGACGCGCCTTCCCGCAGGCGATCATCTACGCGGCATCTCCCTCGATCGCCCCCGCGCGCGGAGGCCGTTCATGAAGGCACGGATCGCCGTGGTCGCACTCGTATTGACCGTCGTTTTCGCCGCGAGCCTCTCGGCGCACGACATGTTCATCAAGCTCGATTCGTATTTCCTCGCGCCGGGCGACACGCTCCAGGTCCCGATCCTCAACGGCACCTTCACGAAGAGCGAGAACGGGATCGGGTTCGAGCGCGTGAGCCAGGTGCTCCTGCTCTCGCCCGACGGCTTTACGACACCGGCGCCGCTCGCGTGGACCATCGAGCGCGGGGATTCCACGACCCGGTTCGGGGTCGTGGTGGCCAAGCCCGGCACCTATGCGCTCGGTGTGTCCACCAAGCCGCGCGAACTCGCGCAGACGGCGGACGCCTTCAACAAGTATCTGCAGGAGGAGGGGATCACCGACATCCTCGCGCTCCGCAAGAAGAACGGCCAGATGAAGTGGCCGGCGCGCGAGCGGTACTCGAAGAACGTGAAGGCCATCTTCCAGGTGGGTGAGGACCGCACGCCGCAGGTGAACATGCCCTTCGGTTCCTCCGCGGAGGTCGTGCCGCTCGACAATCCGTACGTCGGCCAGCGCACCGGCGTCGTGCGCTTCCTGTGCCTGGTGGGCAGCAAGCCGGTGGCGGGGATGACCGTGCTCGTCGGCAGCCAGCTCGCGAACGAGAAGCCGCACCAGATCGCTCTCGTGACCGACGCGAACGGTGTCATCGGCGTGCACATCACGCGGAAGGGACGCTGGTACGTGAAGTTCGTGAAGATGGTCCGGCTCACGGGCGGCGAGATCGACTACGAGTCGCGCTGGGCCTCGCTCACCTTCCAGGTCCGCTGAGCGTTTTCGTTTCCTTCCGCGCGCCCGCGCCGTCCTAGCTGCGTGGGCGGCGAGGTGCCGCGCGCCCGGCCTTCCACCGACGGTCCTCGATGACGCAAATCGCGCTGTACCTGGTGTTCGTGCTGTCGGGCGCCGCGGGCCTGATCTACGAGTCGATCTGGAGCCGTTATCTCGGGCTCTTCGTGGGGCACAGCGCCTACGCGCAGATCATCGTCCTCACGATCTTCCTCGGCGGCATGTCGCTCGGCGCGTGGGCCACGAGCCGCCGCTCGGAGAGGCTGAAGCAGCCGCTGCTCGCCTACGCGCTGATCGAACTCACGATCGGCGGGATCGGCTTCATCTTCCACGACGTGTTCGTGGGGAGCACCGCCCTCGCGTACGATTCCATCTTCCCGCATCTCGCGGGGAGCCCGGTGCTGCTCACCGTGGTGAAGTGGTCGATCGCCAGCGCGCTCATCCTGCCGCAATCGGTGCTGCTCGGCACGACCTTTCCGCTCATGAGCGCCGGCGTGCTCCGGCTCGTGCGCCACCAGCCCGGGCGCGTGCTGTCGCTGCTCTACTTCGCGAACAGCCTAGGCGCGTCGGCCGGCGTGCTCTTCGCGGGGTTCTATCTCCTGCCGACCTTCGGCCTCGAGGATACGCTGCTCACCGCGGCGATCATCAATTGGCTCGTGTTCATCGCGACGCTGTGCGTCATTCGCATCCCCGAGATGCTCGCGTCGCGCAGTGAGGTCGAGGCTGATATGCTGCGTGCCGCGACGCCCGCCACCGAGCCGGCGCCATCGTACCCGATGCCGCTCGGCAGCGACCGTCTCTGGCGCCTGCTGCTCCTCATCGCCTTCGGCACCGCGATCGCGTCGTTCGTCTATGAGATCTCCTGGATCCGCCTGCTGTCGCTCGTGCTCGGCAGCGCGACGCATTCGTTCGATCTCATGCTCTCGGCGTTCATCCTCGGGCTCGCGCTCGGCGCGCTCATGGTGCACTGGTGGGCCGACCGGTTCAAGGATCCGCTGCGGGCGCTCGGCATCGTGCAATGGCTCATGGGAGCCGCGGCGATGGCGACCATTCCGCTGTATCTCCTGTCGTTCCGGGGGATGCAGGTGCTGGTCACCTCGCTCTCGGAATCCAACGGCGCGTACGATCTCTTCAGCATCGCGCGCTATGTGATCTGCGTGTTCGTCATGGTGCCCGCGACATTCTTCGCGGGCATGACGCTCCCGGTGATCACCAAGCTGCTGATCGACTCCGGACGTGGCGAGAAGGCGGTGGGCACCGTGTACGCCGTGAACACACTGGGCTCGATCGTGGGCGTGATCATCGCCGGCCTCGTGCTCATGCCCCTGCTCGGGCTCAAGACGCTGCTCATCTCGGGTGCCGTGCTCGACATGGCGCTCGGCGTCTACCTGCTCTACCGGGCCGCGGGCGATTCCAGGCGCGCGCAGAACTGGGCGTACATCGCGGCGGTCGGCGTGTTCGTCGTGACCACGGGCACGGCCCTCCTGAACACCTTCGACAAGACCATCCTCTCGAGCGGCGTCTTCCGCCACGGCGGACTGCCCGAGCCGGGCTCGCGGTCGATCGTGTATTACAAGGACGGCCGCACCGCGACCGTGACCGTCGGCCAGGTCAGCCGCGACAAGAGCTTGTTCATCTCGACCAACGGCAAGCCCGACGCCTCGCTCGACACGCTCTGGTACAGCTACGACCGCAATGGACCGCGCCACTGGGCCGGCGGCGATGTGTCCACGCAGATCCTGCTGCCGCTCATGGTGCTCGCGCACGCGCCGCGCGGCACGAACGCCGCCGTCATCGGCGAGGGGTCGGGGATGACGTCGCACCTGCTGCTCGGCAGCCCGTACATCAAGCACCTCACGACGATCGAGATCGAGCCCGCGATGATCGAGGGCTCGCGTGCCTTCAAGAAGGCGAATTGGCGCGTCTTCGCCGACACGGCGCGGTCGCACTTCGCGATCGACGATGCGAAGTCCTTCTTCGCGACGAACGGCAGCAAGTTCGACCTCATCGTCTCGGAGCCGTCGAATCCGTGGGTGAGCGGCGTCTCCAGCCTCTTCACCGTGGAGTTCTATGCGCGCGTGAAGAACTATCTCACGCCGAACGGCGTCTTCGGCCAGTGGCTGCACCTCTACGAGATCAACGACGGTCTCGTGATGAGCGTGCTCGCCGCGATCCACCGCAATTTCGCGTCGTATGACATCTTCATGACGTCGAATGCGGACATCCTCATCGTCGCGAGCAACCGTTCCACGCTCCCGACGCCGGACTGGTCGGTGTTCGACTACCCGCTCATCGCCGAGGATCTGCGGCCCCTCGTGCGCTTCCGCCCGCCGGTGCTCGAGTCGTACCGCGTGGGCACGCGCGAGCAGCTCACGCCGCTGCTCGGCCTCGTCGGTTCGGTGAATTCCGATTACATGCCGATCCTCGACATTGGCGCCGAGCGCGCGCGGTTCATGCACGAGAGCGCCGACGGGTTCGCCGACCTCCGCGCCGGCCGCTTCGACGTCATCTCCGCGATCTACGGCCAGAAGGTGCCGTTCGACACGGGCACCATCACGCCGGTGCCGTCGATCCCGCACAGCCACGCGCTGGCCGTCGGCGCCGTGCTGCACGCCCGGCGCACCGCGATCGCGCAGGACAGCCTGAGCGCGCTCGACGTGCTGAACGCGATGCAGCGCCGGTCGCGCGTCGAGAACGGGATGGCGTCGGGGCGCCCGCCGTCCGATTGGCGGATCTGGATGGCCGACGCGCTCGCGGTCGAGAAGGATCTCGACGGCGGCACCGCCGGCGTGGTCGATGAGGATTATTTCCGTACCGTGAACGCCTACCTGGCATCGCAGCACGCGCCGGCCGGTGCGCGGCAGACGTTCGCGTTCATTCGCGCGTTCTCGCTGCAGGATTTCAAGGCGGCCGCCGCGCTCGCCGACACGCTCGATCCCGGCGAGACCGGCACCCCGTGGATGGCGCTCGACGATCTGCGCGACGGCGGCACCATCGCGAAGATCCGCACGGGCGACATCGCCGGCGCCCACACGTATTGGCGCTCGCTCGGCAAACGCGGCGCGCGCGCGGACAACCAAGTGCGGTCCCTGCTGATCGTCTCCTACATGATCGCGGCCGACAAGGCGCAGCGCGCGCACGGCGCACCCGTCCCGCCCACGGCTCCGCCGGCGCGCTGATCGCACTGTAAGGGAATCCCTCTCGGAACCTCCCGGTGCCCTGGGGTATGCTGTGCAATCCGCGGCGTTAGGAGGGCGGCCAACTGGCGCGTTAGAATCCCCTTAGTTATCCTTTCGCCACTTGCACGACAAATACCATTTCCACGGAGAGGCCAGCCAACATGTCTAGTCGCAAATTCGTAGGGCGTGCCGCGCTGCTCGCGCTCGGCTTCGCCATGCTGACCGCAGTGCCGGCAATGGCGCAGCGCGCTCAGGCGGTCGAGGTCAGCGGCTTCGGCGGCTGGTACTTCGGAAGTCAGATCTATCAGGGCACGCCGTCCGGCGGCTGCGAAGGTTGCAACGGCATCGTGTACGTGAGCGTGAACAGCTCGGGCTTGTGGGGCGCGCGGCTCGGTTACGACGTGTCCCGCACGTTCGGCGTCGAGTTCTCCTGGTCCGGCACGAGCCCCAGCCTCAGCTTCTCGGGCGCGGGCGCCGCAGGACTCAAGGGTTCGGTCAACGTCAATAACTATGATTTCGACGCGATGTTCAATTTCGGACAGCAGCGCGTCTGGGGTTACCTCGCCCTCGGTATCGGCTGGTCATCGTTCAATCCGACCGTGACCTACGCGGGCGTGCCGCAGGACATCAGCAGCCAGGACTATTTCTCCGGCAACACCGCCCTGGGCATGAAGGCGTTCATCAATCCGCACCTCTACTTCCGCTTTGATGCGCGCTATCGCTGGACGTCCACGAACCACCAGACCAGCTCGGGCGTCGGCTGCTACTACTACTGCTACGGCTACAGCAGCAATTACTACGGCGCGGGCGAGCTCACGGGCGGCCTGACGTACGTGGCGTTCAAGTAACCTCGAGCGCCACACCGGATGTGACGCGGGGCCGCCGGATCCGGCGGCCCCGCATTCTTTTCACCCCGCCGCTGATTAGCTTCCTAGGGTGGCGCCGGTCTCCGCGCCGCCGCTTGACAGACGCGCGCTTCCATCCGAGCGTCAGTCGGCACGTGGAAAACTATCAGCGAAGGGCTCCGTGACTCCCACCGACCGCTCCACTCCCCCCAAGACCGCCGTCCCGGCGAAGATGCCCGTCAGCGATATCGCCGTGAAGGCCAAGACCGGCCGCACGTGGGCGCAGTGGTGCGCGCTGCTGGACAAGGAGAAGGCGGGGGAGAAATCGCACAAGGAGATCGCGGCGCTGCTCGAGACGAAGTTCGCCGTCGGCGAGTGGTGGTGCCAGATGGTCACCGTCGGCTACGAGCGCTCGCGCGGCAAGCGCGCCGTGAACCAGACGACTCGCGGATTCAGCGCGAGCGTGAGCCGTACGATCGCCTCCTCCGCCGCCAAGGCGCACAAGGCCTGGACCGACGCGGAGATCCGCGCGAAGTGGCTCGCGGGACAGCGTTTCACGGTGCGCACGTCCACCGCCGGCAAGGCGCTGCGCATCACGTGGCCCGACGAGACGAACGTGGACGTGACCATCACCGCGCGCGGCAAGGACAAGTGCGTGCTCGCCGTGCAGCACGACAAGCTGAAGAGCGCGGCTGCCGTGCGCGGCGCGAAATCCTTCTGGTCGCAGCGGCTGGACACGCTGCGCGACACGCTCGAGCGCTAGCGGGCCGTCCGGCGGCCGCAGGCGCGGATCATCCGCCGCGGATCGGACGCATTCGGATAGAGCGATCGCGCGGCCATCGCGGCCTCGCGCATTCGCTCGCAGTCGCCGCGCGCCTCGTACAGCGACGCCAGTCTCATCTGGATCCGGTAGCTCCCTGGGTCGAGCCGCGCGGCGGTCTCGAACTGACGCAGCTCGCGCGCGTCGCTGAACACCGCCATCGCCGCGACCTGCGCCGCCGATCGGATCACCGCGGCGGCGCCGATCAGGAACACCGCGATCATCACACGCCGGCGCGCCGGACTGCCGATCGCGGTCGTGCGACGCGCCGCCGACGGACCGGACAGCGCGCCGAAGAGCGCCCACGCGATGAGCGCCGGCGCCGGCAGCAGGAGCACTGCGTCGAATGCGCCAACGATCACGGTCACCACCAGTGCGCTCGCCAGCGCGAGCCCCTCCACATACTGCTCCGCGCTCGCCGCGTGGTCCGCACGCCGCCAGGCACCCATCGCCAGCCCGAACAGCACGAGCGTCAACACCACGAGCGCCGGGACCCCGCGCTCCGCGGCGATCGCCATCCAGTCGCTGCTCGGCCACGGATTGGAGGTCATGCCGTCGTCCGGGTCGAGCGACGGATCGTTCACCGCGGCGACGCGCGGATACGCCACCGCCCAATTGCCCGGCCCCACGCCGAGCAGCGGATGTGCAACCGCCATGCGCATCGTGTTCGCGTACTGGACCACGCGGCCGCGCCCGCTCCCTTCGCGGTAGTTCACCACGCCGGTCACGGTGTCGAGATACGGAGAATCGCTCTTCCACTCGAGCGTGTTCGGCAGCACGAGCGCCGCGACCACGCCGAGCACGGCGGCGGCGCCGAGCATCTGCATGCGGCGCGCGGCGCGCGGATCGCTCCACCGGTGGTGCGCCCGCCACAGCCCGGCCACGAGCACGACGGCAGCCGCCGCGAGTCCGAGCCACGCCGCCCGCGTGCGCGACATCACGAGCGCGCCCGCGAGCACCGCCATCCCCGCGGCGAAGAGCGCCGCCGCCCACGCCCGCCGCGCGGTGATCGTGCACAGCACGATGGCCGGCACGCCGATCGCCGCGAGGTGCGCCATGAAGTTGCGGTTGCCGAAGGTGCCGCCCGGCGCGCGATTGAGACTGAAGTACTCGCTCGTCACGCCGTACGCCTGCGCGAGCGACGTGACGGCGCCGAGCACCGCGGCGAACGCACACGCGGCGACGATCGCGCGCCCCGCGCCGCCGCCGGACGCCGCGCGCGCCGCCCAGAAGATCGCGGCCGATGCGAGTGTGACCGCGAGCGCACGCGCGCCCAGCCAGTGATTCACCGCGAAGAGCGCGCTCAGCGCGCTGAGCGCCAGATACGCGCCCAGCAGGAGGTCCACGCGCGTCAGCGCGATCTCGCCCACGCGGCGGAGCACGAGCAGCGCCGCGATGAGCGCCGCGAGATTCAGCACGAGCTCCTTCGGCACGAAGAAGCGGTCGAGATCGAACAGTTTGTACGGCGCCGCCGCGAGCACCACCGCGAACGCCGCGACCACGATCACCCACCGCGCCGAGGACCGATTCTCACTCATGGTGCCATCAACATACAGCCGGGGCGCGAGGCACGCGGCGCGAGGTGCGCGCCACGCCACCCTGCCCTTCGCGCCGGTGCCGGTTCATCTTTCCCCCCATGACGAAATGGGTGTCGATCCTCATCGGAACCAACATCGCGGTCTGGATCCTTCAGCAGGCCGCACCGTGGATCACGCCCACGTTCTGGCTCGTGCCGGCGCACGCGCTGCAGGCGCCCTGGACGCTCATCACCTACATGTTCCTCCACGACCCGAGCGGCCTCGCGCACATCGGCTTCAACATGCTCGCGCTGTACATCTTCGGCCCGCGCCTCGAGACCGTGCTCGGCGGCTCCCGGTTCATCACGCTCTACCTGCTCAGCGGGATCGGCGGCGGGCTGCTCTCCTTCATGCCGCCCTTCTACTACACGCCGATCATCGGTGCGTCCGGCGCGATCTTCGGCGTCACCACCGCCTACGCGCGCCTCTGGCCGCGCGACCGCCTCTACATCTGGGGCATCCTCCCGGTGCAGGTCTGGCTGCTCGTCACCATCTACGTGGGATATTCCCTGCTGGGCGCGCTCAACAAGAACGTCGGAGCGGGCACCGCGCACCTCGGGCACCTTGGCGGGATCGTGGTCGGCTGGGTCTACATGTCGTGGCTGCGCCAGCAGAGCGGCGCCGCGCGTTTCAAGAGGACCGCGGCCGCCCCGCCAGTCGCGGCCGACGGCGAGGCGCAGAAACGCTGGGGCGCGATCCGTCTCGACGATCTGCACCCCATCAACCGCGGCGAGGTCGTGCGCCTCCTGCAGAAGGTGCAGACCAGCGGCGCGCGCAGCCTCTCCCCCGAAGAGCGCGCGACCCTCGACCGCTTCAGCATGACCAGCTAGCGCGCCGGGGGCGGCGCGGCGTTCATCCGGGCGAGATCGGCCAGCAGCGCGTCGGGCGAGAGCGGCCGCCCGAGGAACTCCTCGATCACCTCGCGCGACGACTTCTGCAGCCCGTACCGATAGAGCCGCGGTGAGAGCCAGCCGTACCATGTTGGATCACCGAGCGCGAAGTCGCCGTGTTGCGCGATCAGCCGCGCGCGGATGTCGGCGATGATGATCGCGCCGATCGCGTAGTTCGACATGTAGCCCGGGATGTCCACCAGCTGCCCGCGCCGCGCCCACCACGAGAGCTCCGGATGCGGTGTGATGCGCAGATACTGCGAGGTGAGCCGCGTCCATACCGCGTTCGGGTCCGACGCCGGCCGCGCGTGCATCCGGATCTCGAACAGCGACCAGCAGACATCCATCATGATCGCGGCGTAGCGCGAGCGCATGTCGTCCGCCAGCGGCGCCGCGTCGCCGAGCCATTTCTGCTGCCACGCGGGCTCATCCACTTCGAGCGCGGCGATGTCGGCGATCCCCTCGGTGAACGCATCATCGTCGGGCCAGTCCATGAACGCCGGCCGCGTACGGATCGCGGCGATGTGGATCGCGTGGCCGCTCTCGTGCATGAGCTCGTTGAGATTGCCGAGTCCGCCGTAGCGGTACGTGGCGAAGATCCATTCGTCGCCGCGCGCCCAGCTCGCGCCGTCGCGCCGCGCGCGGCGGCCGAACGTGGTGTACGCCACCGGCGTTTTCCCTTCGCGCGGCGCCAGGTCGTAATGCACCTGCAGCGTGTCGAGGTCGGCGCCCAGGGAGCGGTAGTACGCGGCATTGATCGCGGCGAGTCCCTGCCGGGTGATGCGCGCATCCAGCCGGCGGTCGGCGCGTCCCGCGAGATAGTCGTAGTCCCACGGCTCGATCATCGAATCCGGCGTCACGTCGTGCCAGCGCTGCAGCAGCGACACGAGCCACTGCTCCATCACGGCGGGGTCCACTCCCACCGCGCTCGCCGCCTCGGCCACCGGTGAACCGCGCGCGCGCCATCGCGCGGCGCTCAGCGGCACCAGGACACGGTACGGACTCTTGGGTCCATCGTCGCCGTTCATCGTCGCGAACATCGGCGCCAAGGAGAGGAAGATCCGCTTTCGCAGCGCCGAGTCCGGCGTGATCGTGAGTCGCCCCAGCACTGTGAGGCGGTCGAGGCGCTCGCCATCGAACATCACGTTGCGCGCAGCGTAGCCGTAGCACGCGTAGATGCGCGCCGAGAGCGAGTCGAGCCCATTGGGCCGTGCGGCGATCGCGGCGGGATCGTAGTCACAGGCGGGGCGCGCCGTGTCGGGCACCTCGGGCGCCGCGTCGGCGGCGAGCTCGGTCGCGTCGGTGCGGCGCATCGTGCGCAGCGCCCGCCGCGAGAGCGTGTCGAGCTGGGTGCTGTCCACCGCGCGCAGCAGCGCGCCGAGCAGGTCGCGCTCATGGGCGTACGCACGCGCCACCGCGGCGAGCGAGTCACCGTTCTCGACACGGTCCACGCCGCGGGCGCGCGCGACATCCATCGCGTCCTTGAGCGCGCGCACGGTCTGATACTGCATTTCGGCGACCGCGACCGGCGTCGTGCCTTGGGCGGCCAGTGCGGTGCCGATCGTGAGCGTGACGAGAACGAGCGTGGTCCGGCGGCGCATGCGGTCTTCCGGCAAAGGGACGACGGGAGTCTACCGCGCGCCTGGCGCCCCGACCAGCACCTGTGGCGCGCGCGCCGCTTGCGCTCGCGCGGGAATCGACGCCAATTCCGCGTCCACCCACTTCAGCCCGCGTGCCTCAATGAACCGATCCGCGCTCATCATCGCCTCCGCCCTCTTCGCTGCCTGCGCCTCCGCCGGCCACTCCCCTTCCGGCGACGGCGACAGCTATTCGCTCGTGATCTCGAACGCCAGGATCGTCGACGGCACCGGGAATCCATGGTTCTACGGCGACGTCGGCGTGCGCGGCAACCGTATCGCCCGCGTCGCGCCCGACGGCGCCCTCGCCGATGCGCGCGCCGACCAGCGCATCGACGCGCACGGGCAGGTGCTCGCCCCCGGCTTCATCGACATGCAGGGACAATCGTACGAACTGCTCACCGGCGACGGCCGCGACGTGAGCAAGGTCACCCAGGGCGTCACCACCGAGATCCTCGGCGAGGGCGACACCCCGGCGCCGGTGAATGACAAGATCCTCGCGACCATTCCCGCCTCCGACACCGCTGACCGGCGCATCGCGCTGCAGTTCATGGGCCCGCACGGATTCGGCGACTGGCTCGACGCCATGCAGCGGCACGGGATGTCGGTGAACGTCGGCTCCTTCCTCGGCGCCGCGACGGTGCGCGTCTATGCGAAGGGCGAGACGACGGGCGCGCCGAACGCCGCCGAACTCGACACGATGCGCGCCGTGGTCCAGCGCGCGATGCAGGACGGCGCCTTCGGCATCGCGAGCGCGCTCATCTACCCGCCTGGATCGTTCGCGGGCACCGACGAGCTCACCGAGATGGCGAAGGCCATGGCGCCGTACCACGGCGTCTACATCACGCACATGCGCTCGGAGGAGAACACGCTGCTCGAGGCGATGGATGAAGCGATGGCGATCGGCCGGAACGGCGGCGTGCCGGTGGAGATCTACCACTTCAAGGCCGCCGGTCCGAAGAACTGGGCCAAGGCGCCGGCCGCGGTCGCAAAGATCGATTCCGCGCGCAGCGCCGGGCAGGACGTGGGCGCCACGATGTACCCGTATTCCGCGAGCGCCAACAATCTCTCCGCGTGCCTTCCGCAGTGGGCGAGCGCCGACGGCAAACTCCTCGCGAATCTGAAGGATCCTGCGATGCGCGCGAAGATCATAGCGGCTGCCACCGACACGGGCCCGGGCGCGCTCGATCTCTGCCAGGGACTCGCCGACCGCATCATGGTGGTCGGCCTGCTCGCGCCGGCGCTCAAGCAGTACGACGGCTGGCGCCTCGACAAGATCGCCGCCGCGATGAACAAGCCGTGGGCCGACGCGCTGGTGGACATCGTGATCGCCGAGAACAATCAGACCGGCAAGATCACGTTCAGCATGACCGAGGAGAACGTCGCGATGCAGCTCGTGCGCCCGTGGGTGCTGATCGGCACCGACGCCGGCGGCACCGATCCCGACAGCTCGCACGACATCGTGCATTCCGCGCAGCTATGGAAGCTACCCGAAGATCCTCGGCCGCTACGTGCGCGAGCAGCACCTGCTCACACTCGAGGATGCGATCCGGAAGATGAGCTCAGGCCCGGCGGCGCGGCTCTCGCTCTTCGACCGCGGCCTGATCCGGGAGGGGATGTTCGCCGATCTCGTGCTCTTCGACCCCGCCACCGTGATCGACAAGGCGACCTACGAGCAGCCGCATCAGATCTCGGTGGGGGTCACGGATGTGTGGGTGAACGGCGTCCAGGTCGTGAAGAACTCGGCGCCGACGGGGGCGAAGCCGGGAGTCGCGGTGAGAGGACCCGGCTGGACTCACTAACTTCCGGGAACCGATTGCCGGGAACAGGTGTGGCATAAGAACAAATTCCCTAACGACGTCGCGCGATGTCGTTAGGGAATCTGTTGTCATGCCACACCGGTTCCCGGCAATCGGTTCCCGGCAGTTTCAATTTCGAACGAGCTTCCTGTACTTCAGCCGGTGCGGCTGATCCGCGTCCGTTCCTTTGCGGCGGTGCAGGTCCTCGATGTACGCCGCGTAGTTCCCCTCGAACCACACCACCTCGCTGTCCCCCTCGAAGGCGAGCATGTGCGTCGCCACGCGGTCGAGGAACCACCGGTCGTGTGAGATGATCACGGCGCAGCCGGCGAAGTCGAGCATCGCATCCTCGAGCGCGCGCAGCGTGTCCACGTCCAGATCGTTCGTCGGCTCGTCGAGCAGCAGCAGGTTGCCGCCGGCCTTGAGCACGTTCGCAAGGTGCAGCCGGTTGCGCTCGCCGCCGGAGAGGTCCTTCACCTTCTTCTGCTGGTCGGCGCCGCGGAAGTTGAAACTCGCGAGATACGCGCGTGCGTTCATCTCCTTGTTGCCCACCGCGATCGTCTCCTGGTTGCCGCACACTTCCTGGAACACCGTGTTCGCGGCATTCAGCTCGCGCCCCTGATCCACGTACGCGATGTGCACCGTGTCGCCCACAGTGAGCGTGCCGCCGTCCGGCTTCTCCTGCCCCGTGATCAACCGGAAGAGCGTGGTCTTCCCCGCGCCGTTCGCGCCGATCACGCCCACGATCCCGCCGCGCGGCAGCGCGAAGGAGAGATTCTCGAACAGCAGCCGGTCGCCATAACCTTTCTTGAGGTCCTTCGCGATCACCACATCGTTGCCCAGCCGCGGCGGGGGCGGGATCACGATCTCGTTCTTGGACACGCGCTCGAACGTGTCGGCGGCCGCCAGCTCCTCGTACTTCTGGATGCGCGCCTTGTTCTTCGCCTGCCGCGCGCGCGGCGCCATGCGCACCCATTCGAGCTCGTGCTCCAGCGTGCGCTGCCGGGCGCTCGCCTGCTTCTCCTCCTGCTTGAGCCGCGTGCTCTTCTGGTCCAGCCAGCTCGTGTAATTCCCTTCCCATGGGATGCCGGAGCCGCGGTCGAGCTCGAGGATCCACTTCGCGACGTTGTCCAGGAAATACCGGTCGTGCGTGATCGCGACCACGGTACCCGGGAATTCCGCGAGGTGCCGCTCGAGCCACGCGACGCTCTCGGCGTCCAGATGGTTCGTCGGCTCGTCGAGCAGCAGCATGTCGGGATGCTCGAGCAACACGCGGCAGAGCGCCACGCGGCGGCGCTCGCCGCCGGAGAGCTTCGTCACGTTCGCGTCGGCGGGCGGACAGCGCAACGCATCCATCGCGATGTCGATCTGGCGGTCCAGCTCCCACAGGTTCTGCGTGTCGATCTGTTCCTGCACGCGCCCCTGCTCATCGATGAGCTTCGCCATCGCGTCATCGCTCATCGGCTCGGCGAACTTCGCGCTGATGTCCTCGAACTTCTTGAGCAGCGCGCGCTGCGCCGACACCGCGAGCTCGACGTTCCCCTTCACGTCGAGCTTGGGATCGAGCTGCGGCTCCTGCGGCAGATAGCCGATCTTCGTCCCCTGCGCCGGCCACGCTTCACCCTGGAAATCATGGTCCATGCCGGCCATGATGCGCAGCAGCGTGCTCTTGCCCGCGCCGTTGCCGCCGAGTACGCCGATCTTGGCGCCGGGATAGAACGACAGCCAGATGCCGCGCAGGATCTCCCGGCTGGGCGGGACGACCTTGCGCAGGTCCTTCATGACGTAGATGAACTGGGGAGCCACGGGACGCCGGGTTTGAGGAACCGGAAATGTAATCGGTGTCCGCCCTTCGCCGTGCGCGGTCGCCGAGCGCCGAGGTCCGAGCGCCGAGTGCCGCTCTACCAGTTCGTCTTGTACGCCAGCTCCTCGATGCGGTACCCGTGCAGCATGTCGTGCAGCAGCAGGTGCCGGAACATGATGTACACGGTGTATGTGCGGTATTCCGGGTGGCGCGCCGTGCGCCCCCACTGCGCCGGCGTGAGCGCCCGGATCTTCGCCAGGATCTCCGTGCGCTCCCGGGCGAACTTCGCGAGCGTCGCGTCGAGGTCCATCGTGATCAGCATGTCCTCCGGCTCGGATTCCGGATCGTAGGGTACGACCTGCGCGCCATCCTCGTGCAGCATCCGTTCGAGACGGTCGAAGAAGAGACCATGCACCAGGCCCAGGTGGCACGCGTGCTCGTGCGCGCTCCATTTCTTCGGCGACGGCCGCCGTTTCAGGTTCTCGGGCGGCATGTCTCGCAGCA
Organism: uncultured Gemmatimonadaceae bacterium; assembly: GCA_963751275.1. Lineage (GTDB taxonomy): Bacteria > Gemmatimonadota > Gemmatimonadetes > Gemmatimonadales > Gemmatimonadaceae > DATKOH01. The sequence continues at coordinate 196,124 of CAVVTZ010000007.1, read as the reverse complement.
TCGGCGTGATCAGCTTCGGCACGCCCTCCAACGCGGAGATCAATGCAGGAACGTCGTTCGCCGGTGCGGTCATGGTTCCTCCCAATGACAACGAAGTGCGATCAGGCCGCGTATCTTCCAAGCGCGACTCGTGCTGCATCCGGAGTCGTCAGCCCTTCCTCCCCCAACTCATAGCGCATGCATCGTCGATTCGTAATCCTCGCGGCCCTTGCCGCGTTCCCCGCTCTCGCCGCGGCGCAGGCTGCGCCGCCCGCGCTGCCGCTCAAGCACACGCCCAAGCCCACCACCGCCGCCATCACCGCCGCCGATCTCATGACGCGGCTCTACATCTTCGCCGACGATTCGATGGCCGGCCGCCAGGGCGGCACGGAAGGCAATCTCAAGGCCACGGCGTATATCGCCGCTGAGTTGAAGAAGATCGGCCTCGTGCCCGCGGGTGACAGCGGGACGTATTTCCAGTACGTGCCCCTCGTGCGCCGCAGCTTCGCGCCGGTGGACACCCTCCGTGCCGACACGACGGTGCTCATCGCGCCGGCCGATTTCGTCCCGCTCGGTACGCGCGGCACACCGCGCCCGCTCGAGGGCGTACGTGCCGTGTACGGCGGCATCTGGACCGACTCCACCACGTGGATCTCCGCCGCCCAGGCCGCCGGCAAGCTCGTCGTGTTCGGCATGGCGCCGGCCGCCGCCGGTCAGCGCATCGCGATCCCCTTCCTGCGCGGCAACAGCCGCTTCGCCGGCGCGGCCGGCGTCGCGATGCCCGGACTCGAGCGCGCCACCCCCGGCGCGCTCGCGCTGCTCTCGCGTTCGTCGATCGGCATGGCCTCCACCGCATCGACCGGCGTCGGTACGCCGCAGATCATGCTCATCACGCCGCGCACCGCGCAGCTGCTCCTCGGCCACCCGCTCGACAGCGCACGCGCCGGCGACAGTGGCGTGACCGTGCACGGCGCCATCCGCCTGAACGAACAGCCGCTCCTCGCGCGCAACGTCGTCGCCGTGCTGCCCGGCAGCGACAAGAAGGTGAAGGGTGAGTACGTCGCGATCGGCGCCCATAGCGATCACATCGGCGTGCGCGACCACGCGGTGGACCACGATTCCCTGCGCGCCGCGCTCACCGCCGCGTGGGAGCTGCGCGGCCGCGATGTTGAAGCGCCCGCCCCATCCGCGCAGGCCATTTCAAGCATTCACGTGAACGTCGACAGCCTGCGCAAGATCCGCCCGCCGCGCCCCGATTCGATCAACAACGGCGCCGATGACGACGGCTCCGGCTCCATGGCCGTGCTCGAGATCGCGCAGGCGATGGCCGCCACGAGACCGCACCCCAAGCGCTCCATGCTCTTCGTCTGGCACACGGGCGAGGAGCTCGGTCTCCTCGGCTCGCGCTGGTTCACCGACCACACCACCGTGCCGCGCGATTCGATCGTCGCCCAGCTCAACATCGACATGATCGGCCGCGGCGACGCCGCCGATCTCAAGGGTGGCGGCCCGCTGTATCTGCAGCTGATCGGCTCCCGGCGCCTCTCGACCGAACTCGGCGACATCGTGGAAGCGCAGAACAAGAAGCGCAAACAGCCCTTCGTGTTCGATTACACGTTCGATGCGAACGGCCACCCCGAGAACATCTACTGCCGCAGCGACCACGCGAACTACGCGCGCTACGGCATCCCGATCACCTTCTTCACCACCGGCACGCACCAGGACTACCACCAGCTCACCGATGAGCCGCAGTACATCGATTACCAGCACTTCGCGCACGTGACACAGTTCGTCTTCGATGTCGCCCTCACCGTCGCCGACCTCGACCACCGCGTGGTGGTCGATCACCCACTCCCCGACCCGACGGCCCCCTGCCGGCAGTAGCCCGCCCGTAAGGCGCCACGAACGCGGGGCGGCGGGCCGTATCGGCCCGCCGCCCCGCTTTTCTATGCCCAAGAGCTACTAAGCGACGGCTGCTTGTGCAAAACTTGCCGGTTTTTGCAGTCGTTTTGCTCCCGATTCCCGTTTCCCGTTTCCCCTGTTGCATAAATTCTGTCGTTTATGCAAATTTCCGCGCACGGTACTCGCGCCTCCCTCCACGCCAGCCGGAGCCCCACTCACATGCCCTCGTTCATCTCGAATCCGCGGAAGGCCGCCGTGCAGGATCTCGCGCGCCGCCTCCCACGGATCGAACTCCCGCATTCCAACGGGAAAGCGACGCTCCCGCCCACCTCCGAATACTTCGGCATCAACACCTTCGGCGTTCGCCAGATGAAGGCGAAGCTCCCGAAGGAGGTCTACACCAAGCTCGTCGCCGCCATCCGCCTCGGGAAGAAACTCGACGTCGAGATCGCACCCACGGTCGCGCAGGTCATCAAGGAATGGGCGATGTCGCGCGGCGTCACGCACTTCACGCACTGGTTCCAGCCGCAGACCGGCCTCACCGCCGAGAAGCACGACGCGTTCCTCAGCTTCGACGAGAAGCTCTCCCCCATGGAGAGCTTCTCCGGCGCGCAGCTCATCCAGAGCGAGCCCGACGCCTCGAGCTTCCCCTCCGGCGGACTGCGCGCCACGTGGGAAGCGCGCGGCTACACCGCGTGGAACCCGGCCAGCCCCGTCTTCATCGTCGAGGGCGGCAACACGCGCACGCTCTGCATCCCGTCGGTCTTCATCGGCTACAACGGCGAAGCGCTCGACGAGATGACGCCGCTGCTCCGCAGCTCCGACGTCCTCTCCGAGAAGACGATCGAGCTCCTCGAGCTGCTCGGCGACAAGGGCGTACAGCGCGTGTACACCACGCTCGGACCCGAGCAGGAATATTTCCTCATCGACCGCGTGCACTTCGCGCTCCGCCCGGATCTCGTCATGGGCGGCCGCACGCTCCTCGGCGCGCCGCCGCCGCGCGGCCAGCAGCTCGAGGACCACTACTTCGGCGGGATCCCCGAGCGCATCCTGGCCTGCATCAGCGAAGTCGAGCACGAGCTCTACAAGCTCGGCGTGCCGATCGTCACGCGGCACAACGAAGTCGCGCCCTGCCAGTTCGAGATGGCGCCGATGTTCGAGGAGTCCGACATCGCCGTCGACCACAACCAGCTCGTCATGGCGGTGCTCCGCCGCGTCGCGCTGCGCCACGGGCTCCAGGCGCTGCTCGCACGAGAAGCCCTTTGCCGGCATCAACGGCTCGGGCAAGCACTGCAACTGGTCGATGGCGATCACGCCGACAACGACGCGCTCGACGGCGTGAACCTGCTCAAGCCGGGCAAGACGCCGCACCAGAACATCCGCTTCCTGCTCTTCCTCGCCGCCGTGCTCAAGGCGGTGCACAAGCATGCCGGGTCTCCTGCGCGCGAGCATCGCGACCTCGGGCAACGAGCACCGGCTCGGCGCCAACGAAGCGCCGCCCGCGATCATCTCCGTGTTCATGGGCGACATGCTCACGCGCATGATCGACGACATCGTCGCCGGCAAGACGGGCACCACCAGCGCCGCGCAGGCGCTGATCCAGCCTCGGCGTGAACGAAGCTCCCGGAGTCGACAAGGACAACACCGACCGCAATCGCACGTCGCCGTTCGCGTTCACCGGCGCGAAGTTCGAGTTCCGCGCGGTGGGCGGCGAGCCTTCGATCGCCTTCCCGGTGATGCTGCTCAACGCGACGGTCGCCGAGGCGCTCAGCGAGATCACGGCCACGCTCCGCCGTTGCTCAAGAACGCGAAGTCGGGCGACGACGCGGTGCTCAAGGTGGTGCGCGAGGTGTTCAAGGAGACGGCCGCGATCCGCTTCGAGGGGAACAACTACTCCGACGAGTGGGTGAAGGAAGCCGAGAAGCGCGGCCTCCCGAACTTCCGCCGCACGCCCGAAGCGCTCGGTCAGATGCTGACCAAGCAATCGCGGGCGCTCTTCCAGAAGCTCGGCATTCTCTCGAAGGAAGAGCTCGAGTCGCGCTACCACGTGCGCATCGAGCGATACGTGAAGGACATGCTGATCGAGCTCACCATGCTCCGCGAGATGGTGGACACGATGGTCCTGCCCGCCTGCTTCGCCTACTGCGCGATGCTGGTCGAGTCGGCGTCGAACGCCAAGAACGCCGGCGTCGCCGTGATCCCGCAGACCGAGACGGCGAACCGCGTGGCGCGCCTGATCCAGCAGCTGCAGACCCGGCGCAACGAACTCGCGAAGGTGATCGAGCAGGCGGAGGGCATGCACGACGCGCCCGAGAAGCAAGCGAAGCTGCTCACGAGCGAAGGCGCCGAGCGGATGGCCGAGGTGCGCGACAGCGCGGATACGCTGGAGCTGATCGTGGCCGACGAACAATGGCCCTTGCCGAAGTACCGCGAGATTCTCTTCCCTGTCTAGCTGCAAGTCGTTGGTCGTATGCGTTCAGTGAGGACATGAGGGGCCGTCGCGAATGCGACGGCCCCTCAAGCTCTTCCAAACGCGTACGACCAACGACCGTCGTTCCAAACGCGTACGACCAACGACTGTCGTCAATACTTGGCGAGGTAATTCTCCAGCTCCCAAGCACTCACCTGCCCGATGTAGTCCCGCCACTCCTGTCGCTTCGCGTCCACGAAATGCTTCGCGATGTGCGCGCCAAGCGCATTCGTGATGACCTTGTCCTTCTCCAGCTCATCGCACGCCTCATTGAGATCGTGCGGGAGATCGTCGATGCGCAGGCGGCGCTTCTCGCGGTAGCTCATCTCCCAGATGTTCTCGTTCACCGGCTCACGATGGTCGGCCTTCGTCTCGATGCCGTCGAGCCCCGCCGCCAGCATCACCGTGAGCGCGAGATAGGGATTCGCCGAGGGGTCGGGCACGCGCAATTCCACACGCGTGCCCAATCCGCGCCGGTCGGGGATGCGGATCATCGGCGAGCGGTTCCGCATCGACCACGCCACGTTCACCGGCGCCTCGTAGCCCGGCACCAGCCGCTTGTACTGAATTCACCAGCGGGTTGGTGATCGCGCAGTAGCCGCGCGCGTGCCGCAGCAGCCCGCCGATATAGTGGAGCGCGGTCTTGCTCAGTTCCCACTCCGCCTTCGGGTCCCAGAACGCGTTCGTCCTTGCCCTTGAACAGCGACTGATGCGTGTGCATGCCGCTGCCGTTCTGCCCGAACACCGGCTTCGGCATGAAGCTCGCCACCAGCCCGAATTGCTGCGCCACGTACTTCACCACGAAACGGAACGTCGCGATGTTGTCCGCCGTCGTCAGCGCATCCGCGTAGCGGAAATCGATCTCGTGCTGGCCGTGCGCCACCTCGTGGTGCGCCGCCTCCACCTCGAACCCCATCGCTCGAGGATCGTCCACGATCGAGCGCCGCGCGTCCTCGCCCAGGTCCACCGGCGCGAGATCGAAGTAGCGCGCCCACATCGTGCGTCTCGGTGGTCGCGCGCCATCGGCGGCGCGCTTGAACAGGAAGAACTCCGCCTCCATGCCCGCGTTCATCGTGTAACCCAGCTTCCGCGCCGCGCGATCTGCCGCTTGAGCGCCAGCCGCGGGGATCGCCGGCGAAGGGCTGGTCGTCGGGCGTGTTGATGTCGCAGATGATGCGCGCGACCTTGTTCCTGCGCGCTCTCCCACGGGAAGATCTGGAAGGTGGACGAGATCGGGCGCGAGCAGCATGTCCGACTCCTCGATCCGCACGAATCCCTCGATCGACGAACCGTCGAACATGATGTCCCCGTCCAGCGCCTTCTCGAACTGCGACGCCGGGATCTCCACGTTCTTGTTCACGCCCAGGATGTCCGTGAACTGGAGCCGCAGGAAGCGCACGTTGTTCGCGCGCGTCAACTCGAGGATCTCCTTCTTCGTGGCGCCGGCCGTTCTCGGCGCCGGCGGATGCGAGCGATGCGGCACGAAAGCCTCACGATGCGATGCGGGTGGGGAGCCGAACCTACCCGAATTCCCGCGCGGTGTCAAAGGAAACGTGCGGATTCTGCAATTTCCACGGGACACATCGCACTCGCGCGGGTAGTCGCTTACCTTTCCACCCATGGCGAACGAACCGAGCGATACCATCACGTGCCCCAATTGCGGCCATGCCGCCAAGGGAAAATTCTGCTCCGAATGCGGGAGCACCCTCACCGGCGGCATCTGCGCGTCGTGCAAGGCGGAACTCGCCGCCGGCGCGAAGTTCTGTCATCGTTGCGGCACTCCGACGAACCCGGGCGCGAAACGCGCCCCTGCTGTTGAGGAGACCACGGCCCCCGTCTCCCCCGCCGCCACCGGCTTCGCCGCGATGGCGCCCTGGGCCGTCGTCGGCATCGCGATCGTCGCACTGGTCGTGCTGATCGCGTCGCGCAGCTTCGGGAGCAATGAGACGGCCGCCGGCGCCGCGGACCAGCCGGAGAACACGCCGCTCGCCGGCGCCTCCGCCGTCGACATCAGCTCCATGTCGATGAGCGAGGCCGCCGGCCGCCTCTACAATCGCATCATGCGGCTCAATACCGAAGGAAAGAAGGACAGCGTCGCGCTCTTCGCGCCGATGGCGATCCGCGCGTACCAGATGATCCCGGATTCCGCCGTCACCGCCGACACGCGCTACGACCTCGGCCGAGTCGCCGAGGTCTCCGGCGCCCTGCCGCTCGCGAAGGCGCAGGCCGACACGATCCTCGCCGCGTCGCCGAAGAACCTTCTCGGCCTCGCGCTCGCCATGCGCGTCGCGCGCGACATGGGCGACACCAAGGCCGCGGCTTCCTACGGCAAGCGCCTGATCGCCGCCGCCCCCGCCGAGCGGAAGAAGGACCTGCCCGGCTACCAGGAGCACGGGCCCGACATCGACAATGCTCTCAAGGAAGCGGCGCCGTAACGCGTCGTCCCGACATGACCATTCGCACGATCCACGTCGCCCACAGCCCCGACTCCGACGACGCGTTCATGTTCTACGCGCTCGCCGAGGGGAAGATCGACACGGGCGACCTCCGCTACGTCCACGAGCTGCAGGACATCGAGACCCTCAACCGCCGCGCGCTGAAGGCGGAGCTCGAGGTCACCGCCGTCTCGATCCACGCGTACTCGTATCTCACCGACCGCTACGCCCTCCTCCCGCACGGCGCGTCGATCGGCGATGGCTATGGGCCGCGCCTGGTGGCGCGCCAACCCTTCACCCGCGCGCAGGTGAAGGGCAAACGCATCGCGATCCCGGGCACGCTCACCACCGCGTATCTCGCCCTGCGCCTCTACGAGCCGGATTTCGAAGCCGTGCCCGTGCACTTCGACAAGATCGAGGACGCGGTCGTCAATGGCGACGTCGATCTCGGCCTGCTCATCCATGAGGGGCAACTCACCTTCGGCGAGCGCGGCCTGCACCTCATTGCCGACATGGGCGTCTGGTGGGGCGAGGAGACCGGCCTCCCGCTCCCGCTCGGCGGCAACGTCGTGCGCAAGGATCTCGGTGCCGACACCGTTCGCCTCGTGTCGAAACACTTGAAGGCCAGCATCGCGTACGCGCTGGACCACCGGAAGGGCGCGCTCGATCACGCGATGCGGTTCGCGCGCGGCCTCGACCGCAACAAGGCCGACACCTTCGTCGGCATGTACGTGAACGCGTGGACGCTGGATTACGGCGAGCGCGGCCGCCGAGCCGTATCGGAATTGCTCGCGCGCGGCGTGAAGGCCGGCGTCATTCCGCATCGCGTGAACGTGGAGTTCGCGGACGGCTAAGAGCACCTTAATCAGCGCGGGTTACAGAGGTCTAACGCGGTCGTCACTGCCGCGAGGATGGACACCTCCGTATTCTTTGGAATCCGCGCGCACCGCCCTCCGGCCGCGCACTCGAATCCCCGTTGCGCGTGTCCGCTGAGATGACCTCGCCGACCACGAAGGACCCGACGGTTCGAGAGTTCGCCGCATCGCCCGCGACCAATGTCTCGCAGGGTGCGCGCGAGGCGCGCGCGCTCGCTGAGATCGCGCACGAGATCAACCAATCGCCCGAGCTGTCCCGCGTCTTCGCGCTCATCGCGCGCCACGCGGTGGAGCTCCTCGGCGCGTCGGGTTCGCGGGTCGGGATGCTCGAGGGGGGCGAATTCGTGATCGTGGGCGTCGCGGGGGAATCGAGCCCCGGCGTCGGTGCGCGGATGGCGCTCGACGACGCCTGCTGCTCCGATGCAATGCGCATGGGCCGCCCGACGCGGCAGGTGCATCCCGACCCGGCTGGCGCGCCGGCGCGCAAAATGGTCGCCGCGCCCCTGCTCGTGGGCCAGCGGTCCGTCGGCGCGATCAGCGTCGTCGGCGCGGTGGGCCGCGAATTCAGCGAGCACGATGAACAGATCCTGCTCGCACTCGCGAACCATGCCGCGCTCGCGATCGAGAACGCGCGCCTCCTGCGCGCCTCCGTGCGCACGCTCCGCCACGCGGGCATCCTCGCCACGTCGGCGCGCAGCCTGGCGCTCAACGTTTCGCCGCAAACGATGTACGCCGACATCTGGCGCATCGCCCACCAATCGCTCGGCGCCGACGGCATCTCCGATCTTCCTCGCCGATCCGGGCACGCGTGCCGTGGAGATGGGTTTCGTTGCCGGCGTGGCGGCCGACATGGCGGACCGCGTGATGCCCGCGTTCTGGGAGACCTTCGCCGGCCGCGCGCTCACCACCGGTGTCGCCGATTTCCGCCGCAATCTCCACAATGTGGGCGACCGTCCCATCTCCCGGCAGATGCTGGAGCGCGGCATTAACGCGATCGCGATGCTGCCGCTCGTCGTCGAGGGCCGTCCGCGCGGTTTGCTCTCGCTGCGCTTCCGCGACCTCCAGGGCTTCGAGCCGGAGCAACGACAGCTCCTCACCGACTTCAGCTCGCACGCCGCCGTCGCGCTCCGCAATGCGCTGCTGCTCGAGAGCGCGGAACAGCGCGCCGCGCGCTTCTCCGCCGTCGCCCAGGTGCAGCAGGCGATCTCCGGCGTGCTGTCGCTCGCCGAGGTCTACGCCGAGATCTACCGCGCCGTCGCCTCCGTGGTGGACGCGCCCAGCTTCACGCTCATGCGGTTCGACGACGAGCGGCAGGAGTTCATTCCCGAGTACGTCGTGGATGAGGGCCGCTCCATCGAGTGCGCGGACCTGCCGCGTTTCCCGCTCGGCGACGGGATCACCAGCCAGGCGTACCGCTTGCGCGCGCCCAGCGTCGTGTCGCGCACGGCCGCGGGCTGGGCCGGCCCGATGGTCGAGATCGGCGACACCCGCAGCCCGGCCGCGCTCCTCAGCGCTCCGATCGTGCACGGCGACCGCGTGCTCGGCGTGCTGCAGGCCCAGTCGTTCACGAACGATGCCTACGACTGGGGCGACGTGGACCTCGTGATGCTGATCGCGCGACAGGCGGGCACGGCGATCGCCAACGCGCATCTCTTCGAGGCGGAGCGCCACGAACGCCTCGAGGCGGAGGCCGCCGCGGAGGTCGCGCGCGTCGCGCTGCGCGCACCGACCATCGATATGGCCGCCCGCGAGATCCTGCGCCTGCTCGATGAGGTCGCGCCCTCGCGCGCGTGGGCGCTCGCCGTGGAACAGACCACCGACGCCGGCCTCCGGATCGCCGGCGTGCGCGGCGACGCCGCGGACCTCGCCGACACCGCGCTCCCGGCCGGCGTCGCGCCCGCCATTCCGGGCGAGTGGGACACGGTGCTGCCGGTCGTCGCGCGCGACCACGCCGTGGGACTCCTCGCCATCGGGGCGCCCGTCCCCGGCGCCGCGCGCCGGCTCGCCACGGTCACGCGGCTCCTCCCCTCGATCGCGCTCGCGCTCCACAGCATCCGCATGCGCGATGAGGAGCGCCGGCTCGCGGAACAGATCCGCCAGTCGGAGAAGCTCGCGGCGCTCGGCGAACTCGTGGCCGGCGTCGCACACGAGGTGAACAATCCGCTCGCCGGGATCTCCGCGTTCGCGCAGCTGCTGCAGGAGGATACGCTCACCGCCGAGCAGCGCGAAGCCGTGCAGATGATCAAGCGCGAGGCCGATCGCGCCGTCGCCGTCATCCGCGATCTGCTCACCTTCGCCCGCAAGTCGGGGCCCCGCTACGTCTCGGTGGACATGAACGCGCTCATCGAGCAGACCCTTCGCCTGCGCCAGTACGGGCTGCGCACCGCCGGCGTCGAGGTGGAGCTCGGACTCGAACCCAGGCTCCGGCCGCTGCACGGCGATGACCGCCAACTCCAGCAGGTGCTGCTCAACCTCATCGTGAACGCCGAGCACGCCATGACGCACTCGCCGCGGCGCACCCTGCGGCTGCGCACCGTGAACGATGGCCCGCGCGTGGTGATCGAAGTGAGCGACAGCGGCGTCGGCATGCCGCCCGAGTTGCAGGCGCGCATCTTCGAACCGTTCTTCACGACGAAGGGCGAGGGCAAGGGCACCGGGCTCGGCCTGAGCGTGAGCTATGGGATCGTGCACACGCACGGCGGCACGTTGCAGGTGGAGAGCGCGCCGGGCGGCGGTTCCACGTTCCGCATCGTCCTCCCCGCCGACCGCCGCGCGTCCGCGGGCGGCGAGCGGCCGGCGTGACCAGCGTGACCACGTCCACCCCCGCGGGCATCGCGATGGCGATGGACGGCGCCGCCGACATCGCCGCGCCGCGCGTGCTGGTCATCGACGACGACGAGACGATCCGCACCGCGCTCTCGCGCTTCCTCCGTCTGCGCGGGTACGCGGTGACCGCCGTCGGCTCCGCCGCCGACGCACTGGCTGCGCTCGACCGCGACCATTGCAATGTGGCCCTCTGCGATGTGCGCATGCCGGGGATGACCGGGATGGAGCTGCTCCCCGTGGCGCTCAAGAGGAACCCCGACCTCGCGGTGGTCATGCTCACCGCCGTGAACAATGCGCCGACCGCCACGGAGGCGCTCGCGCGCGGCGCCTGCGATTATCTCGTGAAGCCGGTGGAACTCCAGGACCTGCAGCGCGCGGTGGAGCGCGCACTGCACCGCCGCGGCCTGCTCCGGGAACAGAACCGCGTGGAACGGCTGGTGCGCGATGAGGTCGCGTTGCGCACCAGCGAGCTGGAGCGCGAACAATCCGCCCTGCGCCACGTGACCGTCCAGATCGCCGAGACGCTCATCAACGCAATGGAAGCGAAGAGTGTCTTCCTCCGCGGCCATTCGCAGCGCGTCGCCGAGCTCGCCGCCTCCATCGCGGGCGAACTCGGGCTCGATGCCGACACCATCGAGGCCGTGCGCCTCGCCGGCCGCCTGCACGACATCGGCAAGATCGGCACGCGTGAGGCGGTGCTGAACAAGCCCGCCGCCCTCACGCCCGAGGAGCAGGATCACGTGCGCGACCACGTCCGCATCGGCGTCGACATCCTCGCGCCGCTGCGGCATTCTCGGACCCGTGCTCGACTATGTCCAGGACCATCACGAGCAATTCGATGGCGCCGGGTACCCGCGCGGTCTCGCGGGCGAGGCGATCTCCCTGGGCGGCCGCATCCTGGCCGCGGCCGATGCGTTCGACGCGCTCACCTCGCAGCGCGCCTACCGGGCGCCGCTCCAGCCCGGCGAAGCGATCGAGCTGCTCGAAGGCGCCGCCGGCGCACGGCTCGACCCCGGGGTCTTCCGCGCACTGCGGAGCTGTGTCCTGCGGAGACGGTCGCTGACGTTCATCGAGTAGCGCGCGCCGGGCTGGCCGGCTGCCGACAGCGAATTCGCGGAGTCCCGCGTAGATTGGCGGGACCATTTCACTCTGTGATGACCATTCGTCTGCCTCGCCACCTCACGGCCGCCGTTGCGGCCGTTCTTACGCTCGCCTGCACCGGCACGCCGCATATCGATGGCGCCGAGGGAACAAGCGCCGCGCCCAACACGCCGTGGACACCCCCCGCCCACCGCGAGAGCGCCGCGCCGCACGCCGCGCCCGCACCGGTCACGCTGCCGCCCGACATGGCCGCGCGCGTCGATTCGCTCACCCTGGGCGATGTCGTCGACCTCGCGCTGCGCAACAATCCCACCACCCGCATCGCGTGGGAGAACGCCCGCGCCGCCGCGGCCGCGTACGGCAGCACCCAAGGGCAGTACTTCCCCACCGTCGATCTCGGCGTCAGCAGCACCTCGTCACAACAGCTCAATGGTTCGGGCGGGCTCGGCGCGAAGGAATGGATCAGCGGCCCGACCGCTTCGCTCTCCTGGCTGGTGTTCGACCTCGGCGGGCGATCCGGCTCCATCGACTTCGCGAAGAACTCCCTCATCGCCGCCGACTGGGCGCACAACGGCGCCATCCAGGACGTCGTGCTCCAGGTGCAGACCGCCTACTTCAACTACGTCGCGAACCGCGCCTTGCGCGCCGCCCAGTTGCTCACGCTGCAGGAGGCCCAGACCAACTATCAGGCCACCACCGAGCGGCGCCGGCAGGGACTCGCCACGATCGCCGACGAGCTGCAGGCCAAGACGCAGCTGTCGCAGGCGCAGCTCGCGCTCGAGACCACCGAAGGCGGGATCCTCACCACACGTGGCTCGCTCGCGAACGCGATGGGGCTCCCGGCCAATCTCCCGTATGACATCGCCGGCATCCCGCCGCTGCTGATCGGCGTCGTCACCGACAGCGTCGACACGCTCATCGAGCGCGCGGTGAACGCGCGCCCGGACCTCGCGGCGGCGCGCGCGGAAGCCGCCGCCGCCCAGGCGCACGTCTCACAGGTGCGGAGCGCGCGGCTGCCGTCGTTCGAGATCAACGGCACCGCCGGCCACAGCTACTTCAATGCGCTCGTGAGCGGGAACACCGTCTACACGATCAATTTCGGCGTGAAGATCCCGCTCTTCGCGGGCTTCTCCCGGGCCTACGATCAGCAGCAAGCCGAGGCGCAAGCGCGGGGCGCCACCGCGCAGGTCGAGAACATCCGGCAGCAGGTGATCCTCGAGGTCTTCTCCTCGTATTACGCCATGCAGACCGCCGCGCGACGCGTGACCACCGCCGACGACCTGCTCGCCAGCGCGTCGCAATCCGCCGAGGTGGCGCTCGGCCGCTACAAGGCCGGCGTCGGATCCATCCTCGATCTCCTCACTGCCCAGAGCGCGCTGGCCGATGCCCGCGCGCAGGCGATCGAGACGCGGTGGGTGTGGCGCACTGCGCTCGCACAGTTGGCCCATGACATCGGCATCCTGGATGTTCGCGGCGAGAATCCGCTGCGCATCGCCGTCGACTCCTCAGCGACCAGAAAATGACCCAGTTCGACATTCGCCGTTCGCTCGCCCTCGCCGTCCTCCTTCCTCTCGCCGCCGCGTGCGGCAAGGGGGCGGAGAATGCGCCGCAGGGGATCCCGGTCACCGTCGCCAAGGTGGTCCGCCAATCGCTCCCGTACCAGATCGATGGGACGGGCACCGCCGAGCCGCTGCAGACGGTCACCATCGTCTCGCAGGTGGGCGGCCTGCTCACCAAGGTCGCGTTCAACGAGGGCGAGGATGTGAAGGAGGGGCAGCTGCTCCTGCAGATCGATCCGCGCCCCTACCAGGCCGCGCTCGACCAGTCGGTGGGCATCCTCCAGCGGGACAAGGCCCAGCTCGCGAACGCCGAGCTCGATCTCACGCGATACGAGGCGCTCGTCGCGAAGGACTACGTCACCACGCAGCAGTACGAGCAGGCGAAGACCGCCGTCGTCGCGGACCGCGCCACGGTCACGTCCGACCAGGCGAACGTCGAGACGGCGAAGCTGAATCTCCAGTTCGCCTCGATCCGCTCGCCGATCTCCGGCCGCGCGGGCAGCCTCCTCGTGAAGCAGGGGAATCTCGTGAAGGCCGGCGGGCAGCCGCTCGTGACGATCAACCAGATCCAGCCGATCCTCGTGCGCTTCGCCGTGCCGGTCGTGCATCTCCCACAGCTGCGCCAGTACGGCAGCGGCGCGCTCCCGGTGCAGGTGCATCCGGGTTCCACAAGCGGCGTGGGCAACACCTCCACCGGCGTGCTCAGCTTCGTGGACAACGCCGTGGACACGATGACGGGAACCATTCTGCTCAAGGCGCGGTTCGAGAACAAGGATGCCACGCTCTGGCCCGGTGAATTCGTGAGCGTGACGCTCAACCTCTTCACGCAGGCGAATGCGCTCGTGATCCCGTCGTCCGCCGTCGTGCAGGGTCAGCAGGGCGCCTTCGTCTTCGTCATCAAGCAGGACCTGACCGCCGACCCGCGTCCGATCACCGTTGGCCGCATCGCCGGCGATCTGACCACGGTCGACCAGGGGCTGACCGAAGGCGAGACCGTCGTGACCGACGGCCAGCTCCGCCTGACCGCCGGCTCGCACGTCCAGATCAAGGGAGCGCCGCCGGCCGGAGGGAGCGCCGCCGGCGCGACCGCCAAGGAGTGAACGTCCGATGAACATCTCCTCGCTCTTCATCCGCCGTCCGGTCATGACGACCCTCGTCATGGCGGGCATCCTGCTGTTCGGCGCCGTCGCCTACCGCCAGCTTCCCGTCAGTGACCTGCCGGCGGTGGACTATCCCAGCATCTCGGTGGGGGCGAGTCTCCCCGGCGCGAGCGCCGAGACGATGGCGTCGTCCGTCGCCACGCCGCTCGAAAAGCAATTCTCGACCATCGCCGGCATCGATCAGATGTCGTCGCAGAGCAGCCAGGGGCTGACCTCCATCTCGCTGCAGTTCACGCTCGACCGCAACATCGACGCCGCCGCGCAGGACGTGCAGTCGGCGATCGCCAAGACGCTGAGCCAGCTCCCCCCGGGGATGATCCCGCCGTCGTACGGCAAGGTGGACCCGTCCTCCGCGCCGATCCTCTATCTCGCGCTCCAATCCACCACGCTGCCGCTCTCGCAGCTGGACGAGTACGGCGAGACGTATCTGGCGCAGCGCATCTCGATGGTCGCGGGTGTCGCGCAGGTGCAGGTCTACGGCTCGCAGAAGTACGCCGTGCGGATCCAGCTCGATCCGCAGGCGCTGGCCGTGCGCAAGATCGGCATCGACGAAGTCGTGAGCGCCGTCTCCGCCGGCAACGTGAATCTGCCCACGGGCGTGCTCTGGGGGAGCGACAAAGCGTACACCGTGCAGGCGAACGGACAGCTCCAGACCGCGAAGGCGTTCGATCCGCTCATCGTCGCCTATCGCAACGGCGCGCCCGTGCGCCTGCAGGACCTCGGCCAGGTCGTCGATGGCGTGCAGGACAGCAAGGTCGCGAGCTGGTACAACGGCTCGCGCGCCATCGTGCTCGCCGTGCAGCGCCAGCCCGGCACCAACACTGTCGCCGTCGCGGAAGCCGTGAAGAAGGCGATGGTCGAGCTCGAGTCGACCTTCCCCGCCTCCGTCACCGTCGAAACGCTCTACGACCGGTCGGTGGGCATCCAGAACTCGGTCTCGGACGTGAAGTTCACGCTCTCGTTGACGCTGGTGCTGGTCGTGCTCGTGATCTTCCTGTTCCTGCGGAACATTCCGGCGACGGTCATCCCCAGCCTCGCGCTGCCGATGTCGCTCGTCGGGACCTTCGCGGTGATGTACCTGCTCAATTACAGTCTCGACAACCTGTCCCTGATGGCGCTCACGCTGTCGGTGGGATTCGTCGTGGACGATGCCATCGTGATGCTCGAGAACATCGTGCGCCACATGGAAATGGGTGAGAAGCCGCTCGAAGCGGCGCTCAACGGATCGCGCGAGATCGGCTTCACGATCCTCTCGATGACGATCTCGCTCGTCGCCGTGTTCATTCCCGTGCTCTTCCTCGGCGGGCTCATTGGGCGCCTCTTCCACGAATTCGCCGTCACCATCGGCGCCGCGATCCTCGTGTCCGGCTTCGTGTCGCTCACGCTGACGCCCATGTTGTGCAGCCGCTTCCTGCGCCCGGTCCACGGACAGGACCAGGGGCGCTTCTTCAATGCCATCGAGCGCTTCTACGAGCGCGTCCTCGGCGGCTACGAGCGCACACTGCGCTGGGCGATGGACCATCGCCCGGCCATGATGCTCTTCTCGCTCGCGATCCTGATCGGCACGTTCATCCTCGGCGCGATCGTGCCCAAGGGATTCATTCCCAGCGAGGACCAGGGCCAGGTCTCCGTCACGACCGATGCGCCCGAAGGAACGTCGTTCGAGTCGATGGTCCGTCACCAGGAGGAGATGGCCGCCATCGTGCAGGCCGATCCGAACGTCGCCGGATTCATGTCGGCGCTCGGGGCGGGCGGCCGCTCCCCGACGATCAATCAGGGGCGCATGTTCATCCATCTCAAGCCGCGGAAGGACCGCTCGATGAGCGCGGATGAGTGGATCGCCTACATGACGCCGAAGCTCAACCAGGTCACCGGCATTCGCGCGTACATGATCAACCCGCCCAGCATCAACATCGGCGGCCGAAGCACCAAGAGCCAGTACCAGTTCGTGCTCCAGAGCGCCGACATCGCCGCGCTCTACAAGTACGCCGACATCACCCTCGCCGCGATGAAGAAGATCCCCGGCCTGGCCGACGTCACGACCGACCTGCAGATCCACAGCCCGCAGGTGAGCGTCGACATCGACCGCGACCGCGCGGCCTCCCTCGGCGTGAGCGCCAGCGACATCGAGGGCGCACTGTACAACGCCTACGGCGCGCGGCAGGTCTCCACGATCTACACGCCGAACAACCAGTACTGGGTGATCATGGAGCTGCTCCCCCAGTATCAGAAGGACCTGGCCGGGCTGAACCTGCTCTACATCCGGAGCAAGACCGGCGATCTCGTGCCGCTCGCCTCGCTCGCGCGGCTGACGCCGTCCATGGGCCCGCTCACGGTGGGGCATTCCGGGCAGATGCCGGCCGTCACGCTCTCGTTCAATCTCCAGCCCGGCGTCGCGCTCGGCGACGCGGTGAACCGTGTGCAGAAGGTCGCGGACCAGATCCTCCCGGCCAGCGTGACCACGCAGTTCGCGGGCACCGCGCAGGCCTTCCAGGCCGCGCAGCAGGGGCTGCTCATGCTCCTGATCCTGTCGATCCTCGTCATCTACATCGTGCTCGGCGTCCTCTACGAGAGCTTCATCCACCCGATCACGATCCTCTCCGGCCTCCCCTTCGCCGGGTTCGGCGCGCTGCTCACGCTGTTCATCTTCCGGATGGAACTCAGCATCTACGCCTTCGTAGGCATCATCATGCTGATCGGTCTCGTGAAGAAGAACGCGATCATGATGATCGACTTCGCGCTCAACACGCAGCGCGAGCACAACAAATCGCCGCGCGACGCGATCCTGGAAGCATGCGTCGTGCGCTTCCGTCCGATCATGATGACCACCATGGCGGCCCTCATGGGCACGCTCCCCATTGCGATCGGCGCCGGCACCGGCGCGGAGTCGCGCCGTCCCCTGGGCGTCGCCGTCGTGGGCGGGTTGGCCTTCTCGCAATTGATCACGCTCTACATCACGCCGGTGGTGTATACGTACTCTTGATGCCTTCCAGCAGCGCCTCCAGGCCCGCAGTGCCGCGCGGGCCGCGCGGCGCGCCGCCGGCCCGGTGCCGGCCACGAGTGGCGGCGCCGCGTAGCAACGCACGCTCGCAGCACGGTGTCACAAGAACGGTTCGAAATAATGCTTGACGGATTCGACAGTGTGTTGTATTGGGGAGTTCGGAAACGGTGGTCGAACCCGACCCTGGGCCGCCCGGCCGTGTTCCCGAGACCAGCGAAAAACCCGACAGGAGGCGATCATGCCGCGCGGTAACGATGTCAATAACACACTTCGATTCGCCGATCACGACGATGACGAAGAAGAGATGGGATACGGTGGAGGCGGCGGTGCCTCATACGATGAAGATGAGGACGAGGAAGGCGGCTGGGGCATGACCAAGCAGAGCGGCGAAGAGCTCTGGGACAGCGCCGAGGACGAAGAGGAGCAGGAAGAGGCCACTCCGGCCGTCGTCATCGACGAGGAGGAGACGATCGGCATCGTGCCGATCGCAGGCTCGAGCCGTGCCACGATCATCGGCGGCTCGGCGTCGGGGAAGGGAGCCGGCGCCAAGGCGCCCGTGAAGGTCGTCGCCGCGGCGAAGCCCGCGCCCGCCAAGAAAGCGAAAGCCGCCAAGAAGCCCGCGGCCAAGAAGGCCAAGAAGGCCGCGAAGAAATCCGGTGGCAAGAAGGCGAAGAAGGCCGCGAAGAAGGCCAAGAAGAAAGCGGCCAAGGGCAAGAAGAAGGGCAAGAAGCGCTGAACGCCGCTTCTTCCTGACGGCTGAGGCGGGGACCGCGAGTGCGGTCTCCGCCTTTCGTCATCATCCGGTCACGGCGGCGCTCGCCGTGCCGGACGTGGACTGTTATCGTTCCGCATGGCCGAGTCGCCGTCTTCACCCGTTCCCCTTCTGCGCGCCCACGCGCGCCACGCCCCGTGGAATGCCCGCGGGCTCGCCGCCCACGCCACCGCGCTCGTCGAAGCCTCCGCGCTTCGGCCGACCAACGCGGTGGCCCGCGCGGAGCCGAGTGCCCGCGCGGTCCGCTTCTACGTCGCGAGCGGCCTGCTCGACCGGCCCGACGGCACGGGCACCGCCGCCACCTACGGCTACCGGCACCTGCTCCAGCTGCTCTTCATCAAGATCCGCCAGCGCGAAGGACAGACGCTGGAGAAGATCAAGGCGGAGCTCACCGGCCAGAGCGGCGACGCACTGGAACGCCGCGCGGCGACGGCGCTGGCGCCCGCGCTCTCGGCCAGTCCGGAGAGCGCCCAGACGCCCGCGCCCGACACGGAAGCCGTCTGGCACCGGGTGCCCGTCGCCAACGGCATCGAGCTCCACGTGCGCGAGGACTCCCCCGCGGCGCGGCGCGAAGCGATCGTCGCGATCCGCGAAGCGGTGCGCGCCGCGCTCTCGCGGGCCGACATCCGCTGAGCGCGGCCGTGCGTTTCACCGGCAAGACCGTCCTCATCACCGGCGTCGGCCGCAGCGGCCAGGTCGGTGAGGCCGTCGCGCGCGCGTTCGCGGCGGAGGGCGCGCGGCTCGTGCTCGTGGACATGATGATCGATGAAGCGAATGCGCGCGCCGCCGATCTTCGCGCATCGGGCGCGGACGCGCGCGCCTTCGCCTGTGACTTGTCCGACGCGGCGCAGCTGACCTTCCTCGCCGCGGAGGCGGGCGCGGCCAGCGGGGGAAAGCTCAATGTGCTCGTCTGCCTCGCCGGCGGATTCGCGATGACCGGGCCGGTCGCCGAGAGCGATCCCACGGCGTGGCAGAAGCAGCTCACGATCAATCTCACGACGGCGTATCTCACGACGCGGGCGTTCCTGCCCGCGCTGCGCGCAGCGGGCGGCGCCATCGTCTATTTCGCGGCGGCCGCCGCGCTGCCGGGCGCGGCCACCGGCGGCATGGCGGCATACGTCGCGGCCAAGTCCGGGGTGATCGCGCTCATGCGCTCGGTCGCCGCCGATGAGCGTGCGAACCACGTCCGCGCCAACGCGGTCGCTCCCACGCAGATCCGCACCGCCGCGAATGTCCAGTCCATGGGCGACAAGACCAACTACGTGGAGCGCGAAGAAGCCGCCGCCACGGTCTGCTATCTGGCCTCCGGCGAGGCCTCCGCCATCACCGGCCAGGTCGTCCGCCTCGGGTGATCCCGCCCCGCCAACGCTTGCGTAAGCCCGCTTGGGCCGCCAACTTACCTGAATGACCCTCGCGGTACGCCGCCGGACGACCGCGCGAACGATCATCCTCGATCGTTCGCTGGAGGCGCTACCCCTCTTCCGGCTCAGCGACTCCGCCGACGACTCGGCGATCGACTTCGCGCTGCCCGGCGGCGCGCGCTGGCGCGTCCTCCCCAGCCCCGGCGACCGGCTCCCCGGCACGTTCGACCAGGATGTGTTCATCGAGCTCTGGCACCGCTTTCAGGACGCCGGCGCTCCATCCGATGGGATCGTCTCGTTCACCCTGCACGCTTTCCTCCGGTCGATCGGTCGGCGCGTCGATGGCCGGACGTACGAGCAACTGCGCTCCGCGCTGACACGGCTCCAGCACACGACCCTCGAATCGCAGGGCGCGTACTTCGAGGCGGCGTCGCAAGGCTGCATCGACGCGCGGTTCAGTGTGCTCACGGCCGTCTTCATCGAGCGGCGCCGCGTCGCCGAACGGGACCAGCTCGCGCTGTTCGATACGCTGACCGCGTCCGAGCCGGGCGAGGCTCACGTCACCCTCTCGCCCCTCATGCGGGCGAACATCGCGGCGGGCCGCACTGCCGCCCTGTCGGCCCCGCAGTATCTTGCGCTCTCCTCTCCGGTCGCGCGGCGGCTCTATCGCCTGCTCGAGGTCGCCCGCGCGGATGGGAGCGTCACATGGCGCGTCGGACTGGCACAGCTGGCGGAGCAGATCCCGCTCGCCCAGCGCTATCCGTCGCACCTGCAGCGCGTCTTGCAGCCGGCGCACGAGATGCTCCTGGCGGGCGGCCTGTTGCGTGACGCGATCGTGAGGCAGCACCAGCGCGAATGGTACGTCGATTACGTTCTTGCCAGCCGCATGGCCTGATCGGCCGGCATCACAGTCTCCCTCTCCCCCACTTACCGGAGTCTCTCCTATGGCGACGAAGCTCGACAAGACGATCAAGCGTGAACTCGAGATCGACGGTCAGGCGTACATGATCAGCATCATGCCGACCGGCGTGAAGATGACCAAGAAGGGATTCCGGAACGGTCCGGAAATGACGTGGAAACAGATCCTCGCATCGGGCGCCGAGAACCCGTCCTGATCGGCCGCACGGGATACGGCGCGGCGGCCGGAACTTCGCGTCCGCCGCGCCGTATTCGTTGGTGGAGCGCGGCCGAGCACGGCCGCGCCGGTCCCTGACCCAAGCCCCTCCATGCCTCGACTCCGTACCGTCGCCCTCGTGGGCGCGCTCGCGCTTCCCCTGGCGTTCGGCGGATTCCTCCTCGCCGGACGCCGCGGTCACGATGGCGCGCAGATGTTCGATCAGGTCCTCGGCCTCGTGCAGGACCGCTTCGTCGATACCCTGCCTCCCGATGCGCTCTATGAGAAGGCCGCGCGCGGCCTCGTCACGCAGCTGCGCGATCCCTACTCGGAGCTCTTCTCGCCCAAGCAGCAGGCGCGCTTCAAGCAGCAGTCCACCGGGAAATACGGCGGCGTCGGCATGCAGATCGAGCAGCAGGAGGGGAACGTCGTCGTCGTGCGCGTCTTCCCGAACACGCCGGCCGAGGCGGCCGGCATCGTCGAGGGCGACCGGATCATCGGCATCGACAGCGCGACCACGAGAGGCTGGACGTCGCAGCAGGTGTCGGATGTGATGATCGGCAAGGTCGGCACGAAGGTGACCGTGCGGTTCGCGCGTCCGGGAATGGCGGCGCCGATCGAGCACGCCTTCACGCGCGCGGAGATCCACATCCCCGCCGTACCATACGCCGTGATGCTGTCGCACGACATCGGCTACGTCCCGCTGCAGACGTTCAACGAGACCGCGTCCGACGAATTGCAGGCCGCGGTGGACCGCCTCGCGCAGGCCGGCGCCAAGCGGATCATCGTGGACCTGCGGAGCGACCCCGGCGGGCTGCTCACCCAGGCCCTCTCCGTCGCGTCGCTGTTCCTCGAGAGCGGCAAGCCCATCGCGAGCGTCCGCACGCGCCAGCCGCCCGGCGAGACCTTCACATCGAAGGGCAGCGAGCATCTCACCAGCGTGCCGCTCGTCGTCCTCGTGGATGGCTTCTCCGCGTCGGCGAGCGAGATCGTGGCCGGCGCGCTGCAGGACGACGACCGCGCGCTCCTCGTGGGCACACGCACCTTCGGGAAGGGACTCGTGCAGTCGGTGTTCAACCTCGACGACGGGTGGGCGCTCAAGCTCACCACCGGCAAGTGGTACACGCCGAGCGCGCGCAGCATCCAGCAGGACCGCACGCGGCATCTGCCGGGCGATGAGGATGTCCTCCCGTCGGACACGGCGAAGAAGGACACGTCGCTCGCGGCGCGCCCCAAGGTGAAGAGCGCGTCCGGCCGCACGCTCTACGGCGGCGGCGGGATCACCCCCGACGTCATCGTGCCCGCCGACACGCTCACGACGGCCGAGCAGGATTTCAACAAGCTCATCGCGCCGAAGTTCCCGCTGGTTCGGGCGGCGCTGTACGACATCGCGCTCGAGCAGAAGGCGTCGGTGTCGCCGGGTTTCACCGTGCCGGCGGCGTGGCGCGACCAGCTCTTCAAGCGCCTCGTGCAGGACAGCATCAAGGTCACCCGGCAGCAGTTCGACGGCGTCTCGTCCTACATCGACCGCGTGATCGGCGCCCAGGTGGCGCGCGTCGCGTTCGGCGACTCGGGCGCGTTCCGCCGTAGCATCCCCGGCGACGCGCAGCTCGTGCGCGCGATCGACCTGCTGCAGCGCGCCAAGACGCAGCAGGAGCTCTTCTCCCTGGCCCCGGCGGCCCCCGCCGAAAAACACTAGCATCCTTCTGATGACCTCCAGCCACGCTCGCACCGCCGCGGTCCTGATCGCCTGCATCGTCCGTGTCGCCGGCGCGCAGATCGCGCCGGATCCGATGCGCGCCACGCCGGTCATGCCCAACCCCGGCGAGGAGAAGCATCTCGCCAACATCCGGCAGATCACGCATGGCGGCGACAACGCCGAGGCGTACTTCAGCGCGGGCGGCAAGCAGCTCACCTTCCAGTCCACGCGCGATGGCCGCACCTGCGACCAGCAGTACACGATGAACGTGGACGGCACGCACGTGAAACGGATCTCGAACGGCCAGGGGAAGACCACCTGCGGCTATTTCTTCGCGAACGACAAGCGGATCTTCTACGCCTCCACGTTCGCGGTGGACACGGCGTGCCCGCCGAAGCCCGATCCGAGCAAGGGCTACGTGTGGGGGCTCGACCCCTTCGACATCTACACCGCCAACGCCGATGGCTCGGGTCTGAAGGCGCTCACGAAGAATCACATCTACACCGCCGAGGGCACGCTCTCGCCCGACGGCTCCTCGATCGTTTTCACGTCGCTCAAGGACGGCGATCTCGAGATCTACACCATGAACGTCGATGGCTCGAACGTGAAGCGCCTCACCCACACGCCGGGCTACGACGGCGGCGCGTTCTTCTCCCCCGACGGCAAGCAGATCGTCTATCGCGCGTACCACCCGACCGACTCGGCGCTGAAGGACTACCAGGATCTCCTCGCCCAGCGCATCGTGCGCCCGACGCACATGGAGACTCTGGGTGATGAACGCCGATGGCAGCGACCAGCACCAGATCACGAACCTCGGCGGCGCGAACTTCGCCCCGTTCTTCACGCCGGACGGCAAGAAGATCATCTTCTCGTCCAACTACAAGAACCCGCACAGCTCCGACTTCGAGCTGTATCTTGTGAACGTCGATGGCAGCGGGCTCGAACAGGTCACGTTCGACCCGGGCTTCGATGGGTTCCCGCAGTTCAGCCCGGACGGCACGCAGCTCGTCTGGGTCTCGCACCGCAACGGCTCCCGGCCGCACGAGACGAACCTCTTCCTCGCCGACTGGAAGAACTAAGGAGGCACCGATGGGCAGTATCATTGGGTTGATCGGGCTCGGTGCCATCGCGCTCTTCGTCCTGTTCGTCTTCCAGGGCGCGTTCAAGGTCATCGGGCAGGCGGAGGTGATGGTCATCGAGCGGCTCGGCCGCTTCAACCGCATCGCGCGCTCGGGCCTGAACATCCTGATCCCGTTCATCGAGCGCCCGCGCTCGATCGACGTGCGCTACTCGAGAGCGATGTCAGCGGCATCAAGCGCATCATGGCGGCATCCACCGTGCGCATCGACCTGCGCGAGCAGGTGCTCAACTTCCCCAGCCAGCCGGTCATCACGAAGGACAACGTGACCATCGACATCGACGCCGTGCTCTACTACCGCGTCGCCGATCCGCAGAAGGCGACGTACGCCGTGCAGAACCTCCCGTTCGCCCTCGAGACGCTCACCCGCACCACGCTGCGCAACATCGTCGGCGAGATGGAGCTCGACTCCACGCCTCGTGAGCCGCGACCAGATCAACAAGCGGATGCGCGAGATCGATCGAGGAAGCCTCGCTCGGCTGGGGCGTCGACGTCACGCGCGTCGAACTGCAGAGCGATCGAGCCGCCGCGCGATATCCAGCAGTCGATGGAACTGCAGATGCGCGCCGAGCGCGAGCGCCGCGCCGCGGTCACGAACGCCGAGGCGAGCAAGCGCGCCGCGATCCTCGAAGCGGAAGGCGTGCAGCGAGTCGCAGATCGAGCCGGCGCAGGGCGAGATGGAAGCCGCCGATGCTCCGCGCCCAGGGACTGGCCGAAGCCCGCCTCGCGCTCGCCACGGCGGAGGCCGAGGCGATCCGCAAGATCGCTCACGGCGTCGCTGCCGCCCGCCGATGCCGCGATGTACCTGCTCGGCGTGAAGTACCTCGAGGCGCTGCCGCTGCTCGCGCAGGGCAAGGGCACCACCGTCTTCCTTCCGGTGGAGGCGTCCGGCGTGATGGCGGCGATCGGCGGCATCAAGGAGCTGCTCGCGCGGTCGGCCGACAAGGGCGCCGTGGACGACCTCGTGAAACAGATCCCGCCCGCGCCGCCCGCGAAGGGCTGACCTTGGCCAAGATCTCCTTCGCGCGCGCCGAGCGCGTGGCCAAGG
The DNA here is from genome assembly GCA_963751275.1 of uncultured Gemmatimonadaceae bacterium. Classification (GTDB taxonomy): domain Bacteria; phylum Gemmatimonadota; class Gemmatimonadetes; order Gemmatimonadales; family Gemmatimonadaceae; genus DATKOH01. The sequence continues at coordinate 171,684 of CAVVTZ010000007.1, read as the reverse complement.
GCCATGCCTGCGAGAATTGCGGTGAGTACAGCTACAAGAAGCTCATCGTGAAGCCCGCGACGCCGGCGCAGAAGAAGGCGACCGGGGAAGCGTGGCACGCGCTGAAGATCTGCGGGATCTGCGGCCTCGAGTGCGAGATGGGGATCGACGATGAGGGCGAGATCGTCGCGCTGGGCTGACCTGATGACCGCCATCGACCTGCGCGCGCTGGACGTCGGCGCCCGGATCCAGCATACGCTGCGCGTGGTGGAGCGCGCGGAGAAGACCACCGCCGGCGGCGACCCCTTCGTCATCCTCACGCTCGGCAACTCGACCGGCGACATCGACACCGCACCGATCTGGAAGAACCTCCTCGACGATGGGTGGGCCGACGGCGCCGTGCGCGGCGCCGCCGTGCAGGCGATCGGCCAGGTGGACCGCTACGAAGCGCGCGGCGCCGCGAAGCGGCAGCTCAAGCTCACCGCGCCCGTGCGCATCCTCCCGCGCGAGGAGCTCGATCTCTCGCAATTCCTGCCGCACATCGCCGAGGACCCGCAGAAGCTCTGGGACAAGATCGACGAGATGCGGCGCGGCATGACGTCGGCGCGGCTGAAGAAGGTGCTCGGCCTCTTCTACGATGAAGATGATTTCCGTCTGCGCTTCGAGCGCGCACCGGCATCGGTGGGCGGGCACCACAGCAAGGTCGGCGGCCTGCTCCTGCATGTGTGGGAGGTCGCGTACATCGCGCGCGGGATGGCGAAGGCGATGCGCGCGCGCGAGGACGTCGTGCTCGCCGGCGTGTTGCTGCACGACATCGGCAAGCTCCGCGCGTACGGGATCGGCTGGGAAGGCTTCACCCGCACGACCGAGGGACACCTCATCGAGCACGTCATCCTCGGCTCGATGATGCTCGACGAGCGGCTCGCGGAGACCGCGGCGGGCGGCGAGCCGCTGCTCACCGAGGACCAACGGCTCGAGCTGCAGCACATCATCCTCTCGCACCACGGCCAGCTCGAGAATGGCAGTCCCGTGCGGCCGCTCACGCTCGAGGCGGAGATCGTGCACCGCGCCGATGATGCGTCGGCGAAATCCGCCGACATGGCCGACGGCGCCGCGGATGACGGCGCCTTCCGCGACGGCGAGCAGTTCGGCGACCGCAGCAAACTCTGGCGCGTGGATCGCCGGAGCCTCTGGCGTCCCCCGCACCGCTGGGACTGACCGCGCAACGGCCCGCGGAGGAACGAATCACGCGCGGCGCGGTATCACGAACACCCAGGGCGACTTACGCCGGATTTCGGCCCGCACAACATTTCGGGCCCTTGATGGGTTATCTTTCATTCCGGCAAGAGACTGAACGTCCGTTCATCCCGTTGCCAGGATCGGCCTCCCGACCAGTAGGGAGTCGCCGGAGAGAGACTTGGAGGACAAGATGCGCAAACCCCGCCCCGCGACCTACAATCCGGCCCAGGCGCTGCAGCTCATCGCGAGCGACCGTACCGGTGCGCCGTTGAGTTGCCCGTCATGCTCCGGTGCGATCACCCGCGACCCGTCCAAGAAGCCGCCGCCGCCGCGCAGCCACGTCACGCTGCAATGCGCGCAGTGCGGTCGCGTCGCCCGGTATATCGCCGGCGCGGCCTAGCGCTCCAGCGGCCGGGAGGAACTCTCTCCCGGCAAGCAATTGTCAGGCCAATACACATTGGGCGTGCGCTAGATTAGATTAGAAAGACGTTCGTGGACACCGCCGCGTCGCGCCGGAGATATCGCTCCGTCGGTCCGGAACTGGGGTCAGGCATCAATGCCAGCTATCACCAATTAGAAAGGAAAGTACCATGTCTCGCATCACCGGCACCGTGAAGTGGTTCAACGACGCGAAGGGCTTCGGCTTCATCTCGCATGAGGGCGGCCCCGATGTGTTCGTGCATTTCAGCGCGATCACTGGCAGCGGCTTCAAGTCGCTCGCCGAGGGCGACAAGGTCGAATTCGAGATCGTTCAGGGCCAGAAGGGTCCGCAGGCCGCTGACGTTCAGAAGGTCTAAGCCGATCGACAAGAAAGAAAGAACGGGCCCCGGCGATCTGCCGGGGCCCGTTCTGCATCCCGCCGCCGCTGGCCGCGCGGAACTTCCCGAAGATGAGCCGTATAACAAGTGTGGATAAGGTCTAACCATCCATCGGCTGAGTCGTCAATATTCTGTATGCGAAGCTCCTTGGCGCACCAGGCCTTGATGGCCGGGGCGGTGTTGGTCATCGCCGCACCTCACGCGACCGCCCAGACGGCGGACGCGGCGCCGAAGCGCGTCCAGGTCCGGGGCGTGGTCGATGGGGCGACCTTCGTCGAGACCGCGCGGAAGTATCTGGGTGTGCGCTACGTCCTCGGCGGCTCGACGCCGAAGGCGTTCGACTGCTCCGGCTTCGTGCGCTACGTGTTCTTGATTCATGGGTTCGAGGTCCCGCGCACCGCTCACGAGCAGAGCGGACTCGGCCGCCGCCCGGAACCGGGCGATCTGCAGCCCGGCGACCTGCTGTTCTTCTATGGCGGGGAAGGCGCGCAGCACATCGCGATCTACGTCGGGCGGGACAGCATCATCCACGCATCCAGCACCAGCGGACGGGTCCGGATCGACAAGCTCGCCGGCACCGGCACGCATCGCACCTGGTTCGGGCAGCGGCTGATCGCGGTGCGCCGGGTGCTGCCGGCCGAGGGCATCTTCCAGTTGCCCGGGTCGCTGGCGTCCACCGCGTGGGAGGCGAACATGGATTTGGATCCGTTCGCCGATTCCGAACCGCCGCTGCTCTTCTGAATGACAGCTCGATCCGTGGTGGCCGCGTGACGCTCTGGACCTCGTCGTTCCAAACGCCGATGGACGATTTCGTGCTGCTCTACAGCCGCGAGCTGCCGGGCGGCGGCGTGGTCACGATCGAGGCGCTGCCGGAGGGAAGCCCGAGCGTGCAGGCGCGCGTGTCCGTGGAGCGTCGCACCGATCCGAAGCGGCGCGAGGGTCATGTGCCGCCGGTGATCGCGGAAGCGCGTGCCTCGACACAGGCGTCGGCGTTCAAGGAGTTGTACGGGATCGCGGCGGACAATGTCGCCGTCGCGCGCGGCATCATTCAGTGGCAGGCGAGGCGCCGCTCAGACTGAGCTGGCGCGCCGGATGGTCCGCAGCGGGTTGGGTTCGATCAGCTCGCGCAACGCACTCTCACTCACCGCATCCAACGACCGCGCGCCCGGCACGATCACGCGCAGCGCGCGCCGGCGCATGCTCAGGCATTCGAGCTGCACGACGAGCCGCGCGTTCTCGCGGCCGGCGGCGGCCTCATCGGAGACGAGGCGCGCGACGACCGTGGCGCGCCAGCTGACGCCGCTCGGGAGCCGCACGATCCGCGACCCGGCGCCGTCCGCGCGTTCCCTGTCCGGTACCTCACGCACTCTGCGCTCAGCGCCCACAGAACGCTCCGGTGAATATGCCTTATATACATATTGCAACTAAAAAAAGTTCCAGACAACCCCGCCGGGCGCCTCGTGGCTCAGCCGTTACCCAGGCCGTCGAACCGCACGCCGCGGCGGCCGCCGCGCCGTTTGCGGGGGGCGTAGCGGAAGAGCTGGGCGGGACGGCCGCGTCCCTCGCTGCGCCACTCATCCGTGGGCTCCACCAGCCATGCGGCGTGCAGGGCGCGGCGGAAGCTCGCCTTGTGCACGCGGCGGCCGATCAGCAACTCGTAGACCTCCTGGAGCTGGCTCAGCGTGAACGTGGGCGGCAGGAGCGAGAAGGCGATCGGGGAATGATCGAGCCGCGCGCGGACCGCGAGCAGCGCCGCATCGATCATCGCGCGGTGCCGCGGCGGCACCGGCGGCAGTTCATCCACCGGGAACCACGCCGTGTCGCCGCCCATCGGCCCCGGCGCGCCGCCGGGCACGAGTCCCAGGAACGCCACCGAGAGGTCCGCGTTCCCCGGATGCCGGCGGCGGTCGCCGAACGCGCTCACCTGGTCGAGCTGCACGAGCGATGAGCCGAGCGCCGTGTGCGCGATCCGTTCGGCCGCATCCTCCAGCGCCTCGTCGGCGCGCACCCCATCCCACGGCAGTTCCCACCGCTCCTTGCTGCGCGCATCGGCTGCGCGCGCGAGCAGCATCGTCAGCCCGCGGCCCTGGGCGGCGAGCAGAACGACATCGATCGTGAGGGCGGCGCGCCGGGCGGTCGGGCGGGAGGCGGCGGAAGCGGGGCGTTCGGGCATCGGCGCCTAATTAGTCGCTTCATGCGACTAATGTCAAGGGCTCGCCACGAATTAGTAACAAAGAATAATTTAATCGCCGCGCATCCGTTCGTACGCGAGGATAGCGCCGCCGGCGCGTTCCGTCAACCGCGCGCGCGACCGGTTACTTCGGCAGTCCGTTCGGCCCGAGCGGCAGTGGAACGAAATCGATCCCCGCCCCGAGCGCCGCGTACGGCGGGATCGGGATCGGCAGCCGTCCGCTCACCCGCGCCGAGCCGAGCACCGCGCGCGCCGCCGCGAATTGCGACAGCGGGAAGCCCGCCCACGCCACGACATAGGTCTGCGCATCCGGCACTTGCTGCAGCAGGTACGGATTCCCCATGGCCACGACCAACGGATGCCGTCCGCGCCGCACGAGCTCTTCGATGAACGCCGCGAACTCCGGCGGCACGTTGAGCGTCGTCGCCAGATAATTCTGCGCCACGTACGAGCCGATGATCACCACCTCCGCCGAATCGCTCAGCGCCAAGAGCCGCCGATAGTCCGGCGCCGGATCATCGGCATCCGCGTACTCGGATCGCAGCCCGCCGAACCAGCGTTTCAGTTCCGCGTCGAACGTCACGCCGGCGCCGAGGTCGGGCCGGTGCGCGTACGTGATCGAGAGCACGCGCGTCGTGTGCGGCATCCGCGCCAATGGCAACTGGTGCGCGGAGTCCCGCACCACGGTGATCGACCGCTCCGCGATGCGCCGCGCGACCCACTCGTGCGCCGAATCGCCGACGATCGAGCGCACGCTGTCCATGTTCACGAGGCGGCGCGCGCGCAGGCCCACCGCCAGCTTCGCGCGCAGGATCCGCCGAACGGACGAATCGAGCCGCGCCTCCGTGTACCGCCCGAGCACGACGCCCGCCGTCACGGCGTCGATCGCCGACGTGGCATCCACCGGCTGAAGGAGCACGTCAGCGCCCGCCGTCACCGCGCGCATGGTCGCCTCGGCGCTGCCGTACGTGTCGACGATGGCGCCCATGTCCATCGCGTCCGTGATCACCAAACCCTTGAAGCCCAGCGAGTCGCGGAGCAGCGTCGTGAGCACCGCGCGCGACAGCGTGCCGGGCGCACCGCTCGAGTCGAGCGCCGGCATGGAGCCGTGGAACGTCATGATGCCGGCCACACCGCCCGCGATCGCCGCGCGGAAGGGCACCAGCTCCACGCTGTCGAGCCGAGCGCGTGAGGCGTTCACCACCGGCAGCGCGAGATGGGAGTTGGTCCCGGTGTCGCCGTGACCGGGGAAGTGCTTCCCCGTCGCGATCATGCCGCCATTCTGCACGCCGCGCACGTAGGCGACGCCCAGCCGAGCGACCGCTGCCGGATCGGCGCCGAACGAACGCACGCTGATCACCGGATTCGCCGGATTGTTGTTGACGTCCAGCACCGGCGCGAAGTTCATCTGCACGCCCAGCGCGCGCCCTTCGCGCGCCGTGACCCATCCATCCAAATAAGCGAGAGCCGTGTCGCCGGTGGCGCCGAGCGCCATGGACGGCGGAAAGTTCACCGCGCCGCCCAGGTCGATCGCGTTGGGCAGGAAGTAGCCGCCGCGCACGCGGAAGCCTGCCCCCGTCTCGAAGTCGGCGCTGATGAGCAGCGGCAGGTCGCTCAGCGTTTGCAGGTCGTTCACCTTCGAGGCGAACTCGAGCGGAGACCCCACCGACATGATGATCCCGCCCACCTCGTCGCGCGTGACCGTGCGCGTGAGCTTCCGCCACGCGGGCATGTCGCGCGCCGTGTATTCGGCGAAGGAGTTGGGCCACACCATCTGCGCCGCTTTCTGGCGCATGGAAAGGTGCTCGACCACGCAGTTCACCCAGTCGGCATCCACCGCGTCCGCGCATGCACCCCATGCGGTCTCATGCTCGAGCTGCATGGTGGTGGCCAGCGGCGCGGCCGCGGGCCGCGGCGTCGCACACGCGGTGATCACCAGCGCGATCGCGATCGGCGTGAGCGCGCGGCGCGGACTCACCAGTTGATGCTGCCTTCTTTGCTGGTATCCACCTGTTCCTCCTTCCCCGTCTTGAACAGGAACGCTTCCATGCTGCGCGTGAGGAAGGTGCGCGCCTGAGGGTCCATCAGGTTCAGCCCATGATGGTTGATCAGCATCTTCTGCTGTTGCAGCCACTGCGCCCAGCACTCGGCGCAGATCTCCGCGAGCGCGCGCGCCCCGATCGCTCCGGGGAACGGCTGGCGCTCCAACCCCGCGCGCGTCTTGCCGCAGCGGGTGCATGTCACGTCCATGAGTTGATCTCCCGGCGCGGCGGCGCGATGCGCGCCGCCGGCGACTCACGCCCGCGCGTAGCGGACCTTGGCCAATCCGAACAATTGCATCAACCGGATGTAGGCCCAGCCGATGTCGAACTCATACCACTTCGCCTGGAACTTGGCGGAGTGCGGATCGGCATGATGGTTGTTGTGCAACTCTTCGCCGCCGAGCCAGATCGCGATCGGCAGGATGTTCCGGCTCTCATCCTTCACATCGTAATTCCGGTAGCCGAGCGCGTGGCCGACGCCGTTGATGATCCCCGCTGCCCAGAAGGGGATCCAGAGCATCTGCGCCGCCCACACCAGCGGGCCGGCGTAGAAGCCGAACAGGTAGATGTCGATGCCGAGCATCAGGATGATGCCGATCCACGGCCGCCGCGAGAGCACGACACGCTCGAGCCAGTCGCTCGGCGTTCCCTTCCCGTACTTCTCGAGGATCTCGGGGATCTTGACCGTTTGCCGGTAATAGAACGCGCCCTTCAGGATGATGTTCCGGAGCCCTTCGAGCACGGGGCTGTGCGGATCGCCATCGCGGTCGGCGAACGCGTGGTGCTTGCGGTGCACCGCCACCCATTCCTTGGTGACGATGGAGGTCGAGAGCCAGAGCCAGAACCGCATCGGCACTTCGACGAGCTTGCTGAACGTCACGCCCCGGTGCGTTTGCGAGCGGTGCAGGAACAGCGTGACACAGACGTTGGTCAAATGGCCGGCGATTACGACGAACAGGATCGGCATCCACCAGTGCGCGGCCCAGCTTCCGAAATGCGGCATCGGGACCTTCCTTCGGCGATAATGAACGGGCGAACCGGAGCGGCGCGCCCGCACGGTGTTCCGGACGCCCGTTCGGCGACCCGGACTACCGCTTTACAATCTAACCCGCCACGCCGGCTGCGCCAATTACGGCGCGCTCAGTGGGTGATGCCATAAGGACTTCCGAGCGGCCCCACCGGTCACCGGTTCGGGGCTCACGTCCTGAGCGGCAATACGAAGGAAAAGACACTGCCGCGGCCCAGCGTGCTCGCCACTTCGACACGGCCCTCGTGCGCCTCGACGATGCCCCGGGCGATGGCGAGTCCGAGCCCCGTGCCGCGCTTCGCCGCGCCGCGCCGCTGCCAGAAGCGATCGAACACGTGCGGGAGATCGCTCTCGGCGATCCCGCGCCCCGTGTCTTCGACCTCGAAGCGAATGCCTTCCGGCACCCGGAACGCGCGCAGCATCACCTGCCCGCCGGGTGGCGTGAACTTGCAGGCGTTCAACCCGAGGTTCGCGAGCACTTGGGTCACGCGCTGCGCATCCACCAGGAGCCGCGGCAGCTTCGGCTCGACGCGCGTCTCGAATCGCAGCCCCGCTTCGTCGGCCACCGGCCGGATCAGCGCCTGGGCGCGGGCGATGAGGTCCGCAGGGGATTCCTCGTGCGGCTCCATCGAAAGCCGGCCGGCCTCGATGTTCAATGCGTCGAGCAGGTCCTGCAGCATGCGGTGCATCCACTGCGCCGATTGCCCAATGCTGCCCGCGAGGTCCTGCCGCATCTCCATGGTGACGTCATCGGGCTGCGCGAGCGCGCTCGCGATCATCGAGATCGCGCTCAGCGGCTGGCGCAGGTCGTGCGAGACCACCGCCAGCACGATGTCGCGGGCGCGCGTCGCCTCCTCCGCGGCCTCACGCGCGCGGCGTTCGGCCTCCAGGAGCCGGATGCGCTCCTCTTCGGCGCGGTATCGTTCCGTCATGTCGCGGACCACGGCGGTGTACACATGGCGACCGGATACGTCGAGATGGGAGATCAATGCTTCGGCGGGGAAGAGTTCACCCGATTTCCGGCGGCCCAAGATCCCGCCGCGCTCGTGCATGCGCCGCGCGGCGACGTGAGAACGGCCGAACTGCTCGACGTCCCTGGCGTGATGTTGCCGCACGCTCTCCGGGATCAACACATCGAGGCGTTCTCCCATGATCTCCGCCGCGGCGTAGCCGAACGTGATCTCGGCGCCGCGGTTGAACAGGATGATCCGCTGCTCTTCATCGACGCAGACGATCGCGTCGACCGAGATCGCGATCACGTCCGCGTGGAACGTGTCGAGCGCCGCGACCAGCGCCGCATCGCCGCTGCGCACCGCCTCCATGAGCGGTGATCTCACGCGGCGGGCCGCCTTCGGCTTGGAGGCCGGCGAAGCCTTTCGCTTGCCGGGATCCGCGCGGCGCCGCTTCACCCCTCATCACCATTCAGCAGGCGAAGCCGGATCGCCAGCTGCACGTATTCCGCCCGGTGCGTGAAGCCGAGCTTCTCGTTCACCCGCTGCTTGTACGTGTCCACCGTCTTCGGGCTGATCGAGAGCTTCGCGCCGATCTCGCGCGCCGAGTAGCCCTTCGCGACGCCCACCAGCACATCGCGCTCGCGATCCGTCAGCTTGTCGAAGCGCTTGCGCTCCTGCGCCGCGGGATCCTTCGCGATCACGCCGCGCGCCAGGATGCGGCCGGCGTTCTGCTGCACGTACATGTCGCCGCGCGCCACGCCGCGCACCGCGTCCAGCAGCTCACGGTCGGCCGCGCTCTTGACGAGATAGCCGCTCGCACCGGCCTTGAGGGCGGGCATGAGGTACTCCTCCTCGGTGTGCATCGTGAGGATGAGCACACGCGGCGGGTTCGGCAACGCCACGATGGCCTTGGTCGCGCTCACGCCGTCGCCCCCCGGCATCGTCAAGTCCATCAGGACCACATCGGGCTTGAGACGGCTCACCATCGCGATGGCGTCCTCGGGATTCGAGGCTTCGCCGATGACCTGGATGTCGCGCGCCATGCCCAGGACCGCCTTGAGGCCCCGGCGCACGACCGCGTGATCATCGACCAGTACGACCTTGATGACATCGATCATTGGATTTCCTCCGGACCCGCCATCGCCGCGAGCGACAGGGTCGCCTCGATGCGGGTTCCTGACACAGGTGAATACGACACGTCGTAGCGGCCGCCGGCAAGTACCACCCGCTGCCGCGCTGCAAAAGTGCTCGCCATCTCCTCGCTCACGGTCCCATCATGCTCGATCACCAGTCGTGCTTCCCCGTCGCGCGCGGTCAGGCACAGGCGCACGAACGTGGCATTCCCCGACTCCAGGGCGGCGGCGATGGCCTCATCGGCGACGCTGTGGATCACGGATGCGATCTCCACCGGCACATCGTCCAGCAACTCGAGGGAAAGATCCACCGGACGCTCGTACCGCTCGCGTGCGCTGTTCGCCAAGCGGGGCAGCGCTGCCTCCAGACCCAGGTGGTCCAGCGACAGCGGGTGCATGCGCAGGGCGAGCGCGCGCAGCTGATCGAGCGTCTCCGCCGTCAGCGCGCGCACCTGCGTGAGCTGGTCGCGCGTCTCCTCATCGGACGTCGCGCGGGCGATCGCGGACAGCTGCAGCATCTGGGCCGCGAGCGTCTGCGCCGCGGACTCGTGCAGCTCGTGTGCGACCCCGGCCTGATCGGTCTCCGACTGGCGCATGATCTGCACCGCGAACCGCTGGGCGCGCGCGCGATCCGCCGTCAGCGCGTCGACGACGAGATTCAGCGTGTGGCCCACCCGCGCCATGTCCCGGTCCGCGAGGAGCGACGGCGGCACGCGCGCGCTCGTGTCGCCGCGCCAGACCGACGCCGCCGTGCGCTCCAGCGTACGCAGTGGCCGCAGCGCGATCACGACCAGCATGATGTTGATCACGCCGCTCACCGCCAGTGCGGCGAACATGCTCTCCATCAGCGGCTCGGTGCTCATCCCCGCGGACGCGGCCGCCGAGCGCACGGCGAACACCGCCGCGACCGCGATGATCACGTTCGCACCGAGCAGCTTCACCCAGAGCGGCACGCCGAGCGCCGCCCGCCATACCGTCATGTTATTGCCCATTGCTCCACCGGATCCTCCGTAACTCCCGTCGCTGACATTACGTCGGGAACACTGCGAAGTCCGGCGGTCATCCACCCACAGTTTTGTCAGGATTTCCCTGACGAGGGTCAGCGGGCCGGGATGACCAGGATGGGGCGGTTCGCTTGGCGGATCACCTGGGACGTCACGCTGCCGGCGGTCATGCGGCGAATGGGGCCGCCGCCATGGGTGGCAACGATGACGAGATCGGCCTTCCACTCCTCGGCGCGCGCGAGCAGTGTCTGCGCGACGCGGCCGCTGATCGCGTGATGCTCGAGCTGCACGCCGGGTGGTATGTCGATCTGCGATTCCAACAGCGCGAACCCGCCATCGAGCGCGTTCTGATAGTTCGCATGCCACTCGGCCAGCACATCCGGAGCGCGCGTCTCCGAAGCGCGTACGTGCACGAGCTGGACCATCGCGTCCGCGCTGGCGACCACGAACGCCGCACGCGCGGCCTCCAGGCTCGCCGGCGTGAAGTCCACGCCCACTATGATGCGCTCGGGACGGCCGGGCAGTTCACCCGGAACGGCGAGCACGGGCACATGCGATCCGCGCACGATGTTGAGGGCGCGCTCGCGGAGCAGGAGCCGGTCCAGCACGGAATGCCGCGTGAGGCCCACCACCACCATGCCCGCGCCGATCTCCTTGGCGCGCTCCGCGATCTCCTGCGCGGGTGTGCCCTCGCGAATGGCGATCTCCCACGCGTCGACGACGCCCAACCGCTTCATCTGCTCCTTCACGAGCATCTTCTGGTCGTCGAGACGCTTGGCCTCGAGCGCCGGATCGAGCGGCACGTAGACGTCGGGGGCCGTGACGGACGCGCCGCCACCTACGAAGGCGAGCGGTTCGACGACCGAAATGACCGACACCGCACTGCCGGTCAGCGTGCCGAGCACACGTCCGGCCGCGAGTGCGGCGTCCGCACCCTTCAATGCATCGCTCGCGACCAGGATCGGTCCGGTGAACGCTCCGCGCGCCATTTCCGCATCGCGTGCGACAGCGACCTTGCCACCTCTGCTGGCGGCTATCATGAATCCCTCCGGCCGGAACTTGAGAACTCCACGAACACGGCGAATGATCGTCGCCGCGCAAGGTGGATGCCGTAGGGCGCGGTACTACGCGATGTAAGCCGATTGCCACCCCCTCATGGCTGCGCCCGAGGGAGCGCCGTCACCGCCGGATGCAGCTAGGGCGAGACCGGTGCGATCGAGGACGGGGCGGCGGACCGCGCGCTCGGATTCGCCGGAGGCGCATCGCCCCATAGGTCGTTCGCGGGTTCGAAATCGGGCACCGTCGGGTCGGGCCAGAGCCGCACGCCCGTGACGGGACTCGTGACCGCGATCAGCGCATCGTACCGGTCGCCGGCGGTCCAGATCTCCACCGGGAGCATCACCGTGCGCACCGAGCCATCGGCGAATTTGAGCCGCATCTCCACCGGGAACGGGATGCTCGTGTTCTTCGACAGCCGGACGACGGCGCGCATCCCCGCGCGCGTGATCACCGTGAAGGCGGTGTCGACGCCAATGTCGAGCACATCATCGCTGTAGAAGAACGCGGTCCAATACCACGCGAGGTCCTTGCCGCTCACGTTCTCGATCGTGCGGAAGAAGTCTCCCGGCGTCGGATGCCTGAAGGCCCACCGCCGCGCGTACTCCCGCAGCGCCTCGTCGAACGTCGCCGGCCCGACGACATGGTTCCGGAGCGCGAGCAGCACCGCGCCCGGCTTCCGGTACGCCACCGCGCCGAGCGCACCGGTATTGATGCGGTCCGCCGGAGTCATGAGCGGTGCCTGCGTCCCGTCGAGCACCGCACGCCGCCACTCGTCCATGTACTGTGTCCACCGCGTCGAGTCGGGGCCGTGCGCTTCGTTCGAGAAGGTGTTGATGTACGTGTTGATCCCTTCGTCCATCCAGCCGTATCGCCGCTCGTTCGATCCCACCAGCATCGGGAACCACTCGTGCCCCTGCTCGTGATCGATCGTGCTGAACACGGCCCCGGTGTCCGCGAGGGATTTGCCGTAGTGCACCATCACGAACATCGGATATTCCATGCCCCCCACCGGGCCCGCGACGCTCGTCGCCTGCGGATACGGATACGGATGCACCATTTGCGAATAGAAACGGATGCTCCAGCGCGTCCATTCGGCGCCGCGCTGCCACGAGGCACCGGCCTTCTCGATCTCGTAGTAGGCCTGCATCAGGATCCCGTTCCAGCTCGTCGCATCCCAGCGGAAATCGGGCGCGCCCGCCCACGCGACATCGCGCACGTTCTGCGCGCGGAAGCGCCAGGTTTTCGTCCCGGCGCGCGGCGTGGCCGCGTCTTCGCCCGCCGCGATGATCGGCACGATGCGGTCGGTGTGCGCCGCTTCCGCCAGCCGGCTCCGTTGCGCCGGCGTCAGCACGTCGGCGGCGTTCTGCAGCACGCCGCTCCCCGCGATCGTGTAGCCCGCCGGCGCGGTGATCGCGTAGTCGATGTCGCCGTACTCGAGATAGAATTCGCCCTGGCCGTAATACGGATCCGTGTTCCAGCCGCGCACGTCGTCGTACACCGCCATGCGCGGATACCACTGGGCGATCTCGAACAGGCGCCCATCGCGCCCCATCCGGTCGGAGCCATGGTCCGGGACGCGGAAATCGTAGTCCATCGCCACGGTCACGCGACCGCCGTGCGGCGGGAGCGGTGAGGCGAGCTTCACGCGCATGCGCGTGTCATCGATCAGCGGGAGCGCAGGCTTCCCGTTCACGCTCAGATTCTTGACGTCGTACCCGCCGCGGAAGCCGCGCGCGCCCCAGCGCGTTTCCTCCGCGTGCAGCGTGCTGCCGAGACTTCCCTCGCGGTACAGGTTCTGATCGAGCTGCAGCCAGAGGAATGTCAGCGTGTCGGGCGAATTGTTCGTGTAGGTGATCGTGACGCGGCCGTCGATCCGCTGCTCAGCGGTGTCGAGCGTCGCGGCGATGTCGTAGTCGGCGCGCTGTTGCCAGTAGTCGGGACCCGGTTGGCCGCTGGCTGACCGGTAGCGATTGGGCCCGGGCCAGTCCATGCGATCGACGCGCGCGAACGGATCCACCGGCGTCGCGATGGAGCCCGAGGGGGGCGCTACGGGAGTGCGTGGTGCGACGGCGGCACGCGGCGCACCGGCCACTGGTTTGGCCGCCACCGCGGCCGGAGCGGCGCCGGCGACCGGCGTCGCGGTGACGGCCGCGGGCAGCGAGTCCACCTTGTGCGGCGCATTGCTCGGGGCAGGCGGCGGCACCTTCGCCAGCGGACTGCACGCCGAGAAGCACACGAGAACCGCGAGCAGCGATCGATTCACGCACACCACGGCCTGTTCGGGAAGGAACTGCGACTGCGCAAGATAACGCCGGCGCGGGCCGCCGCGCGCGGGCGCGTGCCCGCGCCCCCTGGATGTGAAAGAGCGCGCCGGCCTGACGGCCGGCGCGCTCCTCCGTGCGTGCGCAGCTACTTCGAGACCGTGACCGGCGTGACCATCAGATGGAGATTGTGATTGATGCGGAGTCCGGAGATGCCGTCCACCGGGTTCATCCCCTTCGGCACGGTCGCCACCAGCTTGCCGTTCACCTGGAAATGGATCTCGGTCGGCGCGACGTGGACGTTCAGCGCGTACGTCGCCTTGCCGCTCGCATCTTCCGTCGGAACGTTCGGGCTCGCGGTCCACGGGACGATCGCCGTCGCCTTCGTGCCGTTCATGACGTTGACCATATACTTGCCGTCCCCGCGCACGAGGAAGTAGGTGTACGTGCGCGTCGCCGGGTCGGCCAGATTCTTGCCGCCGATGAACACGCCGTAGGACTCGGGATGCATCGGCTTCGCGAGCTGTTCGATCGTCGCGCTCGTCGCCGATCCCGTGGTGCCCATGTCCTTGTCATTGAACAAGATGTGGGCCGGGCCGGTTTTCACTTCCCAGTTGGATCCCGAAGCCGTGTACACGGCCTGGGACATGTCGGCCGACGCCTTATCGGGAATCGCCGTGTAGCCCGCGGGAATGAACGCGGCGGCGCCGAGGATAGCGACTGCGGTGATCATGGATCGCATGACAGACCTCATGGGATTGGGTACAGCGCGAATATACCCCGGAATCCCCGCTCTGCACCACCATGCGCGCTGGCGGCACTCGGCCCGCCGATGCATACTAGGCGGTGTGCCGCTCGCTCTCGCGGCGGCGCACAGGACCATCAATCCATCGGGAGTACTCTCATGGCTGCGAAGAGGAAGAAGAAGGCGTCCCGCCCCAAGGCGAAAGGACGCAAGCCCGCGAAGCGGAAGACGGCGAAGCGCAAGGCGGCGCCGAAGCGGAAGGCCGCTGCGAAGAAGAAGACCGCGCCCAAGAAGAAGACTTCCGCGCGCAAGCGGATCGTGGCGAAGCTCGCGCCGACGGTGGAGCGCATGAAGATGGGCGCCACCGAGGTCGGGCAGGGCGCGCTCGATGCCGGCCGCACGCTCTTCGGCGAAGCCCGTGAAGCGGGCGAAGAGGCGCGGGACAAGGCGAAGGAGATCACGACCGACTGGATCAACCGGGTGACTTGATCGCGCGAACGCGCACGACACGGGGAGATCACCCATGCTGAAATGGATCCTCGTGCTGTTCGGCGTGCTCGTCGCTGCCGTCGCGATCGCATACACCGTGGGCGCGCGCTTGCCGCAGGATCATCTGGCGACGGTGCGCGCCCGCTTTGCGGTGCCCCCCGATTCCGTGTACGACGCGATCACGGATGTCGAGGCGTATCCGCAGTGGCGCAAGGATGTGAAATCGGTCTCCCGCCTGCCCGCGTCGAACGGCCACACGGCGTGGCGTGAGACGGCCGGTTCCGGCGTCCTCGACTATGAAGCGACGGTCACGGTCCGGCCGAACCGTGTCGTGAACGCGATTACCACGAAAGATGCCGGGTTCGGCGGCCGGTGGATCTTCCAGATCCTTCCCGACAGCACCGGCAGCACGGTCACGATCACGGAAGAGGGCACGGTGCAGCAACCGTTCTTCCGCTTCCTGCAGCGCTACGTCTTCGGCACGCATGCCGCGATGGAGACGTTCCTCCGCTCGCTCGGCGGCCGCTTCGGCGAACAGGTGACGGTCACCGTTCTCAGTTAGCGCGCGTCGAGCCACTCCGCGGTGAGCTGCGCCACGCGTGCGCGCTGGAAGTCCGCCGCGATGACGTGCCCCGTCCCATCGAGCCACTCCAATCGCTTCGTCGCCGAGCCGATCGCGGCGTAGGCACGCTCGGCCACCGCCGGCGCGATCCGGTTGTCCTCGCGCGCCTGCACGTAGAGCGTGGGCACGCGCAATTGCGGCAGCGCGGCGCGTCCGCGATCGGCAATCCGCGTCAGCTCGCCGGTGAGCCGCGGCGTCGTAGCGCCGAAGGCTAATGAGCGGGCGCGCGCGGCGGGATCGTGGATCGAGCGGTCATCGGACGTGTTGATGTAGGTCAGCAGCCGCTGCATGAGTGGTTCGAGTGGCATGATCCGCCGCACGAAGGGCGGCACGTCGAAATACGGGACGAGCAGTACGAGAGCGTGCAGATCGGACGATTCTTGCGCGAGCAGCGTGGCGAGCACGCCGCCAAGCGATTGACCCACGATCGAGATGCTCGTGCACATCGCCCGCAATTGCGCGAGAGCTTCGCGTGTCCCGGCAAGCCATTGCTCTGCGTCGCTCTTCGCGAACTCGCGCAACGTGCGCCCGTGGCCGGCGAGGAGCGGCACGCGCACAGTGTATCCTCGAGCTTTCAGTGACTGGGCAAGCGCCGCCACGCTCTCCGGCGTGTCGCCGAAGCCGTGGAGGATGAGCACGCCCCGGCCGCCGCGGCCGAGCTCGATAGGTTCCGCGCCCCGAATGATCCCATCGGGGCCGACCGGGAGTCGCCGATCCGACCGGCGCTCGACCATGGACGGATACGCCGAGAGCAATGCGCCGAACGCGCCGGCGGCGGCGAATACTGTGATGAGGTCGCTCAATAGCGCGGCACCAATGGATCGACCTCGTCGCTCCATTGCCGGATCCCGCCGGCCAGATTCCGCACGCGGGTGAATCCCGCGGCGCGCAGCTGCCGCACCGCGTTCGCGCTCCGCGCGCCCGACTTGCAGTACACGACGATGTCGGATGTCCGGTCCAGTGACGGGATCGCCGCCTCGAGCGTGCCGAGCGGCACGAGACGCGCGCCTTCGATGCGCGCCAGCTCCCATTCGCGTGGCTCACGCACATCGATGAGCACCGGCCGCGTCCCCGCCGCGATGCGCTCGGCGAGTTCGCGCGGCGCTGATCTCGAGCGACGCGTCGGGCGCCGCCAGGCCACAGAACGCCTCATAGTCGATGAGTTGGCGCAGCGTGCGCGTGCCGCACGCCGGGCACATCGGGTCGCGCTCGAATTTCAGGGTGCGGAATTGCATCCGCAGCGCGTCCACCAGCAGCAGCCGGCCGATGAGCGGATCGCCGGCGCCGAGGATGAGCTTGAGCGTCTCCGTCGCCTGGATGATCCCCACGAGTCCGGGGAGCACGCCGAGCACACCGCCTTCATCGCAGCCCGGCACCGAGCCCGGCGGCGGCGGTTCGGGGAAGAGGCAGCGATAGCAGGGGCCGTCCGGCGCGCCGAAGACGCTCGCCTGTCCGTCGAAGCGGAAGACGCTGCCGTGCACGTTCAGCCGGCCGGTCATCACCGTCGCGTCGTTGACGAGGTAGCGCGTGGGAAAATTGTCGCTGCCGTCCACCACCAGGTCGTAGCGCTCCACGATCCCGAGCGCATTCGCCGACGAGAGCCGTTCGGCGTGTGCCTCGAGGCGAACGTTCGGATTCAGCGCCGCGATCCGCGCGCGCGCCGATTCGATCTTCGGGTGGCCCACATCGGCCGTGCCGTGCAGCAGCTGGCGATGCAGGTTCGTGAGATCCACCGTGTCGAATTCCACCAGACCGATCGTGCCGATGCCGGCGGCGGCGAGGTACAGCGCCGCGGGCGATCCGAGGCCGCCGGCCCCGATGAGCAGCACGCGCGACGCTTTCAGCCGGCGCTGTCCTTCCTCGCCGACCTGCGGCAGCAGCAAGTGGCGGCTGTAGCGGAGCGTTTCCTCGGCCGTGAGTTCCGGCAGTTCGCCGATGCGCCGCTGCATCGCGTTGGGGGGCGGCTCGACCGTGGGGCTCATGCCGAAAGATAGCGGGTGCGGGAAGTCACCCCGGCCATTGGCGCGCCGACTCCACCACCGATTGGACTTCGTACCCGCGCACGCGGCGCCCGGTATGGAAGGTCTCGACGGCGATCCCCTTCTCCTGCCAGGCGCCGGCCATGGCGGTCTCCACCGCCGCGGCGTCATCCGTGCGCGCGATCGCCACCAGCGCGGAGCCGGAGCCGCTGAGCGTCGCGCCGAACGCGCCGGCGGCGATGGCGGCGGCGTTCACGGCGTCATAGCCGCGCACGAGCGCGCGGCGGTGCGGCACGTGCAGCACGTCATCGAGCGCGGCGGCGAGCAGCGCCGGCTCCGCGGTGGCGAGCCCGCGCACCAATGCCGCGCTCCGTGCCGCGGCTTGCACCGCCGTCACGTGCGGCACGACGTTCGGCAGCGCGGCGCGCGCGCGTTTCGTCTCCACGGCGAAGTCCGGCACCGCGAAGATGAAGACGAGCGACGGATGGACGTCCAGCGGCGACACGACGAACGGATCGCCGGCGAGCGCGAGCACCGCGCCGCCGTACACCGAGGGCGCCACGTTGTCCGGATGGCCGTCGAGCGTCGCGCAGAGACCGGCGAGCGCCCGCGCGTCCAAGCGCAGCGCGAGCATCGCGTTGGCCAGCGCCGCGCCGGCCACGAGCGCCGCGGCCGACGAGCCGATCCCGCGCGCGACCGGGATGTCGGAGATCGCCTCGAACACGAGACCGGTCGGCACCGGCGTGCCGGCGGCCGTGCACGCGGCGCGGAAGGCGGTGAAGATCGAGATCGCGCTCGGGGCGCACGGCCGCGAGCGATTCGAGCGTGCCGTGGCGCACCACGCGCGGCGTCAATGTACCCGACGCGTCACGGCGCACGGTCACGGTCAGCCAGCGGTCCACCGCCATGCCCACGCAGTCGAATCCCGCTCCGAGATTCGACGTCGACCCCGGGACCTTCACCACGACCGACTCGATCACGGCACCGCTCCGTTGGGGATCCGGCAGCCGCCGGCCCATGACGATAGCGTCATCGAGCGTCCGGAGGGAAGACGCGGGCGCTGGACAGCGCACCCCCTGTTGTGGCAATTTTCGCCGTGCCCCTGCGGACCAACTTCCCCTGATGCCGCGCGGCGCCACTCCGTCGCAGACGGTACCGTCGGTCATCATCCTCGGCGCCGACGCCGTCTTCGCCGCTCTTCCCGCCACCCCCGTCCAGCTCGCCCACGCCTGCCAGCGGCTCGGCTACGCGTCCGCCTTCCCCGCGAGTTGGGGCGACGAGCTCGTCGCCGGCGCGTGCCTCAGCGAGCTCGCCGACCGCAACGCCGACCCGGCGATCCTCTGCTCGTGTCCGCTCGTGCGCGAGCGGCTGTTGCGCGCCGGCGACGATCTCGCGCCGTGGATGATCTCGCTCGCCGCGCCACCCGTGGCCGTTGCGCGGTATCTGCGCTCCGCGTACGGCGCGCGCATGCTGCACATCACGTACGCCGGCGCGTGCCCAGGCGCGGACGATGCGTCGATCAATGAACGGATCGCACCCGCCGATCTGCTGGCGCTCTGCCGTGAGCGCGGAGTCAGCCCGGCCGCGCAGCCGCAATTCTTCGAGAGCATCCTCCCGCCCGACCGCCGGCGCTCCCTCTCGATGCCCGGCGGCTCGCCGAGTGACGAAGCGCTGCGGGACCGCGCCGGCGGGCGCGTGCTCGCGGAGTTGTCCGCCGATGATCCGATGGCGGAGCTCGCGCAGCGAATGATGTCGCGCGAGCAGGTGCTCGTCGATCTGGGCCTGCATGTCGGATGCGCGTGCAGCGGCGTGGGCGCCGCGGTCGGCGGCCGCGATGAGCGCCGGCAACTGCTCGTGCTCGAGCCGCCGCGCTCACGGGAACCCGTGGTCGACATCACCGTGGACCTGGATCTGATCGTCCCGGTGCCGCGCCAGTCGCCGCCTCCGGTGCCGCGGGCCGCGCGCGGCGTCGCGTCGCCGGATGCGCCGCGTATCCGGCGTGCCGCGAGCGTTCCGACGCCGCCCTTCCTCGCGACGCTCCCCGACCTCGGCCACGCGATCATCCGCGAATTCCCGCACGGCGAAGCGCCGCGGCGCACCGTGCTCGTCCTTCGGCGGCGCGGCGCGAGCGAGACGCCGGCGGCATCCCTTCGGGGCGTGAGCATGCCGCGGGCGTATCTGGGGAAGCGGCCGCGGCCGGAGCCGGTGCGGCGGCCATCGCGCACCATCCCGGACGGCGGCAGCAATCCGCAGTCCGACCGGGAACGGTCCGTCGCACTTCCGGTCGATCTCGCCGATGGTCCGCGCGCGCGCACGTCACCGCGCGACGGAATCCTCTCCATCGTCGCGGACCCGTTCGAGCCGCTCGCGCCGCCATCGCCGAAACGGAAATCGGGACCGCCGCCCGAAACGCCGGCCGACCTCTGAGCGGAGTGACGCCGGGTGGAGCGCCGAAGCGCTCCACCCGGTTCGTGCATCACTTGATCGCGGCCGTCGCTTCGTTCACGGCACGCGTCGCCGCGTCGAAGCGCGACGCCAGGTCGGCGATCTCACTGAAGACGAGCGCCTTGTCGCCGGTGCGCATCGCTTCGCCCACCGATGGGAACACCATGTCGGCGTAGCCGTTGTCCACGTCCGCCGCGTAGATCAGGTTGCGGAACCACGGGCGCGTCTTGAGCCCTTCCGGCCGGAGCAGCGCGCGCTCCACCTTCAGCAGCGCGGCATTCGTCTTCGCCGCCCTCTCCTTCGACACCGAGCCGCGCGCAAGCTGCGCATCGCGCGCCGCCGCGAATTCCGCCGCCGCGCGTCCCAGGCGCCCGATCGACGCACTCAGCGCCGTATCGCCCGAATACCATCCCTTCTTCTTGAGCGCACTGTCCATCGCCGGCAGGTATTTCTTCATCGTGCTCGCGTATTCCTGATAGTCGTACGGCAGGATCTCCGCGTTCGCGAGACGCCACATCATCATCGCGCCGACCTTCGCCGCGGTCGCGTGGTACTGGTACGACGTATCGCCGTACGTCGCCATCCAGTGGTACGAATCGTACAGCGAGTGGTACACGCCGCCGGCGCCGCCGAATCCCCACTCGGCCATCGGGATGCCGATGTGATTGTAGAAGCCCGCGTAGTCGGACCCGCCGCCCGGATCGCCCATTGGCGGTTGTGCGCTGTCGGCGACCTTCGCCTGCTGCCGCCACACTTGATATACCGTGCCCTTCCCGCTCGGATCCTGGATGTGCGCCATGACGTCGCGGATCATCGGGCGGAGCGACGGCGAACCGCCGCCGCCGATCCGCGGACCGGACGCCGGAGAATCCTGGTTGAGATACGCGATGCCGCCCCGCATCAGCCGCAGCGAATCCTCCTCCACGTACTCGGTGGAGCCGAGCAGTCCCCACTCTTCGGCGTCCCACGTGGCGAAGATCATCGTGCGCTTCGGCCTGTGCCCCGCCTTCACCTCGGCCATCACCGCGCGCGCGGATTCGAGCACACTCACCGTGCCACTCACATTGTCGTTCGCGCCGGGACCCCACGCGTCGCGGTGGCCGCCGACCATCACGATCTGGTCGGGAAGCTCCGTGCCGCGCACGATGCCGAACGTGTCCCAGATCTTCTTGTACGCCGCCGTCGCCGTGTCCGAGTGCACGATCAGGTGCGCCGCCACCGGGCCCGGCCCCGCGTGATAGCGGAACGACAGTCCGCCTTGCCAGCTCTGCGGGATCGCCGCGCCGTTGAGTCCCCGCAGCAGCTGCGCCGCGTTGCCGTACGACATCGGGATCACCGGGATGTGCGGCACCGCCATCTTGTCGAGCGGAATGCGCGGCGCGCCCGCCTTGCTGCCATAGCCGGGCGTGCTCGGGTCGCCGTCATCGTTCATCACGCTGCCCCGCTGTACGCCCTGCGAGGGCCGCATCGGTCCCGCGGGATAGACATCGCCGCGCACGAATCCATCGTCGGCCGGATCGCTGTAGATGATGAGTCCCAGCGCACCGCGCTTTTCCGCCTCGCGCGCTTTGATGCCGCGGTACGACCGCCCGTAGCGCGCGATCGCGATCTTCCCCTTCACCGAGACGCCCATCGAATCGAGCTGCGCGTAATCCTCGATGAGTCCGTAGTTCACGTACACCACCTGGCCGCTCACATCGCCCGTGCCGCTGTACCCGTTGGCGATCACGGCTTCGGTCTCGTTCCACGACGTCGTGTCCTGCGGCACCGGACCCTCGGCGAGGTTCAGGGCCACCGTGTCGGGCGCAACGCGCCAGACCTGGATCGTGGTCGTGTGCGGCATCCATACCACGTACTCGCGCACTTCGGTCTCCATCCCCCACGATTTCATCGCGGCGACGACGAAGTCGCGCGTCCATGCCTGCGCCGGCGTGCCGGCGATGTGGATCTGGTGCGACAGCGCGCGCGATTCGGCGCGCGCGGTGTCGGCGGACATGTGCGCGGCGGTGCTCGCTTCGAGCGCCCGCTCGGGCGGCGCCGCGGTGCCTGAGTAACCGGGGAGTGACTGGTCCTGCGCGAACAGCGCGGCGGCCGGCGCGAGGAGCGCGAGCACGGAGAGACGAACGGAGGATCGGATCATTGACGGGTTGGCTGGGAGTGGATCGTGCAGGAGGAACGGGTCACTGGTCGTCGTACTCGAGCAGGAGGGCCTGCAGCGCCGCGCGGAGGCGGCCTTCGCGGTCCGGCCCCTCGGGGACGCCGGCCGCGATGAGCGAGAATTGCTCCACCATCTCCCGCTCCACGAACTTCGCCGGATCCTGCGCGCCGAGATGCTCGAGCGCGCGCTGGGCGACGCGCCGCAAGAGCGTGAGCGTGGCCGGGTCCAGCGATCGCAGGTTCTTGGGGTCCGCCGGCGCGGCGGTCACCGGCTCGCGCCGCCGGCGTCCGGCTTCACGCAGCGCGCTCAGCGGTGCCGGTGTCACCACGAAGGAGCCCGGCGTGTGTTCCTTCACGTGCGCGATCACACCACGCCGGCGCAGCGACGCGAAGAGCCGCACGATCGCTTCGCGTACGACGGCGATCCCGCCGTCGCTCTGATTCCCGCGGCCGGTGATGATGAGCAGGTCCCCGGCGCGGCTCGCCTGCCGCTCGCGGATCCACGGTTCGGTGCGCGCCACCGCTTCGCGCGCGGTGGGCAGCGCGTTCCGCAGATTGAGCGTCTTCGCCGGCCCGAAGCGCGCTTCGTCGAACGCGCCGTGCAGCGCCTGCGGCCCCGAGATGCGTGCCACGCTCATCGCACCGTCACTTCAACGCGCTCCACAGGATTTCGCCATCCACATGCTCGGTGGGCCGCGTGGCGGTCACCCAGGCGAGCGTCGGTGCGAGATCCACGACGAGCGACGGCATCGTGTACCGACCCGGCTTGAACGGCGCCCCCCACATGACGACCGGCACGTTGTTGTCGTAGTCGTACGGCGAGCCGTGGATCCCCGGCGCGTACGTCCCCCACACCGAGAATTCCTTCACCGTCACCACCAGCTCCACGGGAAAGTCCGGCGGCACGGTGTGGTACCACCGGCGCGCGATCGGATCCTTCAGCGTGTCCTTCGCGAGATCGGCCACCCGCATCACGCTCGCCACACCGGGTGTCGCGCGCACGTCGGCGGCGAACGCGTTGATCAGCGAATCCACGTTCACGTGCGCGCGGATGAGCGGCTCGCGGTTCACCCAGAGCATCGCATCCTCGAACCAGAAATCGGTGGAGTCCCCGCCGAGCGCCGCGATCTTCGCCTGGTACCGCTGGGCGATGGCCGCGAGATTCAGCCGCTGCGCCGGTTTGTGCGTGCGCATCGCGTACGCTTCCGGCAACGGCGCCACGCCGTGATCGCCGGTGAGCGTGATCACGACGTGCATCGAGTCACGCACCGCGAACACCGAGTCGAAGAACGCGCCCAGCTCCCGGTCGAGACGCAGGATCTGGTCGTGCACCTCGCGCGAGTCGGGTCCGTAGCGGTGGCCGATCTGGTCCGTCGTCGAGAGCGAGATCGCGAGCACGTCGGTCGCATCGCCCGCGCCGATGTTGAGCGCCTTCATTCCCGCGAGCGCCACCTGCAAGGTCACGGCGTCCATGTACGGCGAGTCGGCGAAGGTGCGGAGCGCGGTCGCCGTGTCCTTCGACAGTGCGTGCGGGAAGAGGAAATCGTTGCCGAAGTTCTCCCACACCACGCTGTCCTTCTCCGGATACGCGCTCTCGGGGAGCAGCAGCGTCCACACGCTGCCCGTGTAGCTCGCCGGGATGCGCTTCGCATTGAACGCGCGCAGCCACGACGGCAGCGTGTCGGCGTAGTACTCGCTGGTCGTGAAATTCCCACTGGCCCCATCGTACCAGAAGACGTTCTGGTGCGTGCGTCCGAGCGGGAGGATCGCGCCGCGGTCCTTGCGCGACACCGACAGCGCGCGCGTCCGCGGATCCTTGATGCGGAGCCACTCGGTGAGCCCGCCGCCGCGGAACCGGAACGGCGAGGCGAACCCCGTCGTGCTCCCGATCACCGGCGCCTGCGGATCGTACACGCCGAGTGAATTGCTCACGATCCCGGTGCTGCGCGGGAAGCGTCCCGACATGCCGGTCGCATGCCCCGGCGCCGTCTCGGTGGACTCGTAGTCGAGCATCGCATTCGTGAAGAACGCGCCCTGTTTCGCGAGGCGCCCCAGCCCGCCCGTGAGCTGCGGGCCGAATCGCGTGAGATAGTCCGCGCGCATTCTGATCGACCGTGAGGAAGATCACGAGCGTCGGCACGTGCTGCTGCGCCGGGAATGGACGCGGCGCGTTATGCGGCGCGTTATGCGGCGCCGCCTGGGCGCCGGCCGCGGCCGCGAGTGCGACACCGAGCAGGGTGGAAGCAGGCAGGCGCATGGATCTCGCAGGAAAGGGTCGCAGGGAGACTCGCATCACTTCGGCAGCAACTCGGCGCGCCCGTAGAGCGAACCGCCCTTCATCACCATCACCACCATCTTGGCGTTCCCGATGTCGGACGTCGGATCGGCCGACCATACCACGAGGTCCGCCGCGCGCTTTGCTTCGAGCAGGCCGAGGTCGCCGTCGCGCCCCATCGCGCGCGCCGCGACGATCGTCGCCGACGCGAACACCTCCGCCGCCGGCATGCCCGCCGCCTGGAGCGCCTCCATCTCCCGGTACACGCTCGGCCCGGGCGCGGTGCCCGGGTTCCCGGCGTCCGTGCCCATCGCGATCGGTATGCCCGCACTACGCATGCGACGCACGTTTCGTTCGGTGGCGTGGAACGCACTGTCGAAGAAGCCCGTCTGCTTCATTCGGGCCAGCCGCGCGGCGCGCAACGAATCCGGCAGCGCGGTCTCGAGATGGGCGCGCGTCACCGGATCCACGCAGGCCAGCGGATACCGCGCCGCCGGCGAACGGCCGGCGTACACATCCGCGTATCCCTCGAAGACCGTGAGCGTCGGGATCACGATCGTGCCGTTCGCCTTCGCGAGCGCGAGGAACTCATCGTCGATATCCTCCGGCGCCACGCTGTGCACGAGCACCTTCACGCCGGCGTGCAGCGCATCCTTCGCGTTCGCCAGCTGCGTCGCGTGGACGATGAGCGGGAGTCCGGCGCGCTTCGCTTCCTCGCCGGCGACCATCAATCGCGCGCGCATCGCCGCGCGTTGCGAGTCCGGCACCGCGAGATACCAGACCTTGATCGCGCTCGCCCCATCGCGCGCCAGCGCGCGCACGCCCGCCCGCACCGCGGAATCACTGCGCATGTAGATGAACTGCCGCTCCACCGCCGTGTTCAGCCAGGTGTCATACGTCGTGAGCAACGGGCCCGCCGCCTCCATCCGCGGCGTGTTGAGCGCCGCCTCGTGCTCGCGCGCCATCGTGAGCGTCCACGGATAGCCGCCCACATCGAACACGCTCGTGACGCCGCTGCACAGGTAGGCGCGGTCGAACCGCGACGGATCATGGTGCAGTGCCGCGACCACCGAGTCATAAGGGAATTGCGCGCGCAGATCGATCGCATCCGGCCGGCCGTCCACCCAACCGGTCTGCGAATAATGCACGTGCGCGTCGATCAACCCGGGGCCGATGAATTTCCCGCGCACATCCACCACTTCGATCCCGGCGGGGACAGGGCACTCCGCGCGCGCACCGGCGCACACGATGCGTCCGCCCCGCACGACGACGACCGCGTTCGGCACCGCCGGTCTTCCCGGATTCACCAGCGTCCCGCCCACCAGCGCGACCGGAGGCGGGGACGCGCCCGCCGACAATCCGAACGCCGTGCTCACCGCGATCTTCCACCCCTTCGGCGTCTTCACGAAGATCCGCTCGGAGATCCCTTCGATCGTCGGCCCGTTATGCACCACTTGGCGATAGTGGTATGTGCCGTAGACCACGCCGGGCGCGATCGGCACCAGCCGCAGGTCGCGCGCGACGAGCGTGTCCGGCCAGGTGTTGTCGCGGATCGCCGCCCAATCCTTGTAGCCGGTCTCCAGACCGCCCGTGCCGTTCCGGGCGAGCGTCTCTGTCTCGATGTAGTACGAGAGATACCGCGTCCGGTCGCGCTTGTGGATGGCGTCGATGTTCGCTTCGAACACTTTGCGCACGCCCGCCGTGTCGGGCTCCGCCTGTGACTGCGCGACGGACATTGGCAGGGCGAGCGACAGAGCGACGGCGGCGAACGCGGCGCCGATGAACGGCGCGCGGGAGCGGATCATGCGGATCTCCGGATCGGGGGACAGGGGAAATGTTGCACCCGCCCGCGCCGGACGGCCAGTGACTCCCGGGAAACGGAACGGCCCCGCCGCGTGGCGGGGCCGTCCGGATCACAGCAGTGCGCCGCGAAGCGGCTAGAACATGATCCCCACGGTGATCGGGATGTACTCCAGATTCTTCTTCGACCCATCGCTCTGCACCAGTCCGTTGCTCACATCGTTCCAGCGCGCCTCGACGAACAGCATGGCGAGCTTCACCCCGATGCCGGCGTTGTATCCGAAACCCGATTGCGTGTTCGTCACGCTCGGCGCCGGCGGCGATGTCACGGTGAGCTTCTGTTGCACGCCGTAGTAGCCGACGCCGCCGATGAGGTACACCGGCCCGAGCATGTTCCATTGCACGTTCGCCGTGGCGCTGTAGACCGCGAAGTCGTTCTTCACGGTCGCCGGACCGGGCACGGTGATCGTCTTGCCGAGCATGTCGGCGTACGTGCCATCGATGCGGAAGTGCACCGGAACGACGGGCGCGCCGAAGCGGAGCGTGGCGCCGCCGATCCAGCCTGAGTTCGCGTAATCCGCGAGCGTGCTTTGCGGAATGGAAACGCCGCCCATGAGGCCGAAGCCGATCTGCGCGCCCGCCGGAGCGGCCGCGGCCATGGCGACTGCGGCGCCGAGGATGAACCGTTTCATGAGAACGACCTCCGAATAGGCAATGAGGATCCGCGACGAACTTGCCGCGGGCACCACGGGGATGACGACTGATAATGGTGGGACGCCACCGATGGCGCCCCGAAGAGACGCCTAGGCGGCCAGCGCGAGCGCGCTCGCGTCGAGCAGACGCCGCACGCAGATCTCCGCGCAACCGAAGCGCCGCGCGCAACCCGCGCAATCCCGCCGCACCTTCTCGGGGTAATGCGCGCGATCGATGACCTCGTACCCGGCCTTCTCGAAGAAGTTCGGCGTCAGCGTGAGCGCGAACAGCTCCGCGATGCCGCGCCGGCGCGCGAGCGCTTCCAGCCGCTCGATGATCGCCCGGCCCAGCCCGGCCCCGTGCGCCTCGCGCGCGACGGCGACCGAGGCCACCTCCGCCAGCGACGGCGAATACTCCTTCAGCGCGCCGCACGCGAGCACGCGCCCGTCCTCGTCGCACGCCACGGCGAAGTCGTGCAGGGCGATGGCCACCGACTCCACCGTGCGCGGCAGCATGATCTTCTCCGCCGCGAACGAGTTCACCAGACCGACGATCCCCGCCACATCAGCCGGCTCCGCCATGCGGAACGTGACGCATCCGGTCATCACAGGGCTCCCTCCAGCAGCGCGATCCCGCGCGCGAGATCGGTCCGCTCCGCCACGAGCGGCGGCAGGAGGCGGATCGTGTATTCACCGGCGCTGCACAGGAGCAATCCGTTCTCCCGCGCCCGCGCCACGATCGTCGATGCCGGCTCCATCACGTCCACCCCCCACATGAACCCCAACCCGCGCAGCGCGCGGATGCGCCCCGTGCGCGCCGCCACGGCGCGCAGCGCCTCACCCATCCACTCGCCGTCCGACCGCACGCGCGCGAGCAACGCATCATCGCTCAGCCGCTCGAGCACATGGTTCGCGACGGCCGCCACCACCGGGCCGCCGCCGAACGTCGTCCCGTGATCGCCCGGTTTCAGCGTCGCCGCGATCTCGGCCGTCATCAACACGGCGCCCATCGGGAACCCGCCGGCCAGCGGCTTTGCCAGCGTCATCAAATCCGGCGTGATGCCGGCGCGTTCGTGCGCGAAGAGCCATCCTGTGCGCCCGAGACCGCACTGCACTTCATCGAGGATGAGCGCCGCACCGTGCGCGGTCGTCATCGCGCGCAGCGCCTGCAGGAATTCCACCTCGAGGACGCGCACGCCGCCCTCCCCCTGCACCGGCTCGGCGATCACGGCCGCGACGTCCCCGGCCTGGAGCGCCCGATCCAACTCGGCGAGATCGCGCTCGAGGATCCGCACGCCGCCAGCGAGTGGCGTGAACGGCGCGCGATACTCGGGACGGTCCGTCGCGGCGAGCGACGCGAACAGTCGCCCGTGGAATCCGCCCCGGAGCGCGAGGATCGTGTGCTTCGTCTCCCCGCCACCCTCGCGCGCCCAGCGCCGCGCGAACTTGAACGCGCCCTCGTTCGCTTCCGCGCCTGAATTGCAGAAGAACACGCTCGACGCGAACGATTGCGCCACCAGCGTTGCCGCCAGCGTGCGCGCCGGTCCGGTGTGGAACAGATTCGAGGCGTGCACGATCCCCTGCGCCAGCGCGTCGCGCGCCGCCGCCGCGATGCCGGCGTCGCCGTAGCCCAGCGCGTTCACGCCGATCCCGCTCGTGAAGTCGAGATAGGCGCGTCCATCGGTGTCGAACAACTCGACCCCCGCGCCGCGCGCGAATTCCACGGGCGGGCGGCGATAGATGCCGAGCAGCGGCTCGACGCCGGGGAGCGCCGTCTCCGCGACGGGTGTGATCGTCTCCATCACGGGCAGCGCGCTCACGCGGCCGCCAGCGTCGATGTGAGCAGCGTGCCGGCCGCATCGTCGCCCAGCGCGCCGATCCCGCCGATCCGCACGCGCGCGACGCCGCCCGCCAGCGCGCGCGCCGCCGCCTCGAGCTTCGCGACCATGCCGCCGTTCGCGGTCCCGTCGGCAATGGCGCGCATGGCTTCGGCAGCCGCGAGTTCCGCGACGCGCTCGCCGCGCACGATCACACCGGGCACATCGCTCACGAAGAGCAGCTCGTCCGCGCCAAGCGCGGCCGCGATCATGGCCGCCGCATCATCGCCGTTCACATTGAGCGGCGCACCGTCGGTGTGCGCCAGGTCCCGCGCCACCGGCGAGATCACCGGCACGTAGCCGCCGCGCATCAGGTAGTGCAGGAGGGCCGCGTTCACCGTCTCCGGTACGCCCACCCGCCCGAGGATCGCCGCGGCCACCGCGCGCGCTCCGATCAGCGCACCGTCCTCGCCCGAGATCCCCACGGCAGCGATGCCGGTGGTGATCAGACGCGCGACCAGTTGTTTGTTCGCCGTGCCCGAGAGCGCCATGCGCACGAGCTCGACATCGGCCGCCGTCGTGACGCGCCGTCCGCCGACGAATGCCGGCTCCGCTCCCATGGCCCGCTGCAAGGCGCTCACCGCCGCCCCGCCGCCGTGCACGATGCACACACCGCCCGGCGCCCGGCCGCACGCCGCCGCGAGCGCGGCCGCCAATTGCGGATCCTCCTGCGCGCGCCCGCCCACTTTGATGACGCGCGTCATGCGGGGAGCCCCATCGTCTCATCGAGCCCGAGCGCGAGGTTCGCGTTCTGCATCGCCTGTCCCGCGGCGCCCTTCATCAGGTTGTCGATCGCCGCGATCACCTGCAGCATCGGCCGGCGCACGCCGGCCACCGGGCGCGCGGTCAACCGCATCACGTTCCGGCGCGTGACGTCGCGCAGCGACGGCGCCTCCTCCGTGATCTCGATGAACGGCTCCCCCGCGTACTGCTCGCGCCAGGGCGCGAGCACATTGGCCGGCATCTCGGTGACGGGCACGAGGATCGTCGCGAGGATCCCGCGCGCCACCGGCAGGAGGTGCGGCGTGAAGACGAGGTCCGCATCGCTGCCGAACGACGCGAGCACGGCGCGCATCTCGCTCGCGTGGCGGTGCGTGTTGCCCAGCGCATACGCGCGGAAGTCCTCGGCCACCTCGGCGAACAGCAGATCGCGCCGCGGCGTGAAGCCCGCGCCGGTGACGCCGCTGGCCGCGTTGATCGTGACCGTCGCGCCGGGCGCGATCAGACCGCGGGCCGCGAGCGGTGCGAGCGCGAGCAGGGCCGCCGTCGCGTAGCAACCGGGATTCGCCACGACGTCCGCGCCGCGCACGGCGTCGCGCGCGACTTCGGTGAGTCCGTACGGCACCGCCGCCGCCATGGCCATTCCGGCGCCGGGCCGCAGGTCCGACGAGAGGTCCACGACCTTCGCGCCGGCGGCGCGCGCGGAGCCCACCCACACGGCCGACTCGCCATGCGGCAGCGCGCTGAAGACCAGCGCGGCGTCGCCGAGCGGGGCGTCCTCGGTGGCCGCGAACGTGATGACGCGGTCGCCGACCTCGGCGCGCTCGCCGCGCCGCGTGCCGGCCGCGGCGAAGGCGAGCGTCATCGCGGGATGACGCCCAATGAGCGCGAGCAGCTCGCGTCCGGCGTATCCACTGGCGCCGAGGACCCCAATCGGGACTTTATGCATTGGGAATGCATAAATTCCCATCGCCCCGTTGTCAATACGCCGCGCCGCGCCCTGGCCCGCCGCCCGGCCGGCGGTTATGCTCTCCGCATGGCCAACAAGCGGGAACGGCAGGCCGGCATCCGCGACCTCATCAGCTCGCGGGCGGTGGAGAGCCAGGAGGAGTTGCGCCGGCTGCTCAAGCAGCGAGGCTGGGCGGTCACGCAGTCCACGCTCTCGCGCGATCTGCGCGAGATGCGCGTGGCCCGCGTCCCCGCGCCCGGCGGCGCGGTGCGCTATGCGCTCACCGGCGCCACCACCGACGACCGGCCGCCGCTCGAGGCCCTCCTCCCGCACCTGTACACCGAGATCGGCGGCGTCGGCGAGATGGTCGTCCTCCACACGCTGCCCGGCGGCGCCCAGCCGATCGGCGTCGCGCTCGACGCCGAGGAGTGGCCCGAGGTCCTCGGCTCCGTCGCCGGCGATGACACCGTGCTCATCATCTGCCGCTCCGCCGCCGCGCGCGAACGCCTCACCCACCGCCTCCGCTCGATCGCCGGCGCCACCTGAGCCGGCGGCGCGCCGCGCCGCCCTCTTGACGGGGGCGCCAGAACGGACTAAATATGCACGCGTTACGCATATTTATTCCTCTGGCCATCCTGCCCATGATCCGCACCATCGCCCTCGCCTATTCCGGCGGACTCGACACCTCGATCATCGTCCCCTGGCTCCGCGAGCGCTATGACGCCCGCATCATCTGCGTCGCCGCCGACATCGGACAGGGCGAGGAACTCGAAGGGATCCGCGCCAAGGCGATCGCGTCCGGCGCCGACGAGTGCTACGTCGAGGACCTCCGCGAAGAATTCATCACGAATTTCTGCTGGCCCACGCTCCGCGCCGGCGCCATCTACGGCCGCAAGTATCTGCTCGGCACCTCGATGGCCCGCCCGCTCATTGCCGCGCCGCCAGGTCGAGGTCGCGCGCGCCGTCGGCGCCGATGCGCTCGCCCACGGCTGCACGGGCAAGGGCAACGATCAGGTGCGCTTCGAGCTCACGTATGCGGCGTTCGCGCCCGATCTTCCCGTCATCGCGCCCTGGCGCGAATGGGATATCCGGAGCCGCGAGGACGCCCTCGACTACGCCCGCCGCCACAACGTCCCCGTCGCCGCGACCGCCGCCAAGATCTATTCGCGCGACCGGAACATTTGGCACCTGTCCCACGAGGGCGGCATCCTCGAGGACCCGAACAGCGTCCCGCCCGCCGACCTCTTCGAGCTCACCGCCGATCCCGCCTCCGCGCCGGCGGCGCCCGAGGACGTCACCATCGGCTTCGAATCCGGCACGCCGGTCAGCGTCAACGGCGCCGCGCTCCCGCCCATCGCGCTCCTCTCCGCGCTCAACACCATCGGCGCGCGGCACGGCATCGGCCGCATCGACCTCGTCGAGGACCGCCTCGTCGGCATGAAGTCGCGCGGCGTCTACGAGACGCCCGGCGGCACGCTGCTGTACACGGCGCACAGCGAACTCGAGCAGCTCGTGCTCGATCGCCGCACGCTCGCCGCGAAGGATCTCATCGCGCCCCGCTACGCGGACCTCGTATACGAAGGCCGCTGGTGGACCACCGAGCGCGATGCGTACGATGCCTTCGTGGGCGTCACGCAGGAGCGCGTCTCGGGTTCCATCACGCTGCGCCTGAACCGCGGCACGGTCACCATTGCCGGCCGGGCCAGCGAGCACGCCCTCTACGACGAGCGCTTCGTCACCTTCGGCGAGGATGACGTGTACGAGCAGAGCGACGCCGCCGGCTTCATCCGCCTCTACGGTCTCTCGACGCGCGTGCGCGCGCTCAAGGACCAGGAGCTCGCCGCGCGGCGCGACGCCGCCGCGGCCGCACCCGAGCCGAAGGCGCTGGCGATCGCATGACGCCGCTCAAACTGGACGGCGCCGCGGCGCACAAGCTCTGGGGCGGCCGCTTCACCGGCGATTCCGCGCCCGAACTCGACACGCTCAACCGCTCCATCGACGTCGATCTCCGCCTCTGGCCGTTCGACATCCAGCTCTCCAAGGCCTGGGCCGTCGCGCTCTGGCACGCCGGCGTCCTCACGCTCGAGGAGAGCCGCGAGCTCGAGCGCGGGCTCGATGCGGTGGCCGTCCGCCTCCGCGCCGGCGCCGCGCCTGTTCCCTCGGACGAGGACGTGCACACGCTCATCGACCGGTTGCTCCACGACGAGGTCGGCGACGTCGCGTCCAAGCTCCATACCGGCCGCAGCCGCAACGATCAGGTCGCCACGGCCACCCGCCTCTGGGCAATGGACGCGACCGCCACGCTCGACGCGGCGATCCGCACGTTGCAGCACGTCCTGGTCGCACATGCGAGCGATCTCCACCACGCCCGCGCCCTCATGCCGTCGTACACGCACCTGCAGCGCGCCCAGCCGGTGGCCGCCGCACATTGGATGCTCTCGCATTTCTGGCCGCTCGATCGCGACCGCCGCCGCCTCGCCGCTGCCTCGCGCGCCGCCGCCGCGCTCCCGCTCGGCTCCGGCGCCATTGCGGGCTGTGCCTATCCCATCTCCCGCGTGCTGCTGCAGGAGACGCTCGGCTTCGCGCGCCTGTCGCCCAACAGCATCGACGCCGTCAGCGACCGCGATTTCGTCGCCGACCTGCTCTACGCCGCCGCGATGCTTGGCATTCATCTTTCGCGCCTCGCCGAGGATCTGGTGCTCTTCGGCACGGCCGAGTTCGGTTTCCTCAAGTTCGGTGAGCGCTTCACCACCGGCTCGAGCATGATGCCGCAGAAGCGGAACCCCGACGTGCTTCGAGCTCGCCCGTGGATCCGGCGGCCGCGTGCTCGGCGATCTCACGTCGTTGCTCGCGACGCTCAAGGGTCTTCCCACCGGATACAACAAGGACATCCAGGACGACAAGCGCGCGCTGTTCGATGCGGTGGACACCATGCAGCGCGTCCTCCCCGCGGTCGCCGGCGCGCTCGCCGAGTGCGTCTTCCGCACGGATCGGATGAGCGAGTCGCTCTCGAGCACGATGATGGCGACCGACCTCGCCGATTATCTCGTCGCCCAGGGCGTCACCTTCCGCGACGCCCATGCGGCGGTCGGCCGCCTCGTGCGCGAGGCCGAGTCGCAGGGCGTCGAACTCAGCGCCCTGCCGCTGAAGACGTTCGCGCAATCGCACGCCGCGTTCGGCGCCGATCTCTTCGATGCGCTCTCCGCGCAGGCGAGTGTGAATCGCCGCGAGGTCGAGGGCGCCACCGGCCCGAACGCCGTGTCGAGCCAGCTCGAGGCCGCCGTCGCGACCCTCGCTGTGGCCGTCGAGGTCCCTCGCGGCAACGAACTCCGCCTCGCTCGCGACTAGTTGTTCGCGGCCGCCGGGGCACGCGGCGCGATGGTCGATCCAGACGAATGAAAAAGGCGGCACTCTGTCGAGTGCCGCCTTTTCATTCGACCGTGGTCGGCGCGTTAGCGCTTGGTCACGTTCTCAGCCGCGGGACCCTTCTGCCCCTCGACGATGTCGAACTCCACCGCCTCGCCTTCGGCCAGCGTCTTGAAGCCGCTGCCCTGAATCGCGCTGTAGTGGACGAAGCAGTCCTTCTGACCGTTGTCCGGGGTGATGAAGCCGAACCCCTTCGCGTCGTTGAACCACTTCACTTTGCCTGTGACACGCATTGCCATACTCCTGAAGATGTTTGTTCAGGGTGCGGCATGCGCCTTTCCCTGACCAAGTGATGCCTGACGCGAGCGGATTTGCCATCGCGCCGAGCTCCACCTGCTTCCTCGAAACTACAAAACCCGGACGAGAGAGCCGCCCGGGTCCTCTAACGAGATGCGGGTGGTGCCTGCCCGAATATAGGCCTGCCCCTGGTTCGGGGCAATAGCGGATTTTGGGGCCGCCTATGGCTGGGCCGGGGCGGCTATCTGATTCACCCCCACCACATAGTACTCCGTGTCCCCGAAACAGCTCGTGGGCACTCCCTTGTGCTGCTCATAGATGATGGCCACCCGCTGGCCGGCCAGACCGCGCAGGATCTGGGCCACCGAGTCGTTCCGGACCGTGAAATCGAAGACTTCCGGCATGGTCCCGGGCAGATTCGCCATCGCGATCTCCCCCTCCCACGTCTTACAGAGCCATCCTTTCTCCGAGAATTTCTGGAGGTAGCCCGCCCGGTCGCCCCTCGAGTAGGAGAAGGCGAGCGCGCTCCAGGTGTAGAGCGCGAAGAGCACCGCCGGCACCAGGATGATCAGCGCCAGCCACCGCTTCCACCTCAATTTCTTCGGTTTCGTCTCGCCGGCGGGCGGCGCCTCATCGTTTGCCATGATCGGTTCATCTCCCAGGTGATCCTGCTTCCCGACTGCAATCTACGTCGCCGCGCCGCCGGCGCGAGACGCCCGCCATCCCCCTCGCTCCGGCGGCCGCCTATCTTTCGCATCATGCCCTTCTTGCAGCGCCGCGCCACGGTCACGGTCCGGGTCGGTGGGATTCCCGTCGGCTCCGGTCACCCGGTGGTCGTGCAGTCGATGACGAACACCGACACCGCGGACGCCGTCGCCACCGCGGCGCAGGTCGCGGCGCTCGCCGCGGCGGGCTCGGAGCTCGTGCGCGTTACGGTGAACAACGACGAATCCGCCGCTGCCGTGCCCGATGTCATGCGGCGCCTCAAGGATTCCGGTGTCTCCGTTCCGGTCATCGGCGACTTCCATTACAACGGGCATCTGCTGCTCGCCAAGTATCCCGCATGCGCGAGCGCGCTCGCCAAGTACCGCATCAACCCCGGCAATGTCGGAGGCAAGCGGCGCGATGACAATTTCCGGACGATCATCCGCATCGCGATCGAACACGACAAGCCGGTGCGCATCGGCGTGAACTGGGGTTCGCTCGACCAGGATCTCCTGACGCAGATGATGGACGCGAACGCGCGCCGCTCCGAGCCGCTCGACGCACGCGAGGTCTACGTCGAGGCGATGCTCGAGAGCGCGCTGCGTTCGGCGCAGCTCGCTGAGGAGACCGGGCTCGGGCACGATCGCATCATCCTCTCCGCGAAGGTCTCCGGTGTGCAGGATCTGGTGGATGTCTACCGCCGGCTCGCCAAGCGCAGCGATTATCCCCTCCACCTCGGCCTCACCGAGGCCGGACTCGGCACCAAGGGCGTCGTTGCGAGCACGGCCGGTCTCTCGATCCTCCTCGGCGAGGGGATCGGCGACACGATTCGCGTCTCGCTCACGCCCCGGCCGGGCGGCGACCGCACGGAAGAGGTGCGCGTCGCGCAGCAGATCCTGCAATCACTCGGACTGCGCAGCTTCGCGCCGCAGGTCACCGCGTGCCCCGGCTGCGGACGCACGACCTCGACGTTCTTCCAGCAGATGGCGGAAGACATCCAAGGGTATCTGCGCGATCAGATGCCCGTCTGGCGCGAGCGGCATCCCGGCGTCGAAGAGATGCGCGTCGCGGTGATGGGGTGCGTCGTGAACGGACCCGGCGAGTCGAAGCACGCGAACATCGGCATCTCGCTGCCCGGCACCGCCGAGGATCCGCGCGCACCCGTGTACGTGGACGGCCAGCTCCACATCACGCTCAAGGGCGAGACGATCGTGCCGGAATTCCTGGAGATCCTCGAGCGCTACGTCGCGCGCGCGTATCCGGCGCGCGGCCGGTAGCGGGCGGGTCAGTCCTTCGCGCGGTAGCTTTCGAGTTCGCGCACCACGGCATCGAGTTCCGACATGATCGGAGTGGCAAAGCCGGCCGCGCGAAGGCGGCGCGCGACCTCCGCATACCAGTTGATCGTGCCGGCGCGTCCCGCGGCGAAGCGGCCCCACACCGATTCCGGGAATTCCGTGCGCCGGAGATTCGCGAGCAGCGTGCTCGCCAGATGCACGCTCACCGCGGCCACGACCCAATGCGCGCGCGGTGACGCCGAGGCCAAGCGTCTGAGTTGATCCTCCTTCCGCTCCGGCGGCGAAAGCTCCACCCCATCGTCATCCGTGCGCCGCTCGATGATGCTGAGCGCCGTGGCCTGGACTCCCGGTCCGAACTTCTCCGCGATCCGGCTGCGCAACATGTCGGGAGTGTATCCGTCACGCACGAAGTCTTCGACGGCATCGAGCACGATCGCTGAAACGATCGTCTCCTCGTCCTGCCCATATCGCGCGAGGATCACGGCGACGTTGGGCGCGGCTATCAGGTATGGAAGGCGTGTGCCCTTCCGCGTCTCCTGGTCGTGGTGCTTCGTCGCGAAGGCGAACGCGTGATTGATCGCATCAGAATAGCCAAGCATCGTTGCGACAACTTACCCTGACGGTACCACCAGGGAAATAAGGGAGCTGATTACCTCACTCCAGACCTCGGCAGCTTTTTGCAACTTTCTTGCGGGAACGTGTAAAACTATAGCATTTTCTAATAGCTCTTGGCGAGTTGCGGCCTAGGACGGTGAGAGATCGAATGACGTTCGCGCTAGTAATGATGCATCCACATAACGGTGGCCACTTCCCTGGTGAGCTATTTTCGCCTACTCTACAAAGAAATGTAATATTTTGTATCACTAACGTCGGGACGGAGCGCTCGCCTTCTAGTTAACGCCATAAATAGTTACAATCGGCCGGTCTGCTAGAATCGGCGCATGGTTCGTGCATTAGAACCCATCGCCCGGGGAAGCCCGGGTGATTTCGCTTCCCCTGGATTATGCTTTCTGACGGAGCTCCGCACGCCATGAGGCCATTGCAACGCACGTCGGCGCACCAAGGCTTCACGCTGATCGAGCTCATGATCGTGATCACGCTCATCAGCATCCTGCTCGGCTTCGCCGTGTGGAAGGTGGACGTCGCGCGCTATCAGATCAACGGTGACCAGCAGGTCGTCGGCACGGCGTTCATCTCGGCGCAGCGCCAGGCAATCGCGAAACAATACGACGTCATCATCGTGTTCGACCCCGGGAACAACAACTTGCGCATCATCGGCGATGCGAACAACAACGGGCAGCTGGATCCGGGCGAGCCCGTGCGTTCGATCTACTTGGGCGATCGGGTCCGGTACGGCCTTGGCTTCGCGAGTCCGCTCGCGTGGGGTGCCAGTGCGATCAGCTTCACCGGCACCGAGGGATCCACCGGTCTCCCGGCCGTGACGTTCTATCGGAACGGCAGTGCGAGCGAATCCCGCGGGATCTATCTGGCATCCACGCGGGCGCAGACCGATGCAGCGTACGTGAGGGACGTGCGCGCCATCCACGTCGAACGCGCCACCGGGCGCGCCGAATGGTGGCACTACGATGGTTCCACCTGGATCCGAGGCTTCTGATGCGACTGACTGCTAACCGCCGCGGCTTCTCGCTTGCCGAGATCATGGTCGCGCTGGTCATCCTCAGCGTGATCGTGATGGGACTGGCGAGCACGACCATCACGTTCATGCACGAAACGACGATCGACTATAGCCGCGTGCGTGCATCCACGTCGGCCGACACGCGGATCGCGGAGATCCGCGGATGGCCTGATTACGCCGCGATCATCAACTTCGACGGGGTGCAGGCGAACTACCCTGAACCCGGCTGGACGCGGACCACGGTCGTGAAACGCGACACCAGCGTGACCACGGGCTGCAATGCACCGACCACGCCGCCGTGCCCGAACAATGATGTCACCCACGTGACGGTCACCGTCAGTGCACCGACGCTTACGGCGCCGGTGACCCGGTCGATCTCCATCGCTGCGTTCTGAGGCCGACTCCCATGCGCAACCGCCGTGCCATGTCGCTGCTCGAGCTGCTCATTGCGATCGTCATCATGGGGGTCGTGATGGGCGCGGCGATGAACTTCTTCATCGGCCAGTCCAAGTCGTTCCGCCGCGGTGCGAGCAATGTGACGCTCCTGCAGAACCTCCGGTTCGGCGCCGACCTGCTCAATCAGCACTTCCGGTCGGTGGGCGCGAATACGATCGAAGGGCAGCCGCCGATCATCTACGCGGATGCGAATTCGTTCTCTTTCAACGCCGACTATGCATCGAACACCGTCGGCGACCACAACGCCATCTACTATACGCCGAACGCGCCGGCCAATGAGGTCGATGCGATCACGGTCTCCAATCAGATCACGGTGCCGGGCGGCAGTTCGCTGGTCTATCCGAACTTCGACTACAAATCCGACTCGGTCCACATGAGCCCGGCGGAGATGATCACCTTCTGGTTCGCGCCCGACACGGAGACCGCGCGCTCCGACGACTACGTGCTCTTCCGCCAGGTGAACAACTCGCCGCCGGAAGCCGTCGTGCGGAACATCCTGCAGGACACGGTGCCCTTCTTCCAGTACATGTATCTGAAGGATTCCGCGAACCTGAAGAGCATCGATACCATCAAGACGGGCTCCCTGCCGCTCGAGTTCGACTTCACGAGCGACACCGTGAAGACGCGCCTGATCACGAATCTGCGCGCCGTGATCGTGAGCTACATCGTCACGAACGGACTCACCGGACCCGCCGAACGCACGCGCCCGATGTCGCTCATCGCGCCCTTCCCCAACATGGGCAATCGCGGGCTGGAGACGTGCGGTAATGATCCCGTGTCAATGTCGGCACCGACGATCTCGAGCGCGGACAGCCTCAATGTGAACGTCCAATGGACCGCGGACGGCGATGAGACGGGCGGCGAGCGCGACATCATGAGCTATCTGCTCTGGCGCCGGCGGGTAGGCGATTCCGTGTGGAATTCTCCCTTCGTTTCGATCCCGTCGGGCGCTCCACCGGCATATACGTTCCTCGATGCGCCGCCACAGGACACCGGCAAGGTCGAGTGGCAGTATGCAGTAGCGGCACAGGATTGCACCCCGTCGTACTCGGATGCCGTCGTGTCGGCCGGTACCGTCTGGATCAAGGGAACCAACCCATGAAGACCCTGTCGCAGCACACGTCCG
The DNA here is from genome assembly GCA_963751275.1 of uncultured Gemmatimonadaceae bacterium. GTDB lineage: Bacteria > Gemmatimonadota > Gemmatimonadetes > Gemmatimonadales > Gemmatimonadaceae > DATKOH01. The sequence continues at coordinate 132,347 of CAVVTZ010000007.1, read as the reverse complement.
CGGAGGTACGACCCATGAAAGCAGCGCGTCCCACGACGAAGCGTCGCGGCGCCGCGTTGATGGCGGTGCTATTGGTGATGCTGGCCGTGATGGCCATCATCGTCGTCGCATCGACCACGACGCTCAACGCCCGGCTGATCGCCAAGAACAGCGAGCGATCGGTGGTCCTCTACGACGCCGCTGAGGCGGCCGTCGAGGAGATCCGCAACCTCGTCAACACGCACCCGGGCGATCCCGCGTTCTTCCTGGACAGCGGCGAGATCCAGCTCGAGACGCACGTGCCGGTGAAGGACGCCAACGGGACGATCATCCCGCACGTCTATCGCACCACGTGGGCCGGTCCGAGCTTCAGCACGACCGGCGAGTTCGGGATCTTCGGGACGATCATCGCCAAGGTCGAAGACGACTACGGCAACGTCGTCTACCACCGCGGCACGATCTTCCAGGACACCTTCGCGAAGTACGCGTACTTCTCCAACAATGAAGCCGGCATCTACTTCGGCGGCGGCGACCAGATCTTCGGCCCCGTTCATTCGAACGACTTCATCCGCATCGCGGCGTCCGGTGCCGAGTTCCACGACAAGGTGACCACGGCCCAGACCGTCATCAACAAACCAAATGGCATCTTCGACAAGGGCGTGACACAGAAAGTGCCCGTGATCAAGATGCCGTCGACCACGCTTCTGACTCAACTCAAGGGATTGGCGGTGGTCGGCAGCACGTCGATCCTTGGCGACAATGTGGGCGCGCAGGGAGAAGCGACCACGCGCATCGAGTTCCTCGCCCTCGACCTGAATCAGGATGGCGACTCGAGCGACGATGACGAGGGCTTCATGCGGGTCTGGCAGGTGGACGCGCCGTCCACCGCCGCGAAGGCGCAGTACACGGTTGCTGCTAATACCGGCAACGTGAATCTCGCGGGCGTGACGAACTGGAGCACGCGCGTGAACGACAATTGTGGTGCGGACACCGGGAGCGCGACGTTCGAGTTGGTCAGCCAGGCAGGGGCCAGCCTCCCAGCGCGGCGAGCGGTGCTGAACAAGGTCGCAGGACGCGGCAAGTGCTATCTCGGCGGCGATCCGATGCTCAACACCACTGGCGGGAACAAGGGCGTGTTCATGGATTCGGTGCCGTCCCACGGCGCGTGGAAGAAGTCGCCGATGCCGATCGATCCGAGGCTGGGCGCTACCGGTATCAACCGCGCGGACAGCGCGTATCTCTGGCCCCTCAGCCACACGCTCAATCCGAACTTCAAGGGCGTCATCTTCGTGGACGGCAAGGTCGCGATCAGTGGCAAGGTGCGCGGGCGGTTCACGCTCGCGTCGCCGTACGACATCGTGATCGCCGACGACGTGACGCTGCAGGACAATGCGGCGAGCGATTGCGCCGACTATTTGGGTCTCTTCTCCGGCGCCAATGTCGTGATGGCTGACAATCTGCTGAATTCACCGCAGAATGCTCGGATCCTCACCGGATACCGTGTTGCATTTGTCTGCGACGCAGGACGAGATCGTGCAAGCAACGATCCTTGCGCTCGGCGGATTCGTGGTCGAGAACTACAACTCCGGTGTCGCGCAGGGCGAGTCCTGCGGCGCCGACTCGGCGGGCCGCGGCTGCCTCTACCTAACGGGCGGTATCATTCAGGGAACGCGCGGATCGGTCGGCACGCTCAACGCCGGCCAGACCCAGGGCGTGTACGGCTACATCAAGCGCTACGCGTTCAACACGTGCGGACTCACCCTACCGCCGCCGTACTTCCCTACGACGGGCCGCTTCACGGCGAACCGCACGTACGAAATGGATCCGGTGAACGCCGACATCCACCCGTACTACCGCATTTCGACGCCGGTGTCGCTCGTGGCGCTGTACAAGCCGCCGCCGCCGCCCCCGCCGGCGCCGCCTGGTCCGCCGCCGAAGCCGGCGCCACCACCGCCGCCGCCGGTGCCGAAGCCGCCACCGCCACCGCCGCTTCCGAAGCCGCCACCGCCGCCGCCACCGCCGCCGCCGCTTCCGAAGATCTAGCACGGCAGGCATGAACGAAGAGCCCGGGTGCGATACCGCACCCGGGCTCTTTTCGTTCGCGTGTTGAACTGCCCAGCGACTACTGGACCGTGATCGTGCCCTTCATGCCCAGCGCGAGATGCGGGAAGCAATGGAACGCATACGTGCCAGGGGGAACGTTCGCGAAAGACACCGTGTACGTCTCGTTCGGCTGGAGCAGGAGCGGACCTTCCAGCGGGCCCATGCTGTGATCGCCCGGCATGTTCGCGGCGAGAAGGGTCTGCACATTCGCAGGGATCGTCGTAGCATCGAAGCCGAAGTTGTGCGGGCCGCCGCTCACATTGTGGAAGCGGATCGCATCACCGGCCTTCACGGTGATCGTGTTCGGAACGAAGTGGTACGTCGTGCCATCGAGCTGCATGTTCACATCGACCGTCTTGCCGGTGACCGGCGCGGCTGCGGTCGCGCCGGCAGCCGGGGCCGCCGCAGGTGCGGCAGCAGGTGCGGCAACAGGCGCGGCAGTGCTGTCAGTCTTCGCAGCGCTCTTCTCAGAGCCGGCGCAGGCGCCGAGCGCGACGATGCTCGCGATGAGTACGAGGCTATTGAGCTTCATTGCGTTGGATCTCCGGGCTGGAGTGCGATGTCTTGATGAATGCTCCGCGGAGATCCGCGGAGAGTTGTGAATTTATTCACATATCCCGCCGAAGACAATTGCTGTTATGAGCTCAGCGACCGTTCAGCTACACCGCGAGGCGTGTCGGATCCGGCGGCAGGACGAGTCAGAGAACAAACCCCTTTGACAGGATTGCAGGATGAGACTCGGATGTTCAGGATGAAACCGCCGTGGCGACGTCGTCATCCCGTTCATCCTGCTTCTCATCTCGTAATCCTGTCCAAGCAGTTGTTGTTCTGTTCAATGGTGCAATTAGCTTATTATAACTGTAATTAATGTTTTAATTGTATTCAATACGACTCCGTACTATATATACGCTCCAGGCCCACTGCCCACTCTGAATTGTCCATCCCCCTCTGGCTCCAACGCTCACTCGGCGCTACCCGAACCTCGATCCTCGCCGAACTCCAACGCGAGCCGAGGACGGTCGAGCAGCTCGCGCGCACCCTCGCCATCGCACCCTCAGCAGTGCGGACGCATCTCGCACTCCTCGAGCGCGATGGGATCCTTGAGCGACTCACTGTCCATCGCGCATCACCGGGCAAGCCCGCTCACGCATACCGCATCGCGGAATCCGCCGGCGTCTTCCTGTCGAGCGCGTACGCGCCCGCGGCGCTCCATCTCCTCGAGGCGCTGCAGGAACGGCTCCCGCCCCACGAAGTCGCCGGATTGCTGCGCAGCACCGGCCGGCGACTCGCCCGCAGTCATCGCACGACCAGCGCGCGCCTCCGCGCCCGGATCAGCGATGCCGCCACCGCGCTCACGGAACTTGGCGGCGCTGCGCAGGTCACCGAGCAGCCAGCGGCGTTCGTGCTCATGAGCGAAGGCTGCCCACTCGCCGCGATGACCGGCGATCATCTGGCCGCGTGCGGCATTCTCGAAGCGTTCGTCTCCGAGATCGTGTCGGCGCCCGTGCGTCATCGCTGCGCGCACGGTGATCGCGCGCGCTGCATCTTCGAGATCGCGCGGGAGCACGCCGCTCCCGACGCGAGCGGGCACTCGGGCGAATGATCGTCATCCCCGCTCTCGACCTGCGCGCCGGGGTCTGCACGCAGGCCGCTGCCATGCCCCTCGCCGCGGACATTCGTTCCGACGATCCGATCAATGCCGCGCATGTCTGGGAGCGGCACGGCTTCCGGCGCCTGCACCTCATGGACCTCGACAGTCCGGAGTCGCGGAGCGGGCGGAAGGAGATCGTGCGCGATCTGCTCGCGGAGGTCCCGCTCGTCGCGCAGGTGGGCGGCGGGGTGAACAGCGGCGATCAGGTGCAGCAGTTGCTTGCGGACGGCGCGGCGTTCGTGATCCTGGGCGGACGCGCTCTCGCCGATCCGGATTGGCTTGCGGGTACCGCCGCGACCTTCCCCGACCAACTCATCGTCGCGACGCGCGTGAGGGGCCGCTACGTGGATGCGGGCGAACATCGGACCGAGCAGACCGTGCTCGACCTGGCCGACGAGCTCGGCGACCTTCCCCTCGCGGGGATGCTGTTGGCGCCCGAGTTCCGGGGCGACCGGATCACGCATGACGATCTGTTCCTCCTGGACGACCTCGCCAACGCATCGCACCACCCGGTCCTGCTCGCCGGCGGGATCCGCGCGATGCAGGATCTGCGGTCCATGCAGGAGCGCGGCATATTCGGCGTGGTCGTGGGGCGCGCGTTGTACTCCGGAGCCCTGGATGCGCGTCTCGTAGCAGAGGAGTTCGGCGACTGATGGGCTGTGCATTGCAGCCGTTTCGTCCCATCATTCAGTACCAATATGCTTGATCTCTCAGGGCTCGATTTCGACAAGAACGGCGGCGTCGTCACGGTCGTGACGCAGGACGCGGCCAGCGGCATGGTACTCATGGTCGCGCAACTCGACCGTGAGGCGTTGCAGCGCACCCTGTCGACGGGCGAGATGCACTACTACTCCGAGGCACGCGGGGCGTGGCACAAAGGGGCGAGCAACGGCCATACCCAGCGCGTCGTGTCGCTCGCGGCCGATTGCGATGGCGATGTGCTGCTGGCGCGAGTGGTGCCGAAGGGGCCGGCGTGCCACACCGGTTCGCTGTCCTGTTTCGTCGGGCCGGAAGCCATGGGCGACGCGCTCTCCGCGCTCGATGCGAGCATCGCCGGCCGCGCCGCGAACGCCGAGGTCGATCGCCTGGACGACGACAAGCCGGCGGTGGCGCTGCCGGAGAGCTACACCGAGCAACTGCTCGAGGACCGGAATCTGCGCTTGCGCAAGCTGGGCGAGGAGGCGCGCGAGCTGATCTCCGCGTGCGCCGATGGGGATCTGCCCCGCGCCACTGAGGAGGTTGCCGACCTGCTCTATCACGCGCTCGTCGCGCTGCGCGCCGCGGGTGGATCGCTCTCCGATGTGCAGCGCGTCCTCGCACGCCGCGCGACGCCGGCCGTGGCCGCGCGTCCGGTGAAGCGGGATCCGCCGGGCAAGGAACGCAAGAAGTGACCGGGCTCGCGGCGCGACTCGACCCCCGGCGCCTGCGCCGCAATGAACCGCTGGGACCCCACACCACGTTCCGCATCGGCGGCGCCGCGGATCTCTATTACGAAGCCTCTTCAGCCGACGACCTGGCCGCGACGGTGATGGCCGCGCGCGAGACCGGCACACCGTACTTCATACTCGGACTCGGCGCGAACATCCTGGTGGGCGACCGCGGCGTACGGGGTCTCGTCATCCGGAACGCCGCCTCGGCGATCGACTGGCAGGGCGATGGGCACGTGATCGCCGAGAGCGGCGCCGTGATGCGCGAGCTGATCCTTGGGGCCGTGGAGCGCGGATGGTCGGGCTTGGAACATTTCGTGGGGATCCCGAGCACCGTTGGCGGCGCGATCTGGCAGAACCTGCATTTCTTGTCACCCGCGCCGGCGCGCGACCGGACCGTATTCATCGAGGAGGTGTTCGCGTCCTGCGACATCCTGAGCGCAGAGGGCGCGCGACGGACCGTCGGAAAGGACTATGTACGGTTCGGCTATGATGACAGCGTGTTCCATCACCGCGATGACATCGTGCTGCGCGCGGAATTCGCGCTCACGCGCGGCGATCCGGCGGTGATGCATCGCGTGCTCCAGGAGAACCTCGCGTGGCGCGGAGCGCGGCATCCCTGGCTCGATTGGCATCCGAGCGCCGGGTCCATCTTCCAGAAGATCGACGGCGCGGGCGCCGGCCGTCTCGTGGATCAGTGCGGGCTCAAGGGACGCCGCGTGGGCGATGCGCAGATCTCCCACCTGCACGCGAACATCATCGTGAACCTCGGCCACGCGACCGCGCGGGACGTGCGGGAACTCATCGCCATCGCGCAGGACGCCGTGAAGGCGAAGTTCGGCTTCACGCTCGAGCCCGAGATCAAATTCGTAGGCGAGTTCTGAACTTCCTACCAGCGTGTGTAGGCACTAGTACCGCTTGCGGGGCGCGTCTGGCAACGGAGCGTATAGTACGCCTCGGCGCGAGTTGGCCTCACGCGCGCCTGTGGCGAATGCATTGCGTTGGTCCCTCACTCACGCCGAGTGGTACTATACGCTCAGTTGCTATACGCGCTCCTCGAGCGGTACTCGTAGCTACACGCGCCACTCAGGCTTCATCGAGCCAGCGCTGCCACTCCGCTTCGGCAAGGCCGATCGTGACGCGATGTTGTTGGCGCACCAGCGGCAGCCGCAGCAAGCCGGGCTCTTCGGCCAGCAATCCCAGCCAGTGGTCATCCGAGTAGCGCGAATGCTGCAACCCGAGGTCCTGATACCGGCGCGATTCCTTGTCGATCATCGCGGTCAATCCGAATTTCTGCGCGAACCGGCGCAGCTCACCGAGGGCGGCCGCGCGCTTCGTCAGGTCCACGTAATGTGTCTTCACCCGTCGTTCAGCGAAGAAGCGGAGTGCCTTGCGTGTGTCAGCGCTCTTGTTGACGCCGAAGATCTGGACTTCCATCCGATGACGGTATCGCGCCGGCAGCGTGCGGGAAAGTGGCGGAGTTCCGCGTGACGGAGCCGTTCCACGCACCCGTCTGGCTGCGGAATCCCCACGCCCAGACCATTGGGGGAAATTCTTCCGTCGGGTCACTGTGCCCCCGGCGCGGATGGAGCGGTGGGAACTGCCCGATGGCGACTTCCTCGATCTGTGCCGGCTCGACGCGGCGCCCGGCCGTCCGCGACTCATCCTGCTGCACGGCCTGGAGGGTACGGTGCGGTCGCACTACGCGCGCGCCTTCTTCGCGGACGCGCATTGCCGCGGGTGGGCGGCGGACCTCATCATCTTTCGCACGTGCGGCGACGAACCGAACCGTCTGCTCCGTTCGTACCACTCCGGCGAGACCGGGGATCTCGATCTCGTGGTGACCCGGCTCACCGCCGCGGAGCCCGAGCGACCCCTGGTCCTTGCCGGTGTCTCACTCGGCGGCAACGTCCTGCTCAAGTGGCTCGGCGAGCGCGGTGTGAATACGCCGCCATCGCTCGCCGGCGCTGCCGCCATCTCGACACCGCTCGACCTGGCACGTGGCAGCCGGTACATGGAACAGGGATTCTCCCGCGTGTATGGCGCCCACTTCCTGCGCACGCTCCGCAAGAAGGCGCGCGAGAAGAGTGCGCGGTTCCCCGGACAGGTGCGGCTCGCCGCGATCGAAGCGGCACGCACGTTGTGGGAATTCGACGATGCCATGACCGCGCCGGTACACGGGTTCCGCGATGCCGCGGACTATTATGCACGGTCGAGCTCGATCAAGTTCCTGCACGCGATCCGTGTGCCGACCTTGTTGTTGAATGCGGTCGATGATCCGTTCCTGCCGCCGGACGTGCTCGATGCCGCGCGCCTCATCGCCCTCGACAATCCGGCCCTCCACACCGAATTTCCGGCGCACGGGGGGCACGTGGGGTTCGTCACCGGCGGTGTCCCGTGGAATCCCCGCTACTACGGCGAGCATCGCGCGCTCGATTTTCTCGAGGCGCAGCTCGCACGCCGCGTTGATGGAGCCGGTCCCGTACGGTAGGTTGCTCCGATCCGCGAATCACTTCGAAAGGAGTCGTGCCATGTCCAGGATCCGGACCCTCAGTGCTGCACTCTTGAGCTTCGCGACCGGCGCCGCCGCACAGAGCGGCGCGACGCCCGCCGACACGCACCACGATCATGTCATGATGGCATCGTCCGCCGCGGCTCCCATGGACACGATGCTCCCTGCCGATGCCGCCGGTGCCGCGGCGCGCCTCGCCGCGTCGCCGCGCCATCGCGAATACGTCATGATCTCCACCGGAGGCACCGACTCGATCGGCGCCTGGGTGTTCTATCCGCAGCGCAGCACGAAGGCGCCGGTAGTCGTCGTCGTCCACGAGATCTTCGGCATGTCCACGTGGGTGCGTGGCGTGGCCGATCAGTTCGCGGCGCAGGGATTCATCGCCATTGCTCCGGATATGCTCACCGGCAAGCGGATCCCCGGCGGGCCGGACAGCGTCACCGTCGACTCCGCGCGCAAACTCATCGCGATGCTCAAGCCCGATGACATCCAGCGCGCATTGGTCGCGACCGCGAATTACGCGATGCATCTGCCGTCGGCGCTCCCCCGCTACGGCATTGTCGGCTTCTGCTGGGGAGGCGGCGTCTCCTTCCTGGGTGCGGCCGCTCAGCCGGGTGTGCTGGCTTCTGTCGTGTATTACGGTGTGTCGCCCGACACTTCGTGGATCACGAAAGTGCACGCGCCGGTCCTTGGCCTCTACGGCGGGATGGACAACCGGATCTCGTCCATGGTCCCGGCCACCGACAGCACGCTCAAGAAGCTCGGGCGCACCTATCAGCCGACCATCTTCGCCGGCGCGGGACACGGATTCCTGCGCGATCAGATGGGGATGAACGGCGCCAACATGGCCGCGTCACAGGCCGCGTGGCCCGCCACGATTGCCTGGTTCCGGAAGTACCTCGAGCTCCCCGTCCTGAAGTAGGATGCTCTATGTGACGCTCGGGTTCCTGCTCGCCGGTCTCATCGCCGGTGTGGTGAGCATGGTCGGTGGCATTGACCAGCGTGAGCGATACAGCCTGCGCGTCCGGTACCTGAATCTGCCCACCTTCGCGGCGTTCGCGACGGTGTTCGGCGTGGTCGGCTATCCGCTCGTGCGCTACACCGGGCTCAATCCGGCGGCGATCCTCGCGATCGCCGCGGCGAGCGCGGGCGCGGCCGCGGCCGGCATGGTGGCCGTCATCGCCGGATGGGCCGTGCCGAGCGCGTCGCGCGAGGTGAAGGATCCGCGCTACGAGCTGCAGGGACACTTCGCGCGTGTCGTCAAACCGGTAGGCAGCCACGCGGGTGGCGAGATCGAATTCGTGGAGGCATTGGTCGCGCGTCGCGCCGAGGCGCGCAGTCTCGATGGCAGCGTGATCGGCGCCGGCGAAGAGGTCGTGATCGAGCGGATCGAGGACGGCATCGCGCACGTGGAACGCTGGACCACCATCGCGCAACAGCTCGAACTGCCGACCTGACCGGCGCGCTTCCGGCGCGCTTCCGGCGCGCGGTCAGCGCCCTTGAGCGAACACTGTCAGCCACTCCGGCCAGTTGCCGGACAGTTCGAAGAACTCTTCGAAATAGATGAGTCCAGCCCGCTCGAATGCGGTGATGAGCAGTTCGACGTGCGCGTCGTCGAAGATCGGACCGATCGCGATCATCCCACCTTCGACGCGGAACTCCTCGGGCGTCAGGTTGAAGAGCTGATCGATCGCGGCCCGGGTGAGGCCCGAGCGTTCCCACGCCTCGCGGCGGATCATCATGGTCGGCGCATTGCGGTGGATTTCGAGTGCCATGACTCTAGTGTGGGCCGCGTGCCCGCGATTGTCCACCCGCCGCCCTTTCGCGAACGGGCGCGGACGCGACACCTTTCGAGGATGTCCACGCCCCTGCCCCGCGACAATGAATTCGACGCCGATGTGATCGTCGTTGGCGGCGGCCACGCCGGCACGGAGGCCGCGGCGGCCGCCGCGCGCCTCGGCGCCCGGGTCGTGCTCGTGACCGCGGCGCTCGAAACCATTGGTCAGATGTCTTGCAACCCCGCGATCGGCGGGATCGCCAAGGGGACCGTGGCGCGCGAAGTGGACGCGCTTGGCGGATTGATGGCGCGCGCCACCGATCTTGCTTCGGTGCAGTTCCGGATGCTCAATCGCAGCAAGGGGCCAGCGGTGTGGGCGCCGCGGGCGCAATGCGATCGTGGCCTGTATCGGCGCGCGGTGCGTTCGCTGCTCGAGGAGCACGCGAACGTCGTCACCGTGCAGGGCACGGTCGCGCGCATGCTGATCGATGCGCCGGGCCAGCGCGTGGTGGGGATCGAGACGCTCGAAGGTCGGCGCTTCGGAGCCCGCGCGGTGATCCTCACCACCGGCACCTTCCTGCGCGGCCGGATCCACATCGGGACCGATACCCAGGTGCCCGGCGGACGCGCGGGCGACGCGCCGTCCACGCATCTGGCGCAGCAGCTCGACGACATCGGCATCGTGCATGCCCGATTCAAGACCGGCACGCCGCCGCGGGTCGACGGGCGTTCGGTGGATCTCGCGAAGCTGCCGCTGCAGCCGAGCGAGATCGAGGAATTCGATTTCTCCTGGTCGCATTTCTGGCCCGATGCGCGCCGCACGGAAGGGCGGACGCGGCACCCGGAGCAGATGCCATGCTGGATCGCGTTCGCGGGTGCGGAGGTGAAGCGCATCATCTCGGAGAACCTCCACAGGTCCGCGATGTACGGCGGCGCCATTGCCGGGCGCGGTCCGCGCTACTGTCCGAGCGTCGAGGATAAGGTGGTGAAGTTCCCGGACGTGTCGCGCCACCAATTGTTCCTGGAGCCCGAGGGGCGCGACACGAGCGAGCTGTACGTGAACGGACTCTCGACGTCGCTGCCCGCGGAGGTGCAGGTGGAGATGCTGCACGCGGTGCCGGGGCTGGAGAACGCGCGCATGACGCGCGCGGGTTACGCGATCGAGTACGACTACTGCGATCCCACGCAGCTCGACGCGACGCTCGCGGTGAAGGCGATCGGCGGACTGTATTTCGCCGGGCAGATCAACGGCACGACCGGGTACGAGGAAGCGGCGGGGCAGGGCGTGGTGGCCGGCCTGAATGCCGCGCTGATGGTGCAGGGCCGAGCGCCGTTGATCCTTGGGCGGGAGACGTCATACATCGGCGTGCTGGTGGATGATCTCGTCATGCGCGGCGTCGATGAGCCGTATCGGCTGTTCACTTCGCGCTCCGAGTTCCGGCTCACCGTGCGCCAGGACAACGCGCTGGCGCGGCTGGCGCCATTCGCTCGCGCGCTGGGCGTTTACCGGGAAGGTGAGGAGGCGTTGGTTGCGCGGCGTCTCGCGGAGGCGGAGGATGTGCGCGCGGCAGCGGCGCGCGGGAGCATCACGCCCGAGCAGGCCGCGCCGTTGTTGGAGGCGCTGGGCAGCACCGCGCTGCCGCATGCGATGCGGATCCGCGATGTGGCGCGGCGACAGCACATCTCGCTCGCCGCGCTGTTCCGCGCTGCGGGAGTCGAGGGTGGTTTCTCCAGCGATGCGGTGGCCGGCGTGGAACTCGAGTTGAAGTACGCCGGGTTCTTCGAGCGGGAACGCGTGCTCGCGGATCGCATGCGGCGCTTGGGCGATCTCGCGCTTGCGCCCGATCTGCCCTATGGGGAAATGCGCTCGTTGGCAGTGGAAGCGCGACAGAAGTTGGCGTTGGTTCGGCCGCGCACGCTGGCGCAAGCGGGGCGGATCTCGGGGGTGAGCGCGAGTGATCTGCAGAACTTGGCGTTGGAGGTGACGCGCGACCGGGGGGACCGGGACGCACGCATTTAGTATCATATCGCTATTAAATATGGAAATGAGCTTTCGATCGTACTCCGGGGGAGAATTCCAGCGCGGGCTTGAGCATTGTGGTTAAGTTCGCGCGAAGCTGCGATATCAACAGGCAGTAATCGTGATAATATGGTGATATTGGCCTATTAGTGTCGTTATATTGTCGCTAAAACTAGTATATTTATGCCATTGTTTGCGATGAAGTAGAAAAGTCTGTGAATTCGATGTGTGTTCCACGTGGAACATTCGGCCCAGTCGTGTGCGCATTCGATGCGGGCTTTCTTGAATTTCTAGCTACCTGACGAACGCGCGCCTATATTCCGCCCTTCGCCGGCCGGGACCGGCACCCATCTATCCGGAGCATCGTGGCCAGGGTTATCGCGATCGCGAATCAAAAGGGCGGAGTTGGCAAGACGACGACTGCGGTCAATCTCGCGGCGAGTCTCGCGGCGGCGGAGCAGCGCACACTGCTCATCGACGGTGACCCGCAAGGCAACGCGACCAGCGGCATTGGGCTCGAGGGAGAGAAGGTCAAACTCACGGTCTACGATGCGCTGATCGGCCAAGTACCGCTCGAGAAGATCATCCTGCGCTCGATCCAATTCGCACACCTCGATGTCGCTCCGGCTACCCCTGACCTGGCGGGGGCGGAGATCGAGTTGGTCGATCGGCCACGACGCGAGCTCGCGATGCGCGAAGCAATCGCACCGATCCTCGATCGCTACGACTATGTACTCATCGATTGCCCGCCTTCACTCGGCCTCATCACGGTGAACATGCTTGCGGCGGCGGATGCGATCCTCATACCGCTCCAGTGCGAGTACTATGCGCTCGAGGGGCTGTCGCAGCTCTTGAACACGGTGCACATGATGCAACGGAGCGTGAATCCGACGCTGAACATCGATGGCGTCGTGCTGACGATGTACGACGCGCGGTTGAATCTCTCGCGCCAGGTCGCTGCCGATGCGCGCGAATATTTCGGCGCGAAGGTCTTCGAGACGATGGTCCCGCGGAACGTGCGTCTAGCCGAAGCGCCGAGTTTCGGCAAACCGATCATCCTGTACGACGTCACATCCGTCGGCGCTCAGGCATACATGGGGATCGCACGCGAATTGCTCCGTCGTCATTCGCAACCGCAGTCTGAGGCGCCCGTCGAGCGCGCGCACGCGCCTGCTGTCGCCACCGAGTCTCGGGCTTGACGCGCCGCGTCCGGTCACTCGAGGTCCGCCGGCTCACCATCACCGAGGGCCCTGCTCGTGCCTCCTGAAAAGCCGCGTCGGTTAGGTCGTGGGCTCGAAGCTCTGCTCTCGGGTCATTCGACCGCCACGGAAATCATCGCAGAAGATCGAAACGCGCTGCGGAGTATCCCGATCACGCGTATTCGACCGAATCCGTATCAGCCTCGAAAGGAATTCGATGCGCAGGAGCTCGCGGAATTGCAAGCAAGTCTCCGCGAGAATGGTCTGCTCAATCCGATCGCCGTACGGCCCGCGCCTTCCGGAGATGGATTCGAACTGATCGCCGGCGAGCGGCGTCTGCGTGCCGCGGCCGGACTAGGTTGGCCTGAGATCCCCGCTGTGGTCAAAGAGATCGATGACCGCGCGCTGCTCACGCTTGCGCTCGTGGAGAATCTCCAGCGCGCCGATCTCAATCCGATCGAAGAAGCCGAAGGGTATCGCCATTTGATGCGGGACTTTTCACTCACGCAGGCAGAAGTGGCCGAGGTGACAGGAAAGGATCGGTCAACAGTAGCTAACATATTGCGCTTGTTGCAGTTACCTGATTCGGTTCGCAAGATGGTTCACGCCCGGCAGCTGACGCTAGGACATGCGCGTGCGCTGTTGACCCTCGATGACGAGAAGCGGATCATCGCGCTCGCCCTCGAGATTGTGGCGCAGGGATTGTCCGTTCGAGATGTCGAGCGGCGCGCGCGCGACGGTGCCGCACCGCGTGAGCGCGCCAAGAAGAAGAGCGCGCCGAAGAGCGCGCAGCGGGGCGACATCGCCATCCGTCAGACGCAGGAGGAATTGCGGCGCTTCTTCCAGACCGACGTCACCGTGAGCGAGAGTGCGTCGGGGCGGGGGAAGATCGAGATCTCGTACTACTCGATGGAGGATCTCGAGCGCCTCATCGATCTGATCCTGGGCGCGAGGCGCATTTCGCTATGACGGAGCAGGAAGGGGAGAAGGACAAAGACAAGGAAGCCGGACAACGCGGCTACGGGAACATCTACACACCGCACGCCGGCGCGATGATCATCCACGTGCAGCGGGAGAGCGGGCTGGCGAACCGCATGATCATCCTGAGCGTGCGCCAAGTGAAATTGCTCCGGCTCGGCGCTGTGCTCGCCGCCGTGCTCGTCGTGCTCGGCACTGTGAGTTGGATCTACTTCGCCGGGAAGGCCGTGCAAGTGCAGGTGCTCTCGCGCCGGCTCGCTGCGCTCGAGCACGATGCGCAGCAACTCGATACGCTCAAGCGCGCGCTCGCGGAAGCCGAAGGACGGTTCCAGCAGGTGCAGAAGATGATGGGCGCATCGGGGACGGCCTCCGCCGCGACGGCGGCGGACAGTGCCGGGCTGCCGAACGCATGGCCGTTGCCGATCGCGGGCCAGTTGATCGACCAGCCTGCCTCGGCCGCCAAGCTGGTGGGGATCGAGGTCGCGGTGCCGCGCGGCACACCGGTCAGTGCCGCGGGCGCGGGTTCGGTCGTCGAAGTACGTGACGACTCGCTGTATGGGCGCGTCGTGCGAATACGGCATCGGCAGGGATATGAGAGCCTGTACGGGAACCTGCTCCAAGTGCGCGTTCACAACGGCGAGCTGATCGCCGCGGGCGCGATCATCGCAATCTCCGGTGACAGTTCAGGCGCGCTCCCGGCGCACCTGCATTTCGAAATCATTCGCGACGGAATCCAGGTGAATCCCGCCGCGATCGTGACCAAGGGACCAGCGCATGGCGATCTTCAGTAAGGACTCCGCCGCACCGGAAGCCAGTCGCTCCGCACCGCTCTCCGCCGGCACCTCCCTCTCGATCATCGCGGCCGGCACCACGATCGATGGGGACATCGACACCGATGGCGTGATCCGCATCGAGGGAAGAGTGGAAGGCGCCGTGCGCGCCGGCCGCCAAGTGCTCATCGGACGCCAGGGAGAAGTACGTGGCGATGTGAGCACTCGCGAAGCCGTGATCGGCGGCAAGGTGCAGGGTGCCGTCACCGCATCGGAGCGCCTGGAAGTGCAGAGCACCTCGACCATCATCGGCAATATCACCACGAAGACGATCGCCGTGATGGAAGGCGGCAAGATCAACGGCAACGTCCGCATCGTGGATGCGCGCGAAGGCGCGATCAGCCCGACGGGATCACCCGCATCGGTCGCCGTCGTGCGCTGAGCTTCGCGCACCGCACCTGGCTCGCCAATAAGGCGGCCGTCCCGCTTGCGCAGGATGGCCGCCTTTCAACATTCTCCACAGTCATCCACCGAACGGTGAGGCGAAGCTCCATGCTCAGCGCGCGCAGTGCTTTCGGTGCGGTCTCCACAGCCACGCACATCGCGATGTGCATCGCGGTGTTGGCATGTCGGTCCGAAGCGCGGCCGGAGACGGCGGGAAAGGGCGATTTTCGCGTCGCGCTTCTCACACCCGGACCGATCTCGGATCACGCGTGGAACGCCGGCGCATATCAAGGACTGCTGCGCATCCACGATAGTCTGGGCGCGCAGATCAGTCACATCCAAACCAAGTCGCCGGCCGATTTCGAGGAGAATTTCCGTCAGTATGGTGCGCAAGGATATTCCCTCGTGTTCGGCCACGGGTTCGAGTTCCAGGATGCCGCCTCGCGGGTGGGGCCGGACTTCCCCCATACGGTATACATCACCACGTCGGGGAATCGAGTGCGCGCGAACGTCGCACCGATCGTCTTCGGCTTCGAAGAGCCTTCGTACCTCGCCGGCGTCCTCGCAGCGAAGCTCACCAGGAGCAAGTTCATCGGAGCGATTGGCGGCACGGAGTTGCCGCCGGTGCGCAGCAGCTTCCTGGCGTTCGAGGCGGGAGTGCACTCGATCGATCCCACGACCACCGTGCTGACGTCATACGTGGGCAGCTGGGAGGATGCGAGCACCGCGAGGGAGCAGGCGCTCGCACTGATCCACCGCGGGGTGGATGTCATCTTCCAGAATGCGGACGCCGCGGGGCTCGGGATCTTCCAGGCCGCGCGTGAATCGAAGGGCGTGTATGTGTTCGGCGCCAACGCGAACCAGAACGACGTCGCGCCGGACGTCATCATCGGCAGCGTGGTGATCGATCTGCCGCACGCGTTCCTGCTCGTTGCGCAGAGCGTGAAGGATGGCACGTTCAAAGCGCGCGTGCTCCGGCTCGGCGAGCAGGAGAAGGTCGTGGAACTCGTGCTGAATCCGAAGCTCGCCGGTGCGATCTCGGCATCCGCGCGTGCGGCGCTCGACTCAGCGCGCGCCGGGATCGCCAGCGGCCGGATCAAGCCGCCGCACCTCGAATTCGTGGATACGACGGCGGCGCACTGAGATGACCGCCATCGGTGAGATCGGCGCGTATCTCGACGCGATTCTCGGCACGGCGACGACGCCGGATTCCTCCGGAGCGGTGAACGGGATCCAGGTGGAGACGACCGCGGACATCCGGCGGCTCGCCGCCGCGGTCGATGCCCGCGAGCGAACGATCGAGATGGCGCACGCCGCCGGAGCGCAACTGCTCATCGTCCATCACGGACTGTTCTGGGGCGGCGTGCAGCCGCTGCGCGGGCCGCTCTTCCGTCGCATGCGCGCGCTCTTGCGCGAAGGGATCGGCGTGTACTCGTCGCATCTGCCGCTCGACGCACATCCGAAGTTCGGGAACAACGCCTTGCTGGCGCGCACGCTGGGCCTGGAACCGACGGAGAAGTTCGCGCGCTACGAGTCGATCGACATCGGCGTCGCCGGCCGCGCCGAGCTCCCGACCGCGCAGCTCATCCAGCGAGCCTCAGCGTTCGCAGCGCAGTACGCGACAACGGTCAGGACCGCCGGAATGCGTGACGGCCGGATGACGCATCATTGGGCGATCTGCAGCGGGGCCGGGGCAGGCACGGAGACGCTGCGCGAAGCGGCCGAGCGCGGGATCGACACGCTCATCGTCGGTGAGGGTCCGCATCACAGTGCGGTGGACGCCGAAGAACTCGGCATCGCGGTGATCTACGCGGGCCATTACGCCACCGAAGTGCTCGGGGTGCGCGCGATCACGGAGCATGCGGCCGCGCACTTCGGATTGGAGTGGTCCTTCCTGGACGTGCCGACGGGCCTGTGAGCGATGCACCGGCGCTGACGCTCGAGCGGATCGCGAAGCGATTCGGCGAGGTGCAAGCGCTCGAGGATGCATCGCTGAGCGTGCGGCGGGGGTCTCTCCACGCGCTGCTCGGCGAGAACGGGGCGGGCAAGACCACGCTCATGCGGATCGCGTTCGGGCTGATCCGCGCGGATGCCGGCACCGTCGCCGTGGACGGTCAGGTGATGACCGCGCGGTCACCGCTCGACGCGATCGCCCGCGGCGTGGGGATGGTGCACCAGCATTTCACCATCGTCCCCGCGATGAGCATCGCCGAGAACGTCGCGCTCGGCGGGCGCGGACGCTACCGGCGCGAGACGGCCGCGGAGACGGTGCGCCGCATCGGTGTCGAGACGGGTCTCGTGCTGGACCCCAATGCGCGTGCCGGGGATCTTCCGGTGGGCGCCCAGCAACGTCTGGAGATCGTGAAGGCGCTGGCGCGGGGCGCGCGCGTCCTCGTGCTCGACGAGCCGACCGCCGTGCTCGCGCCCACGGAAGCGGCGGACCTGCTCCGGATGCTGCGCCGCTTCACCACCGGCGGTGGCGCGGTGGTGCTCATCACCCACAAGCTGCGCGAGGCGCTCGACGCGGCGGACACGATCACTGTCCTGCGCCGCGGCCGAAGCGTGTGGACGGGTGCGCCGGGAAAGACCGATGAGGAGGCGCTCGCGCGCCTGACCGTGGGCGGGCTCGGGGAGACGGCCGTGCGACACGTCGTGGAGCCGGGCGCCGTCGTGCTCGCCGCGCACGACCTCTACGCACGCGACGCGGCGGGCGCGCGCCGGGTGCGTGGGGTCTCGCTCGACGTGCGAGCTGGAGAGGTGGTCGGCATTGCCGGTGTCGAGGGCGCGGGGCAACACGAACTCCTCCGCATGCTCGCGGGGCGCCGCGTGCCGGACGGCGGGCACGTGGAGCGTCCGGCATCGGTCGCGTTCATTCCCGAGGACCGCCACCGCGATGCGCTCGTGCTGGGTTTCTCGCTGGAGGAGAATGTCGCACTGCGCGGCGCCGGCGCGGCGCGGGGTGTGCTGCCGTGGCCGGAGATCCGCGCGCGGACGACGTCACTCCTCGAGCGGTTCGAGGTGCGTCCGGCGCGCGCGACAGCATTGGCGCGGGAACTGTCCGGGGGCAATCAGCAGCGGCTCGTGCTGGCGCGAGAACTCGGGGACCGGCCGGCGGCGTTGGTCGCCGAGAACCCCACGCGCGGACTCGATGTGGCGGCGACGGCCGCGATGCACCGGCATCTCCTGGCCATGCGCGACGCCGGCGGCGCCGTCGTCATCTATTCGAGTGATCTGGACGAGGTGCTCGAACTCGCCGATCGTGTGATCGTCATGCAGGGCGGCGTGGCGCGCGAGGTACCGATGGAGCGCGCGGCGATCGCGCTCGCTCTGCTTGGAACGGCCGCATAATGGACCGCCCTGAACCGGCGAGCCGTCAGCTCGCGTTGACATCCGTTGGGGTCGTGCTGGGGCTCGCGCCCTGGTTCAGCACCACGGCGGTCGCACCGGCGATGGCGGCGGAGTGGGGATTGTCCGGTGCGGCGACGGCGTGGCTCACGATGGCGGTGCAGCTGGGATTCGTCGGCGGAACGCTGCTGAGCGCGGCGACGATGCTGAGCGACCGCTGGAGCGCGCGCCGACTGGCGGCGTGGAGCGCCGCGCTGGCGGCCGCCAGCACCGCTGCGATCGCGTGCTGCACCGCGTCGGCCGGTGCTGCGATCGCGTGGCGCGTGCTGACCGGTGTCGCACTAGCGGGTGTCTATCCGCCGGCAATGAAGATCGTGGCGGGTTGGTGGCGCGAGCGCCGGGGCCTCGCGGTGGGCGTGCTCATTGGCGCGCTCTCGCTCGGATCCGCTGCACCACATCTCCTGCGCGTGATCGTTCCGCAGGGAGAATGGCGGCTGGTGCTCTTCGCGGCCGCTGGGTCGGCGCTGCTCGCCGCGGGCGTCTTCGGATTCGCGGTACAGGCAGGACCGTACGAAGCGCGCTCGTCACCGCTCGACCGCGCGGCGTTCGCTCGCATCGTGCGCGACCGCGGCGTGATGCTCGCGACGGCGGGCTATCTCGGGCACATGTGGGAGTTGTATGCGATGTGGAGTTGGGTGGCCGCGTTCTGGGCGGTGATCGCCACGGCACGCGGTTATCCGTCCGCGCTCCCGGCGTTGATCACGTTCGGCACCCTCGCGGCGGGGGCCGCAGGCTGCGTGGCCGGCGGCTGGATCGCGGACCGGAGCGGCCGCACCGCGCTCACCATCGGCGCGATGACCATCAGCGGACTATGTGCCCTGATCATCGGACCGTTGGCGGGCGGCTCGTCCGCCGTCCTGTTGTTCATCACGATGGTGTGGGGCGCGAGCGTCGTGGCGGATTCCGCGCAGTTCTCGACGTGCATCACCGAGTTGGTCCCGCCAGAGTACACGGGCACGGCCCTCACACTGCAGACCTCGCTCGGATTCTTGCTCACGATCGTGAGCATTCGCGGCGTCCCGTTGTGGGCGGCGCGCTGGGGATGGACGTACGCGTTCATGCCGCTCGCGGCCGGGCCGTTGCTCGGATGTCTCGCGATGTGGCGGCTGCGCGGTCTGCCTGAAGCGGAGCGACTGGCGTCGGGCCGGCGATGAGCGGCGGCCGACCGGATCCGCTGGCACGCCGGGCACTGCGCGTTGCGTCGTCGATCGCCATCGGCGCGGCCGTGGCGATGGCGATCCTCGCGGCGGTGATCGCCGTGGGCGGGCACGAGGTCGGACCGGCGCTCCGCGCACTGTGGGTGGGTTCCTTCGGCAGCGGGTATGCGCTGACCTCGGCCACACTCGTCCGCGCGACGCCGCTGATCCTTGCCGGACTCGGCGTGACCCTCGCGTTCCGCGCCGGCGTCTGGAACATTGGGGCGGAAGGACAGCTGCTCGTAGGCGCGACCGCGGCATTGATCGTCTCGATCTTCGGCGCGCACGTACTGGGCCCATTCACGCTGCCGCTCGCGCTCACGGCGGGCGCGATGGCGGGCGCGCTCTGGGCGGCAATCGCGTCCATCCTCCGCCAGCGCTATGGCGTACTCGAAGTGATCAGCACGATCATGCTGAATTTCATCGCCGCCTATCTCGTCGGCTACCTCGTACGCGGCCCCCTGCAAGAGTCCACGCATATCTATCCGCAATCGGCGACGATCGACGCGATCGCGCGGATCCCGAGATTCGTCGCGGGCTCGCGGCTCCATTGGGGGCTCGTGATCGCGGTGATCGCCGCGCCCGCGCTCTGGTGGGTCCTTGGCCGGACCGCTTCCGGCTTCCGAGTGCGGGCGGTCGGCGAGAATCCGGAGGCCGCCGCGGTCGCGGGCACGATCGACGTCGGCCGGACGCGCGCGCGCGCGTTCCTGGCGAGCGGTGCGTTGGCCGGGCTCGCCGGTGCGGTGGAGCTCACCGGAGTCACGTTCGCACTCTATGAGAATCTGTCGCCCGGCTACGGATTCACGGCGATCGCGGTCGCACTGCTCGCGCGGCTCGATCCACTCGTGGTGGTGGCCACGGCGGTCCTGTTCGGTGGACTCGAGTCGGGGGCGCTCGCCATGCAGCGGGAGGCGGGGATCCCCGCCGTGACGGTCTCGATCGTCGAGGGCGCGTTGATCCTGCTCGCGCTCGCCGGCTCGTCTCGGCGCCTCGGTTCGCTCGGTTCGCTGCTGGGGCGCCGGCCGCGCGGCGATGCCGCGGAGGCCCTGTGAGCGCGATGATCCTGGCGTTCCTGCAGGCGTTCCTTCCCGCGACGGTCCGAATGGCGACGCCGCTCGCGCTCGCGGCGGTGGGCGAGTGCGTGGTGGAACGCTCGGGGATCATCAACATCGGACTCGAGGGTGTGATCCTGGGCGGCGCCTTCGGGGCGCTCGTCGGCGCGAGCGCCGGCGGCGTCGCGGCCGGATTCCTCGCGGGGATCGCCAGCGGTGCGGCGATCGTGATCATCTTCGGCGTCTTCACGATCGAACTGCGCTGCGACCAGATCATCACCGGTACGGCCGTGAATCTGCTCGCGCTCGGACTCACGGGAGCGCTCTATCGCGATCTCTATGGCACGTCCGGGGCCGCGCTGTCGATCCCGACGAGCGCCGCGATCGCGGTGCCGCTGCTCGCCCGCATTCCGCTCATCGGAGCAGCATTCTTCGATCAGCCGTGGATCACGTACGCGATCTACGTGCTCGTGCCGGCCGTCACCTGGTGGCTCTACCGGACGCACCATGGGCTCGCGCTGCGTGCGGTCGGCGAGCGGCCGGCGAGTGCGCTGGTCGCGGGCATCGCGCCGCGCCGGGTGAAGTGGCAGGCGCTGCTCTTCGGCGGAGCGCTCGGCGGCGCGAGTGGGGCGACGCTGGTGCTCGCGCAGGCCGGCACGTTCGCGGAGGGAATGTCCGCGGGCCGCGGTTTCATCGCGATCGCGATCGTGGTGCTCGGACGTTGGAGCCCCGCGGGCGTTGCGCTCGCGTCCCTGTTCTTCGGTGCGGCAAGCGCGTTGCAGTTCGCGCTGCAGGCGATGGGATTCGCACTGCCGTATCAACTCTTCCTCGCGCTGCCGTACCTCGTGACGCTGGTCGCACTCGCCGGCGTGGGCGGCCGGCTGGCCGCGCCACAGGCGCTCGGCGAGCGCTAGCGGATCAACGCGACGGGAGGAATTCTCCCACGAGGTCCCAGTGCCATGCGTCGCGCCGCTCGCCGCTGCGTGGATCGCGGAGCGGTTTGTACTGCAGACGCTCGATCGACAATCCGGCCGCGCGGCCGTATGCGACGAGCCGCTCGCGATCCGTGGACACGAGGTGCGCCATCGGGTGGCCTCGATAGAAATGGCGGTGCAACCAGAGGCCGCCATCCATCGCGAAGATCATCCCATCGCGACGCCGCTCGAATTCCCGGTACGGTGCGCCGGTCAACGGGCACGCGGGCTCAGCCGCAGGCGATCTGTCCCTCGACGGTCGCGGGTGCGACCGGCGCCGCGGTGCCGAAGAAGACGGCGCATTGTACCGCGCCGGCGGCCGGACTGGTCGCCACAGCCGACCAACCGCCGGCTGTCGCCTCGGGGATCGTGATCGTCACGCCGGGCGATGAGAGGTAATTCAAGTTCGCCACCACCGCCGTGTAGACGGAATTCGTGTAGTAGTAACCTTCCTGCGCCGACGCGAGGTTGCGCAGGTCGGACTTCATGGACGCGTCGATCGCTTTGGTCTTGGTGTTCGAGAACTTCGGGATCGCGATCGCCACGAGAACGCCGAGGACCACGACCACGACCATCAGTTCCACGAGCGTGAAGCCAGCGTCGCGAGAGCGATTCATCATCGAGTGCGTTCGGGTCGGGGTGACCATATTCCCCGATACGAATGCAATCGAGAGTCCCCGCCGAAGCGCGTCGCCAAGGCGTTGCTACATCATAGATTAGGGACTTTATGGCCGACCGTTCGGTAATCCTGACCGCTTGAAATGCCACAAAAGCCGCAGAGTGCAAGCCCTCTGGGAGTGATCGGGAAAGGCTACTGACAGGCGATCTGCGCCTTGGTCGTGGCAGGTGGGAGCACCGCCGCGTTGCCGTAATAGACGGCGCAAATGCTCGTGTCATTCACGTATGCAGCCTTCGCCGACCAACCGGTGCTGTCCGCTTCAACGAATATGATCGAGACATACGGACTCGGAACGAACTTCAACGCCGCGACGTCGTTCGTGTAGAAATCAGCGGCGCCGAAGTAAGACTCCTCTGTCACGGCGAGATTTCGCAGGTCCGAGATCATGGTGGCGATGTAGAACCGATGCTTATACATATGGATGCGCGGCACCGCGAGGGCGGTCAGGATGCCCATGATCACGAGCACGGTAAAGAGCTCGAACAGGGAGAATCCAGGCCGCGCGCGAAGGGGCATCGCCTTGCCAAATGAGAGATCAGGGGTGGGTGATTTCATGCCCGCCCCAGGTAAAGATGCTAACGCCACAGGCTGACAAGGCGCAACATCCAGGCCGTTCCAACTAGCCCTGGCCGAAGGAAGACTGAAGCGGGGGCACTAACGCAACGGAATCGTTCAGCTCTTGGCGTCCATCCAGTTCACGCCTTCTCCGATATCGACGACCAGGGGCACCGAGAGGGTCGCCGCGTGCTCCATTTCAAACTGCACGAGATCCCCCGTCGCCTTCAGTTCCTCCGGCGGGGCCTCGAGCACCAGTTCATCGTGCACCTGCAGCAGCAAGCGTGACCGTTTCTTCTCATCGCGCAGCCGCTGGTGCACACGGATCATGGCGATCTTGATGAGGTCCGCCGCGGAACCTTGGATCACCGAATTGGCCGCGGTGCGTTCGCCGAATGCGCGGGTATTGAAATTCGCGTCCTTCAATTCGGGGATATAGCGCCGGCGCCCGAAGAGCGTTTCGACGTAGCCCTTGTCGCGCGCGGACTCCACGATCGCCGTCAGATAGGCGCGGACCCCGGCAAAGCGTTCGAAGTATTCGTCGATGAAGCGCCTGGCCTCCGCGTGCTCCACCTTGAGCTGCCGCGAGAGGGCGTGCGCGCCCTGGCCGTAGATCGTCGCGAAGTTGATGGTCTTCGCGCGCGCACGCATCTCCGCGGTCACCTCCGCCACGGGGACGGCGAATATCAGCGCGGCGGTCTGGCGGTGAATGTCGCCGCCCGCGAGGAACGCCTGCACGAACGCCTCGTCGCGCGAGATGTGCGCGAGCAACCGCAATTCGATCTGCGAGTAATCCGCGGCAATGAATCGCCAGCCTTCTTCCGGCACGAAGCCGCGGCGAATGTCGCGGCCCAGTTCGCGCCGGATCGGGATGTTCTGGAGGTTCGGGTCCGTGGACGACAGGCGGCCCGTGCTCGCGACCGTCTGATTGAAGTTCGTGTGAAGCCGGCCGGTCTCCGGATTGACCAGCGCCGGGAGCGAATCGAGATACGTGCTCTCGAGCTTCGCGAGCTCCCGGTATTCCATGAGGAGTTGCGGGAAGGTGTGCCCCTGATCGGCCAGCTCCTGCAACACCGATGCATCGGTCGATGGTCCGGTCGGCGTCTTCTTGAGGATCGGCAGCTTCAGCGTCTCGAAGAGCACCGTTCGGAGCTGGGCGTTCGAGTTGATGTTGAATTCGCTGCCGGCCGCCGCGTAGATCTGCTGCTCGACCTTCCGCCGATCGGCCTGGAACCGTTCCTTCAGTTTCGCGAACCACGCGCGGTCGATCCGGATGCCGGTCCATTCCATGTCGGCGAGCACATCGATCAGCGGCACCTCGATCTCGCGCAGCAGCTTCCCGACGCCCAGGGACTCGACGAGCGGCTCGAAACGCTGGCGGAGTTGGAAGGTGACATCGGCATCCTCGCACGAGTACTCGCGGGCGGCGTCGACCGGCACGAGATCGAAGGTGATCGCATCGCGACCTTTGCCCGTGAGTTCCTGATACGATGTCGTGCGCCGCTCGAGGAACTCCAGCGCGAGCATGTCCAGTCCATGCGAGCGACGCCCCGGATCGAGCACATAGCTGGCCAGCATCGTGTCGAAATCGAGTCCGCGCAGCTGCACGCCGGCGCGCCGCAACACGAGCAGGTCGTACTTCCCGTTCTGCGCCGTCTTCTTCACCGCGGGATCCTCGATCAGCTCGCGCAGCGGCGCGAGCGCGGCCGAAGCCAGTGGCGGCAGGTTCGCCTTGTCCATCGCGGGAGCGGTCTCCACCGGGATCAGCTCCCCCTGCGCCGCCGTGTGCTTCGTGCGGTGACCGAACGGGAAGTAATAGGCTTCGCCGGGACCGACCGCCATCGAAATCCCGATCAACGTGGAGCGCATGGGATCCACATCGATCGGACTGTCCGCGGCGACGACCGTCTCGGTGTCGATCGAGATGAACGGCGCCGCGCGGGCCCGGGCGACCGCGGCGCGCACCGCCGCCGGCGTGTCCACGGTCTTGAACGTCGACGCCGCCTTCCTCTCAGGTTCCGGCAGCGCGTCCTCTCTCGCCGCCTGTCCCTTCGCCGCGTGCTCCTTCGCGAGCGAATGGAACTCCAATTCGACGAACATCCCGCGCAGCCGTTCGTGGTCGGGCTCCCGCGCCTTGAACTTCTCGAGATCGAGCGTCACCGGGACATCCCGGCGGATCGTGACGAGATCCTTCGAGAGGCGTGCCTCGGCTTCGCGCGCGAGCAGCGCCTCGCGCGGCCGCTTGTTCGTGATCTGCGCGGCATGCGCGAGGATCGCATCGAGGTCGCCGTAGGTGTTGATCAGGTCCACCGCGGTCTTCTCGCCGATCCCTTTGACTCCCGGCACGTTGTCGGATGTGTCGCCGACGAGGGCGAGATAATCGGTGACGCGTTCCGGGGGCACGCCGAGCCGCTCACTCGCGTTCTCCATCCCCACCCAGTGCTCATCCACGGCCGCCGGCCCGCCGCGGCCGGGGTTCAGGAGCCAAATGTCCGGCGCGACGAGTTGTTGGAAATCCTTGTCGCCCGACACGATCACGGAATTCAGCGAGCGCGCGTGCGCCTGGGTCGCCAACGTGCCGATGACATCATCGGCCTCGTAGCCCTCGACCGTCACGACCTGGATGCGGAAGGCGTCGAGCAGTGCCACGATGCGTTTCAGGCTCGTGTCGAAATCCGCCTGCAATTCGTCGGTGAGTTTCTCGCGCGTCGCCTTGTACGCGGGATACCGCTCATGGCGGAACGACAGCCCGGCGTCGTGCACCCAGGCGATGTACTCGGGCCGGTGCGTGGCGTGCAGCCGGCGCAGGAAGTTGACGATCCCCCAGCTCGCCGAGGTGTTCTCGCCGCGACTCGTCTTGAGCGGGCGCGCGATGAGCGCGAAGAACGCGCGATAGATCAGCGCGTATCCATCGACGAGGAAGAGCCGGGGCGAGGACGGTGGCTGCATGACGGAGGACTCGGTCGCGTGACAGGGCCCGCGGTCGGGCGCCCGAAGGCAAGAAGCGCGCTCCCGTAAGATAACGGCAACGCGCTTCCGGCTGCCCGGCGTTCATCCTGCGCCGCGCGTCAGTGTGCCATTTCCTGGCCGGCGATCTGATCGAACTCGGCCTCGCTCCGCTGCGTCAGGCGCCAGCGTCCGTAGCCATTCTGATCGACGAACTCGAGGCGAATGCCGTGGCGCGCATAGGCCCAGAATTGGCTGCGGCCACTCGGCGTGAGCCCTTTCCCATTCGAGCCCATGACCTGGTCGGGCTCGCCGAGCGTGATGTAGACCTTGCCGCGGTCGGTGAGCCAGCCCGGCTCGCCGGTCTCCTTGAACTGTTTGTTGGCCGACTGGATCCGGTCGAAGTAGTCGATGAGGGCCTCGTTGTCCGCCGTCGCCGGATTCGGGTCGCTCTCCTTCCAGAAGGCATACCATGCGGCACCGCGTTGGGCCGGCGGGGTGGCGCGCAGCGCCTGGAGCCGTTCCGGTGTCGCGAAGTAGCGCAGGTAGCTCAGGAGCTCGTCGAAATTCACGATGCCGAGGCTTTCGCCCACCGTGATGAAGAGCGGCGTGCGCACCGTGTCGCGCGAACCGACCACCATCGCGGTCACCGTGCGGCGGCCGAGTCCCAGCCGCGGCATGGGCAGATCGAATTCCGCGCCGGCGATCGGCAGCTGGCGGGTCAGGGTGACCGTGTCGGTGAGCAGCACGCCGTGGTCGGGGTTCTCCACCGTGAGCGCGAGCCGTGTGCCGGCCGCCAGGCCGTATCCTTCCAGATAGATCGGCGCGAGGGAATCGCGTCCGAAGACCAGTGTGGAGCGCGGGTTCGCGATGACGTCGGGTAGCGTGTCGCGGCGTCCGCGTGCGCTGGCGCGAAAGACCGTGGTCGGCGAAGAGAGCGTGCCGTTCCCGAAACTCGGCGCCGTAATGGGGATCTGCGCGACCGAGGCGTTCCCGGTGGCGCGGTCCGTCACCGAGACCGTCATCGTGTATGAGCCAGGCGGCACCAAGATGTAGCGCTGGAACACGATCGTCTCGTCGCCGCGCATCGTCTCCTTGAACGTCTGCACCACGATCGACTGTTGATCCTCGGTGTGCGCGATGGCGTGCGTGCTGTCGCGCACGACGATCCCCACCGAGAACGTCGCGTGGTCGCCTTTGCCCGCGTCCGCCGTGAACATCAGGGAGCGGTTCGCCATGGAGACCGCGACGAGCGCGAGCGTGCTGTCGGGGTCAGCCCCCGCGAAATAGTGCACCGATCCGACGAAGGGGATCGGCAGCGCTTGCACGAGCATGCCGGCGGTCCGGTATGGACCGAACCCATCCGCGGCCGGCCCGGCGGGCGCTGCCGGCTTCGCGGCCGCCGCGGGTGCCGTGGAGCTCGTCGCCGGCGGTGTCGCCGGTTCCGAGAAGGGGGGCGCGCCCGCGCAACCCGCCGCGAGGGCGCACACGAGGAGAGTGAGTACGGCGTTCTGGAGACCAGCCGGCCGTGTCGCCATGAGTCTGTACGCTCCGGAAAACATGATGGTCCACTGCCCGAGACTCTACCCGTTGCCCGCGCGAAGGTTGCAACGCGCTTGCTCCACCCCGCCAGGCCGATTACCTTCGCCCGTGTGACTCCAGAGAATCTTTCCGGCTCATCGCTCGCCGGTTACACGTTGCAGGAAATGGTCGGTGAAGGCGGCACGGCAGTCGTCTACCGCTCCGAGCATCCGCAGCACGGCACCGTCGCGGTGAAAGTCTTGCGCGAGAAGCTGCGCAACGACAAGACGGCGGTCGCGCGGTTCCTTCGTGAGGCGACCTACGGCACGCGCGTCACGCATCCCAATGTCGTGCGCACCATCGACATCGGCGAGGCGCGCCCCGGCGTGCATTTCATCGCGATCGAATGGGCGACCGGTGAACTCCTCGAAAAATACGCGAAGCGCAAGGTTCCACTCTCTCCCGAGGAGACGGCGCTGATCATCGGACAAATCGCCGACGCGGTGCATGCGGCGCATCTGACCGGGATCATCCATCGCGATCTCAAGCCCGAGAACGTGATGTACGATCCGGAGCTCAAGCTGGTCAAACTGCTGGACTTCGGGATCGCCGCGCAAGCGGACACCGCGCCGGAGGAGCGGCTCACGCGGGCGGGGTTCTTCGTCGGAACGCTCATGTACGTGGCGCCGGAGGCGCTCTCGGGCCAACTCGTCACCGCGTCGGCCGACCAGTATAGTCTTGCGACGATCGCATACTACCTGCTGTCCGGCTGCCTTCCGTACTCCGGACGCTCGCAGCGCGAGCTGTTCACCCAGCTGCTGTCCCAACCGCCGATCGCACTCGGTGTAGCCAAGAAGGGCGTGGTGATCGATCCAGGTGTCGAGGCCGTGATCATGAAGGGGCTCTCGCGCAATCCCGTGGACCGCTACCCTGACGCGCTGAGTTTCGCGGCCGCGCTCAAGGCAGCGGTCGATTCGCCGTCCGTGCCGCAGCAGAGTGGTCTCCTGGCGCGGATGAAGTCGATGATCCGCCGCGGGGACCAGTCCTGACCACCGATCACGAGCGGCTCGTCCGGCTGCTCGCCGAACGCTCCACGCGCCGCGGTCGATTCACGTTGGCATCGGGGCGCGAGTCCACCGTGTACGTGGACTGCCGTCTGACGACGATGAGTCCCGAGGGGCTCTCGCTGATCGGACCGCTGGCGCTCCGCACGATCCGCGAAGCGGGCTGGAGTGCGCAGTCCGTCGGCGGCCTCACGCTCGGCGCGGACCCGGTGGCCTATGCGATCAGCTACGCGAGCGCGCTCGATGGGCCGCCGCTCCGCGCCTTCACCGTGCGCAAGGAGGCGAAGCAGCACGGCACGGGGAAACTCATCGAGGGACCATTCCACGCAGGCGACCACGTCGTGGTCGTGGAGGATGTGATCACGACCGGCGGCTCGGCGCTGCGCGCGACCGAAGCGGTCCGCGCCGCCGGCGGCACCGTGCTCGGCGTGCTCGCGGTGTGCGACCGCGAAGAGGGCGGGCGCGAGGCGATCGAACACGACGGGCTGGCGGTGCGCGCGCTGGCGCGCCTGAGCGAGATCGTGGGGATGCTCCCGCCGGTCCTCGAGTAGCGCGCCTCGAGGATCACTCCAGACCGCGCAACACGCCCGACCAGCGCGACCCCTTGGACAACGGATAGAACCGCCGCAGGATGCCAAGGTAGGGCAGCACGAGCTCCTCGCGAAAGCGTTGCAGCATCCCCTCCCCATCGTACCGCGAGCGGAATTCCAGCGGACTCATCCCGAGCAGGCCACGCACGTGGCGGCCGAAGCTCTGTGGCGATGAGTACTCGAGGTGATTCGAGACGTTCGCGATCGACAGCCCCGGATTCTCGAAGGCACGCGCCGCATGCGTGAGGCGGGAATAGGCGAGGTAACGCTTCGGCGGAGGGAGCTGCACGCGAAAGAAGCGGCTCATCAGGGTGCTGGGCAGCACATCCAGATGGCGCGCGAGCATCCGCACCGTCGCGCACGTGGACGATGGGCGGAAGAGCGCCTCGAAGAAGCGCCAGCAGTCGTCCGGGACTCCGAGGAGATCGAGCGAGAGGAGTCCGAGCGCGAGCCGTTTGATGTCATCACCTTGGCCGCTGGCCAGGACCTTTCGCAGGTCGTGCCAGCCGAGGCCCTCGCGCACATCCACGAGATCCCGCACGCCACACTGTCCCAGCGTCAGGACCGCCTGTGCCGTGGCGGGTTCGATGCGAGTGAGGAGCGCGATGGCGGGCACACGTGGGAATTCGCGTACCAGTTGCGCGATGTGCGTGCATTCGGCGGGATCACAGCGGGCGACCGAGACCAGGACGGCACCGACATGCTGCGTGCGCAGGTCGTTGAGGACTTCATCGACGCTCTGGCGGTGGACCGCGTGATAGAGGCCATCGCCCGCCGCATCGACGCGCGCACGTTCGGAAGGGTGGAGCACCGTGGCGACCGTGCCGACGGGGCGGCGTGGATCGGGGAGCGGCATTCGGGACACCTCGTTCGGTGGCGGTACCCGGGCGATCCTAATCGCGGCCGTCACCGGTGCGTCACCGCGCGGGGATGCAATGACGTGGCCGGCGCGGAAGTGCTCCGCGCGGGCTCTCAATATGATACATAGTAGCCACTAAGGACTAAATATGAATCCGCTTGCGCACGACGCGCGTCCCGCTCATCTGTTCTCGTAGCGCATGGGCGCCGGACGGTCGCGATGGGCTCGTCCCGTCGAGGAAAGTCCGGGCACCACAGGGCAGATCGCCAGGTAACGCCTGGGAACGCGCCATCTCCGGATGTCGCGTGACGGACAGTGCCACAGAGAATAGACCGCCGGCGGGAAACCGCCGGTAAGGGTGAAACGGCGGGGTAAGAGCCCACCGCGCATCTGGCAACGAATGCGGCACGGCAAACCCCGGTCGGTGCAAGGCCAAATAGGTGGCGAGAGACGGCCCGTCTCGACCAAGACGCCACGGGTAGGCTGCTGGAGCACGCGAGCGATCGCGCGCCGAGAGAAATGACCGTCCCGGCCTCACGGCCGGACAGAACCCGGCTTACAGGCGCCCATGTGATCGAAGCCCCCGGCGGATCCCCGCCGGGGGCTTCCTTCATCCTTGATCACGCGCAACCGATCAGTCGACGAGCCGCAGCGGCATCAGCAGGCAGAGATACTTCCCGTTCTCATCCCAGCCTACCGGCTCGACCGTGGCCGCACGTTCCGGCGCCTTGAAGGTCAGACGCACCTCTTCGGTCGGCATGTAGCGCAGGATCTCGAGCAGGTACGTCGCGTTGAATCCGATCTCGAGCGAGTCGCCCTCGTAATTGATCGGCAATTCATCCTGCGCTTCACCGAGATCGGGCGTTTGAACGCTCAGCCGCAGCAGCCCTGAGTTGAACGCCATCCGGATGCGATGGGTCTGCTCCGAGGCCACGACCGACATGCGCTTCAGTACCTGGATCAGGCCGTTCTTGTCGGCGAGCGCCACACGATCGTTGTCCTTCGGGATCACCTGGTCGTAATTCGGATACGGACCCTCGATCAGCCGCGAATAGACCGCGGTGAACGGGGACCGGAAACCGAGATGATTCTCACCGCGCGCGATCTCGAGCTCCTCCTCGGGTGGAAAGAGGCGGCGGATCTGTTCGAGTGCCTTCGGCGGCACGATGAAGTCGCCCGACGGAGCGCCCGCGGTGCTGATCGGCAACTCCATCTTCGCGAGTCGATGCCCATTGGTCGCGACCATGCGCATCCGGTCCGCCCGGAGTTCCCACAGAACCCCGTTCAGGATCGGCCGGCTTTCTTCCGTGGACGCGCCGAACGCTGTATGGGAGATCAACCTCTGCAGGTCGCCCGACTTCACACGCCAGCTCTCGTTGAACCGGACCGACGGGAAGGTCGGGAATTCGTCGCGGGGCAAGCCGAGCAGACGGAAGCGGGAGCGGCCGCACTCCAAGCTGACCTTCTGCTCGCCGGCGGTCGAGAACTTCACCGGCGCCGCCGGCAGCTCACGCACGATCTCACTGAGTTTCTTGGCCGGGATCGTGGTCGCGCCTTGCGCGTCGACATCGGCGGTAAGCTCGGTGCTCACCGCCATATCCAGGTCCGTCGCCGATAGCCGGATCCCGCGATCGGTGGTCTCCACCAGGATGTTCGCGAGCACCGGCAGCGTGGTCTTGGCCGGAACGCTCGCGGCCACCGCCAGCAGGCCGTCTTGGAGTTTCTCGCGTGCGATCGTGAAGCGCATCCGCTCTCGTCTCCCGTCTATCCCCAGCGAGTGGGCACTCTAGTAGTTACTAGTCTATTAAAAGAAAAGTAGCAGTAGTACTAGGCAATGGGTAAATGTGGAGCGACACCAGAACTCTGCACGGCGCAACATAGTGGCTCGGATGAGACAGCGTGGAATCGATGGGGATTCGAAGATCTTCCCCCATTCCATCAGTTCCGTGCGCGCCCGGATCACCCCTTCGTGTTGATCACTGTTGAAGTTGCTGCAACGTTCCACGTAGCGCGAGTACCCGTTGGCCGAAGGTCTCATCGGCCTCGAGCGTACGCTCCACCTTCTCAATGCTGTGGATCACGGTGGAGTGATCACGGCCGCCGAACGCATTTCCGATCTCGACGAGCTGCGTGCCGAGCAGTTCTCGGATGAGGAACATCGCGACCTGCCTCGGCACCGTGAGGTGCTTCGTCCGGCTCGCAGAGCGCAGACCATCCACGGTCACGCCCCACGCCTGCGCGACGGTCCGCTGGATCACCGCGGCGGTCAGTGCCGGCGTGCCGGTGAAGCCTTCGCCCTCGCGCATCTTGTCCCGGAGAGCCTCCTGTGCGAGTTCGACGCTGATCTCCTGGCGCTTGAGCGACGCGTAGGCGAGGAGCCTGATGATCGACCCCTCGAGCTCCCGGACGCTGGACCGGACGTGCTCGGCGATGAAGCGGATGACATCATCCGGGATCGTTTGCTCGAGATGGTCGAGCTCGCCTTGTTGTGCAGGATCGCGATGCGGTGCTCGAGATCGGGCAGCTCGATGTCCGCGACCATGCCCCACTGGAAGCGGCTCACGAGGCGGGCCTCGAGTCCGGGGATCTCCGACGGCGGACGATCGCTGGTGAGGACGATCTGCCGTCCGGCCTCGTAGAGCGCGTTGAAGGTGTGGAAGAACTCCTCCTGTGTCGCTTCCTTCCCGCGGAGGAAGTGCACGTCGTCGACGAGCAGCAGGTCGGTCTCGCGATAGCGGCGGCGGAACGCCTGCGTCGAGCGCTCCTGGATCGACTGGACGAGCTCGTTGGTGAACTGCTCGGAGCCCACGTACCGGATCCGGGTCTCGGGGGCGCGCTGGAGGATGTCGTGCGCGACGGCCTGCATGAGGTGCGTCTTGCCCAGGCCGGTGTCGCCGTAGATGAACAGCGGGTTGTAGACCTTGCCGGGGGCGGCGGCGACGCCCTGTGCAGCGGCCGCGGCAAGCTCGTTCGACTTGCCGATGACGAAGTTCCCGAACGTGTACCGCTCGCTCAGCCTCAGGACCTCGGCCTCCCGCGCTACCCGGAGGCTCTTCGACTCAGGGGTGGGTGCGACGAAGAAATCCATCTGCGGCCGGGTGCGCCGCTCCTCGTCCACGCGGAACGCGACGCTCAACGGATGGCCGAGGACGATCGGCGCATAACTCGCGAGCAGGGTCGCATGCTTGGAGTCATTCCACTCTGCGGCGAACCGATCGGGCGCCGTGACGATGATCGTATCGCCTTCGAGTCCAATCGCTTGCGTCGGTTCGAGCCACGTCCTGAAAGTTTGCTCTGGCAGCTCCGCGCGGGCGCGACTGAGGAGGAGTGACCAGATTTCAGGAGCGCTCAATGACATTCGCGGCGAGTGAGTGCGGGGGGACGCGAACCTAGAGAGACAATGTGGAAAAGTCAATGCGACGTTTTGGCTCGACCGCATGACAAGAACGACATCGTCTCGATCACGTTGTGGATGATGATCGATGTGTCGCGTTACTGCTCCGTCACCATCACATCACTCGAATTGCGGGCAGTATTGACCCAACCGTTTGGCGTAGCTAGTTTTGTGGGGCTGCACCTCAGACAGTCGATGATTTCCCGTGTGGAGCATGTATGGGCAAGCCAACCTATCGTCCCCGCAACAAGCGCCGGATCCGTACGCACGGATACCGCACGCGCATGGCCACCCGCTGGGGCCGCGAAGTGCTGAGCCGTCGTCGCAAGAAGGGGCGGAAGCGCCTCACTGTTCAGCTGCCTTCCAAGTACGCCGGCGCCTGATCGTAACCGGTTCCCCCGCGTGCGCCGTTTGGCGCGCGCGGCGGAGATCCGCCAGATCGCTCGTGAGGGGAAGCGAATCCGGACCACACACTGTGATGTCCGGGTCGGCGCTTCCCTTCTGCTTCCCGGGCGGGCCGGGATCGTGGTGCCGAAATTCGGCCGGAACTCGGTGGAGCGAAATCGCGTGAAGCGGCGGCTCTCTGAGCTCGTGCGGTGCGAGTTGTTGCCGCATCTCCATCACATCGATGTGCTCATCCGCACGCGCCCGGAGGCGTACGGCGCGAGCTTCGATGCATTGCGTGGCGATGTGTTGGCGATCCGGAAACGGGTCGCCGCGCCGCCCGCGGGCCGCTGATGCGCTGGCTCCTGATCTTCCCGATCCGGGCGTATCAAACGGTGATCTCGCCGTTGCTGCCGCCGGCATGCCGTTATTATCCAAGTTGCTCCAACTACGCGATCGAAGCGATCGAGAAGTACGGCGCGTGGCGCGGTGGATGGATGGCGGTGCGGCGGATCCTGCGCTGTCACCCGTTCCATCCCGGCGGATTCGATCCGGTCCCGTGACCTCACTGAGTCGAAATGGATAAGCGTTTCTTCCTCGCGATCGCACTGGCGATCGGCGTGGTGCTGATCACTCCGAAACTCTTCCCGCCGCCGGCGCCAGTCATCAGGCCGGCGGACAGCACGGCCGTACCGGCGACCGGGCCCGCTGCGCCGAGCGCGCCGGCGCCAACGGCGGTACAAGGAGTGCCCGCCGCTGCGCCCGCCGGCACAGGCGTAGCCGGAACAACTGCGTTCGCGCCCGAGACCACGAACGTCGCGACGCCGATGGCGGTGTTCCATTTCTCGAGCGCCGGCGCCTCGCTCATTGGCGCGACGATCGAGGATTACGTCGTGTTGCCCAAGCGCGACCAGCCGGTGGAGCTTGGCCGCCGCGGCGGCGCGCTCGTCACGTACCGGCTGATCCAGGGCGCCGATACGACCGACCTGCGCGCGGTGCAGTTCCGCACGCAGACCGGCGCGGCGACGGCGGCGAGCGGCGTGCGCTACGATGGTGAGACTCCGGCGATGATGCTGTCGGTGCAATACACGTTCGTCGCGGACAGTTACCTGGTGCACGTCGCAGGAACGGTGACGCCCAAGACGCCGAGCGCGACGCCGGCGCTCATCGGGATCGTGATGCCGCAGGGGCTCGCCTCCTCGGAGGCCGACACGACCGACGACCACCGGATGCTCGCCTACGTCGTGAAGCCGGTGCCCGATGACGCGGAGAGCGTGCCGTTCAGCAAGATCTCGAAGCTGGGCGTGATGGAGAAGGATGGCACGGTCAACCGGATCATCTCGAACGGTGTGATCCGGAAGTCCGGCCCGTTCGACTGGGTCGCCAGCAAGAGCAAGTATTTCCTGCTCGCCGTGATGGCTCCACCCAAGGGAGAATTCGCCGGACCGGCGATCTTCACCGCGCCGCCGTCGGCCGACAAGGCGCCCTCGGTGGCCACGGGTGAGGTGATCGTCGCCCCGGATGCGCAGGGACGATTCGCGTTCGAGATCTACGCGGGGCCGCAACAGTGGCGCCGGCTCGTCGCACTCGGCCACGGCCTGGAGCACGCGAATCCGTACGGTGGATTCCTGCGCGCGGTGGTGCAACCGTTCGCGACGTTCGTGATGACCGTCCTGCTCTGGATGCACGACAAGCTGCAACTGAATTACGGCTGGGTGCTCGTGATCTTCGGCGTCGGCATCCGGCTGCTGCTGTGGCCGCTGAACCAGAGCGCGATGCGGAGCAGCCTACGGATGCAGCGGATCCAGCCGGAGCTCCAGGCGTTGCAGGCGAAGTACAAGCAGAATCCCGAGAAGATGCAGGCGGAGTACATGAAGCTCCTGCATGACAACGGGATGACGCCGTTCAGTCAATTCACCGGCTGTCTGCCGATGCTGATCCCGATGCCGGTGCTGTTCGCGCTGTTCTTCGTGTTCCAGAACACCATCGAATTCCGGGGCGTGTCGTTCCTCTGGCTTGCGGACATCTCGCGGCCGGACCCGTACTACATCCTGCCCGTGGCGATGGGTCTGTCGATGTTCCTGCTCTCGTGGATCGGCCTGCGGAACTCGCCGCCGAATCCGCAGGCGAAGATGTTCGGCTACATGATGCCGGCGATGATGACGGTGTTCTTCCTGAACTTCCCGGCGGGGCTGAATCTCTACTACGCGGTGCAGAATCTCGCGGCGCTCCCGCAGCAGTGGCTGATCGCCAAGGAGCGGGCGAAGAACCCGCGGCCGCCATCGTCGTAGTGTGAAGGCCCGCGCGGCGCTCCCGGGCGCCGAGGACACCATCGCGGCCGTGGCGACCGCCGCGGGGCGGGGCGCATTGGCGATCGTGCGCCTGAGCGGGGGATCGGCGCGCGCGATCGGCGCGGCGATGCTCGAGCCGTTCCACTGGGAGGCGGGCCGCACGTATCGCGCCGTCGTGCACGCCGCCGGCAATGCCGCGGCCATCGACCGTGTGATGGTGAGTGTCCACGCGGCGCCGCGTTCCTACACGGGCGAGGATACCATCGAGCTGACCACCCACGGTGGGCCGCTCATTCCCGCGCTGGTGCTCGACGCACTCATCGCGGCCGGGGCGCGCGCCGCGCTGCCGGGGGAGTTCACCCGCCGCGCGGTGGCGAACGGCAAGATGGACCTGCTGCAGGCGGAAGCGACCGCGGATCTGGTCGAGGCGCGGTCGCCGGCGATGCATCGGACGGCGCTCCATCAACTGGATGGCGGGCTCACGCGGCGGATCGCCGCGTTGCGCCAGCAGGTGCTCGCGATCGAGGCACTGCTGGCCTACGAGATCGATTTCCCGGAAGAGGACGAGGGACCGGTGCCGCGCGAGCGCGCCACGGCGCAGAGCGCCGTCTTGCTCGCGTCGCTCGACACGCTGTTGTCGAGCGTGCACGCGGGGGAGATCGTACGGGACGGAGCGGTGGTCGTGCTCGCCGGCGCGCCGAACAGCGGCAAGTCGTCACTCTTCAACGCACTGCTCGGCGTGACGCGCGCGATCGTGACGGACGTGCCGGGCACCACGCGGGATGCGCTCGAAGCGATGATCGAACTGGATGGCTGGCCGGTGCGGCTCGTGGACACGGCCGGATTGCGCGACGGCGCGGCGGACCAGGTCGAGCGGATCGGGATCGAGGTGGCGCACCGGTACGTCGGGCATGCGGACGCCGTGCTTGTATGCGCGGGTGATGCGGCGTCGCTCCCGGACGCGCTCGGCCGGGTGGCCGCGCTCAGCACGGCACCGCGCGTGGCCGTGCGCACGAAGATCGATTTAGTATCAAATAGAGACTTAAACGGGGACCCGCCGGCCCTCGGGGTGAGCGCGATCACGGGGGAAGGCCTCGGCGCGTTGACGCGCCACATTGGCCGTCTGCTCTCCGCGCATCTGCCCGACGGCGATGGCGCCACGGCGCTGCTCATGCGGGAGCGGCATCAACGCGGCGTCGCGCGCGCGCGCGCGGAGGTCGCGGCGTTCCGTGAGACCTGGGCCGCCGGCTCGCTGCCGGCGCCGGTCGCCGCGGTGCATCTACGCAGCGCCGCGAATGCGCTGGAGGAGCTCATCGGCATCGTCGAGCGGGACGACATCCTCGACGAGGTCTTCCGCTCCTTCTGCATTGGGAAGTAGCGCGGCTATCGCGTCCCGAAGAGACGATCGCCCGCGTCGCCGAGTCCCGGCAGGATGTAGCCGTTCTCATTGAGCTCGCGATCGAGCGCCGCCGTGATGATCGGAATCTCAGGACACTCGGCCCCCATCTTCGCGACGCCCTCCGGCGCCGCGACGATGCAGAGCATGCGGATGCGCGTCGCGCCCACGCGCCGCAGCGAGTTCACGGCGGCCACCGCGCTCCCGCCGGTCGCGAGCATCGGGTCTAGCAGGAAGAACTCCCGCTCGGGCGCATCGCCGGGAACCTTGAAATAGTAGTCCACCGGCTGGAGCGTGTCGTGGTCGCGATAGAGTCCGATGTGCCCGACACGCGCCGATGGCACGAGGCGGAGCACCCCCTCGACCATTCCCAGTCCGGCGCGTAGTATCGGAACGAGCGTGAGCTTCTTGCCCGCGACGCGCCATTGCGTGGTGGACTCGAGCGGCGTCTCCACGCTCGCCTGCTCCAGCGGGAGATCCCGCATCGCCTCGTAGGCCAGCAGCATGGCGATCTCCTCGATGAGCTCCTTGAAGAGCTTCGTCGGCGTGGCGCGGTCGCGGAGGATCGAGAGCTTGTGCTGGACGAGCGGGTGATCCGAGACGGTGAGATTGCGGAACGGGGCGGGCATGCCGACAACTTACGGCGGGTGGCTCGATGAATGAATACCGGGGCGGGAGGCGCTGACCGATGGACATCACCTTCATCGGCGCCGCACGCGAAGTGACCGGCTCGTGCCACCTCGTGCACGTGAACGGCAAGACGGTCATGCTGGACTGCGGCCTCTTCCAGGGAAGACGCCAGGAAGCCCAAACCAAGAACATGCAGCTGCCGGTGGACCCGGCGACGATCGATGCGATCGTGCTCTCCCACGCCCACATGGACCACTCGGGCCGGCTGCCGATGCTCGCCGCCCACGGCTATCACAAGAAGATCTGGTCCACCCCCGCGACTCGCGACCTGTGCGCGCTCATGCTCGCTGACTCGGCGCGGATCCAGGAGAAAGACGCCGAGTTCCTCGCGCGGCATCACAAGGACGCGATGCCGCCGCTGTACACCGAGAATGATTCCACGAAGGCGACCGGTCTGCTCTGCACGATGCCGTATCGGCAGGAGTTCAGCGTCATCGACGGTGTGCGGGCCAGCTATGTGGATGCCGGACACATCCTGGGATCGGCGTCGGTGACGGTGGACTGCGAGGAAGGCGGACGGAGGCGGCGCATCGTCTTCTCCGGCGACATCGGCCGGAAGGGGATGCCGATCATCGGCGACCCGGTGCCGCCCGAGGGAGCGAACGTCGTGATCATGGAGTCGACGTACGGCGATCGGGATCACGGGCCGATCGATGAATCGCGCGAGGAATTGGCGCGCGTGATCCGCGAGGCGGCGGCCAAGGGCGGGAAGGTGTTGATCCCCGCGTTCGCGCTCGGCCGGACGCAGGAGATCCTGTACGATCTGCGCAACCTGCAGATCGAAGGGCGCGTGCCGGTGATTCCAGTGTACATCGACAGTCCACTCGCGATCAGCATCACGGATGTGTTCCGGCTGCATCCGGAGGTGTTCGACAGCACGGAGAAGATGATCGCGTCGGCCACGAAGTTCCTCGATTTTCCGCTGCTCACGTACACGCCCACGGTGGAAGAGTCGAAGGCGCTGAATGCGCTGCACGGGCCGGCGGTGATCGTCGCGGCATCGGGGATGGCGGAGGCCGGGCGGATCCTGCACCATCTCGCGAACGGAGCCGGCGACCCGAAGAACACGATCCTCATCGTCGGCTATCAGGCGGAGAATACACTGGGACGGCGCATCGTCGAGAAACAGCCGGTGCTGAGGATCTTCGGACAAGAAGTCCCGCTGCGCGCGCGCGTCGAAGTGCTGAACGGGTATAGCGCGCACGCCGACCGCACCGGTCTGCGCGAGTGGCTGCTGGCAGTGCGGGCGAAGTCCCCCGCGCTCGAGCAGGTGTATCTCGTTCACGGTGAGCCGCCCGCGCAAGCCGCGCTGTCGGCCACGCTCACCGCGGATGGGTTCAAGGTCTCCTGTCCGGCGCCGCACACCAAAGTGGCAGTGTGACGAGCACGACGCTGTCCGGGCGCGACGCGGAGGATGGACCGACCGCGCCCGAGCGGATCCTGCGCGCGGCGCTCGCGGAGTTGGTGCTGCACGGCGCCGGATCGCTCTCGATGCACGAGGTCGCCGACCGCGCCGGGGTGAGCAAGGGGCTCATCCACTATCACTACCATGATAAGGACGCCATGCTGGCGCGCGCGGCGACGCGCCTCGGTGAACGGATCTGCGCGCGCGGCCGGCGGGCGCTCGCCGCCATGTTGCCGGAGAGCGTCGTCACCGATCTGCGTGCGTGGATGGAGGATGAGTTGCAACTCGGCGAATGGCGGGCCCTGCTCTCGCTGGGCGAGTGGTTGGCGCCGGCGGTGCAACGTGCGGCGCGCGAAGCGCTCGACACCCGGCGGGCCATGACGACGGAACTGGCCGCGACGATGTTCGCGCGGCTGGGCATCCGGCCCCGCATCGCGCCCGAACAGGCGGGCGATCTGCTGGTGACACTGGTGAGCGGACTCGCCGTCGAATCCGCACGGGGCGACCCGCCCGCGGCGTTCGACGCGCTCGTGCTCGCGCTCATCGCGCTTGGCGAATGATCCGCGTGATGCGAGCCTTGCCATCGCCCGGGCGGATTCCGACATTCACGCATAGGCTTCCCGCACGGCAGACCGTTTCACGGGGGACCAGCATGCGCATCACGAGATTGATCGCGATCGGAGTGGCGATGGCCGTCTCGGCCAGCTCACTGGGGGCGCAGGAGCAGGTGGCAGCAAAAGCGAAGAAACCGGCGGCGAAAGACCCCGTGTTCACGAACGTCACGACCCAGATGCTCACGGGCGCCGCGAAGGATGGCAAGAACTGGTCGACCTACGGCCACGACTACTGGAACCAACGCTGGTCGCCGCTCACGCAGATCAGCACCGAGAACGTGAAGGCGCTCTCCGTTGCGTGGATCTACCAAACGGGGATCTCGCATCTCGGATCATTCGAGACGAGTCCGATCGTGGTGGACGGCGTGATGTACCTGACGACGCCCTACAACACGGCCATGGCGGTGGATGCGCGCACCG
Organism: uncultured Gemmatimonadaceae bacterium; assembly: GCA_963751275.1. GTDB lineage: Bacteria > Gemmatimonadota > Gemmatimonadetes > Gemmatimonadales > Gemmatimonadaceae > DATKOH01. The sequence goes on along the minus strand of CAVVTZ010000007.1, from coordinate 92,052 downwards.
GCCGCCAGCTCTGGCGCTACGAACACAAGATGAGCATCGCGTCGCCCATCTTCTGCTGCGGGCCCAACAACCGCGGCGTGGCGATCGCGGGCGGCACCGTGTACATGGCGACCCTCGATGCGCGATTGATCGCGCTCGAATCCGCGACCGGCAAGGTGCAATGGGACATCGAGATCGCCGACCCGGAGGCGGGATACAGCGAGACGATGGCGCCGCTGATCGTCGACAACATGGTGATCGTGGGCGTTTCAGGCGCCGAGTACGGGATCCGCGGTTTCATTCGCGCGTACGACCGGGCCGATGGCCACCAGCTCTGGAATTTCTACACGCTGCCGGACAAAGGGTGGGAAGGCGTGTGGGCGGAGAAGACGGGCGAGGGCGATGATCTCAAGCGGAACATCGCCGCGGAGAAGGCGGCGATGCCGCAGTACGGCGATGCCTGGCAACGCGGTGGCGGCTCGGTGTGGATGACGCCGGCATACGATCCGGCCACGAACATGCTGTATTTCGGCGTCGGCAATCCATCGCCCGACCTGGACGGATCCGTGCGGCCCGGTGACAACCTCTATACCGAATCGGTGGTCGCCATCGATGCGCGCACCGGCGAATACAAATGGCATTACCAGGAGGTCCCGCACGACGTGTGGGACTTGGACGTCGTGAGTCCGCCCGTGATCGTGACGCTGAAGGATGGAACGAAGGCGGTGGCCGAGGCGGGGAAGACCGCGTACGTGTATGTGTGGAATGCGGCGACCGGCAAACTCATCCGCCGCTCCGAGGAGTTCAACAAGCACGAGAATTATTTCTCGCAACCGACCGCCGACGGCGTGCACATGCTGCCCGGCGCCAACGGCGGATCGGAGTGGTCGCCGACGGCGGTGAACCCGAGACTCGGCTACATGTACGTGCTCGGCCTCGAGCAGCCGATGATCTATCGCACGCATCCGGCGCCGCTGGACAAGGGCAAACTCTGGCTCGGCTCGGCGTTCAAGCTGGAGCCGGGCGGCGTGCAGTCCGGGACGTTCACGGCGATCGACCTGAACACCGGCAAGCGCGCCTGGCAGGTGAAGACCGACCAGCCGATGATCGGCGGCGCGCTCGCCACCGCGGGCGGGCTCGTCTTCGTCGGCGAGGGAAGCGGGCTCTTCAAGGCGTACGATGCCAGGAGTGGCAAGGTGCTCTGGCAATTCCAGGCGGGCGCCGGCTGCAACGCACCGCCGGTCACCTACTCCATCGACGGGAAGCAGTACATCGCGGTGGCGTGCGGCGGGAATTTCCAGCTCGGCTATCCGCTCGGCAATGCGGTGCTCGTCTTCGCGGTGAAGTGACCGGTCATGGACCAACGAAGGACGGTCCGATGATGATCCGCGCGACGAGCGGCGCGAAGATCCGCGCACGGATCGCGCGGCTGGCGCAGGCGCTGCCCGCCTTGCTCCTGGTCGCCGCCTCCCGGGCTTCCGCGCAAGGGATCATCATGGGCACGATGAGCGGCTGGACGTTCTCGTTCTCGGGGAACGTGAATGCGTTCATCGTCTACACCGATCCGAAATGCAACGACGGCGCGCCCGCGTGTGACTTCGCGGGAAACCTCATCCCGACCGGCACGGAGCAGAAGGTGCTGCGCATCCGTACCGGACTGACGCCGGCGTTCGCGATCTTCGAAGTGAAGGGGAAGGAAGCGGGCCTGGATGTGGGCGCGCACATCGGCATCGCGCCCGAGATCCAGTCGATCGATCAGCTGCATGACAACTGTGGCACGCCGTCCGGACAATGCGGCGCGCAGATCGATCTGCGCGAAGCGTACCTCACGGTGGGCGGAACATGGGGGCAGATCCTCGCCGGCCGCGCGATCGGCCTGTACCAACAGCAGAATCTGCTGACCGATATGACCGTGTTCGGCGTCGGACTGAGCGGTGGTGGCGCGGGATTCACCGGCAATGGGACCACGCTCGGCCACATCGGGACCGGATACAGCTACCCGAACTTCAACGCGCAGATCACGTTCAGCACACCGGCGAACCGGCTATGGCGCTGGTCGATCGGCCTGTTCGATCCCAGCGTGATCAACGCTGACAACGGAGCCGTGCCCGTCGGCCAGTGCTGCTTCCGCGTGACGCATTCTCCACGCGTGGAGACCGAGGTCACGTACCTGAGCCATACGGGCGCCACCGGGTCCGCGGACAAATTCATGTTCTACGCGAGCGGATTGTTCGCGAACGTGAGGAACGTCTCCACGGGAGACCTGTGCGCGCCGTACTTCGGCGACCCGGCCGGCTGCAAGGACGCGGTCACGCCGTGGGGGCTCGCGAGCGGCATGGAGTGGAACAAGAGCGGCGTGCAATTCGACCTCTCCGGCTTCTATCAGGAGGGCGTCGGCACGGCGTTCATGTTCACGGACGGACTTGGCGTGGACTACGCGGGTGACCGCCGCGCGTCGTACGGCTACCTGCTGCAGTTGCAGTGGATGCCGCGCGACAGCAAGTGGAAGTTCGGCGCGTCGTACGGCGACACCGATCTGGAGCGCAGCGGCGACGATGTCGACAATGAGAACGACTTCCTCATGAAGTACAACACCGCCGCCGTAGGCGCCGTGACGTACCTATGGACGCGATCCTTCCGCTCGGTGTTCGAGTACACCTACGGCGACAGTCAGGCGTACGATGGCACGAAGATCACGTCGAGCCAGGGCGCGCTGGGAGTCATGCTCTTCTTCTGAGCGTGGCGCGCGCTCAGCGGAGTGCGCGCGTGATCCACTCCCAATAGGCCGGCCCGCCGCTCTCCGCGAGGCCGTTGTGCCCGCCGCCGGGAACGATGAGCAATTCGCCTTGCCGCCGAGCCGCCGCGAAGACCGCGCGACCCATGCGAACAGGAATGATGCGATCGCTGTCGCCGTGGGCCACCCAGACCGGCGCATCGATGGACTGCACGCGCGTGCGTGTGTCGTACGGGATCCGGCCGAACAGGCGCCACGCGATCCGCGCGAGCGGCGTGCCGAAGAGCGCCGCCATGTCGGCGGCCGCGGTGAAGGGCGATTCGAGGATGAGGACCGATGGCGGAGATTCGCTCGCGAGCTCGGCGGACACGGCGGTGCCCAGGGAGTGCCCGTAGTAGGCGATCCGCACGCCGGCTCCGTAGCGCGCACGGACGAACGCGAGCGCCGCGCGCGCATCGAGCCGGATCCCAACCGCGCGGGGCGCGCCCGCGAGGCCGTTGTAGCCGCGGTATTCGGCGAGCACCACGACGTAGCCCGTCCGGCGGGCGATCTCCGCCGCCCAGGGCGCGAGCCATGGGGCGATGTCGGCGTTGCCATGAAAGGCGAGCAGCACGCGCGCGGGCTGCGATGGCGTGCCGACCACGAGCGCGTAGAGCTTCTGGCCGTCCGATGCGAGGTACTCGACCCGCTCGGCGCCGGCGGGCGTCGGCTCCGCGATGCGCGGCGGCTGATAGGTGATGCGCTCCTGCCCCCACCAGACGAACACGAACAGCGCGACCGTGACCGCGATGGCGAGGACGACGATGCCGGTCACCACGCGGCGGGCCAACCGGGCGGCGCGCACCGCCTCACGTGAACCAGCGCGTGACGGCCGCGTTCGGGAACCGGGTGCGCAGCCATGCATTGGCGCCCCACTCGCGGCCCGCGCGGCTGAAGAAGAACGCGAACATTGATGTCGCGAGCATCACGTGAAAGCCGAGTTGCCCGGAACTCATGTGCTGGACCGCCAATCCATACAGCAGGGTGAGCGCCATCCCGGCGACCGCGCCGGCCGGCGTGAGCAGGCCGGCCAGGAGAGAGATCCCGACGAACGCTTCTCCGAGCGCGGTAAGATTCGCGTAGAGCACCGGATCGCGAATGACGGTCTCGAGGAGAAAAGAGCGATAGGCGGGGAACGGATTGTCGGCCGCGTACTTCGCGAGGAGCTTCGGCATCGTCGCGACCCAGCGATCGGAGGCCGCCGGCACGGGGAGGAATCCCCATGCGAGCGTGACCGTCAGTTTGGTTATGACACCCTTCGCGAACCACGCGCCCACCACGATCCGGATCACCGCGAGCCAACGGGCCGGGGCGCGCATTCCCCCGGGATCATTTCGTGTCATTGCCCTTCACGAAGGCGCGCGTCGTGCCGGTGAGCCCCTCGGGACTCTTGGCCGGCGGCCGCCAGAGCGCGACCTCTTCGATCTTCTGCGCGAGCTCGAGGTCCTTGACCGTCAATCCGTTCGCCGAGTGCGTGCGCAGGCGAACGGTGACGCTCGGCCATGCCACCGCGAGATCGGGATGATGGTCCGCGGCCTCCGCCGCGAAGCCGATCGCGTTGACGAGCATGAGCGTGGTCGGCCAACCCTCCGTCTTGTACCGGCGGGTGAGCCAGCCATCGACGATCGACCATCCCGGCATCCGCGCGAGGAATGCCGCGGCCTCGGCATTGGAAATCTTGCGTTCCTGGCGTGCCATAGCGGCCTCCGGGTTCAGGTCAGCAACTCACGATACGCGGCGGCCTGCCCGAAATTCTCCTCGACCTCGACTTCCACCGCCGTCAGTGTCGCGTTCTTCTGCGCCTTGAATTCCGCAAGGACGCGCTGGGTGAGGTACTGCGCGAGCATCTCCACCGTGGTGTTCGGGATCGGCAGGAGCGCGCACTCGTCGCGTGGGAACACATACTTCGGCTTGCCCTCGAAGGCGACATGCACCGCGTCGCCGCGCGTGTCGATCGCGAGCTTCGGATTCTGGGTCGGGAGGAGCATCTTGTGGTCGAGCTCCTCGCATAGCTTGCGCATCATTTGCTTCACCACCGAGAAATCCACGACGTACCAGGTCTCCTCATCCACGGTGCCGTCGAGTGTGACGGCGACGCGGTAGTTGTGTCCGTGCAGCGGCTCGCAGCGGTGGCCCGCGAACGTGATGAAATGCGCAGCCGGGAAGACGAGGTAGTCCTTCGTCACGGCGACCTTGAACGTGCCTCGCATCCGCATGCGCATCCTCGCTCGTGGGATCCGCGCGGCGCCGGAAAATTCGGCGCGGATCGATGCACGCAAGATCGCCGCCGCACCGCGGCGGGGTCAAGCGGATCGCGCGGTTCCGCGCACAGGGTTCCCTCCGGCGTGCGCAGCGCGCAATTTTCCCGGATGCACATCCCGGTGGAACGCTTCCAGCTCGCGAACGGCCTGCAGGTCACCCTCTCGGAGGACCACACCGCGCCGATCGTCGCCGTGAACCTCTGGTATCACGTCGGATCGGCGAACGAGCGTCCGGGGCGCACCGGTTTCGCGCATCTCTTCGAACACATGCTGTTCCAGGGATCGGAGCACGTCGCGTCCAACGAACATTTCGAACTCATCCAGCGCGCCGGCGGCACGCTGAATGGCTCGACGTGGCTGGATCGCACGAACTACTTCGAGACCGTGCCGTCCAACCATCTCGCCACGGCGCTCTGGCTCGAGGCGGACCGGATGGGCGTTCCTGCATTCCCGCGATGACGCAGCAGAAGCTCGACACGCAGCGGGACGTCGTGAAGAACGAGCGTCGCTGGAGCATGGACAATCAGCCGTACGGCACGTGGTGGGAGAAGCTCCCGGCGCTGGCCTTTCCGCCGGAGCATCCCTTCCACCACTCACTGATCGGGTCGATGGAGGACCTCTCGGAAGCGAGCCTGTCCGACATTGAGGCGTTCTTCACGACGTATCTACACGCCCGACAATGCCGGTACTCTCGATCGCCGGCGACTTCGATCCGGCGGAAGCGCGTGCGCTGGTCGAGCGCTACTTCGGCCCGCTGCCGCGCGGCACCGGACGCCCGCCGCTCGCCGAGATGCGCGTGCCGCCGCTGTTCGGCGATTGGCGGCGCGAGACGGTGCCGGATGACGTCGCGCTGCCGCGGCTCTTCCTCGCGCTGCGCTCGCCGGTGTTCGGCAGCGAAGAGTATTATGCCGCGAGCACGCTCGGCGCGGTGCTCGGCATGGGCAAGGCGAGCCGGTTGCAGCAGCGGCTGGTGCGCGACCGGGAGATCGCATCGGATGCGGCGGCGTTCACCCTCGATCTCGCGAAGGCGGCGGACCTGCTCGTGGCGGACGTGACCGCGCGGCCCGGCGTGGCGGCGGACCGGCTCGAGGTCGAGACCGTTCGCGAACTGGATGCGCTGCGCCAGGACGGCGTGCGGCAGGACGAACTCGACCGCGCGCTCGCGTTGATCGAGACCGCGCTCGTGCAGTCGATGCAATCGGCCAGCGAGCGCGCCGACAAGCTGTCCCAGTTCGCGACGTACCTCGGCGATCCCGGCCTCGTGAACGTGCAGGCCGATCGCTACCGTGCCGTGACCGTCGAGCGCGTGAACGCGTTCGCGCGGCGTGCGCTGGGCGAGAACAATCGTATCAGCTTGCTGTACGTGCCGCGCGCGAAAGCCGAGGAGGCCGCCGCATGAGCGACGTCTACACGGTGCGGCCCGCGCCCTCCCCGCCCCGGCCGTACCACTTCCCGCCCTTCGAGCGTCGCGCGCTCAGCAACGGATTGGGCCTGCTCGTCGCGCCCATGCACAAGCTGCCGATCGTGACCGTGATGCTCGTGGTGGACGCGGGCGCGATGAGCGAGCCCGCCGGCCGCGATGGCGTGGCGAGCCTCACGGCGCGCGCGCTGCTCGAGGGCACGGCACGGCTCAGCGCCGCCGAACTCACGGGCCGGCTGGAGCGCATCGGCGCCTCGGTCTCGTCCGATGGCGACTGGGACACGGCCGGTATCGGGGTGAGCGTGCTGCGCGCGCACGTGGAAGAAGCAGTGTCGCTGCTCGGCGAGATCGTACTCACTCCCGCGTTCCCCGCGCGCGAGGTCGATCGGCTCAAGTCCGAACGGCTGGCGGAGATCATGCAATCGCGGGCAGAACCCAGAGGACTGGCCGATGAGGTCTTCGCGCGCGCGGTCTACGCGCCCGAGTCGCGCTATGCGCGCCAAGACCGCGGGAGCGCCGAGTCGGTGACATTGCTCGATCCGGCGGCGCTGGCCGCATTCCATGCGGCGCGCTACCGGCCCGCGGGCTCCACACTGATCATGGCCGGCGACATCACGACCGCCGATGCGACGGCGATCGCGGAGCGGACGTTCGCGTCCTGGCGCGGCGGCGCGGCGGGTCCGGTGCCGCTCACGGACTCCGCAGCCCGCGCGACGCGAGCGTTGCATTCGGTGGAGCGGCCGGACGCGCCGCAGTCGGAGCTGCGCATGGGACACGTCGGATTGCCGCGCTCCCACCCGGACTATTTCCCGGTGCTGCTGATGAACGCGATCCTCGGCGGACTTTTCTCGTCACGGATCAATCTCAATCTGCGAGAGCGCCACGCGTACACGTATGGCGCGCACTCGGCGTTCGAGTGGCGTCGTGGCGCGGGTCCGTTCGATGTGTCCACAGCCGTGCAGAGCGAGGTCACGGCCGCGGCGGCACGCGAGATCCTCAACGAGATCGACGCGATCCGGAACACGCCGGTGGCGGCCGACGAACTCGAGCTCGCCACGAGCTACCTCGCGGGCGTCTTCCCGATCAAGTACGAAACGACCGAGGCGGTGGCGCGTGCCCTGGCCGCGATGACCGTCTTCTCGCTGCCCGCGGACTACTTCGACCGCTACCGCGACCAAGTGCGGGCGGTGACTTCCGCGGACGTGCGTGCCGCCGCGGAGACGCATCTCCGCCCCGATGCACTGCAGCTCGTCGTCGTCGGTGACGCAGCGGCGATCCGCGCCCCGCTCGAGGCGCTCGCGTTCGGGCCGGTGATCGAGTACGGGCGCGATGGGGCTCCGCGCACGCCGTGAGCGCCGCTGATCCAAAGATCCCTCCCGGCAAGATCGATGGCGAGCGCAAGTACACCGGTCGCGTGATCAGTCTGGATGTCGACCGCGTGCGATTTCCCGATGGGAGTACGGGCGAGATCGAGATGATCCGGCACCCGGGCGCGAGCGCGATCGTGCCCGTGTTGAGCGATCCCGGCGGCGACGATCCGCAACTGCTCCTGATCCGCCAATACCGGTATGCGACGGATGGATTCGTTTACGAAGTGCCGGCGGGGCGCCTGGAGAAGGACGAGGCGCCTGAGATATGCGCACGGCGGGAATTGCGCGAGGAGACCGGGTGCACGGCGGAGCGCATTCGAGCACGTGTTCACGATGTTCACGACGCCGGGCTTCACTGATGAGAAGATCCATGTGTTCCTGGCGACCGGACTGACGCGTGGCCCGCACGCACGCGAGGGAGACGAGTTCATCGAACTCGTGCCGGTGTCGCTCTCGCGCGCGCTCGAGATGATCCGCGCCAATGAGATCGTCGATGCGAAGACCGCTCTCGCCATCCTTTATGTCGCGGGGTTCCGGCTGGGGAAGTAGTGCCGCGTGCCGGCGTGCCGCGTTCCGCGTTCCTCGCGCGTCCGTGATTGTCCTACCATTGTAGCGCGTTCGTCCTACATGGGGGACGATTCGTGTGGCAAGGCGCCCGAATTGCCTCGCTCCAATCGGCAGTTCAACTCATTGCTGCATATGTAGTTAACGCCAGATTCGCCGGAACGGCATTCACGGCACGGCCTCTGCGATTGGTAGTGGTCGACTCCTTCGACGTTCGCATGTCTTCCGCAACCCCTGCGGACCAGCGGGCGCCCGAGGCCGACCGGGGAGACTGCCATGCAAAGTGCCGTCGTCAGCCGCCGTACCGCGCCCGCCGTCCCTGCGATCGCACCCCTCTCGCCGCTCTCGCGACGCGAACAACTCGCGGCGCTCGATGATGGCGCCTTGGTCGCCGCGTTCAGCGCGGGCGATGATCGCGCCTTCGAGACGCTCGTCCTGCGCTATCAAGCGCGGTTGCTGAATTTCATCTGCCGGACCATCGGCGACCGCGAGCGCGGCGAGGATCTGGTGCAGGAAGTCTTCATCCGCGTGCACCGCCACGCGCACCGGTTCGATCCGTCCAAGAAGTTCTCGACGTGGATCTACACCATCGCCTCGAACCTCGCGAAGAACGAGCTGCGGAACCGCTCGCGCAATCCGCTCGTGCTCTTCCAGGCGCTCCAGCAGAACTGGGACGACGAGGATCGTCCGCTCCAGTTCGAGGACCATCAGTCGCGGCCCGACGACATGTACCGCCGGCGGTACCTTCGCGAGATGGTCGAGGATGCGATCACGCGGCTGCCCGAGCATCATCGGCAGGTGTTCGTCCTGCGCGAGCTCGAAGGGAAGCCCTACGAAGAGATCGCGGCGATCACCGGGTGCAATCTTGGAACGGTGAAGTCCCGGCTGAACCGGGCGCGGGCGGCGTTCGCGGAGATCATCGAGCCGGCCCTGGCCTGAGGGGACTGGCAGGCCTGGGGCGCCGGGCGGCGGAACTCCACGCAGGGTGGCGTGTACCCTGTCGCGGTGCCTACTCCTGCCCGCTGGGCTTGTCCCGAATTCCGTGACCGCCACCTCGATCTGACGGATGGCGCACTCGCCGCGGCCGATGAGGCCGCGGCGTTGGCGCATTCGGAAGCCTGCGTGGAGTGCGCATGTTTCGACGTCCGGGTGCGCCGTGCCATGCTGGTCGTGCGGAACCTCCCGCCCATTCCGGCATTGCCCGACCTGCATCGCCGGATCATGGCGCGCGTCAGGGAATCGGCGGCCTTCGCGCTCCTCGCCGATGCGAACGAGCGCGACGACGGGGCGCGGCTCGCCGCGGCACTGCCGGCGAGCTGACCGGCCGCTACTTCTGGCCCGGCGCGAGCAGCGCCCGGATCGCTGGAAGGTTCTTCTGCACGAACGAGATGTTCTCCAGCGTCGCCGGCGACAGTCCGGTGGGCAGCGGCTTGCCCTGGGCCATCATCTGCAGGCCTTCCATCGATTGCGTCAGGGCCATGCCTGTTACGATGAATGTGCGTGGGCTGCTGCCGGCGCCCGCGAGCGCCGAACGGATCTTCGGCTGTTCGCTCAACCCGGCGACCACGTTGTCCAGCGTGCCGTTCTGCGAGCGCTGACGCAGCGCGGTCATGATCGCCGGATCCGCCTTGGTCACCTTGTCGAACGCCGACTGCGCCTTCGCGAACTGCTGCAGCGCCGGCATTGTGAGCTTGAACGCCTTGAGCATCATCGCCGCGGAATCATCCGGCACCGGACCCAGCGGCAGGATCGAAGCCGCGGGTTGTGCGGCGGCGGCCGTCGGCGCCGCCGGGGCGGGATCCGGTGTCTTGGTCGCTTTGCACGCGGTCGCGAGCAGCGCGGCCGCGGCGATCATCGCGCCGAGCTGAAGTGAACGGACGATGCGCACACGGGCGGGATGGTGGACCACGGGATCCTCGGACGACCAGAGGGAAGGAGCGACGCGCGCGAACGGCGCGCGTTGCGGTGGCCTGAGTCTAGCCGCGCGCTGCGGCCGTCACAACCGGCGCTATATTCTCCCCATGGCCGCCGCCAACGAGCGCACCTTTCGGAAATCGCTGCAGACGCACGCGTTCGACCACGCGTACTATCTGCACGGCGATGATGATTTCCTGAAGGAAGATGCGCTGCGCCTGCTCATCGCGGCCGCGGTGGCTCCGGCGACGCGCGATTTCAACCTCGATGTGCGCGATGGGGCATTGCTCGACGCCGAGGCGCTCGGCTCGCTCCTCGGCACGCCGCCGATGATGGCGGACCGGCGCGTGATCATCGTGCGCAACGCGCCGGCGCTCCGGAAAGATGCGCGCGCGGCGCTCGACACCTTCCTCTCGCGGCCGGCACCGGCGGCCGACCTGCTGCTCGTGCTCGTGGCCGCCGCCGGGGAATTGGCGGCCGCGGACAAGTCCCTCGCGAAGCGCATGACGGAGGTGGAGTTCGAGCCGCTCAGCGGCGATCGCGTCGCGAAATGGATCGTCCACCATGCCGGTGAGTTGGGCGTGACGCTCACGCCGGGCGCGGCCGAGCTGCTGCAGCGCGCGGCCGGGAACGACCTGCCATTGCTCGCCGCCGAACTGGACAAACTCGCGAGTTTCTCCGGCGGCGCGGAGATCAGCGAGGACGCGGTGGCCGCGGTGGTCGGCGTTCGCCGCGGCGAGACTGTGGGCGATCTGCTGGATCGCATTGCCGCGCGCGATGCCGTGGGCGCGCTCGCCATCCTGCCGCACATCCTCACGCAGCCCAAGACGAGCGGCGTGTCGATCGTGATGGGCCTTGCGACGCAGACGCTCGCGCTTGCATGGGGCGGCGCGGTGAAAGGGCGCGCCGATTATTTTGGTCTCTTGAAGGAGAGCAAAGCCTATCCGGGCCGCTCGTGGAACGATGCGGTGGCGGCGTGGCAGCGCACCGCGGGCACGTGGTCCACGGCCCAGCTGGACGCGGCGCTCGAGGCGTTGCTGGCGGCGGATACCTCGCTCAAGGACACGCGCGGCTCGACCGATGAACAACTGCTCACCAATCTCGTCCTGTCGCTCTGCGCATAGCAGGGCCGTCCCTCATTCCGGCGCACCGATGCTGACGAAACGTCTCCTTCTCGCCATCCCGCTCTTCCTGCTGGCGGCGCGCGCCGGCGCTCAGGGCATCGACAGCACGCTCACGACGGACACGGTCTTCCTGCGTGTGCAGCGGCTGGCCGCCAACGGCCAGGGCGATGCGGCGCGCGCGCTCGCACAGGAACAGTTCGAAGCCGCGCCGACGGCATTGCCGCGCTATGTGGAGGCGTTGTACTGGCGGGCGGTGGTGGCGGCCACGGCGGCTGACGCGGAGCGCGATCTGCAAACGATCATCGTGGACTATCCGCTCTCGCCGTGGAGCGTGGAAGCGCTGATGCGTCTGGCGCAGCTCGAGATGACGCGGCGCGACATGGACAAGGCGCTCGCGCACCTGAACCGCGTGATGCTGGAGCATCCGGACAGTCCCGCGCGCCCGAAGGCGAGCTTCTGGATCGCGCGCGTGGAATTCGAACAGGGGAAGATCGCGGACGCGTGCCGGCAACTCGGCGACGCGGGGCGCACGGCGCCGGCGTCCGATGTCGAGCTCCGCAATCAGATCGAGTACTGGACGACGCGCTGCAATCCGGCGGACACGGCATTGGCGGCCGCATCATCACCGGACAGCGCGCGATCGAATCCGGCGGCCGCAGCAGCCGCGTTCACCCCGGCGCCCGCGCCAGCGTCGGGCAGCGCGGCGGCGCCGGCGGCCACGGCGACTGCCGCACCGGCGGCGAAGAAGCAATACACCGTGCAGGTGGGCGCATACAACACGAAGTCCGCCGCCGATGCGCTCGCGAAGAATCTGAAGGACCGTGGCTACGATGCGCGCGTGTACGGCACCGCGGCCCCCTTCCGCGTGCGCGTCGGCCGCTACGACAAGCATGCGCAGGCCGACGCCGAGGCGAACAAGCTCAATGCGAAGAAGATCGCGGCCTTCGTCACGGATGCGGAACCGCAGTGAGCCGTGAGAGCGCGACGCCGCTCATGCAGCAGTACCGGGAGATCAAGGCGCGGCACCAGGATGCGCTGCTCTTCTTCCGGATGGGGGACTTCTACGAGATGTTCTACGGCGACGCGGAGATCGCGTCGCGCGCGCTCGGCCTGACGCTCACGTCGCGCAACAACGGCGGCGCGTCCGAGGTGCCGCTCGCCGGCGTGCCGGCGAAGGCGGTGAACGAATATCTCCGCCGCCTCGTGGGCCAGGGATTCCGCGTCGCGATCTGCGAACAGGTCGAGGATCCCAAGGCCGCCAAGGGGATCGTGCGCCGCGAGGTGGTGGAGACGCTCACACCGGGCGCGGTGTTCGCCGACGATATGCTCGACGGCGCGCGCAACAACTTCCTCTGCGCGGTGCACGAGCTGGACGGCGTGACCGGGATCGCCGCCGCGGATCTCTCCACCGGCGAATTGCGCCTGGTGCGGTGCGCGCCGCCGGACGTCGAGGCCGCGCTCGCGCGGCTGTCACCCGGCGAGATCCTGATCGCGAAGCGGAGCGGCACGGCCGCGGCGGCGCCCGGCCCCGGCGCCGAGAACGCGCTCGTCACCGAGCGCGAGGCGTGGGAGTTCGAGCCGGCGATGGCCGCCGATGACCTGGCGCGGCAATTCCACGTCGCGTCGCTCGAAGGATTCGGCATCGACGCGGCGGATGCGCCGGCCGTGGGCGCCGCCGGCGCGCTGCTGCGCTACCTGCGCGAACTGCAGCCCGGCGGCCTGCCGCATCTCGCGCGGCCGGTGGTGGAGCGGCCGGGCCGGGTGATGCCGCTGGACGAGATGACGCGGCGCAATCTGGAGCTCGTCGAGTCGATGCGCGGCGCCGAGCGCGCGGGGACGCTGCTCGATGTGCTGGACCGCACGATGACGCCGATGGGCGCGCGGCTCTTGCGCACGTGGCTCCTCGCGCCCCTCACCGATCGAGCGATGATCGAGTCGCGGCTCGATGCGGTCGCGGCGTTGGTGCACGACCCGCTGGCGCGGGCGGCGCTGCGAACGGCGCTCGACGGCGTGCGCGACATCGAGCGCCTGGCCGGGAAGGCGGCGGCGGGGCGCGCCAACCCACGCGAGCTGGGCGCGCTCGGCGCGTCGCTCGCGAGATTGCCGCAGGTGGAGGAGGCCGCGCGGCGCGCCGGCGCGGCCGGCATGCTCACCGCCGTGCTCGTGGAGTGGGACGGCTGCGCGGATCTGGCCGCCGCGATCGGACGTACGTTGGTGGAGCGCGCGCCGGCGGCGATCGGGGATGAGGAGACCGTGCGCGCCGGCGTGGATGCCGAACTCGACGAGCTGCGCGGCCTTCAGCGCGGCGGCAAGGATGCGATCGCGCGCATCCAGGCGGCGGAGCGCGAGCGCACGGGCATCGCATCGCTCAAGGTCGGCTTCAACCGGGTGTTCGGGTACTTCATCGAGATCTCGAACGCGAACCGCGACCTCGTGCCGGCCGATTATCAGCGGCGGCAGACGCTCACCGGTGCGGAGCGGTACGTGACGCCGGAGCTGAAGGAGTACGAAGAGAAGGTGCTGACCGCGAGCGAACGAATCGAGGCGCGCGAGCGGGCGATCTTCGAGCAGCTGCGGGTGGACACCGGCGCGGCGATCGCGCGGCTGCAGCATGCGGCGGCCGGTGCGGCGGCGCTGGACGTGCTCGCGTCATTCGCCGAGTCGGCGGAGCGGGAAAGCTACGTGCGGCCGGAGATGACCGCAGACTTCGCGCTCGAGATCCGCGCGGGGCGGCATCCGGTGGTGGAGCGGATGATGGCGCGCGAGAAGTTCATCCCGAACGACGTGACACTGACGGCGGATGCGCGGATGATCATCCTGACCGGCCCGAACATGGCCGGAAAAAGTACCATTTTGCGACAAATCGGCCTAATCGTGCTGATGGCGCAGATCGGCAGCTTCGTGCCGGCATCGCGCGCACGCGTCGGGCTGGTGGACCGCGTCTTCACACGCGTCGGGGCAAGCGACAACCTGGTGCGCGGCCAGTCCACGTTCATGGTGGAGATGGCGGAGACGAGCGCGATCCTGCACACCGCCACGCCGAAGAGCCTCGTGCTGCTCGACGAGATCGGGCGGGGCACCTCGACCTACGACGGCGTCTCGATCGCGTGGGCGGTGAGCGAGCACTTCCATGATGCCGTGCGCTGCAAGACCGTGTTCGCCACGCACTATCACGAACTCACCCAGCTCGCCGATGAATTCGTAGCGGTTCGCAACTTTAACGTGGCGGTGAAGGAAGCGGGCGACCAGGTGCTCTTCCTGCACCAGCTGCAGCCCGGCGGCGCCGACCGGTCCTACGGCATCGAGGTGGGACGGCTCGCCGGACTGCCGGGCGGCGTGATCGCGCGCGCGCGGGAGATGCTGCGGCTGCTCGAAGGCGGACACCTGGTGGCGCCGCCCGGTGCGGCGGGCGCGGCGCGCACGCCGGTGGAGCAACTGGCGCTCTTCCCCAGCGCGCCAGATCCGCTCGTCGAGCGTTTGCGCAATGCCGACGCGGACCATCTCACGCCGATGCAGGCGCTGGAACTGCTGGCCGCACTGTCGCGCGAGGCGCGCGAGCGGCGCTGACCGGGCGCTAGCTCGCCGCGAGGAACTCCGCGGGGAGCACCGCCGCGCACTCGGCGCGGGCGATCATCTCGCGCAGCCAGTCGGATTCCATCGGCTGCGTGCGGCGCTCCACCCGCTCCGCGCGGTCGAGATCCTCGAGCGCGGCGCGCGCGGCCGCCACGCCGCCCGCGAAGTCGCCGGCCGCGAGCATCACGGCGGCCGATGCCCGCCCAATGGCAATGGGGCATGCCGGCCGGCGCGCCGCCGCCTCGTCCAGCCAGACTTGGGCGCGCGCGGCATCGTCGTGGATGCGCGCCTCGAAGTACGCCGCGTCGGCCAACAGCGCGCAGGCCAGCCGCCCGGGCAACACGGCACGCAGCGCCAGCGCGCGATCGAGCAGCACCGCCGCCTTCTCGTGCGCGCAGCCATCGAGCGCGCGGCGGAACGCGGCCACGCAGCCCGCCGCCTCGGCGGCGGTGCCATCGTGGATCGCGATCGCGTCGGCCGTCCACCGGTCGGGCCAGGAGCGCGGACGCTGGCCGACGCGCTGCGCGCCGGCGATGCGCAACAGCGCGAGGAACCGGTCCGCCGCCGCACCGCCGCCGGCGAGCAGCAGCAATTGGGCGCCATCGCTCGGCGCCCCGCGCACGCCGATCGGCATCGCGGAGAGCGCAAAGCGCAGCAGCGACGCGAGCGCGATCACCGGAGCGATGGAGATCGTCGCGATGCCGAGTGCAAGACTGGCGGCCGGTCCGGCGAACGCGACCAGCGCCCAGCGCGCATTCATGCGGCGCTCGCCATGCGGCTCCACGAGCACGCCGCCGCGCAGCGCTCCCCACAATGTCACGGTGCGCAGATACATGCCGCGGCGCAATGGCGCGAACGCGAAGGGGCCGATCATCGCCTCCACCGCGCGGAAGCCGGCGGCGCGCGCGGCGACCCAGTGCGCCAGGTCGTGGACGATGAGCGCGACGAGCACGGCGGAGAGTCCGAGATTCACCGCGCCCGCGACGCGCACGAGCTCCGGCGGTGTGCCGGGCACGATGAGCGCTGCGTTCGCGAGGATCGCGAGCGTTGCGAGGATGGTGACCGGGGCGATGAGCACCGCGGCGACGCGCCGCGTGGCGGAACCCTTCATATGATGTGAAGCCGATTAGAGGGTGCTAACGTGAGATACACGAGCCACACGCCGCACCGTCACCGCCGCATCGCGAGAGCAGGCAAGCGCCGCCGGGGCGGCGCTGCGTTCAGCGCGCCATCAGGAACTCGAGCACGTCGCTCCGCGTCACGATCCCCTGGATGCCGCTCTCGCCGCGCACGAGCACCGCCGGGTTCGTCTTGCTGAGCAGCCGCACGACGCTCTCCACCGGCTGCGTGCCTTCCACCAGCGGGAAGGGTCCCTCCATGATCTCGCTCACGGAGACGTCGAGCAATTTCGGATTCTCGAGCGCCTTCGCCGAGGCCGTCGCCTCGCTCATCGAGCCCACACAGTCGCGGCCATCGAGCACGGGCAGCTGCGAGATGTCGTGCAGCGCCATCAAGCGCAGCGCCTGCCGCACGCTCGCGCCGGGCGTGGTGCTCACGATCACCGGCGCATCGCCGCGCTTCTTCGTGAGCAGTTGCGCGATCGAGATGCGCTCGCCATCGAGCATTTGGTTCTCGCGCATCCACTCGTCGCTGTAGAGCTTCGAGAGATAACGCTCGCCGGTGTCGCACAGGAACGTGACGATGAACGCCTTCGGGTCATCGACTTCGGCGGCCACCTGCAGCGCGACGTGCGCGATCAGGCCGCTCGACCCGCCGACGAACAATCCCTCCTCGCGCGTCAGCCGCCGCGCCATCGCGAACGACTCACGATCGCCCACCGTGCGGTAGTCGTCCACCAGCGACAGGTCGAGCGTTCCAGGCAGCTTGTCCTGTCCGATGCCTTCCACTTTGTACGGCACACCCTCGCCGTGCGACTTCCCCTTCGTTCGCCAGAGTTCCGCGAGGATCGAGCCCTGCGGATCGCCGGCGATCACCCGGATCTTCGGGTTCTTCTTCTTGAGATAGCGCGCGACGCCGGTGATCGTGCCGCCCGTTCCGGCTGACGCGACGAAATGGGTGATCCGCCCCTCCGACTGCTCCCACAGCTCGGGACCCGTGGTCTCCTCGTGCGCCTGCGGATTCGCGTCGTTGTAGAATTGGTTCGCGAGGATCGCGTTCGGCGTCTCGTGCGCGATCCGCTTGGCCATCATCACGTAGTTGTCGGGATGGTCGGGCGGCACCGCGGTCGGCGTGATGATCACCTCCGCGCCGAAGGCCTTCAGCAAGCGCACCTTCTCCTGCGACATCTTGTCGGGCATCGTGAAGATGCAGCGATAGCCCTTGAGCGCGGCCGCGATCGCCAGTCCGACCCCCGTGTTGCCGCTCGTGCCCTCGACGATCGTGCCGCCGGGCTTGAGCGATCCATCGCGCTCGGCCTTTTCGATGATCGGCAGCCCGATGCGGTCCTTGACGCTGCCGCCCGGATTGAAGAATTCCGCCTTGCCGTAGACCGGTGTACGCAGGCCGCGCGTGATGCGGGTCAGCCGGATGAGCGGCGTCCAGCCGATCGTCTCCAGGACGCTCTCATACGGGCGGCGATTCCGCTCGACGCCGCTCATGGCTTCGCGGCGGGCGTCGCTTTCTTCTGGAGGATCGTGTCGCCGGGGAGCGGGCCGGAACCGGGATGCCGGAAGTATACCGGGAGCTGGATGTCGACGCCGATCGGCTGCTTCTGGAACTTCGCCGGAACGAAATGCAGCTCGGGCGCGCCCTGCACCGCCGCGCTGTCGAGTTCCGGGTAGCCCGAGGACTTCAAGACGAGGGTCGAATCGGGCCAGACGGCGCCGGTACTATCGATGTAGATCCGTAGCACCACGTTCGCCTGCACCTTGGACGCGTAGAGCTTGTCCGGATAGCGGAACGGCAGCTCCTGGTTGAGCATCACCGGCAACTCGTCGGGCTTCTGGCCGGCCGCGGTGAGCGCGTCCATCGCCTGCTTGGTCGTGTCGGCCGACGGGCAGGCGGCGGTGATCAGCACGCACGCGGCAAGAACATGAGAGAGGCGCATCGTAGGGAGAAATATCGCCACAGGATGGAGGGGCGGATAGAGGCCGCCGGCGACGCGGCCGCCCATGAGGGATCTCCCCCTGTCCCCGCCTTGCCGCCTCCGCCATCTTGCCTATGGAATGCGGATCACACTCCTTCTCGGCGGCGCCTCGGCGGAACGTGATGTCTCGCTCGCATCGGGACTCCGAATCGCGCAGGCATTGCGCGCGCGATCGCACCAAGTGACGCTCGTCGACCCGGCGAGCGGCGTCATCACGCCCGCGCAAGAGACGGCGATGCGGAGCGCCGGCGTGCTGCATCCCGAACCGCCGTCGCTCGAGTCGCTGCGCACCTTCCGGCGCGGCGCGCTGTTGCCGGCGCTCGGCACGCTGCCCGAAGTGCGGAACGCCGATGTCGTCTTCCTCGGACTGCATGGCGGTGAGGGTGAGGACGGCACGTTGCAGGCGATGCTCGATCTCGCGCGCGTCCGGTACACCGGGAGCGGCCATCTCGGGAGCGCGATCGCGATGGACAAGGATGTCTCCAAGAAGCTCTTTCGCGCGGCGGGCGTCGCGACGGCGGATTGGATGATGGTGGGCCGTCACGCCGGCCAAGCGCCGGACGGCCCGGCGGTCGCGAAGACGCTCGGCATGCCGGTGGTCGTGAAGCCATCCAAGCAGGGTTCGACGGTGGGCCTCTCGGTCGTGAAGGAGCCGGCGCGCCTGGCCGCTGCGGTGGCCGAGGCGGCGCAGTATGATGATGAAGTGATGATCGAGGGGTTCGTGCCGGGGCGGGAGCTCACGGTGGCGATCCTGGGGGATCAGGCGCTGCCAGTGGGCGAGATCATCCCCAAGCACGATATTTACGATTACGAGTGCAAGTACACTGCTGGCATGGCGGTGGAGGAATTCCCGGCGCGCCTGCCCGCGGCGATCGCGGCCGAGGCGCAGCGTCAGGCGAAGGCCGCTTTCACGGCGCTCAAGCTTGACGGCTACGCCCGGATCGACTTCCGTTTGACAGCGGGAGGCGAGTTGTTCTGTCTCGAGGCGAACACGTTGCCGGGTATGACGGAGTTCAGTCTCGTCCCGCAGGCCGCGGCGGCGGCCGGGATCGAGTTCGGCGCGCTGTGCGAACGGATCGTCCAGCTCGCGATGTCGCAGTCACACTGGGGGGCATGATGGCACGTAGCACCGGGCCGACGGCGGCGATCGCGGGGATCACTCCGGGCATTCAGAGCCAAGGCGTCTGGACCGGACGCCGGCAGCTCTTCGTCCGCTTCGCCGGCGAGGCCGAGACGGCCGTGCTCTACAACGGCGAGATGCTGGCGAAGCAGGTGGACCGCGCGGTGGGACACACGGCGCTCCACTCGATCGCGCTCGCGGGGCGCGACCCGCTCGGGAGCGGTCCGCTGATCGCGGACGCGTTCGCGCGCTGGAAGTCGAGTCTGCCGGTGATGCTCGACTGCGACGGCCAGCGCCCCGACGATCTCGCGTCCGTGATCGGTTCGCTCACCATGTTGCAGGTGACGTTCGAGTTCGGCGATGCGCCGGCCCTCGCCGAGCGCGCGCTGTCGTCACTGCGCGGCGCCGCGAGCACGAAGATCGGGCACGCGCTGGTGCTCTCGCCGCGCGACGCGACGAGCGACGGCCAGATCTTGCGGCTCGTGGAGCAGGCGCATGCCGCCGTGCCCGATGTGCAGATCGTGCTCCACCCCTCTCCATCCGGCGAGAAGCAGCCGCTCGACCGCCGCTACGCGACGTTGATGGACCAGGCGATGGCGATCCATCGCGACGTCGTGCTCGTGCTGCGCGTGCAGGGTCCGGTCGGGGTGCGGTAGCGGAGAGCGCGGATGGATTTCACGACTGTCGAGGAGCGGCTGCCGCCGCCGATGACGCCGGTGGTGCGCGCGATCATCGCGCTGAATGTCGCGGTGTTCTTCCTCCAGATCGCGCTCGTCGGCGACAACGACATGATCCGCGCGCTGGCGTGGCACACCGGCGGGGCGCCGTGGACCATCATCACGTACAGCTTCGCGCACGCCGGGTTCTGGCACATCCTGTCGAATCTCTGGCTCCTGTTCGTGTTCGGCCCGCGCGTCGAGCAAGCGATGGGCGGAGCGCGCTTCATCGCCTACTACGTGTGGTGCGCGGTGGGGGGCTGGCTCGCGCACGTCATCTTCGTCTCGCAGGGCGGGTATCTGCTTGGCGCATCGGCGGCGATCCTTGGCGTACTGCTTGCCTACGCCGTGCGCTGGCCGGACGACGAGGTCGCGCTCTTCCCGTTCATGATCACGGTGAAGGTGCGTTGGCTCGTCGCGTTCCTCGCGGTCATCAATCTGCTCTTCGGCGTGACCACCGCGAGCGGAGGGGGAGGCGTCGCGTACATGGCCCATCTCGGCGGGCTCGTGGCGGGAATGATCTTCCTGTACGCCTCCGCTGCGCCCGGGCTCGATCGCGTTCGGCAGCGGGTCTCCAGCGTACCGGATGAGCCGGAAGAACCGCCGCGCGCGATCCCGCGTCCGCCGGCGCGCACGCGTGAACGCGTCTCCGAGGCGGACGACGCGGTGGCGCGGAGCAACGCCGCCGTCGCGCAGCCGCCGGCGCGCACCATCCCGCTCGCGACGCGCGTCGGGCGCCGTAAGACCGAGGAGCTCGATCACGTCCTCGACAAGATCTCGCGGCTTGGCATCGACAGCCTGACGGCCGATGAGCGCATGCTGCTCGTGGAGATGTCGAAGCAGCTGCGCGACCGCTGACCGCTCCGGGAAAGAAAGAGCCCCCCGGGGAGATCCCCGGGGGGCAATGCCGCCACGCCGTTCCCGCGGCGGCAGTGACCGGCGCTAGAGCGCTCCGGCCGTTGCCTCATAATACGGTGCGGGAAGGGTCCCGGTAAAGGGCTGTTCATGGCATGAAATACCCCTAATCGGGTGCGCTGGACTTGTGTGCGAAGGCGAGCCAGTATCGGGCATCTCTGGCCACGCCGATGATGCGTTGCAGCGGCTGCGCACCGCCATCACGATGAACCCTGATTACGCGCCGCCATACGAACTCGTCGGACGACTGGAGGATGCCGGCGGCCGGACCGAAGCGGCCATGCGCGCGTACCGTGAGTTCGAGAGACGCGCGCCGCGCAGTGCGGCATCGCTGCCGTGGGTCCAGAGACGCGTCGAAGCCCTTGCCACGGCGACGGGTAGATCACCATGACCATGACCGAGGTGGGCATTCCCTCAAGGAGGATTCGGTCATCATGAAGCGTGTCGCGTTCCTCGTGCTCGCACTGGCGGCCGCCGCGTTGTCCGCTGGTGCGCAGAAAGCGCCGAAGGCTCCGAAGCGTCCCGGGCTGCCAGCTTCGGCGGATACCAATGACGCGCAGGCGTACTGGCGCCTCGGCGTCTCGAAGCTGGCGGAGGATCCATACAAGGCGTCGGACGCGTTCTACTGGGCGCAGCAGATCAATCCGACCTGGGCGGACGGATATTATGGCCAGTGGGTGGCTGAGTGGCTCCAGGATCCGGGGGAGCTGTACGCGATGGAGAATGGCGAGGAGGGATCCAAAGGGAGCGAGAAAGCCGCACACATCGACTCGCTTCGTCTGAGAGCACTCACGCTCAACCCGTTCCTGTACGAGCGCCTGGAGCGAACGATGGTCGAGCAGATGTACTCGAGTCGATTCTCGGGCGCCGAGCGCGGCGAGGTCGAAGTCGCATTGCAACGCGTGTGGAACACGTCCCCGATGATGCGCGCGGTCAGCGCCTATACCCGCGGCATGTTCCACATCGCTCTCGCGAATTACGATACCGTGCTCACCGAGATCGAGAAGGACGGCAAGAACGACACGAAGAAGAAGGACGCGGAACTCCGCGCATCCCGGCGCGCGTACGCCATCGCGTCCATCCATCTGGAGCGCGGGCGGATCTTCTATCTTGCCGGCAATTATGAGAGCGCGTCGGTCGAATTGCGGCAGGCCGCGTTGGGCAAGCAGGTTTCGGAGGAGAAGCGGGTGGTGCGTGTGTACGAGTCCAAGGCGATCATCCAGCAATCGAGTGGGCTGACGTTCGAGCAGTTACACATGCCGGACTCGGCGCGCGAAGCCTACGGGCGCGCGCTGGAGGAAGACCTGTCGTACGCACCGGCGCATCTCGCATTGAGCGGACTCGCGCTCGGGAAGGGTGACACGGCCCAGGCGCTGAGCGAGCTTGAGCTCGCGGCGCAGATGTCACCGGACGATCCCGCCACCGCGTTCTTCTACGGACGGGCGCTCATCCTCTCCGGGCACGACCGCGAGGCGATGGAGCAGTTGCAGAAGTCGGTGAAACTGGCCCCCTATTTCGCGGCCCCGCACGCGCTGCTCGCGTTCATCTACGACGGGGCGGAGTACCAGGATGAGGCGCGCGCCGAATACAAGTCGTACCTGGGCCTCTCGGTGCCGAACGACCAGTATGTCGCGAAGGCGAAGGAGCGCTTGATCGCGCTCGCGCCGAAGGATTCGACCAAACCATGAGACACGCCTTCGCGTGGGCGGCCGCACTCGCCGCGGTGGTATGCGCCGGTCTCGCTGCGGCACAGGTGGCGCCCGACAGCGCGACCAAGATCACCCGGCCGCGCACGGCGTACGAGGACATGGCGATGTTCAGCCAGGTACTCAATCAGATCCGGGTGAACCACCCGGACTCGATCGACCAGCATGAATTGATCGAGGCGGCGGTGGAGGGCATGGTGCACGCCGCGGATCCGCACTCGTTCGTCGTCTGGTTCACGCCGATGTCCGCCGAGAAGGAGAGAGCCTACCGCGACGGCAAGCTGTACCCCGTGCCGCTGACCTTCGAGTTCATCGAGGGAACGCCGATCGTGGTCGGGATCGCACCGGGCACGGCTGCGGCCGAACTCGACATCCTGCGCGGCGACGCACTCATCGCCGCCGATGGCCGCGCGGTCGCCTCGGAGCGCGAGCAGGAACTCGACCTCGAACTCAGCGGTCCCAAGAAGTCGGTGGTCAAACTGACCTTCGAGCGCCGCCGTGTGGACGGGACGATCACGACCATCTTCCGCGACGTGAAACGCGAGCGGCCCGACAAGGGCGAGACCTCAGTGCCCGTCGCGTTCATGCTCGATGGCAAGACCGGCTACATCCGCATCAACACCTTCCTCGGCGAAGACATCTCCGACGATCTCCATCGTTCCATCGGAAGGCTCCAGAATCACGGCATGGAGCGCCTGGTGCTCGACCTCCGGGCCAATGGCGGAGGCCGCGTGGACGAGGCGGCGAAGGTCGCCGGCGAGTTCCTTCCATCCGGCTCGCTCGTGTACACCTCCGAAGGACGGAAGTCGGAGGTCACCGACACCGGCCGCGTGAAGCGCTCGTTCTGGAAGAGCGAGGAGCGATTCCCGATCGTGCTGATGGTGGACGATGGGACCGCCAGCGCATCGGAGATGGTAGCGGGCGCGCTCCAGGATCACGATCGCGCGCTGATCGTTGGACAGCCGACGTTCGGGAAAGCGCTGCTGATGCAAGGATTCCCGCTGGGCAACGGCAGTCAATTCTACGGATACATTGAGCTCGTGATCGGCCACGTGCGCACGCCGTGCGGCCGCGTGATCCAGCGGCAATACCATGCGATGACGCGGCGCGAGTACTACCGGATGGCGCGCACCGCGCGTGACACCGCGGGCCGGCCATGGTGCAAGACGGACAACGGCCGCGTGGTGTACGGCGGCGGCGGCATCTACCCCGACATCGTCTTCGCGCCGCGGCCGACCGCGCCGGCGTGGGACTACCGGATTCTCGAGTCGGACCTGCAGATCAAGTGGATCCCGGGATACATCTCCGCTAATCCGGCGCTCTTCCCGTCGCTCGACGAGCTCGCGGCGCATCCGCGCATGCCGGACGCCGCGATCGCGGAATTCCGTCAATACGTCGCGAAGGAAGGCATCGTCGTGCCACCCGGCCCCGAGGCGGACAGCCTGCTCAACCGCGTGCTCGTCAAGCGCGTCGCGCAGGTGAAGTTCGGAGAGGAAGGCTTCTACCGTCTCGTCGCGCTGCTCGACCCGGACGTCTTCCTCGCCGCGCAGTCGTTCGACCAGGCGCAGAAGCTCCTCGGCCCCGCGCACTGAGCGCGAGCGCGCGGCGGTGGCGCGTCCGCCGCGCGCGGCCTATCGTTGACGCATGCCGAAGCCCGAACTGCTCGAGACGTTCCCGAATCCGCATCCGAAGCGCGACTACGAGATCCGGCTCGAGTGCGCCGAGTTCACCTCGCTGTGCCCGGTGGGCGGCATCGAGAGTGACGCGGCGGAGCTCACGCTGCTCCAGGGGGGCGCGCCGGACTTCGGGACGATCGTGGTTACGTACATCCCCGGCGAGCTCTGTCTCGAACTCAAGAGCGTGAAGCTCTACTTCTGGAGCTTCCGCAACGACGGGATCTTCTACGAGCGCGCGGTGAACCGCATCCTCGACGACCTCGCCGCCCGCGCGCAGCCGCGGTGGATGGAGGTCGTGGGCGACTTCAACGTGCGCGGCGGCATCAAGTCGGTGATCACCGCGCGGCACGGGACGAAACCGAAGTAGTACCTACCGCACGGTGATCTGCCGGATCATCCCGTGCGATTCGTGCGAGAGCCCGTCCTTCTCATCCGGACTGAAACAGAGCATCGCGTACTCCCCGGGGGTGAAATCCACGGTGAAGAAGGCGCGCTGGTCGGTGCGCATGGTGAAGACCCCGCCGAGCGGCTCGCCGGGCGGCGGCCCCTGCTGGTGGTCGAACCACGCCGCATAATCCGCGGCCGAGCTTCCCGGCACGAGGCGCACGACCGTGACCTCATGTGCCTGCGGTCCCTTGTTGATGAAGAGGAACGTGTGGTGTCCGGCGGTGATGGGCCGCGACGTGGTGAACCCGTAGTCGTACGCGACGAGCGTGTCGGTGGGGACGGGCGCCGCCGCGGAAGACCCGTGCGACGGGATCACGGTGAGCTCACGGTATTCCCCCTTCACGACGTGCGGCAGTCCCTCCGCTGTTTGCAGGAAGCAGACGATCGCGTAGGTGCCGGGCTCCAGCGTCATCGTCACCTCGGCGGTCCCGCCCGCGCGCGGTGGATCCACCCCGCCGGCCATGCTGACCCAATCGGGTGGGGGCCCGGCCTGTTTGAGGCGATCCATGAATTGCGCGAAGGTCTTCCCGCCGCCGATCCGGATGAGCGCGAGCTGATGCAATTCCGGGCCCTTCGTGACGAGACGAAGAGTGGTGAGTCCAGCAGGCACGGTATCGGGGGCGTCGAAATGGTACGGCGACGCGGTCACCGTCACGACCGGCGGTGCGGATGCGCTCCCATCGCCCGGCCGGCAGGCGCCGGCGAGGAAGGTGAGCGCGATCGCGAGCGGAACGAAGCGCGGCCGGAGCGTCATGCGAGGTGCCGGAGTTGAATGGAGTGCGTCGGCGGGTTAGGATTCACTGCTGCAATGTGCGGCCAGGTAGCTCAGTTGGTAGAGCAGCGGACTGAAAATCCGCGTGTCGGCGGTTCGATCCCGTCCCTGGCCATTGCTCCGCGTTCACGGCCCGCCACTCCCCCGCAGGAGTCGCGGGCCGTGCCGCATCCGGCGTGGACGCGCGCATCTGAGTAGATTGAATGTCCCACCACTGCGCGGAGCGCTGGATGATCAACGGATTCGAGTTCGAGGATAGCGGCCGGAAGTATACGTGCACCGTCGAAGAGCGCGAAGCGGCCGCGAGCGATGCATGGTGGTGGTTCGGCGTCACCTCGGACCGGCAGCGGTACGCGCCGTTCCGGGCCGTGTCCGGCGACACGCGCAACTCGGTGCAGACGCGGATCCTCGAATACTACGGGGCCGTGCTCGCACGGCGCGCGATGCACCTGCCGTACCGTCCGCGGTAGCCCGGCGACGCGAGGGTCGAAAAGTGAATGGCGGGGCAAATTGCCCCGCCATTCTTGTATCCGGCCCTCTCGTGCGCCATCCTCTCTGGACGCCGCCCCCACTCGAGGACCGCTGTGAGCCCGATCGATCCGCCGAACGCGCCGTCGCAGGAGATCTCCCGCCGGTCCTTCCTTGAGCGGAGCGCGCTTTTCGGCGCCGGCATCGGCGCCGCGCGCTCCGGTGCGCTGCCCGTCGCCCAGCTCCTCGAGAACGCGGCGGCCGGTCCGCTCACCGCATCCTACTCCTATCATGACGGCCGGCTCATGCTCGGCAACGCCGAGATCCGTGGCGTCTGGAACCTGAGCGGTGGCGTCTTCCAGGCGCGTGAGATCGTGGACCAGCTGGCTGGCGTAACGCTCACGCCGGCGCCGGCGCCGTTCACGCTCGTGTTGGCCGGCGGTGCGCGCCTTGGCTCGGATGCGATGCGCGTCGTATCCGGCCCGCACGCGGAACGGTTGGTGGCGCGCGCGAACGCATCGCGGCTCGCCGAGCGGTTCGCGGGCTGGCAGGTGTCGGTGACGCTGCGGGACGCCGACGAGCGCGTGGAAGCCACCTGGCGCGGTGTGCTGCGCGATGGGTCGCGCTATCTGCGCCAGGAGATCACGTTCAGCGCGCTGAAGGATCCGCTGCCGGTGCAGGAGATCGTACTCGTGGACATTGCCATGCCAGGCGCCTCGGTCGTTGGCACGGTGAAAGGGAGCCCGGTGGTCGCGGGCGGCGCGTTCACGGCGTTCGAACATCCGCTCTCGACGAGCACCGTGGATGCCGGGCGCGCCCGTTGCTCGCTCGCGCGCGAACTGCCGCTGCGTCCCGGCGCATCGTTCACCGCGAGCTCGGTGGCCGGCGTGACGCGCACGGGCCAACTGCGGCGCGACTTCCTCGGCTATGTCGAGCGTGAGCGCGCGCATCCGTACCGCACCTTCCTGCACTACAACTCCTGGTACGACATCGGGTACTTCTCGAAGTACGACGAAGCCGATGCGCTCGCGGTGATCGCGGCGTACGGCACGGAGTTGCAGCAGCGGCGAAAGGTCGTGCTCAGCTCGTTCCTGTTCGATGATGGGTGGGATGATCCGGCGTCGCTCTGGGGGTTCCACTCAG
This sequence comes from uncultured Gemmatimonadaceae bacterium, assembly GCA_963751275.1. Lineage (GTDB taxonomy): Bacteria > Gemmatimonadota > Gemmatimonadetes > Gemmatimonadales > Gemmatimonadaceae > DATKOH01. The sequence continues at coordinate 65,005 of CAVVTZ010000007.1, read as the reverse complement.
GATTCCCGCAGGGATTCGCGCGGGTGCGCGATGCGACCGCGCGCTACGGCGCGGCGCCCGGCGTCTGGATGTCGCCGTGGGGCGGGTACGGCGACCCCAAGAAGGCGCGCATCGCGGCCGGCAGCGCGCAGGGATTCGAGACGAACGCGGGCGGCTTTCAGTTGTCCGGCCCCAAGTATTACCAGCGCTTCCACGACACCTGCCTCGACATGATCCGCCGCTACGGCGTGAACCAGTTCAAGATCGACGGCACCGGCAACGCCGCGAGCGCGTTCCCGGGCAGCGTGTTCGACAGCGATTTCGATGCGGCGATCGCGCTCATCGGCGATCTCCGCGCCGAAGAGCCGGATCTGTTCGTGAATCTGACCACGGGCACGTACCCGTCGCCCTTCTGGCTCCGCTACAGCGATGCGATCTGGCGCGGGGGCGAGGATCACGAGTTCGCCGGCGTCGGCTCGATGCGCCAGCAGTGGATCACGTACCGCGATGCGGACACCTACGCGGGGATCGTGCGGAGCGGGCCGCTCTATCCGATCAATTCGCTGATGCTGCACGGAATGATCTACGCCAAGCACGCGCATTGTCTCGACGCCGATCCGCAATCGGACTTCCGCGATGAGGCGCGCTCGTATTTCGGCACCGGCACGCAGCTGCAGGAGATGTACATCACGCCCTCGCTGCTCAGCGACGCCGACTGGGACACGATCGCCGAGTGCGCGCGCTGGTCGCGGGCGCACGCCGGCACGCTCGTCGACACGCACTGGGTGGGCGGCGATCCCGGGAAGCTCGAACCGTACGGCTGGGCCGCCTGGTCGCCCGGCGCCGCGACGCTCACGCTCCGGAACCCCGCCGACAAACGGCAGACGATCGCGATCGACGCCGCCACGGCGTTCGAACTCCCGGACGGCGCGCCGCGGTCGTACACGCTCCGCAGCCCATGGGCCTCGGAACGCGAGCGCCCCGCGGTGATGCTGCGTGCCGGCGCTCCGCGCACGATCACGCTCGAACCGTTCCAGGTCCTTACGCTCGCGACCGACGCGCGCTGACCACGCGCCCATCCGGAGCCCGTGATGCATCTGACCACGCTCGATCTCGCGATCATCTTCGGTTCGATCATCATCTCGTTCCTGCCGGCGATCTTCCTCGTGAAGCGCGCGAGCCGGAGCACCACGGAGTTCTTCACGTCGGGCCGTGCCGCCCCGTGGTGGCTCATCGGGGTCTCGATGGTCGCCACGACCTTCAGCACCGACACGCCGAACCTCGTGACCAACATGGTGCGCGAGAAGGGCGTCTCCGACAACTGGCTCTGGTGGTCGTTCCTGCTCACCGGCATGCTCACGGTCTTCTTCTACGCGCGGATGTGGCGCCGCTCCGGCGTGATGACGGACCTCGAATTCTATGAGATCCGCTACTCCGGCAAACCGGCCACCTTCGTGCGCGGATTCCGCGCGATCTACCTCGGCCTCTTCTTCAACTGCGTCATCATGGCGACGGTGAACCTCGCCGCCGCCAAGATCGGCAACGTCGTGCTCGGCTGGAGCATGGAACGCACGCTCCTCTTCGCCGCGACGATCACGATCTTCTTCGCGTCGGTGTCCGGTTTGTGGGGCGTGATGGTCACCGACTCGATCCAGTTCCTGATCACGATGACCGGCACGTTCGCCGTCGCGTACTTCGCGCTCCAGCAGCCGGCGGTGGGCGGGCTCAGCGGGCTCATCCAGAAGATCGACCCTAAGACGCTCTCGCTCCTGCCCGATTTCGGCGACTGGCCCACCGCGCTCGCGGTGCTGATCATCCCGATCACGATCCAATGGTGGTCGGTATGGTACCCCGGCGCCGAGCCGGGCGGCGGCAGCTACATCGCGCAACGCATGCTCGCCGCCAAGAGCGAGAAGGACGCGCTCTCGGGCACCCTGTTCTTCAACTTCATGCACTACGCGCTGCGCCCATGGCCCTGGATCCTCGTCGCGCTCGCGTCCACGCTCATCTTCCCGACGCTCGGCGACATCGCGCATGCGTATCCGTACGTCGACCCCAAGCTCATCGGGAACGACATGGCGTATCCCGCGATGCTCCGGTTCCTGCCCGCGGGATTCCTCGGCCTCATGATCGCCGGCATGCTGGCGGCATACCGTTCGACGATCGAGACGCATCTGAATTGGGGCGCGTCGTATCTCGTGCACGATTTCTACCAGCGATTCATCAAGAAGGATGCGAGCCAGCGCCACTACGTGTGGGCCGGCCGCGTCGTCACCGCGCTGCTGATGATCGCCGCCGCGTCGCTGACCTTCGCGCTCGACACCGCGAAGGAGAGCTTCGATCTCATCCTGGGCATTGGCGCCGGCACGGGGCTCATCTACCTGCTGCGGTGGTTCTGGTGGCGCATCAACGCGTGGAGCGAGGTCGCGGCGATGGCGAGTTCGTTCATCGTGGCGGTGGGCTTCTTCGTTGCGCGCAAGCTGGGGCACGCGGTGCCATCCACCACGTCGCTCATCATCACGGTGGCGAGCACTACGGTGATCTGGGTCGCCGTCGCCTTCCTCACGGAGCCGACGGACCACGGCACGCTCGTCGACTTCTACAAGCGCGTGCGCCCCGCGGGCCCGGGCTGGAGCGCGATCCGCGCGGAGTCGGGCGTCAACGCATCGCCGGACAGTCTCGCGCAGGCGCTGCTGGGCTGGGTGCTCGGCTGCACGCTGATCTATTCGGCGCTGTTCGGCACCGGGAGTTTCCTGTACGGCCGCGTGCCGCAGGGGCTGATGTTCCTCGCGGTGTTCATTGGCAGTGCGCTGGGGCTGATCCGGCTCTTTCCGCGGCTCTGGCCCGCGGCCAACGGCGCCAAGGCGTAGCACGCACATGAAGCCGGCGCTCGTCGTGCTCGCCGCGGGAATGGGCCGGCGGTTCGGAGGTGACAAACAGACGGTGCCGATCGGCCCCGGCGGCGCGACGCTCATGGAGTACGCGCTGTTCGACGCGCTGCACGCGGGATTCGGCCGCGTGGTGGTCGTGGTGCGCGCGGAGATGCGGGAAGCGACGCAGGCTTCGCTCGAAGCGCGGCTGCGGGGGCGCGTTCCGGTGGTGTGCGTGGTGCAGAAGACGGATCGCGATCGCACCCGCCCCTGGGGCACGGCGCACGCCGTGCTCGCGGCCGCCGACGAAGTGCGTGAGCCATTCGCGGTGGTGAATGCCGATGATTTCTACGGACGGGAGACCTTCGCGGCGATCGGCGGCTTCCTCGCGGCGCCCGCGTCGCCCGGCGTTCCCGCCTATGTCATCGCGGGATTCCCGGCGGGCGCCACGCTCAGCGACGCCGGTCCGGTGAATCGCGCGGTGTGCGAGACCGATGCGGACGGTTGGCTGGTGCGCATCACGGAACGCACGGACCTCGTTCGCGGCGATGTTCCGGACGACGCGCTCGTGTCGATGAACTGCTGGGGATTCACACCGGCAGTGTTCGCGCAGCTCGAGCCCATGTTCGATACGTTCCGGCGCGGGCCGGGAGTGAACCGGTCGAGGGAATTCCTGTTGCCGGATGCGCTCGGGCGGCTCGTGGCCGCCCGCGCCGCGCGCGTGCTCGTCCTGCCCACGGGAGGGGAGTGGTGCGGAGTGACGTACCCGGCCGACGCGCCGCGCGTCGCGGCGCGCCTGGCGGCCCTCACGGCGAGCGGAGTCTACCCGCTGGATCTCTGGGCGTGAGCGCGGGTCAGGACCTGCTCGCGCGCGCGGCCGCGATCGCAGCGCAGTTCGCGATCGACGGTACGGTATCCACGGTCGAACCGCACGCCGGCGGCCACATCCACGACGCATTCGTGGTCGCCACGCCGGCGCGCCGGTGGTTCCTGCAGCGGATGAACACGCGCGTCTTCCAGGAGCCGGAGCGCGTGATGGACAACATCGCGTCGGTGACCGCGTTCCTCGCGCGCTCGATGCCGCGGAGCGCTCGCGCGCTCACCACGGTGCGCGCGCGCGACGGTGGCTGGCTCGCACGGAACGCGCTGGGCGAGTGCTGGCGGATGTTCGAGTTCCTCGAGGGCGCGGTCACGCGCGCCGTCGCCGCGAATGCGTCCGATGCCGAGGTCACCGCGCACGCGTTCGGCGATTTCCAGCGGCGGCTCGCGGCGTACGATGGGCCGCAGCTGCACGTCACCATCCCGCGCTTCCACGATACCGGCCGGCGGCTGCGCGCTCTCGAGCGCGCGCTCGACGCCGACAGCCATCATCGCGCTTCCGGAGCGGCGGAGCCGGCGCAGTTCGCGCTCGCGCGCCGCGCGCTCGCCACGACGCTCACCGACGCGCACGCGCGCGGCGATGCCCCGCGCCGGATCGCGCACAACGACGCCAAGATCGCGAACATCCTGTTCGACGAGATCAGCGGCGAGCCGCTCTGCGTGGTCGATCTCGATACGGTGATGCCCGGCCTTTCCCTCTATGATTTCGGAGACCTCGTGCGATCGATGGTCTCGCCCGGCGCCGAGGACGAACCGGATCCATCGCGCGTTCATGCGGAACGCGATCGGTTCGCCGGGATCGTGCGCGGCTATCTCGCGGGCACGGCAGGTCTGCTGAGCGCGGCGGAACGGCGTCTGCTGCCGGTCGCCGCGGAGACGATCGTCTACGAGCAGGGGCTGCGCTTCCTCACCGACCATCTCGAGGGCGATGCGTACTACCGCATCACGCGCCCGGGGCAGAATCTCGACCGCTGCCGCGTGCAGTTCGCACTGCTCGCGTCGCTCGAGCGGCAACGCGGGGATCTCGCGCGGCTGGCGGAGCGCGCATGAGCGCGCCGGCCACGGATTCCGGCGCGCGCGCGCCGTTCCACTGGAAGCCGGCCGCCGCGATCGCGGCGCTGGTGTTCGCCACGCATGTGGCAGTGAATATCATCACGCCCTACGGCATCCATCGCGACGAGCTGCTCTATCTCGCGATGGGCAAGCATCTGCGGCTGTTCGCGATGGACTTCCCGCCGGGGATCGCGCTGGTCGCGAACGTGGAGCGCCTGTTCGGTGACTCGCTGGTGGCGATCCGCTTTGCGCCGGCGCTCGCGGCCGCCGCGACCATCTTGATGGCGGCGTTGTTGGCGCGCGAGTTCGGGGGCGCCCGCTTCGCACAGATCACCGCGGCGATCGCCGTCGCCGTCCACCCGCTCTTCCTGCGCCCCGGGAGCCTCTTCCAGCCCGTCGTCTTCGATCAATTCTGGTGGAGCGCCGTGCTCCTCGCGCTCGCGTGCTTCGAGCGCACCCGCGACCGGCGCTGGTGGCGGGCGATCGGCGTGATCGGCGGGCTCGGATTGCTCACGAAGTTCAGCATCCTCTTCATTGGCTTCGGCATCCTCGCGGCACTCGTGCTCGATGACCGCGCCGCATTGCGTACGCGCGGTCCCTGGCTGGCGCTCCCGGTCGCGCTCGCCATCGGCAGCCCCAGCATCATCGGGCAGATCCAGCTCGGATTCCCGCTCCGCGCGCAAATGGATGCGCTGCGCCAACAACAGCTCGTACACGTCTCCTTCGCTTCGTTCCTTTCTTGGCAGATGCTGCTCGGTCCCTCGCTCATTCTCGCCGCCGCCGGCGCCGCGTGGCTGGTGCGCTCGCGGGCGGGCCGCCCGTACCGCACCGTCGGGCTCGCCTGCCTCACGGTGTTCGCGACCCTCTTCGTGTTGCGCGGAAAACCGTATTACGTCGGGCCGATCTATCCGACGCTCTTCGCCGCCGGCGCGGTATGGCTGGGAATGACGGGACCGACCGTGCTCGCGCGCGTAGGACGCGCCGCACTCGTCGCCGCGATCATACTCTACGGGATCCTGATCACGCCCATCGGCTTGCCCGTCCTTCCGCCGCCGGTCATGGCGCGCTACGCGGCGGCGCTGGGGATCAGCGAAGCGACGCGCACGAACCGCGGCACAATGCTGAGACTCCCGCAGGATTACGCCGACATGATCGGCTGGCCCGAACGGGTCGCGCTCGTCGCGCACGTCTTCGATTCACTGCCGCCGGAGAAGCGCGCCCAGGCCGTGCTCATCGGCGAGAACTACGGCGAAGCCGGAGCCATCGACTTCTATGGTCCGCGCTTCGGGCTTCCACCTGCGGTGAGCGCGGCGGGGAGCTACTGGTTCTTCGGGCCCGGCGACAAACCCGGCACGGTCGTGGTCACGCTGGGCGTGAGCCGCGAAGATCTCGAGAAGTTCTGCGGGACCGTCACTGAAGCGGGCCGCATCACGAACGACTGGACTGTGGAAGAAGAGCAGGACGTGTCCGTGCGTGTGTGTGAGGATCCGCGCACGACATTGCAGGCGCTCTGGCCGACGCTCGCCGGGCGGAACTGAGCGGCTACGGCCACGTGTACCGGAACGGTACACCGATGCGCTATTTCGCATGCCCAGTGCCGGGCTCGAGTGGCAGTCTGGCGCCATAACTCATTATCTTATGGGCGCTTAGACATCTGCCACTCTCGACCTGTGGACGGCACCATCCGTGCTTTGAGGAGGGGTGTCACCGTGCGTGACCAACGCGCACTCAATAACATCCACTCCGCGGTCGAGGACGACACAGATGGCCACGACGAATCGCCGCCCTAGCCCGTTCCCGGCGTAGAACACTGGGGAGCGGGCGCTCCCCGGTGCTCCACGCATGCCGATGCTCGCTGTTTACGCGATCACCGATTCCTTCTCCGCGGTCTGGCCCGCGCTGGCGGCCGACTGCGGCTACGAGTTCCTCGCCGTCGACGAGCCCTCATCGCTCGCGCGGCTCTCGGGCGCGGTCGCGCTCGTGACCGCCGGCGGCGAGGAGGAGCGGCTCGAGCCGTTCGTGCGGCAATTGGCCGGCGGGTCGATGGAGGTCGCCGCCGTGGGCGCCGACTCGAGCCACCGGCTCGCGGCCGCGCTCGCGCGCGCGGGAGCCGCTGAGTATTTCGCGCTGCCGGAGGACGCGGATGTCCTGCGCGCCTGGCTCCTGGAGCGCGCCGCGCGGTTCCGTGCGTTGACCGACCGTGCGGCGTTCGCCGAGGCGGAGCGCGCGAAGTACCGCTTCGATGAGATCCTGGGCGACAGTCCGGCGCTCCGGGCCGCCCTCGATCGCGCATCGCGCGTGATCCCGCACGGCGGCGTCACGGTCCTCATCACCGGCGAGACGGGCACGGGCAAGGAGCTCATCGCGCGGGCGATCCACTACAACGGACCGCGCCGCGAGGCGCCATTCGTCGAAGTGAATTGCGCGGCGATCCCCGATCAGCTGCTCGAGAGCGAATTGTTCGGCCATGAGAAGGGCGCATTCACGGGCGCGGTGGCGTCCAAGCCCGGATTGTTCGAGGTCGCCCACGGCGGTACGATCTTCCTCGACGAGATCGGACACCTCCCCCTCGCGCTGCAGGGCAAACTGCTGCGCGTACTCGAAGAACGCGCGGCACGGCGGGTGGGCGGCACGCGCCTGGTGCCGGTGGATGTGCGCATCATCGCGGCCACGCACGTGGACCTTGCCGCGCACGTGAAGACCGGCACGTTCCGCGAGGATCTCTATTACCGTCTCGATGTCGTGTCGATCGAGCTGCCGCCCCTGCGCGCGCGGCGCGAGGACATCGCGCCGCTCGCGCGGCACTTCATCGCGCGTTTCGCCGCGCAGTCCGGCATCGCGGCGCCCCGTCTCGATGACAGCGCGATCGCGGCCCTCGAGGCGCGCGATTGGCCGGGCAACGTGCGGGAGCTGCGGAACGCCGCCGAGCGTGCGCTCATCCTCGCGCGCGGCGATGCGCTCACCGCGGCGGACTTCCCGCCGCCGAAACCGATCGTCATATCCGACGGTGCCATCCCGTTCCCCGCCACGATGCGCGAGATCGGCCGCGCGGCGGCCGACACCATGTTGCAGCACTGCGGCGGCAACAAGAGCGAGGCGGCGCGCCGGCTCGGGATCTCCCGCGCACGGCTCATGCGGCTCCTGGATGCCGCCAATACATCCGATGACAATGACCTTGACGAGGTATCCGATGCGTAGAATCACTCTGATCCTGGCCGCCGGCGCACTCGTGGCCGCGTGCAGCGGCGATCCGGCGCCCACCACGCCGACGCAGCAGCTGAACTATCTCCGGGCCGCCAGCACCGCGCCGCCGCTCGCGAATCCGGTGGACAGCTTCTGGGCGGTGAAGGGCCAGAGCCGCCGGATCCGCATCGATTACCAACCCACCGAACCGGGAGAGGACTCGGCGCAGCTGCTCGAGTTCAAGGTCCCTTCGCAGGCGCTGCTGCGCCGGCCCGACGGCACGCCGTTCGCCACCGGCGACTCGATCCTCATTCGCGTGACGGTCATCGACCCGGTGCATCTCGTCGTGCAGTTCGAGCCGTCGGGTTTGACCTTCTCGGCATCCGACCCGGCACAGTTCCTATTCGAATTCGGCGAGACGGACGACGACGTCAATGACGACGGCCAGGTGAACGCGACGGATGATTCGCTCAAGGCGATCCTGCATCTCCTGGCGGCAGGAGACGGCCGCGGATCCGTGGATCCAGCTGGCGACGAACGTGAACGTGAGCACCGAGGAAGTCGAGGCCGACATCCTGGGCTTCACCAACTACGCCCTCGCGTACTGACGCCACGATGACGTCCGGATCCCTCGCCCCCGCCCTGCTCGCCTCCGCGCGCGCCGACAGCGCCCGCGGAGCGTGGAGCGACGTGCGCGCGCTGCTCGGCGCGCACAGGGCGGACGCGCGCGCGCATCCGGAGCTGGTCACGCTCTATGGCGAAGCGCTCCTCCGCACGCGCGCGCCGCGCGAGGCGAGTGCCTGGCTCGCGGAGACCGGCACGATGGTGCGCCGGTCCGGCGACCGCGCGGCCGCGCGCAAGGCGGCGAATCTCGAGGGCGTCGCGTGCTTCGAGAGCGGCGAGATCGGGCGCGCCGAAGAGCGGTTCCAGGAGGCGATGGAGCTCGGCCGCCAGGATGGCGATGATCTGCTGCTCGCGCGCGCGACCAATAACCTCGGCACGATCGCGAACGTGCGCGGTGCCGCGCGCGAGGCGCTCGCACTCTACCGTCTTGCGATCCCCGCATATCAGCGGCTCGGCAACCCACGCGGGATGGCCGAGACCTACCACAACATCGCGATCAGCTTCCGCGACCTGGGCGACGCGGCGCACACCGAGGAGAGTGAGCAGCGCGCGCTCGAGTTCGCGCGCCAGGCATTGGATGCGCGGCTGGCTGCGATGGCGGTGGTCGGATTGGCCGAGGTCCGGCTTGGGGACGGCGATGCGGAGCTCGCCGAGGTGGAGGCGCGGCGCGCGGCACAGGATCTCGCGGAGGCCGGCGACCCGAAGGGGGAGGCCGACGCGCTGCGGCTGGCGGGCGCCGCCGCGACGGCGCGCGGCCGGTTCGACGAGGCGGTGCTGCTCCTCGCGCGCGCGGTGCGTCTCGCGCGGGACCACGGGTTCGCGCTCATCGAAGCCGAGGGGCGGCGCGCGAGCGCGGAGCTCGCGCTGGCGCAGGGTGACACGAAGCGCGCCGTGGCGCTCGCCCGCGAGGCGCTCGCGATCTTCGAACGTCTGGAGGCCGCGGAGGTGCGCGCGGTGCGCGATTGGATCTCGGCGCTGGAGCTCAGCGGTAACTGACTTGCGGGCAGGCATGCTCGTCCTCACAGCATGACCCGTTCTGCATTCGTGTGGAGCACCCTTGGACTCGCGGTCGCCGGATTCGCCGCCGGCACGCTCCTCCACCCGGTGGCGCTGCCGAAGCATTGGCCGTCGTTCAGCGCGCTCCCGCCCCGCGACTCAGCGAAGGCCGCCGAGCTGGCCTTCCAGAAATGCAGCGGGAGTCCGGAGGCGACGAAGCACTCATGCTACGAAGCGCAGTTGCTCCCGGTCGCGACGGCGCGCGGTCCGAAGGCGGCGCTCGCCGAGCTGCAGCAGCTCACGACGCTGGATCACGACGTGCTCGTCACGGGACACGAGTTCGCGCACGCGATCGGGATCGCGGCATACGATGCGCATCCGGATGTGAAGACCACCTTCCCGCAGTGCAGCGAGATCTTCCAGTCCGGCTGCTATCACGGGGTGATCCAGGCGTTCTTCCTGCGCGCCGGCACCGACGACAGCACGGCGGTGCGCGCGATCTGCGCGCCGTGGACGGTGGCCGGCGTGTACGGATGGCTCCGCTTCCAGTGCGTGCACGGGCTGGGACACGGGCTCACGATGCGCTACGACCACGACCTGCCGGCCGCGCTGTTGAAGTGCGATCTCCTCCTCGACCGCTGGGACCGCGATTCCTGCTACGGCGGCGCGTTCATGGAGAACATCATGGACGCGACGCAGCCGCCCGTCGCGATGGCGATGGCGGACATGCCGGGAATGCACGATCCCGCGAAGCCCAAGTACAAGCAGATCGACCGCAACGACCCGGCGTACCCCTGCTCGCAGCTCGCCGAGCGCTACCAGGAATCGTGCTGGACGAATCAGGTGTCGGTGCTCTTCTATCTGAACGATGGCGATGTCGGGCGCGCGGCCAAGGGATGCGACCACGCACCGGCCAGGTACGTGCATTGGTGCTTCCTTGGGCTCGGGACGGACATCAACGGGCGCACGCTGCGCAACGGTCCGGCGGCACTCGCGCTCTGCGACAAGTCCAGCGCCACCGGGCGACCGTGGTGTTACGCCGGCGTCGCGAAGAATCGCGTGGAGGACAATGCGAAATTCGAGAGCGGGATGGCCTTCTGCCAGCTGGTGACGAGCCAGGACGGCAAATTGCGCTGCTACGAAGCCGTGGGCGAAGAGATCGCGAGCCTGAGTCCGGTCACCGCGGAGCGTGAACGCATGTGCGGGTCCGCGGAGCCGAAGTACACCGACGCGTGCCTGTTCGGTGCGCGCGTGAACGCGAAGCCCCCCACGGGACTCGTCGACCCCGACTGAACGCAGAACGCGGGAGCACGCATCGCGTGCCCCCGCGTTCCGTGATCGCGCTCGCCGCCTACATCAGGTGACGTTGCAGTACCGGCACTCGTGATCCTGCGCGCGGCCCACGGCCAGCACGCCTGACGGGACGAGCGTCACGCCGGGCAGCAGTGCACCCTGCCATTCCTTGATGACGTCCGCGGGCGCCATGTTCATCTTCGTCGCCGCTTCCGTGGCGAAATGCTGGAGCGCCATGTTGCACGCACACGGCAGCGCGCCGCTCGCGACCAGTGCCTCGACCGACGCGCTCGCGAACGGCGGGATCGCGAAGCCGGCCGTCGTCGCGAACACGTTCCGCTCCGCGGGCTTGCTCGTGGCCGGATCGGTCACGTTGAACGCTTCGCCCAGCTTGTACTTCGACCACATCGCATCGTCGAGCGCGATGGGAAGCGCGGCGTGCCGCAGGATGACCACGGCGCTGAGCTCCTTTTCGCTCAGGTTGTAGGCTTCCTTGTTGGTCGTGAACCAGATCCGGGTCATGACCAGCCCGAACCCGTTGTTAATGTCCATGCCGTCGAAGACCTGGCGGTGCTTCCCCTTGATCTTCGTCTGCCAACTCTCATCCCAGCCGGCAGCGGCCGGGTGCGAGGGTTCCGCGCCCGCTTTGCTCGTCGCCATGCCGCCTGCCGCGAGTGCGATCGCTCCGGCCGCCAGACGTCCGAGAAAGCCGCGCCGCGGCGTGCTCTCGAGCTCGAGATCCTGCATCGGTCTCCTCCTGCGCGCCATCAGTGCGCGCCGTTTGGGGTAGTGCGGGCCGCCGCGGTCTTCTGCTTCGCGGCGGCAGTAGGATATGCCACATTGGGCGGCGGATCGCCATTCGGCCAATCCGCCGACTTCGGCGCATAGTCGGGGCGAGGATGGGACGCCACGAACGCCGCAACATTGAATGCCTGCTGATCGGTGAGGGACCCGGGTTTGTCGAACGGCATGTTGTTGCGCACGAACGACGACAGCGTATAAAGGCGAACCATGCCGGCGCCGATGTTATAGGAACGCGGCCCCCAGAGCGGCGGATAGATCCCGCTCCCCTGCCCATCCTTGCCATGGCACACGCTGCAGATGGTCGCGAAGATCGCGGCGCCGTTCACGGTGTCGGGCTTGAGCGGCTTCATCTTTGGCAGCCCCTGCCCCGGCACCGAATCGAACACGCCGACGCCGCGCGAGATCCACGAGAGATAGGCGATGATGTCGCGCATGTCGCGCCCATTGAGCGGCAGCGCGCTGCCGTTCAGGCTGCGACGGAAGCAATCGTTCACGCGGTCGGTGAGCGTCTCCACCGAATTGCTGCGCGTGCGGTACTGGGGATAGCGCGCCGCGGCGCCGATCAACATCAGTCCGTGGCGGCGCGTGCCCTCATCGAGATGACAATTGAAACAGCGCAAGGCGCTGTGCGCATATTGCGGGAGACTATCGGGCGTATGCGCGAGCAGCGCATGCCCGCGCCGCGCCGCGATTCCCATGGGCGTCGCGGGCCAGGTGGTATCTGCCAGTAATGCGACACGATCGCTACTGCGTGCCGCCGGCGCGGGTGTCGCGCGGCAGGCTGCCAGCCCCGCGACCCCAAGAATCACCACTCCGGCGCTTGTTCTCAGACGTGCCATGGGACCCTGGTTTGTGAGCCAGCACTATCTATTACAATCCGTCACGGCATGCCAGTGTCCCCACCCGCTCAGTTCTTCGGCGCCGGCGCCGTCGCCTGGGCCGCGTGCACCATCGCCCGCACTTCCGCGGCGAGGGCCGGCGCATCGAATACGATGCCGTCCTTGATCGTGACTTTCACGCCGCCACGCTGCACCAGCTTTCCGTTTTCGGCGGTCTGCACGCCGGTCGGGTAGAGCACCTTGAAGTTGTGCAGCGGGTTCCCGTCCACGATGATCAGATCGGCCTTGAAGCCCGGGCGCACCACGCCGGTATTCGCCAAGCCCAGCAGCTTGGCGCCATTCGAGGTCGCGTGCTGGATCACCTCGAGCGGCTGGAACCCCGCCTCCTGCTGCAGCTCCATCTCGCGAATGGTGGTGAATCCGTAGAGTTCCCAGATGAAGCCGGCGTCCGAGCCGACGGTCACGTTGCCGCCGCGCGCGGCGTACTCGCGCACCCAATGCATCCAGATCCGGTAGTCGTTGCGCCAGCGGACCTCGTCGGCGGTGGTCCAGTCGAAGAAGTACGAACCATGGCGCGCGGCGCTCGGCTCGAACTGCGCCATCACCGCAGGCAGCGCGTAGTCCTTCAGGAACGGCTGTGACCGCGCGCGCTGCAGATCGCGATTGGCCTCGTAGATGGCGAACGTCGGGTCCCACGTCACGCCGTGCGCCAGCATCGTGTCGAGCACGGCGGAGAGGCGCGCGGAGTCCGCCTGGCGCCAGATGTCGCCCGCCCAGCGGAAGCGGTCGAGTTCGTTGTCGTAGACGTAGGAGTCCGGGAACTGCTGCTTGCCGACGATCGCGGCATCCGGGATGCCGTACCAGTGCTCGATGGACTTCACACCGTAGCGCGTGGCCGCGAGCGCATTGGTCTCCTGGATCTTGAGGTCGGTGGCCATCGGCAGATCGAGCGCCTTCGCCTCTTCGGAGACCGCGGCCCACACATTCCGGCCGCAGGATGAAGATCTTGAGGCCCTTCGCGCCCTTCTGCTTCACCTGGCGCACCATCGCGCGCCCTTCAGCGGGCGTGTTCGCTTCGATCACGGCATACGGGATGATCGTGGGCGCCGCGATCTTGTTGTCGGCCGAGAGTTTCGCGTGCGCGACGATCGTGTCGATCCCTTCGAGCGAGCCGGGATCGCGGATCGTGGTGATGCCGCAGGCGAGCAGGAGCTTGTACTCGTAATCCTTGGGCATCGCGATGCCGGCGCGGCTGAACTGGATGTGCGAGTGCACGTCGATGATGCCGGGCATCACGTACATGCCCGTCGCATTGATCACGCGGTCGGGCTTGCCGGTGACCACCGCGCCCGGGAGCGCGCTGCCGCCCCCCTCCCGCACCGCGGGATCGGTGATCGCGACGATCGTGTTCCCTTCGACGGTGATGTCGAAGGGTCCGCGCACCGGATTGCCCGCGCCATCGATGATCAGGGCGTTCTTGATCAGCAGTCGCTGGTACCGTACTCCCTGTGCGCTGGCAGCGCTGGTCAACAAGAGAAGGAACGCGAAGATCGCCTTCACACGATGCGGCATGTCACTCACGGGATTGGAGTTGGTCGTATCGAACGTCCAGCGTCTCAGTCTGTCTCAGTGCACGTGCTCCTTCAAGAACGCCACCGTTCGCTCCCACGCCAGCTTCGCGCTCGCTTCGCTGTATACCGTGGGGCGGGTGTCGTTGAAGAACGCGTGCTCGGCCTCGTACATGTGCAGCGTGAACGAACCACCGGCGGCGGTGATCGCCGCGGCGAGCGCCCGAGCCCGTGCTTCCGGGACGCTCTTGTCGCGCGTGGCGAAGTGGCCGAGCACCGGCACCTTCACGCGCGCGGGATCGATCTTGACGTTCGGATGAATGCCGTAGAAATCCACGCACGCCGCAATCAGGTCGGGATGTTCCATCGCGGCATAGAGCGCGAGTTGCCCACCCATGCAGAATCCGACGATCCCCGCCTTCTTCGACGACACCGCTTTGTGGCCGAGCAGGAACCCCGCCGCGCCGCGCATGTCCTTGCCGGCGCGATCGATATTGAGCGCCATGAAGAGTTTGCCGGCCTCGTCGGGGCTCTTGGTCTTCTCGCCATGGTAGAGGTCCGGCGCGAGCGCCACGAACCCGGCGCTCGCGAAGCGGTCCGCGAGATCCGTGATATGCGGCACGAGGCCCCAGTATTCCTGCAGCACGATCAGCGCGGGACCCTTGCCGGAGGGCGGCAGGGAGAGATACCCGGACGCCGTGTGTCCGTTCGCGCGAAACTCTACCATGGTGGCCGGCATGATCCTCTCTCCAGAGCGACGCTGTGGACGTTACGGGCACGGCCGGGGTGCCGCAATCGCCCGGCCGCGGCGGCGGGCACTGGCCTCCGCGCCCGCACCGCGCATCTTGTGGACATGGAGTTCGATTAGGACAACTCTCTCTTATGCTCGGGATGCTCGGAGTGGCCTCGCCGTCGATCTACGGTCCCACATCCGGGCAGGCGCGCGAGCGGAGCATCCACGAATGATCCGGTCCACCACGCTCGTCCGCGCGCTCGTGCTCGCCGCCTGTTTCGGTGCCGCCGCCGGCTGCGCCTCGGCGCCCGCGACGCCGAGCACCCCGAAGTCCAACTCGCTCTACGTCCGGCTCGGCGGCTACGACGCCATCGCCGCCCTGGTGGACAACTTCATCGCGCGCATGGGCAAGGACACGATCACCGCGCCCTTCTTCGCCGGCCTCACGCCGCTCGAGGGGAATCGCATCCGGCAGGGGATCATCGACCAGCTCTGCCAGGCGTCCGGCGGGCCGTGCATCTACACCGGCCCGAGCATGAAGGCAGCGCACAAGGACCTGGGCATCACACCGGCGGTGTGGCAGGCCGAGGTCGGCGAGATGAACGCGGCGATGGACTACTTTCACATCGGGCGCGACGAACGGAACGAGGTGCTCGCGATCATCCGGTCGCTCGAGGCGGATATCGTCACGAAGCCGTAGCCGCCTCCACGACCGCCGGGTCGGTGCGCGCGAGCACGGCGCCGAGCCAGCCGACGATGAACCAGAGTTCCGCGCCGGCGGCCGCCGCGGCGACGATCGCGGCGGGAATGGACGCCGCCGGTCCCACGATCCCGCGCAGCGCCCAGAGGACGATCGCCCCGGCGAGCACGGGGAGGACGAGCAGGAGCAGGTGCGCGACCATGGATCCCATGACGCTCAACAGATTCTGGCCGAGCGACTCGATGCCGCCCGAGCGTCCCGGCCCGAGGTGTACCCAGCCGGGCAGGAGGACGGCCCAGGCGTTCGCGACCGCGACGCGCAGCGCCGTCACCGCCGGCGTGATGAGCAGCAGGGAGAGGACGATCGGCGCCGCGGATACCACGCGCGATGGAGCGACGTCGCGCACCCATTGCATTGCCCATGGCGCGAGCAGCGCGAATCCGGCCACGACCAGCGCGAGTTGGGCCGCGCTGAGCACGGCCACCGTTCCGGCGATCTCGGCGGCCACGATCGTGCGGCCGCTCAGCGGATAGGTGCGCAGGAGCGACAGCATGAGCATGTCCTGCTGCAGATCGGTGCGCGTGAAGAGCGGGCCCATGAGGGCGAGGAGCCCGGCGGCGACGAGCATTCCCGTGCCCATGAGCTGCACGCCGAAACGCACACCCGGCATCGACAGCAGGATCACGCCGACGAAGAGCAACGTGAGGAGCGCGGCGCGCGTGAGCGGCACGAACCGCTGGAAGGCGACCACCACCTTCCACGCGATGGCGGCGGCCGGCCGGCCTTTGGGCGGGAGCGGCGGCCAGATGCGGCTCGCGCGGAGCGCGACATTGCCGCGCGTACGACGCGCCGCGCGCTGCGCCGCCATTCGCTCGGAGCGCTGCATGGCCGCTTCCTCGAAGGCGACCCCGGTGCGCGCGACCCACGCGTAGGAGGCGGCCAGGAGCAGGAGTGCCCAGCCGATGCTGCCCGACCACTCGGCGCCGGTGCGCGCGAAGACGGGAGCGACGAGCGCATGGAACGGCCAGAACACCACGCGGAGGACCGGCGTCTCTCGCAGCGCGCGCAGTGCGCTGCCGATCGCCCCGGTGGTCAACGCGGCGGTGAGCGTGGGGATCGCTTCGTAGACCGTCCAGGCCGTCGCCCCGATCGCAGCTGCCGCGATCGTGAGTGGCAACCAATTGCGGCGCAGTCCGGCGCGACCGTGCTGCGCCGCGCTCACGCGCACGAACGACGCACCCACGCGATGCAGGTAGAGCGTGGTGAACAGCACCCAGAGCGCGAGCGCGTGGCGGAACGGCATGCCCGCCACTGAGCGCACGAGCAGCACTTTCCAGATGAGCACGCTCAGCAGGATGGCGATCTGCGACTGCGCGAGCTTGTAATTGATGAGCGCGCGGCGCGTGATCGGGGCCGGAAAGAGCATCTGCACTTCCGCGCGGCTGAACGTCATTGCGGGTTCCGGTGCTCCGAACACCCAGAGCCACGCCGTCGTGAGCGCGATCAGCACCTCATAGACATACTGGACCACGTCGCCGGCGGGGGCCGGCGCGCCGCCGCGTGCGCCGCTGCCCAGGACGGTCCAGAGCCAGAGTGCGCCGATGACGATCGCGATCGCGTAGCGCGGCGACCGCGCGCGCCGCACTTCCACACGCACGCGGTTCGCCAGCGAGCGCGCCAGCAGGAACCGCAGCGCCTCGACGGAGTCGCTCACCCGCCGTGCCCGTCGCCCGTGAGCGCGAGGAAGATGTCCTCGAGACCCTGCCCCGCGAGCTGCGGCTGCCCGGCGACGATCTCCGCGATCGTGCCGATCGCGACGCGCTCACCACGCTGGATGATGAGCAGGCGCGTGCACAACTCCTCCACGAGATGCAGGAGATGCGAGCTGAGCAGCACCGCCGCGCCTTCGCGCGCGCGCGCGGCGATCGTCGCGCGCATCCGCCGGATCCCGGCCGGATCGAGGCCGGTGAGCGGCTCGTCGAGGATCAGCGCCGATGGCGCGTGCACGAGCCCGCAAGCGATGGCGAGCTTCTGCTTCATGCCGCGTGACAGTTCGGCGGGGAGCGCGCCGCGCTTGTCGGACAGCTCGAGCTCGCTGAGCAGCGCCGGGATCCGCCCCGCCGCGTCGGCCACCCCGTACACGCGCGCGGTGAAGACGAGATGCTCCTCGACCGTGAGATAGTCGAACAGCTGCGGCTCATCGGGGATGAAGGCGAGCAGCGCCTTCGCGCGTTCGGGCCGTTGCGCGAGGTCGAAGCCGCCAATGCTGATGCGGCCCGCCGTGGGCGTGATGATCCCGGCGAGCGAGCGGAGCGTGGTGGTCTTCCCCGCGCCGTTCGGGCCGACCAGCCCGAGCACTTCGCCGGGCGCGACCGTGAACGACAGGTTGCGCACGGCGGTGAACTCGCCGTAGCGCTTCGTGAGGGACGCGACTTCGATCATTCGGGAAGTCTGGAGCGCGCGATGCGCTGTCGCAATGCGGGCCGGAAGTTAGATTGTCGCCTCATGCGCCGTTCCGCGATGCGCCGCTTGAGCGCCGTGCTCATGGTCCTGTGGATGTCCGCTTCCCTCGGGGAGCGGGCCCTCATGGACCATTGTCCGTTGCACGACCCGCTGGCGGCGGCCGCGTTCGAGATGGCGCACCACGATGCGCACCACGATGCGCACCACGATGCGCACTCGGGACACGGCGGGCACCGGCATCATCAGTGCTGCTGTCTGGAGCAGTGCGCCGCGGCGTCGTTCTTCACCCTGCCCGCCCCCACGGCGGCGGTACCCGAGGCGCGCACGATCATTGCCGGGCGCGTTCCGCTCGCGGCCCGCCTCGTGCCGCCCTCCCGCGTCGACACCCGCCTTCCCTTCGCCAACGGCCCTCCGCCCGCGCTCGCCGCGTAACGCCGTTCGCGCTCCTGCATCACCAATCGATCCCTGAGCACACCCTTACCCCTGCGGAGGGGGATTCTCATGCATGTGATATCCTCGCGTGCCCGCGCACTCGCGCCGGCGGCGGCCATCCTGTTCGCCGCGGCGCTCCACGCGACGGCGCAGCAGCCCGACACGACGCGCAAGCCCGCCGCCGACAGCACCACGCGCGCGCCGCGCGATTCGACCCACGGCATGACCAGCATGCCGGTGATCCGCGTAGTCGCCCCGCCCACACATCGCGCCGACGCGGCGAGCAGCGTCATCATCCTGCCCAGCGCGATCCGCACCGTGCCCGCCACCGACGCGTGGGACATCGTGCGGCAGACGGCCGGGGTCGAGGTCCACCTGCAAGGTCAGGGACCGGGCTTCGCGTCCGATGCGGCGGTGCGCGGATTCACTTCCGATCACTCGACCGACGACGCGGCGTTCATCGACGGCGTGCCGCTCAACGAGACGGTGAGCGGGCACGCCGAGGGCTACGCCGACTGGAACGCGCTCATTCCGGAAGCGGTGAAGCGGGTGGAGGTCACCAAGGGACCGGCGTCGCCGTGGGCGGGGAACTTCGCGATGGGCGGCACGATGAACGTGATCACCGTGCCGATGAACCTGGGCACGGAGTGGAGCGCGCGCGTGGGCTCGTGGGGCGACGCGCGCGTGCAGCTGCTCACCGGCGATGAGACCGCCGACGGCGGCTGGATGTTCGCCGGCGACCTGCAACGCGCCGACGGCTGGCGCGACAACAGCCAGGAGGCGATCGGGCATCTCATGGTGAGTCGTGTCTGGTACGGTGACGGCGGCAGCACGTACACGCTCGGCGTGAGCGGCTACGGCGGCGGATGGCACTCGCCGGGATTCATCAGCGACTCGCAATACAAGGCGGGTGATCTCACCGCGGCCACGAATCCGACCGACGGTGGCAACGAAGGGTTCGGCACCGTGCGTTTCGCGATGGAGCGCGATGCCTGGCGTGGCACACTCACGTCATCGCTGTACGCGCACGGCGGCACGTGGCACATCTTCCTCACGATCCCGCCGGAGGGCGGCATTGGCGAAGGCGTGCAGTCGCAAACGGAGGAACTCGACCAGCGCTTCGGCATGGGCGGCACGACCCGCTGGGCGAAGCAGCTCGGCGAGACGCACCTCGAGGTGGGGATCGATTATCGCGTGGTCGAGGCACAGTACCAGCGCTATTACACCACCGACCGTGTGCGCGACTCGATCTTCTCTTTCGATGAGACGCCCGCGAATCTCAGTGCGCTGTATGGCGGCATCGCACCGGTCGTGGAAGCACATTGGGACGTCACCCGCGACCTGAGCCTGGGGATCGGGGGGCGGCTGGACTGGATCTACTACGAGTCCGGGCAGCGCAGCGGCGGTCCGACCACGAGCGATGGCCAATGGATCGCATCGCCCAAGCTCAGCGCGATCTATCGATTCACCAACGCGCTCTCGGCGTACATCTCCTATAACGGCGGGTACCGCTCGAGCGATGGCGCGATCGTCACGCCCTCGCTGCCGCCGGCGCTCGAGCGAGCGAGCGAACTCGGCATGCGGTACACGGGGCAGAAGGTGGAGGGCTCGGTCGCGCTCTTCCTCATCAACGTCAGCAACCAGCAGACGGTGGACCCGGTGACGCTGCAGCCGAGTTCGGGCGGTACGACACGGCAGCAGGGCGTGGAGCTGGACGGCCGCGTGGGGATCCTGCGGTGGCTCTCGGTGTTCGCGCACGCCACCGTGAACGATGCGCATTACGTGCATCTCGTGACGGAGGAGGGCACGGACCTCTCGGGGCAGCCGGTATTCCAGGTGGCGAAGTCCACCGTGCAGGCGGGATTCGACCTGCAGCAGGGCGCCTTTGCGGGTTCGATCTGGGCCGCGTACACGGGACCGTGGACGCCGGTGAACGAGCCTGGCGTGCTCACTTCACCCTATACGCTGTTGAACCTGCGCGGCGTCTTCCCGGTGAGCGGCGATTGGAGCGGCGCCGTGGGTGTGCAGAACATTCTGGACCACCGGTACGTGGAGGTACAGGCGAGCGGGTTCCTCAGCCCCGGCACACCGCGGCAGTTGGTGTTGAGCGTGCGTCACGGGATCTAGCGCCATAAGTCACCGGTAAGTGACTTATTGATCGACCGGGCCGAGCAGGGCGTGCGCGATGTTCGTGAGCGCACGCTCGGCACGGCGCCAATCCTCATCGCGGCGTGGCTCGAGTCCCGCGAACGCAGCGCCGGGCCCGGCATGCAGAGCGAGATGCGTCATCGCCGCGGCGAGCAGGGCGACGATCGCATCGAGGTCCACGAACGGGGGGAGCCGGTGGCGTGCGCGAAGCGCGCCGGCGATGGCGCGCGCGTGCTCGCCGCGCGCCGCCGCGATCTCGCGGGCGAACTCATCGCTCTCCGTGATGCTCCACGCGGCGGCGCGCCGCGCGAGCGGACTCGAGCGAAGTTCGCGCGCGGCATCGAGCAGCATCGCGGTGAGATCCTGCGCGAGCGACGGGGCATCACCGCCGGCGTCCTCGGTCGCGGCACGCACCGCATCGGCGTCGGGCCAGAGGCGCCGCTCGCGCGCGAGCGCGCGCAGGAGCTGCGCGCGCCCGCCGAAATAACGGTAAATGAGCACCTTGTCCACGCCGGCCGCCGCCGCAACGGCGTTGATGCGCACGGCGCCCACGCCCCGTCGCGTCAGCACCTGCTCGGCCGCCGCCAGGATCCGTGCGCGCGTGGCTTCTCGGTCCCGGGTCATCGAGGCAAGGTAAGTCACTACATAGTGACTACGCAAGATATTGTCACTTGATGGTGACTTGCCCAGCGCCGCAATTTGGCAGTTGTTCGCTTCGCCCGGGCTGTTCGCGGGCGACAGTCGACAGTCGACAGTCGCTGCCCGCCGTTGCAGTTAAGGATTGCAACCCGCCGCTTTGTCCGTATTATCTCCTCTGCGTTGCCTTTCGTTCGTCCCGCTGTCCTTGCGGTGCATGGTGAGAATGCGCGTTCCCGCGTCCGCGCGGCCGATCCGGTGAGCCACCCGACCGCTACCCCCGCCACGGGCGTTCCCGCCTCGGGCGCGCCCGGCGCGGGCGCGATCGACAAGCGCATCACCGACTTCCTGTTGGATTTCGGCGTCGCCGTCCAGAAACACGCGATCTACCCCGCCGGCCACCCGCAGCTGACGGCCGCGGTCGAGCGCGTCATGAAGCGCCTCGACGCCGCGATGTCGAACAACCGCTCCATCTCGCTCGGCATCGCGCGCACGCAGGTCGTGATCGAGGGGATCGCCACCGATCCGACCAACTCGCTCATGAAGGAGCTCGCGCAGCGATTCCACCGGCACCGCCTGGGCTCGATCACGATCAGCCCCGAGGTGCTGCGCGACGAGCTGGCCGACTTCCTCGTCGCGTCGTCGAAGGAGGAGCACGAGGGTCCGCAGATCGCGCTCGCGGCGCAAACGGAGCGCTGGCCGCACATCGCCCTGACGTCGGTCGTCTACGACAAGCTCGAGCTCATGGGCGAGGACAGCGGCCTCACGGACGACGAAGCCAAGAAGGCCGGCGCGAAGCTGATCTGGATCGCGCTCGCCCGCGCGACGCTGATGCTCGCCGAGGGCATGGAGACCGAGGACCTCCTCGACCCTATGACGCTCGCGAGCGCCCTCAACGAGCGCAAAGACGACCCCGCGTACGATCAGACGATCGTCAGCGCGCTCATGTCGATCACCGAAGCGCTCAAGGGCGCGCAGGGCGAGGAGGCGACGGAGACCGCCGGCAAGATGGCGGAGCTGCTCAAGACACTCGCGCCCGAGACGCTCGAGCGGCTGATGGAAATGGGCGGCGACGTGGAGCAGCGGAAGCGTTTCGTGCTCGACGCCTCCCAGACGCTCGCCGCCGAAGCGGTGCTCGTGCTCGTGCAGGCGGCGGCCAAGGCGTCCAAGCAGACGATCTCGCATACGATGCTGCGCCTCATCGGGAAGCTCGCCCTCCAGGCGGAGAAGGGGGGCTCGGTGATGCGCGCAGGTGCGAGCCGCGCGCTGAAGGACCAGGTGGAGCAGCTCTCCGACGACTGGGACCCGCGCCGCCTGAACCCCGACAGCTACCAGGATGCGCTCGATCGCATGGCGCAGCGCCGCGTGTTCACGCTGATGCTGCAGCGCCAGCATCCGTGCGAGCCGAAGCGCCTCGTCGCGACCTCGCTCGAGACGGACACACTCGGCGCCCCCGTGTGGCTCGCGGTGAACCAGCTGATCTCGCACGGCGGCATCGCGATGCTCCTCGATCTCCTCGACCGCGCGCCGCAGGGCAGCAAGGTGGCCGAGGAATTGTGGCCGCTGGTGGCGACGCCCGAGAACATCCGCCACCTGCTGCGCGAAGAGCAGATCGACCCGGGGCTGCTCGAGCGGATCACGACGCGCATGGGACTCGACGTCGTCGAGCTGCTGCTCGAGGGCCTCGAGACGAGCGAGACGCGCACCATGCGGCGGAAACTGCTCGACCTCCTGGCGAAATTCGGCTCGGACGTGGGGCCGATGGTGCTCAAGCGCCTCGCGATGGAGGACACGCCGTGGTACGTGCAGCGGAACCTGCTCACGCTCCTCTCGATGCTGCCGGCGATCCCCGAGGAATTCCAGCCGCAGAAGTACATGACGCACGGCGACGAGCGCGTGCGCCGCGAAGCGCTCAAGCTGCTGCTGCGTCTGCCGAAGCTGCGCGCCCAGACGATCATCGCGGCGCTGAGCGACCGCGACGACGGCATCGTGAAGCTCGCGATGCAGGCTGCGCTCGAGGACTGCCCGAAGCCTGCGGTGCCGCTGCTCGTGCGGCACGTCGAGCGCAAGTCGATCTCGCCGGAACTGCGCGCGCTCGGATTGCGCGTCGTCGGGGCGGCGAAGGATCCGGCGACGCTCACGTGGCTGCTCGCGTACGCCGTGACGAAGACCCGCTTCCTGCGGCGCACGAAGCTCGTGCCGAAGACGCCGGAGATGCTGGCCGCGCTCAGCGGACTCGCCAGCGGCTGGTCGGACAACCCCGAGGTGATGCCGGTGCTCGACATCGCCCAGAAGTCGAAGGATCTCGAGGTCCGCGCGGCCGCGACGGCGCGCCGGAGGCCCAGTGATCGAACCAATTCGATTCCTTAACGCCTTCGGCAAGACGCTCGCCGCGATGGCGCTCTACTCGCCATCGCACCCGGCGCGCGAGAAATCCGCGAACCTGGCGCTGGAGATCATCCAGAAGCTCCAGCGCGCCGAGAAGGAGGTGAAGTACTCCTTCCTTGGCGACGAGGTCGTCTACCAGAACAAGACGCTGAAGGAACTGCGCGACTGGGAGTGGTCCGAGCGATTCACCCGGAACGGGATCCAGCGCCTGGAGTTCGTCGACGAGGTCACGAAGCAGGAGTTCGATGACTTCCTCTTCGAGATCATGGCGCTCATCACGCCGGGCTTCGTCGACCCGCGCCATACGCAGAAGGTGGAGGGCAAGGAGTACAAGAGCATCAAGTTCGGCGCGATCGGCATCCGCGGCGACCAGGACCAGTTCCTCACCGATCCGCTCCCCATCCTCGGGATGAACTTCCCGCTGGACGAGGAGATCGACACGATCAGCACGATCTACACCGATGTGGCGGCCGGCCGTCCGCTGCCCGCGGCGGAGGTCGAGGCGGTGGTGAGCTCCCTGTCGGTCGCAATGCATGGCGACAGCGAGATCATGATGCCGCTGCTGCAGCTGAAGGAGTTCGACCAGTACACCACGGCACATTCGCTCAACGTCTCGGTGCTGGTCATGGGGCTCGCCGAGTTCCTCGGACTGGGCGGCCGCGACACGCGCGCGATCGGCGTCGCGGGGCTGTTGCGCGATGTCGGCATGACGCGCGTGCCCAAGGAGATCGTGTCGAAGGCGGGCCCGCCCACCGAGGAAGAGTGGGCGCTGCTGCGCATCCACCCGGCCGAGGGGGCGAAGATCATCCTCGGCAGCGAGCCGCAGCTGGACCTCGCGGCGGTGGTGGCCTTCGAGCACCACATGCTGCCGGGCGGGGGCGGGTACCCCACGACGCACTTCGAGCGCGATCTGCATTTCGCGAGCAAGCTCGTGCAGGTGTGCGACTGCTACGATGCGCTGCGCACCCGGCGTTTCCATCGCGGCGCCTGGACCCCGGAGAGCGCGCTGCGCTATGTGGAGGAGAAGGCGGGCACGGTGTTCGACGCCGACATCTCGAAGTCGTTCATCACGATGATGCGGCGCTGGGAGCGCCGGATCATGCCGTTCGACGAGGGGCAGACGATCACGCCCCCCGCGCGCGTCTCGGGCGAGGTGCCGATCCAGAACGAGCCGATGCGCCGGGGCGCAGCGACGCCCGGGGCAGGGGTGCCGCACGTGGGGGGCCGCCCGGCCACCCCCAAGGGGAGCGGCATCATCCGGTCGTGACGTGACCGAGGGGGAGACGGTCAGATTTGAGGGGCATCATGCCCCCGTTTCGAGCCGTCCACACCCGTCGCCCACCACCGCGTGCCTACAACCCAGGCCAGCGCCGACACCGCCGCGCTGCCGCGTGAACTGACCGAGTTCCTCGTGGAGCTGTCCACCGCGCTCCACAAGTACACCATGTACCCCGACGGGCACCCGCTGCTCGAGACGGCGGCCACGGGCATCGCGCGGCGTCTCAAGCCGATCCTCGCCGAGCGCCCGACCTTCTCGATCGGCGTGGCGCGCGACCACCTGCTGATCGATGGGATGGCCACCGACCGCAACACGGCGGTGCTCCGCGAGCTCGCGGTGAAGCTCTACCGACGGGAGGTCGGTGGTGTGCGCATCCAGGAGGGCGTGGAGGACGTCGAGCTCGTCGAGGTGATGAAGACGATCGCCCGCGAGGGCTCGAAGGCGGGCGAACGGAACTCCGCGAAGATCGCGGCGGTGAAGGACGGCCAGGAGAACGCGGCCGCGCCGCTGCCGGTGCGCGAGTGGCCGCACCTCCGCCTGCTCCCGCTCTCGTACGACCAGCTCGAACTGCAGGACAAGGACGCGAACGCCGAGGATCCGGAGCGCGGCAGCTGGGCCAGCCAACTCTGGACGCGCCTCGCGCGGTCGGCCGTCGGTCCGGAGATGATGGGCGGCGCGATCACGGTGCCGGAGTACGCGAACGATCCGCTCGCGCTCGCCGGCGCGATCGAGCGGCGCGAGAACGACCCGGACTTCGACAAGGGCATCCTCTCAATGTTCGGCTCGTTCATGGACGAGATCCGATCCAAAGGCGGACAGGCGGCCAAGGCGCTCCAGTCGCGCGTCTCGAACCTGATCGGCAGTCTCACGCCGCAAGCGCTGCAGCGGATCCTGAAGGTCAACACGGACTGGGCGCAGCAGAAGCAGCTCATGCTCAACGCGTCGCACGCGCTCGCGGCCGACACGGTGCTCGATCTCGCGAAGGCGGTCGCTTCGGCGTCCGCGCACACAATGTCGGAAGCGCTGTTGCTCCTGCTCGCGAAGCTGGCGAAGCACGCCGGCAAGGGGTCGCCGAACCGGCGCGACAAGGCCGACGCGGCGCTGCGCGACAACGTGCGCCAGCTGATCAACGACTGGGACCACGCCGCTGAATTGCCCGAGGAGAACTACTGGCAGACGCTCGAGAAGCTGATCGCCGAGCCGGCGAAGGAAGCCGCGGCGAGCGGGATGTACGACGTGCCGGCCGAGCACATCGTGCAGCTCAGCCTGGAGACCGAGGTCTTCGGCGCGACGACGAAACACGCGGTGGCCGAGATGGTGAAGCGGGGCCAGATCGCGGCGCTGCTCGCGCTCGTCGATGGGACGCCGGAGGAGAACAAGGTGGTGCGCACGGTGCGCCGCCATCTCGACAACACCGGCACGATCCGCCGGCTCCTGCGCGACCGCCCGATCGACTTCGAGGTGCTGTACCGGCTCGTCTCGCGCGTGGGGTTCCCGGCCGCCGGCGCGCTGCTGGACGCGCTGGAACTGGAAGATGAGCGCGGCGCGCGCTGGAAACTGTTCGAAATGCTCACGCAGCTCGGCCCCGAAGTGGGCGACGCGGTGGTGGCGCGGCTTCCGAAGGCGCAGTGGTTCGTGCAGCGCAACCTGCTGCTCCTCATGGGACGGCTCCCGCAGTGGCCGGCGGGGTTCAGCGCGGAGCCCTACGCGCGCAATCCGGACGCGCGGGTGCGGCGCGAGGCCTACGCGCTGCTGCTCAACGATGAGAAGCTGCGCGACAAGGCGGTGGCCGATGCGGTGGGCGATGAGGACGAACGCATCGTGCGCGCCGGCCTGAACGTCGCGGCGGAGCGGGGATGCCCGCGCGACGCGATGCCCGTGCTCACCGCACGCCTCACCGCGCACTCGCTGGAAGGCATGCTCGGCGTGCTCGCCGTGAAAGTGCTGCAGCCGGTGCGCCTCCAGGCCGTGCTGGATTGCCTCGTGGCGGCCACACTCGCGCCGAAGCGCCGGTTCCAGTTCCGCCGGAAACTCGCCCCGAAGACGCCGGTGACGGTCGCCGCGCTCGCGGCGCTGGCCACGACGTGGAAGCAGGAGCCCGCCGCGCAGCGGGTGCTGGCCATCGCGGCGCGCGACGGTGACCCCGAGATCCAGGCCGCGTTGCGCGGCACGAGGAGCGCATGAACGCCCCCGCGAAGTTCTTGACGTCGCTCGCGCAGAGCCTGTCGACGATGATGCTGTACCCGCGCGAGCATCCCACGTGGAAGCGCGCGGCCGACGCCTCGTACGACCAGCTCGCGGAATTGCAGAAGGAGAACGCGCAGCCGCTCTTCTCCTTCATCGGCCGCGACGTGATCTACGGCCAGGCGCCGCTGCACGACCTCAAGGACTGGCCCTGGGCGCAGCGGCTCGCCGAATCCGGCGTGCAGCGCATGGAGTTCGACGCCGAGGTGACGCGCGACGAGTTCGAGGACTTCGTGGCCGACGTGC
Organism: uncultured Gemmatimonadaceae bacterium; assembly: GCA_963751275.1. Taxonomy (GTDB): domain Bacteria; phylum Gemmatimonadota; class Gemmatimonadetes; order Gemmatimonadales; family Gemmatimonadaceae; genus DATKOH01. The sequence goes on along the minus strand of CAVVTZ010000007.1, from coordinate 37,648 downwards.
TCGCGCGCGTGGTGCAGAGCGGCGCGGGCGGGACCGTCCCGGCGCCTACGCGCGCACCGGGCGCGCGCCAGAGCATCCGCTTCGGCATCGTCACCGTGCGCGAACTCGAGGAAGGGAACGCCGATCTCGGCGACACCCGCACCCCGACGCCCGCGGGGGGCATGGAGGGCACCGGGCTGCCCTTCGCCCTCGAAGAGGAAGCCGGCGCCGCGACGTGGATCTACGAGCAGGTGGAGGCGAAGGACGTCGTGCCGCTGGTGGAAGCGGACGCGGTGGTGCGGTCGCTCACGGTCGCGATGAAGGGGAGCAGCGCGATGATCATCCCGCTGCTGCGCCTCAAGGCGAGCGATCCGTACAACGCGATCCACGCGATCAACGTCGCGGTGCTCGTGATGGCGCTCTCGGAGTCGCTCGGACTCGGCAACAAGGACGTGCACGAGTTCGGCATGGCCGCGCTGCTGCACGACCTCGGCATGGCGAAGGTGCCGCGCGAGCTGGTGTCCAAGCCGATCGAGCTCACGGATGCGGAGCGGAAGATCGTGGAACGGCACCCGGTGGATGGCGCGCGCATCATCCTGCAGAGCGACAAGCGCATGGAACTGGGCGCCACGGTGGCCTACGAACACCATCTCCGTCCCGATGGGAGCGGCTATCCGCAGGGGCTGTTCAAGCGCCCCATCCATTTCGGGAGCAAGATGGTGCGCGTGTGCAGCGTGTACAACGCGCTGCGGATCGAGCGGGCGCACCGCTCGCCGTACCCGGCGGCGCAGGCGCTGCTCTTCATCGACGAGCGCGCCGGGAAGGAATTCGACACCGACGTCGCGCGGGCGTTCACATCCATGATGCGGCGGCTCGAACCGCAGATCTCCGAGGTGACACGGGATGACAAGCTGGTCACGCCGCCACTCGGCATGGCGAGCATCCCGTCCGGAGCAGGGGACTACTGACCTGAACCCCCGATGTGCAAGTCGGGCCGGCTCGGACGTCCCACCATTGCAAGGGTATAGTTCGTCTCCAACGCGGAGATGGCGTGCACGACGTTGACCGGTTGTTCCGCACCTATCACGACATGCTCGTGCGCTACCTGACCCGCCGGCTGGGGGACCGCGACTGGGCGGAAGAGGTGGCGCAGGAGACGTTCGTGCGCGCGCTCCGGCAGGAGACGATCACGAACGAGCGCGCGTGGCTGTTCACCGTGGCCAACAACCTCGTGCGCGACGATGCCCGCAAGAGCGCGCGCCAGCGGCGGCACCTCGAGTTGCTGCGCGAGGAGCAGAAGGACGACGTATTCGAACCGGAGCCGCTGAGCGCCGAACGGGCCGAGGATGCCGCATTGGCGCGCGCGGCGGTGGATGGGCTGGCCGAACGCGACCGTCTCGCGCTCCTGATGCGGGAAGAGGGATTGGATTACGAAGAGATCGCGGTGGCGCTGAAGCTGTCGGTGCGCTCGGTGGGCACGACGCTCTCGCGCGCCCGCCGCCGGCTCGTTGAACATTATGAGGCGCTGCAGCGCATGCCGCGCCGGATCGGGAGCGATCATGCGGCATCTTGACGAAGGAACGATCCACGCGTGGCTGGATGGCGCGCTGAGCGCGGAGGATGAGCGCAAGGCGGAAGCGCACGCCGCGCGCTGCACCCAGTGCGCGTCCGCCGTAGCCGACGCGCGCGGGTTCATCGCCGCGTCCTCGCGGATCCTCGCGGCGCTCGACAATGTGCCGGCGGGCGTGATCCCGAAGGACTATCGCGCGACACCGGGTGCGGCCGCCGCGCCGCGCACCGCTCCGCGGATCCCGCCGTGGACATTGCGCGTGGCGGCATCGCTGGTGGTGGTCGCGACCGGCACGCTGCTCGTGATGACCTACGGCGGCTCCGCGATGCGGGCGCCACAACGAGACCAGTTGAAGGCGAAGGATCTCCCGGTGGCCGCCCCCGCGGCGGTGGCGTCGGTGTCACCGTCGGTCGATACGAGCGCGCCTGCAGCCGCTCCGGCGGGCGCCGCCGGCGCCGGTGCCGACGCGCGCGTGATGGCCGACAAGCTCGAGGAGAAGACGAAGCAGAAAGCCGAGGAGCCGCAGCTCGCCGCCGGAATGCGCGATTCGGGCGGCGCGAACGAGAATGGCGCAGCGCAGGGAGGCGCATTGGATCGCGCCGCGGCGCCGAAGCCCGCGATGCAATCACCGGCGGCCGGCATGCCGGTGAATGGTGCCGTCGCGGCGGCTCCCGCACCCGCTCCCGCAGCCGCTTCCGCAGCCGCTTCCGGCGCGCTCGCCCCGGGGCTGGCCACGGATCAGGCGCAGCTCACGCCAAAGGCGCCCTCGCCACAGATGTCGCAGATGGCGGTCGCGCCCACCGCGAAGCGCGCGGTCGTGCTGCCGTTCCCCGGCATGCGGCTCGTGAGCGAGCAGACGGTGCCCGAGGAGGCCGGCGTCGTTCAGAAGAAGGTGTTCGAGGTGCGGCCCGGGGTCGAAGTGACGCTCGCCAGCTTCGCATCGGCGCCCGCCGCGTCCACCGCCACGGCGCCGGCGGAATCGCGGAGCGATGCCGACAGCGCCGCCACTGCCGCGCGCGATTCGGCGGGACGCGCGGCGCGGCGCCAATTCCGCATGAAGAGCATGGACGAGCAGGAGGGCGTCAACTCCATCCAGTGGACGGATTCCACCGGCACGGAGTTCACGCTCAGCGGCCCCCTGCCGCTGGATTCGCTCAGGGTGCTGCGGCCGATCCTCGTGCCGCGTCCACAGCGTCCGTAACGCCGTTCCCGCCGCTGTCCTTGGCGGGATCGTCGCGGAGCGCGCGCAGCACGGTGCCGCCGGCGACGAGCGCACCGAGCAGCACGAAGATGTAGAACGTGTAGAAGCGCCACCAAATGAGCGACGCGCCGAAGACGCGCGCCGGGATCGTGTGGCCGAGCGTCGCCTTGAACGCGACCTCGATCGCTCCGCCGCCGCCCGGCACCGGCGCGACGACGCTGCCGTACGTGAGCGCGATCGGCCACAGGATGAGCGGCGCGAGCGGCGCCGGCTCGTGGAACGAGTACACGATGAGCGGCAGGATCGAGAGGCGCAGCGCGACATGCGCGAGCGACGCCAGCAGCGCCAGCGTGGCCATGCCGTACCGCACATTGCGCAGCCCCTCGATCCCGTCGCGCAATTGGCGCAGTGAGCGCTGCACGGCCCGCCACCGCCCGGCGTCGAGCCCCACGTAGGCCGCCCATTTCGGCGGCGGTCCCGACGCGTGCGTCCGCGAGAGCGCGAACCCGATCGCCGCGCCGCCGAGCACGAACACGGCGTACGCGGCGACCAATCCGGCCATGCCCAGGATCATCCCGCCCGAGCCCTTGAACACCACGAACATCGCGACGGCCACCAGCGCGAGCGAGATCATCTCGAGGAACAACTCGGCGAAGATCACGAGGATGATATGGGCCGAGGACATCCCCGCTTCGGTGAGAATGAGGAACCGCGCGGGCTCGGCGCCCGTGCGCGCCGGCGTGATCGCCGCGCCGAAGTCGCCGCCCGCGCTCGCGCGCAGGGCGGAGCCGTAGGTCATCGGGATCGAGAGCGCCGCCGCGCTGAGCCGCACCTTCAGTCCCCGCGCGCCCAGCTCCAGGAGCGCGAGCGCCAGCAGCGCGGCGTGCACGAGCGGCGACACGGAGACCGCGGCGTTCTCCGCGGGCCACGACGAGCGCACGATGTACAGCGAGACCGCGATCGCGGCGGCGAAGGAGACCGCCGCGAGGATCCAACGGAAGGGCGTCACGGCCGGCGGCCGGCGCTCACCGGGCCTGCGCCGCGCCGGGCGGCGACATGCGTCTCACCGCCGGGTACGGCGTGTCGCCCTTGAACGCGCGCCACAGCTCGCGGTTGAAATCGTCCTCGTTCGCGCGATCGGCGCCGGAGAGATCGAGCGGCCGTGCGCCTGCGGCCCCGGTGCGCAGCGTGGGGTTGCGCTCATCCAGGTCCTGCGCGGGCGTCAGCGCGGTGTACGGCGAGAGGTCGGGTTCGCTCGCGAAGACGCCGCGCAGCGGCCGGCCGTAGAAGTCGAACTGCGAGAGCGATCCGAGATGCAGGATCTCGACGATCGTCGCGATGACATCCGTGGTGTTCACGAAACGGTGCACCGGCCCCGGCTTGCTGTAAGCCGAGATCGCGAACATCACCGAGCGGTGCGAGTCCACGTGATCGGGCCCGTTCTGCGCATCGTCCTCGACGACGAAGATGATCGTGTTCTTCCAGAAACGGGAGCGCGAGACCGCGTCCACGAGGCGGCCCAGCGCGAGATCGTTGTCGGCGAAGGCCGCGCGCGGCGCGATCGCGCCGGCCTTCATCCCGGACGTATGGTCGTTCGGCAGGTTCATGGTGATGAGCGCCGGCATCTCGCCCGTGCGCTCGAATTCCTTGAATTCCTCGAGCCACACGTCCATCCGGTGCTGGTCCTTGATCGCAAGGTTGAAGCCCGGATAATCGGGATTCGTGTGACCCGCCATCACCGTACGGACGCCCTGCCAGGTGCCCTTCCGCGCGCCGGGCGCGCTGTCGTAGTGCGTGAACTCGCCATAGTCGCGGAACGTGATCTTCGCGCGCGCGGCCGCGTCCCAGAGGAACCCGTTCGCCGGACCGTTCACGTCGTCGTCCGGCACCTCGTTGCGGTTCTCCCCCTCGTAGTCGTAGTCGCGCCCCTGGTCCGCGTACGCGAGCGCGACGGTCTTCTCCACGTAATCCGCCGCGTACGAGCCGAACGTCCAGTTGTGCCCATTGGCGCTCACCTCGGCGTTCACGAAGAAGCGGTCGTACGCGCCGAAGCGCTCGGCGAGCGCGTGATGATTGGGCGATGATGCGCGCGTGAAGAATTGCAGCGACGTGTCGCCATCCACACCGGGGAGATCGCTGAGCACCTGATCGAACGTGCGGTTCTCCTTGAGGATGTAGATCACGTGCTCGAAGGGCGGATAATGCGCCGTGGTGCGGGCGGCGGCATCCCATCCATTCGCGCGGGCGACGCGCGCGGAGAGCGGCGCGAGCGCGGCCGAATCATCCATGGCGCCCGCGAACGTGGTGATGGTGCCATTGAGCTGGCCGAGCGTGTAGATGTGCGTGGTCGCGCCGCTCGGACTCACCGGCGTCGGGTCACCGGGGTTCGCGCCGGGGATGCGCCCCTTCGCGTTGAGGATGAGCGCGGTGTCGCCCGCCATGGCGAGCCCCGCGGGATACCACTCCACGGGGAAGCGTCCGGTGAGACGATCGGCGCTTCGCGCGCTCGACACGCCCGAGGTCGCGGCCGACAGATCGAATACGGCGACGGCGTTGTTGTCCGCTTCGGCCACGAAGAGCCGCGACCCATCCGCCGACAGCGCGAGCGCATTCGGCGTGCTGCCCTCTCCGGGTCCGGCGGGCGCGGGATCGTGGAGTTCGGCGATCACCTTGCGCGTGCGCGTATCGACCACAATGACGCGGTCGGTGGTGGCCGACGCGACGAACAATCGTGAGCCGTCGGCATTCAGCAGCAGCGCCGATGGGTGGCGGCCTGCCGTGAGCGGCGCGGCGAGCGCGAGCCGGCCGCCACCGGCGGCGGTGAACGCGGCCACGGCGTAGCCGCCCCACGCCGACACGTAGACCGTGCCATCGGGGGCGACCGCGACGCCGTACGGGTACCGGCCCGCAGGGAAACGCTGCACGACGCGCCGCGACGCGACGTCGAGCACCGCGAGCGAGTCGGCGAGATCCTCCGCCGCGTAGATCGTGCGCCCGTCGCGCGACCACGCGATCCCCGCGGGATAGCGGGTGCCGTCCGTGGTGCGTTTCGCCGCGAGCACAATGCTGTCGATGAGCGTGGCGGAACCGCCGTGCCACGAGAAAAGGTAGATCGCGTCCGCGTTCCCGCCGGAGGCCGCGAGCGTCTTCCCGTCCGGCGAGAAGGCGAGTCCCAGGAAGGCGCTCGGCATGGCGATCGTCGCCGTCACCGCGCCGTAGCGGCGGTCGATGATCTGGATGCCGCGCTCCTTCCAGCCGTTGAGGAGCAGCACCGCGTACCGGTGATCGGGCGCGAGCACCATGGCGAGCGGCAGCGATCCAGCCTGCACCGACGGCGCCACGGGATCGAGGTAGGCGCCGGTGGGCAGGCGATGCAGCGCGTCGTCGGGCGCGGAGGCGGGATTCGTGGAAGCGCCGGGCTTCCCGCATGCAGCGAGCGCCGCGGCCGCGAGGACCGCCGCCGCGCCGCGCGCCGCGCTATTCACAGTGCCAGCGAACGTGCAGCGAGATGTCCGCGGCGTGGCTCTGCCCCTTCTTCACGCCCATCTTGATGAAGCTGCTGGCGTGGAGCGAGCCGGAGCGGCCGAGCGGATCGGTGAGATCGGCGGCGCCGCGGCCATCGCCGTAGGTCTTCGTGCCGACGGAGACCTCGACGTTCCCGATGCGCGAGTGCGCGCGGCGCCGCGTGTAGTTATTGCCCACGGGCAGATCGCCATCGCGCGGGTTGTAGATCGTGAAGCTGACGCGCGCGTTCCGGTGCAGGCCTTCCACCTGCAACAACGTCTCACCGTTGCTCTCGCTGGAGACGCAGCTGAGTTTGAATGCGCTGTCGGCGGAGAAGTGCTGCGCGCCGGAGACCGTGAGCGCCATCGGCGCGCGCGCCTTCGCGACGGCGAGCGCGAACTTCCTTGCCGAATCCGCGGCGGCGGCGTCGGCCGCGGCGGCTGCGCTGTCCGCGGCGGACTTGACCGCCTCCGGGCCCTTGGGCGGATCCTTGATCACCTGGTCGCAAGCGGAGAGCGCGAGGAGCAGCGCGGCGGCGGCGGTCGTGATGCGCATCGAATGCACGCGGTTACGGTTTGAGCGGCGGGAGCGCGTAGAACTCCACGCGATCCTGGTCCATGATCGGGATCGCGAGCCGCGACCGGCGCGTATCCACGCCGAAGTCGGCCGGCGCGCTGAATCCGCGGACGATCGTCTGTTGATTGCCGTGATTGATGATCAGCGCATGCTCCGCCCAGCTCGTGATCACGAGCCGGCCGTCGGGCATCACCTCGACGCCGTCCGATTGGGTCGCACCGAAGCCGATCGTGCGCGCCACCTTGTCGCCCGGGCGCCAGCCGAGGATGTGCGTGTCGCCCCACTGCACGATGATGAAGCGCTTGCCGCGCGCATCCCACGTGATCCCGTTGGGGGAGCCGAGCGAGTCACTGTGGAGCGCGACGGAGGGCTTGTGATCGGGGCCGATGCGGAAGATGCGATTGCCCTTGGTGGCCGTGGCCTTCCCGTCGGGGCCGGGGCCGGTGTCGGTGATGTAGAGCGAACCATCCGGCGCGGCGGCGATGTCGTTCAGGAAGACCGCGCCCAGCTTCTGGAGGTCGATCGAGGCGACGAGCGCGCCGGTGTTCTTGTTGAAGCCGCGCACGGCGTCGAGGTCCGCCACCCAGAGCGTGTCGGCGATGATGACGAGGCCGTGCGGGGAATGCAGCGTCACGCCGCCGCGTCCACCGGCGATGAAGAGCAGGGAATCGATCGTGCCGTCGGCGCGAATGCGCGAGATGAAGCCGTTGTCGTCCTTGGCGAACTCATCGCCGTTGGTGCTCGAGACGAAGAAGACGTCGAGCGCGGAATCGTAGCGCACGGATTCCGGCGCCTTGAACCCGATCACCGTTTTCGTGCGGCTGGGCGCCGCGATGGAGTCGGCCGTCCGCACCGCGGCGGCGGAATCCGCCTTGGCCTTCTCGGCATCGGGAGGCTTGCACGCCGCGACGGCGGCGATCGTGATCACGCAGAGGATGCGCGCGTATGTCATGGGGCGATGGATCTCCAGTGGGCGTCCGGCCTCGGAAGTAGCGCTCGGAGCGGAGTCGCGTCAAGACGCGGATCGAGGTGCGCTAGTTGCCGAATCCCAGGGCGACGCCCACCTCGAGGAGCCCGACGGATCCATGGAGGTCGAGGCCGCTGAAGGCACCGCCGAAGTCGCCGGTGTTGAACACCGCCAGATAGCTGATGTACGGCACCGCGGCGAAGGGAGTGCTCTTGCCGAACTTCCAATCGTAGCCGGCACCGAGGCCCGCCGCGAAGTTCGTGGCGCTGCCGTTGCCGTCGGCGCGGTCGAGCTCGATGTGCCCCATGCCGACGTTGGCCCGCACCCAGAAGTTGGATCTGGCGCCCGGATAGAATGCGACCGACGCCGTGTAGAAGGCCGCGATCGCCTCCGTGCCGCTGCCGACCTGCGAGACGAGATAGTTCGTCGCATCCACCTGGTCGAACTGGAGCGCCACGCGCCACTGGTCGCTGAAGGCCCAGCCTAGCGCGATCGAGCCGGCGGCGGCGCCCTGCGAGCCGGAGACGTGTTCATCGGCGTTGTCGGAGAGGTGCGTAGACAGGCTGCCGTAGCCGAGGCCGATGCTCGCGGTGACGCCTTCAGTGCGCTGTGCGGGGAGCGCGGCGGTGACGGCGACGAGCAATACGGCGGCAATGGCCAAGCGGCGAACTCTGCGCATTCACGGCTCCGTGAGCGTGGTGGGACTGCTACCCCCCGCGCGCCGGGGCGGTCCGGGGTCCGCGAAAGAGAAACGGGGCCCGCCGCTTGCGCGACGAGCCCCGCTGGCCTGCTGCAACTTCGTGCTTAGTGCTTGTAGCCGATGCCGACGCCGACCTGGAACAGGCCGCCCGTGCCCTGAACGTCGTCACCCGCGAAGAAGCCGCCATACGTGCCTTTCGAGAACTGAGTGAAGTAATTCGCGAAGGGCTTCACGATGAAGCCGCCCTTGCCGATCGCCCAGTCGAAGCCGACGCCGATGCCGCCGGAGAAGGCCATCTCCGAGGCCGACTCGCCGTCACCGCTGATCTCGTTGCCGCCGTAGCCGAGGTTGATCTTCGCGAAGAAGTTATTCTTCTCCATCGGGAACCAGGTGAGCGCGGCCGAATAGAAGCTGTTCGTGATGTGCTGGCCCGAACCGCAATCGCCGCAGCCCGTCTGGGCATAGTTCCACTCGGCGCCGATCGCCCACTTCTGGTTGAGGAGCCAACCGAGCTGCGCGTAATAGGTCGCTCCACTGCCGCTCTCGTTCTGCGATTCCCCGCCGCTGCTGGCATCGGCCGTCTGGGAGCCGTAGCCGCCGCCGCCGCTGACGTAGAAGCCCGTGCGCGTTTCGGCCTGGGCGGACAGCGAGGTGGCCGCGAATACGGCCGGCACCGCGAGTGCTGCGAGGAGCGTGAGCTTACGCATGTTTCCTCCTGCGAGGGTGGATGTCCCGGCCGGACCGGCCGGGCACGTTGCGAACTAACATGGGCGGCCAGGTCGCGACCGCCAATACATCTGGCGGATGGACGCCGGAGGCACCCCGGCCGTCACGGCCGTCCCAGGGCGAGAAAAGGGGCCCGCCGCTCTCGCGACGGGCCCCCTTTTGGCATGCAGGAACGACGTGCTTAGTGCTTGTAGCCGATGCCGACGCCGAACTGCAGCAATTGCGCGCGTCCCTTCTCGCCGGAGACGCTGCCGCCGCCGCTGTATGTGGCGCTCGAGACCTGCGCCAGATAGTTGGCGAAGGGCTTGACGATGAAGCCCCCGCTGCCGATCGCCCAATCGTAACCGAAGCCAAGGCCGGCGGCGAAGCCACCCTCGGTATCGGAGCTCGAACCCGTGAAAGCCACCTGGTTCTGCGCGTACCCGAGATTCAGCTTCAGGAAGAAATTGTTCGTCGCGCTGGGATAGTACGTGGCCGCCGCGGAATAGAACGAGTTCGTGATGTGCGTGTTGCCGCCGCCGCACTCATCGCAGCCGCTCTTCATGTAATTGAACTCAACGCCGAACGCCCACTGCGGCTTCACACCGAGGCCGATCTGCCCATACCACGTGGTTTCCTGGCTCGCGGTTGAGCCGCCGTTGTCGCCGTCAGCGAGCGTGAGGCTCAAGGTCTGTGCGCCATAGCCGACGCCGGCGCTGGCGTAGATCCCCTTATGCGTGTCGGTCTGCGCGGAGAGCGTGCCAGCCGCGAAGAGGCTTGCGATTCCAAGTGCAGCAAAGGTCGAGAGCTTTCTCATGTTGGCTCCAAAGTGGGTGGATTCACCCAACGAGGCACATCGCGAATTCGTCGCAACCCCGTTGGCGATCATTGAGTCGCGCTTAGTGTTTGAAGCCGAGACCGACGCCGATTTGGAGCAATTGCACGCGGCCCTTCTCGCCAGTCCCAAACGAGCCGCTGAATGTCGATTCCGAGAACTGGCTGAGATAGTTCGCGAACGGCTTCACGATGAAGCCGCCCTTGCCAATCGCCCAGTCATAGCCGATGCCGACTACCGCCGGCGAAGCCGCCTTCCGTGGTCGAGCCCCCGCTGAATTGGTCCTCCACCGAACCATACCCGAGATTGAGCTTGAGGAAGAAATTGTCGTTCGCCTTGGGGTACCACGTGGCCGCCGCAGTGTAGAAGAGCGCGGTCAGGTGCTCCTCGCCACCGCAGAACCCGCACGAGCCCTTCAGATAGTTCGCCTCGACACCGAACGCCCACTGCGGCTTCAGCCCCCAGCCGGCCTGCGCGTACCACGTGGTCGCCATGAACGACTCGGTGCCATCGCTCTCGCCATCGAAAGTGAAGCTGGTCGTCTGCGAGCCGTAGCCGCCGCCGACGCTGGCATAGAAGCCGTGGTGCGTATCGACCTGCGCCGACGCGGTGTTCGCGACGAATGCAGTACCAATTACCGCTGCAACGATGAGAAGAAGACGACGCATAGTTCCTCCTGCGAGGGTTAGTACCCCGATACCCGGCCGGTTTGGCCCCGGGGAGGAGCGACGGGCCGCGGTTTCCGGGCGAGCCGCACTCCAACAGCCGAATGACGAATGTAACACTTAGAAGTTTCGATTTCTCTAATAGTTCGAATCCGTCATCCGGACGACCGTTCGCTAGGGCGTTGGCACCCCTGCCGCCGCCGCCGGTGCCTCGTTCAAGGCCGCTCGCAGGAGGCCCACCGCCGCATAGACCACGACGACGATCACCAGCCACATGATCACGACGAGATTCATCTGTTGCACGATGAACGCCGCGATGGGCACTGCGAAGATGCTGCCGATCACCAGCCCAACCGAAGCACCCGGATCATAGCGGCGCTTCCGCATGAAGCGATCGCTGGCCACGGGCATGAGGAACGCACAGGACCCCATCATGATCGGGAAGGCGGCGTGGGGATCCATGCCGAGCATGGCGACGAGGATGAGACACGGCGCATAGAGCCCGATCCCGAGCGTCATGAGCGCACCGAGCGTCATGTTGACGGCGATCGCGATCGCCAGCTTGGGTCCGGTGAGCGCGAGCAGATCGCCGCCGGCCGGCCCGACATTGAGCACCTTGATCGTCAGCAGGACGGCGGCGCCCAGCAGGCACACGCCCATGCCGATCTGGATGCGCCGCCGCGGCCAGTCCGACACGACACCCGCGCCCAGCCACGCCCCCACGACGGCGGCGCCGATCATCAGGATCAAAGTGCGCGCCTCGACCGGCACGAGCTTCGTGAAGATGAACGCCTGCAGGATCGCGCCGATCGTGTGCCCCACGTTCAGCGTTCCCGGAACGAACTCATCGCGCACCATCCGGAACTGGCGGAAGATCGCCGTGGTGGTGGCGAAGGAGCCGATCCCCAGCGTGTCGAAGAAGTTCGTGACGAAGCCGGTCGCGACGGTGGGCCCGCTCGGATTGACGCTCGTGCCGGGGATGGGATCGGCCCGGTTCGCGCGGAAGGCCATGGTGAGGCGGTAGAGATACCACGCCGTGAAGAGGGACAGCGCGAACAGGAGGACATCTTTCGCGTCGAAATTCATTCCGCCTCGGGGGAGTGGGAGCTGGAGGAGAGTGGGGGATTCCTCCTGGACGAACGGAGGGCGACGTTGGACGTTGGCGTGCGTAGATCCTGGTTGCTGAGAGTGGTAACCACTCTTATTCCCCAGTTCCCACGCGGGCCAACGTCCAACGTCGCAGTTCGTTGGTCCAGCAGGAATTCCCCACTCTCACCCCCACATTCTGCCTTTCGCGCCGGTCGCGCGCCAGACCGGGCGGTCGCATATTGGCCCCATGAAACCCCTGCTCCTCCCGCTCCTCGCGCTCGTCCCGCTCCTCGCGGCGCCGCTCCGCGCGCAGGAGCCGATGCTGCCGCCCAAGATCGACAAGAACCACGACCCCAACGACTGGGAATCGTACTACGACATCGGCGTCGACCAGCTGTCGCGGATGGCGGGGAAGGCGGACGCGGCGTTCTACTGGGCCGGGCGCCACGACCCGACGCGCGCCGAGCCGATCTTCGGACGCTGGGTGGCCTTCTGGATGGCGAATGTCGGCGAATGGCCGGACTATCTCGATGGCAGCACCATGGTCCTGGACAAGCACGAGGTCATCGCCGCCGACTCGGTGCGATACCGCGCCTGGGAGCGGAATCCGTTCGTCAACGAAGCGCTCATGGCGCTGCTCGACCAGAAGGCGTTCAGCGGGGGCTATGCCCCCGATCTCCTGTCGCAAGGCTGGGTGAACTACGTGAACCAACGCTATCCGGACGCGATCGCCGGCTTCACCGCCGCCCTGGGCGACGGCAAGAAGGGGCGGTACCGCATCCATTTCGAGATCGCGCTGGTCTACACGCAGATGTCCCGCTACGACAGCGCGAGCCGGCACATGGAGCAACTGCTCGACGCGATGCGCAGCGACGACCGCAAGCACATCGTGTACCTCTACAACTCGAAGGAGATGTTCGAATACGCGCTCGGCCTGCTGTACGCCGCGCAGGGCAAGTTCGCCGACGCGCGCGAGGCGCAGAGCCGCGCGCTCGAGGAGAACCTCGGCTTCGCCCCCGCCCACGCGGAGCTCGCCCGCCTCGCCCTGATGCGCGCCGACAACAAGACGGCCGCCGAGGAGTACGCGCAGGCGGTGGAACTCGCGCCGGCCGATGGCGCGCTGCGCTACTGGTACGGCAAGGCGCTGCTGCGCGCGAAGCGCACCGAGGAAGGCGCGGAGCAGCTTCGTACCGCGGTGCGTCTCGAGCCATATTTCGCGGACCCCTATCTCTCGCTCGGCGCCGCGTACGACACGCAGAACGACACCACGAAGGCGATCGCCGCGTATACGGAATTCGCGAAACGCGCGCCGCGGCGCGCGGCCCAGAACATCTCCTTCGCGCTGTCGCGCATCACGGAACTCGGCGGCAAGCCCCCGTCTTAGCCATATCCCCTCAACCGGCAGCTCAGCGCATGGCCACCGATCCCCGCTACCCCATTGGGAAATTCACGGCGCCGGCGGCGTACACGCCGGAGATCCGCGTGCGGAACATCGCCGACATCGCTGCCGCGCCCGCCGCGCTGCGAGCCGCCGTGAGCGGGCTCACCGCCGCGCAGCTCGACACGCCGTACCGTGAGGGCGGCTGGACCGTGCGCCAAGTGGTGCACCATGTGCCCGACAGCCACGTGAACGCGTACGTGCGCATCCGCTTCGCGCTCACGGAGGACAATCCGAACGTCAAGGCGTACGACGAAGCGGAATGGGCGAAGCTCCCCGACGCCGCCGGCGCACCGGTCGAGAGTTCGCTCGCGCTGCTCGACGCGCTCCACGCGCGCTGGGTCGCGCTCTGGCGCGCGCTCACGCCGGCCCAATGGGCGCGCACGTACAACCATTCGGAGAACGGTAAAGTGGCGCTGGACTGGGTGGCCGCGCAGTACGCATGGCACGGGAAGCATCACGTGGCGCAGATCACCACGCTGCGGGCGGGGAAGGGTTGGTGACCGCGCACGCGCCGAAGATCGTGCCCGCCGAGGAGGAGAAGGACCTCGGCTTCGGATCGGTGGTCTCGAATGTGCGAGGCCACCGGCTGCTGAATCGCGACGGGACGTTCAACGTCGAGCGCGATGGGCTGAGCCTGGCCGAATCGCTGAGCCCGTACCACTGGCTGCTCACGATGTCGTGGGCGCGCTTCTTCGCGCTGCTGACGGGGCTGTACCTGGTGGCCAACGCGCTCTTCGCGGTGGGTTATCTGCTGTGCGGCAGCGGCGCGCTCGCATCGCCGCCGACGGGGATGCCCGAGGGGCGATTCCTGCAGGCGTTCTTCTTCTCGGTGGAGACGTTCGCGACGATCGGCTACGGGAACATCTATCCCGTGGGCGCCGTGGCGAACATGCTGATGACGCTCGAGTCGATCGCGGGGTTGATGGCGGTGGCGCTCGCGACGGGCATCGTGTTCGCGCGCTTCGCGCGGCCGGTGGTGCGCATCCGGTTCAGCCGCCGCGCGATCATCGCGCCGTACCGCGGGATCACGGCGTTCGAGTTCCGGATCGCGAACGAACGGAACACGCAGATGGTGGAGCTGCAGGCGAAGGTGCTGCTGAGCCGCTTCGAGATGAAGAACGGACATCCGTCGCGCCAGTTCCGCGAGCTCGGGCTGGAACGGCGGCAGGTGGTGTTCTTCCCGTTGTCGTGGACGATCGTGCATCCCATTGACGAGACGAGCCCGCTGTACGGGCTGACGCACGAGGACCTCGTGAACAGCGACGCGGAATTCCTGATCCTGCTCACCGGCTACGACGAGACCTTCGCCACCACGCTGCACACGCGCACGTCCTACCGCGCGGAGGAAGTCGATTGGGATGCGCGGTTCAAGAGCATCTACACGACGCCGGGCGAGGGCGGGATCATCCGGATCGACGTCGCGAAGCTGGACGAGGTGGAGCGGGGCGCGACGGAGGAATCCGCGCACCACCATCGGGCTTCTGTCATCGACAACCCTCCGATACGCTTTCCGAGTATCTGAACTGCGACGGCAAGAGGGGAAACGGGAAACGGGAAACGGGAGGGAGTGGTGCCTAGGCACTACTCCCTCCCGTTTCCCGTTTCCCCTCTTGCCGTCGCAGTTAGTCCTGGATCGCCATCCCCATCGCGTGGTACCCCTTGTCCACGTAGAGCACCGTTCCCGTGATGCCCGAGGCCAACGGGGAGCACAGAAAAGCCGCCGCAGTCCCGACCTCCGATGCGCGCAGGGGCTCAGTGAGCGGTGCATTGTGGGAGACGTAGGCGACCATCTTCTCGATGATGCCGATCGCGCTCGCGGCGCGGCTCGCGAGGGGGCCGGCGGAGATGCAGTTCACGCGCAGGCCGTGCGCGCGGCCGGCTTCGTAGGCGAGGACGCGCGTGTCGCTCTCGAGCGCGGCCTTGGCCGTGGACATGCCGCCGCCGTAGCCGGGGATCACGCGCTCGCTCGCCATGTAGGTGAGCGAGCAGAAGGAGCCGCCCGGACGCATCAGCGGCGCGAGGCGGTTCACCATGGCCACGAGTGAATACGAACTCACGCTGAGCGCCGTGAGATAGCCGGCGCGGCTCGTGTCGATCAGCGGCTTCTTCACCTCGGGGCCGTTCGCCAGCGAATGGAAGACGATGTCCAGCGGCCGCTCGCCGAAGTCGGCCACGAGCCGCGCGGCCATCCCCTCGATCGAGAAATCGCCGGTGTCCTTGTAGCGCTTGTTCTCGCGGATCTCGGCCGGCGCTTCGCCGAGGTTCGTGAACGCCGCGTCGAGCGGATAGATCTTCTCGAACTGCAGCAGCTGTCCGTTCGACAGCTTCCGCGACTCGTCCATCTTCCCGCGCTCGATGAGGTTCAGGAAGATGTTGAGCGCGGGGGGCCAGGTACCAACCACTACGGACGCGCCGGCCTCGGCCAATGCATGGGCGATGGCGAAGCCGAACCCTCCGTCATCGGCGACACCGGCTACGAGGGCGCGTTTGCCTGTTAGGTCGATGTTGAGCATGTGCTTATTATGGCGCGGGACGCGGGACGCGGGAAGCGCCGCGGGACGCGAGAACGGACGGACAGCGCTTCCCGCGCGGTTAACGCGGCGCTTCCCGCTTCCCGCTTCCCGCGCTCGAGTCACTCGCGAACTCTCCCACCATTCGCACCAATTCGACCATATCAGATTCCCGCGTGCGATGCCCGATCGGGCAAATGCGGAGCGAGAAAGCGCCCCGGATCCGCGTGGAGCTGATGAAGAATTTGCCGGACGCATTCACGCGCTGGAGGATGCGCTCGTTGAGTGCATCGAGTTCGGACGCCGCGACGCCCGCCGGAGCGGCGCGAAAGCAGAGGATGCCGAGCGTCGCCGGAGCCAGCACCTCCAGCTCGCGGTTCGCGCGCACCTCGCGCTCGGCCACCGGCGCGAGGCCCAGGCTGTAGTCGATCGCGGCGGCGAGCGCGTCGGTGCCGTAGTACTGCACGTTGAGCCACACCTTGATGCCGCGCGCCATGCGCGAGAGCTGCTCGCCGTAGTCGGCGAAGTTCACCTCGCCGCTGCGCACCTCGATGTCGCGGAGATAATCGGGGAGGATCTGGAAGGCGTCGCGAAGGCGGTTCGGGTCGCGCGCGATGAGACAGCCGCACTCGAAGGGCACGTAGAGCCACTTGTGCGGGTCCATGGTCACCGAGTCGGCACGGCCGAGTCCGTCGAGCGCGATGCGGCCACGCGGCGTGAGCACCGCGAATCCGCCGTACGCGGCGTCCACGTGCATCCACAGTTTCTCGCGAGCGCAGAGGTCGGCGATCGCGTTCAGCGGGTCCACGGCGCCGGTGTTCGTGGTGCCGGCGTTCGCGATCACCATCAGCGGGATCATCCCCTTCGCGCGATCGTCCGCGATGGCGCGCTCCAGTTCATTCACGCGCAGCCGGAACTCGCCGTCGCACGGCAGCAGGCGCACGTTCGCGCGCGGCACGCCGGCGATCCACGCCGCGCGCACGGCGCTCGAATGGGATTGGTCCGACATGTAGATCGTGAGGCGCGCGATGCGCGCCGCGTCATCGCCCACGGCCTCGTGACGCGCGGCGACCACCGCGGTGAGGTTCGCGCCCGATCCTCCATTGGTGAGCAGTCCGCGCGCGCCGGCGGGCATGCCGATCCACGTGCGCATCCACTCGAGCACCACCACCTCCACCTCGCTCGGCCCCGATGCGATCTGCCACGCGCCGCCGAAGAAATTGTATCCGGTGGTGAGCCAGTCGCCGAGCACCGCGGGGAACGCGGGCGAGCTCGGCACGTACGCGATGAAGCCGGGATGCGGCTCGAGCGCCGCGTTCGCGAACACCCGCTCGCGCAGTGTCGTGAGGATCGTCTCGAAATCGGCGCCGCCCTTCGGCGGGGGGCCCGCGATCAACCGGTCGGCCTCGGCGCGCGAGATCGCGGTGAACGCCGGCTTGGAGCGCAGCGAACCCAGATGCGCCGCGACGAAATCGGCCACGCGCCGGCCGAGCGTGCGCATCGTGGCTTCGTCGAGGTCGAGATTCGCGAGCGTGGAGGGTTCGGCCATGGCGGTGTTGACGACAGGTGGCATTGAGTACTTCGCGCCGTAGCTTACTCGGAGTGACAGCCCCCGACCAGCGATGACTCTGCCGATTCCCGATACCCGGCTCCCGAGCGTTGCCATCACGCGCCGCTCGAGCGCGCTCTTCACGCGCGGATTGTGGCGGACCGCCATGGCCGCCGCGTCCGACGGGAATGCCGTGAGCCTGTTGCGCGATGGGCCCGAGACCTTCGACGCGATGATCGCGGCGATCGATGCGGCGGAGCAGTACGTGTCGCTCGAGAGCTACCTGATGGTGAGCGACAAGACGGGGGCGCGCTTCGGCGAAGCGCTCACCAAGGCGGCGCAGCGCGGGGTGCGTGTGCGCGTGATGGCCGATTGGGTGGGGAGCCGCGGCGTGTCGCGCGCCTTCTGGCGCGAGCTGCGCGATGAGCGCGTGGAAGTGCGGATCTTCAATCCACCGGGATTCCACCGCTGGCTCGGCGTGATCCCGCGCGACCACCGGAAGGTGTTCGCGGTGGACGACCGCGTCTCGATCACCGGCGGCATCGGGATCGCCGATCTCTGGCGCGGCACGGTGCGACGCAGCCGGCGCGCGGCGTGGCGCGACACCGGGGTGCGCATCGAGGGGCCGGCCACGTGCGACATGGCCGGCGCGTTCGACACCATGTGGCGGCGCTGCGTGGGCGAAGAGCCGCGCCACAAATGGCGCGCCATGCGCAACGCGCGCGGATCGGAGATCGATCCGGAGAGCGCGAACGGCGCCGTGGTGGGGATCATCGAGGGCGAACCCTGGCGCATGCGGCTCGCGCGCACGTACAACCTGCTCGCCACCGCGGCGCAGCGGAGCTTCTGGCTCGCGAGCGCGTACTTCTTCCCGAGCGACGCGCAGATGGAGTCGCTCGCGATCGCGGCGATGGATGGCGTGGATGTGCGCATCCTCGTGCCGGGCGCGTCGGACCACCCGTGGTTCACGCGGCTCACCTCGCGAACATATCCGTACCTGATCGCCGCCGGCGTGAAGATCTGGCAGTGGAACGGCGAGATGATGCACGCGAAGTTCGGCGTGATCGACGGACAGTGGGTGCGCGTCGGTTCCACGGACTTCAACGTGCTCGGCGTGCAGGTGAACTACGAACTCGATGCCGTGATCCAGGACACCGTGCTCGCCGCCGCGGCGGAGCAGATGTTCGAGCAGGATCTCGCGAATTCGACGCCGGTGGCGCGGCGCAAGAGCGGCAGGATCCCGGTGCTCCCCGGCGACACGGCGTGAAGAGCGGCGTCTTCGTGGTGGCGGAATTGAGCGGCGCGGCGGCCGAGCAGGTGCTCGCGGTGCAGCGCTGGGCGGACCCGCGCATGGCCGCGGGCACACCGCCGCACATCACGCTCGCGGGGTCGTCGGGGGCGGGGCCGATGCCGGCGAGCACGCCGGCCGCGCGCATCCGCGAGCTGGTGGAGCCGGTCACGAACGACACCGCGCCGATCACCGTGCGCTTCGAGCGTCCGCACCGCTTCATGCAGACGGACATCATCGTGCTGCCGGTGGATCCGCACGGCCCGATCCGCACGCTGCACGAGCGGATCGCGAACAGCGGGCTGAGCTTCGAGCGGCCGCGGTTCGCGTTCTCGCCGCATGCCACGCTCTCCTTCTTTCCAAAGTTGACGGAGGCCATGGAGCGGCGGCTCATGGCGGTGCGGGTCGAGGAGGCGGTGCTCCTCAACAGCGTGCAGTTCTATGTGCAGGTCGAGCCCAGTGCGCCGAAACTGTTGCTCGAGCTGGCGCTCCGGGGTTCGGGACTCGGGAGTCGGGACTCGCCGCGGGATGCGTAACGGCGCGACCCGGTTGGGCGGTGTTTGCGACAGCCGACAGTCGACAGCCGAGATCCGTTACAACGCTTTCTTTATCGCCGCCGCCAGATCCTGGTCGCCGCCAACGCCGGTGTAGACGATGACGCCGGCCTTGTTCATCACCACCACGTAGCTCGTGGCGGGCACGTCGTAGGCGCCGGTGGCGAGGCCGTGCGTGTCGAAGAAGATCGGATGCGTGAATGCGTGCTTGGTCGCGTAGGCCTTCACGCGTGCGGCGCTCTCGTTGGCGCTCACCGCCACGCCCACGAATTGCACGGTGCCGGCGTATTGCTTCACGAGCGACATGAGCTGCGGCTCGAGCGCGCGGCAGTTCTCGCACCAGGTGGCCCAGAACTCGATCACCACCGGACCCTTGCCGATGTACGCGGAGAGATTCGCGTCCTTGCCGTCGAGCGTCTGCACGACGGCGGCGGGCGCGGCGCTCCCCACCGGGATCCCCAGGTCTCCCTGCTGCGCGGCGGCGGTGCCCGCGGCGGCGATCATCGCGACCGCCGAGAAAATGTTCCGCATCATGTGAGCAGTTTCCCCATTTCGATCAAGTAATACTCGGCGGCACCCAGCAGGACCGCGGCGAGCGCCCGTTTCACCCACACCATCCATACACCGGCGCGCGGCATTCGGGCCAGGAAGCCGGCCGAAAGTCCCGCCGCCACGAGCACGGCACACAGGCCCAGCGAGAAGACGAACAGGTAGATGAAGCCGAGCACGGGGCTGTGCTTGGTGGCCACCCAGGTGAGGACGCCGGCCATCGATCGGGGCGCCGCACGGCGCGGCGACCAGTCCGCTGGCGGCGCCCATGGCGAAGGCTCCGGGCGCGCCGCCCTTGGCGCCGGCGTTCGACGCACGGCGCAGCACCCACTGGGGCATGCGCACCGGGATCACGTCGAGCATCGCGAGCGCGAAGAGCACGAGCAGGTTCGCCATCAGGAACTGCAGCCAGGGATTCGTGCTGACCGTGCCGAAGATCGTGCCGGTCATGCCGGCGACGACGCCGAGCGCGGCGTACACGATCGCGAGGCCCAGCACGTACGAGAGCGTGAGCCAGAGGGCCGGGCGGCGCGCCGTGTCCCCCACCGATTGGCCGCCGACGATGGCGATCGTCACCGGGATCATGGGGTAGATGCACGGGGTGAAGCTCGTGAGCAGGCCCGCGAGGAAGAGGGCGGGGAGGGCGGCGAGCGGATTATCGAAGCTGGGCAAGTTCTCTGAGAAAGTTGGGGCGGGGCACTGGCACAACGGACGGCGACGTTCGCACGTAGACAGCGTTGAGAGTGTTACGGAGGGACTGGATACGACGTTGCGGTCGCGACAGCCGAGCGGCGAGCATCTTCATCTCGTCCTCGCGCTCGGGATGATCCGCTCCGGCTTGTCGATAGTGGTGTCGATCACGTCGAGCAGCAGGAAGAGCGCCACGAGGCAGGCGATGATGAGCGCCACGACGACGACGTAGTCCGCCCAGCGACGGCGGATGGTGCGTCGGATGTTCGAGAGGCGCCGGTGGCGCCGGCTGGTCGGTGAACGCATGAGGTATGGAGAGACAGCTTAAGCCGGAGTGCGCCGCCGCGCCAACGCTCCGGGCCGGGTACCGTTGGTCGAACGCACATTGAGGAACCTGGGAATGCTCTACCAAGCCCCGACGCTCACGGCCCGCGATCACGAGCGGGTCGATCGCATTCGCGCCCTGCACGAGAGCCTGAGTTACGCCGTCACCACCGCGCCCCCGCGCTGGCAGACGCTCTTCCGGCGCGACGTGCTCGCCCGCGCGGTGCGCGGCTCGATCGGCATCGAGGGATTCGACGTCAGCGTCGAGGATGCGATCGCGATCGGCGAAGGAGAATCGGCCACCGACGCGGCGCCGGCGGCGGTCGCGGCCGCCGAAGGATTCACGATGGCCAAGAGCTATGTGCTCGAGCTGGCCACGGATCCGCATTTCGAATACTCCGACGCGCTCATCCGCAGCCTGCATTACATGATGCTGCGGCACGATCCGTCGAAGAATCCCGGCCGCTGGCGCGCGGGCCCCACGAATCTGCTCGACCCGGCCACGGAAGAGACGCTCTACGACGGCCCCGACGCGGCCGCGATCCCCAAACTCGCGCGCGAGCTCTTCGACCACCTGAACGAGAACGAGCGCTCGGCCACGCCGGCCATCGTGCGCGGCGCCGTGGCGTACGCGAACATCGTGCTGCTGCAGCCCTTCTCCGAGGGGAACGGCCGCATGGCGCGCTGCGTGCAGACGCTCGTGACCGCGCGCGCGGAGCCGCGCACGCCGGAGTACGGGAGCCTGTCGGAATATCTGGCCGATCACGCGCCGGCGTACCACAAGGCGATGCGGCAGGTGGCCGGGCGCCGCTGGGACCCGTCGCGCGACATCCGTCCGTGGCTGGACCTCTGCCTCACCGCGCACGAGGAGCACACGCAGGCGCTGCTCGACCGCGCGCGCGACATGAAGCGCCTCTGGGACCTGCTGGAGGCCGAGGTGCGCCGCCGCGACCTGCCCGCGCGCGTGATCTGCGGGCTGCTCGACGCGGCGATGGGCGTGCGCGTGCGGAACGCGATGTACCGGAGCGCGGCCGAGATCTCCGATCAGGTGGCGGGGCGCGATCTGGTGCAGGCGGTGGCGGCCGGCATGCTCGTGAGCCGCGGTGACGGACGCGGGCGGTTCTACGTGAGTTCGGACCACCTTCGGAGCGTGGGCGACCGTACGCAGGCGGTGGATGGCCGGCGGCCCGGCGCGCTGCGCGCAGTGGCGAGTTAACGAACCGCATGCCGGCTTCGTCCATCCCCGAGCACCTTTTCCATCGGGGGACCGTCATGTTGCGCCGCGTATTGTGCCTTGCCGCCGTGATCCTTGCCATCCTGCTGCTGGCCGTCGTGCCCGCGCGCCCGCAGGCAGCGGGCTCTTCGTCGATGCCCGGCATGAAGATGGGCGCCGACACCACCGACGTGCTCGCCGCCGACGCGAACGAGCAGATGAGTGGCGGGATGATGATGGACAGTCCGCACATGAAGATGACGCCGCTGGGCGCGCCGAAGCCCGGCGACTCGGCGCGCGCCGACAGCATCGTGCAGCAGCTGCGCACGGCCCTCGCGCGCTACCAGGACTACCACGTGGCGCTCGCGGACGGCTTCCGGATCTTCCTGCCGAAGGTGCCGCAGAAGGTCTATCACTTCTCGAACCTGCACAGCGCCGTGTACTCGGCGTTCACCTTCGACGCGGCGCGGCCCACGAGCCTGCTCTACCGGAAGACGGCCGACGGCTACCAGCTGGTGGGCGCGATGTACACCGCGCCGGCGCGCGAGACCCAAGCGCAGCTGAACGCGCGCGTGCCGTTGAGCGTGGCGCAGTGGCACGAGCACGTGAACCTCTGCGTGCCGCCGAAGGACCAGATCAAGCGGATGACCGAGACCCAGGACGGGAAGCTCCTGTTCGGCACCAAGGGCTCGATCACCACGCAGGAAGCGTGCACCGCGGCGGGGGGGCGGTTCTTCCCGCGGTTGTTCGGGTGGATGGTGCACGTGAACCCGTGGGAGACGGATCCGAAGCTCGTGTGGGGGACGCACGAGCATGGGGGCGGGCACGAGGAGTGAATCGCAGCTACAGGCCGAGCAACAGAGCGATGCGTTGCATGACGGCATCCAGAGTAGCCCGATCCACCATGCCGGTCCTGCCCTTGAATCTGTCCAACGAAATCGACCGGACTTCTTCACACTTGATGAATCCGTCCTTCGTCTGCCCGGCGCCTCCTGCGGGCACCTTCACATGGGTGACTATTCCCTTGTCCTTCGTGGTGATGGGGAGAACCACCGCAAGTCCGGCCGGGCCATGATTCAGTTCGTTGACTGAAATGACCAACGCCCGGCGTTCTCCGCTGGTCTCATGTCCCTTCGTTGGGTCGAGATCAACGATCCAGATGTCGCCTCTGCTCGGCGCTGCGCGAGGGGCCATTCGATCGCCGCCGGTTACTCGTTCTTGGCAACATCAGTAAGAACGACATCCCAGGCATTGCGCTCGACCAACTCATCGTGCCACGCGGCGGCGTCTCCGCGCAATGCTGCGAAGCCCGCGTTCATTGCCGCGAGCATGTGCTGGCGTCGATAGAGCTCGATGGCCTCGTGAACGATCTCCATCTGCGAGCGCCCCTGCTCTCTGGCGAGTTCCGAAGCGGCATCTCGATCACTTACCGCTACGCGCATGGTCGTCGTGCTGGCCATATGCCCTCCGCCTTGGGATGTATACTCCGAAGTATACGATCTAGTAGACTAAATGGCAACGAGAACTGTAGACTGCCTCTAGCACCGCTGACCGGGCGATTGCAAGAAATGGTGGAAAAGCAGAGGCCGCCTCGCGGCGGCCTCGCACCCTGCGCCGAAGCGACAGGTGGGATGTGACAGTCAATATCTACTTGCCCCGCCATGCCACCGCAAGCGCATAACATTCTCTGCGGGAGCAATCCGCCGCGTTATTGCTGCAACCAACAAACAAGCGATGCGCGGACCGAGCACTTGCCCGCAGGGGAACCATCATGTCCATCATGTCAAAGCAGTTCTGGGAAATGGAACCGAACTGCTTTGACAGGATGAACATGATGGACATGATCGAAGCATGATCGGGTGACCGGGAGTCGATTCGGGTCGTCGGCAGTGGCAGTTCGCGATTCCCGACTCCCGACTCCCGAGCCTTACTTGACCGCTCCCGCCGCCCGTCCCACGACGTACCTGATCACGGGCGGAGCCGGCTTCATTGGTTCGCATCTCTCCGACGTGCTCCTCGCCGCCGGCCAGCGCGTGCTCTCGATCGACAATCTCTCCACCGGCCGCATTCGAGAACATCGCGCACCTGCTGGACCATCCGCAATTCCATTTCGCGCAGGCGTCGATCACCGAGAAGGTGGTGCTCGACCGGCTCGCGTCGCAGGCGGATGTGATCATCCACCTCGCGGCCGCCGTGGGCGTGCAGCTCGATCGTGGAGCACCCGGTGCACACGATCGAGACCAACGTCGCCGGCACCGACGCGGTGCTGCGCGCGGCGCAGACGTACCGCGCGCGCGTGCTCATCGCGAGCACCTCCGAGGTATACGGCAAAGGGAGCAAACTTCCCTTCGCCGAGGAAGACGACGTACTGCTCGGCGCCACGAGCAAGAGCCGCTGGGGCTACGCCGCGAGCAAGATGATCGATGAGTTCCTCGCGCTGGCGTACCACCGCGAGTACCGGTCGCCGGTGGTGGTGTTCCGGCTGTTCAACACCGTCGGCCCGCGGCAGACGGGACAGTACGGCATGGTGGTGCCGCGGCTGATGCGGCAGGCGCTGCGCGGCGAGCCGCTCACGGTGTTCGGCGACGGCACGCAGCAGCGCTGCTTCTGCGATGTGCGCGACGTGGTGCAGGCGATCGTCGGGCTCGCGCATCACCCCGCCGCGCTCGGCCGCGTGTTCAACGTGGGCAGCGAGGAGGAGATCTCCATCCTGGACCTCGCGAAGAAGATCAAAGCGCTCACGAAGTCCAGGAGCGAGATCAAGCACGTGCCGTACGCCGAGGCGTACGCGCCCGGCTTCGAGGACATGGCGCGGCGCGTGCCGGACATCTCGCGCGTGAAGGCGCTGCTGGGATGGAGTCCGCGGCGCTCGCTGAACGAGACGCTGGAGGCCGTGCGCGAGCACGAGGCACGCGCGTGAGCCAGCCGCGTCTCTTGAGCATCATCATGCCCTGCTACAACGAGGCGCGCGGCGTGGACCGCACGCTGGATGCGCTGGAGCAATTGCGCACGCGGCTCGCGGCGCAGTTCGTGACCGTGGAGATCATCGCGGTGGACGACGGCTCGAAGGATGGCACCGCCGAGAAGCTCGACGCGCGCGCGGCGCGCATGCCGGGACTCACCGTGGTGCGTCAGCCGCAGAACCGCGGCAAGGGCGCGGCGATCCGCGCGGGGCGCGATCACGCGAAGGGCGAGTTCGTGGTGTTCCAGGACGCCGACATGGAGCTGGACCCCGCCGACATCCCGCGCCTCATCGCGCCGCTGCTCGACGGCCGCGCCGATGCCGTGCTCGGCAGCCGCTTCGCGCGGCGCGAGGAGCACCAGGTGCGGAACTACTGGCACCGGCTGGGGAATACGGCGTTGACCACCATGTCGAACATCTTCACGGGTCTCGATCTCACCGACATGGAAACAGGCTACAAGGCGTTCACCGCGCCGGCGTTCAAGGTGATGCACATGACGAGCGACCGCTTCGGCATGGAGCCGGAGATCGTCGCGCGCTTGGCGCAGATGCGCGCGCGGGTGTACGAGGTGCCGATCTCGTATACTGGGCGGACATACGCGGAGGGGAAGAAGATCACGTGGCGGGACGGCGTGGCGGTGTTCTGGCACATCATCAAGGCGTGGAGCAGTTCGGGGGAGCAGCCGCGGCTGACGCAGCCGTGACCGGTGCGCCGAACGCAACCGCGAACACCGAGGACTTCGAATTCGCGGCGCTGTCGAAAGCCGTGAACTACCGGACCGCGGTGTTGCGGGAGTTCGAACCGTGGCTCAAGGGCGACATCTCTGGAGATCGGCGCGGGGATCGGGCAGTTCACCGGACCGTTGGCGCAGCTGAGCGGAGTGAGCCGCGTGACCGCACTCGAACCGGAAGGGCGATTCTGCGCGGAGTTCTCGCGATTGCATCCCGAGGTCGCGCTGGTCCAGGGGACGATCGACGACATGCCGGCCGGAGCTGGCTGGGACGCGATGCTCAGCATCAACGTACTCGAGCACATCGAGCGCGATGAAGAGGAACTCGCGAAGTACGCGCGCAAGCTCACGGCACGGCGAGGGCACCTCTGCCTGTTCGTGCCGGCGCGGCCGGAGCTGCACGCACCGATCGATCGCGAGTTCGGACATTTCCGGCGGTATGAGAAGCCGGAGCTGAAGGGGAAGCTGGAGCGGACGGGATTCGAGATCGTGCGGCTCGAGTATTTCAATCTCGTGGGATATTTCGCGTGGTGGCTGAGCTTCTGCGTGATGAAGCGGCATCACTTCGGCAGCGGGTCGGTCGGATTGTTCGACCGGCTCATCTTTCCGGCGGCGCATACGATCGAGCGAAGAGTCGTGAGGCCGCCGTTCGGGCAGAGCCTGCTCGCGGTGGTGCGGGCAGAGTGATGCGGTCACCAGCGGGAGCCTCGTGATGCCGCGCTGGTTGATCGCGGCGCTGCTCCCGGTGGCGGCCGCCGTGGCGTTCTGGATGGTGCTGCCGGCGCAATATCGCGTGGCCGAGAGCACCGACTACGAGAGTTTCTACCGGCCGGTGGCCGTGCAGCTGCTGGCGGGGCACGGGATCGTGACCGAGAGTGGCGCGCCGGCGCTGCGCTATCCGCCGGGATATCCGGTGCTCGTGGCGGCGGCGCTCGGCGCCGGGAACATCATTGGCCTGCCGGAATCGACGTCGCTCGACCTGCTGACGTTCGTGTCGATCGCGGTGTCGTCGCTCTTCCTGTATCTGATCGCGCGCGACCTGTGGGGCGGGTGGCTGGCGCTGTTGCCGAGCGCGGCGTGGAGCACCTATCCGCTGGCGCTGTGGTTCACCAAGCAGCCGAACAGCGAAGTGCCGTTCACGATGGTGCTGTTCGCGAGCGCGTTCGTGATGTGGCGGCTGTTGCGGGGCGCGAAGCCGGATCTCTGGCTGGCGGCAGGGGCGGGGGCGCTGGCAGGGTGTGGCGATGCTGGTGCGTCCGATCGCGATCCTGCTTCCGTTCGTGTTCGCGGTGCTGGTGTGGCGGCTGGGTAGCGTGTGGGAGCGGCGCGCGCGGGTGCTCACGATCGTGAAGATCGTCGCGATGAGTCTCGTGGTCATTGCGCCCTGGGAGATCCACGCGAGTCGCGCGGAGGGGAAGCTCGTGGTGCTGAGTTCCGGTGGCGTGCCGAGCATGCGCGATGGGCTCACGTTCGGCGTGAACGCCGACAAGAGCTACCGGCAGGGGATCTACGTGCCGGATGCGATCCGGACGGTGATGATCAGCTTCTACGCGGAGTACGACAGCCTGAATTCGTACGGCGCGATCGCGCGCGCGGGGGTGCGGGAGTTGGGCGCGCATCCGGTGGGGATGGTCGGGTTGATCGGGATGAAGTTGCTGCGCGCGTGGTACGGCACCGACAGTCAGCGGTTGGACGAGTACATCGCGCTGCTGCAATTGGTGTACTTGTTCGTGCTCGCGCGGGCGGCGCGCGTCGCGTGGAAGGCGGGAGGCGAGCGACGGCGGCTGGTGGCGTTGGTGGCGGTGATCGTGGCCTACTTCTGGCTGATGAGCGCGGTGGCGCTGCCGCTGGTGCGGTATCTGGTGCCGGCGCTCGGGCTCGCGTTCCTGTGGGTGCCGGTGTTGTGGGAGAAGGGAGAGCAGCGGCGCGCGTGACCGGGTAGCCCGATTCCTCCGTCTGCTATATTGGAGGTCGCCGGCGCTCCCGGCGCCCGTACTCGGACGGAGACAGCGTGGCCCTTCCTGACGTGCTCGAGCGACCCCAACTGGAACACGACCCGCGGCCGACGCGATCACCGATCATCGCGCCGTCGCGCGGCTGGGTGTCGCTCAAGCTCCGGCGAGATCTGGGAATACCGCGAGCTGATCTACTTCCTGGTCTGGCGCGACATCAAGGTCCGCTACAAGCAGACGGCGCTCGGCGCGGCGTGGGCGGTGATCCAGCCGCTCTTCACGATGATCGTGTTCAGCCTCTTCTTCGGCAAGCTCGCGCAAGGTTCCATCGGACGGGATCCCGTATCCGATCTTCTCGTTCACCGCGCTCGTGCCGTGGACGTTCTTCGCGACGGCGCTGAACATGAGCTCGAACTCGCTCGTCGGGAGCGCGAACCTCGTGCAGAAGGTGTACTTCCCGCGGATCATCATCCCGGTCGCGACGGTGCTCGCCGGCCTCGTCGACCTGGCCGTCGCGATGCTCGTGCTCTTCGGGATGATGGCGTGGTACGGCGTGGCGCCGCACGTGGAACGCGGTCTGGCTGCCGGCTTCCTCCTGCTTCGCGCTCGTGACCGCGCTCGGCGTCGGGCTCTGGCTCTCGGCGCTGAACGTGAAGTTCCGCGACGTGCGGTTCCTCGTGCCGTTCCTCGCGCAGCTCTGGATGTTCGCGACGCCGGTCGCGTACTCCGCAGCTCGCTGCTGCCCGAGCCGTGGCGCACGGTGTTCGGGCTCAATCCGATGGCCGGCGTCGTGCGAGGGCTTCCGCTGGGCGCTGCTCGGCGTGCAACACCAAGCCGGGCCCGATGATCTTCGTCAGCTCCGCTGCGGCGGTCGCTGCTGCTGGTCAGCGGGCGCGTTCTACTTCCGCCGGATCGAGAGGACGTTCGCCGATGTCGTCTGAGCATCGCGGTGCGCGCGCCGAGGCGCGTCGGAAAGCGCTACCGGATCGGGCGCGCGCGAGCCGTACCGGACGCTGCGCGACGTGATCATGGCGACGATCACGCGCGGCTTCGGCGCCGGCGCTCGGCGCGAGGCACGGCGCCGACGAATGGATCGAGGCGCTGCGCGGACGTGTCGTTTCGACGTCGAGCCGGGCGAGGTGCGTCGGCATCATCGGGCGCGAACGGCGCCGGCAAGAGCACGCTGCTGAAGATGCTCTCGCGGATCACCGAGCCGACGAGCGGCCGCGTCGAGATCCGCGGCCGCGTCGGCTCGCTGCTCGAGGTCGGCACCGGATTCCATCCCGAGCTGACCGGGCGCGAGAACATCTTCCTGAACGGGGCGATCCTCGGGATGCGGCGCGCCGAGATCGTGCGGCGGTTCGACGAGATCGTCGCGTTCGCCGAGGTGGAGCAGTTCATCGACACGCCGGTGAAGCACTACTCGAGCGGGATGTACGTGCGGCTCGCGTTCGCGGTCGCCGCGCACCTCGAGCCGGAGATCCTGGTCGTCGACGAGGTGCTCGCCGTCGGCGACGCGAGCTTCCAGAAGAAGTGCCTGGACAAGATGCAGGACGTCGGGCGCGACGGGCGCACGGTGCTGTTCGTCAGTCACAACATGAGCGCGATCACCCGCCTCTGCGAGCGGACGATCCTGCTCGACGCAGGGCAGGTGATCGCCGATGGACCGAGCTACGAGGTCGTCAGCTCCTACCTGAACTCGGGGATCGGCACGACGGCGGCGCGCGAATGGTTGGATCTGAAGACCGCACCGGGGAACGAGATCGTGCGACTGCGAGCGGTGCGGGTGCTGGACGCGGACGGGAAGATCGCCGAGGCGGTGGATATCAGCCGGCCGGTGCGGGTCGAGATGGAGTACGAGGTGCTGACAGGCGGCACCGTGCTGTCGCCGAACCTGGGCTTCTACAACGAAGAGGGCGTCTGCGTGTTCATCAGCGTCGACCACGATGAGTCGTGGCGGCGCCGTCCGCGGCCGGTGGGGCGGTATACGAGCGGCGTGACGATCCCGCCGAACTTCCTCGCGGAGGGAAGTCTCGTCATCACGAGCGCGATCACCACGTGGAATCCGGTCACCGTGCACGTGAACGAGCGGGAGTCGGTGGCGTTCCAGGTCGTGGATAACATTGAGGGCGACACGGCGCGCGGGGATTACGCGGGACATCTGCCCGGCATCGTGCGGCCGAAGCTTCCGTGGACCACCCGGGCGGGTGGCGCGTAGTCGAGCTCGCTGCCTAGGGCGCCCCGTTGGCTATCCGCAGGGCGGTGTCCAACATCCGGTACATCCCCGCCGCAGGGTCCACCGAGTCGTCATAATAAGCGCGGGCTGCGTCTTCCATTCTGGCGCGTTCGAGAGGAGCGTTCAGAAGGTGACGACACTTGGCCACGCACTCTTCCACTGTCCGGAATTCGGCAATGGTGTGACCATCGCGAACGGGGACGGGTAACCGCCCGGCGACTCGCTCTGCGACGATACACTTTCCGAGCGCCAGGTATTCGGCAAGTTTCAGCGCAGCCGAATCGAGCAGCCCACGTGAATATACGACAACCGCCGCACTGCGCATGGCGGCGAGATAGGTCGCCTTGTCCGCCGGGACAGAAGAAAGGCAGTCGGAATACTGCGACCTACTCAATTGATCGGGGACAAAGCCGCCGAGGAATTGGTCGCCGAATTCGGACCTCAACGCCCGGATCAGCGCGGCACGGCTGGCGTGAACCTCATTGATATCCGCGTCATCGGTCCGGTTAAAGGTCCGGGTCTGGAAGAACACTGTTCGCCGCGACGCATCCGCTCGGCTTCTCGACAGCTGTGAAGTCAATGGATGTTGCGTCAGGAACAGCGACACGTGGTCGCGCGCCTTGCGGAACTCTCTTGCCCAGCGAGGCAGGAGCGACCTGTCGAAACATGTCCCGTTTCGCATCGTGGTCGCGAAACAGTTGATGACGAGAAACATTTCTTCGCGTTCGTACTGACTCCGTGCAACGAGAAACAAGCCTGCTGGCTGTATCGGGACCGAATATCGCTGACGGATCGCGTGGACCATCGCATCGTCAAAGCTGCGCTTAAACAGAACGTCCGCGTGGAGGAGCCCATCCTCCGGGAACACGAACGTCGCATCGCGAAAGTCCAGAGCGACACGGACTCTTCTACGATTCGTTCGAACCGTGAAGAAAGTCGTGTGGTAGGCGCGAAACTCGGAACGACGAATCTCACCGGCCGGCCCAACGTGGATCTCACCACAATGAAGATTGAGGCTGGGCATCAGTCTCACTTCGCGCACGATCCCGGCATGCTCAAGATCGAAGAGGCCGGCGAGCACATAGGAAGAATTATTGAGCTCTTGTGGCGCCTCGATCTCCACGATCACGTCGAGCGGATTCCACGTCATTGACTCCCTCCACGCCGGAACGGACATTTTACCCCGATCAATCAGTCTACTTGCCTCGGCAAATGACAACTGCTAATCGATTGCATACGGTACGTGTCTTGGCTTAAAGCCGCCGACTAACGACGGTAGCGAAATGGCCTGCTGCTAGTCGTCCACGAACGCCGGCTCCGAGCCGATCTTCTCCTCGCCGAGTACCTCGAGAAGTCGGAAAGCCGCAAATCGGACACCATTGACCCCTGGGCATATACTTGCAACCGCTCGAGCGGTGCGAGTTGGGCGATTGCGCATCGCACGGCGAGGATCTTGCTGCGATGGATCGACCCGCAGTGATCGTGAGGAAGATCGACGATACGCGAGGTGATTCAGTGCCGCTAGTTGCGCTAAGGGACCAAGCGAGCTCCTTCGGTGCAGATCGGCCGACCGCGCCGACGGAATTCTATTGGCCAGCCCTGGACGGACTGCGTGCGGTCGCGGTCACGATCGTAATCCTGCTTCATTGCGAAATTCCCTGGACGCGGGGAGGTGGGATCGGTGTCGATATCTTCTTCACGCTCAGTGGATTCCTGATCTCCTCGGTGTTGCTCGCCGAGTACGCGAAGACGGGTGACATCCGAATCGGCAGGTTCTACGTCCGGCGCCTATTGCGCCTCTACCCGGCCTTACTCGCTGTTGCGGCCGTATCAGTTCTTGCCGTCTCTGGCCTCGACGCCAACGCACGCAAACAGGCGGCTGATGGTGCAGTGGGAGCAATCACCTATACGATCAATTGGCTCAGCATCGGCGGTACGCAGCATCGTTTCGGCATTCTCGCTCACACATGGTCACTGGCGGTAGAGGAGCAGTTCTACCTTGTCTGGCCGCTCGCGCTCTTGCTTGTGTTGCGAAGATTCCAAGTCCGCGGCGCGTTCTGGGTGTCAGTCGTGCTCACAGTCGCGTCCGCCTGCGAGTCGGTGCTGCTATACCGACACTTCGGGTGGAAGCGGATCTATTTCGGCACGGATGCCCGGCTGCCGCAGATCTTGGTCGGCGCCACTCTAGCCTTAGCGCGCGCGAGCTGGAATCCGCTCCCACTGGCTAAGCCACTAATGAATACGGCGGCAATCTGCGGCGCGATTGGGATCGCCGCGATGGTCGTTTCGGCCCCTCCGCGCATACTGTACGCTTACATCGGGTTCGTCTTGGTGGCCATTATGGCCGCCCTAATAATTCTGGGACTCGTTGAGCGGGCTTCGCCTTGGGCGTCTCGCGTTCTCGAGGCCGCTCCCGCCGTGTTCATCGGTCGAATCTCTTACGGGCTATATCTTTGGCATTGGCCGATTGTTTTCTTAGTAAATGTCTGGTGGCCGGCCATCAATCCGTACATGCGATTGGGGATCGTAGCTCCTCTCAGCGTCATTGTCTCGGTGATGTCGTACCGTTTCGTCGAGAGACCCTTTCTCCGCGTCAAACAGCGGCTTGCGTAGCAGGCTCATGCGATCGGCAAGGCCAAAAGGGGTTGTTCTCTCAGCCGTCTTTCTCGTCGGTTGGGGGCTAGCCATCCCGCGTGTCGTCGCGCAACAGCAGATCCTCAAGTGCGCTAGCGGTGACCTTGGAGGTATAGCGCTCAAGGACCTTGGCGCGAGCCGCCTTGCCCATCGCGCGAAGTCGTTCGCTATCCTCGACCAGCTCTGCAACAGTGCGAGAAAATCCCTCTGCCGTTGCGAGCATCCCGTCCCGGCCCTCGCTAACAATCTCGGATCGGGCCTCCAGCCGAGGCGAGCACCACCGCTGGCGTACCAGCGCGCCATGCTCTCCACGATCACCATTCCAAACCCTTCGGCCGCGCTCGGAACAACGAGAAGGTCTGCGGCCCGATAGTGATTTGGAAGCTCCGAATAGCGTACCGGTCCCACGAACTCTACTGCGTCGTCGATCGAGAGCCTCACGGCCAACTCGCGAAGCGCCACCACGTACCCTAGGTCGGAAGACGGGCCTACGATCCGCAGTCTCGCGTCGGGGACGAACTTGCCTCAAGTCGGCCGTCGCCCGGATCGCGGCGTCCACGCGCTTTGACGGAGTGAGGCGGCCGACGAATAACAACACCGGGCCTTGGTCAGGCAATCGCTGTGTGGACGGCGGAGCGAACTGGGCCGTATCCACACCAAGTGGGACGACCACAACCTTGGTCGCTGGAAGACCCTCGTCAATCAGGAAGTTGCGCAAAGCCTCCGTATGTACGGCGATCGCGGAGGCTTGATTGAAGTACTCTCGCTGCTTCCCGAGGGGCGACGCAAAGAGGCCGCCTACCATCGCAATGTATCGGCGATGCCGAAAACGAGACGCGCGGGCGAGCGCCCGCGCGTAGGTGCCACCAAACCCCGATGTATTGATTATCGTCGCGTCGGCTGGCCGCGCGATCGTGGCGAGCAGGCCGGTGATGGAGAGCTCATGCCGGTATTCACCCGCGCGTTCACTTGCGCGGAGGCTTCGCGGCCAGTATCGCCACTCAACACCGTCGCGCGTTTCACTCGAGGGAAAGACCGCATCGGTCAGGTATTCGACGCGACAGCCGATCCCGTAGCGAGTGGAGAGGTCTTTCAGCGCCGCGATGTGAGGGCGGCTATACGATATCGCGACGTCCTCGGCCTTCCACCCGATCGAGCGGGGCGTGAAGGGATGCCATAAGGACAGTGTCGAAATGCACCGCGGAGGAGTCAGAGGTCGCTGTCCAATCGACTGTGTTCTAGATTGCGAAGCCTCGATCCACACCGACAATTTCGGATGTGGCGAGAAGCCGCGCTCTTAATGGCCAGAATTACTTCGATCTTAACGATAATGCAACGACGGCCCGCCGGGAAATCACAACTGGTGGCACAGTTTCTCCCCAATGCGCGCCGGTTTGGATGAGACCTCGGACCGCTGCTCCCTTATTCGAGGAAGGAAACTTGGCGAGACCTGTGTTGATTGATCACCGCTCCTCCCATCACGCAGAGGCTTCCGGCTACGGAAGAATCCAGGACTACGTCGATGCTGAGATAATCGAGGAGCGCGAGCGCGCGTTTCCTCCTTGGCGCGTCCAACGGGCATTCGCGCGGAGGTGTGGAGGGGTGTACTCCACAACAAGCTTCTCGAAGGAGCTAACGCTACTCGGTCACATGATTGGCACGCGCCCAGGCGTCGCGCACTTCCTCAATGCGGAGAATGACTTCCACTATACGGCTCGCTGGAGCTCCGCGCTCGGGTGGAAGAGCATCGGCACATTCCATTTTCCGCCATCCCAATTTGGTAGGCTGTTTCCCGATCCCTCCTTCCTAACACGCCTGGACGGAGCGATCTGCGTGGCCTCGAATCAGCTCCGCGCGGTTCGATCGCTCGTTAATCACGACCGAGTGTGGATGATACCTCTCGGCGTCGATACCGAGGTCTTTCGGCCGGCGGAGCCCGAGGCCCCGCGCGATCCCGGGCTGTGCTTGTTCGTACGGATGTCATCTTCGTGACTTCGAGACGCTGCTGCGTGTCGCTCAGCTCTTCGACGTCACCTCGGGGCCGACCCGAATAGTCGCGATAGTACCCTCGCGGTTTGCGGGCCAAGTTCCTGCGCACGCACGAATCACACTGCTGACGGATCTTCCGGATAGCGAGCTAGTCATGTGGTACCAACGGTCTTCTCTGCTCTTGCTTCCTCTGCTCGACGCGACGGCAACCTCCTCCGCTCTTGAGGCTATCGCGTGCGGCACGCCGGTGGTGGCGACCGACATCGGTGGAGTCCGCGACTATCTGTCAGACGATTGCGCCTTGTTCACCCCCGCAGGCGACGCCGTGGCCATGGCGCACTCGGCCGCTCGTATCCTTGAGAATATTTCGCTCCAGCGACGTCTTGCCACCTCGGCTCGGCAGAGAGCTCTCCAGTTCGCGTGGCCAATTGTAGCGGCTCGCGTAAGCTCGCTTTACATGGCTGCCAGCTCTTGGCGCGTTCCAAGGGTGGCGCCGTAAGTGTGCGGAGTCCTCGGGGAACTGCGGCGCGAGCCCAGCAAGAGCGAGGCCGATTGGCCACGCCTCATCGCCGCGATGGCGCGCCGTCGGGCCGGATCGATGAGGGACTCTGGAACGCGGATCCGCATTGCACGCTCGCATTCCGTCGGCTGTCGATCCTCGACTTGTCGCCCGCCGGCCACCAGCCAATGCTCTCCGCCGACGGCGCATACGCGCTCGTCTTCAATGGTGAGCTTTATTCAACTATCGGGTGCTGCGGGATCAACTTGAGTCGCGAGGCCGGCGGTTCCGATCGACAGGCGATGCGGAGGTAGTACTCGCAGCGCTGATCGACTGGGGTACGACGGCGCTCGATCGGTTCAATGGCATGTTTGCGCTCGGCTTCTACTCGATTGCCGATCGGACGTTGCTGGTGGCGCGCGATCACGCCGAATCAAACCGCTCTACCTTCTGAGAGACGCACGCGGGTGGGTCTTCGCCTCCCAGTTCGATCAGATCCTTCATCATCCGTGGTGCGCGGGACGGCGGACTTCAGACATTGGGAGGTCGCTGTATCTCCGACTCGGATACATCCCAGCGCCCTTCGCGATGATGCAGGGGCGGAATTGATTGAGCCAGGATCTTGGATCAGGGTACGGCCCAACGGCGTAGAGGAGCGGGGCCGCTACTTCGAGTTCCCGCGAGAGCGGGAGGCTGATCTGCACGGCGCCGCGGCAATCGATGCGCTCGATTCAGCGCTGAAATCCGCAATCAAGCGGCAGATCGTGAGCAATGTACCGGTTGGCTCCTTCTTGTCGGGCGGCATCGACTCGCCGCTCATCACGGCGGCGATGGCCGGGACCCTCGGGCATGACTTTCCCGCGTTCACGATCGGCACCGAGACCTTGAGAGACAGACGAGTCGAGGATGCCTCCCGATACGCAGCCGAGATCGGGGTCGATCACGTGACTCGGCACGTTACCGCCGACGATGCGCTCGAACTGGTGCCGCACGCAGTACGCGCATGTGGAGAACCGTTCGCGGACTACTCGATCCTTCCGACCATGCTTGTCTCGCGGATCGCCTCCGAGCGAGTCAAGGTCGCTCTATCGGGAGACGGCGGCGATGAGCTGTTCCTTGGATACGCTGGACGATTCTCGGCGGTGCTGCGCGTGGCGGAGCAGTTCGCGCAACCTCAATGGCTTCGGACTGCGCGATGGGGGGCCAAGAAGTACCTCGGACGCGGGACGGCCACCTACGATATACGGCGCGCATCAATCGGCGACTGGTACCGATCGAGGCATACTCGTATTCCAGAGTCAACGCTCGGGCGGTTGTTCCCGACGCTGGGTTCATGGCCGCGTGAAATGACGGCCTACGACTACGTCGGCTCGGAAGTCGAATCAGACCGCCCAGTGGCTCCGCCAGAATGAATTCCAGAATCACTTGACGATGGTTTTGCTCAAGGTCGACCGCGCGAGTATGTATTTTTCACTGGAGGTTCGGGTCCCGTTGTTGGATAAGGAAATCATCAATGTTGCGACTCGAATCGATTGGCGATCAATGCTCGATCTCAAGTCGTCGGTCGGCAAGTTGCCGTTGCGCACGCTCCTTGGGCGCAGGCTTGAATACCAGACGGAGAGGAAGACGAGGCTTTACGGTCCCGATGGACGCATGGCTGCGCGGGAGCCTGCGGCCGCTGTTCGAAGAACGGCTCTACAAGCGCGACGCATTAGCTGGCCTTCCGCTTGATCTACCTGCCCTGAAGCACTGGTATGCGGAGCACCTCAATGGCATTGCCGATCATGCCCGGGGGCTCTGGGTGCTATTGAGCCTGGCGCTGTGGGAGGACGAGTACCTCAGGAAGCAGCCGTGACCATTCGCTTGCTCGTTATCGGCGGGGTGTGGCCTGCGGAGACGTTCATTCAACGCAGGCTTGATGGTCTTGCCCGTGCCGGCGTTGAGGTAACTGTCGCAGTCACCGGCGGTGCCAGAGATGACAACGCCGAAGAGTCTCGCTTTCGACTGATTAATGTTGGGAGGCCCACTCTTGGCACATTGGTCATGATGGCACGAGCTTCGCAGTCTCGTCGGGCGACAATACTACACGAGGCGCGCTCTAAGGATCTCTTCGCCGCGGAATCATGACGTTGCTGCAGGTCATTCCTCTGGCTTCGCTCTACCCGGATGTCGTTCACTTCGGTGGAATTCCGCGGCGATCGACTATCTGCCGTTCCTGGAATTGTGGCAGCGCCCATCGTCATCAGTTGTCGCGGAACTCAGGTCTTCATCCGGCCGCATATTGACGAAGACTATGCCAACAAACTGAAGCAGACTTTCGCTCGTGCGAGCGCGGTCCACTGTGTGTGCGAGGCTATACGTGACGATGCTATCACTCTCGGCCTCGACCCGGCGAAGGCGGAAGTGATTCGGCCGGCTGTCAATGTTGATCATTTCAGACCAGGCATGCGCGAGGCGAAGGTGATTTTCATGTGATTGCAGTAGGCTCCATCATTTGGCGCAAGGGATACGAGTACATGCTGGCGACGCTGCGGCGCGTTATAGACCGGGGTGTTCAGGTTCGGATCAGCATCGTCGGTTCGGGAAACGAAATGCAACGCCTTCGCTATACGGTGCGAGATCTCGACCTCGGCTCCCGGGTCACGCTTTACGGCAAACTGCCGCCAACCGAAGTTCGGGACTTGCTTCGCAGCGCCGACGCCTTCCTTCACACTAGCCTTCAAGCGATGCGTGGCA
>CAVVTZ010000006.1:0-76364 GCA_963751275.1 uncultured Gemmatimonadaceae bacterium | reverse complement strand
CATCCGCCGTCGCCCGGTCGAACACGTCGCTCCAGTCCGCGAACCCATCGCTCGTCTTCACGAGGCTCACGGCGATGCGCAGGTGTCCGTTCCTCCGGCTGACCGTGCCCTCGACGATCCACTTCACCTTGAGTCGCCGGCCGATCTCGCGCACGTCGGCGTGCTGATCCCTCAGCGCGAGCACGGACGTCCGGGCCACGACGTTGAGCCGCCGCAAGCGCCCGAGCGCGGCTCTCACGCCCTCGGCCATGCCCTCCGAGAAATATTCGTTCTCCGGATCCGGCGGGATGTTCTCGAACGGGAGCACCGCGATCGATGGCAGCTCGTCCTTGCTCCCGTTGGAGACGGGGCCGGCGGATGCGCCGCCGGCCAGCGCGTCCGCGAAGTCGCGCACGCTCGCGAAGCGTTCCGCCGGTTCGCGCCGGAGCGCGCGCATGACCGCGCGCTCGACGGCGTCGGGCACATCCTCCCGCACGGCCGAGAGCGGTGCGGGATCCTCCATGAAGCGCTTCGCGAAGATCTCCTGCGCGTTCTTCCCCGTGAACGGCGGCGTGCCGGCCAGCATTCTCATAGAGCACGGTCGCCAGACTGTACAGATCGCTCCGGCCGTCGAGCTGATCATCGCCCATCTGCTGCTCCGGGCTCATGTAATGCGGCGTGCCGATCGCGACGTTCGTGGCGGTGATCGCTTCCGCCGTGTCGCCACCCGTGGCCGCCTGGATCGCCTTGGCGATCCCGAAGTCGGCGACCATCGCATGCCCATCGGCGAGCAGGATGTTGTCGGGCTTGATGTCGCGATGCACCAGCCCGGCGGCATGCGCATAGTTCAGCGCGTCCGCCACCTCGCGCGTGATGTGCAACGCGTCGCTCACCGACAATTGCGTCTCGCGCGCCAGCCGCGTGCGCAGCGTCTCGCCGGCGATGTAGGGCATGCTGTAGTACGGGAGTCCATCCTCGGAGCCCGCGTCGAACAGTTGCACGATGTGCGGGTGCACGAGTTGTGCCGCAACGCGCACCTCACGCAGGAATCGATCAGCGCTCACCGCCGAGGCGATGCCGCGCAGCAGCAGCTTGATGGCCACCTGCCGCCCCAGCTTCTTGTCGTTCGCGAGATAGACGACGGCCGTGCCGCCGGTGCCGAGTTCGCGGCCGATCTCGTACCGTTCGGCGAACTCGCTGTCGCCGCCCGCCGGCTTCTTGGTCACGTGCGCTCCAGCCCCATCCGGCGGAGCACCGCGTCGAAGCGCGCGTTCCCGCGCAGGTGGGCCGCTTCTGGCTGCACACCCAGCCAGATCGCGAAGGGGGATCGCTCCTCGCATGCACGCTCGAAGCCCGCGATCGCCGCGTCATCGTTGCCGAGCCCGAGGTGCACGAACGCCGGCTCGAAGGCGGACACATACTCCGTGGCGGACGGCCTCTCGAGACGCGCGGCGATCGCGAGCGCTTCCTCCGCATCGCCCGCGCGCGCATGCGCGTAGCCGAGCGCCGAGCGCGCGACGCCGGCGCCATCGCTCAGCACGACCGTCCGTTCGAGCGCATCGATCGCCGCGGCGAAGTGCTCCCGCTGTATCTCGGTGCGGCCCAGGAAATAGTTCGCGTACAGGAATCCCGGGTCCAGCTCCAGAGCGCTGCGGAACTGCTCCGCTGCGTCGTCGAACCGGCGCGCGAAGAATTGCGTCATGCCGATCGAGCAGTTGAGCACCGGGGAGACGAAGTCGAGTCGTCGCGCGCGCTGGAGCGCGGCGAGCCCTTCGTCCAAGCGGCCGAGCGGCACGTAGCAATAATTCGCGCGCCACATGTGCGCGGTCTGGTACTGCGGGTCGAGCGCGAGCGAGCGCTCGAAGAGGCGCTCCGCTCCCTCCCAGTCCCAGTCGCACAGTGCGGCCACGGCGCCGAGCGCCGCGTACGGCTCGGCGAGATTCGGATCGATCGCGATCGCGCGCGCCGCGACGGCGCGGATACGCTGCATCGCCTCCTGCGGCGGCACCGCCCCATATGCGAGCGCCGCCGCGTACGTGTCCGCCTCCGCCGCATACGCCTCGGCGTATTCCGGCGCGATGGCGACGGCCTCGCGGTAGAACTTGATCGCGCGCCGCAGGCCGTCCGGGCTCCGCTTGCTGCGGAAGTGGCGGCCGTGCAGGAAGCGCTCATACGCCGCGGTCACCACGGACGGGCGCGGCGCCGGGCCCTTGCCCATGACCGTCACCCGCAGCGTTTGGGCGATCCGCTGCGCGATCTCATCGTGGATGGCGAACACGTTGTCGAGCGCGCGTTCGTACTGGCCGAGCCAGGTCTGCGAACCATCCTCGACGGCGATGAGTTTCGCAGAGACGCGCACCTTGTCGTGGTCGCGGATGACGGTGCCCTCGACCACGGCGCGCACGCCGAGACGGCGCCCGACTTCGACCACATCCACCGCCTTGTTCTTGAACTGCGAAGTCGTAGTGCGGGCGCACACGCGCAGGCCGGGGACGCGCGCAAGCGCATTGATGATCGCTTCGGTCATCCCATCGCTGAAGTAGTCGTCGCCCGCCTCGGTGCTGATGCTCACGAAGGGCAGCACGGCCACCGACGGACCGGGGTCCGTGGGCCGTTCCGCCGCGGGAGCGGAGCGGGGAGCCGGCGGCGGGGGCGCGCCAGCGGCCGCGTTCGCCGGAGGCCGCACGCGCCCCGCACGTACTTCTTCGGCGTACGCGATCACGTCAGGATTGGGCTCGGCGTCGAGCTCCTCGCGCACCAGCGTGGCGTGGACGCGGTAGGCGTCGAGTGCCGCCGTCTGATCGCCGGCGTAGCAAAGGGCCATCATGAGAGCGACCGTGACCAGGCCGGACAGGGGATTGCCGTCCGCGGCGCGCTTCGCGAGCATCACCGCGCGCGGATAGTCGCCCGCGGCGATCGCGGCCTGCATGAGCTTGAACAGCGCGGATTCATATTCCTTGGCGAACGCGGTTCGCCGCGCGTGCGTCCACTGCTCGAAGTCGGGCGCCCCGTCCACGTACACGGCGTCGAGGAAGGGGCCCGTGTACGCCGCGACCGCGGCTTCGTAGTCGCCGCGGTCCATTGCCTCGCGGAAGTCGGCGATGTCGCTGCCGAGCAGCGCGCGGTTGAGCACGAGCGACGCCTGGCCCTCGAGAATGACTTCCCGCCCGATGGCCCGGCGCGGCCTGCTCAGCGCCTCGTCGAGTGAATGGCGCGCCTTCTCCGGTTCGCGGTCAGGCCAGAACAGTGCGAGCAGACGGTCGCGCGTGACGCCGCCGCCGTCCGCGGCGAGTACGACGAGCAGCGCGAGATGGCGGCGCTGGATGCGGACATCCTCGGCCAGTTCGCCATTCCGCAGGATGGCCAGCGCTCCGAACGTCTTCAGGCGCAGCATGGTGCCCGGAATGAGAGAGGGGCGCGACTCCAGCGGCGCGGTTCCAGCGCGGCCGCGCCCTAGCGTACGCCCGCCGTGGGTGAGACGCAAGGCTATTGAAGACCTCGCGTGGAGTGGATCATTGCGCGTCTCCGGCAATCGTGAGGAAGGTCTAATGAAGGCGCGTGGAGTGGCGATGCCCGGCGCGCCGGCTGGGGTCTCCCAATGGTCTTGCGCGCGAAGTCGGCGGGGATGGGGCGTTCGCCCCAAGCGGCCGGGCAGTCGGTTTGCCGAATTGAGGTGCGGTTGAGTGCCACCCGGTAGCGTATGCGCGCGGCGAACCTGCTGCGTCCGCCCTTCCAACAGAGGAAATGGCCATGCGCGCTATCATGATCCCGGTTCTCCTCACGCTGTGCGCTTCGCGCCTCTCGGGGCAGGCGAGCCAACCTGCGCGTGCGAGCCTCGCGGCATCGCGCCCCGCAGCCGCGGTCGAGCCGCGCCACGTTTCGATCAGCGTGCTGCCGAGGACGGTGCCGCGGTCCGACAAGCGGATCTCGCTCACGCTCGCGCCGTGCTGGGACGCGATCGCGAAGGGACCCGGTCTCAGCGTCGGGCTGCAGTTCTGATCGTCGCACCGCACGCTCGCCCCTCCCTCCGAGAGGAAGAACGATGCCCGAGATGTCTCGATCCGTTGCCGCTCTCCTCGTTCGACGCGTCATTCGCGCGACGGCACTCGTCGCCAGCGCGGTCGTCTTCGGCGATTGCGGCGGGAGCATTGGTGGGTTCACCGGTCCATTCCTCGCCACCGTGTCGGGGGTCGTGAGCAGCAGTTTGGGCGGGCCGCTCGCGAACGTCGCTGTGAACGTCACACCGACCGGGTACCCCACGCTTGCGGACACCACGTCTGCGAACGGCGCGTACGCCGTTCTCACGGTGCTAGTGGCCACCGGGACCGTCAC
Organism: uncultured Gemmatimonadaceae bacterium; assembly: GCA_963751275.1. GTDB lineage: Bacteria > Gemmatimonadota > Gemmatimonadetes > Gemmatimonadales > Gemmatimonadaceae > DATKOH01. The sequence goes on along the minus strand of CAVVTZ010000006.1, from coordinate 72,053 downwards.
GTTTCCGTCGGTCCCCGCCGGATGCACGCCGCCCGCCCCCGTGGCGTACACCGCGGACAAGAACTTCAACGCATTTGTGAATGTCACGGTCACCTGCGAGGCACCGATCGATGCCGCGCGGATCCCGAGTATTCCATAGCACTGCTCACCGACGATCCTTGATGCGCCTCCTCGCCGCTCTCATCGCGCTCTGCACCGCGGCTGCGCTACCAGCGCAAGACAGCGCCCGTGCGGCGGTCGTGCCGGGCCGGACACCGGACACCGCACGCGCGGCGCCGGGAGAGCCGTGCGGATCACCGCCCGGCCGGCTCCAGCACCTCTTTGAAGAACGCGGAGCGGGAGTACGCGCCGCCAATCAGCGAGGTGTACACGCTCGTGACCGTGTTCGGCCGGATCACGGTGAGATTCTCCTCCATCTCGGTCTCCGTGAAATGCAGCCGGCCGCGCTCGAAGAGGCTCCAGGAACTCATCCCCTCCGCCAGCCGGTCGTCGCTGCTGATGGTTGCCCGGTCATCGATGATGTTGGATGCGAGGATCGAGACATTGGTCTCCATGAGCGCCGCGAAGCGCGCCATCGAGTCACGCACCCAATGTCCGGGCGTCGGATGACGCAGTGGGGAGACCATCGCCTCGATCGTCGCGGCCAGTTTCGCTCGCCGCGAGGACGGCATCGCTTCCGGCATGACTCGCCCTCCTCATCCTGCCCCGCTGCCACTGGCGGGCACTCCGGGTGTGAGATAGCTCTGAGCAATGCGGCGGTCGCGCCGGCACGCCCGGGGGCCAACGCCCCGTCTCGAACCTACCGGCGCCCGGATCTTGCACAAGACCGGGTGCGCCGCGTGCCGTCACCGTTCTCAGAGAGGGCCTTGTGAGAGACGCAGGCTTCGGGTGGACCCGCCACTCCTCGCTCCGGACGCGGGCCGTGACCGCGGCGATGATGCTCACGCTGCCCGGCATCGCGGCGTGCTTCATCTTCCGCGGCGTGCAGACCACCGAGGTCGCCAGGACGCCGGCCCCCGCGCCGGTGCACGTCACGACGCCGGTGAAGGTCCATCTCACCAACGGCTCGACCGTCATGTTCCGCGGCGGCCTGACGATCTATGGCGGCGCGGTGAGCGGCGTGGGCGTGCGCTACGGGCTGTCGCTCGCGGATTCCGCATACGTGAATGCCGTGTCGCTCGACAGCGTCGCGGCGATGGAGAGTTTCCACGGCGAGACGCATTGGGGGCCGACGATCATCGTCTCCACCCTGGCGACGGGGGTGGTGCTCGGCGGGATCGCCGTGGCGGCGGGGGCCGGGACGTCGCAGCGCGCGCAGTGCACGAGCAATTGTTCATCCTGCCCCACCGTGTATTCCGACAGCGCGGGATCCCTCACTCTCGAAGCGGAGCTCTTCTCGTTGAGCATTGCGCCGCTCTTCGAGCGCCGCGACGTGCACGTGCTCCGCGCGCAGCCCGACGCCACGGGCACGGTGTCGCTCGAGGTGCGCGACGAGATGCTGGAGACGCACTACATCAATCAACTGTCGCTGCTGGAAGTGCGGCACGACGCCGACGAGACCGTGGTCCCCGATGGCGCGGACGCGCCGATCGCGGTGCGCGCGCCGGTCGCGGCGAGCGCGATGCGCGATCGCTCCGGTCGCGACGTGCGGGCGATGCTCGCCGCCGGCGTCGTCTACCGTTCCGATGAGCGGCTGCTCACCGGAGCGAGTTCGTCCGACTTGAACGACTTCATCGACCTCACCGTGCCGGCGCCCGCGGGCGGATTCCCCTCGGACAGCGTCGCGATCGTCTTCGACCTGAAGAGCAGCCCGCTGACCACCATGTTGCTGCGCGACCGGATGCTCGCGCAGCAGGGCGCGCGGGGGGTCGATTGGGAGGCGAGCGACTTGAGCACGATCGGTTACGCCGTGGAGCTCGGCCGCTGGTACGGCCGGCGCATGGGATTGCACGTCGCGGTCGCCGGCGACACGGGGTACACGGAGGCCGCGTACATCCCCGACGGCGGGCCGCTCGTCTTCCGCCGCGTCGCGGCCGTCGTGCCGGCGCCGCGCGGCGACACGCTGCACGCGCGCCTCTGGTTCGTCGCCGATCACTGGCGCATCCGGAGCATCACCATCGCGTCCCGCGTGCGGCATCCCACCCCGCGCATCATCGAGCCGACGGTCGTCCTGGATGCCCGCGATCACCCCGACAGCGCGGCGCTCCGCAATCTGAGCGACGCCGATGCGAGCTACGTGATGACGACGCCCGGTCAGCGATTCACGCTGCACTTCGATGTAGGCGCCGGGAACGGCATGCCGCGGACCTTCCTGCTCGGCGCGCAGGGATACTATACGGAATGGATCCTCGGATCCTGGATCCGCGGGAATCCGTCGCCCATCCCCTATCTGCCGGGCGACAGCTCGCTCGTGCTGGAGATGCACCAGTGGGGCGCCACGCGCGGATCGACCGCGGAAGAGCGCTTCACGTCCTTCATCCCGGTGCGCTAATGCCCGGGAACAGACTTCTCGCGGCCGCGGTCGCGGCGCTCACGCTGTCAGGCTGCCACTTCGGGCCGAGCACGCAGAGCTTCGGGCCCGCGCAGCAACCGGCGGGTGTGTCGGCCACCATCGAGTTGGCACACGGCACCATGGATGCGGAGTTGCTCGCCATGCGTGACACCGGCATCGTGGTGCTGAATCAGGGCCAGGTCGTGCTCATACCGTACTCGGTGATCTCGTACGCCTCATTCGACGATGTCTCCGAGACCATCAAGGGCGGCAGGTCCCCTAGCACCCAGACCCGCGCCGCGCTCGCGAAGCTGAGCCGTTTCCCCCAGGGCCTCAGCCCGGCGATCGAAGCGCAGTTGCTCGCCGCGCATCACCAGAACGAGATCGTGGTCGCCGAACCATGATCGCGCGGGCGGTCCGGGCGCTGCCCGTGTCGGCGATCCTCGCGTTCGTCACGTTCGGAAGCCGCACGGTCGCGCAGGAGACGCGCCCTTCCGGCCACGGCGCGGACAGCCTTTCCCGTTTCCTCGCGGTCGCGAGGAGCAGCACGGTGAAGTATCGGGACCAACGCGCAGCCATCGCCGATGGATACGCGATCATGGGGCCGGATTTCCCCGGGATGGGCGAGCACTGGATCAGCATGGTGCGCGTGTTCGCGCGCGATTTCGACGCGGCGCATCCGGCCGTGCTCGAATACGCAACGATCGACGGCCACCCGACGCTCGTCGGCGTCGCGTACGCGCTGCCGCTGCTCGCCGGCGAAGAGCCGCCGGATTTTCCATCGACCGAGGCGTGGCACGGCCATCACTCCACGATGGAGGAAGAGGCGCGCGTGACTGGTCCCATGTCCGAGTCGCATGGAGGGATGGCCGGCGCGCGCCTCGCGATGCTGCACGCCTGGGTGTGGCTCGACAATCCGGCCGGCCCATGGGTGGCCGACAACTGGGCGTTGCCATTCGCGCGCGCGGGTCTCGCGGCGCCGGCGGATGTGGATGCGTCGGCGGGCCGCGCGATGTCGCTCGCGACGGGGAGCGCAGGATACTTCACGGCGTTGATCGAGGCCGGGACCGGCCGGTCCGCGCGGGACAGCGCCTTCATTCGCGGTGTCGTGATGGGCGCGGCGCGCGCGGTCGATGCATTCCGCGCCGGGCGGGCCTCGGGTCCGGTGACCGAGGCCGAGCTCGAGCGGCTCCGCGCGATCTGGAGCGCGATGTGGGCTGAACTGCTGACCGGGGCATCCAGCGGGGCGCGGGCGTCGATCGCGCCGCTCGCTCAGGAACTCGACCGCTGAACGCGGGGACGAATCGGCGTTCGGGGGTATAACAGTTCTCGGATCCACATGGAGGCTGTTATGTCCGCGACCATGAAGGCAGAACTCAGCACGCCCACCGATCGCACGGTGCGCGTCGAGCGGGATTTCAACGCGCCGCGCGAGCGCGTTTGGCAGGCGATGACGGAACCGCACCTGATCGCGCAGTGGTGGGGGCGGGGAAACCATGTCGTGGTGGAGAAGTTCGATCTCAAGAACGGCGGGCACTGGCGCTTCGTGGAGCACGCGCCGGATGGCGCGCACGGTTTCGAGGGGCGATTCGGCGAGATCCGCGCGCCCGAGCGTCTCGTGCAGACGTTCGAATGGGACGGCATGCCGACGCACGTCGCGCTCCAGACCTCGGACTTCCTCGATCTGGGCGGCGACCGCACCCGGCTCGTGTGCGTCTCGCTCTTCCTCACCCCCGAGGACCGCAACGGCATGCTGGACTCGGGCATGGAGAACGGCATGAATGAGAGTTACGCGGCGCTCGACGGACTACTGACATAACTGCGTATTTGGTCCCCCGAACTCCGCCATTGGCCATTGACGTGTGGTAACGGCTCGGGCGTACTTGGCGTTGCCGTAACATCTACCAGCAACGTCGTCGCTCGTACCACACGTCAATGGCGAATGGCGGAGTTCGGGGACCAAGACGCGGTTCGAGATTCGCCCGCGGCGGAGGGGTGCCACGACCTCTCCGCCGTCGCTAGTCTTCAACGGAGCAGCTCGTAAATGGAGTGTCGCTCGTGCGCGTCCCGTCCATCCCGCTTTTCTTTCCGTCGCTTCCCCCGCTCGACGAACCGATCCGCTCTGAGCTCTTCAGTGCCGAGCGTCTCGAGCAGCACGCTGAATCGCTGGCCGCGGCACAGATCGTCACGTCGGGAACGGAGCCGCGGCAGCCGCTGCTGCCGCGGGTGGACGAGAACGGCCGCGTGCTCCGCCGCGTCAATCGCCTGCTCGCCGAGGCGATCCGCGAGGAGCGCTGGATCACGCCGGCCGCGGAGTGGCTGCTCGACAACTTCTTCGTCGTCGATGAGCAGCTGCGCGAGATCCGCGCCGACCTGCCGCCCAGCTTCTACAAGGAACTCCCCGCGCTCGCCGACGGCCCGCTCGCCGGCTATCCGCGCGTCTACGGCATCGCGTGGGCCTTCGTCGCGCACACCGACAGCCGCTTCGATCCGGAACTGCTGCGCCGCTTCGTGCGCGCCTACCAGAAAGTGCAGCCGCTCACGATCGGCGAGCTCTGGGCGGTCACGATCTCGCTGCGCGTGGTGCTCGTCGAGAATCTCCGCCGCGTGGCCGACGCCATCGCGCGGTCGCGCGAGGCGCGGCATGCAGGCCGACGCGCTGGCCGATGAACTGCTCGGCCTCAGCGCGCGCGGCGTCACCTCGGTGGCCGAGGTCATGTCGCGCGACGAGAGCCCGCGGCTCGTCACGGCGTTCGCCGTGGAGCTGGTGCAGCGGCTGCGCGACCGCGATCCGGCGGTCACGCCCGCGCTCGTCTGGCTGAACGAGCGCCTCGCCGCGCAGGGGACCACCGCCGACGAGATCGCGCTGGTGGAGCACCGCCGCCAGGCGGCAATGACGGTCACGGTGCGGAACATCATCGTCAGCATGCGGCTCATGTCCGCGCTCGACTGGACGGCGTTCTTCGAGAGCGTGAGCCTCGTGGACGAGGCGCTGTGCGACGCGAGCGACTTCGCCGAGATGGACTTCAACAGCCGCGACAGCTACCGCCACGCGATCGAGAGTCTCGCGCGCGGATCCCGGCACACGGAGCTCGAGATCGCGCGCGCGGCGCTCGAGGCGGCCGCGCACGCGCGCGCGATGCCGCCGCCCGCCGATCCGCGGCGCGCCGACCCCGGCTACTATCTCATTGGCGGGGGCCGGCGCGCATTCGAGCAGCAGGTCCACTTCCGCGCGCCACTCCGTCTCCGACTTGGGCGCGCGTTCCGCGCCGCGGCCACGCCGGGCTACCTGGGCACGCTCGCGCTGCTCACGCTCGCGATCCTTGCCGCGCCGCTCGGTCTCGCGGCCGCCACCGGGCTCACCGCGACCGGGCTGATCGTGATGGGCGCCCTCGCGCTCGTCCCCGCGTCGGATCTCGCGCTCGCGATCCTCAATCGCTTCGTCACGACGGTCATCCTGCCGGCGCTGCTGCCGCGGCTCCAGTGGAAGTCGGGCGTGCCCGCCGAGTGCCGCACGCTCGTGGCGGTGCCCACGCTGTTCACGTCGGTGCGCGACGTGGAAGAGCAGATCGAACGCCTGGAGGTGCACTACCTCGCGAATCCCGAGGGCCATGTGCACTTCGCGCTGATCTCGGATTTCAGCGACGCACCCAAGGCGGAGATGGACGGCGACGACGCGATTCTCGCCGCGGCGAGCGCCGGCATCGCGCAGCTGAACGCGCGGCACGGCGCACCGCCCAGCGGCGGCATGCGCTTCTTCTTCGTGCACCGGCGGCGCCTCTGGAACCCGAGCGAGAACGCGTTCATCGCGTGGGAGCGGAAGCGCGGCAAGCTCCACGAGCTCAACCGGCTGCTGCGTGGCGCGACGGACACGACTTTTCTCCCGCCCGACGCCCCGCTGCCCGGCAGCGTCCGCTACGTCATCACGCTGGACGCGGACACACGCATCCCGCTCGGCGCGGTGGCGCGCCTCGTTGGCACGATGCGCCATCCGCTCAACCGCCCGCGGCTGGATGACGCCACTCGCCGCGTGGTGGAGGGCTACGCGGTGCTGCAGCCGCGCGTGACGGCGCCCCTGCCGGGACGCGGCGGATCCCGGTTCCAGCGGATGACGTCGGGCGCTTCGGGGATCGATCCCTACGCGGCGGCGGTGTCCGACGTGTACCAGGATCTCTTCGCCGAAGGATCGTACACGGGGAAGGGGATCTACGATGTGGACGCGTTCGAGGCCGCCATGGCGGGCCGCGTTCCCGACAACACGCTGCTCAGTCACGATCTGTTCGAGGGCTTGTTCGCGCGCGCCGGTCTCGTCACCGATGTCGAACTCTTCGAGAGCGCGCCCGCGAACTATCTGTCCGCCGCGTCGCGCCAATACCGGTGGGCGCGCGGCGACTGGCAGCTGCTGCCATGGATCCTGCGCGAGCATTTTCCGGCGATCCATCGCTGGAAGATGATCGACAACCTCCGCCGCACGATGAGCATGCCGGCGGCCTTCCTCACGCTGCTGGCCGCGTGGCTGCTCGGCGGCGCGATGCCCGCGGTCTGGACGCTCTTCGTGCTCGTGGTGGCCGCCGTGCCGCCGCTCATCCCCGCGGTGAGCGGCATCTGGCCGCGGATGGCGGGGATCTCCAAGCGCAGCCACATCCGCGCGGTGATGCGCGACTTCGGCGACGCGACCGACCAGATCAGTCTCGTGCTCACGACCATCGCGAACAGCGCCTGGGTGATGGCGCACGCGATCGCGCGTACGCTCTGGCGCCTCGCCGTGACGCACAAGCGCCTGCTCGAATGGCGCACCTCCGGCCACGCGGCGGCGCGCGCACCGCGGGACCTCGTGAACTTCTATCGCCGGATGGCGGGCTCGGTGGCCATCACTCTGGCGGCGGCGGCGGCCGTGATGCTCGTCCGCCCGGAATCGATGCCGCTCGCCGCGCCCTTCCTCGTGCTCTGGCTCTGCGGTCCGGCCGTGGCGTGGTGGCTCAGCCGGCCGGCCGTGGAGAACGCGAGCGGCCCGCTGTCGGCCGCCGATGCGCTGGCGCTGCGGCTGATCGCCCGGCGCACGTGGGATTACTTCGCGACGTTCGTGACCGAGGGGAGCCACGCGCTGCCGCCGGACAATTTCCAGGAGACGCCGCATCCGCAGGTGGCGCACCGGACGTCGCCCACGAACATCGGGCTGTACCTGCTCGCGACGCTGTCGGCGCGGGATTTCGGCTGGCTCGGCACGCTCGACGCGATCGACCGCCTGGATGCCACGCTCGCCGAGATGCAGGCGCTGGAGAAACATCGCGGCCATCTCTACAACTGGTACGATACGACGGACGGCCGGCCGCTCGAGCCGCGCTACGTCTCGTCGGTGGACAGCGGCAATCTCGCGGGATCGCTCATCACGCTCGCGAACGCGTGCGAGGGGATGCTGCGGGACGGCTCGCGCACGCGCGTGATCCACGCCGGCATCGCCGATGCGGTGCTGCTCGCCGCCGACGCCGCGGCGGCCCGCGATGACGCCGCGGGCGCGGCCGAGTCGGCGGACCGCCTCGAGGACGCGCTCGACGTGGTGCGCACGATCGTCGCCGACGAGCCCGCGACGATCTTCGCGCGCGCGGCGCGGCTCACCGAGCTGGATGCCGCGGCGCGCGCGGTGTCGGACCGCGCGCGCGATCTCGCGCCGGCGGATGCGGACACGTCGCCGATCACCGTGACGGCGCGCGCCGCCGCGCTGCGCGCCGCCGTCGAGACGCACGATCGCGACCTCGACGATCTCATGCCCTGGTGCCGGCTGCGCCTGGACGAGGCGGCCGTGCCGATCATGGCGCGCTTCACCCCCGGGACCACGCTGGCCGAGTTGCCCGGCAAGTGCGGGGAGGCCCTCGCGGATCTCGCCGCGGCGCGCGAGCTGCTGGTGGCCGGCGGCGACGCGGATGCCGCGCGGCTGCGGAGCATCGACGCGCTCGCCACGTCGCTCGAACGCTCCGCTGCCGCGGCGATGGCCGTCGCCGCGCGCCTCACGGAAATGGCGGCCGCGGCGCGCGCCCTGGTCGCGGCAATGGACTTCGGCTTCCTCTTCGATCCGTCGCGGATGCTCTTCTCCATCGGTTACCGGATGACCGACCGGGCGCTGGACGACAGCCGCTACGACATGCTCGCCTCCGAGGCGCGGCTGCTGAGCTTCGTCGCCATCGCCAAGGGCGATGTGCCGGCGCGCCACTGGTTCCGCCTCGGCCGGCTGCTCACGCCGATGCACCGCGACTCGGTGCTCATGTCGTGGGCGGGCTCGATGTTCGAATACCTCATGCCCGCGCTGATCATGCGCACGCCGATGGGCAGCCTGCTCGAGCAGACGTGCCGCCTGGTGGTGCAGCGGCAGATCGAGTACGGCGGGGAGCGCGGCGTACCGTGGGGGATCTCGGAGTCGGCGTACTTCGCGCGCGACGTCACGATGAGTTTCCAGTATTCCACCTTCGGCATCCCGGGGCTCGGCCTGCGCCGCGGGCTCGCCGAGGACATCGTGATCGCGCCGTACGCCAGCGCGCTCGCCGCGATCTTCGACCCCGTCGCGGCGCGGCGCAATCTCGAGGCGATCGCGCGGCAGGGCGCCGACGGCGCGTACGGCTTCTACGAGTCGATCGACTACACGCCGGCGCGGCTCCCGGAAGGCGTCTCGCGCGAGGTCGTGCGCGCGTACATGGCGCACCATCACGGGATGACGATCGTCGCGATCGGGAACGCGGTGCACGGCGGCGTGATGCAGGACCGGTTCCACGCCGAGCCGATGGTGCGGGCCACCGAGTTGCTGCTGCAGGAGCGCACGCCGCGCGACGTGCCGGTGGCGCGTCCGCGCGTGGATGCGGCGCTGTCGGTGGCGGATGTGCGCGAACTGGTGTCGCCGCGCACGCGGCACTTCAACACGCCGCAGACCGCGGCGCCGCGCACGCAGCTCCTCTCGAACGGGCGCTACGCGGTGATGATCACCGCCGCCGGCTCCGGCTACAGCCGCTGGCGCGATCTCGCGGTCACGCGGTGGCGTCCCGACGTGACGAGCGACGACATGGGCTCGTTCATCTTCCTGCGCGATGCCGCGAGCGGCGAGCGGTGGTCGGCGGGCTTCCAGCCCACCGGGGCGGCGCCCGAGACGTACGACGTGTCCTTCACCGAGGACCGCGCCGAGTTCACGCGGCGCGACGGCGCGATCGCGACGCGCCTCGAAGTGATCGTGTCGAGCGAGGACAACGCCGAGGTGCGGCGGGTCTCGATCACGAACACCGGCGCGCGCGCGCGCGAGATCGACGTCACGTCGTACGCGGAGATCGTGCTCGCGCCGGCGGCGTCGGACAACGCGCACCCGGCGTTCTCCAACCTGTTCATCCAGACCGAGGTCGTGCCGGAGCTCGACACCCTGCTCGCGGCCCGCCGGCCGCGATCGCCGGAGGAGCGCGAGATCTGGCTCGCGCACGTGATGGCGGTGGAGGGCGAGACGGTGGGCGATCTCCAATGGGAGACCGACCGCGCGCAGTTCCTCGGCCGCGGGCATCGCGCGCGGTCGGCGCTCGCGGAAACGGAGGGGCGCGACCTGTCGAACACCGTGGGCGCGGTGCTCGATCCGGTGGTGAGCCTGCGCCGGCGCGTGCGCATCCGCCCGGGGAAAACCGTGCACGTCGCCTTCTCCACGCTCGTCTCGGCGACGCGGAGCGAGGCGCTGGATCTCGCCGACAAGTATCACGACGTCACGACCTTCGAGCGCGCGGCCACGCTCGCCTGGACGCAGGCGCAGGTGCAGCTCCATCACCTGGGGATCGATGCGGCGGAAGCCGCATCTCTTCCAGACGCTCGCGGGATCGATCCTCTACGCCGACCGTGCGCTGAGCGCGTCGGCCGCGGTCCTCGCGCGCCGCACCGGATCGGTCGCCTCGCTCTGGGTGCACAGCATCTCGGGCGATCTGCCGATCGTGCTCGTGAAGATCGACGACCCCGACGATGTCGGCATCGTGCGGCAGCTGCTGCGCGCGCACGCGTACTGGCGTCTGAAGCGGCTCGCGGTGGACCTCGTGATCCTGAACGACCGTGCGCCGTCGTACCTGCAGGACTTGCAGACGCTGCTCGAGATGCTGGTGCGCACGAGCCTCTCGACGTCGCGCCCCGACGCCGCGGCGGTCGAGGGACGCATCTACACGATGCGCTCCGACCAGCTGACCGCGGTGCAGCGGGACCTGCTCGAGAGCGTGGCGCGCGTGGAGCTGTCGAGCCGGCGCGGCACGCTCGCGGAGCAGGTGCAGCGCGGCTACCGCGCGGACGGCGCGCCGGTGAGTTCGGCGCGCGCGCTGGCGGCGCTCGCGCCGGTCGAGGAAGGAGCGCCGGAGATCCCTGCCGCGCCGCGCGCGCCCGCCCCCGCGCTGGACCTCGAATTCCCGAACGGCATGGGTGGATTCGCCGCCGGCGGGCGCGAGTATGTCGTCGCGCTCAAGCCCGGCGAATGGACCCCCGCGCCGTGGATCAACGTGCTCGCGAACGCGGAGTTCGGCGGGCTCGTCTCCGAGTCGGGGTCGGGCTGCACCTGGTGGGGGAACAGCCAGGCGAACCAGCTCACGGCGTGGTCGAACGACCCGGTGTCCGATCCGCCGAGCGACATGTTCTACGTGCGCGATGACGACTCGGGCGACGTGTGGAGCGCGACGCCGCTGCCGGTGCGCGAGCCGAACGGTGAGTACGTCGTGCGGCACGGGCACGGCTACACGCGTCACCAGTACGACGCGCACGGCATTTCGCTCGAGCTGCTGCAGTTCGTTCCGGTCGACGATCCGGTGAAGGTCGCGCGGCTGACGCTCACGAACCACTCGGGGCGCGCGCGGCGGCTCTCGGTGACGGCGTACGTCGAGTGGGTGCTGGGCAGTTCGCGCGGCGGCAGCACGCCCTTCGTGAGCACCGAGATCGATGCGGCGAGCGGCGCGATGTTCGCGCGCAATACGTGGAGCACGGACTTCGGCGGGCGCGTCGCCTTCGCCGATCTCCGCGGCGCGCAATCATCGCACACCGGCGATCGCACGGAATTCCTGGGCCGCAACGGCTCGCCGGCGCGCCCGCTCGCACTCACGCGTCGGGAGAAGCTCTCGGGCCGCACCGGCGCCACGTACGATCCGTGCGGCGCGTTGCAGACCGCGGTGGACATCGCGCCGGGGGCCACCGCGACGGTGGTCCTCTTCCTCGGGCAGGCCGGGAACGACGCGCGCGCGCGGGAGCTGGTGGAGCGGTGGAGATCCGAGGATCTCGACGCGCGGCTGCAGCAGGTGATGGACGCCTGGCAGCAGCTGCTCAAGACCGTCGAGGTGAAGACGCCCGACCGCGCGCTCGACGTGATGCTCAACCAGTGGCTGCTGTACCAGACGCTCGCGAGCCGCGTCTGGGCGCGCACGGCGTTCTACCAGGCGAGCGGCGCGTACGGATTCCGCGACCAGCTGCAGGACGTGATGGCGCTCGCGGTGGGGCGGCCGGACCTGACGCGCGCGCAGATCCTGCGCGCGGCGTCGCGGCAGTTCGTGGAGGGCGACGTGCAGCACTGGTGGCACGAGCCCACCGGACGCGGCGTGCGCACGCGCATCGTGGACGATCTGCTCTGGATGCCCTACGTGACCGACCATTACATGGGCGTGACCGGCGACCATGCGATCCTCGACGAGAAGGTGCCCTTCATCGAGGGGCCGCTGCTCACTTCCGGACAGTCGGAGTCCTACTTCGAACCGCGGGTCTCGGGGGAGCAGGCGACGCTGTTCGAGCATTGCGCGCGCGCGATCGACCGGAGCCTCAAGGTGGGCAGTCACGGTCTGCCGCTCATGGGCACGGGCGACTGGAACGACGGCATGAGCCGCGTGGGCGCCGGGGGAACGGGGGAGAGCGTGTGGATGGCGTGGTTCCTGCTCGATGTGCTCGCGAAGTTCACTCCGGTCGCGCTGGCGCGCGGAGAGACGGCGCGCGCCGCGGCGTGGAATGGGGCGACGACGGCCCTCATGTCGGCGGTGGAAGGCGCGGGATGGGACGGCACGTGGTACCGCCGCGCCTACTTCGACGACGGCACGCCGCTCGGCACGAACGGCGCCGATGCGTGCGCGATCGACTCGATCGCGCAGTCGTGGTCCGTGATCTCCGGCGCGGCGCCGCGCGAGCGCGCGCGGCTGGCGATGCAGTCGCTGGACGAGCGGCTGGTGGACCGGAAGGAAGAACTGATCCTGCTGCTGGCGCCGCCATTCGACCGCACGGCGCTCGAGCCCGGTTACATCAAGGGCTACGTGCCGGGTGTGCGCGAGAATGGCGGGGAATATTGCCACGCCGCCGCATGGTCGGTGATCGCGTTCGCCGAGCTGGGGAACGGGGACAAGGCCGCCGAGCTGATGGCGATGCTCAATCCCATCAAGCGCACGACGAACGCGCAGGAGGTGGAGCGGTACCGCATCGAACCGTACGTCGTGCCTGGCGACGTGTACGCCGCGCCGCACTCGGGGCGCGGCGGCTGGAGCTGGTACACCGGGTCCGCCGGCTGGCTCTATCGCGCGGGCATCGAGTGGATGCTCGGCCTGCGCGTGCGGAGCGGGCGGCTGATGATCGACCCGTGCATCCCGAGCGCGTGGCCGGCGTATTCGATGACGCTGCTCTGGGGTGCCGCGCGCTACGAGATCGCGGTGGAGAATCCGCACGGCTCGTCGCGCGGCATTTGCACCCTTGAGCTCGACGGCGCGCCGGTGGACCGCGCGGCGGGGATCGCGCTCGTGAAGGACGAGGGCGTGCATTGCGTGCGCGCGGTGCTCGGCTCGGGCGCGCCCAAGCCGTGACCGGCGTCAGCGCTCTGGCGGGACAGCGCGCGCCCGCGGCGAAGCTCGTGGACGTCGCGAAGCTCGTGACGGCGTACTTCGCGGAGATCCCCGATCCGGCCGTGCCGGCGGAGCGCGTGACGTTCGGCACGTCGGGGCACCGGGGCACGGCGTTCGCGCGCTCGTTCAATGAATGGCACATCCTCGCGATCACGCAGGCGATCTGCGACTATCGGCGCCATCGCGGCATTGGCGGGCCGCTCTTCCTTGGCGTGGACACGCACGCGCTCTCCGCGCCGGCGGCGGCCACGGCGCTCGAGGTGCTCGCGGCGAACGCAGTGGACGTGATGCTGGCGACGGATGATGCCTTCACGCCGACGCCCGCGGTATCGCATGCGATCATCGCGTTCAATCGCGGCCGCGGCGCCGGCTTCGCCGATGGGATCGTCGTGACGCCGTCGCACAATCCGCCGGAGGATGGCGGCTTCAAGTACGATCCGCCCAGCGGCGGGCCGGCGGACACGACCATCACCGCGTGGATCGAGGCGCGCGCGAATCAGTATCTCGTCGAGGCGCTCAAGGGGGTGCAGCGCGTGCCGCTCGCGAAGGCGCAACGCGCCGCCACCACGCACCGGCACGACTATCGCACCGCCTACGTGAACGACCTCGAACACGTGATCGACCTCGATGCGGTGCGCGACGCCGGCATCCGGCTGGGCGTCGATCCGCTCGGCGGCGCCAGCGTGCACTACTGGCCCGCGATCGCGGAGCGGTACGGGCTGGACTGCACGGTGGTGAATACGATCGTAGACGAACGGTTCGCCTTCATGACGCTGGACTGGGACGGTCGCATCCGGATGGACCCATCGTCGGCCTACGCGATGCAGCGCGCCATCGCGCTCAAGGACTCGTACGATCTCGTCGTCGGCCTGCGACACCGATGCGGACCGTCACGGCATCGTGACGCCGGGCGCGGGCCTGCTGCCGCCGAATCATTTTCTCACCGTGGCGATCGATCATCTCGTTCGCGCAGCGGCCGAACTGGCAGCGCGACGCCGGGGTGGGGAAGACGCGTGGTGAGCAGCTCGACGATCGATCGCATCGCGGCCAAGCGCGGACGGCGCCTCTACGAGGTGCCGGTGGGCTTCAAGTGGTTCGTCGAAGGTCTCGCCAACGGATCGCTCGGCTTCGCGGGCGAGGAGAGCGCCGGGGCGACCTTCCTCCGCCGCGACGGCACGGTGTGGACCACCGACAAGGACGGCATCGTCGCCGCGCTGCTCGCCGCCGAGATCGCCGCGAACGCGGGCCGCGACCCGGGCGAGCTGTACGCATTGCTCGCGCGCGAACTGGGCGATCCGCGCTACGACCGCGTGGAGGCGCCCGCCACCGCGGCGCAGCGGAAGCGCCTCGGCGCCGTGACCGCGCAGGAAGTGGCGTGCACGACGCTCGCGGGGGAAAAGGTGGAGCATATCATCACGACGGCGCCTGGCAACGGCGCGCCGATCGGCGGCGTGAAAGTGAGCGCCGCCTCCGCCTGGTTCGCGGCGCGGCCATCGGGGACGGAGGACATTTACAAGATCTACGCCGAAAGCTTCCGAGGAGAATCGCACCTCGCGACGGTCGTTTCGGAGGCGCACGCGATCGTCAAGGGGCTGCTGTGAACGGCGCACCACCTAGGGCCTAGTACCGCTGTAACGGCGCGTCTGGTAGGCAGCGTGTAGTACTGCGCGGCGGGAGTGGCTGCGGCCGCCTTCCTCCTACTTCCCACAGTCGCGCCGTCACTCCCGCCATGCTGTACTACACGCTGCCAACTAGACGCGCCGCTCCAGCGGTACTAGGCCCCAGGTAGTACGCCGTTCAAGCGGTGTTAGTCGCTAGACGCGCCGCTCCTCAGCACTACATTCAAGCCAATGCGCCGTCGCTCCGCGATCGTTCTGCTCTTCATATTCTCGTTCGCGGTCGAGGCGCAGGCGCCGCAGACTACCGTCGAAATTCCCTCCGCCGCGCCGGAGCCATCCGTCGCGAGCGCCCATGAGGCCGTCGCGACCCGCACGCCCTTCGCGCCCGTGCTCGACGGCCTCGACAACGATCCCATCTGGGAACGGGCGCAGACGATCGAACTCTTCCGCCAGTA
The DNA here is from genome assembly GCA_963751275.1 of uncultured Gemmatimonadaceae bacterium. Taxonomy (GTDB): domain Bacteria; phylum Gemmatimonadota; class Gemmatimonadetes; order Gemmatimonadales; family Gemmatimonadaceae; genus DATKOH01. The sequence continues at coordinate 56,632 of CAVVTZ010000006.1, read as the reverse complement.
CTATCCGGTGGAGGACGGCCCCGCCTCCTTCCGCACGCTCGCGAAGGTCGCGTACGACGAGCGGTACCTGTATGTGTTCGTCCGCATGTACGACCCGCACCCCGACAGCATCGTCGGGCTGCTCGGCCGGCGCGACCAGAAGTCGCAGTCGGACTGGATCAAGATCCTCATCGACTCCTATCACGATAGGCGCACCGGCTACGAGTTCGCCGTCAATCCGCGCGGTGTGAAGCGCGACATCTACACGCTCAACGACGGGGAAGAGGACGACTCCTGGGACGGCATCTGGGATGCCGTCACGCACGTGGACTCGCTCGGATGGACCGCCGAGTTCCGGATCCCTTTCGATCAGCTGCGCTTCACGAAGAAGCCACAGGTGACGATGGGGTTCGCGATCGCGCGCGAGATCGCGCGCGCTGAACGAGAAGGACAGTTGGCCCGTGTATCGCATGAGCCAGACGGGCATCGCGTCGCAGTTCGGCGATCTCTCCGGCATCGACGGTCTCGGCAACGCGAATCATCTCGAGATCGTGCCATATGCCGTGGCGAAGAGCATCACCTTCCCGCATGCGGACAGCAGCTACGGGCGGCAGCAACAGTATGCGGTGGGCGGCGACATCAAGTGGGGCGTCTCCAGCAATCTCACGCTCGATGGCACCGTGAACCCGGACTTCGGGCAGGTGGAGTCGGACCCCGCGGTGCTCAACCTCTCGAACTTCGAGACCTTCCTCCCGGAGCGCCGCCCCTTCTTCCTCGAGGGAACGGGGATCTTCCGCTTCGACATGAACTGCAACATGGGCTCGTGCAGCGGGCTCTTCTATTCGCGCCGCATCGGCCGCCAGCCGCAGCTCACCGACGGCGGCGCCGGCTCGCCGGCGGTCACGTCCATCTACGGCGCGGCGAAGCTCACCGGCCGCACGGACGGCGGCCTCTCCATTGGCGTACTCGATGCGCTCACCGCGAAGGAAGTGAACGATGACCCCGCGCAGAGTACCTCCGAGCCGCCCGCCAACTACTTCGCCACGCAGGTGATCCAGGAATTCCGCGATGGCCAGACCCAGATCGGCGCGATGGTCACGGCGACGAACCGTCGGCTCGATGCGTTCACGATCGACACGCTGCGCGATGCGGCCTACGTGGGCGGCGTGCACTTCACCACGCAGTTCGCCTCGCGGGAATACCAGCTCTCCGGCTCGGTGGTGAGCAGCTACGTGTCGGGCTCGCCGCAGGCGATGGCGCTCACGCAGGCGAACAGCACGCACTACTACCAGCGGCCCGGCAGCGGTCTCGCGTACGACACCACGCGCACCTCGCTCACCGGCGACGCCGAGAAGATCAGCTTCGGCAAGATCGGCGGCGGCATCCTGCGCTTCAACACGAACTTCGGGCGCGTGAGTCCCGGCCTCGAGATCAACGACCTCGGCTACCTCGCCGAGGCCGGCATCATGACGTGGAACAACGTCATCTCCACCGACATCACGCAGCAGGGATCGTTCTACCGGCAGATGTATCTCGACATTGGCGAGACCAACGGCTGGACGACGCAGGGACTCTCGAGCGCGTACATGAACAACAACGTGGCGTATTTCAGCGCCGACGTGCAATTCCTGAACAGCTGGTGGCTGCACGGCGCGTTCGAGTTGAACCGCTTCCTCACGGCGTACGACGATCGGAAGGCGCGCGGCGGGCCCGCACTGTTCGGTCACCAGTTCAACGATGGCTTCGTCGGTGTCGAGGGTGATCCGCGCCTGAACGCGGTGCCGGCCGTCACCTTCTCGCTGTACGACGGCTCGGGCGGGCTCTCGCACGGCTACAACGCGTCGGCGAGCGTGCTGTACCACGTGTCGTCGAGCCTGGCGGTGTCGCTGGCGCTCACGTACGCGCTGGACGTGGACTACGTGAACTGGCTCGCGAATTACATCCACTACACGCCGGCCGCCGAGTCGATCTACACCATTGCGACGCTCCACCAGAACACGGCCAGCGCGATCGTGCGCATTGACGCGACGTTCACGCCAAGGCTGACGCTGCAGTTCTACGCCCAGCCGTATCTGAGCGACGGCCGCTACGAGAATTGGCGAAAAGTGGGCGACCCGCGCTCGCCGGAGTACAGCAAGGAGTACGTGCCGTACACGCCGATCCCCGAGGACAACCCCGACGTCGGCACCTGCACGACGGTCACGGTGTCGTGCTACAACTTCGACTACCAGCAGCTGAACGTGAACACCGTGCTGCGATGGGAATACCGGAGGGGATCGACGCTGTTCATCGTGTGGACGCACGGACGAACGGTGTACAACTACGATCAGGCGTACTCGGGATTCGCACCGGGGTCGGACGTGAATTCCATGTTCTCGGTGCACCCGATGAATACGTTCGAGATCAAGGCTACTTACTGGTTTGGACTGTAAGTGCGCGTGAAGGGCCTAGTACCGCTATAGCGGCGCGTCTGGTAGGCAGCGTGTAGTACTGCACAGCGTGAGTGACGGGGCGCGTGTGGGAAGTAGGAGGGAGTGGCCGCAGCTACTCACGCCGAGCCGTACCACACGCTGCCTCCCAGACGCGCGGTTTCAGCTGTACTAGTACCCACACGCGCAGTTACACGGTGTCGAGATACCGGTGGATCGTGTAGATGGCCGCGGAACCCTCGCCAACCGCCGCCGCCACCCGCCGGTTGGCGCCGAATCGTACGTCGCCCGCCGCGAACACTCCCGGCACATTCGTCTCGAACACGAATGGGTCCCGCTCGAGCGTCCATCCCGCGGGTTTGCCGTTCACGCGCTTCAGGTCGGGCCCCGTCACGATGAACCCCGCCTCGTCACGCTCGACGAAGCCGGCGAGCATCTCCGTGCGCGGCGCCACGCCCACGAAGATGAACATCGCCGCGGTGTCCATCGGCGCCTCGGCGCCCGTCGCGGCGTTCCGCGTGACCACGTGCTCCAGGCGCCCGCTGCCGTGCGCCGAGATCACCTCGGCGTTCGCCAGCACTTCGATGTTCTCCGTCGCCTTGATGCGCGCGACGAGATACTGCGACATCGACTTCTCGAGGCTCGCGGCGCGCACGATCATCACCACCTTGCGCGCGTGCCGCGAGAAGAACAGGGCGCCCTGTCCGGCGGAGTTCGCGCCGCCGATGATGCACACATCCTGCCCACGGTAGGTCGCGGCCTCCGTCATCGCCGCGCCGTAGTACACTCCGGCGCCCACCAGCGGCTCGATGCCCGGCACGTCGAACTTCTTCCCTGACATGCCGGTGGAGAGCAGCACCGCGTAGCCCGACACCTCGCTGCCGTCCGCGAGCTTCACGATCCGGTAGGGATCCTCGCGCCGCACGCTCACCACTTCCTGCGCCGTGAGGATCTCGGCGCCGAAGCGGAGCGCCTGCGTCGCCGCGCGCTGCGCGAGGTCGGCGCCGGATATCCCCGAGGGGAAGCCGAGGTAATTCTCGATTCGGGAACTCGTGCCGGCCTGTCCGCCGGGCGCGCTCTGCTCGATGAGCAGCGTGCGGAGTCCTTCGCTCGCGCCGTACACCGCGTTCGCGAGACCGGCCGGCCCGCCGCCGATGATGATCAGATCGTAGAACGGTTTGTCCGCCTGCGTTCGCAAGCCGGCCTTCTTCGCCAGCTCGATGTTCGACGGCTGCACCAGCTGGCTGCCGTCCGCGAACAGCACCACCGGCAGCTTGGTCACATCGCCGGTGATCGAGACCGCCAGTTCGCGCATCGGCGCGTCCGAGTCGATGTCCACCCACTGGTACGGCACGTGATTGCGCGAGAGGAACTCCTTCGTGGCATAGCACGGGCGCGACCAGCGCGCGCCCAGCACGCGCAGGCCGTCGAAGGGGAGCCGCACGTGCGCGGTCCACTCGGAGAGCAGCTCGTCGAGGATCGGATAGAGCCGGTCCGCCGGCGGCGACCACGGCTTCATCAGATAGTGATCGAGTCCCACGTCGTTGATGCTCTCGATCGCCGCCGTCGTGTCCGCATAGGCGGTGAGCAGCACCTTGCGCGCCTCGGGATGCAGCTTCTTCGCCTCGCGCAGCAGCTCGACGCCGGTCATGCCGGGCATCCGCTGGTCCACCAGGAAGAGCGCGACCGCGGTGCCGCGCTGCTTCAGTTCGCGCGCCATGTCCAGCGCTTCCGCGCCGGAGTGCGCCTTCAGGATCCGATAGTCCTCGCGATAGTGCGTGCGCAGGTCGCGCTCGATCGCCGCGAGCACTTCGGCGTCATCGTCCACGGTGAGGATCACGGGCTTCGTCATCTCACGCGCCCTCCGCGCCCAGCGGCAGCGTCACGGTGAACTCCGTGCGTCCGGGGTGCGATGCGACGGCGATGTCGCCGTGATGACGGCGAACGAGGCGGCGCGCGATGTCGAGGCCGAGGCCGGTGCCCTTGCCCACGGGCTTGGTCGTGAAGAACGGGTCGAAGATCCGCGCGCGGAGCTCATCGGGGATCCCGGGGCCGTCATCGGTCACGCGCACGATCACGTTGCGTCCCTCGCGGGCCGCCGAGATCGCGACGCCGGTCTTCGCGACATCCAGCGCATTGTCCACGAGGTTCGCCCACACCTGGTTCAGTTCGCCGCCGTAGCCCGGCACGCGCGGCAGCTCCGGCTCGACCTCCACGGTGACCGCCACATTCCGCCCGCGCGCCTTCGCGTTGAGCACGGCGAGCGTATCGGTGAGCCCCTTCGCCACGTCCACCGGCTTGGGCATCGTCGCCTGGTCCATGTACGTGAAGCCCTTCACGGCCGCCACGAGAGTGTAGATCCGGCTCGCGGCCATCTCGATCTCCCTCGCGAGCTGGTAGCTCGTGCAGCCCGCGACGAGCCATCGCAGCGCGGTCTCGAGCGCCTCGCCGTCCAGCTGCTCGGCGAGCTCATCCAGCGCGTCGATCGTCACCGACGATCCGGCCAGTGAGTACGCCGACGTCACGTTCGCGTTGCGGCGTTCGAGCCAGTCGGTGATCGCGTCCTCGCGGTCGGCCTGCGCGAGCGGCGACGTCCCGAAGGTGGCGCCCCCGGCGGCGAGGCACAGCTCGCGCGCGCGATCGAGCGCCTTGAGCTGTGCGTCGCTGAGGCGCAGCGCTCCCAGCGCGCGTGACGCGTTCTCGACGTCCTGCAGCCGCTCGCCGAGTCCCTCGGCGCTGCGCGCCACCGCCGACGCCGGATTGTTGAGCTCGTGCGCGAGGCCCGCCGCGAGCTTGCCGAGCGACGCCATCTTCTCCTCGTGCATGTCGCTCGTGTTGAACGCCCGCGCGCGGTCGAGCATCACGTGCACGCAGGCCGCCGTGACGTGATAGCACTCGCGGATCAACTCGGGGAATTGCTCGCTGAGGATCAGGAGGAATTCGCTGTCCATCAGGAGCCGCGTCTCGCCCGGCGGCTTGCCCATGCGCGAGTACGGCAGGAGTCCCGTCACGCCGCCCTCGTGCCACTCAAGGATCCGCTGCGGTCCGGAGCCCCGGTCCACATCGATGGACGAGATGGCCGGACAGGATGAGGTAGAGCCCGAGCGGCGGCCTGGTGAGCGGCGACAGGACCTCCCCCTTCTGGAAACTCAAGAGTTCGCCGTGCGCCGCGAGCCACGCGAGTTCCTCGCGCGGCACGCCTTGCAGCACGCGCAGCCCGGCCAGGCGGTCGATGAGCTGATCGTTGGACACGACGAAAATCAATCGCTCCGGGCGGGGCGGGTCAAGCGACTTGCGGGGGGCGCGGATCGGCGCATAATTCGCGGGCATGCGCCGGATCCTCTCGCTCTCCCTGCTCGCGCTGCCGCTGGTCTTGACGGCCGCGGTCGGAGCCAAGACGCACGACGTCGCCCGCATCCGAACACCGCAGGGCGAGATCCTCGTACTGCTCTTCGACACGACGCCGCACCACAAGGCGGGCTTCATCAAGCTCGCGAACGCGCACTACTTCGACACACTCACCTTCAATCGTGTGGTGCCGAATTTCGTGGCGCAAGGCGGCTGCCCCGACACGCCCGCGGGCTTCCACGACACGACGTATCTGCTCGCGCCCGAATTCCGCGACAGCATCCGCCACGTGTACGGGTCATTCGCCGCGGGGCGTGACGACAATCCCGGGCAACTCTCGGCGATCTGCCAGTTCTACATCGTGACCAACAAGAACGGCCTCAAGCGGCTGGACGATCACTACACCGTGTATGGCCAGGTGATCAAGGGGATGGATGTGGTGGAGGCATTCACCGCGCTGCCGCAGAACACGAAGACGAATGAGCCGAATGTGCCGGTGACGGTCAAAGTCGACATCATCCAGATGAGCGGCGAGCAGATAAGGGCGCTCGGATATCCACTCAACTAGCTGCATTTGACAGGATGAACATGATGGACATGATGAACGCACGCGTGCGCGTTCATCATGTCCATCATGTTCATCCTGTCAAATGCAGTTCGCTCGGATATCGTCAGGCTGCCGGTGAGACCTCGGGCTCTTCATCGTCATGATGATGTTTGTGCTTCTTGTCCTTCTTGTCCTTCTTGTCCTTCTTCTTCGGCTCCGGCTCGGGCGGCGCGTTCAGATCATACGCCGCCTGCAGCGTCCGCAGCTTGAGCACCCCGTAGATCACCGTGAGCGCCATGATCATCACGAGCAGCCCCACCGCGTGGCGCTCGTTCGCGTAGTCGGCCGTGCGGTTGAAATAGTAGCTCGTGACGATCAGCAGGACGATCGACATGTTGACCAGCCAGTCCACCGCTTTCGGCAGCACATAGCTCATCGTGCCGAAGCCGCTCAGCTGGTAGAGCACGAAGGGCAGCACCGCCACCAGCGGCAGCAGTTCGGACGCGCCGAGGCTGGTGTCGATGGCGCTGGGCGCGGCGGCGTGCAGCAGATTGCTCGTCGCCAGTTCGTGGAAGAGCGAGGGCAGGGCACAGAGGAAGGGCACCGCGCTCAGCAATTCGAGCACGAGAGCGCCGCTCCAATTGCCGACGCGCGACGACGCCGTCGCGCCGCCCGCCGCGGACTGCGTGCCGATGAACAGGCCGGCCACGATCGCCGACGCGCTCGAGAGCATGAGCAGCTCGACCGAGATGCCGAAACCCGCGGGCTCCCCGGTCTTGATGAGCAGGATGGCCATGAAGCCCGGCGTATAGAACATCACACGCACGAGCCGCGCCCAGACGCGCGCATCGCGGTCGGGGGGGAGGATGGGCAGGGGCTGCCCGTTGAGTCCGATGGTGGCTCTCGTTGCGGCCTTCGACATGGTGCCTGCGCTGTTAGGTTGGGGAGGGACTAAGATGGCCCTCGAATGATAGGGATGCAACGCACGGCCCACTTTCGCCGTAGGGAAGGCTGACGGCGAGTGTAACACCACTGGCGGCGAGAGTGACAACGCTGACAGCGCCTGTGATCGTTGACGTGTGGCAACTGCGAACGCGCGTGTGGGCGCTGGTGCCACACGTCAACGATCACAGGCGCCGTTAGAGCGGTGCCATATTCGCCGTCAGCGGTGTCAGTCTCGCCGTCAGCGGTTCTATTCTCGCCCTTACTCGGAGTCGGTATGACCAAGCTTCGTTCGCTCTTCGCCCTCGCCGCCGTCGCCGTGATCGCCGCCGCGCCGGTCCCCATCGACATGCTCCACGGTCTTGTCTGGCGCAGCATTGGCCCTTTCCGTGGCGGCCGGATCTCCGCCGCATCGGGCGCGATCGGTGAGGCGGGCACCTTCTATGTGGGCACGCCGGCGGGCGGCGTGTGGAAGACCACGAGTGCCGGCGAAGTGTGGTATCCGGTGTTCGACGGCGTCCCGGGCGTCTCCTCCATTGGCTCGGTCGCCGTCGCCCCGTCCGATCCGAACGTCGTCTGGGTCGGCACCGGCGATCAGGTCACCGGCGGCACGATCAACGAAGGGAACGGCATCTACAAGTCGATCGACGCGGGACGCACCTGGACGCACATGGGGCTCCACTCCACGAAGCAGATCCCCGCGATCCTCGTCGATCCGCGCGACGCCGGCACGGTGCTGGTCGCCACCCAGGGGAATCTCCACGCCAAGAGCGACACGCGCGGCGTGTACCGCACCGCCGATGGCGGCGCGACGTGGACGCGCACGCTCTTCGTGAACGACTCCACCGGCGTGCAGGCCCTCGCGAGCGCGTATGACCGCCCCGACGTCGTCTTCGCCACCACGGTGAAGCATTACTTCCCGCCGCTGCCGCCGAACGGCGTCTCGCCCATGACCCCGCCGGCTCCACCGGGCTCGCCCACCGGCAGCGCACTCTACAAGTCGATCGACGGCGGCGTCACCTGGACGGAGATCACCGGCGGCGGGCTCCCGCGCTGGAGCGGACGCACCGCCATCGCGGTCGCGATGAACACCAACGCGCAGCGCGTCTATCTCATCACGAACGACGGCCTCTACCGCTCGGACGACGGCGGCGCGTCGTGGAAGCAGATGGACCCGTCGGACCGCCGCATCCGCAACGGCCAGGGCGGCTACAACTGCGGGCTCTTCGTGGATCCCAAGGACCCCGACGTCGTCTACACCTTCAACACCGCGTCGTACAAGTCCACCGACGGCGGCGCCACGTTCACCGGATTCAAAGGTGCGCCCGGCGGCGACGATCCGCAGGCGAACTGGATCGATCCCACGAACGGCAAACGCATTCTGCTCGGCTACGACCAGGGCGCGATCGTCTCGCTCGACGGCGGCGCCACGTGGAGCTCCTGGTACAATCAGAACAACGAGCAGGTCTACCACATCTCCACCGACAATTCGTTCGGCTACTGGGTGTACGCCACGCAGCAGGACGCCGGCGCGATCCGCACGCGCAGCCGCGGCAACCTCGGCGCGATCACGCCCCTCGACTGGGATCCGGTGAACGGCTGGGAGTGGGGCACCGTCATCCCCGATCCGCTGAACCCGAAGATCGTGTATGCGAGCGGCAACGGCATCAACAAGATCAGCTATCCGAGCGAGCAGTGGATCTCCGTGAGCCCGGCCGCGAACAGCGCGGTGCGGCTGCGCACCACGTCCTCGCAGCCGCTGGTGTGGGCGCCGTGGGACCAGCACGAACTGATCACCGGTTTCCAATTCGTGTTCACCACCACCGACGGCGGCGGGCACTGGAAGCAGATCAGCCCCGACCTCACGTATCCCGCCGGCGTCACTCCGCCGCCGGATTCCGTGATCCCGCCGATGAACGCGCCACCGCCGGGCGCGATCGAAGTGATCGCCGCGTCGGCGGTGGCGAAGGGGACGATCTGGGTGGGCACGAACAACGGCTTGATCAAGCTCACGCGCGACAACGGCAAGACGTGGACCGATGCGTCGATCCCGAACCTGCCGTACGCCACGCGCGCGCTCGTCGAGGGACTCAGCCTGTCGCCGGCCGACGCGGGCACCGCGTACGCCGCGGTGAACGTGCTCCGCTATGGCGACTACGCGCCGTACGTCTTCCGCACGCGCGACTTCGGCAAGACGTGGACGGCCATCACCAACGGCTTGGCCACGAATGCGCCGGGCGGGAGCGCGGTGCGCGTCGTCCGCGCCGATCCGAAGAAGGCGGGGCTGCTCTACGCGGGCACGGAGAGCGGCGTGTACGTCTCGTTCAGCGACGGCGACGAATGGCAGTCGCTGCAACTCAATCTGCCGCTCACCTCCTACCGCGACATCACCTTCGCGGGGAACGATCTCATCGTCGGCTCGTACGGCCGCGGCATCTGGATCCTGGATGATGCGGCGGTGCTGCGGCAGATGACGCCGGCCATCGCCGCGGAGCCGGTGCATCTGTTCAAGCCCGACCCGGCCGTGCGGGTGCGGCGGAACGTCGGCTACAATACGCCGTTCCCACCGGAAGTGCCGCACGCGCTGAATCCGCCCGACGGGGCGATCATCTATTACTGGCTCGCGTCGAAGCCGGACGGCGTGATCACGCTGGATGTGCTCGATGCGTCCGGCGCAGTGGTGCGCCATCTCTCGAGCGCGCCCATCGCGCCGGTGAAGGAAGCGGCGCAGCCGCCGGAGCCGAATTTCTGGATCGAGACGCCGAAGCCGATGCCGGCGGAAGAAGGCACGAACCGCACGAACTGGGATCTGCGCACGGACGCGCCCAATGCGTTCACGCATACCTTTGAGATCAACGCGAATCCCGGACTGACGCCGGCGTCGCCGCTGGGCACGCTCGTCCCGCCGGGCACCTACACGATCAAACTCACCGTGAACGGCACGGTGTACACGCAGACGCTGGCCGTCACGAACGATCCGCGCTCTCCCGCGACCACCGCGGACCTGACCGCGCAGTACGCGCTGATCAGGAAGACGATGGGTGCGATGCAGGTCGCGTGGGACGGCTATCAGCAGGCCGCCGCGATGCGCGCCGCGCTCGATTCGGCGAAGGGGACCGACTCGACGATCGGATGTCGCGAAGATGATCGCCGCGTTCCGTTTGCGCGTCGACAGCATTGGCGGGAACGCCGAAGGCGGGCGCCGCTTCTTCGGGCGCCCCACCGCGCGCCCCGCGCCGACATTCTTCTCGGTGCACTCGCAACTCGAAGGACAGTACGGTGCGCAGGAGAACGGCGATCTCGCGCCGACCGAAGCGATGGGGCAGGGATTCACGGCGAGTTGCCACGACTTGAATGGCACGATCGCGCGGTGGAAGAACTTGAACGGCGCGGATCTGACGACGCTGAACGCCGCGATCGCGAAGGACGGCGGGAAGGCGATCCCGGCCGCGGCGGGAGTGACGGCCGCGATGTGCCCGGCGGATAAGAGCGGATCCGCGAAGGGTGCCGCGAAACCATCCGGCAATGTTCGCGAAGAGGCGGACGACGAGGATCCCGACGAGCCCTGAGCGCTGGAGATAACTGCAAGCCGGGAACCGATTACCGGGAACCGGTGTGGCATGACAACACATGGTCTACGACTCCGCACAGTCGTATACCATGTCGTTGTCATGCCTCACCGGTTCCCGGTAATCGGTTCCCGGTCGTTGCCCTTGTCGTCGGTAGTCAGTTCCCCGGTCCCGCGAAGAAAGCGGCAGTCGGATAGCTCGCCACCGCCACCGCCCCCTGACACTTCGCCGGGCTGATCCGTGGCGGTTGGTTCGGATTCGCGGCGGTGGTAGTCGTGCACTCCTTGAACTGGACGCGCTGTCCCGTCGTTCCCTTCACGCCATTGATCTGGATCGTCCCGGCGTGCATCGCGCCCGTCACGGAATCGACGGCGGTCACGATCACGTACCACGTCCCCTGTGACGTGCCCGGCCCCTGCGAGATCCGCAGCTTGAGCTGCGGCTTGGCCGTCGCGCCTGCGGCCACGACACCCACCGGCGCGGCCTTCATCGTCGCGGCGGACGCCGCCGCCGTCGGCGGCGCATTCACCGCCACCGCGCCCTTGTTCACCGGCTGCGCCACCACCTGCTTGTTCATCGTCGGCGCGTTGGTCTTGACCGCTCCGGCGTTCTGCTGCGCGATCGGTCCCGCCGCCACCACCGCCACCGGAACCCGCTGCGCCATCGCAACGGTCGGCGACTTGCCCACGTTGTTCATCTGCGTCTCCGCGCGCAGCCACATCTGATAGAAATACTCGGCGCTGTGCATCAGATAGTTGTTGATCATGTCGTTGCCGCCCGGCGCCGAGCGCGCGTCCTGCAGGAAGTCCGCGAGCATGCCGTAGTGCGCCACGCCGTCCGTGTTGTAATTCCACTGCTTTCCGCCCAGGCTGCTCATCGGATTGCTCGAGCTGTACGCGACGTGCGAGCCGGCGCGCGGGCCCGGCGCCACGACCAGTCCGTTCAGGTCCGTCCCCATCGCCACGGCGCCCGGCGTTCGCGTCACGTACACCGCGGCCGCATAGTTGCCGATCCACTGGTAGGCATTCTGGTGCGCGGTGCCGAGGCCGAACATCCCATGCAGCGCGACGATCTTGCTCGAACTGCGCCGATGTGCGCGCGTTCTCGGAATTCTGGCCCATGCGTCCGCGCATGCCGTTGTGCCCGGAGATCAGGGGATAGCCGCCCTCCGGCACCGCCTCCGCGAGCTTGATCGCTGGAGTCGGCGCTAAGCCGCGACATGTGGTCGATGTCGATGAGCATTCCCTTCTTCATGATCGTGTTGATCGCGTACGTGCCGAGCGCCGTGAGCCCGCGCGTGTTCACGTGACCCGTGCCGGCGGGGCAGGTGGGCGGCGTGGGCGGATTGCGCGCGATGTCCATGCCCAGCTTGATCGCCTTCACCGCCGCCACCGCGACGTCGAATCCGTCCGCCGTGTACTTGTAGGTGATCTGCTCGCCGTTGTGCGAGCACGTGAGATCCCAGAAGTGCCCCTCTTCGCGGTAATTCGAGAGGTTGAACCCGCCGGTGTAGACGGCCGTGCCGCCGAATACGTTGTCGAGCACGTGGATCGGGAAGATGTAGCGCACGCCCTCGCCGTAGAGGCGGTCGATCTCGTCGCTCACCTTTTGCTCGTTCACGCCGGGATCCGTGTTGAAGTTCCCGAAGTTGTCCACCTCCACGCCGATGATCACCGCGAGCTTGTTCGCGGAGACGATGCGGTGCAGGTCGGCGGGGCTGTACGCGACTTCCATGAAGTCGTTGTGCCGGCCGACGAAGGCCTTCATCTCCGTGATCTGCAGATCCGTGGACGACTTGTCATCCGTCGCGAAATCGCCCGGCCCCGCGAGGGCATCGGCCAGCGTCTTGTTGTTCACGGCGAGCGCGACCATCACGCGCTGGCCGCCGTCATGCGCGCGGCGGATCCAGTCCACCCACATCTTCTGGTGCGTGATGTCGTTCCACGCGGGCCAGCTCGCGAAGTCGTCGGCGCCGCGCGCGTGGTCCGGCGTCGAGAGCGCATCGTTCGCCGACTGCAACGCCTGGATCACGGCCTTCCGGATCTCGTCGCCGCACCCGTTGTCGAACAGGTTCGGCCCGCTCGCGTCAGCGCGGTCATCGCTGAGCGCCTCCTGCCAGCTCGACGCGCGCACGTTGTGATTGCAATGCACGTCCGGCCGGCATGAGCGAGCCGACATCGACGCCGCCGTACACGAGCTTCCCGCTGAACGCGAGATTGACCATGGGGTGCGTGTGCAGATCCACCCACCCGCTGAGTTCGCCGGGTGGCGCCGCGGTGAGCGTCGCGGCGGGCTCGATGGCCCAGGTCGCGGCGGCGGTGGCGATGACGGCGAGGGGGACGGCGATGAGCGTCTGCTGAGCTGACGGCATCAGGGGCCTCCGGGGCGGGTGGTCTGCTGCGGCGGTCTCACCCTGAGTAACGCGAATCCGGTCCAATGGCAAGGCACACTTCGTTCCCTGTAACGGCGCGTGTGGGCACTAGTACCGCTGTGAGGGCGCGTGTGGTAGGCAGCGTGTGGTACGGCATGGCGGGAGTGAGGGGGCGCGTCTGGGGAGTGGGAGGAAGGTGGCCGCAGCTACTCCCGCAGCGCAGTACCACACGCTGCCTACCAGACGCGCCCTTACAGAGGTACTAGTGCCCACACGCGCCCCACGCTGATCGCCCTCGCGGACTCGCTCTCCCCCTCGTAACTTCCCCGCCGTTGTCCAGCGTCCAAGTCTGCCCATCTGTCTTTCGAGGTCCATTGCCCGACGCACCCGAACGTCTCATCGCCGCGCTCGCCGACCGGTACCGTCTCGAGCGCGAATTGGGCGCCGGCGGCATGGCCACGGTGTATCTCGCGCACGACCTGAAGCACGATCGCAAGGTCGCGCTCAAGGTGCTGCGCCCCGAGCTCGCCGCCGTCATTGGCGCCGACCGGTTCCTCGCGGAGATCAAGACCACGGCGGCGTTGCAGCATTCGCACATCCTGCCGCTGTTCGATTCGGGGCAGGCGGACGGCTTCCTCTTCTACGTGATGCCCTACGTCGAGGGCGAATCGCTCCGCGACCGGCTCAAGCGCGAGCATCAACTCCCGGTGGACGACGCCGTGCGCCTCGCGAAGGAGATCGGCGGCGCGCTGGACTTCGCGCATCGCCACGGCGTGATCCACCGCGACATCAAGCCCGAGAACGTGCTGCTGCAGGACGGGCAGGCGCTCGTCGCCGACTTCGGCATCGCGCTCGCGGTGACGCACGCCGGCGGCAATCGCATGACCGAGACGGGACTCTCGCTGGGCACGCCCGGCTACATGAGCCCCGAGCAGGCAACCGGCGAGCGCACGCTCGATGCGCGCGCGGATGTCTATTCGCTCGGATGTCTGCTGTACGAGATGCTCGTCGGCGAGCCGCCGCACACGGGGCCCACGGTGCAGGCGGTGATCGCGGCCGTCGTCACGAAGGAGCCCGAGCGCATCACCGCGCGACGCCGCTCGGTGCCGCTCAATGTCGAGCTCGCCGTGCACCGCGCGCTCGCAAAACTTCCCGCCGACCGATTCCCGACCGCCGACGCGTTCGTGAAAGCGCTGAGCGAACCCGTCACCGCGAGCATGACGTCGGGCACCGGGTTCGCGACCGCCGCGGCGCCGGCGTCGAAGAAGCCGCGGCTCTTTGCTGCCGCCGCGATCGTCCTGCTCGCCGCGCTCGCGGCCTGGGGATGGTTCCGTCCCTCGCCGCACCCGTTCACGAATCGCTACGCAGTCTTCCTGCGGCCCGCTGAGGCCGTGAGTGCCGGCGCGCTCGGCGGGCGCGTCGCCATCTCGCCCGATGGAAAGCGCATTGTCTACACCGGCCGCGGCGAGGGGACGACGCGGCTCTGGATCAAGGAAGCCGATCAGATCCGCCCGACCCCCATCGCGGGAACGGAGGGCGCCGTGAGTCCGTTCTTCTCCCCCGACGGCCGCCAGCTCGGATTCGTCAAGGACGGGAAGACGATCCGCATCCTGCCGCTCGAGGGCGGCTCGCCGCTCTCGCTCACCGACAGTGCGAACGCCACGGCCGCCGATTGGGGCAGCGACGGTTACGTCTATTTCGAAGTGGATTCGGGGATCGACCGGATCCGCGCAACGGGCGGGAAGTCGGAGCACGTCTACGTATTTCCCGCGGGCGAGAAGATCCTCGGCGCGGAATGGCCGTTCGTTCTGCCTGGTGCGAAGGGACTGCTCTTCCGCGTTCGGCGCGAAGGACAGAGTCCGCTGGATTTCGATATCATGGTGCAGCCCCTGCCGACGGGAAAGGCGCGCCCGCTCATCCGCGGCGTATACGCGCGCTACTCGCCAAGCGGCCATCTGGTTGTGATCACCGGCGATGGAAAACTGCTGATCATCCCCTTCGATCCGGGAAAGATGGAGCTGACGGGTCCGCCGGTCGCGCTCTATGAGGGGCTCGAGCCGAGTCCGTACGCGGCGGCGGTGGGGATCTCATCGACGGGCACGCTGGTGTATCAGACGGCGAGCCAGGCGTCCGATCGTGAGGTGGTCTGGGTGACGCGCGAAGGCCTCCCGAGCCGCGCGGACTCCACCTGGAAGATGGAGGGCACGATCAATGCGCTCTCGCTCTCGCCGAACGGCAAGTCGATCGCCGTGGAGCTTTCTCGCGGTGCCAAGTCGGACATCTGGGTGAAACAGTTGAATGGCGGGCCGTTCTCCCGGATCACCTTCGGCGATACGGCGTTCGTGCGCCCATCCTGGATGCCCAACGGCACGGACGTCCTTTTCCTGGCCGACCGGGGCGATGGCGGTGGCGTACCCACCGTGAAACGCGCGGATGGCATTGGCGCGGCGACGCGCTTGCTGCCGCCGAAGATCGCCTTCGGCCAGGTTCTCATGTCGCCGGATGGCAAGTGGCTGATCGCGCGGCGCGTCTTCGGCGAGACGGGTAACGGGGACATCTACGGCGTCCATCCAGGCGACACTGCACTGGTGCCGCTCGTGAATTCGCCGGCGCGCGAGACATTGCCCGCTGTTTCCCCCGACGGGAAATGGCTCGCGTACTCGTCGGATGAGTCGGGGGTGTTCGAGACGTATGTGCGGCCATTCCCGAACGTGTCGTCGGCGCGGTGGCAGGTGTCCACCGCCGGCGGCACGGCGCCGCTCTGGTCCCACACCGGGAAGGAATTATTCTTCCGCAACAATCACGGCGACCTCGTGGCGGCCTCGATCAGCACCGAGCCGACGTTCTCGGTGGGCGAACAACACGTCCTCTTTTCGCTCACGCCGTTCGTCTCCGCCGGTCCGGTGCCGCTCTACTCGGTATCGCCCGACGACAAACACTTCCTGATGATGCGCGAGACGACGGCGGGGGAGTCGGGCCTGCTCGTGGTCACCGAGCATTGGTTCGAGGAACTCAAGGCGAGGGCGCAGAAGTAGATCGGATCGGCAGTTGCCCTGGCTATCGCACTGCGTCGTGTTCCCGCACTGACATCTCGACGGTCTGCCGCGGCACCACCGGTGAATCGTAGTCCGGCACCGGCGTGCGCAGGAAGATCCCCGGGAGCAACGTGTTGACCAGCGCGTAGATGATGATCGCACCGACCAACGCCGGCGTCGCCGCGAAGCGGTCCCGCAGGATCCCCGCGAGCACCATCGAGAAGACGAGCGTTGGCAGCAGCGACGCGCCCACCTTGAACCCGGCGCGCAGCGGCTCCTTGAGCGCGATCCGCCGGTGCAGCGCCACGATCACCATCTGCGCGGGGAGCGCGCAGACGATGAAGATCCCGGCGAGCTCGAACGCCGCCGGCGAGAAATTCTCCCGCGTCAGCGTGAGCCCGGCCTCCAGGAAATAGAACGGAATGAAGAACGACGCGAACAGCTCCACCGCGCGCATCAGCCCATCGGTGGCGAGCGCCGGCAGCTCCGACCGCAGGCGCTGTTCCGTGACGCCCACCACGAACGCGCCCACCAGATAGTACACGCCCAGCTTCTTCGTGAGCGAGGCGCACAAGAGCGCGACGATCACCAGGAAGGCGAACTCGGTGTTCGGCGCATATGGCAGGATCGCGCGCGCGAACATTCTTGAAGATCACCGGCAGCAGCAGGATCATGAGCAGCAGCGCCACGACCGACAGTCCGAGCGTTTCCGGCGACGTGGATTGCAGCGCGATGAACAGCGCCGCGAGCGCGACGATCTCGGTCGCGATCGCCTTCGACTTGATCCAGAACCGCTCGGCATCGCTCAGGTCGAGCGACGCGAGCGACGAGAGGATGAATCCCGTGGACGGCGTGAGCAGCGCCAGCGCGACGAGCACCGCCGCGCGCAGGTCGAGGCCGAGGAAGCGCTGGATGAGCATCGTCGCGCCGGCGATCACCCCCGCGCGGATCACGAGATGTTGCGCGAGGATCGCGCGTCCCCGTCTCAATTCCTCGAGATCGACCTCCATCCCGGCGAACAGGAAGAGCGACACGATGCCGAGCACGGCGAAGATCTTGACCGTGGCCGCGTTGGTGAACGCGCCGGCGCCGATGCCCAGCGCCACGCCGATCGCCACGCAGGTGATCGCGCTCGGGATCCGGAATCGCTCGAGATACCGCGAGACGATGAAGATCCCGAAGATGAGCAGGACATACATGACATTTGGCGAGAGGTCGGGCATGGGAGGTAATGTATCCCACCGACTCGCCGCTCGGCTTTCGCCGGTCGGCGCTCGGCACTCGAAACGGAGGCATCGGATGTACCGGTCCGTCCTGCTCGTACCGCTGCTCGCGATCGCCGCCGCGTGCACGACCGCCAAGCCGGCGCCGGCGCCGGCGGTGGTGCCGGAGCCGGCGCTCGCCGACAATGCGCCCACGGACGAACCGGTCGGAGCGACGGCGGGGAGCGTCTCGGCGATGGGAAAGATGCTCGCGCCCTGCGTCACCAAGGCGCGCGCGGCATTTCCCGGCGCGGCCCAGCGATTCAAGGCGGGACTGCCCGAGGGTCAATCGTTGTTCGTCGTGACCGTGCTGCACGACAGCACGGGGAAGTTCGAGCAGGTGTTCGTCGCGGTAGACAGCATCGGCAAGACCGATGTGTACGGGCGCATCTGGAACCAGATCACCATCGTGAAGGGCTACCAGCTCCGGCAGCCGTACACCGTGCCGCAGGGGGAGATCATCGACTGGATGATCTCGAAGCCCGACGGCAGCGAGGAAGGGAACTGGAGCGGCAAGTTCCTCGATGCCTGGCGCGCGACCGGAAAGGCCCCGACCGGCATTTGTTGATGGTGCCGTACTAGACGCCAGACGCCAGACACGCATTTCTTGGCCTAACGACAACGGCTTGCACGCGGATCACGCGGAATGCGGCGGATCACGCGGATCGTTCAGGGTGGCGTACGGGGCGCCCTGCGCTGACGTCAGGTCGTGTTGTGTTGTCAACAACAAGGACACAGCGCCGACGCCGGCGCGTGGCACCATATGCAGGAGGAGCGATTCGCTGATCCGCATTTCGCCGGCATTCGTGGAAGTCGTTGTCGTTTGCGTGGTGACGGTCTCGGCGCCGCTCGTCGCTCCGGTAGCCTGGAGGAGCCATACGATGCGGCACACGATTCGCTCGCTCGGGCGCCTTGCCGGCGCTGCTTTCCTTGTCATCGCTTGCAGTTCGGGCGATTCGACCAACGCCGGTCCCACCGGTTCGCTCACGGTCACGATCACGGCGCCCGCCGGCGTCACGCCGAGCGTGACCATCACGGGGCCGGATAGCTCGGCGCAGACCATCTCCGCCACGCAGACCCTCACCGCGCTGCCGGTCGGCACGTACAAGATCAGCGCGGGGCCCGGCGTGACGAATGATGCGATCGTCAGCGTCGCCTACAATGGCGCCGTCACCGGGAATCCCGCGTCCGTCACGAACGGCGTCACGGCCACGGCGACGGTCACCTACACATCGCCGCGCGCCAGTTCTGGCGTGCTCTGGGTCGCGAGTCCCTCCGGCAAGGTGATCGCCGGCTTCAGCTCGGCGAACCTCGCCGCTACCGGCGCGCCGGCTCCGGCGGTACTCGTCGGCAACGGCGGCTCCACCAGCACCGTGCCGCAGCCCACCGCGGTGGCCGTCGACAGCGTCGGCGGCATTTGGGTCGTCGAGGATCGCGAGACGATCAAGTATTTCACCGCGGCGCAGATCGCCAGCACCACGAACGCGGCGCCGGCGCGGGTCATCACCAGCTCCGCCTTGCTCGCCGCGCAGGCACTCGCGTTCGATGACGCCGGCGATCTGTGGGTGGTCGACCGGAACTACACCACGCTCAACGAATTCACGCCCGCACAGCTCGCGGCCGGCGGCACGCAGACGCCCGCCGTGATCGTCAACAAGATCTTCGGCACGCTCTCGATGCCGTGGCAGGCAGCCTTCGACGCACACGGCAATCTCTGGGTGACGAACTTCGGTGACAGCACCATTGTCGGGTACTCCGCGGCGCAGCTCGCCGCCGGCGGCGATCCGGTGCCGTACGCGGCGATCGCCGGGTCGAAGGGCACGAGCGATTGCCTGGGCCTCGCCTTCGATGCGCAGGGGAATCTCTGGGTGTCCACGCTCACCGACACGATCGTGAAATTCAACGCCAGCGATCTCACCACCATCGGCGCCCCGGTGCCCGCCGTGATCATCACCGGCGCGACGCTCAGCGCGCCGGTCGCGCTCGCCTTCGACAACAGCGGCGCGCTCTGGGCATCGAACTGGTTCGCGAATACGCTCGTGAAATACAACGCGAATCAGCTTGCATCAACTGGCTCGCCGACGCCGGCGGTCACGATCTCCGCGCACGCCGGATCGCTCGCGCTGCCGCAGGGGATGGCCTTCTCGCCGGGTTCACCCACGTTGCCGGTCAGATAGGGGTCCTGGGTCGCCCAAGTTGGCACAACTGCTTTTGACAGGATGAACGTGATGGTCATGATGACTGCACGGCTCGTGCAGTCGTCGTGCCCATCATGTTCATCCTGTCAAAAGCAGTTGTGGCCACTCGGGCGACCCGCGCCCAGCCACTTACCGTGAGTCCCGGGTCGCCCGAGTTGCAGCGCTACTTTTGACGGGATGAACGTGATGGTCATGATGACTGCACGCTCATGCAGTCATCATGCCCATCATGTTCATCCTGTCAAAAGCAGTTGTGGCCGCTCGGGCGACTCGCGCCCAGCCACTTACCGTGACGATGCCCTAAGCAATTCCTCGAGGTACTGTTTCCATATCGCCGGCAGCGTGTGCGTCCCATGCCCGCGTGTGGCATCGCTCACCGGCAGCAGGACGAACTTCCCCTTCGGCACGCGCTTGATCATCACGTCCATCAATCCCAGCTCCGGCGGATTGATGAAGTCATCCGCGGAGTTCACCTGCATCACGGGCACGCGCACCTTCTCCAGGTTCGGCGACGGATCGTAGTTCCGCGACGCCTGGAAGGCGTACACGAAATCGTTCGGGTCCAGTGTGTTGATCCGCGCCGCGACGTACGCATTGTAGAACGAATCCGCCGCCGCGCGCGTCGGATACTGCTTCTGCCAATAGAGCGGCGCGCTGCCCATGATCATCAGCATGTCGATCGCCGTCTTCATCCCCGGCACCGGCCCGGTATACTCGCCGCCCTTCCACGCCGGATCCTCCACGATCGCTTCGATCGCCATCTCGCGCACCACGCGGTTGCGTCCCGCGATCTGCACCACGTTGCACGCGAGCGGCATCAGTGCGTCCATGAAATCGGGATACGTCTCCCCCCACACCCACGCGTGCATGCAGCCCATCGACGTGCCCATGATCAACCGCAAGTGATCCACCTTGAGCCCCTCGGTCAGCAGCAAATGCTGCGCGGCCACCATGTCGTCATAGTCATAGTGCGGGAACTTCGCGTGCATCCCATCACTGGGCTTGCTCGACTTCCCGTGGCCGATGCCGTCGGGCAGGATCACGTAATAGCGCGACGTGTCGAGCAGCTGCCCCGGCCCATAGAGCACGCCCGCGAATTGCGGGCCCGTGAACTGCCTGCCGGACCCCGTGGTCCCGTGCAGGATCATCACCGCATTGTCGACGATCCCCTTCGCATTGTGCCGCGGCGTGCCGAACGTCATGTAGTGCAGGGTCATCTTCGGCAGCACCTCGCCCGACCGGAAATGGAAATCGGTGGCGACGTAGTCGCCTTCGTGACCGACCGCCGGCGCCTGCGCGTCCCAGCGCCGCCGAGCAGGCAGCGACGCCGAGGATCGAGACGATCGCCCGCGCGTTCACGACGCCAGCCTCGCACACGCCGCCACGGCCAGCGCCCGCTCGGACGCGGTGTCCGGCTTGTTCGCGATGATCACGTTGATCTGCACCTCCCATTTGCCCTGCGCCGCCACGAGCGTGGTGACGGTCGCCGTGGTCGCGTAGGAGAATCCGCCCTCGCACACATCCGGGAGCGCGGTCACCTTGTGCTTCACCGCCACGTTCTTCTGCCGGGTCGCGACATCCTTCTTCGCGTTCCCGGCCGCGGGCCGAAGGATGGAGAACGCGACCATCTGTCCGACGCCCTTGGTGTACGAGCAACTCTCGAGGTCCGGCATGTGGGTCGCCATGGTGCTCGGCGTCTGGGCCCACCCGGCGCCGAGGACCGCGGCGATGTCGGCGGGTGGAAGGGTCACGCAGGCGTTGGGCGGGGGCGACTGCTGGAGTCCCATGAGCGCGGCAAGCGCGATAATGAGTGTTTTCATAGGGGATAACTATAACATCAAATGCAGACTGTCGGCTGGCGGCTGTCGCCTGCGTTCGTAGCGACAGCCGCCAGCCGACAGTCTGGCGTCAGGTCGTCAGGCGACAGCCGCCAGCCGACAGTCTGCCGTTAGGTCGTTCCGAGTCTTTCCTCCCACTGATCGAGCGACCTCGGCCAGTCCTCTTTCAGCAGCCGCGACAGCCCGCGGTCCGCGAGCACGCGGCCGCCGGTCTGGCACTTGGCGCAGTAGTTCACCTCGTTCTCGGCGTAGCGGATGCGCTGTACCGGAGAACCGCACACGGGGCAGGGCAGGCGGTAGCGGCCGTGCACGGCCATCCCTTCGCGGAACGCCGTGACCTTCTCGGGGAATGCGCCGGCGAGCTCCGCGCGCAGGCGGTCGGTCCATTCCGTGAGCGTACGCTGCGTCGCGGCGTAGAGTCGCGCGATCTCGCTCGCATCGAGGTTCGTGCTGAGTTGCAGCGGCGACAATCGTGCCGCGTGCAGGATCTCGTCGGAATACGCATTGCCGATCCCCGCGAAGATGTGCGGATCGGTGAGCGTGCGCTTGAGCGTGTGCCGTTCGCGCGTGAGCGCCGCGGTGAACGATGCGAGCGTCGCGGTGAGCGGCTCGATCCCGCCCGGATCGTGCGCCGCGAGGTCGGCCGTACCGCGCACGTACCAGAGCGCCGCGCGCCGCTGCGATCCTTCCTCGGTGAAGAGCAGCATCCCGCTCGGGAATTCGAACGCCGCGAGCCCGCGCTTCTTCGGGACCTTCGTGCCGCTCGCGCGCCACCGCAGGCGCCCCGCGATCATGAGATGGATGATGAGGAAGCGTTCTCCCTCGAGCGCGATCACGATCCGCTTCCCGAGCCGCGACACGCCGGTCACGACGCGCCCCTCGGCGTCGTTGATCGGGGGATCGACGGAGCGCAGCACGAAGGGATTCGCGATGCGCACCCGCGTCAGCGTGGTGCCCATTACTCGCGCCCTGAGTGCTTCGACATAGAGCTCGACGTCCGGGAGTTCGGGCATGGAGTCGGTACTGCAGACTGAGACGTTAGACTGAGACGTTAGACTGCACGCACGCCGTTCGTATTCCAAGTCTAAGTCTAGAGTCTGAAGTCTGAAGTTTGCCGTTGCTCGCCCTCCGAGTAGTTCGTCGCTCCTCTATGAAACCCATCTACCTCGGAGCCATCCTCGCTCGCTCGCCGCGTGCACCTCCAGCACCAGCCCCGGCGGTGGTGCTTCCGGCTCGCTCGCGATCACGATCTCCGCGCCCGGCGGCGTCACGGGCCGCGTCACCGTGCTCGGGCCCAACGGATATCGCAGCACGATCACATCGTCGCAAACGATCTCGGGACTCGACACCGGCACGTACGCGATCCATGCGCAGCCCGGCACGACGGCCGATCCGATCGTCGGCACCGGCTACGCGGGCGCCGTCACGGGCAGCCCGGCGGCGGTCACGTCCGGCGCCACCGCGTCGGCGACGGTGACGTACACCAGTGCCTGGGCGAGCGCCGGCGTTCTCTGGGTAGCCGCTCAGACGGCGAATCGGATCAGCGGATTCTCCTCGGCGCAGCTCGCGGCCACCGGCTCGCCGCACGCCGGCGATCACCGTGGGGAATGGCATCAGCTCGAGCACCGTCAAGAACGCCACCGATCTCGCCGTGGATGCGATGGGCGGCATCTCGGATGGTGAACGGCAGCGACACGCTGCGCTACTTCGCCGCGTCGCAGGTCACGTCCACCGGCAATCCAACGCCGTCGCGACTCCTCATCAGTATGACGATCCAAGCTCCGACCGCGATCGCGATCGATGCCGCGGGCGATCTCTGGATCGCGGACCAGGCGGTGCACAAGATCTTCGAGTTCAGCGCCGCGCAGGCCGCCACCGGCGGTACGTTCACGCCGGTGGTCACGATCTCGGCCGCACTCGGCTCGATCGACCGTCCCTTCGACCTGGCCTTCGACCAGCTCGGCGACCTCTGGGTGGTGAACTACCACGGGAATTCGGTGGCCGGATTCTCGCCTGCGCAGCTCGCGGTCTCTGGGCAGCCGACGCCGTACGCGGCCGTCACCGGATCGCAGGGACTCTCCGGCCCGCTCGCCGCCGCGTTCGATGCGAACGGGAACTTGTGGGTGGCGTCGATCGCCGATTCCCTCGTGGAATTTCACGCGAGCGACCTGAACGCGATCGGCGCGCCCGTGCCCGCCGTCATCATCACGGGCGCCGCGCTGAACGTTCCGATCGGACTCGCCTTCGACGACAGCGGCGCGCTGTGGGTGGCCGCCAACGAAGGCGCCTCGATCGTCCGCTACACGGCGTCGCAGCTGGCGGCCACCGGCTCCCCGACGCCGGCCGTGAAGATCAGCAGCGTCTCGTCGTCGCTGTCGCTGCCGTGGGGGATGGCGTTCTCGCCGGGAGCGCCGTAACTGCGAACTGCAGACGTCGACTGTCGACTGTCGACTGTCGCTTGCAACGACTCGCGCAGTAGCAGCGACGCCGCAGCCGCCAGTCGACGTCGCCGTATGCGTTCGCAGTCGAAGCCGACAGCCGTCAGTCGAGTCTGTAGTATGTTCTCTGAATGCCATCTGCGCCGGTAGTGAGTGTCACGGGCCTCACAAAGCGCTACGGAAGCTTCCTCGCCGTCAACGACGTGTCCTTCACCGTCAATGATGGCGAGATCTTCGGGCTGATCGGGCCGAATGGGGCGGGGAAGACCACCACCATGGAGTGCGTCGAAGGGCTCAAACGCTTCGAGGGCGGCACGGTCTCCGTGCTCGGGCTCGATCCGGTGCGCGATGTGTACGCGCTGCAGGAGCGCGTGGGCGTGCAATTGCAGCAGGCGCAGCTGCAGAAGCGCATCAAGGTGTGGGAGGCGGTGCATCTGTGGGCCGCGCTCTATCGCAAACCCGCATCGGCCGGCGAGAAGCTGCTCGAGCAACTCGGCCTCGAGGACAAACGCGACGCCTGGTTCATGACACTGTCCGGCGGACAGAAGCAGCGGTTGTTCATCGCGCTCGCGCTGGTGAACGATCCGGAGGTCGTCTTCCTCGACGAACTCACCACCGGGCTCGATCCGCAGGCGCGGCGCGCGATCTGGCAGCTCGTGCGCGGCATCCGCGAGCGCGGCAAGACGGTGTTCCTCACGACGCATCTCATGGAGGAAGCCGAGCGATTGTGCGACCGGGTGGCCATCCTCGAGAAGGGGCGGATCATCGATGTGGATACGCCGGCGCATCTCGTGGACCGCCATTGCCCCGAGCGCTCGGTGGTGCTCACGACGGAATACGCCGGGGCCGCCGACCGGCTCCGCGCGGTGCGCGGCGTGGAGTCGGTGGTCGTGCGCGGCTCGAACTATACCGTGCGCGGCGTGGGGAACGATCTCGTGACCGATGTCATCCAGTGCATCTCGGAGAACGGGATGCGCGTGTCGGAATTCCGCACCGAGCTGCCGAATCTCGAGGACGTGTTCCTCAAGCTCACCGGCCACTCGATCAAGGATTGATGCGACTCGATATCCTGCGCGGACTGCCGCGCCTCACGTGGCTCGAGATCAAGATCTTTCTGCGCGAACCGCTCGGCGCGATCGGCGGCATCGCCGTGCCCGTGGCCGCGTACGTGGTGCTGAGCCGGGTGGTGCCGAAGGTGAACGCGATCTCGACGGCGAACGAGGCGCCGGTGACGGGCTTCGTGCGGAACGGGCTGCCGGTGTTCGTGGCGGTCATCATCGCCATCAACGCCGTGCTTTCGCTGGTGACGATCATCTCGATCTACCGCGAGGGTGGCATCCTGAAGCGCCTCCGCGCCACGCCGCTGCGCCCCGCGACGATCCTCACCGCCCACGTGGTGGTGAAATTGCTGCTGACGGCGGTGACGATGTGCTTGATGATCCTCGCCGGCCGCCGCTATCTGCCGCCGAACGTGGATGTCCCCTATGTCAGCTTCGGGATCGCGGTGCTCCTGAGCACGTGGAGCATTCTCGCGATCGGATTCCTCATCGCGAGCTTGGTGCCCACCGCGCGCTTTGCGCAGCCGATCGGGGCGATCGTGTTGTATCCCATGATCGCGATCTCGGGTCTGTTCGCGCCGATCGCGGCGTTCCCGGGTTGGTTGAAGGGCGTAGCGTATTGTCTGCCGCTCACGTATGGGGTGTCGTTGATGAGTGGGATATGGAATGGGGAAGGATGGATCGCGCATGCGGGGGATGTGGGGGCGTTGGTGGTTGGGTTCTTTGTGTGTGTTGCCATTGCGTCGAAAGTGTTTCGCTGGGAGTGACGGCTCACTTCATCACCAGACCGTGCAGGCTGCAGTCAACCGCCAACAGTCACGAGTGACTGCCAGTCTACAGTCAACAGTCAACAGCTCACAGAGAACGCCCCCAGCGGCATCGCAGTTCTCTGCGCCGACTCAGCGCCGGGCGCTCAAGGCGCGAGTGGAACTGACTTCTGTGAGCTGTTGACTGTTGACTGTAGACTGGCAGTCACTCGTGACTGTTTGCTGTTAGCTGCAACCTCCCCGGTCTGGTGCTGATGGGCAGTTAAAGGCTCATTCCTCGCGCAACGCTGCCATAGGCGACATCCGACTCGCCCTCCACGCCGGCAGGAACGCCGCGATCATCCCCGCCGCCCCGAGCACCACCGCCGCCATCACGAATGTCGCCGGATCCGTCGCCGTCAGCCCGAAAAGGAATGCATTCATGAGCCGCGTGCTCGCGAACGCGATGAGCGCGCCGATCACCACGCCGAGGAAGATCAATCTCGACGCCTCGCGTACGACCATGCGCCACAACGCTGAATCCGCCGCGCCGAGCGCCTTCCGGATCCCGATCTCATTGCGCCGGCGATTTACGTCATACGACATCATGCCGTACAACCCGACCACCGCCAGCAGTAACGCCAGCGCGCCCATGAACCCCGACAGCGACGCCAGCAGCCTTGGTCGCGCGAGCGACTCATCGACCTGCGCCTCCAGCGTCGTGAAATCGAGTGAGACCTTCGGATCTCACGGCGGCCGCGAACTTTCGCACGGCGGGGATCAGCGCCTTCGGGTCGCCTGTGCCGCGCATCACGAGCTGGATCCGAGGCCCATTCGCATCACCCTGGCTCGACGGCACATAGGCCGTGGCGAGCGTCGTCTTCATCGAGTCGCTGATACTTCGCGTCGCGCACCACGCCGACCACCTCGATCGGGGGCGTCAAGGTATCGCCCGAATGTCGTCAGCTGGAACGTGCGCCCGATCGCGCTCGCATGCGCCGTACCAGCGCTTCGCCATCGTCTCGTTCACCACGGCGACGCGCCGTTTCTGCGCGACATCCTCCACCGTCACATCACGACCGGCGACGAGCGCGCTGCGGAGCGTCGCGAAATACCCGTCGCTCACCTGATTGAAATAGACGAGTGAGTCATTCTGTGTGCGAGGAGAGACTCCCGGTACGACAATGAACTCATTCCACGCCATGTTCCCGATCGGTGTAAGAAGTGCGGTGCTTGCATTGGTGACGCCGGGAATCGCGCGTGCGCGGCGGAGCATTTCGGTCTTGGCCTGCTCGAGCGCATTGTCCTTGAGTCCCGTGTTCGTGAGATCGACGCTCGCGATCAGCACACCATCGCGCCGGAAGCCCGGATCGAAGAGCGTGAGCCGACGGAAGCTGTTCACCAGCAGGCCGGCCGCCGCGACGAGTGTGAGCGAGAGCGCGACTTGGGCGACCACGAGTGCCTTGCCCAGTCGGTGCCGCGAATCCCCGCCCACCATCCCTCGCCCGCCCGCCTTAAGCGCCGCCTGTGGATCGACGCGCGTCGCGCGCCACGCCGGCACGAGGCCGAAGAG
The DNA here is from genome assembly GCA_963751275.1 of uncultured Gemmatimonadaceae bacterium. GTDB lineage: Bacteria > Gemmatimonadota > Gemmatimonadetes > Gemmatimonadales > Gemmatimonadaceae > DATKOH01. The sequence continues at coordinate 29,299 of CAVVTZ010000006.1, read as the reverse complement.
CACGGCGGTCACCGCGGCGCGCCGATCGTGAACCCGAGCACACGCCAATCGAGCGAGAGGTCGAGCCAGAGTGGCCGCCGGCTCGACGACATGAACGCCACCAACAGGCCGCTCGCCCACTCGGGCGAACAGCAGCCCGATCCCGGCACCCAGGAACGCGAGCACCAGGCTCTCGGTGAGCAGTTGCCGCACGACGCGTCCGCGTCCAGCACCGATCGCGAGGCGGATCGCGATCTCGCGCTCGCGCGCTGCGGCGCGCGCCAGGAGCAGGTTCGCAATGTTGGCGCACGCGATCAGGAGTACCACGCCAACCACCGCCATGAGCGTGAAGAGGGCGGCCCGGTACCGGTCGCGCGTTTCCGGAATAGCCCGTCGCGGCCGGGATGACGTTCAGCTTCGTCTCTGAAGTACCCCGCCCGCCCGGATGCCGACCAGTTCAGAGGAACCGTCGCCGCGAGGATCGCTGGTGACGCCGCGGCGAGGCGCGCTTGCATCTGCGCGAGGCTCACGCCCGCAGGCGGACGGCCGCCAACATTCAAATACCAGCTGCTACGTTGGTCGAGTTTCGCGGCGCCGTAGAGGATGCTCTGTCCGCAGAGAGGCGCGTAAATGTCCACGGTGCGTCCGACGTCGATGCCGAAGAATTCAGGGTCGATCGCGCCGACGATCGAGAAGGGGTGACCATTCAGCGAAATGCTCCGTCCGAGCGCGGCTTCCGCGCTTCCGTACTCACGCTTCGCGAAGCCGGCGCTCACGACCGCCATCGGCGCACACCCCCGCACGTCGTCGCTCACCAGCAATGGCCGGCCGGCCACCGCACGCACGCCGAGCACGGAGAAGAAATCGCCGCTCACCCAGGCGCCCGGCACGCTGCGCTGTTCGCCACCGTTCGCGAGGTTGAATTCGTCGGTGCCGTACGCGAACGATCCCGCAAAGCAGGTCCTTCCGGTCGCGGATCTGCTCCCAGATCGGGTTCGTGAAATCGTTGTCGCCGGGTTCGCTCTTGATGACGGCGAGGATCTGCTCGGGGTCGCGCACCGGCAGCACCTTGAACACGAGGGCGTTCGCCAGCGTGAAGATCGCGCTATTCGCCCCGATGCCCAGCGCCAGCGAGAGCACGGCGACCGCGGTGAAGGCGGGCGTGGCGAGGAGACCCCGCAGCGCATAGCGCACGTCAGCGAGCAGGGAGTCGAGCCACCCGATCACGCTCGCATCGCGCGCGCGCTCCTTGAGCCCCATGCGATTGCCGAACTGCTTGCGCGCCTCGTGGGCGGCTTCGTCCGGCGTCATGCCGAGCGCGATGAGTGCGTCCGTGCGCTCGGCGAGATGGAACCGCTGCTCGCGCTCGAGTTCCTTGGAGAGGCGCTCATCGCGCAGGGCGTTGGTGATGCGGCTGAACCAGGACATGGCCGGTGCTCCGTGACGAGGGCTTAGGCGAAGCGCAGGACGCGCGCGACGCCGGCGGTGAGCCGCTGCCAGCTCTCTTCTTCCTCGGCGAGCTGCTTGCGCCCCGCCGCCGTGATGGCGTAGAAACGCGCATTGCGGTTCTTGTCGGTGATCCCCCATTTGCCCTTCACCCACCCATCCTCCTCCATGCGCCGGAGGGCGGGGTAGAGCGACCCTTCCTCCACCCGCAACAGTTCGGCCGACCGCTCCTGGATGAGCTGCGTGATGGCGTAGCCATGCATCGGCCCGCGCGAGGCGAGGGTCTTGAGGACGATCAGGGCGAGGGTGCCCTGCAGGATGTCATTCTTCGGCTTGGCCATGAAATCATTACCCACGTAGTTAGGTATAGCTGGCTAGGTATACTACCGACTCACGAGCGCACTGTCAAGCGTTGTCGCACCAACCCCGAACACCGTCATTGGTCACCCGAACACCGTGAGGCGCGAGGCGTACGTCGAACGGACTGTACGGCGTGAGGCGAAACCCGAGCCCCGTGAGGCGAGACCCGGACTACGTGAGTCGCGACCTGAGGGCCGTGAGTCCCCTACGGACGGTGTTCGGGTTGCGAGTCACGGCCTTCGGGTCTCGACTCACGGCCTTCGGGTTTCGCCTCACGCCGTCCAGTCGGTTCGACGTACGCCTCACGCCTCACGGCGTTCGGGTTGCGACGTACGCCTTCAGTCGTGAATGGCTCGCAAGTTCTGTGTGGGTCGGCTAACTTTGCTCTGCCCATAACCCCCTATCGGAGCCCGATGCTCGACGCCCCGCCGCGCCTCCAATCCGCCCTGGCCGATCGCTATCGCCTCGAACGCGAGCTCGGTTCCGGCGGCATGGCCACGGTCTACCTCGCCTTCGACCTCAAGCACGAACGCGAGGTCGCGCTCAAGATCCTCCGCCCGGAACTCGGCGCCGTCCTCGGCTCCGACCGCTTCCTCGCCGAGATCAAGATCACCGCGCGGCTCGATCATCCGCATATCCTCACGCTCATCGATTCGGGCGTCGCGGATTCGTTCTTCTACTATGTATTGCCGTACGTGCGCGGGGAGAGCCTCCGCGACAAACTGAAGCGCGACAAGCAGCTCGGCCTCGACGAAGCGATCATGATCACCAAGCAGATCGCCAGCGCGCTCGACTACGCGCACCGCCACGGTGTCGTCCACCGCGACATCAAGCCCGAGAACATCCTGCTGCAGGAAGGGGAGGCGATGCTCGCCGACTTCGGCATCGCGCTCGCGGTGAAGGAAGCCGGCGGCAACCGCCTCACCGAAACGGGCCTCTCCCTGGGCACGCCGCAGTACATGTCCCCCGAGCAGGCCACCGGCGACCGCACGCTCGACGCGCGCAGCGACGTCTATTCGCTCGCCGCCGTGCTCTACGAGATGCTCGCCGGCGAGCCGCCCGTCACCGGCCCCAGCGCGCAGGCGATGATCGCGAAGCTCATGATGGAACGCCCGACGCATCTGCGCGTCGTGCGCGAATCGATTCCGGTCACGGTGGACGCCGCCGTCGCGAAGGCGCTCGACAAGACTCCCGCCGACCGCTTCCCCAGTGCCGGCGAGTTCGCGCGCGCCCTCGAGCTCAAGCCCGTCGTCGAGCCGGCGCCGAGCCCGCGCGGCCGGAACCTCACGATCGCGATCGGCGCCGCCGCGGTCGCGCTGGTCGTCGCGATCGCCGCGCTCATCGCCACCGGCAAGTTCGGCCGCCACGGCGCGAACTTCGCCCTGCGCGACCGCACCCAGCTCACCTTCTCGGGGAACACGCTGGGCTCCGCCATCTCGTCCGATGGCAAGCAGCTCGCCATCATGACGCAGAACTGCAGCGCGGCCGCGTGCACGTACGCGCTGGACGTGCAGGATGTCGGTGGCACGAGCACGCACCGGATCCTCGACAAGGCCACCGCCGTGAGCGCGCTCGAGTGGAGCCGCGACCGCCGCGGGCTCATCTTCACCGGCACGATCAACGGTCGCTTCGGCGCCTACCTGGTCTCCGCGCTCGGCGGACCGCCGGTGTTCCTCACGCCCGGCACCGCCACCTTCTGGGCGGGCGGCGACTCGCTGCTCATCACCCCGCCATCCGCCAACGTCGACTCCATCCACTTCGTGCGCATCACGTCGCTCAGCGGCATCGTGCACGACAGCATCAAGGTCGCGGGACTCGGCACCGGCATCACGGGACTCAGCGTCTCCCCCGACGGCAATTGGATCGTGCGCGCTCATCGTGCAGCGCGGGCACGGGCTCTGGCAGGTGATCGACCGCAGCGGCAAGGTGGCGGACAAGGTGCTCAATTCGTGCACCTGTCCCGGCGTGCTCAGCAACGGCGCGCTCTGGCTCACGCGCGCGGGGCAGGGGTTCGAATCGATCGTGCGCGTGGGACTCGATCCGTCCAACGGGCGTCTCGCCGAGCGGCAGGATACGCTGTACGCGGGGCGCTTCAATAACTTCACCGTCACCGCCGACGGCGGATCGATGGTGATCGACGAAGGCAGCACCGAGAGCTCCGCGTGGGCGCTGGACGTCGCGGACCTGCTCAAGGGCCGCCTCGCCGAGCCGAAGCGCTTCGTGAAGTCCTCGAACACCGTGTACCCGCTCATCGCGCCGAACGGTGCGCGCATCCTCGTGATGCGCGTCCTGCCGTCGAGCACGGGCGCATTGGAGCGGCGGCTGTCGGTCATGCCATTCGACGGCGGATCCGAGCAGCCCGTGAGCACGCAGGGAACGCCGGTCGCGTGGAATTGGGCGGACTCCGTCACGCTGCTCGTGCGCACGCAGAACGCCACCGGTTCGCACGTGGCGCTCACCGACGTCCGCAGCGGCGCCGTGCTGCGCTCGGTGGACCTGCCCGATTCGATCTACCGTGCCGTGATCGCGCTCCCCGACGGTTGGGCCTATATCCCCGCGACGTCCGACCGCCTGATGATCCTGCGCGGCGGCGCGACCAAGGAGATCAAGCCGCCGTCATGGTTCGGCCAGGTGAGCGACCTCCGCGCGAGCGCCGACGGCTCACACATCGCCATCGCGGGCTGGAACAACGGCACCTTCGATACGCTCGGCGTCGCCGTCGTGTCCGTGGACGGAGGCACGCCGGTGCGCTGGGGCGGTGCGTTCTCGGAGGGCGTGGACGTGTCGGCGCTCGAGGGCGGCGGCTTCCTCCTGCATGTCTGGCCCACGGCGGAGACGATCGCGCTGTACAAAGCGAGCGGGCCGGGCGATATGAAGTTGGTGGGCAATATTCCCGTGCGCGCGGCGGATGTCACGGTGTCGCAGGATCTCAAGCGGGCGACATTGCTGCAGAGGGAGTATCATGGGGATTCGTGGATGAGTCGGGTGGTGAAACCTTGAAGGCGAACTGCGAACATCATCACCAGTGGCGGTAACGCTGCAGTCAACAGTGACCAGTGATCCAGAACGGCACGGCAGTCTACAGTCGACAGTCTACAGTCCACAGAAAACTGTTGGACGAGTGCCTCGATGATCCTCACGCCGTTCGTGATCTGTTTTCTGTGGGCTGTAGACTGTCGACTGTAGACTGCCGTGCCGTTCTGGATCACTGTTTACTGTCTACTGCATCTCTCTCGTCCTTGTACTCTCCCACCTAAGGCCTTCCATGAGATCCTCACTCCTCGCCACGATCGTATTCGCCCTCGCCGCCTGCACCGCGCCCGCCCCCGCGCCGATCGACACCGCCGCCCTCGGCGCAAAACTCCTCGCCCGCGACTCCATCTGGGCCGCCACTGCCTTCGCGGGAAAGAATATCGACTCCATCGTCTCCTATTGGAGCGATGATGCCATCGTCGTTCCCCCCGGCCAGCCGTCGTACGTCGGCAAGGCCGCGATCCGCGCCTACGTCGAGAGCGCCCTGAAATTGCCGGGCTTCAGCATCAATTGGAAATCGGAGAATCCCGTCTTCTCCCCCGACGGCAAGACCGCCTACATGACCTCCGTGCAGACCGTCACCATGAAAGGCGGCGACGGCAAGACCGCCACCTTCGCCGGCCGCGGCGTCACCATCTGGCGTCTCGATGCGGACGGTCAGTGGCGCTGCGCCGTGGACATTCGGAACGACGGCGCGCCGATCGGAGCGAAGTAACGGCGCGGGGCGCGGGGCGCGGGACTCGCGGACCACTTCGACAATGCCGGTTCCGCGTCGATTTTTCGCCCGCGGCTTCGTCGTACGACACGCGGCACGGCGAATTAGCTGCCACGCATGCCAACGAGCTCGCCGGCGCCGCGGGACTCAAAGCCGGCAGCGAGCTCCTCGAAGTAGGCGCGGGTACCGGGCGTGTCGCGATCCCCTTCGCCACGCTCGGCTTCCACGTCACCGCGCTCGAGCCCGCGGACGGGATGTTGCAGGTGTTGCGCGAGAAAGCGGGCGCGTTGCCCGTTACGGTCGTGCGCGGGGCCGGATCGCCGCTCCCGTTCCCGAATGCGAGCTTCGACGGCGTGCTCATCGCGCGCGTGCTCTACGTGATGCCCGACTGGCGCGACGTGCTCGCCGAGATCCGCCGCGTGCTCAAGCCCGGCGCGCCGCTGCTGCACGAATGGGGGAACGGCGCCCCCGACGAAGCGTGGCTCGAGATGCGCGAGAAGGCGCGCGCACTCTTCGAAGCGGCGGGCGTCGTCGATCCCTTCCATCCGGGTGCGCGCACCGAGGAACAGGTGGGATCGGAACTCGCGAAGATCGGATTCAAGCGGACCGCCGAGCGCCGCTTCCCCGGCGATTTCAGCATGACGCTCGGCGAATTCCTCTCGCGCATCGTCACCGGCAAGTGCTCGTACACCTGGAACGTTCCGCCCGCCGTGCAAGCCGAGACGCTGCCGAAACTCATCGCGTGGGCGGAGTCGCGCTACGATCTCCGGGCGCGCGTGCTGTTGCCGCGCGAGGTGGCCTGGAAGATCTACCGATGAGATCGTCGCGATCCCGCTCATGGCACGCCGACCGCCACTCCGGGCGCTCGATAAGCGATTTCCAATCTCCGCGCGAACATTGCAGCGGTGAAATGTTCGGATTCCTCATTGACAGCATCGGCAATTCTCCCTACAAATAGCGCGACCGAATTGTTGCGAGACCGTTGAACGATCGCGTCTCGCGGCGATGCGCACGATACGCGGTGATCTCCTAGAGGAGGACATATGGCGAATCTGCTACCCGTACGGCCGGGTGTACGCGGGCGGCGATGGACTGTCGCGATCTTCGGGCCACTGCTGTTCCCCGCGGCGATCTTTCTAAGTTCATCCGCGATGACCGACGCCCCGGCGCCGTCGCCCGATCTGAACGCGGCGTATAAGGCCTACACCGCCTCGCTCAATAGCGCGGCACCCGCCACCACCACCGGCCGCGAGACCTTCGCCAACTTCGCGAAGAAGCGGATCCCGGCCTTCGCGCGGAAGTACGATCTCCCCTGTTCCGCCTGCCACACCACGTGGCCCGAGCTCAATCCGTTCGGCCAGGCCTTCAAGGACCGCGGCTACCAGCTCGGCAACGAGAAGGATTCTCCGATCTGGCAGAATCCGTCGTACTGGCCGATCTCGCTGCGCACCACGCCGCAGTACCACATCGAGACCACCACCAACCAGCCGGTGGACGCGACGCCGGGTGATCCGACTCACCTGCTGCGTCTCCAAGACGATCACGCAGGCCGGCTTCGATCTCTCGGGCATCGACTTCCTGATGCTCGGCACCCTCTACAAGAACATCACCTTCGGCCTCGTGCCGACGCTCGATCCCGACGGCACGATGGGCATCGAGACGGCGTTCGTGCGTTTCGACAACGTCGGCAGCAGCTGGGTCAACATCAAGATGGGCAAGTTCGAGCTCGACAATCTCCTGTCGGAGAAGCGCATCGAGACACTCTCGAACAACGGCTCCTTCTACTCGCAGTACCACTTCGTGCCCATTGGGGACTCCAATCCCTTCGGCATGGGCGACAACCAGCTCGGCATCGAGTTGATGGGGCACGACGCGAGCAGCTGGATGCGCTACACCGTCGCGTTCGTCAGCGACGCCGACGGCACGCCCGGCCTTCCCCCCGGCACCGGGCAAGGGCTCGACGGCGTCTTCACGCTGAGCAAGGGCTGGCAGTCGAAATCGCTCGGACCGCAGCGCGTCGGCCTCTTCGGCGTCCTCGGCCAGTATCCGACGCTCAGCCAGACGTCCGGTGGCGAAGTGATCGGCGGCACCGGCTCGATGAACAAGAGCTTCTACCGGATCGGCGCCACGGCGCAGCTCTGGTTCGGGAACTTCGAATTCCTTCCGCAATTCATGCACGCGTCCGACAACGTGTATCTCGGACTCGGGCTGGCGGGCACCGATGCGGTGCCGTCCGGCGCGAAGAACGCCGAATGGAACGGTGCGCTGCTCGAAGTGCACTATATCCCGAACTCGCAGTTCATCATCATCGGCCGCTATGAACAGGTGCACATGACGCAGCAGTCCGATCCGGACAATGCGAGCAACTACGGCAACACGGATCAGTACGTCATCGGACTCCGGTCGTATCCCTTCATGTTCAGCCGGGACGGACTGGCCTTCCATGTTGAGTATTCGCTGAGCAGGACCGTGGGCGGCGTCCCGTTGAGTGGCGATGGCGTGGGTGCGCCGCCGCTCAACCCGACCGCCATTGTGAATAGCAGCAGCGTGCTGCTCGCGCTCGACTTCGCTTTCTAGGAGGCCACCGATGAAATCCTACACGAGCAGGATCGCGGTCGCCGCCGGAACGAGCATGCTCCTCTGGGGCGCCGCCTCGCTGCGCGCGCAGCAGCCGGTCGTCGTCGACGGGCGCACCGGCAGCGTGGAAGATGGACACAAGTCGTATCAGCGTTTCTGCATCGGATGTCACGGCGTGGATGGCGATGGCAACGGTGAGAACGCGCCGTACATCGACCCCAAGCCCCGCGACTTCACGGAGGCCGTGTTCAAGTGCCGCTCCACACTGTCGGGCTCGCTGCCGACGGACCAGGATCTGTACAACTCCGTCACGCGCGGCTTCGTCTTCACCAACATGCCGTCCTGGCTCCCGCTCACGGAGCAGACGCGCGTGAACCTGGTGGCGTACATCAAGACGTTCTCCAACAAGTGGGCGAGCGCGCAGCCGGCGAAGCCCATTGAGATCCCGCCGGAGACGCCGATCACGACGGAGAGCGTGCTCCGAGGGCGCGCGCTGTACCAGAAGCTCGAATGCTGGAAATGCCATGGCCCCACGGGCCACGGCGACGGCCCGTCGGCGTCCACCCTCACCGACAGCAAGGACAACCCGATCCGTCCGTACAATTTCTCCACCGGCGAGCGCTTCAAGTGCGGCACGACGAACGCGGACATCTACCGCGACTTCATGACCGGACTCGATGGCACGCCGATGCCGTCCTTCGCCGACAATCTCAAGCCGGATGAGGCGTGGGACCTCGTGCACTTCCTGCGCACCCTGCAGCCCCTGCTGGTCACGCAGGAGTCGGCGCTGTACAAGCAGTACGTCAGCGAACATCCCAACACACTCAAGCCCATTGGGCCGGATGGAGGCACACAATGATGGATCGACCCTCACGACTGAAGCCGGCGTTCCCGGCGGGCGCGGCGGCCACGGCCGTCGCGCTCGCCGGCGCGGCGACCGCGCTGGTCTTGCTCCTCGGCGGCGCGGCGCCCGCACCCGCCGCCGGCGGCACCATTAGCGGCATCATCACGTACACCGGTACCCCGCCGAAGATGAAGCCCATCGACATGGCGAAGGAGCCGAGCTGCGCCAAGGAGCATAATCCACCCGCGATGACCGAGTTCGTCGTCACCGGGCCCGGCAATACGCTGGGCGATGTGGTGGTCTACATCTCCGCCGGCGACACGCACACCGCGCCGCCCGCCACGCCGGCGAAGTACACGCAGAAGGGCTGTCAGTACCTGCCGCATGTCGCGGTCATGGAGGCGGGGCAGAAGCTCGAGATCGCGAACGATGACCAGACGTCCCACAACATCCACCCGATGCCCAAGCTGAATCCGGAGTGGAACAAGTCGCAGCCGCCGGGCTCGCCGCCGATCGACGTCACCTACGAGAAGGCGGAGTTCATTCCCGTGAAGTGCAACATCCATCCGTGGATGCACGGCTACTTCGCGGTGCTGAACACCTCGCACTCGGCGGTCACGGGACCCGACGGCGCCTTCAGCCTCGCGGGACTCCCGCCGGGCAAGTACACCGTCACCGCGTGGCAGGAGAAGTTCGGCACCAAGACTGCAGACGTCACCATTACGGGTAACGAAACGCAGAAGGTCAATCTCGTCTTCACCGCCACGCCGTACTAGCCGGGGAGGCGACCGCCGTGGGAAAGTTCTTCTCGATCGCCCTCACGATCATCACGATCGTGTCGGCCGCGATCTTCGTGAGCCGCATTTGGTGGCTCCCGCCCGACATTTCGGTGCTCGGCGCCGGGATCGACCACCAGTTGATGGAGACGATGATCGCGTCGGGCGTGCTGTTCGTGGTGTCGCAGTTCGCGCTGGCGACCTTCGTCTGGCGATTCGCCGACCGGGGCGATGGACGGAAGGTCAAGATCTTCCCCGGCGGCGCGCGGCCGATGGTGATCTTCGCCGTCGTGCTCGTGGGCATCGAGGTGCTGGTGCTCACGCTCGTCGGCTCCAAGGTATGGGCGTCCATCTACATCGCGCCGGCCGGCGCCGGCGCGCTGCAGATCGACGCGCAGGCCGGGCAGTTCGCGTTCTATTTCCGCTATCCGGGGCCCGACGGGAAATTCGGCGTCCTCCACCCCGACAAGATCTCCGAGGCCGACAACAACTACTTCGGCCTCGATCCGGCCAATGACACCGCGGCGCGCGACGACATCGTCTCCGCATCGCTCGTGGTGCCGGTGAACCGGGAGATCTCGCTCAGCATGCACTCCAAGGATGTGGGGCACTCCTTCTTCGTGCCCGAACTGCGCATCCAGCAGGACTTCGTGCCCGGCATCGTCATCCCGCTGCATTTCACCGCGACGCAGATCGGCAAGCACGAGATCGTGTGCACGCAGCTCTGCGGGCTCGGGCACTACAACATGCGCGCGTACATCGAAGTGATGACCCAGGACAAATACGAGGAATGGCTGAAGTCGCAGGCCAATCAATGAGCCGCCGAGGATCGCATGGCCGATGAGGTGACGCACGCGCACGGACCGCCGCAGGGATTCCTGCGCACGCACGTGTTCAGTCTCGATCACAAGGTGATCGGCAAGCAGTATCTCGATCTCGCGCTCCTCGCCGTCACCACCGGCATGGTGCTCTCGTGGATCATGCGCTACCACCTTGCGTGGCCCGACGGCAAGCTGCCGTGGCTGAGCAATGGCGGCATCATGACGCCCGAGTACTACCTGCAGATGATGACCATGCACGGCACGATCATGGTCTTCTTCGTGCTCACCACCGCGCCCTTCGCCGGCTTCGGGAACTTCGTGCTCCCGCTGCAGGTGGGCGCGGAAGACATGGCGTTCCCGCGCTTCAACATGATGTCCTTCTGGGTGACGTTCGTCGCGTTCCTGGTGCTCGTCGCGGCGTTCTTCGTGCCCGAAGGCCCGGCGCTCTCGGGCTGGACGGCGTACGCGCCGCTGAGCGCGGTGGGCGAGGTGGCGGGGCCCGGGCAGGGGATGGGCCAGACGCTGTGGGCGCTGTCGATCGCGATCTTCTGCGTGGGCCAGCTGCTCGGCTCGCTCAACTTCATCGCCACCACGCTCGACCTGCGCGCCAAGGGGATGACCCTCGCGCGGCTCCCGTACGTCACCTGGGCGTGGTTCATCACGTCGGTGATCGGGCTGCATCGCCTTCTCGGTGCTGCTGCCCGCGTGCATCCTGCTCGATCCTGGACCGCGTGGCGGGCACCAGCTTCTTCATCCCGGGCGGGCTCGTGATCAGCGATCGCGCTGCAGCCGCACTCGGGCGGCTCGCCGCTCCTCTGGCAGCACCTGTTCTGGTTCTTCGGCCATCCCGAGGTCTACATCGCGATCCTTCCGGGCTTCGGCATCATCTCCACCATCATTCCGGTCTTCGCGCGCAAGCCGCTGCTCGGACCCAAGGTGATGATCGGCTGCCTCGTGGCGATCGCGTTCCTGAGCTACACCGTGTGGGGGCACCACATGTTCCTGAGCGGCATGAACCCGCTCTCGGCGACGATCTTCTCGGTGCCCACGCTCATCATCACCATTCCGGCGACGATCGTCACGCTGCTCTGGATCGGTACGATCTACGGAGCGCGGATCCGGTTCACCGCCGCGATGCTCTTCTGTCTCGGCTTCATTTCCGTGTTCATCAGCGGCGGCATCAGCGGATTCTTCCTGGCGCAGCCGTCCATCGACTACGGTGCTGCACGCGACGTACTTCGTGGTGGCGCACTTCCATTTCGTGATGGGCGTCGCGGCGATGTTCGGCATCTTCGCCGGCACCTATTTCTGGTTCCCCAAGATGTTCGGCCGCATGATGAACGAGACGCTCGGCAAGTGGCACTTCTGGTCTCACGTTCATCGGCGTGTACGCGATCTTCATGCCCATGCACTACCTGGGCCTCGCGGGGAACGTGCGCCGCTACGCCGCGTTCACCGACGATTACATGGTGACGCTATCCGCCGGTGCACAAGTTCATCACCATTGCGGCCTTCTTCACCGGCGCGGTGCAGCTGATCTTCTTCTTCAACCTCTTCTGGAGCAGGCGGCACGGGGCCGTCAGCGACCGACAATCCGTGGGAAGCGACCTCGCTCGAGTGGAGCACGTCGTCGCCGCCGCCGTTCGACAACTTCGGTGGCAAGCACCCCGTGGTGCACCACGGGCCGGACCTCTATGGCGTGGAGGGGGCGAAGGGGGACTACGTCATGCAGGTGTCGGCCGAGCCAGAACCCGCACCGGCGTTCGCGCTCAAGGCCTGAGTGACGGCACCCACCGCGGCCCGCTACGAATCGCCGGCGCGCACCGGCGTGCTGGTCGGGATCCTCGCGATCGCGATGTTCTTCGCCGCGCTCACGAGCGCGCTGGTCATCCGCCAGGGCGGCGCCACCGACTGGGTGCGCTTCCAGCTGCCATCGATCCTGCTCGTCAACACGCTCGTGCTCCTGGTGAGCAGCGGCACGCTGGAACTGAGCCGGCGGCGGCTCGCGGGCGATCTCGGGTCGCCGGCGGGACGCAGCCTGCTGTACGCGACGCTCGGACTGGGGCTGCTCTTCCTCGCCGGCCAGTTCGTGGCGTGGCGCGCGCTCGTGGCGCAGGGTCTGTATCTCGCCACGGCGCCCAGCAGCGCGTTCTTCTACCTGTTCACCGTGCTGCACGCGCTGCACGTGATCGGCGGGCTCATCGCGCTCTCGTACGTGTCGGTGCGCGTGTCGCGCGCCGGCGGGGCGGATCCGCTCAATGCGCTCGCCGCCGCGGCGCTCTATTGGCACTTCATGCTGGCGCTCTGGCTCTATCTGCTCTTGATCCTCTGGATGCGGGTGTGATCAGCCGTCGGGAGGCGACGTGGCCGATTCTGCTGTGACGACGAGCGGGGGACATGGGGCGGCGATGGAACCATCTCCGTTCGCGATCGAGTCCAAGAAGTTCGTGATGTGGCTGTTCATCATCGCGGATGCGGCCACCTTCGGCGCGCTCCTCTTCGCGTACGGCTATCTGCGCGTGGGCAGCCCCGACTGGACGCGTCCCTTCGCCTTCTTCCCCTCGATCGTGAACGGCCTCGTGATGACCTTCGTGCTGCTCACGAGCAGCCTCACGATGATCGCGGCGGTGGCGGCGGCGAAGCGGGAGGACCGCCCGGCCACGGTGAAATGGATGGGCGCCACGGTGCTGCTCGGCGTGGTCTTCGCGACGCTCCATATCCGCGAGTGGTTCAGCATGTTCGGCGAAGGGTGGAGCCCATCGAAGAATCCCGAGGGCGGATCGGTGCTCTTCGGCGCCACCTTCTTCGGGATCACGGGGCTGCATCTCCTGCACGTGATCTCGGGCGTCGTCGCGCTCACGGTGGTCGCGCTCATGTTCCGGCGCGGCCGCCTCAAGCCGGGACACATCGAGACCACGAGCCTGTATTGGCATTTCGTCGATCTGGTGTGGATGTTCGTCTTCCCGCTCGTCTACCTGATGAACGCCAAGTAGAGGCCGCGCCATGACCGCCAACACGCAGTCCCGCCCCGAGCCGGGGATGAAGTTCTACGTGATCGTCTGGTTGGGGCTGCTGCTCATCGTCGCGGTGGAGGTGGTGCTCACCTACCGCGGCCTGCCCACCCTCACGCTCTTCCTGGCGCTGCTGGTGCTGGCGCTCATCGAGGCGGGGCTGGGGCTCATGTACTTCATGCACATGAAGTGGGAGCGCCGCGCGCTCTTCCTGGCGCTCATCCCCTATCTGATCTTCGCGCTGCTGATGATGAACCAGATCTGGCCCGACGCCTTCCGCCTCCTGCACCTGCGCGCCGCCACGCCCGCGCCATGATCATGGGCGGCCCGATGGCCGAGTTCCTGGACGGCATGATGAGCGGGATGTGGATCCTCGCGGTGCCGGCGTTCCTTGTGGTGAGCGTGATCACCTGGCTCGCCTGGCGGCGGCGGGATAGAACGGCGAACTAACTACGCGGGAAGCGGGAAGCGGGAAGCGCCGCGATGTGCGAGAAGAGCCTGGGGAGTCCCACGCGCTGTTCTCGCATCCCGCGGCGCTTCCCGCTTCCCGCTTCCCGCGTAGTTTAGACCCGTGATCTCCGCCCTCTTCGAGGCCCTCGTCCGCCTCTACTATCCCGTGCGCGTCGTCGAGCACGCCGATCGCTTTCCCGCCGCGGGGCCCGTCGTCCTCGCGCTCAATCATCCCAACGGCCTGCTCGATCCCATCGTGGTGCGCGTGGCTACGGGGCGCCCCGTGCGCTTCCTCGCCAAGAGCACCCTCTTCGACAATCCGCTCGGCCGCGCCGCCATGCGCGCCTTCGGCACCATTCCTGTTTATCGCGCGCACGAGTCGGGTGACCGGGCGGGCGATGTGTCGCGCAACGAGGAGAGCTTCGCCCTCTGCCGCGCCGAGCTCGCGCGCGGCGGCGCGATCGCGCTCTTTCCCGAGGGCGCGTCGCATTCGGATCCCGCGCTGCGTGCGCTCAAGACCGGCGCGGCGCGCATCGCGCTCTCGGCGGAAGCGGAGTCGCATTCGGCCTCACCGTGGTGCCCGTGGGGCTTCATTTCGAGGACAAGGTGACCTTCCGCTCGTCCGTGCTGCTCGTGGCCGGCGAGCCGATCGCGGTGGCGCCGCTCCTCGCGGACTACGCGCGCGACGAGCGCGCGGCCGTGCACGATCTCACGCAGGTGATCCGCAGGAAGCTCGACGAGGTGGTGCTGCAGGCCGAATCGCGCGAGCTGCTCGACGGCGTCGCGCTCGTGGCCGTGTGGACGGCCTCCGACGGCGATGCGCTGGATCCGGTCGCGCGCAATCGCCGGGCGCGCCGTCTGGCCGACGCGTACCAGCGGATGAGCGCGAGCGACCCGGCGCGCGTGGACCGGATCGCGAGACGCGCGCGCGACTACGCGCGCATGCTGCGCCGCATGGGCGTGCGCGACCCGTGGTCGCTCGAGCTGGAGCCGGTGCGTCTCACGACGTTCCTGTGGGCGCTCGTGCGACTGATCGTGCTGCTGCCCTTCGCCGACATTGGAGCAGTGCTGGGCTGGGTCCCCTATCGCCTCGCCGGGCTGGTCGCCGAGCGGAACGCGGAGAGCGATGACGTGCTGGGCACCGTGAAGCTGCTCTCGGGAATCCTGTTCGTGGGGGGCGCGTGGATCGTGGAATCGATCGTGGTGGGCGTGCTATGCGGCGCCGTGTGGATCGTGCCCTTCTTCGCGCTGGCGGCGGTGACGGGCTACGTGGCGCTGCGCTACGGCGAGCTCGCTTCCGGCGTCATGGAGTGGGCGCGCGCCCTCTGGCTGCGCGCGTTCCATGGGGATACGCATTGGCCGGCTGACCGCGCGCCGCCGGCAGCTCGCCGGCGAAGTGGCGGCTGCATTGGGAGACGTGCGCTGAGCTCGCGCCGCGCTGGCATTGTCGCGCTGACGCTCTTCTTCGCCGCCGGCGCACTGATCGCGGGCGTCACGTGCATCGCGCTGCTCACGCCCGGAGAGCGGTGGAACGCGATGTGGAGCCTCAAGCCCTCCACGCGCGATGATCTCGCGGCGATGGGCGCATTCGGCCCGCTCGTGATGGCGTCCGTGTCCTGCGCCTGTGCGCTCGCCGCCGCCGGCCTGTGGCGCGGCGCCGAGTGGGGCAGGCGATTGGCGATCGCGATCCTGGTCGCGAACCTCGCCGGCGATTCGATGAACGCGATCGTCCGCCACGATCTCCGCACATTGATCGGCCTCCCGATCGGCGGCTTGATGATCTGGTATTTGATGCGAGCGGACGTGCGGGATAGCTTCTCGAAGCAGTAGTCCCGTTTCCCGTTTCCCGTTTCCCCTCGGCAGTCAATGGCATCCGGCTCCGCGACAACGCCCGCCGCCTATCTCAAGTCCCTCCCCGCCGACCGCCGTACGGTGGTCAGCGCGATGCGCGCGCTCGTCAACAAAGCGATTCCTGGGGGTTATCGGGAGATGATGGGCCACGGCATGATCACCTGGGCCGTGCCGCTCTCGGTGTGCGCGGAAACGTACAATGGCCAGCCGCTGCTCTACGCCGCGCTCGACGGGCAGAGGCTCAAGATCTCGCTCCACCTCATGAGCGTCTATGGCCACGAGCCGACGCTCGAAGCCCTGCAGGCGGGATTCAAGAAGGCGGGCAAGCGCCTTGACATGGGCAAGGGGTGCGTGCGCTTCAAGCGACTCGAGGACCTCGATCTCCCGTCGATCATGCAAGCGATCGCCGCCATCCCAATGGACAAGTACGTCGCGCACGTGCGCGCCGCGCGCGCGAAGCGAACGCGATAGCGCGCGTTTGACGGGGCGGGACCTCTACTATAGTATCAGCGAATTCGTGCCCGGCCCGAAGAGCGCCCGATGCCCACGGATCACGCCGCCGTTCCAAACGCGTACGACTAACGACCGAGGTATCTGATGACCCCGCTCCTGTCGTTGTGGCTCCCGATCCTCGTGGGCACCCTTTTCGCGTTCATCGCGAGCTCGCTCATCCACATGGTGTTGCCGTGGCACAAGGGCGACTACCCGCTGGTGCCGAACCAGGACCAGATCATGGACGCGCTGCGTCCGTTCAACCTGCCGCCCGGCGACTACATGATCCCGCGTCCCGAAGGACATGGCCGAGCTGAAGACGCCGGAGTTCAAGGCGAAGGCCGATCGAGGACCGGTGGTGATCATGACGCTCTACAAGGGCATGATGGAGAACATGGGGCCCTGCTGGGGAAGTGGTTCATCTATCAGCTGGTGGTGAGCCTCTTCGCGGCGCACATCGCGGGCACGCTCGTGGGCCCGGGCGGCAACGCGAAGCTCATCTTCCACTCGGCGTTCATCGTCGCGTTCGCGGGCTACGTGCTCGCGCTGTGGCAGCTGACGATCTGGTACCGCCGCTCCATGCGCATCACGCTGACGTCCACGTTCGACGGGATCATCTACGCGCTGATCACGGCGGGGACGTTCGTCTGGCTCTGGCCGCACTAAGAACTCGGGAATCGGGAGTCGGGAATCGATGACCACGGCCCGCCTCGAGGCGTTCACCGATGGCGTGATCGCGATCCTGATCACGATCATGGTGCTGGAGCTGCGCGTGCCGCAGGGCGCCGGCCTCGACGCCCTGCAGCCGCTCTTTCCCGTCTTCCTCGTGTACGTGCTGAGCTTCGTCAACCTCGGCCTGTACTGGAACAACCATCATCACATGCTGGCCGTCACCGACCGCGTGAACGGCCGCATCATGTGGGCGAACCTGTTCCTGCTCTTCTGGCTCTCGCTCTTCCCCTTCGCGACGGGCTGGATGGGCGAGAACCACTTCGCGGCGCTGCCGACGGCGTTCTACGGCGTGGTGGGGGTGATGGCGGCGGTGGGCTACACGCTGCTGCAGCAAGCGATCATCGCGGACCAGGGGGCGCATTCCAAGCTCGCCGCCGCGATCCGCGGGGATTTCAAGGGGAAGCTCTCCCTGGCGCTGTATGTGATCGCGATCCCGCTCGCGTTCTGGAACCAGTGGGTCTCGGACGCGCTCTACGTGACGGTCGCGGTCATGTGGTTCGTGCCCGATCGGCGCATCGAGGGGCGGCTGAAGGGCTAAGCTTCGGAGGGCGCGGGACGCGGGGCTCGGGACGCGCCGCGGGACGCGTTAACGACGCCAGGAGCCCGCGCGCCGTTCTCGCATCCCGCGGCGCGTCCCGCGCCCCGCGCCCCGCATCGTTGATAAATAATAGCATTGAGTACTATATTACATCATGACCCCTCTCATGAGCAGGGCGGCTCGCGCCGCATGGGCCCTGGCGCTCGCGGCGCTCGCCGCCCCCGTCGCCGCCCAGGATGCGGCCCTGAACGCCGTGGAGAGCAGTATCGCCGCCCGCTACGAGCGCGACGACGGCAACGGCGCCTGGGGCATCGAGAACGCCGCCGAGCACGCCACCGATTCGGCGGCACTCGCGGCGTGGGACACGCAGTTGCAGCGGATCGACCCCGCCTCCCTCAGCGACCGCCGCCTCCGCGCCCGCCTCTCCGCCGTGCGCGGTTTCGTCGCCGCCAACCAGGCGCAGGAGGTCTGCCGCTTCGCCCTCTGGAACGTCGACCAGCTCTTCGGCTTCCAGGCCCAATTCGCCGCCACCATCGGCAACGGGCCGCTCGGCACGCCCACCGCGCGCAACCGCATGCTCAATAGCGCCGGCCGCGTCCCCGAGGCGGTGCGGCGGCAGCTGACGAACCTGCGCGCGGGCCTCGCCGCCGGCTACGCGGCGCCGCGCGCGAACGTCGAGCGCGTGATCGGCCAGCTCGACGCGATGCTCGACTCCGGCGCCCGCGCGCTGCAAGTGCCCGCCGCGCGCGACACGAACGCCGCCTTCGATTCGGCGTGGCACACAGTGGTCGCCGATTCCGTGGCGCCCGCCTTCCGCCGCTACCGCGATTTCCTCGCGAAGGAGTATCTCGCACACGCCCGCGCCGAGCCGGGGCTCACCTCGCTGCCGAACGGCCCGGCATGCTATTCCGCGATCCTCTGGGGCGCGACGACCATCCGCCCCGACCTCGACTCGATGTACACCATCGCCGTCGAGGAGCGGGTGAAGGTGGGCGCCGAGATCCTGAAGGTGGGGAAGCTCGTCTTCGGCCCGAACGTCACGCTGGCGGAGACGCTCCGCCGCGCGCGCACCGATCCCGCGCTCGTGATGCACGACCCCGATTCGATCATCGCGGCGTACACCACGATGCTCGACCGCGCGCGCACGCTCCTCCCGCTGCAATTCGCGAAGACGCCGGACGGTCCGATCGTCATCAAGGCGATCAGCAAGGAGCAGGCGCCGGCCGCCGCGCCCGCGCAGTATTCACCCGCGCCGCGCGACGGATCGACGCCGGCGTTCTTCTTCGTGAACGCCTACCAACCCGGCGGCATCGCGCGCATGAACATCGGCGTCGGCGCGTCGCACGAAGGATATCCGGGTCATCACTTCCAGTACGTCTACGCCGCGCAGGCTCGTGCGGCGAGCGGCGCGCCCGCCTTCCTCTCGAGCGGAACGTACTTGGAAGGGTGGGGGATCTACGCCGAGCAGCTGGCGGATGAGGCGGGACTATTCGACACGCCGCTGCTGCGGCTGGGCTACTTGATCCATCGGCTGGATGTCTACATCGCGCTGCAGGTGGACATCGGGATGCACGCGCGCGGCTGGACGCGCGCGCAGGCGATCGACACGATGATGGTCGTGGCGGGGCGGCCGCTGGCCCAGGCCGCTTCGTATGCGGATCGGCACGCCGCCACGCCCGGGCAGCTCGCGACGTATGGCATTGGCGACCTGGCGATCACGGGCGCGCGCTCCAGGGCGCAACGGAAGATGGGTGCCAAGTTCGACTTGAAGGGATTCCATGCGGTCGTGCTCGATGATCCGAGCGTGACGCTGCCGGAGTTGGAGCGCAATGTGATGGAATGGGCGCAAGCCCATTGAAGGCGCGGGACGCGGGGCTCGGGACGCGCCGCGGGACGCGAGAACGGCGCGTGAGCTCCTCGTGCTGTTCGCGCGTCCCGCGGCGCGTCCCGAGCCCCGCGTCCCGCGCCTTACGAGTGCTTGAGCTCCGGTATCGGCGCATCAGGCATCGACCCCGCATGGGCCCCGTCCCACGTGATGGCGGTTATCCACCACCGGACCCCGTCGTTGAAGAGGAGCACCGAGTTCACCCCGCGCTGGAACGCCGGCCCGTCGGGCGTGCGTCGCGATTCATACACCGAGAGTACGGTCGCGACATTCCCCACGCGCCATTCCTTTCGCGCGATCTCGATCTCATAGAAATCCATCGTCGCGAGCAGCGCCGTGCGGCTCGTGATGTAATCCTCCACACTGAACAGCTCGAGCTTGGGGCTGCCGTCGGCGTGCACGTTCACCGGCGCGAGACGCGCATTCGGCGCATAGAACGTGCGGAAGCGCGCCCAATCGCGCGGCTCGCTCGCCTTGCCGCTGAGCACGGCGTAGCCGGCGCGGATCAGGTCTCCCGAATCATCGTATGGCTTCATCATCCGCTCCGGATCGGCACGAGGTAGGTCACGTTCGGGACGCGGGGCTCGGGACGCGCCGCGGGATGCGACAACGACGCGAGGGCTCCCCGGCAGTTCTCGCGTCCCGCGGCGCGTCCCGAGCCCCGCGTCCCGAGCCTGACATAAGCTCTCACTTCCCCGCGCCCTTGATCCCAAGGTACCCGAGGACCATTCTCGTCAGCTCTTCCACGAGCACGGCGTCCGAGAGCTTGCGGCCCGCCCCCGGCCACTCCTGATGGAAGAGCAGCACCTCACGGCACACCGATCGCACCGCCAGCAGCGCGAACTGCAGCGCGCGCTCGGCCTCCGGGTGGCTGATCTTCCCATGGCTCGCGAGCGCCTTGGCGATGAGCGGCAGATTGCGCTGGTTGAGCTTGTCGATGCGCTTGCGCAGGGCGGGGTCGGTCTGCGCCTTGAGCAAGAGAGCGCGCGCCGAGCCTCGGTGCGAGCGGTACGTGCGCACGAGCGTCTCGTGGTGCTCGCGCAGCGCCTGCTCGATCGCGCGTCCGGTCCATTTCTGCGGCACGGTCTGCTGATCGGCGAGCGTCTCGAAGGCCTCATGCAGATTGGCCTCCAGCACGCGCAGGAGTCCGGCCTTGTCGCCGAACCGCGCGTAGAAGGCGCCGATGGTGACGCCCGCCTTGGCGGCGATGGCCGTGACGGAGGTATCGTCGAAGCTCTGCGTCTCGAGCAAGTCCTGCGCCGCCTCGATGAGCCGGCGCGTCGTTTCCGCGCTGCGGGCCTGCTGCGGTTCGCGTGCATAGATCGAAGCGGCGGCCATGCTCGTTCTCTCGTCGAGTGGTGAGTGGGCTGACGATATATGATAGCGAGTACTATGTCTAGCTCCTTGCGCGGGTCCGGCGGGCGGCGGGCCCCGCTCTGGCGGCCGACGCTCAAACCGCTTCGAGCCTCGCGGCTGAACGGCGCCGCGAGTCTCTCGCTTTTCGCTGAGGCCGCCGCCGCGGGACCCGCCGCCCGCCGGCCGGCTCCATGGGGCCACAACATGCGCGATGATCATCGGTCGTTCAGCCCGACCGGGCGAGACGGAAACGCGGCCGCCGAGGCAGCCTCCCGCACGCGATCCGCACGGGAGGCGCGCGCCCGGATCCGTTCGCGCCCACTGAACGGCCTCGGGCGCGCATCAGCGCGCAGTCGCAGTCCACCGGGGACGAACGGGAGCGGGTCCGGTCCCGGCGACGCCGCCTCAGCGAAAAGCGAGAGACTCGCGCGTAGTGTGCGCGAGGCTCGAAGCGGTTTGAGCGTCGGCGGCGGAGCCGGGCGCCGGGCCCGCGACCTTCGGCGCAGGGAGCCGAGCCATTGCGCACGACTGCGCGACCGAGGCACTTTAGCACTGTGCACCCGAACGAGAGACTACTCCGCGACTTCTACGGGGCCTTCGCGCGGCGCGACTACCGAACTATGGCCGCGTCCTACGCGAGCAATGCCGCGTTCACGGATCCCGTGTTCGGCGAGCTCCACGGTGCCCAGATCGGCGCGATGTGGCGCATGCTCTGCGAGCGCGCGAACGACCTGCGCATCGAATCCTCCGCGTTCACCGCGAACGACACGAGCGGCGCCGCGCACTGGGAAGCGTGGTACACCTTCACCGCCACCGGACGCCCCGTGCACAACATGATCGACGCCACGTTCACGTTCGCGAACGGGAAGATCGGCGCGCACACCGACCGCTTCGACCTCTACGCCTGGTCGCGTCAGGCGCTCGGACTTAAGGGCGCTCTACTCGGCTGGACACCCTTCGTCCAGGGCGCGATCCGCAAGCAGGCCGCCGCCGGGCTCGCGTCGTTCATCACCGTCCCGCCTCGAGCTTGAGCCGGTGCGCTGCCGTCTGCGCCAGCCATGCGCTGAAGGTGGTTCCCTCCGCCTTGGCGGCCTGCTCGACGGCCCGGGCCAGGTCAGGGGGCAGGGATACTGAGCGCTTCTCACGCTGAGCCATAACGTTATGGTAGCACAGCAGGTACGACACCCTTGACGGCCAGGGCGGTGCCTATCGATCAGCAGACGCGGCGGCTGCTCCGGCGGCCGCCATCGGCGGGGACCCAGCGGCCGAGGTCTACCCGGAGCCGTTCGAGCACTGTGCCATCTGCCGCTGGCGCGAGCTGTGCGCCAGCCGCAGGGAGAACCGACGATGACCTGTCGCTGGTGGCCGGAAGGGCGCCGGGATCTCGACCCGGCGCGGGTTCGCCGGACTGCCCGACTTGCCGCGGCTGGACCGGGTGAGCCCGGACGTCGCACGCGAACCAGCGCGGGATAACGCTTGTCGCTGGCAGGAGTGCTGGCGGTGGCCGAGGCGGCGCGGAACCTGGTACTGCTGGGCGACCCGCAGCAGCTCGCCCAGCCGAGTCACGCCACGCACCCGCCCGGCGCTGGCGCCTCCGCTCTCGAGCACATCCTGGGCGACCGGGCGACGATGCCAGCGGCCAGCGTTCGCCGTTATGTGCGGCTAGGTCAAGGATTCGTTGCCGATGTCAGTCGGTCAGATCTGGCTAGTCTGAGTGCGGCGGTTCGTCCTGGCCTTCGTTCATCACGTGCTCACGATCAGGAGCGATGAGAGTGACCGTCGGGAAATAGGTGCGGTATCGGGCCCCGTCCCGGGTCAAAAGCCGGTACCGGCGGACCGCGGCATGCGCGCCGATATAGAAGTCCGGGAGCGGGGATCGCTTCTGGCCGCCCCGCCTGCGGTAGGCCAGGAACGCCTTGCCCGCCACGAAGGCCGCCTCGTACGGTAGCGCCTCGCGCCGGAAGTCATCAGCGGGAACGGCGTCATCGAGGTCCTCGATCCGATCGAATCCCGTCGAGACTTCGGCATACACGATCGGGTTGATCACCAGCAGGCCGTCATCCCGCGCCTGGGCGAGGGCCTCGGCGGACCACTCCGCCCAGGCGGGATCCTCGGTCACCGTCTTAGACGAGAGATGTAGGACCCGATCCCGGCGTCCCACACCACACCCGCCCCGTCAGCAAGCACGCTGACCCCGACCCGGGGATCGTGACTGCGGTGTTAGCTGGCGATGGCTACGTGCCGGTGCACGGTGGCCGGGTCGCCGAGCATGGCGAGCATGCAGGCGGCCAGGTCGGCGCGGGAGACGGTGAATCCGTGCGGCAGGTTGCGGTCGATCGCGGTGCGGTAGGCGCCCGTGGCGGCTTTGCCGTTCAGCGCGGGCGGGCGGAAGATCGTCCAGTCCAGGTCGCTGTCCCGGATCTCGTCCTCGCCGCGGCGCATGTCGGCGCAGACATGGCGCAGGAACGTGCGCCGTGCCACGGGCTTGACCAGGTGGCGCATGTAGGGGCTTTCGCCTTCGTCGGCGACGATGGAACCGCTGACCTGCAGGAGCCGTCGGATACCGGTCTTGTGCATGGCCTGGATGATGCCGTGCACGCTGTCCTGGATGACGGTGGTGGGACCGGTGCCGCGCGGGCCTACCGCAGAGATGACGGCGTCCGCGCCTGCGATAGCCGGGGCGATGGATGCGGGGTCCATGACGTCGGCGGTGACGGTCCGCAGCCGGGGATGAGCCGGCACGGCCAGGCGGGCAGGATCGCGGACTACCGCGGTGACCTCGTGACCGGCCGCGAGCGCCTGGCTGGTGAGGCAGGTTCCGGTGGCGCCCGTCGCGCCGAGGATGGTGAGTTTCATCGTGTTCGCCTTTCCAGGTTCCGTTGCCTTCCGGTACATTTATTCCGTAACTCATACTATACGGAGACCATATCATATGGAATCGATACTATCGGGAGATGCGGGCGCGGTGCCGCACCACGGACGACTGAACCGCGCGATCAAGGAGTCGCTGCGGGAGCTGGGTGCCCAGCTGTCGCTGCTCAACCACAGCGTCGGCGCACGCCTCGATCTCAAGGCCGCTGACCTGGAGTGCCTTGACCTCATCACCCGGTACGGCCCGCTCAGCCCGAGCGCTCTGGCCCGGCGCGCCGGACTGCACCCCGCCACCATGACCGGCATCCTCGACCGGCTCGAACGCGGCGGCTGGATCGATCGCGGCCGTGACCCCTCCGACCGCCGCGGCGTCGTCGTCCAGGCGGCCCGGGGCCGCGGAGCGGAGATCCTCCGCCTCTACCTCATTGATTCCGGGATGAACACCGCGATGGACCAGATCTGCGCCGAGTACGACGACAAGGACCTCCAGCTCCTGGCCGACTTCCTGCACCGCACGGCCGACGCCGCCCGAGCCGGCGCCGAAAGGCTCGCCGCAAGCTGAGCTCGCGCCGCTCAAGCGAAGCAGGGAACGCGAAAGACGCACCACGGTCCGTTCGGGTAAAGGATTTTGGATGGCCCTGACGGGCAGCGGCACTTCGGGCCTGTACCCGCGCGGGCCGAGCGGCCGACCTGCGGCCACTGATCGATCGGCGCCCGCACCCGCCTGTGGAATGATCGGCGACATGCCGAAGAAGGCCGCCACCACCGTGCACCGCGTGAAGGTGAGCCTGTACGGCGCCAAGCCGCCAGTCTGGCGGCGGCTTGAGATCCCCAGCGCCATGCCGCTCGACCTAGTACACGAGGTGATGCAGGCCGCCTTCGATTGGGAGGGCTACCACCTACACGCCTTCGAGACCGTATGCGGTGAGTTCGGCGCGCCGGACGACGACGATGACTGGTCGGAGCGGCAGGACGAGGCTACCGCCGCGCTCGCTCAAGTGGCCGCGGTGGAGCGGGCCAAGGTCGTCTACAGCTACGATTTCGGCGACGACTGGCGGCACGACATCGTGGTGGAGAAGATCATCCCGGCCGAGCCGGGAGTGGCTTACCCGCGCTGCACCGGCGGGCGGCGGGCGGCGCCGCCGGAGGACCGCGGCGGGATCTGGGCCGACGCCCTTCTGAGCGCACCCGGCGGCGGGAACTTGTCGTAGGTCTCACAGTTCGTCAGGACCAGACGGCCCACTCGCCCGAGCGCCGGATGACCACTGGCGAGCGACAGCAGGAGCAGTCCGCCGCCCGTGTCGTTGCCGACCACCGTGGCATCTTCCACGTCGAGCAGTTCGAGGCAGTCGAGCAGCAGCCGGGCCAGCGAGGTGGCCGATCGGTCTGCTCCCGCGGACAGCGGCCACGGATGCGCTCCCAGCGGGAGGTCGACCGTGATGCAGCGGTAGCGGTCCTGCAGCGCGACGGCGACGTCACGCCACAGATCATGATTCGCGAGGGCGCCGGCGAAGAAGACGAGCGCCGGCCCCCGGCCGGACGATCGCCAGGCCAGGGGCCCGAGCCGGGTTTCCAGCCTTCCGGATTCCATGGGTATAAAACATACCCTGGGTATGCCATAGGCGCAAGCCCTGTTCGCTGGGCGGCCAGGCTTATCGCCTCGGGCCTGGAGCCAGGCCCCGGAGCATCGCGTCGAGCGCCTCCCCCAGCGCCGCCCTGGTCACGTCGGGGTCGCTGGCGTGCGCGATCTGCAGTCCGCTCAGCCACACCAGGCCCCGGATGAGATGAG
Organism: uncultured Gemmatimonadaceae bacterium; assembly: GCA_963751275.1. Taxonomy (GTDB): domain Bacteria; phylum Gemmatimonadota; class Gemmatimonadetes; order Gemmatimonadales; family Gemmatimonadaceae; genus DATKOH01. Next base: position 3,773 of record CAVVTZ010000006.1, on the reverse strand, counting down.
CGAGAAGGTCAGGGTCGAGGTCGATGATCTGGCCGCGCGCGGCCGACGCGGCGACGAACGACCGCAGGTCCACGTGGCCCGGCTGCTGCTCAACCGAACCCTCCGGCTCCAGGCCGAGCACGGCGGGCCCGTCGATCAGCGCGATCCGCCGCATCTCCTCATCGAGCGCAGCGTCCAGGTAGGCGTTCACACGGGCCACGATCTGGTCGACCGGCGCCCCCTCCGGGTCTCCGGCTCCAGCCGCACGGGCCTCGGCCTCAACCTCGACCTCTGCCAGCACGGCGCGGAACAACGCCTCCTTGCCGGCGAAGTGGTGGTACACCGCGCCCTTGGTGACCCGGGCCGCGTCCGCGATCTCCTCGACCGACGTCTCCCGGCCGCCGGGATGACCATCATCGCAGGGACCCGGCCGGGTGCGGCCGGGTCGCCGGCGGCAATGGTTCGCCGCTGCCGGACAAGGCCCTGCAGCCAGGCCCGTAGCTCAGAGACCGGTAGCGTGCCGGAAACCAGGAAGGAGCAAGCTCATGAAGCAGTACATGCTGTCCGTGCACAGCGCCGAGGGCCAGCAACTCCCGTCTCCGGAGGAGGTGCAGCAGACCTACGCCGACGTGGACGCGTTCAACGCCGAGCTGCGGGCCGAAGGGGCGTGGGTCTTCGGCGGGGGGCTGCACCCCCCAGCCTCGGCCACCGTGGTCCGCGTGCAGGGCGGTGAGGTCCTTACGATCGACGGCCCGTTCGCGGAGACCAAAGAACACCTCGGCGGCTTCTGGGTGATCAAGGCCGCCGACCTCGACGCGGCGCTCGCCTGGGCCGCGAAGGCCGCTAGCGCGTGCCGCGCCCCGGTCGAGGTCCGCCCGTTCCAAGAAGACCCCGCCGGCTAGCCCGCCGGTGACCTCCTCTGCGGACATCGAGCGCGTCTTCCGCGCCGAGTACGGCCGCTGCGTAGCCACCCTGATCCGCCTCTTCGGCGATATCGACCTCGCCGAAGAGGCGGTGCAGGACGCCTTCACGGCTGCGCACGCTCAGCTGAAACATCCAGCCTGGGGCGCGGGGGGTATCACTCTAGGGGCTCCGGCGGCCGGCCGCGACGCGAACGCCTTGCCGGCGCCGAGGCGCTGACCGCCAGCGAGCTGCGGGTCGCGCAGCTCGCAGCCAGGGCCTGACCAACCGCCAGATCGCCCAGGCGCTGTTCGTCAGCATGAAGGCCGTCTCCACCCACCTCGGGCACGGCCCGGCCGGCGCGCTGGCCAGCTGCTGCGCCTTTGATCTGGTGGCGCGCCGGAATAGTTTGGTGTTGGTGTGAACGGGATCGTATTCGCGGTGGTCGTGCTGGTCACCAGCATCGTGCTGGTGGCGGTGCTGGCGTGGGTATCGCGGCGGCTGCTCGGGTTGCCGGTCGGAGCGCTGCGGGCGGTGATCGCGGGCCTGGTCGGGTTCGTCGCCGCGCTGATCGTGGGCCGGGCGCTGCGGGCGACCCAGTCCGGGCATCTGGCCGTGTTCTTCAGCGTCGCGCTGGGCGTCCCGCTGATCGTCGCGATGATCTTCATCGTGGCGGCGGAGGCGCTGGTGCCGACCGGGGCCGGGCCGCAGCCGGTGGAGATCGTCCTGCGCGCACGGCGCGCGTTCGCGCGCTCGCGGCGCTACGCGCAGATCAGCCGGATCCTGGTGCGGCACGGGCTGGGCCCCTACCTGCAGGGGCGGCCGCTGCGCGGCTGGGAGACGGCTGAGGGGCGGACGGCGATCGCGGTGTCGCTGCGGAGTGCGCTGGAAGAGGGCGGGGTTACCTTCGTCAAGTTCGGCCAGCTGCTGTCCACTCGCCGTGACCTGCTCCCCGAGGAGTTCACCGACGAGCTCTCCCGGCTCCAGGACCGGGCCGAACCGGCACCGTGGGAGCAGGTGGAGGAACTGATAAGCCGGTCGCTCGGGGCGCCGGCGAGGGAGGTGTTCGCGGAGCTGCAGCCGGAACCGGCCGCGGCCGCGTCGATCGCCCAGGTGCACAAGGCCCGGCTGCGCTGCGAAGCCGGCCCGGACGCCACGGTGGCGGTGAAGGTCCAGCGGCCCGGGATCCGCGCCACCGTCGAACAGGACCTGGACATCTTGCTGAGGCTGGCGGCCAGGCTCGAGGAGCACGCCCGCTGGGCGCGCGCGGTCGGCGCGGTCGGCGTGGCCCGCGGGTTCGGCGCCGCCATCCGGGAAGAGCTCGACTTCCGCGTGGAGGCACGGAACATGGCCGCCATGGCCACCACCTGGAAGGGGCAGCAGCGTGCCGTGGGCAGGCGCGTCCCGGTGGTGATTCCGGCCGTACACGAGGAGCTGTGCACCGAGCATGTGCTCGTCATCGAGTGGCTGGACGGGGTCAACCTGCGCGCGGCAGGGCCGCTGATCGAGGACAAGGGGCTTGACCGGGCCGCGCTGGCCCGGGCGCTGCTGCGCAGCATGGTGTACCAGATCACGGAGGGCGGCGTGTTCCACGCCGACCCGCATCCGGGCAACATCCTGCTGCTCACTGACGGGCGCCTCGCCCTGCTTGATTTCGGCTCGGTCGGCCGCCTGGACGCCCAGCAGCGAGCCGCGCTGCTGAACCTGCTGTCTGCGGTCGGCCGCGGCGACCCGGCGCCGCTCCGCGACGCGCTGCTGGAACTGGTCACGCGCCCGGACGACATCGACGAGCAGCAGCTGGAGCGGGCGCTCGGCCGGTTCATGGCCCGCCACCTCGCGGGCGGGGCCGCCACCGCCGAGATGTTCACCGACCTGTTCCGCCTGGCTTCCCGCTTCGAGCTGTCCATTCCGCCCGAGGTCGCCACCGTCCTGCGCGCCCTCGGCACCCTGGAAGGCACCCTCAGCCTGCTGACGCCGAAGATCGACATAGCCGGCGAAGCGCGCGCGTACGCGGCGGACCGCATAGCCGCACAGGTGTCTCCGGGAGCCGTGCAGAAGACCGCCACCGACGAACTGGCCGCGCTGCTCCCCGTGCTGCGCCGGCTGCCCCGCCGGTTCGACCGCGTCACCGGCGCGCTGGAACAAGGCAGGCTCAGCGTCAACGTGCGGCAGTTCGCCGACGAACGTGACCGCCGGATGATCACTGGCCTGGTCCATCAGTTCTTGATGACGTTCCTCGGCGTCGGTTCCGGCATCGTCGCCGCCATGCTGCTCGGCACGTCCGGCGGCCCCAAGATCACCCCCACCCTCAGCCTCTACCAGTTCATCGGCTACAACCTGCTCATCGTCGCCGCCATCCTCGCGCTGCGAGTGCTCTTCACGATCCTCAGGAGCCGGTAAGGGCGGCCGATGCCGCGTCTGAGCCGGGCATGGCGGACCGTCCTTCCGTGGATACTCACGGTTTGCGGGCGATGGCGCAGTAGCCGACCAGGCCACCGGTGGCGGGGTCGATCTGGCCGGACAGGCCCCACTGGCTGATGCGGTGGGGACAGTTGCTCCGCGGCGACACCGCAGAACCCGTGCCCTCCGCACGCGGGGCCTGGGACCTGTTCTACCCCGCCTTCGCCGCCGCCATCCGCGGCACCCAACCAGTGCCGGTAGACCCCTGGGACGCCGTTGCGACCGCCGCCGTCCTGGACGCCGCCCGGACCAGCGCACGCACCGGCCAGGTAGTACGCCCGGCGCGGACCACCTGACCCCGGTGCGCGACATTCCCGGAGCATGGTCAAGGCTCGCGACGCTGCCCGAAGACGAAGTACGAGACTGGCACGACTCCGGCGGAGCTGACCAGTGCCACGGCTGCCGCCCACATCCCCTTCCGGCCCCGGATCTGG
>CAVVTZ010000005.1:0-107955 GCA_963751275.1 uncultured Gemmatimonadaceae bacterium | reverse complement strand
CGCGGGCGACAGTGTCGCCATGCACAAGTCGTTCCTCTCCGCCGATTCGCTCCTCGCCGCGGCGGCCGCGATGGACGGCAACTGGCCGGAGCCCGAGATCCGGCGCGGCACGATCGACTACAAGACCTCGCGCTTCTACCGCGCCAACCCGCTGCGCGCGTCGACGTGGATCGACAAGGGCCTCATGCAGGCGCAGAAGGCCGTCGCGATCGCGCCGAACAACGCCGATGCGCTCGAGCTGCTGGGCACGCTGCGGTACTGGCGCTATCTGCTCAACCTCGAGACCGATCCCCGGAAATCGAAGATCCTGCTCGACTCCGCGCGCGCCGATCTCGAGGCGTCCACGAAGATCTCCCGCTCCCAGGCCAGCGCGTGGGCGGTGTTGAGCCATCTCTACTACCAGTACAACGACGTGTCGTCGGCCAAGCTCGCGGCCCGCAGCGCGTACGAGGAGGATGCCTTTCTCTCCAACGCGGACGTCGTGCTCTGGCGGCTCTTCACCTCGAGCTACGATCTGGAGCAGATCCCGGATGCGATGCACTGGTGCGCCGAAGGCGCGCGCCGCTATCCGGGCGATGTCCGCTTCCTGCAGTGCCAGATGCGTCTCATGATCGCCAAGCAGGTGCCGGCCAATGTGCCGCTCGCGTGGCGGCTGGCCGATTCCATCCAGAAGCTCACGCCGGAGAGCGACCGGCCGCTCGCGAAGCTGCAGGGCGAGGTGCTTGTCGCGGCGGCGCTCGCGCGCGCGGGCCAGGCCGATAGCGCGCGCCGCCTGCTGGGGCGCATCGATGATCCCGCCGACCTCGATCCCACCAAGGACCTCACGCTCGACAAGGGGATCGCGTATAATCTGCTCGGCGACAAGGACCAGGCGCTGAAGGCGCTGGCGGCGTATGTGGCGGCTAACCCCGCTACAGCCAGCGACTTGAACAGTGAAAACAATTGGATGTGGCGGAATCTCAGGGATGACCCGAGGTTCCAGGCTCTCGCGAAGAGTTCAAAGTAGGCACTGCCGCCGCGCGACCGCGCCGCGGGAACTTTCAAGAAAGGGAACCGACCATGCGCCGTATCGTACTCCTCTCGATCTTCTGTTTCGGCTCGCTCCTTGCGGTCGCCTGTTCGGACGGCGGCAGCGATGCGACCACCGCGCCCGCGATCAGTGCGGACCGGCATCATGGTGAGGATTACGGCGGCTATCGCCGGCACCATCCGATCGCGTGCCGCCAGTTCGGCGACGATGTCTTCCAGGATCTGTTCAAACCCGGCACGCGCGGGCTCGTGCGCGCCGACATCGCGTTCATCCGGCTCCTCATGCGCCGCGGCAAGACCGTCGATGCGCGCAACCAGATGTTCCAGCTCTGGGACCTCGTGCTCAAGGCGTACTATCGGGGCGATCTCAAGGGTGGCACGTCGAACGACACGCAGGACAATGTCCTCGAACTCGGCCAGCTCCTGTACTGCCTCGTCGGCCTCGACGGTTCCGGCCTCGCGCTGGGCGACGCGTTGGGCGATGGCGACGTGACGCAGGTGGTCTTCCCCAGCGATCAGAATACCGACGTGGTGCACGGCGATGGCGACGGCGGGTTGCGCGTCCCCCCGGGCGCGATCAACGCGCCGGTGACGGTCACGATCTCGCTCATCACCGACCCGTTCGATCCGTTCAAGGGTCCGCTGAACACCAAGCTCGATCAGTACGGTCCCTTCTTCCTCTTCGAAGTGGTCCCGCTCGATGCGTTGGTCCAGCCGGTGGACATTGCGCAGTGCTTCGACAATGCGCCGCCCGCCAGCACGCACATCGCGCACAACGTGGGCACCGGGATCGAGATTCTTGGACGGGAATCGCCCTTCCTGGATTGCAGCGGCACCGCCACGAATCCGCCGAGCGCAGCGGCGCTGTACGCGCGCGGTGAGACGTGGGGCGCGATGAAGGCGATCGGCCGCAGTATGGCGCGGGCGATCCTGCCCGGCGTCGCGAACGCCGGCGGCGTGGGCGTGGGCGGCAAGACATCGAGCTTCAGCCCGTACGGCGGCGTGGACACGGCGGTCGTGATCGACACGGTGACACCGTCGAACATCTTCCAGTTCGCGCCGGCCGGCAGCGCGGTGCCGGTCCCGCCGAAGGTGTGGGTGCACACGACGGGCGCGAAGACGCCGCTCGATGGCGCCAATGTGCTCTTCGCGGTGACGTCGGGTGGCGGATCGCTCACCGGTTCGAGCGCGGTCACGGACATCACCGGCACGGCGAGCGCGAGCAGCTGGACGATCAACGCGGGCGCCAACACCGTGAGCGCCACGGCGTCGTTCCCGCCGCCGGCGCAGGGCGGGAATATCGGTGTCGACGGGAATCCGATCGTCTTCACGGCGACCGGCGGCGACATCATCCCGTGGGAGGGTGACGGCTACAAGTACCTCGTGGGCACGGCCGACCAGACACCCGGCTTCGAGGCGACCGGCTTCAACGATGCCTCGTGGAGCACCGGCCGCGGCGGCTTCGGCGACCACAGCGCCGACAACCTGTACTGTCCGCTCGATGCGAGCGTGCACACGAACTGGGTGTCCGTGCCGTCTCCGACCGACATGCTGCTGCGCCACACGTTCACGATACCGGCCGGCTGGACGCAGAGCCTCACGCTCTCGATCGCGATCGACAACGACATCCAGATCTTCATCAACGGGAATCAGATCACCGATGGCCTGCTCACGCACGAGGGATGTGCGACGCGCGGGAGTTCGGTGTTCACCATTCCGGCCTCGATGCTCGTGGCCGGCACGAACGTGCTCGCGATCCGCGCGCGCGATCGTGGCACGGATGCATTCGTCGATGCACAACTCACGGTGACGCCACCTTCGCCGTAGACCCAAACCACGTCATTGGTCCCCGAACTCCGCCATTCGAAGTAGTTCGTGGTACCACGAACTACTTCGAATGACGGAGTTCGGGGGACGAATAACGGAGTTCGGGTTACGCATTAAGCGCCAAGGAAGGGCGCCCGCAGCGTGCGGGCGCCCTTCGCGCATCAGACTCGTCTTAGCGCGGGTACGTCAGGCTCGTTGACGTGGAGACCAGTTCGCGCCCGAACGCCATATCCAGCGGCTCATGGAACGCCCCCAGCTGCGCGATGTTGGTGACGGTGAGCCGGAACTCCCACCTCGCGTAGGTATCCGGGCTCACCGGCACCGCGAAGTCCACGCGGTAGGTGCGCCGCGAACCCACCGGCGACGCCACGAGCAATCCAACGCCCAGGCCGACCTTCACCGGCGTCGTGGTGCCGAACGGGATGTCGCCGGCGTACACCTTGCCCGCGTCGGCGAAGACGGCGAGCCCGATGTCGGCGCGATCCATCATGGTGCCCAGGAACCAGCGGTCCTCGAGCTTGAGCGCCACACGCTCGCCGCCCGCGTCATGCGACGCGCCGTACCCGCGCACCCCGCCCTCGGGCTGGCCGAGGCCGAGCTCGAAGGGGCGCGTGGTCTGCCACCCGCCGCCGAATTCCGCGTCCGCGAGGAACGTGTTGATCTCGCCGAACCGCTTGTAGAGCTTCGCGGTGCCGCTCGCGAGCGCATCGCTCCACGTGCCGTTCTCGCCGCCGCGCCGCGATTCCATGTTCGCCTGCACGAACGCGTAGGTGCGCCCCGCGCCGCCGCCGGCGAAGAGTTTGCCCGAGAGGAAGAGATCGGCCTGCGACCCATTGATGTTCCCGAAACCGCGCCCCACCACCATGTCGAACTCGAATCCGGTGCGGAGGTCCTGGAATCCGTTCACCGTGCCCAAGCGCGTCGCACGCTCGAAGCGGATCCCGCGCAGCTGCGCAATGAGATTGAGCCGCACACTGCGCCGCGCCACATAGCGCGTCAGCAGGCTGTCGTACGGCACGGTGCTGTCGTAGCCGGTGCGGGGAATTCCCGATGCGTCGAACTCGGTGCTGAGCGCGCCGCCGAGCAGCAGCACGGCGCCCGGTTTGCCGAGCCGGACCGCGTCGCCGGCGAAGAAGAACTGCCGGTGCTGGGCCATGTTGAACGCGGAGGTGTCGGTGCGCTGGAACGGCTGCACCAGCGTGACGTCGGCGAAGGAGCCGCGCCACGCGTTCTGCTGCGCGTCGGAATAGAACGGATGGCTGAGATCGGCCAGGTAGCTCGCCTGGCCGATCTCACCGCGCCCCGCCGCGAGCTGCAGCTGCCAGGGCCGCTGCACGAACGCGTAGTCCGTGTAGGCGATCCCGAATCCTTCGCGGCTCGAGGTGTGCGTCCAGTTCGCCGCGATGCTCATGCCGCTGCCATTGAAATTGCCGTCGCCCACCGTGAGCGCGGTGACGAAGGGGCTCTGTCCCGACAGCCGCGTCGCGATGATGAACGAGTATTCGTCCTGGGTGGACACGACGAGCAGCACGGTGCCGCCGCTGTCCGGCACCACCGCGATGTGCGCATCGGCGATGAACGGCTGCGCGCGCAGGACGCGCTCGGATTCCTTCAGCAGGAACCGGTCGCACTTGTCGCCGGCCTTGAGCAGCATGAGCGAGGTGACGACATCGGGCTTCGTCACGACGTGGGTGTTGTTCATGAGGCGGACCGGCGTCTCCCACCAATCCTTGGACGGATTCTCGAGCGGCGGGAGCGCGAGCACGGTCACCGCCGTGATCGTCTGGCCGGCACAGGTGGTGTTGGGCGGTGCCACCTGCGCCGCTGCGCCGCGTGCGGCCGTCGCGAGCAGGATCGCGACCGCGGCACGGCGCGCCGAACGGTTGGCGCCGGTCACGCGAGGAGGGTCCGCACCGCGGCGAACACGTGCTCGGGAAGGACGTCGGCGCTGTAGTCCTCACCGTCATTCGCCGCGCGCGCCCGCGCGCGTCGATCGGCGTGCGGCGGCCGCGCGCCGGCGAGCGCGATCACGGTGCCACGCGGCGGCGCCCAGGCGAGCGCCGGCGTCGATCCGAAGATCGTGACACGCGGCACGCCGAGCGCATCAGCCATGTGCGCGGGGCCCGTATTGCCCGAGACGAACACGTCGCAGGCGGCGAGTTCGCCCAGGAACTTCCGAAGCCCGCGCGGCGCGACGACCACCTCCGGCGCGAGCGCGCGCAGCTGCGCGATGCGCTCCTCGTCGCCGGGCGCATCGAACACGACCGGCGTCCATCCCGCGCCGCGCACCAGCCGCACGAGCGCCGCGAAGTGCGTGAGCGGCCAGTTCCGCGCGCGCTCGGATGTGCTGAGCTGCATGCCGACGCGCCGCGGGCCGGCGGGCGCGCCGGCCTCCACGAGCGCGCGCTCTCCCGCGGCGCGCTCCTCCGCGGTGACCTCGAGATGCGGCAGCGTGTCGCCCACCGCGATGCCGCCCGCCTCGAGCAGGCGCCGGCGCGCGCGCACCGCGTACTCCCGGTCGAGCACGCGCTCCACCGGATGCGTGTAGGCCGCGCCCCACACCCGCTGCCGCCAGCCGATGCGCACCGGCGCGCCCGACAGGCGCGTGAGGATCGCCGTGCGCGGGCTCGACTGGACGTCCACTACCCAGTCGTAGCCGCGGCGCCGGATCGCGCCGGCCAAACGGAGAGGCGGCGCGGCGTCCACGATGACCCGCTCGGCGATCAGCGCATGATGCTGGAGCAGCGGCGCCGCGGCCGCGCCCACGCCGAAGTCGATCACGGCCGACGGGAACGCGCGGTGCAAGTCATCCAGCAGGGCGGTGGTGAGCACCACGTCGCCCAGCAGTCCTTTTTGGATGAGGAGAATGCGACCGGGCGCGGCGCCGCGCGTGGGTGAATGGCTCACCTGCGCGAATCTAGGGAGCGTCCGCGGAGCGCGATAGCGCCGCGGCGCCCGCTACATGTGGCCGGCGCTCGTTTCGGTGGGGACTTTGCGCCCGCGCGAGATCACCCAAGCCGCGGAAACTTCGGCGCCGTTCGGCATGTGCCCTTCGAGCCCGCCGTCGGGGCGGAGCGTGATCTCGTAGACATCGTCCTCCACCTGCCAGAGCCCGGCGGCCCATGCGAGGAACGAATCGCTGCCGGGGCTGGTGGTGAGGAGCGGGTCTGCGACGTCGGCCATGAGACTCGGCGGAGGGGCGTTGGGTCGGGCGGGACATCAGTTAGACGATTCAAATGGTCGGGGAATTACATGCCGCAGTCCCACACGCCATACGCCACACGCTGTGACTCGGCGCCTGACGAAACCGGGAGCTTGGACATGACGTATTGTGCCCAGGAGGAAACACACCATGGGAATCATCAGCATCGCGATCGCAGTGGCCACCGTGCTCTTCGGGTACGTGAACAGCCGCTATTTCGTGCGCAACAAGCTCCGCTACGTGGATGCGGTTCAGAAGGGCAGCGCGCCCGTGATCGCGGGCGCCGTGGCCGCGCTCGTGGCCTGGCCGATCGTCGCGATCCTGCCGCTGGTCGGCATCGGTACCGCGATCCTGTTCGGCGCGAGCGTCGGACTGGGCGTGGCGGCGGGCGCGAAGGATGTGCGGCGGATCAACGCAGGGTTGCTGGAACCCTGAAGGACGGACGTAGGACGTGAGAAGTGAGACCAAGAAGGCGGGCGTCTAACGTCTAGCGTCTCCTCTGTCAGTCCGCAGTTGCCGTGCCCGCTTCCCCGCGCGAGATTCTGAGGACCCTCGCGCCCATACAACGGCGCCAAGAGTTCCCCTCCTCAGGACCGCGTCCAATCATGTCTCTGCCCATCGCGCGCCCCTTGGCGCTCGCGTTCACCGTCGCCGCGATCGTCGCGTGCGGCAAGAAGCCGGAAGCGGCGCCCGCGCCCGCACCGGCGGCGCCCGCCATGGCGGCCGCGCCGGCCGCTCCGCCGATCAGCCTGGCGAACCTCGACACCACGTGCAAGGCGTGCGCCGACTTCTACGAGTACGCCAACGGTGGCTGGCTCAAGAACAACACGATCCCCGCGGCGTATTCGCGCTGGGGCGCGTTCAATGAGCTGAACGACCGCAACCAGGCCGTGCTGCACCAGGTGCTCGACGATGCGGCGATGAACAAGAGCGCCAGCCAGAGCGCCGACGTCAAGAAGGTCGGTATCTACTATGCGAGCTGCATGGATTCCGCGGCGATCGAGGCGGCCGGCGCGAAGCCGCTCGAGGAGGAGCTGAAGCGGATCAACGCGGTGAAGGATCTCAAGGAGATGCAGGAGGAGATCGCACGGCTCCATCTGATGAATGTCAACGTCGTGTTCGGCGAGGGCTCGGGGCAGGACTTCAAGGCGAGCACGCACGTGATCTTCCACGTGGGGCAGGCCGGCCTTGGCCTCCCGGAGCGCGACTATTACCTGCGCAAGGACTCCGCGTCGGTCAAGATCCGCGAGGCGTACGTCGCGGACATCAGCGGGACGCTCCAGCTGATCGGCGACACGCCGGATGCGGCGAAGGCGGGCGCGGAGAAGATCATGGCGATCGAGACCGCGCTGGCGACCGCATCAATGCCGCGCGTGGCGATGCGCGATCCGAACGCGACGTACCACCCGATGACGCTCGCCGCGTTCGACTCGATGGCGCCGAACGTCGGCATGGCGAGCATGCTCGCGGCGTGGAACGCCCCGACGATCGCGTCGCTCAATGTCGCGCAGCCCGATTTCTTCAAGGCCGCGAACGCGATGCTCGTGAGCGTGCCGCTGGATGACTGGAAGACGTACCTGCGCTGGCACTATGTGAGCCGCGCGGCGCCGTGGCTGTCGTCGGCGTTCGTGAACGAGGACTTCAAGTACCAGCAGACGCAGACGGGCGCCAAGGAATTGCTCCCGCGCTGGAAGCGCTGCCTGGGCATCACCGACCGCCAGATGGGCGAGGCGGTGGGGCAGGCGTATGTCGCGGTCACGTTCTCGCCGGAAGCGAAGGCGCGGGCGCTCGCGATGGTGAAGAACATGGAGAGCGTACTCAGCGCCCGGATCGACTCGCTGGCGTGGATGTCCGCGGCGACGAAGCAGCAGGCGCAGGCCAAGCTCGCCGCGTTCCTCAACAAGATCGGCTATCCCGACAAGTGGCGTGACTACAGCGCGATGGACATCAAGAAGGGGCCGTTCGTGAACAACTATTTCGCCGCGGACGTGTTCGAATCGCACCGCGACCTCGCGAAGATCGGCCAGCCGGTGGACCGCCTCGAGTGGTCGATGACGCCACCGACGGTGAACGCGTCGTACAACCCGCTCCGCAATCAGATCTCCTTTCCGGCCGGCATCCTGCAGCCGCCGTTCTTCAATCCCAACGCGGACGACGCCGTGAACTACGGCGGCATCGGCGCGGTGATCGGCCACGAGATGTCGCACGGCTTCGATGATCAGGGGCGGCAGTTCGACGCGCAGGGCAACCTGCGCGACTGGTGGACGGCCGCCGACGCGGCGGAATACAACCGGCGCGCCAAGCTGGTGGAGGAGCAATTCTCGTCCTACATCGGCATCGACACGCTGCACGTGAACGGCAAGCTCACGCTCGGCGAGAACATCGGCGACCTGGGCGGCCTCAAGATCGCGTACACGGCGTACATCCTGTCGCTCAAGGGGAAGCCGGCGCCGGTGATCGATGGCTTCACGGGGCCGCAGCGATTCTTCCTCTCCTGGGCGCAAGTGTGGCGGCAGCTGGAACGGCCGGAAGCGTTGCGCCGGCAGCTCCTCACCGATCCGCATGCGCCGGGGATGTGGCGCGTGAACGGGCCGTTGTCCAATATGCCCGAATTCGCGGCGGCGTTCTCCTGCAAGGCGGGAGACGCGATGGTGAGGCCGGACTCCCTACGCGCTCAGATCTGGTAGCCCGAGCGAGAGTAGCGACCCGAACTCCGTACCTGGTCCCCCGAACTCCGTTGTTGGCACTTGAGGTGTGGTCACTGCTCGAGCGGACATAGCATGCCAAGGACGCCCGAGCCGTTACCACGCCTCATCTGCCAACGACGGCGTTCGGGGGACCAAGTACGGCGTTCGGGTCGCCACTCCCGTTCTACATGTTCGATACCATCGCCTTCGCGAACCCGCTGCAAGTCTCGAGTGTCGCGCCGGTCATGAGCCGTTCGAAATCGTACGTCACCCGCTTCTGCCCGATCGTCTTCTCGAGGGATGACACGATGAGGTCCGCCGCTTCGGTCCAGCCCATGTAGCGGAGCATCATCTCGCCGCTCAGGATCAGCGAGCCGGGATTCACCTTGTCCTGGCCGGCGTACTTGGGCGCGGTCCCGTGCGTGGCCTCGAAGATCGCGTGGCCGGTCATGTAATTGATGTTCGCGCCGGGCGCGATGCCGATGCCGCCCACCTGCGCGGCCAGCGCGTCGGAGATGTAGTCGCCATTCAAGTTGAGCGTCGCGATGACGTTGTATTCCTTCGGCCGCGTCAGGATCTGCTGCAGGAAGGCGTCGGCGATCACGTCCTTGATCACGAGGCCGCCGGGGAGCTTCATCCACGGGCCGCCATCGAGCGGTTTCGCGCCGTACTCCTGCTGCGCCAGCTCGTAGCCCCAGTCGCGGAAGCCGCCCTCGGTGTACTTCATGATGTTGCCCTTGTGCACGAGCGTCACGCTGGACTTCTTCTCGCGCAGCGCGTAGTCGATCGCCGCGCGGATGAGGCGCTTGCTCCCCTCCTCGCTCACCGGCTTGATGCCGATCGAACTGGTCTCGGGGAAGCGGATCTTCGTGACGCCCATCTCCTTCCGCAGGAACGCGATCACCTTCACCGCCTCGGGCGTCTTCGCCTGGTACTCGATGCCCGCGTAAATGTCCTCGGTGTTCTCGCGGAAGATGATCATGTCCACGTCCTGCGGCGCCTTCACCGGGCTCGGCACGCCCGTGAACCAGCGCACCGGCCGCACGCACGCGTAGAGATCGAGCTGCTGTCGCAGCGCCACGTTCAGCGAGCGGATGCCGCCGCCCACCGGCGTCGTGAGCGGTCCCTTGATCGCCACGAGATAGTGCGCGATCGCGGCCACCGTATCGTCGGGAAGCCAGCTGTCCACGCGCTCCTTGGCCTTCTCGCCGGCGAGCACCTCGAACCACTCGAGCTTCCGCTTCGTGCCGTACGCCTTCTGCACGGCGCCGTCGAAGACGAGCTGCGAGGCTCTCCAGATGTCCGGGCCCGTGCCGTCGCCCTCGATGAAGGGGATCACCGGCCGGTCGGGGACGCGCAGCGTGCCCGCGTCCATGGTGATCGTGTCGCCGCTCGTGGGCGGCTTGAGCTGCTGGAATTTCGGTGCGGCCTGGGTTGGCATCGGCTGGGTTCCCGTGATACCGTGAGTGATGATCGCCTCGGGAGAATCTGCCGCCGCCGCGCCGCCGCGGCAACGGAGAATGCCCTACGACGTCGCGGTGATCGGCCTGGGGGCGATGGGGAGCGCGGCGCTCTGGCAGCTCGCCAAGCGCGGGGTGAAGGCGGTGGGGATCGACCGCTTCGTGCCGCCGCATACGCGCGGCTCCACGCACGGACACACGCGCATCATCCGCGAGGCGTACTACGAGCACCCGCTCTACGTGCCGCTGGTGCAACGGGCCTACACGCTCTGGAACGAGCTGGCCCGCGAGGCGCGCACGGAGCTCTTCCGCCCCACCGGCGGCCTCATGCTCGGCGCGGAGCAGGGCACGCTCGTGCGCGGCGCGCTCCGCAGCGCGCGCGAGCATCATCTCACGTACGAGCTGCTGGGCGCGGCCGAGGTGCGCCGGCGCTTTCCCGCGCTCACGCTCCCCAACGGGCAAGTGGGTGTGCACGAACCGCGCGCCGGACTCCTCTTTCCCGAGCAGGGCGTGTCCGCGATGCTCGCCGCCGCGGCCGCCGCCGGCGCGGAGATCCGCACGGGCGCGCGGGTCACCGGCTGGAGCGCGAATGCCGATGCCGTGACCGTGAGCACCGACCATGGCGACGTGGGCGCCGCGCGCGTGATCCTCGCGGCCGGCGCGTGGATGGGATCGCTCGTCCCCGAGCTCGCGGCGGCGCTCACGCCCACGAGGCAAATGGGCCACTGGTTCGCGCCCAAGGCGCATCCCGAGCGCTTTCGCGCGGACCGGCTGCCGGTGCTGCTCTGGGAGCACGCGCCGGAGCGCTTCTTCTATTCGCTCCCCGACGCCGGCGATGGCCTCAAGGCCTCCATCCACCACGAGGGGATCGCGGTGGATCCCGACGCGCCGCGCCAGGACGTCACCGCCGCCGAGACCGCGGCGCTCTGCGCCATCATGGAGCGTCTCATGCCCGACGGCGTGGGGCGCGTCATCGAGCAGAGCACGTGCCTCTACACGAACACCCCCGACGGCCACTTCGCGATCGGCGTCCACCCGGACGCGCCGCGCGTGATCATCGCGAGTCCATGCTCGGGGCACGGCTTCAAGTTCGCGCCGGCGATCGGCGAGTTGCTGGCGGGGTTGGCATCAGGCGAGGCGCCGCGATTCGATCTCGAGCCCTTCCGTTTGGGACGACTGTGGGAGGGGAAAGTACCCCATACCACTCCGCCCACCGCTCGATAGCTTTCTGGGGCAGCTTCATCCCCTAGTGGAGATCGGCACGTGACCCCTTCGACGTTGAACATCACGGATTCGCGCACCAACAAGGCGGCTCCGGTCGCCATCACCAATGGTGCGATCCGCGCGAGCGACCTCAAGCAATTCAGCACCGGCGGCGACGACCCGGGCTTGATGAGCTACGACCCCGCGTTCCTGAACACCGCATCCTGCCGCAGCGCGATCACCTTCATCGACGGCGACAAGGGGATCCTGCGCTACCGCGGCTACCCGATCGAACAGCTCGCCGAGAAGGCGACGTTCCTCGAGGTGGCGTGGCTGCTCCGCCACGGCGAGCTGCCGACGCCGAAGGAGTACGAGCAGTGGGTGCACGACATCACCTTCCACACGTACGTGCACGAGAACATCAAGAGCTTCGTGCAGGGGTTCCGCTACGACGCGCACCCGATGTCGATGCTCTGCAGCACCGTGGCCGCGCTGTCCGCGTTCTATCCGTCGGCGAAGAACATCTTCGACCCCGTGGAGCGCGACATCTCGATCGTGCGGCTCCTGGCCAAGGTCCCGACGCTCGCGGCGTTCACCTACCGGCACGTGAAGGGGATGCCGTTCGTGTATCCCGACAACGCGCTGCCGTACTGCGAGAACTTCCTGTCGATGGTCGCGCGCATGAGCGAGCCGAAGTACGAGGCGCGCCCGGTGTTCGCGAAGGCGCTGGAGGTGCTCTTCATCCTGCACGCCGACCACGAGCAGAATTGCTCGACGAACGCGGTGCGCGCGGTGGGTTCGTCGCACGTGGATCCGTTCTCGGCGGTCGCGGCGGGGATCGCGGCGCTGTTCGGCCCGCTGCACGGCGGCGCGAACGAGCAGGTGCTGCGCATGATCGAGGAGATCGAGCACCCGAAGAACGTGCCGGCGTTCATCGAAGAGGTGAAGAGCGGCAAGGGACAGCGGCTGATGGGCTTCGGCCACCGCGTGTACAAGAGCTACGATCCGCGCGCGCGCATCGTGAAGAAGCTGGCGGACGATGTGTTCAAGGAGGTCGGGATCGACAAGGACCTCGAGATCGCGCTGGAGCTGGAGCGGATCGCGCTGAGCGACGATTACTTCACGAGCCGCAAGCTGTACCCGAACGTGGATTTCTACACGGGACTGATCTACCGGTCGATGCGCTTCCCGACCGATTTCTTCACCGTGTTGTTCGGGATCGCGCGCACCGCGGGCTGGCTGGCGCAGTGGGAGGAGATGCTGCTGGACAAGGAGCAGAAGATCGCGCGTCCACGGCAGATCTACACGGGGCCGGCGGAGCGGAATTACCCGGGGTTCAAGAAGTAGCCAACGGCGGACATCAGCTCTCGGCGCCCGGCTTTCGACGGCGGGCGCGGCGGATGGGGCGGGCGGGGGCTAAGTCCCCGCCCGCATTGCCTTTCGGGGTATCGGGGGGTAACTTTGTGCGTCTACGGGTGTACCGATGGCCGAGAGCCTAATTCAAGAGGACGGGTAAATCGTGGTCGAAATCATTCTGGGTGAGAACGACCGGATCGAAGTCGCGCTCAAGCAGTTCCAGCGCAAGGTCATTCGCGCGGGTGTGCTGAAGGACGTGCGCAAGAAGCGCTTCTATGTGAAGCCCAGCGAGGCACGCCAGAAGAAGGCGGAGGCCGCGCGTCAGCGCAGCGCCCGCGCGCAGCGTAACGCCCGCTAAGCGCCGCTCCGGATGGCGAAGAAGGACGCGATCGAGCTGGAAGGCACGGTCACCGAAGTACTCCCCAACGCGACCTTTCGCGTCGCGGTGAGTGAAGACCACACAGTCCTGACGACCCTCGGCGGCAACATGCGCCGGTTCCGCATCCGCGTCCTCGCGGGCGACCGGGTGCGGATCGAGGTCAGTCCGTATGATCTCACGAGAGGTCGGATCACGTTTCGGCATAAGAGCTGATCCGCGCGGGTCGCGATCATCGAGCGGACTCATGGTTGGGTCCGCTTCGTTGTTCCTGGGAGGCACGTGCACGATCAACGTTCGGGACGCGGGACGCGGGATGCGCCGCGGGACGCGAGAACAGCTCAATGGATTCACACTCGGTTGCGCTTCCCGCGGCGCGTCCCGCGCCCCGCGCCCCGCGAACACGGAGCTTCGAATGACCGTTGAGAACGTATCAGACACCGCCCGCTGGGTCGCGGTATATCGCGCGATGGAAACGGAGCGGCCGGATGCGCTCTTCAAGGATCCGTACGCGCGGCGGCTGGCGGGGGAGAAGGGCGAGGCGATCGTGAACGGGATCAAGCGCGGACGCCAGATGGCGTGGGCGATGATCGTGCGCACGCAGGTGTTCGACGAGTTCATCATGGCCGCGATCCGCGACGGCGCGGACACGGTCGTGAACCTCGCGGCCGGCCTCGACGCGCGGCCCTGGCGCATGGAGCTGCCGCCCACGCTTCGGTGGATCGATGTCGATCTGCCCGGCATCCTGAATTACAAGACGGACATGATGAAAGGACAGACGCCGCGCTGCCGCTACGAGGCGGTGACGACGGATCTCACCGATCGCGCAACGCGCCAGGCGCTCTTCCAGCGCATTGGCGCGGAGTCGCAGCGCGTGCTCGTGGTCACCGAGGGGCTCCTGATCTATCTCAGCGAAGAGCAGGTGGCGGCGCTCGCGGACGATCTGCACGCCGTGCCGTCGTTCACCTGGTGGTCGATCGACCTCGCGAGCCCCATGCTGCTCAAGATGATGGACCGGTGGCTGAAAAGCCCGACGCTGAAGCAGAACGCGCCGTTCAAGTTCGGCCCCGAAGGGAGCACCGAATTCTTCCGGCCGCACGGCTGGCGCGTTAAGGAATGGCGCTCGTCGCTGCTGGAATCCACGCGGCTCGATCGCGAGATGGCCATGATGTGGATGATCAAGTTCATGGCGCTCTTCCAGTCGGCGAAGAAGAAGGAAGCCATCCGGCGGATGACGATGTTCGTGCTCTTCGAGCGCGCGTAGCGCTCCGGCGCCGCTTCACGCGAACGTAATCCGTTCGCGAGCCTCACGTAATCCGGCCGTCACGAGGGTGAAACCCGTGCGCGGTACTCTCACACTGGGGACTGTGACTCACACCTCAGCGCGGGAGACCGCACATGTTCACGGGACTGATCGAATCGAAGCGGGCGCGCGAGCGGAGCGCGTTCGGGACGGCGGCGAGCGTCGCCGCGCACGTCGTCCTGATCGGCGGGGTGACGTGGGCGACGCTCGGCGCCGCGGCGGCGAATGCCCACGTTGCGGTCACGCCGACAGGCATCATCTACACACCGATCACGCCCACGCCGCCTCGTGGTGCGGTCGCGCCGGGCACGCCGCCGCCGCGCTGCGTCGATTGCATCCGGATCCCGAACATCCCGGACCCGGCGGTCACACCGGTCATTGGCACGGGCGCAGATCCGGACGTCCCGCCGATCGCGTTTCCGATCGGCACACCAGGCGGCGCCACCGGCTCGGGCCCCGGCACCGGCGAGAGCGGCTGCGTGGACTGCATCTACGAGACCGCTGACCAGCTCGCGCATCCGCTCAGCGGCAACGCGCCTCCTGTCTACCCGCCGATACTGCGCAACTTGCGCGTCGCCGGCGCGGTGGTCGCCCGGTTCGTAGTGGACACGCTTGGCCACGTGGAACCGGCGAGCGTCACCTTCGAGAGCGGCGGCGATGATCTGTTCGAGGCGTCCGCGCGCCGCGCGCTATCGACCTGGCGCTTCATTCCCGCGGCGACCAACGGCCACCGCGTGCGCATCCTGGTCCGTCAGGAGTTCAGCTTCCGGCTCACGCCGTAGCGGCGTCCGGAGGAACGAAGGTGCCGGTGCGCTTCATCTCCTGGTAGGCCATCGCCTTCAGCCGCGCGATGCGCATCGCGATCGGCGGGTGCGTGCCGAAGACGTTGGACAGGAATCCCTGGCGGTCGTTCACGCTCCGGCCGAGCGGATCGGCGATGCAGAGATGCGCCGTTCCGCTCGGGATCGCCTTCGTGGGCTCGCTCGCGGCGTCGATCTTCTCGAGCGCGCTCGCGAGCGAACCCGGATTGCGCGTGAACTGCGCGCTCATCGCGTCGGCGAGATACTCGCGGTCACGGCTCACACCCAGCGCGAGCGCGCGCACGATGATCGGCGCCAGGATCCAGCTCACCACCCAGAGCACCATCAGGATCATGCCCAGGCCGGAGTTGTCGCTCTTGCTGTCATTCCGGTCGCGGCTGCCGCTGCTGCCGCCCGGCAGGATCCCCATGCGCATGGATCCCTGCGCCACGAGCGCGATCGCGCCAACCAACGCGGCGAGCAGGGTCATCAGCCGCACGTCGAGATTCTTGATGTGGCCCATCTCGTGACCGATCACCGCCTGCAGCTCATCGCGTGAGAGCGTGCCGAGCAGCCCCTGCGTCACCGCGATGTTGGCGCCCTGCTCATCGTGCCCCGTCGCGAACGCGTTGGGATCCGGATCCGGCACGATCCAGATGCGCGGCCGCGGGATGCCCGACGCGACGGCCATCTCTTCCACGACGTTCACCAGCTGTTTCTCCTCGGGCGTCTGCGGATCGATGACTTCGCGCGCGTTGGTGGCGGCCAGCACGCGCCGCGGTCCGTTCTTCCACGCCGACCACGCGAAGGCCATCGCGATCAAGCCGAGGATGATCCCGAACACCGGCGAGAAATGCGCCGGCCGGTCGGGATGCGCGCTCTTCGCCATCCAGTACTGGATGGCGTCGGCGCCGAAGCCGAGCCAGAGGAAGAACATCACGAACCAGATCACCAGCCACTTGGACCGCCGGCGGTTCGCGGCCTGCTGGGCGAAGAGATTGACCGGTTCGTCGCTCACGACTTGGGATTCATCCCCAGATCGACCTTCACCACCTCGCGCTCCGCCGCGTCCGTGATCTCCCACAGCGACGCCGCGCTCGCGCCGGCCATCCCCGCCACGAGGCTCGTCGGGAACTGCTGCTGCTTGGTGTTGTACTCGGTGGCCGTGTCATTGTAGAGCTGGCGCGAGAACGCGATCTTGTTCTCGGTGCTCGTCAGCTCCTCCTGGAGCGCCTTGATGTTCCCGGTCGCCTTGAGATCGGGGTAGGCTTCCACCACGGCGAACAGGCGGCCGAGCGCGCCGGTGAGCTGCCCCTCGGCGGCGGCGGTCTGCTGCACCTGCTGGGCGTTCGGGAGCCCCGCGCCGCCGCCCGTGCCGGCCGCGATCGCCGTGTTGCGCGCCTGGACGACCGCCTCGAGCGTGGACTTCTCGAAATTCATCGCGCCCTTCACGGACTCGATGAGGTTCGGAATGAGATCATGCCGCCGTTTGAGCTGGACGTCGATCTGCTTCCACGCGTTGGCCACCTGGTTCTTGAGCGAGATCAGCCCGTTGTAGGCGCTGACGAACCAGAAACCGACGATGACGATGACGCCGATGAGGATCAGCATGCGCATGCGCTCCTGTGCCGGTTGGGTAGAAAACGACGAACGGGGCGGACAGTAACGCCCGCCCCGCTATGCACTACGAGAATCGCGGTGGCGGTGGTGTCAGTGCTTTCCGGGCGCGGCCGATCCGGCCTTCTTCTTCTTGTCCATCAAGAAGGTGGCGGGCAGCAGGAAAAGCGGGGTCAGCACCATGCCGAGGAGCGTGTTCACCCAGATGAGCGCGATGTAGAATCCGCCGAGGCCGAGACCGACCCACAGTGTGCCAAGCGTGCCGGAAGTTTCCATATCCACGGAGAGGAGGCTGACGGAAGATGGCTTCGATACCGACGGGGGAAATGTAGGGTTGGATGGCATTGCCGCGCCAGTGGAGCGGGAGGGGTGGAGCGCGTAGGTTGGTAGTTGTGACCGACTCGCGACGGACAGTGGAGGAGGCGATCGGCCGGTTCGCGCCCGGCGCGCCGGTCGTGCTCGCGATCTCGGGCGGGCGGGATTCAATGGTGCTGATGCAGGCGATGGCGCGCGAACATCCCAGCCTCGTGACGGCGGTCGCGACCTTCGATCACGGCACCGGCGCCGCGGCGACGCGGGCAGCCGAGATGGTCGCGCGCGAGGCGAAGGCGCTGGGGCTGCCAGTGCGGCGCGGCCGCGCGAAGGCCGCGGCGCGCACGGAAGCGGCGTGGCGCGCCGCGCGGTGGGCGTTCCTGCGCAGCGTGGCCGCGGAGCTCGGCGCAGCGGTGACCACCGCGCATACGCGAGAGGATCAGATCGAGACCGTGCTCATGCGCATCCTGCGCGGCAGCGGCGCGCGCGGTCTCGCCGGGTTGTACGCCGAATCGCCCGTGCTGCGTCCGCTCCTCGTGTGCGACGGGGAGGCGGTGCTCGCGTACGCACGCTCCCACGACCTGCGGTGGATGGAGGATCCGACGAACGTCTCGCGCCGCCATCTGCGCAACCGGATCCGCCTGGATCTGCGCCCCGCACTCGAGCGTGCGCGGCCGGGCTTCTCGCTCGACATGCTGCGGCTCTCGGAGCGCGCCGCGGAACTCCGCCGCGAGGTGGAGCACTTCGCCGCGAACGTGCTGCCGGTGACGTCGGATGGACGCGTCACGCTGGTTGCCCGCGATCCGCTTGTCCGCTATGATGCGAAAGGACTCGCCTTGCTCTGGCCGGCCATCGCCGCGCGGAGCGGCATCGCGCTGGACCGGCGGGGTGCCGGGCGCCTCGCGGCGCTGACGCGCGAGGGGAAGGCGGGTGCACGGATCCAGTTGTCCGGTGGATTCGAGGCGCTCCTGCATCGCGGAACGGTAGTGCTCCGAACAGCACGGGCGACGGTGGACGGCGGACGGCAGGTACCGCTCGCGGGCGATGCGATCGCGATGGGTGGGTGGCGATTCCGCCGCGCGGCGGATGGCGGCGACTCGCTCTGGAACGCGGAGCTGCCCTTGGGGGTTTCTCTCGTAGCGCGGCCGTGGCGGCCGGGCGAC
Source organism: uncultured Gemmatimonadaceae bacterium (assembly GCA_963751275.1). Lineage (GTDB taxonomy): Bacteria > Gemmatimonadota > Gemmatimonadetes > Gemmatimonadales > Gemmatimonadaceae > DATKOH01. The sequence continues at coordinate 89,620 of CAVVTZ010000005.1, read as the reverse complement.
CGGATGACGCCGCTGGGCGCCGATGCGCCGCGCAAGGTGAAGGGGTTGCTGCGCGACGCCGGCATCAATGCCGGCCGCCGCGCGGGTTGGCCGGTGGTGCTCGCCGGCGAGGAGATCGTATGGATCCCCGGAGTACGCCGCAGTCTCGCGGCGACCGCCCGGTCCGGACGGCCGGTGGTGCGATACTTCTGTGAACCTCTCGACGACCGCTGATCCCCGTCTCGCTGGCCGTGCCGTGCGCCGGATCGTCTACGATGCGCCGGCGATCGCGCATCGTGTGCGCGAACTGGGCGCCGCGATCACGGCCGACTATCCGGACAGTCCGCTGCTCGTGCTGGGGCTGCTCAAGGGGAGCTTCATCTTCCTCGGCGACCTCGTGCGCGAGATTCACCGGCCCATCCAGGTCGATTTCGTCGTCGCGTCGAGCTATGGCCACGCCATGGCATCCAGCGGTGACGTCCAAATGGTCTACGACCCCGAGACCGATTTGTCGGGAAAGCACATCATTTTGGTGGAAGACATAGTAGATTCAGGGCGTACCATCGGCGTCCTGTGGGACCGGCTCGCCACCCGCCAGCCCAAATCGCTGGCGATCTGCGCGCTGCTCCACAAGCACATCGCCGAGCACCTGCGGCACCCTGTGCGCTACGTGGGGTTCGATGCACCCAACGAGTTCCTCGTGGGCTACGGGCTGGATCACGCTGAGGATTTCCGTCACTTGCCCTATATCGCGAGTCTGAAGTAATGGCCGACCGCACACCAACTCCGCGCACACCACCCTCCCGCGATTTCGATTGGGGGCGTTTCTCCAAGACGCTCTCGTTCTGGCTGCTCATGGTCATCGTCGCCATCGTGCTCTACCAGTGGAGCTGGGCGAGCCGCGAGACCGCGACCGAGGTCGACTATTCGACGTACAGTCAGCAGCTCGACGCCGATAACATCAGCGCCGTGACGATCGAGGACGGCAAGCTGATCACCGGCGATTTCCGCACGAAGGTGCACGTGCCCGCGCACGACAAGGTGGCGGCGCGCGATGTGTCGAAGTTCATCGTGCGGCTGCCGGTGGCGAACGATCCCAAGGAATCCGAGCGGCTCCGCAACAAGAACGTGAGCGTGCGCTCGGCCGAAGGGCGCCAGGGGATCGGCACGTACCTGATGCCGCTCGCGATCCTGCTGATGTTCGGCCTCTGGATCTACATCATCCGCCAGATGCAGGCGGGAGGCGCGAAGGCGTTCAGCTTCGGGAAGAGCAAGGCGAAGCTGCTCAGCGGCGAGTCGCCGAAGGTCACCTTCCTCGATGTCGCGGGCGTGGAAGAGGCGAAGGAAGAGCTGCAGGAGATCATCGAGTTCCTGAAGGATCCGCAGAAGTTCACGCGGCTCGGCGGCCGCCTGCCCAAGGGCGTGCTGCTCGTCGGATCGCCGGGCACGGGCAAGACGCTGCTCGCGCGCGCCGTGGCCGGCGAAGCGGGGCGGCCGTTCTTCTCCATGTCGGGATCCGATTTCGTCGAGATGTTCGTGGGCGTCGGCGCGAGCCGCGTGCGCGACCTGTTCGAGCAGGGGAAGGCACACGCGCCGTGCATCATCTTCATCGATGAGATCGACGCGGTGGGCCGGCATCGCGGCGCCGGACTCGGCGGCGGGCACGACGAACGCGAGCAGACGCTCAACCAGCTGCTCGTGGAAATGGACGGCTTCGAGTCGAACGAAGGCGTGATCCTCATCGCGGCCACCAACCGCCCCGATGTGCTCGATCCCGCGCTGCTGCGCCCGGGACGCTTCGACCGCCAGGTGATCGTGGATCTCCCCGACCTGCGCGGCCGCGAGGAGATCCTGAAGGTGCATCTGCGCAAGGTGCCGGTGAGCGAGGATGTGGAAGTGGGCATCATCGCGCGGGGCACGCCCGGCATGTCGGGCGCCGATCTGGCGAACCTCGTGAACGAAGCGGCGCTGCTCGCGGCGCGGCACAATCACGACAAGGTGTACCCGGCCGATCTCGAGGAAGCGAAGGACAAGGTCATGCTCGGCGCCGAGCGCAAGTCGATGGTGATGAACGCCGAGACGAAGAAGATGACCGCGTACCACGAAGCGGGGCACGCGGTGTGCGCGATCATGACGCCGGGCAACGACCCGATGCACAAGGTCACGATCATGCCGCGCGGGCGCGCGCTCGGCGTGGCGGTCACGCTGCCGTCCGAGGATCGCTACTCCATCTCGCGGAAGCAGCTGCTCGCGCGGATGGTCATGGGCTACGGCGGCCGCGTGGCGGAGGAACTCACCTTCGGCCAGGACAACGTGACCACCGGCGCGCAGAGCGACATCCAGATGGTGACGTCGCTCGCACGGCGCTATGTGAGCCAGTGGGGACTTTCCGAGGCGATCGGCCCGATCCTCGTGGGCGACAACGAACAGGAAGTCTTCCTCGGCCGCGACATGGGGCATCGGCGCGAGGTGTCGGAGAAGACGGCGCAGATCGTGGACGCCGAGGTGACGCGTCTGCTCGGCGAGGCGTACGAGCGCGCGCGCCGCGTGCTCACGGAGAACGCGGATCTCCACCGCCGCATGGCGGAGGCGCTGCTGGAGCGCGAGACGCTCACGAGCGAGGACATCGAGATCCTCGTGAAGGGCGGCATGTTGCCGCCGCTGCCGCCGCGGCCGGCGGGACCGGTGTCGGCCGCACCGCCGGCGGCTCCCATCGTGGCGAAGCCCAAGCCCGGGCTGCTCGGCGGCCCCGAGGTCGCGCCCGCGTGACGCACGTGGGCGAGCGCGCGGCCTGGGTCATGCGCGGCCGCGCGCTCCGCCTCGACCGGCCGTTCATTCTCGGGATCCTCAACGTGACGCCGGACAGCTTCAGCGACGGCGGGACTTTCCTCGCGCCCGACGCCGCGCTCGCGCACGCCGGGCGGATGGTGGCGGAGGGCGCCGACATGCTCGACATCGGCGGCGAGAGTACGCGGCCGCAGGGAGCGAAGGCCGTGAGCGCCGCGGAGGAATCGCAGCGCGTGCTGCCGGTGATCGAGCGCGTGCGGGCGCGATTCCCCGATCTGCCGCTCTCGGTGGACACGGTGAAGGCGGATGTCGCGGAGGCGTCGCTCGCCGCCGGCGCGGACATCGTGAACGACGTGTCGGGGCTGCGGTTGGACAAGCGCATGGCGGACGTATGCGCGAAGAGCGGCGCCGGCGTGATCGTGATGCATTCGCGCGGCACCGTGAGCGACATGTCCACGTACGAGCACGCGCATTACGACCGCGTGGTGACCGAGGTGATCGGCGAGCTGGTCGCGCGCGTGGCGCTCGCCGAGCGCGCGGGCGTGGCGGCGACGGCGATCGCGGTGGATCCCGGCATCGGATTCTCGAAGCGCCCCGAGCACTCGCTGGCGCTGCTCGCGCATCTGCGCGAGTTCGCGGCGCTGGGCTATCCGCTCGTGCTCGGCGTGTCGCGCAAGCGCGTGGTGGGCACGCCGGGTGATGATCCGTCGCAGCGCGCGGAGGGCACCAACGCCGTGAACGTGCTCGGCCTGGCCGCGGGGGCGCGTGTGTTCCGCGTGCACGACGTGCTCGCGGCGCGCCGCGCACTGGACGTGGCGTGGTCAGTGCTGCAGGCGGGGGGCGGCGCGTGAGCGGATTCGCGATGCTGCGCTTTCTGAGCTTCAGCTGGCGCGACCTGATCGAGATCGGTGTCGCGGCGCTCGTGATCTACCGGCTGCTGCTGCTGTTCGAGGGCACGCGCGCGCTGCAGATGCTGGTGGGGATCGTCGTGTTGGTGCTCGCGTACGCGTTCGCCTGGATCTTCAAGCTGACGATGATCACCTATCTACTGGGGATCGTCTTCACGTACGGTGCGTTCGCGGCGCTCGTGCTCTTCCAGCCCGAATTGCGCGCGGCGCTGGCGCATCTGGGGCAGTCGCGCGCCATGCGATTGCTGCGCCGCCGTGCGACGACCCAGATCGCGACGCAGGTGACCGATGCGGTGGAGCGGCTGGCCAAGTCCGGCACGGGCGCGCTGATCGCGGTGGAGCGCGGGGTGCGGTTGGGCGATTACGCGCTGACGGGCACGCCGGTGCTCGCGCGGGTCTCCGCGGGACTGCTCGAAACGATCTTCACGCCGCACTCGCCGCTGCACGATGGCGCGGTGATCATCCGCGGCGACACCATCATCGGCGCGGGCTGCATCCTGCCGCTCACGGCGAACGACCCGACGGATCGCACGCTGGGCACGCGACATCGCGCCGCGCTGGGCTTGAGCGAGGAGACCGACGCGATCGCGATCGTCGTGTCCGAGGAGACGCGCCAGGTGTCGGTGGCGGAGCATGGACGACTGCGCCGCGACGTGACGCCGGAGGAGTTGCGGAGCCTGTTGTCCGGTGTCACGCCGCGCGTGACGGCCGAACAGGCGGCGGTGTCGCTACGCGCGTAGCGCGTCCGTCGCCGGCGGCCCTCGCGGCTGCGGCGGCGGTGGCGGTGCTCGCCGCCGCGTACTGGGCCACCGCATTGCCGGGCGTCACCTTCTGGGACAGCGGGGAATTCATCGCCGCGGTGGCGTCGTGGGGGATCCCGCATCCGCCGGCGACGCCGCTGTACATCACCATCGGCCGCGCATGGGTGGTGCTGCTCGGCGCAGTGCCGGTGGCGCGCGCCGCCACGCTGCTCTCCGGATTCGCGACAGCGCTCGCGGCGGGCGCGCTCGCGCTGTTCGTCGCGCGCGTCACGAAGGACGCGGTGATGGCGTTCGCGGCGGCCCTCTGCGCGGGGGGGATGAGCACCGTGTGGTCGAGCGCCACGGAGACGGAGGCGTACGCCACCGCGTTGCTGCTCGCGACGGCGATGCTGCTCGCGGCGGAGCGCGCGGGGCGCGACGGCGATGCGAGATGGGTCGCGCTCACGGCGTACGCGATGGCGCTCGCGGTGCCGATGCACTTGAGCGCGCTCGTCGCGGCGCCGGCGGCGATCGTACTCGCGGGACGACAGAACGGCGGCGGCTGGCGATGGGAGACCATGGCGCTGCTGGGTGGCGTATTCGTGCTCGCGATCGGCATGGGGCGGGCGAGCGGGCCGATCGTGACGGCAGGCCTGGTGCTAGGCCTCGGCGTCGTCCTGCGTTCGCGCTCCTGGCGCACGGCGCTCTCTGTCGTCATCGCGCTCTCCGCGTGCCTCATTCTCATGCTGAGAGCGCGGCATGATCCGGCGCTCAATGAGAACGACCCGCGCACACTGCAGGCGGTGTGGGACGTGATCGGGCGGCGGCAGTTCGGATCGTTCGCGCTCTGGCCGCGGAACGCGCCCGTGTGGCTGCAGCTGGTGAACTTCTTCGAGTACGCGGACTGGCAAGTGGCGCTCAGCCTCGCGCCGCGCGCGGCGCCCGCGGTCGCGAGAACGGCGATCACGCTGCTGTTCATCGCACTCGGTGTGTTCGGATCGGTGACGCACCGGCGGCTCGACCGGCGCAGCTGGCTCGCGTTCCTCGTGCTCTTTGTGGGCGCGAGCATTGGCCTTGTCGCGTATCTGAACTTCTATCCCGGATATTCGCTCGGCTACGGGATCCTCCCGGCCGATGTGCGGCACGAAGTGCGCGAGCGCGACTATTTCTTCGCGCTCGCCTTCTGGACGTGGGGCGCGTGGGCGGGGATCGGCGCGGTGGCGCTCGCGCGGAGGTTCGCGCCACGCGCGGCCATGGTGGGCGTCGCGGTGGCCGCGCTGCCGCTCGCGCTCAATTGGAGCGCGATGGACCGTGCGCGGAGCGTCGAGCGCGATGCGGCGCACACCGTGTCGCGCGCCATGCTCTGGGGCGCGCCCAGGAATGCCGTGCTGCTCACGTCGGCGGACGACGACACGTTCCTCTCCTGGTACGCGCAGATCGCGGAGCACGAGCGTCCGGATGTCGCCGTGCTCCTCTGGGGTTTCCTCTATCAGGACTGGTATCGCGCGCAGACCGCGCGCCGGTACGCGATCGTGATCGCGGACAGCACGCAACCGCTCCGTTCGCTCGACGTGAACGCGCGAGGCGGGGGGCGTCCGCTCGCGTTCACCGTCGTCGCCGATTCTTCCACGCGCGCGATGGCGGGTGGCGAGTGGATGCTCCGCGGGCTGACGTTCGTGCGGGCCGACTCGTCTGCTGTACGGGTGGGGCCGGGCATGCCGCTCGTGGACACGCTCGCGGCTCGCGAATTCGTCCATGAATTCGGCGAGCCGGCGCTGCCGCCGGATGGCGCGATCGATGGCACCGCGCGCACCTGGATGGCGATCGTCGGCTGCCCGGCGGGGTACCTGAAGGCGGCCCGAAAGGCCATTCCTGCCGATTCTCTTGATTCGCGGTGTAAGTTTCGATAGCTTAATGCCTTATGGATTTCCAGGACCTCGCCGGCCGGCTGGCGGAGGTGCAGGGCCGGATCGAAGCGGCGGTGTCCCGCGGCGGACATGGGCAACACGTCACGATCGTGGCGGTGACGAAGACGCACGGTCCCGACGCGGTCGAGGCGGCGTACGGCGCCGGCCTGCACGATGTGGGTGAGAATCGCGTGCAGGAAGCGCGCGCGAAGATGGATGCGGTGACAGTCGCGGTGCGGTGGCATCTCATCGGCCACCTGCAGCGCAACAAGGTGAAGGAGACCGGCCATTTCGCGCTCGTGCAGTCGGTGGACAGCGCGCGGCTGGCGGATGCGATCAGCGAGTTCGGCGTGGCGCAGCATCGCGCGATCGAGTCGCTGGTGCAGGTGAGTGTCGTGGGCGAAGAATCGAAGGGCGGCTTCCCGCCCGCGGAACTCGCGGCGGAGGCCGAACGATTCACGCGAAGGGCGGGCGTGCGCGTGGCGGGTGTGATGACGATGGCGCCGCTCGATGCGAACGAACGCACGCTGCGAACGGTGTTCCGCGGCGCGCGCGAGGCCCGGGATCTGTTGATCGCCGCCGGACATCCGGCGTCGGTGCTCTCGATGGGCATGTCGAACGATTTCGAGATCGCGGTGGAAGAAGGAGCGACGATGGTCCGGTTGGGCACCGTCCTGTTTGGAGCGAGAGGCACATGACCGACGAATCTTTCCATCTGACCCCGCTCGACATCCGGCGCTACGATTTCGGGAGCAAGGCCTTCCGCGGCTTTGACGCGCAGAAGGTCGAGGACTTCCGCAATCAGGTGGCCGACGAGCTCGAGCGTCTGACGAAGCTGAACCAGGAGCTCGACGCGAAGGCGCGCGGCTTCCACGAGCAGCTGCGCGCGTTCCGCGAGCGCGACAAGGCGCTGAACGACGCGCTCGTGAGCGCGCAGCAGCTGCGCTCCGAGATGCGCGAGCAGGCCGACCGCGAAGCGCAGCTGATCCTGCGCGAGGCGCGCGCGGATGCTGAGCGTCTCGTGGATGCGGCGAAGGGGGAAGTGCGGCGGCTCGAATCGGAATTGGTCGGGCTCGACAAGTCGCGCGTGACGTACATCGCGCAACTGCGCGCGGTGATCGAGCGGCAGCTCGCGGAGCTCGGCGCGCTGCACGCGCCGCCGGCGGCACCGGCGAAGCCCGCGGCTCCGGCGAATCCCGCCGCACCCGCTGCTCCGGCTGCGCCCGCCGCGTCCGGCGCACCGCCGGCGCCGCCGGCTCCGGCGGCTCCGGCGGCTCCGCGGCGCGCGAGCGCGGAGAGCGAGGCCGCGACCGACACGCGCGGCCACGTGAAGACCCCCGCCTGGCTGGAGTCGCTCGTCAAGGAATGAAGCAGCCGTACAGGCTCGACGACCCCCGGACGCTCGGCGTCGCGCCTCCCCAGCATGCTCACACGCGGGCCGCGATCGCTGTCGCGGCCGCCGCGGTGCGCGACCGCTTCGCCGTTGCGCCCGCCGTCGGCATCATCCTCGGCACGGGACTGGGCGCGCTCGCGCGCGAGATCGCGGATCCCGTCGCGATCGAGTACGAGTCGATCCCCGGATTCCCGCTCTCCACCGTGGAGTCGCACGCGGGCCGGCTCATTGGCGGCACGCTCGGCGGGAAGAGCGTCGTCGCGATGCAAGGGCGCTTCCATTTGTACGAGGGCTACACCGCGCAGCAGGTGAGCTTCCCGGTGCGCGTGATGCGCGAACTCGGCGCGCGCACGCTGATCGTCTCCAACGCGTGCGGCGCGCTGAATCCCGAATATCGCGCCGGCGATCTGATGCTCATCGGCGATCACATCAACCTGCTCGGCGACAATCCGCTGATCGGCCCGAACGACGACGTCGCTGGGCCCGCGCTTCCCCGACATGTCCGCGCCGTACGACGCGGGCGTTGCGCGATCGCGCGCGCGCGTGGCGACGGCAGAACGGCGATCACGCTGCGCGAGGGCGTCTACGCCGCGGTGACGGGGCCGAGCTTCGAGACGCGCGCGGAGTACCGCATGCTGCGCGCGCTCGGCGCGGACGTGGTGGGGATGTCCACCGTGCCCGAGGTGATCGTCGCGGTGCACGGCGGGATGAAGGTGCTCGGCATCTCGATGATCACCGATCTGTGCATCCCCGACACGCTCGAGCCGGTGACGCTCGAGCGGATCGTCGCGGTGGCGAATGCGGCCGAACCCAACTCACGGCGCTCGTGCGCGGCGTGCTGGAGCGCCTGTGACCGCGCCCCGTTTCCGCGTTCCCCCCGCGGACCAGACCGCCGACGCGCTGGAGCTCGAGATGCTCGCCCGCTGGACGGCGGAGGATCTGCTCGCGCGCACGATCCGCGAGCGCGAGGGCGCGAAGGACTTCGTCTTCTTCGAGGGCCCGCCCACGGCGAACGGCCGCCCCGGCATCCACCACGTGTTCTCGCGCACGATCAAGGATCTCTTCTGCCGCTACCAGGTGATGAAGGGACGCCACGTGCTGCGCAAAGCGGGCTGGGACACGCACGGGCTGCCGGTGGAGATCGAGGTCGAGAAAGCAGCTCGGCCTCAACGGCAAGCCCGAGATCGAGAAGTACGGCGTGGCGGAGTTCAACGCGAAGTGCCGCGAGAGCGTGTGGAAGTACAAGGGCGAGTGGGAGCGGCTGAGCGCGCGCATCGGCTACTGGCTCGACTACTCCGATCCGTACGTCACGTACTCGAACGACTACATCGAGAGTGTGTGGTGGGCGCTCGCAGACGCTGCACGACGCGGGGGCTGCTGTACGTCGGGCACAAGATCCTGCCGTACTGCCCGCGGTGCGGGACGGCGCTCTCGTCGCACGAAGTGGCGCAGGGGTACGACGACGTCGAAGATCCGAGCGTGTACCTGATGCTCGAGCTTGAGCCTGTTCGGGAGTCGGGAGTCGGAATCGACCGAGTCCGGTCCGAATCCTCGTGTGGACCACGACGCCGTGGACGCTCGTCTCGAACGTCGCGCTCGCGGTGAATCCGGAGTTCACGTACGTCGAGGTCAAGCGCAAGGCGAAGAGCGAGCCCGGTCTCATCATGGCCGAATCGCGCGCGCCGGCCGTGCTCGGCGAGGACTGGGCGGATCGGTGGGAGATCGTGTCGCGATTCCCGGGCACTGAGCTCGTCGGGCCGCACGTACAAGCGTCCGCTCGACTGGCTGCCGTATCCCGAGGGCGAGACACGAGATCATCGTCGGCGAGATCTTCGTGTCGGCGGAGGACGGCAGCGGGGTGGTGCACATGGCGCCGGCGTTCGGCGCGGACGACTACGCGGCGGGCAAGCGGCACGGGCTGGCGCTGCTGCAGCCCGGTGGACGACGCGCGGGCGAATTCCCGGCGGACCTGCCCGTGGTCGGCGGGCATGTTCGTGAAGGACGCCGACGCCGGCGATCATCGAGGAGCTGAAGGGCGCGGCGTGCTCTGGAAAGCGGGCACGATCGAGCACTCCTATCCGCACTGCTGGCGCTGCGACACGCCGCTGCTCTACTACGCGCGCGAGTCGTGGTTCGTCCGCACGACGGCGGTCAAGGACCGGATGCTCGCGCTCAACGCGCGCGATCGACTGGCACCCGCCGGAGGTCGGGCAGCGGGCGCTTCGGCGAGTGGCTGGAGAACAACGTCGACTGGGCGCTCTCGCGCGACCGCTACTGGGGCACGCCGCTCCCGGTGTGGGTGTGCGACGCGGATCCGCGGCACGTCGAGGTGATCGGGCAGCTACGCCGAGCTCGCGGCGCGATCGGGGCAGCGCGCTGCCGGCCGATTTCGATCCGCACAAGCCGTTCATCGACGCGTACACGTGGCCGCGCGCACGCGGGCGGCGGCACGATGCGCCGCGCGCCGCGAGGTGATCGACACCTGGTTCGACTCGGGCTCGATGCCGTTCGCGCAGTGGCACTATCCGTTCGAGAACGAGAGCGAGTTCGCGCGCGCACTTCCCGGCGGACTTCATCGCCGAGGGCGTGGACCAGACGCGCGGGTGGTTCTACTCGCTGCTCGCGATCGCGACGGGCGTCGGCGACGCGCTGGCCGCCGCGGGACGCGCCGCGACGACGCCGCGCCGGGCGCCGCGCACCGCGGCGAACCCGCTGGCATCGCCGTACCGGAACGTGGTCGTGAACGAGCTGGTGCTCGACGCGAACGGGCAGAAGATGTCGAAGAGCCGCGGCAACGTCGTGGAGCCGATGGCGGTGATGCGAAGCACGGCGCCGACGCGGTGCGGCTGTTCCTGCTCACCTCGAGCCAGGTGTGGATGCCGCGCAGCTTCGACGAGTCGGTGATCCGCGAGACGGCGGGCCGCTTCCTGATCACGCTCAAGAACCTGTACGACCTCTTCGCGCTGTACGCCGACTTGGCTGGGCGCCCGCCGCGCCGATCCGGCGCCGGCGGCGCGGCCGCGCGCCGGACCGCTGGCTGCTCTCGCGGCTCGCGACGGTCGAGGCGCGAGGCGACCGCGCTGCTGGACGGGCTACGACGCCACGGCGCGCCGCGCGCGTCGTGATGGAGTTCGTGACGGACGACGTGTCGAACTGGTACGTGCGGCTCAATCGCGCGAGCGGTTCTACGACGTGACGAGCGCCGGACAGCCGCGCGGCGTTCGCGACGCTGCACGAGGTGCTCATCGTGACTGCCGGCTGCTGGCGCCGTTCGCGCCGTTCCTCACGGACTGGATGCACCGCGAGCTCACCGGCGAGTCGGTGCACGTGGCGCCGTACGTCCGTCCGCTGCCGTTTGCGCCGAGGCGCCGACCTCGAAGCAGGCGATGGCGCGAGATGCGCACGCTCGCCACGCTGGCCGCGCGCGCGCGCGAGGACGGCGGGCGTCAACGTGCGCCAGCCGCTCGCGCCGGATGGTCTGCGTGCTGCCGCGGCACGCGGACCGGTGGCGTCGACTCGTGCGGCGCTGGTGCCGCTGCTGGCCGCAGAGCTGAACGTGAAGTCGGTGGAGTTGGCGACGAGCGCCGACGCGCTCGTGTCGCTCGAGGCGAAGCCGAACTTTCGCGCGCTCGGCCAGCGGTTCGGCAAGGACGACGCCGCGCGCCGCCGCAGGCGGTGGCCGCGCTCGTCCACGGACATGCTGCGCGCTTCGAGCGCGGCGAGCCGGTCGATCATCGGCGTGGACGGCACGCACCACCGCCTCACGGCCGACGACGTCACGATCCACCGCCGCGCGAGCGGGCGACGCTGGTGGTGCAGGAGGACGGCGCGCGTCTTCGCGGCGATCGACACGACGCGTGACACCGGAGCTGCGCGCCGAGGGTATTGCACGGGAAATCGTGAGCCGCGTGCAGCGGCTGCGGAAGGACGCGGGGCTCGCGGTGAGCGACCGGATCCGGCTGTAGGTCGCCGGGCCCCGACGCGTGCGGCGGTCGCGCGAGCAGCACCGGCAGTGGATCGCCGGCGAAGTGCTCGCCCGCGAGACGATCGGTTGTCACGCGACGCTCTCTCGGCGATCCATCGGCCATCGCCCTCGAGCTCGACGGCATGACCGCACACCTCGCTCTCACGAGGGACGCTGACGATGGCGCCGACACGGGCGGCGAAGAGAAGTTCAAGCCGATGAGCAAGAAGCAGCTCGCGCACTTCGAGAAGCGGCTGCTCGAAGAGCGTCAGCGCGTGCTGAAGGAACTCGGCCACTACGACGAGACCTTCGGCTCGACGCCGCAGGGCGCCGACGGCGACCTCTCGTCGTACTCGTTCCACATGGCCGACCAGGGCACCGACGCCATGGAGCGCGAGAAGGCGTTCCTGTTCGCGAGCCAGGAAGGGCGGTTCCTCTGGCACATCGACGAGGCGTTGCGCCGCCTCTACCGCTCGCCCGAGACGTTCGGGCAAGTGCCACAGCTGCGGCGAGGAGATCGACTTCGACCGGCTCGACGCGCTGCCGCACGCGCGCTTCTGCATCGCCTGCAAGCAGCGGGAAGAGAATGGCAAGAAGCAGGCGTAACGCGCCTCCTCTTCGGCGTGGATCGCCTCGGTGATCGTGCGTCGCCGATGTCATCACGAAGCTGCTCGCGGTCGCGGAGCTCGTGCCGTCGCTACGTGCCGCGCGCAGGTGATCGGCGACTGCGATCCAGCTGCGCCTGGTCTACAACCAGGGCGCGGCGTTCGGGCTCTACCTCGGCGCCTGGTCGCGCTGGATCTTCATCGTGCTCACCGTGGCGCGATCGTCATCCTCGTGGGATGCTCCGCACACGCAGCGCGGGCGACTGGTGCCGCGTCTCCGCGCTCGCGATCGTCGTGCGGCGGCGCGCTCGGCAACCTGATCGACCGGCTGCGCTCGGCGCGGGCGTCGTGGACTTCATCGACGTCGGCGTCGGCGCGCTCGCGCTGGCCGACGTTCAACGTGGCGGACATGGCGCGTGAGCTGCGGCGCGGTGCTGCTCGCGCTGCGTGCTCTGGCAGGAAGGAGCAGGGCTCGCACGTGCCGGGCGGGACGCCGTCGGTGATCTCCGAGCGCAGCACATGAGCGAGCCGCCCGCGCCGGGCCTCGTGCCCGGGCGCCGCGAGCAGTGGACGGCCGAGGCGGACAGCGATGTCCGCCTCGATCTGCTCGTCGCCCGCCGGCTCGACCTCTCCCGCACGCAGGCGGCGACGCTGATCGCGACGGGAGCCGTGCTCGTCGACGGGGAAGCGCGAGAAGGCGAGCTTCCAGGCCGAGCCGGGCGACGTGATCGTGGTGGAGATCCCAGCGAGCGCGCGCGCGCGAGGTGGGCGCGGAGAAACTTCCCGCTCACGATCGTCTTCGAGGACGACGGATGTGCTCGTCGTGGACAAGCCGGCGGGGATGGTCGTGCATCCGGCGCCCGGGAACTGGACGGGCACGCTCGTGAACGCGCTCAAGGGGCGCGGCCAGCGCGCTGGCGGCGGCCGCCGGCGGCGAGCGGGCGGGGATCGTCCACCGCCTCGACAAGGACACGTCGGGGCTCCTGGTGGTCGCGAAGACCGACCGCGCGCACAGGCGCTCTCGGGGGCGATCGCGCAACGGAAGATCGTCGCGGCGCTATGCCGCTCTGGCGTGGGGGCACCTCGAGACGGACCGGATCACGGTGGACCGTCCGGTCGCGCGCAGTCCGCGAGACCGAAGGCGCATGGCAATCGTCAGTACCGGAAGGGCGGCGCGGACGGATTTCGTCCGGCTCGCCCGGTTCGACGCAGCTGATCTGTTGCGCGCGCATCTGCACACGGGGCGCACGCATCAGATCCGCGTCCATCTCGCGTCGATCGGCCATCCGGTGGCGGGAGATGACGTGTACGGCGGAGGCGGGGCGCGGCGTCTGCTGGCGCTGCCGCCGAAGCGACACTTCCTCCACGCGGCCTGGCTGATCTTTCCGCATCCGGTGACCGGGGAGTCGATCGATCTCCGCGCTCCGCTGCCCGAGGACCTCGCGCGCTCGCTCGCTGCGGCCGCGGGGACGGACACGCCACTCGACCCGGATCCGCTGGCCCAATTTGGCTTCTACCGTGTCTCCGACTGACATCTCCGCCCGCCGGCTGGTGGTCTTCCGGCTGGGGGACACGTCGTACGGGATCGACCTGGGCGCGGTGCGCGAGATCCTGCGCACGCGGCCGGCGACGCGCCTGCCCGGCGCGCCGAAGTCGGTGGTGGGGCTGCTCAACGTGCGCGGCGCGATCGTGACGGTGATCGATCTCGGTGTGGCGCTCAAGGTGCGCACCGCGCCGGCGGGCGGCGCGGTGATGCTGATCGAGCATGGGCCGAAGCTGGTGGGGGCGATGGTGGACGAGGTGCTGGAGGTGCAGGCCGCGCCGGACGCAGGGCTGGAGCCGGCGCCGCTCGACGTGCAGGCCGGCGGCGCGGTGCGCGCCCTCGGCACGCATGAGGGCGGCGTCGTGATCGTGCTCGACATTCATGATCTTCTCTCGCACGTGCTCGCTTAACCGAGAGGTAACGGTGTCCCATACGGTACTGGTCTGTGACGACGCGATCTTCATGCGGACGATGATCAGCGACATCCTCCAGCAGTCGGGCTTCGACGTCGTCGGCGAAGCCGAGACGGGGGCGCAGGCCGTGGCGCAGTATACGCAAGCTTCAGCCCGACCTCGTCACGATGGACATCGTGATGCCCGACATGGGCGGCATCGATGCCGTGCGCGAGATCACGAAGTTCGATCCGAACGCGAGGATCCTCATGTGCAGCGCCATGGGCCAGCAGGCGCTCGTGGTGGAGGCGATCCAGGCGGGCGCGAAGGACTTCGTGGTGAAGCCGTTCCAGCCGAGCCGCGTGCTGGAGGCCGTGCAGCGGGTGTCGGCTCGCGCTGACGTTCCGGGGCCGGCCGCATGGACCTCACGCGCTACGCCGACCTGTTCCGCACGGAGAGCCGCGAGCAGCTCTCGGCGATCAACCATCTCCTGCTCTCGCTCGAGCGCGCGCCGCGCGCCACCGAGCCGGTGGCGTGGATGTTCCGCGCGGTGCACAGCGTGAAGGGGATGAGCGCGACGATGGGCTACACCGGCGTGACGGCGCTGGCGCACGAGACTGGAGTCGCTGCTCGACGGCGTGCGGCAGAAGGTGCGCCGGGTGACACCCGACCTGATGGACCTGCTGTTCAAGGGCGTGGACGCGTTGGAGAAGGCGATCGCGTCGGCGGTGGCGGGGAAGGCCGACGATCCGGCGGCGCTGGCGATGGCTCGGAAGCTCAAGGACTACGCCGAAGGGGCGCGGCCGGCGGCTGCCGGCCGGCGCAAGCCCGAGGCGAAGGTCGCGAAGTACCGCGGCAAGCGCGGGATCAGCATTCGCGTCGTGCTGAAGGAGGGGATCGCGCTCAAGGGGGCGCGGGCGTTCCTGGTGGTGAAGCGGGCGGCGGAGTACGGGAAGGTGGTGGCGGTGGAACCCGCGCTGGCGGCGCTGCAGCGCGAAGAATTCGAGCGCGAGTTCACGATCCGTCTCGCGCCGAGCGTGGAGCCTTCGTTGGTGGCGGAGGCGCTGCGCACGGCGGGGGACGTCGCGAGCGTGACGATCGACGGCGCCGCGGTGAGCGTCGCGCCCGCGGCCGAACCGTCGGCGGGCGGCACGCGACACGTGCGCATCGAGCTCACGCGCCTCGATGCGTTGATGAACCTGGTGGGCGAGCTCGTGATCGCGCGCGGGCAGCTGCAGCAGATGGCCGGCGCGGCGGGCGATCCCGCGCTCGAGGAGACTGTCGCGCAGGGCGCGCGGCTCATCGGCGAGATGCAGGACGAGATCATGCGCTGCCGCATGGTGCCCGTGGCGCAGGTGTTCGACCGTTTCCCGCGCCTCGTGCGCGACGCGGCGCGGGCGCTGCACAAGGAGGTCTCGTTCACGGTGGAGGGGCAGGAGAGCGAGCTCGACCGCTCGATGCTCGACGAGATCGGCGAGCCGATCATGCACTTGCTGCGCAACGCGGTGGACCACGGGATCGAGATGCCGGCCGAGCGCGAGGCGGCGGGCAAGCCGCGCGAGGGCGCGCTCAAGCTCATGATCTCGCGCGAGCGCTCGGCGGTCACGATCCGCGTGAGCGACGACGGCCGCGGGATCGACCGGGCGAAGGTGCTCGCGAAGGCGCGCACGATGGGCCTCGTGCTCTCGACGGTGAAAGCGCTGCCGGACGAGGAGCTCGTGCGGCTCATCTCGCGCCCGGGCTTCTCGACGGCGGAGCGGGTGACCGATCTGTCGGGACGCGGCGTAGGGATCGACGTGGTGCTCACGCGCGTGCGCGCGCTGGGCGGATCGGTCGAGATCAGGACGGTGTCGGGCGAAGGCACCACCGTCACCGCGCGGCTGCCGCTCACGCTCGCGATCGTGCGGGCGATGCTCGCCAAGGTGGGCGAGGAGACGTACGCCGTGCCGATGACGCACGTGACCGAGACGGTGGAGCTGGATGCGGCGAGCGTGCGCACCGTGCGCGGCCGCGAGGCCATCATCCTGCGCGAGGACGTGCTGCCGGTGGTGCGGCTGCGGAACCGGCTGTCGCTGGCCGCCTCGGCGGCGCCGATGCAGCAGGTGGTGATCGTGGAGGTCGGCGAGAAGCACGCCGCGCTCGTGGTGGATGAACTGGCCGGACAGCAGGACATCGTGGTCAAGCAGTTCGATCCGGTGCGCGGCGGGATGGCACTGTTCAGCGGGGCCACGATCCTCTCGGATGGGGCGCCGTCGCTGATCCTCGATGTCGGCAGTCTACTCTAGCGGAGCGCGCATGTCCGACCTTCTCTCCCTGACGCCGAAGGAGCTCGACGCGCTCCGCGAGACGGCGAGCATCGGCGCCGGCCACGCCGCCACCGCGCTCTCGCTCATGACCAACAGCCGGATCATGATCTCGGTGCCGCACATCACGATCGCGGCGCTCGAGGACGTGCCGCAGCAGATCGCGGATGAAGAGGAGCCGATCGCGGCCGTGATGATGCAGATGCTCGGCGACCTGACGGGGCGCTCGCTGCTCGTCTTCCCGCGCAGCACGGCGATCCGCCTCGCCCAGCTGATGCTCCGGCGGCCGCGCGACACGTCCGCGCCCTTCGCCGAGCTCGAACAGAGCGCGCTGAAGGAAGCCGGCAACATCCTGAGCGGCGCGTATCTCAACGCGCTCAGCGATTTCCTGGGTCTCATGCTGCTGCCCTCGCCGCCGAGTCTCGTGGTGGACATGTCGGCCGCGGTGCTCACGACGGCGCACGCGCAGTTCGGCGCCGACCGCGACACGGTGTTCGCGGTGGAGACGCAGTTCCTGTTCGATGACCAGGCGGACCATCTGCGCGGCTTCTTCCTGCTGCTGCCGGACTTCGCTTCGCTGCGCGTGATCCTGCGCGCCATCCGGATCGCGTGACGAGCCCCTTGTCCCCCGTGTCGCAGCGCGACCGTGACATCCTGCGGTCGTTCGCGCGGCGCATCGATCCATCCGATGCGGGGGCGCACAACAACCTCGGCGTCCTCTATTACAACAAGGGGATGTACGCCGAAGCGGTATCGTCGTTCGAGCAGGCGCTGGAGCTGGACCCCAAGATGCAGGTGGCGCAGCGCAATCTCGAGGTCGCGTACTTCAACACCGGCTATTACGACCGGCGCGTCGCCGAGTTGCGCGACCGGCTCCGCTCGCATCCGCACGACCGCGACGCGCGCTGGGAGCTGGGACGCGCCTACGCCGCGCTCGGCGACGTGCCCGAGGCGGTCGCCGAGTTCACCGCGATCCTCGAGCATCATCCCAATGACGCCGGCGCGATCGTGCAGCTCGGCCTCGCGGAGAAGGCGAGCGGCGATCTCGAGCACGCGCAGCGCTGGTTCGAGCGCGCGCTGGCGCTGGAGCCGAAGAGCCCGCTCATCAGCTTCTACATCGGCGAGGTGCTCTACAACCGCGGACTGAACGAGGAGGCGCTCGTCGCGCTCCGCCGCTCGATCGACATCAACCCGGACAACTCGGACGCGCACTACCTGCTCGGCTTCGTCCTCGGCGACCTCGGCCGCCACGAGGAGGCGCGCGCCTCCACGAAGCGCGCGATCCAGCTCAACCCCTCGCTCTCGCGCGCGCAGGCGAACCTGTCGATCGACCGCTACAACGCCGCGAAGTACGAGGAGCTCGTACCGCAGCGGCACGAGCGGCGCTCGTCGCAGATGGAGGTCGCGGCGGAGGGCGGGCTCGCGCACTACAACCTCGGCCTCGCCTTCCGGCAGAAGGGCTACTACGCCGAGGCGCTGCGGGAATACCGGCTCGCCCTCGAGCGGGAGGAAGACCGCGCGCTGGTGCTGCAGGCGATGGCCGAAGTACACCTGCTCAAGCGCGATCCGAAGTCGGCGATCGAGTTGTACGACCGGCTGCTCGAAGAGGAGAGTGAGAGCCCCAAGCTCTGGTGCGAGCGCGGGGTCGCGCTGCATCAGGAGGGCCGGCATCGCGAAGCCGCGGAGAGCTACCGTCGCGCCCTGGCGCTCGACGGGGCGTACGCCATCGCGCACAACAACCTCGGCGTCGCCGAGTACCACGGCGGCAACACCGACGCCGCGATCAATGCGTTCCGCGCCGCGCTCGCCGCGCATCCGGGTTTCGTGAAGGCGTGGCTCAACCTCGCGCTGCTGCTCTACCAGGGGAAGCGGCTGCAGCTCGCGCTCGAGGCGTACCGCCAGGGACTCACGGTGGATCCCGAGCAGCCGGTGGCGTGGAACGGCATCGGCCTCGTGCTCGCCGAGCTCAAGAAGTACGAGGACGCGCGCAACGCCTTCGGCCGCGCGATCCACACGCGGCCCAACTACGCCGAGGCGCACTACAACCTCGGCTTCACGCTCTCGAACCTCGGCGACTTCGAGGGGGCGCTGCGCGCCACGCGCCGCGCGCTGGAGCTGGATCCGTTCTACGTGCGCCAGAAGTTCGAGCTCGCGATCGATCTCGAGTACGAGGATCCCGATCTCTCCATCGCCCCCGCGCTGGGCGACGCGCAGCGCGTGGAGCAGGCGGTGGAGACGTTCGCCTTCGACTCCGCGCGGCTCGATGCGCTGTTCACGGAGCTGAAGCCGCTCACGCCGCCGCCGGTGGAGACCGCCGCCGCGCCGCTCGAGACGGCGTACGCGATGGCGGTGGAGTATCTCTCGAAGGGGATGCTCGACCGCGCGGCTGCCGAGGTGAACCGCGCGCTCGTGCGCGGCGCGAACACCGGCGAAGGGCTGATCCTGCTCGGCGACATCTTCCTCCGGCAGGGGCTGCACGGCGAGGCGCTCGAGCGGTACAAGAACGCGCGGAGCGTCACGGCCAACGCGCCGCGCGCGCTCGCGGGCGAGACGCGGGCGCTGCTGCTGCTGGGACGCTCCGAGCAGGCGCGCGCGGTGGCGGAGGAACTGCTGCTCGCGGATCCATCCACCGTCGAATCGATCCTGTTGGTGGCCAGCGCGCGCGCCGACGCGGGCGATCCGGCGGCGGCGCGCGAGCTGCTCAAGAACGCGCGGCGGCTGGCGCCGGCGCGCGCCGATGTGCTGCGCCAGTTCGGCAATGTGGCGCGCGCCGCCGGCGACGTGGAGGGGGCGATCGCGGCGTACAAGAACGCGCTCGATCTCGATCCGGACGTCGCCGTGGTGCACTACGAACTCGGCCGGCTGCTCGCCGAGCGGGACGATGCGACCGGCGCCGAGACCGAACTGCTCGCGGCGCTGGACGCGGTGCCCACGTACGTCGAGGCGACCCTCGCGCTCGCGCAGGTGCGCCGGCGCTTCGGCCGCGCGAAGGACGCGCTCTCGCCGCTCGTGGACCTGCTGCGCCGCGACCCGTACAACGTGGAGGCGCTGCTCGTGCTCGCCGAGACGCTGCTGGAGCTGGACCGGCCGCGCGACGCCGCCATCTCCATCGAGCGCGTGCTGCGCTTCGACCCGCGGCACGTGGGCGCGCTCTTCCTGCATGGCGTGCTGCTGGCCGACCAGCACCGCTATCGCGAAGCGATCGGCGAATGGGAACGCGTCGTGGAGCTCGAGCCCGACGGCGAGTTCGGCAAGAACGCGCGGCGCGAGATGCGCACGGCGTCCGACCTGCTCCGGATCTTCCGGCATCGCCAGGAGGCCAGCTGATGGCGATCGAAGGCCCGCTCCGCGAGCTCGGCATCCACGATGTCTTCCAGCTGCTGGACCTGAGCCGGAAGACCGGGACGCTCACCGTCACGTCGGTGCTGCGCGACAACCAGGGTACCGTGTACTTCGACCGGGGCGGCGTGCTCTCGGCGTCCATCCGCAGCAATCCGCACCGGTTGGGCGAACTGCTGCTGCGCGCGGGCAAGATCACCGAGGGCGATCTCACGCGCATGCGCGAACAGCAGCGGCGCGAGGGGGACAAGCGGCAACTCGGCGCGATCCTCGTCGAGGCCGGCGCGCTCTCGCGCAAGGAGCTGGAGCGCCAGGTGCGCATCCAGGTGGAAGAAGTGGTCTTCGAGATGATGTCGTGGCGCGAAGGCTTCTTCTCCTTCGAGGAAGGCGAGGTGACGGACGCGCCGGTGGAGGCGGACATCCGCATCTCCACCGAGTCGCTGCTCATGGAAGGCGCGCGCCGCATCGATGAGTGGTCGCTCATCGAAGGGAAGGTGCCGCACCTCGGCGTGGTCCCGGTGCTCTCGAGCGTGGACACCGATCACGCCGGCGCGCTCGACCTGCTGCCCAAGGAGTGGGAAGTGCTCGCGCAGATCGACGGATCGCGCGATCTGCGCGAGATCTCGAACTCGACGTCGATGAGCGAGTTCGACGTGGCGCGCGTGATCTACGGGCTGGTGACCACCGGGATCGTCGAGCTGCGGCCGGGCACGGGCACGCCGCCGCCTCCGCCGTCGCTGCCGCCGCGCCGCGCGACGCCGCCCGCGCGCGCCGCCGAAGCGCCGGACGTCGTGTCGCTGCCCGGATCGCTGCTGCACGTGCCGTCGCTCGAGCACACGGGGATGCATCGCGCGTCGGTGATGACGCCGCCCGACGCCGCGCCGGCGGCCGAGCCGGTGGCCGCGCCGCCGCCCGCGCCACCGTCCGCGCCGCCGCCGCCCCCGCGGCCCGTGCGCGCGACGCGCACGACCCGGATGACGCAGACCGTCGCGCGCGAAGGCGACGATGCGTTGGCGCATCTCGAGCGCGCGCACGCGGCGCTCCGCGATGGCCACGTCAATGAGGCGGTGCATGCCGCGACCGCGGCTGTCGCCGCGAGCAACGGCTCCGTCGAGGCGCGGATCGTGCTCGCGCGGGCCCAGCTCAAGGGGGGGCAGGTGGACGATGCGTTGGAGACGGTGAGCGCGGCGCTCGAGCGCGACGCGCTCAATCCCGCGCTGTACCTGCTGCTGGGCGCCTGCGCCGCGTCGCGCGGCGATCTCGCGGACGCCGTCGCCGGCTGGGAGCGCTACCAGCGCCTCGCGCCGGATGCCCCCGACACCTCGCACGTGCGTGCCGTGGCCGATGCGGCCGCGCGACTGCGGAATGCGATGAAGGAGCTCGGCGATGTCTGACGAGATCCGCCGCCTCAGCGACGAACTCGCCCGCGACCCGTCGAGCCTGGTCTTCCTGCAGCTCGGCGAAGCGCTGCGGAAGGGCGGGCAGCTCGATCTCGCGCTGCGCGTCGCGACGCGCGGCCTCGAGCGCCATGCGCACAACGCCGACGCGCACGATCTGCTCGCGCGCATCTGCGTGGACCGCAACGAGCTCGAGCAGGCGTTCGACGAGTGGGACATGGTGCTGCGCCTCGCGCCGAACCACGTCGGCGCGCGCAAGGGCATGGGCTACGTCCTGTACAAGCAGGGGAAACTCGAGGAGGCGGAGGACCACCTCAGCGCCGCGGCGTCGGGCGACCGCTCCGACGCGTCGATCTCGACGGCGCTGCGCATGGTGCGCCGCCTGCTGCGCTACGCGCGGCTCGCGGGCAACGGCGCGAGCGAACCGGGGCCCGCCGAGCTCGAGGCGGCGCAGCGTCGCGTAGAGGAGGAAGCGCACTTCCTGTTCGCCGACATCCTGGGCGACGGCGAGCAGACGGCGCTCCTGCTCAACTCCGATGGCCTCGTGACCGCGGGCGCCTACGTGAGCGCCACCGGCGAGGACGTCGCGCAGGAGGTGGGCGCGCAGCTCTCCGGCGTGCGCGATGATGCGCAGCGCACCGTGCGCCATCTCGATCTCGGCGAGTGGAAGCTCGTCCTGTACGAGACCGATGTCGCCGTGGTCGCGATCGCGCCGGCGCTCGACGACTCGATGGTGCTCGTCGCGGCATCGCACGCGATGCCGCTCGGATTCGTGCGGCGCGTGCTCGACCGCTGCGTGCGCCGCGCCACGATGTGGCTGTCGGAGGTCGGATGAGCTCCCCGTTCGAGGATCTCCTCGCGACGCTCATCCGCCAGCGCGGCGTGCTGGGTTGCCTCGTGGTGGGCGAGCGCGACGGGATCATCGTGGATTCGAACGTCCAGGTGGGGGTGCCGGAGAGCGTCGTCGCGGCGCTCGCGGCCGCGCTCTACCGGCGCGCGCGCCTGTCGTCGCAGGCGGCGGGGTTGGGGCAGGTGACCTTCCTCCAGCTGGAGGCCACCGACGGCCACGTGTGCGTGGTCGGCCGCGAGGGACTCGTGATCATCACGCTCGCCGAGCCGCGCGCGCACATCGGGCTCATCCGCGGCGCGATGCTCCAGAGCGTGGAGTCGCTCACGTGAAGACCCACGTCGCCGAAGCCTGGGTGGAGGCGCCGCTCCAGGAGTTCGTGGACGACGCGCGCGTGCTCTTCGCGCTGCTGCTGCACCCGAGCGGCCAGGTGCTGGGCCAGTTCGGTTTCACGCGCGCGGTGGATGTGATGGCGGCGTGCGCGCTCGCCGCCGGCATCCATGCGTCGGCCGGCCAGCTCGGCCGCGAACTCGACGGGAAGCCCTTCCGCGAGCTCTATCATGCCGGCCGCGACCGCCACGTGTTCATCGGCGAGGTGCGCACGGCGCGCGACGCGTTCATCCTTCTGACGGCGTTCGGCGACGAGAGTTCACTCGGCCTGGTGCGCGTGTTCTTCGGCACGCTCTCGGCGCGCCTCGCCACGGTGGTGCCGCCGCGCGCCGACGGACCGCCGCTCGCGGCCGCGAGCCTCGAGCAGGATCTCGCGCGGAGTCTCGCGGCGCTCTTCGGCCGCGTGCCCGCCGGCGCCGCCAACGGGGACGCGATCGTCCCCCCGACTTCCTGAGCGCGCCGTGTCCCTCGTCAACTACGCCACCCGCGAGATCACCTGCAAGATCGTCTACTACGGCCCCGGCCGTTCGGGGAAGACGACGAACCTGCATTACATTTACGAGCAGGTGCCGCGCGACCGGAAAGGGAAGATGGTCTCGCTCGCCACGCAGACCGACCGCACGCTCTTCTTCGACTTCCTGCCGCTCGATCTCGGGATGATCTCCGGATTCACCACGCGCTTCCAGCTCTACACGGTGCCGGGCCAGGTGTACTACCACACCACCCGGAAGCTCGTGCTGCAGGGCGCCGACGGCGTGGTGTTCGTGGCCGACAGCCAGGCGCGCCAGCTGCAGGAGAACATCGAGAGCATGCAGGACCTGCACACGAACGCGGCCGAGCACGGCATCGACGTGCGCACCATGCCGCTCGTGATCCAGTACAACAAGCAGGACCTGCCGTCGGAGATGATCCTCGGCGTGCCCGCGCTGGAGGACGCGCTGAATTTTCGCGGCGTGCCGTCCTTCGCGGCGGACGCGCTGCACGGCGCGGGCGTGTTCGAGACGCTGCGCGGCATCGCGCGAGCTCGTCCTGCGGCGGCTGAGCGCCGCGGCGCCCGCGGGGAGCCGGTGACGGTGGAGCTCGATCCGCGCTATCGCTTCGAGAACTACATCGTCGGGTCGGCCAATCGTCTCGCGGTCTCCGCCGCGAAGGCCGTGGCCCAGGCGCCCGGCACGGCGTACAACCCGCTCTTCATCTACAGCAGCTCGGGGCTCGGCAAGACGCACCTCATGATCGCCGTGGGCCACCTGGCGATCCAGCTGCAGCCCAGCCTGCGCTCGCTGTACATCACGCTCGACGAGTTCGTCGAGGAGCTCACGGCCGCCGTGTCGTCGGGCACGATCGAGAACTACAAGCAGCGCTTCCAGGACGTGGACATCCTGCTGCTGGATGACGTGCAGTTCCTCGCCGGCCGGCGCGAGACGCAGAGCGAGATGCTGCGCCTCTTCAACGCGCTGCAGCGCGCGGGGAAGCAGATCATCCTCACGAGCGACCGGCCGCCGAACGAGATCGCGGACCTCGACGAGCGGCTCATCTCGCGCTTCGCCGGCGGCCTGGTCGTGGATGTCGGGCTGCCCGACTACGAGACGCGCGTCGCGATCCTGCGCGCGAAGTGCGAGGAGCGCCAGGCGGCGTTCGAGCCTGGCGTGCTCGACGAAGTGGCGCGCATGAACTTCTCCAACGTGCGCGAGCTGCAGGGCGCGCTCAACCGCCTCATCGCCTGCCAGACGCTGGGCGAGGCCGAGGTGACGGTGCGGAACGTGCGCGAGCTGCTCGGTGAGAAGCCCGATGCCGGCCCCGGTGATGGCGCAGGCGCCGGCGCGCGGCCAGGAGTTCGCGAGCTTCCTCTCCGACCTCAGCGACGTGGTGGCGCAGCACATCGACACCTGGCGCGTGCGCGTGGTGGAGGCGATGACGTACTGGCACCAGCTGGGTTACGGCACGACGCTCCTCGAGCGCACGCTCGAGCAGACGGAGGAGCCCGACGTCGACGCGCTGCTGCAGGGCTACGAAGCGTCGATCGCGCGGCTGCGCGCACTCGAACAGGAGGCGATGCGGTTCGATCCGGTGCTCGCGGAGTCGGAGGTGTTCAAGGATCCCGAGCGCGTGGGCGAGGCGGAGCTGCTGGTCGCGCGGCAGATGGGGGGCGCCGAGCCGCCGCCGGGACCCGATCCGGACCTCACGCGCGCGACGTTCGAGGTGGGGCCCTCCAACCAGCTCGCGGTGCACGCGGCGGACACGGTCGTGCTCGAACCCGGGCGGAAGTACAATCCGCTCTTCCTGTACGGGCCGCCCGGCGTGGGCGTCACGCATCTGCTGCACGCGCTCGCGAACGAGATGATCGCGGCGGGCGGCGGCGCGCGGCCGGTCGCGTGCGTGAACGCGCAGCAGTTCATCGACGAGCTGATCGCCGCGCTGCAGGAAGGCACCATCGAGCGGTGGCGCGCGCGCTACCGCCTCGTGGATGCGCTCTTGATCGACGACGTGCAGCTCTGCGCCACGGGCGAGCGCACGCAGGAGGAACTGTTCCACGTCTTCAACAGCCTCTACTCGGCCGGCAAGCAGATCGTGCTCGGCGCCGACCGCGCGCCGCGGCAGATCGAGCGCCTCGAGGACCGGCTGCGCTCGCGCTTCGAGGGCGGGCTCGTGGTCGAGATCCAGCCGCCCGACCATTCGCTGCGCGAGAAGCTCTATGCGCGCATGCTCGCCGCGTCGGGGCAGCACGCCGACCGCGTGCTCGTCGATTTCCTCTCGGCGCGCGCGGTGGCCAACGTCGATGAGCTCGCGGCCACGGTGGACCGCCTCGTGAAGGCGGCCGGCGTCGTGGGCGTGCCGCTCAACGCGTCGTTCGCGCGGAAGGAGCTCGAGGGCGGCGGCTTCGCGCCCGCGCCGGCGCGCGTGATCGATGGCCGCGAGGCCGACAGCTTCTTCCTCGACGAGGAGAAGGTCGTGTGGGACTGGCCTGACGTGTCGGGCCGCGCGATCGAGGATCTCCGGTAATGGCGATCAAGGGCAGTCTCAAGGAGGCGTCGCTCCCCGACGTCCTGCAGCTCCTCGCCATGGGGCAGAAGACCGGCTGCCTGTCGGTCGCCGATCGGAACAACTTCGGCTACATCTTCTTCGACCGCGGGCGCATCTCGTACGCGTCCATCGTCAACCGCCGCGACCGCCTTGGCGACCTGCTCGTGAAGCACGGCGTGGTCACGCAGCTCGAGCTCGACGTCGCGATCGAGGCGCAGAGCAAGGCGCACCGCGGCAAGCGGCTCGGCGAGATCCTCATCGAGCAGCAGATCCTCACGCGCGAGGAGCTGCACCGCTACATCCGCGTGCAGATCGAGGAGGCGGTGTACTACCTCTTCACGTGGACGCAGGGGACGTTCAGCTTCGAGGCCGACATGCGCCCCGAGGAGCACGACGTCCTCGTGTCGATCAATCCCGAGTCGCTGCTGCTGGAAGGCGCGCGGCGCGTGGACGAGTGGAGCCTGATCGAGAAGAAGGTGCCGAGCTTCGACATCATCTTCGAAGTGGACCGCGCGCGCCTGTCGCAGAGCGAGGCGCAGCTGACGCCGACGCAGGAGCAGCTGATCCCGCTCATCGATGGCCGCCGCGACGTCACGACGCTCATCGACGCCTCGGGGATCGGCGAGTTCGAGGTGGGGAAGGCGCTGTACGCGCTCGCGACCGCGGGCTTCCTCCACCGCGCCGGCAAGTCGCGCCCGGTGGATGACGGCGTGCGCGAGGCGCGCGTGGAGGAGCACCGCAACCTCGGCGTCGCGTTCTACAAGACCGCGATGTTCGAGGAGGCCACGCGCGAGTTCCGCCGCGTGGTGGAGCTGAACGAGACCGACGTCCCCGCGCGATTCTATCTCGGGCTCGTCGCGATGCGCGAGGGGAAGTGGTCCGAGGCCGTGCTCACGCTGCGCGAGGCCGGCGCGCAGCCCAATGTGCGCCCGGCGATCTTCCACAACCTCGCCTACGCGCTCGAGCGCATGGGCCACTACGACGACGCGCGCGAGGCGCTGCAGGAGGCGATCCAGCGCGGCGGCCAGGACGATCCGCGCATCCGCACGTCGCTCGGCGTGCTCGCGCTCAAGAGCGGCGACGTGGATGAGGCCGATGCGCTGCTCACCGCATCGCGGCTGCTCTGGGGGAAGCGCCCGCCATCGCCGGCGTGGTTCCACTATGCGGCGCTCGCCGCCGCGCTCACCGGCGAGCTCGACCGCGCGCTCGAGATCGTGAACGAGGGCGTCGAATTGCATCCGCACGCCGCGGTGCTCTACAACACGCTCGCGGCGGTGCACGAGCGACGCGGCGACATGGCCGCCGCCGCGCAGGCGGCCGAGCGCGGCCTGCACGAGGATGGCTCGATCCCGCAGCTGTTCAAGAACCTCGGCGACTGCCTCTATCGCAGCTCGCGCTACGACGAGGCGCTCGAGGCGTTCCAGCGTGCGATCAAGCTCGACCCGGCGCTCGGCGATGACGTGTACTTCAAGCTCGGCAACATCCGCTTCAAGTGGCAGGAGAAGGACCAGGCGCTCGCCTACTGGGAGCGTGCGCTCGCGCTCAACCCCGAGAACGAAGTGATCCGCACGAACCTCGATCTCGTGAGGACGATGCCCGCATGACGGCCGGCACCGCCTTGTCCGACGCGGATTTCGCGGCGCTCACCGCCAAGATCACGCGCGAGCGCGGCTTCGGCTGCGCGAGCTACAAGGAGAAGTGCCTGCGCCGCCGGATCGCGGTGCGCATGCGCGCGCGCGGCGTGCACACCTACCGCGACTACGCGCGCGTGCTCGACAGCGACGGCGCCGAGTACGACCGTCTCCTCGATGCGCTCACCATCAACGTGACGCGCTTCTTCCGGAACCCGGAGGCGTGGGCGGCGCTGGACACGGAAGTGCTCGCGCCGCTGATCACCGCGGCGCGCACGCCGCTGCGCATCTGGAGCGCCGGCTGCGCGAGCGGCGAGGAGACCTACACGCTCGCGATCCTCGTGCACCGTCGTCTCGCCGCGCTCGGCAAGAAGGCGCGCGCGGTGGAGATCGTCGGCACGGACATCGACGCGGCTAGCCTCGAGGCGGCGGAGCGCGCCGTGTACGACGCGTCCACGCTGCCCGACGTGCCCGCCGACCTGCGGGCCGCGTACTTCCCCGGCGACGGGCCGTACGCCATCGCGCCGGCCGTGCGCGCGCTCGTCCGCCTGGGCCGGCACGACCTGCTCGCCGATCCGCCGCCCGGCGGCCCGTTCGAGCTCATCGTCTGCCGCAACGTCACGATCTACTTCGACCGCCGCTCCCAGGAGGCGCTGCTCGAGAAGTTCCACGACGCGCTCGCCCCCGGCGGCCTGCTCTTCCAGGGCAAAGTCGAGACGCTCACCGGCCCCGCGCGGTCGCGCTTCGAGGTCGTGGATGCGCGCGAGCGCATCTTCCGCCGGGCGTCGTGAAGGAGATCCGCGTGCACGTCGCCGACGCCGCGGTCGCGCAGGGGGATGCGGTCATCGCCAGCATCGGCCTGGGGAGCTGTGTGGCCATCGTGCTCCACGACCCCGAGGCGCAGGTGGGCGGCCTGGCGCACGTGCTGCTGCCCAGCGACTCGATGGCGCGCGACCGCAGCAATCGCGCGAAGTTCCCGTCCTCCGCGGTGCCGCTGCTCCTCGAGCGAGATGCGCGCGCTGGGCGCGCTGGACCGCCGCATCACCGCGCGCCTCGTCGGCGGCGCCAGCATGTTCACGTCGCTGCTTTCCTCCACCGGCATGCAGATCGGCGAGCGCAATCTCCTGGCGAGTCGCAAGGCGCTCGCGCTCGCGCGCATCCCGGTGATCGGCGAGGACGTCGGTGGCGGACACGGCCGCAGCGTGTACTTCCACACGGGTGACGGGCGCGTCGAAGTGCGCTCGATGGCGAGGGGCAATGTCGAGCTCTAGCGCCCTGCGCACCGTGCTGGTGGTGGACGATAGCGCCTTCATGCGCAAGCTCGTCGTCGATCTCATCGACGGGTCGGGCGAGTTCCGCGTGGTGGGCACGGCGCGCCACGGCGCCGACGCGCTCAAGAAGGTGCGCGCGCTCGAGCCCGACATCGTGACGATGGACATCGAGATGCCGGAGCTCGATGGCCTCGCCGCGCTCGAGCGGATCATGCAGGAATCGCCGCGGCCGGTCGTGATGCTGAGCGGCGCGGCCACCGGCGGGCCGAACGATCCCGTGTTCCGCGCCCTGGAACTCGGCGCCGTGGATTTCCTGAAGAAACCATCCGGCCCGATCAGCCTCGATCTCGCGACGGTGCGCGGTCCGCTGCTCGAGGCGCTCCGCGCCGCCGCCGAGGTGAATCTCCGCGGCGTCGCGGCGTTCACGGAAGCCGGATCGGCGCGGCGGATCCCGTCGGCCGAAGTGCGCGGAGCGCCGGCCAGCGCCGCCGCCGCTTGCGTCGTGGCCATCGCGAGTTCCACCGGCGGACCGCGCGCGCTCGCCGAAGTGATCCCCGCGCTCCCGCGCACGCTCGACGCCGCCGTCGTCGTCGTGCAGCACATGCCCGCCGGCTTCACGCGCAGTCTCGCCGAGCGCCTCAACGCGCACAGCCGCATGCCGGTGAGCGAGGCCGAAGATGGCCAGTTGCTGCGCCGCGGCCACGTGTACATCGCCCCCGGCGGACGCCACCTGCGCCTGCGGGCGGGCGCCGATGGCCCCGCGCTCGCGCTCGACGATGGACCACCGATCTGGGGCGTGCGCCCCGCGGCCGATCCGCTCTTCCGCTCGGCCGCCGAGTGCCTGGGCGGCGCGGCGATCGGCGTCGTACTCACGGGCATGGGGCGCGATGGCGCCGAGGGACTGCGCGCGATCCGCGACGCCGGCGGGACCGGCATCGCGCAGGATCGCGCGACCTCGATCATCTTCGGCATGCCGCAGGCCGCCGCGGCGGCGGGGGGCGCGACGCGCGTCGTCGCCCTGGGAGAGATCGCGGCCGCGATCGCCGAGACCGTCGCGGCGCGGCGGCCGCCCTCCACGCCCGCACGCGCCGGCCGCCCGGTCACGCGCAAGGAGAGGACATGACGCCCATCGATGCCGCGCCGGCCGCTCCGCTCACCGGGCTCGCGGAATTCCTGCTCTTCCGCGTGGGGAAGGAGTTCTTCGCCATGCCGCTCGCGAACGCGGAGGAAGCCGTGGAAGCGCTCGAGCGCCATTCGCTGCCGGGCATGCCGCGCGACATGGCGGGCGTGGCGCAGTATCGCGGCGCGCGGCTGCCGGTGTACGCGGCGGAGCAGGTATTCGGCATCGCGCGGAGCGGCGCGGGGGACGAGGTCACGCTCGTCGTGCGCGGCCGCGGCGGCCGCGTGGGCGTGATCGTGGACGACGTGGAGGATGTGATCCTCGCCGATATCGCGTCGTTGCGCCCGGTGCCCGGCCCCGCGTCGGCGGAGCCGGTGCTCTCGGGCGTGCTGCCACGCGGCGCGGAGCTCGTGGCGGTGTGCGATCCCGACGCGCTCGTGCGCGCGTGCCTCGGAGCGCGCGCATGACCGGCGCCCTCCAGCAGGTCGTGACGTTCCGCCTCGGCGACGACCGCTTCGCCGGCGAATGTGGCGGCGGTGGAGCGCGTGCTGCGCTACGCGAAGCCCACCGTGCTGCCGAACCTGCCCGGCTGGCTCGAGGGCGTGATCGAGCATCAGGGGAAAGTGGTGCCGGTCGTGGACCTGCGCGCGCGATTCGGTCTCGAGCGGCGCGATCCGCGGCCGGAGACGCGGATCATCATCTTCGCCACCGGCGACGAATGGATCGGCGCGATCGTGGATGCCGTGCTCGAAGTGGCGACGATCCCGGCGGACCGGGTCGCCGAACCGCCGAAGGTCTTCCGCGGGCTCAAGGCCGAGTATCTCCGCGGCCTCGTGCGCCAGGACGACGGACTCATCATCTTCCTGGATGTGCCGCATCTGCTCAACTCGAGCGAGCGGGTCGAACTCAAGAAAGCGGTGAAGGCGGCGACGCATGACTGACGACGCGAACAGCCTGCGCCAGCAGTACGACGCGATCGCCGCCCGCCTCGAGGACGCGGGCGCGCCGGACGCGCGCGACGCGATCAAGGGCGAGATCATCAGCCTGTTCAAGCAGACGGAGCAGGAGATCGCACGAGATGACCGCGCTGCGCGATGATGTGAAGAAGCTCGTCGAGCGGTGGAAGCAGCTGCAGCAATCCACCGCGCCCTCGAACGCGCCGGAGTTCGTGAGCGAGCGACCGGTGGTCGCCGACCACATCGGCGCGTCGACCTTCATCGAGAAGGGATGGAGCCTCATCTCGCTCGGCGATCACGAAGGCGCGGAGAAGGCGCTGCTCAAGGCGCTCGAGCTGTCGCCGAACGATCCGCAGACCGAGTCGCTGCTCGGCTGGGCGCAGATGCTGCAGGAGAAGTACGACGAGGCGCTGCTCAACTTCCAGAAGGTGCTCATGCGCCAGCCGACGAACTCGCTGGCGCGCATCAACCTCGGATACATCTGCCTGAAGAAGAAGATCTTCGGCGAGGCGATCGAGCATCTCTCCAAGGCGATCCGCCTCGACAACGACCGGAAGGCGACGCTCTACGCGCATTTCTACCTGGGGCTCACGTATGCCGAGCGCGAGATGTACGAGGATGCGCAGACCTTCTTCCGGAAGACGCTCGCGATCGGGCCGAACCTGATCGAAGCGTACTACGAGTTGGGCCGCGCGCTCTGGTTCGACGGCAAGCAGGAGGATGCGAAGCAGGCGTGGCGCGACGGACTCGCCGCCAACAAGTTCAATCCATGGGGGAAGCGCTGCGGCGAGATGCTCAAGCACGTCGAGGACGGCGGCACTCCCTCGCGTTCATCGTAGCGCTGCTGCTGGCGCTCGCCGCGCCGGCGGGCGCGCGCGCGCAGGACGGGAAGATGACGCGCCTCACCGCCGGACGCTTCACGATCATGGCGGGCGATGCCGACCTGCCGCTCGCGCGCACGCTGCTCGACAGCGCGGCCGCGCGCGACACGTTCCCGGGCCTGCCGCGTCCGCGGGACGCGGTGCTCATCGCGATCGCTCCGGGCGCGCGGCAGTTCCGCGAGTGGACGGGCGCCGGCGCGCCGGAGTGGGGCGCGGCGATCGCGATCCCCTCGGAGCGCCGGATCGTGATGCAGGGGAGTCACGCGGGCTCGGATGCCGGTGAGCCGGTGTCCGTGCTGCGGCACGAGCTCGCGCATCTCGCCTTGTTCGAGACCATGGGCGACCTGCCGCCGCGCTGGTTCGATGAGGGCTACGCCAGCTATTGCGCGCGCGAGTGGGCGCGCGACGAAGTGCTCGCCGCGAGCGTGGGCCTCGTGCTCGGCGGCATGCCACCGCTCGATTCGCTCGATGCCGGCTTCACCGGCGGCGCCGTGCGGGCGGGCACCGCATACGCGCTCGCGTACCGGGCCGTCGCCGATCTCGCGCAGATCGACACCGTGCGCGGGCTGTCGCTCTTCCTGGAGCGGTGGCGCGCGACCGGGTCGATGGACAAGGCGATGCGCGAGGCGTACGGTCTCACGGCGGCGTCGTTCGAGAAGGATTGGCGCGCGCGCACGATGCGCCGGTACGGCGCGCTCGCGCTGCTCGCGAACATCACCGTGCTCGCATCGGTCCTCGGGCTCCTGCTGATCCCGCTGTACTCGGCGCGACGGCGGCGCGACCGGCGTCGCCTGGACGCGATGCTGGCGTCCGAAGAGGCCACCGAGCGGGCGGCGCGGCAGAGCGCGATCGAGGCGCTCCTGGCGAGTGCGATCCCCCCGCCGCGGCCGCCGGGCGACGAGGAGCCTCCCGAAGGCGTTACGAGGTCCTAACTGCGCGCCGCGCCGTTGCTTGACACTGCCAGCGGGGGGGTCTATCCTTTACAACTTATGCAGAAAACGGAATCGACTCCACGCATCAAGGCCGCGATCTGGTGGTCGCTCGCGGCGCTCGCGCTCGCCGGCGGTTATGCGGACCTGGTCCGTGGCGGCGACACGATCGCCCCGGTGCTCCTTGTGATCGGCTATTGCGTGCTGGTTCCGGTGGCCATTCTCACGTAATTTCTCCGCAGTCTCGGGCGGCCCCGGCCCCGCGCGATGCGCGGCGCGTGGGGCCGTCGCCGGCGGTTGCGTTGGGCGAATAGCTCAGCTGGTTAGAGCGCCTGCCTTACACGCAGGATGTCGGGGGTTCGAATCCCTCTTCGCCCATTGGTGTCCCGCCGGAGCCGCAGCGTCACGGCGGGGGTATTCAGTGTACACATTCGGAGGTCGTCGCCCGTGAAGGCAATGAATCGTGCTCAGTGCTCACTCGTCGCGGTGCTCGTCGCCGCTGCCGCGCTCGCCCCGCTGGGCTCGCTCGCCGCGCAGCGCGCCGGCGAGGAGGTGCCCCGTCTCATGGTCGTGCCGTTCCGCGGCAACGAGAAGGGACTGGGTCCCCAGGCGTCCGAGGAAGTGCGGCAGCGCATTGCCTCCGATGTGAGCGTGAAGCAGCTCGCGGTGATCGCGAAGACCACCGTCTGCGCGAACCTCGAAGCCTCCGGCTTCAGCTGCGACAGCGCGCCCGACGGGCTGACCGCGCGCCTGCTCGCGACCACGCTCCGCACCGAGGAGTATCTCGAGGGCAACGTGGTGAAGACGGGCAACGCGTACAAGCTCGACACGCGCTTCTTCGTGACCGGCTCCATCGACATGTCGCAGCCGCTCCCGCCGGCGTCGGGCACGAAGCTCGGCGACGTCGCCTCGCAGGTGTCCAAGTCCTTCCAGGCGGCGCGCAAAGAGGTGCCCGATTTCGTCGCCTGCCTCCACAAGACGCAGAACAACGATCTGGACGGCGCCATCGCGTCGGCGCGCGCGGCGATCGCGGTCTATCCCGCCTCCACGGTGGGCCGCATCTGCCTCGCGAACGCGTGGATCAAGAAGGACTACTCGAGCGACTCGATCGTCGCGGTGGCGCTGCGGGTCACGGAGCTGGATCCGCGCAACAAGCTCGCGTGGACGATGCTCGGCGAGGAGTACCGCAAGCGTGGCCAGGCGGCGAAAGCCGCCGGCCAGTCCGACAGCACGCGGTTCTACCTCACCAAGGCCGTCGAAGCGTGGGGCAATCTCATCGCGATCGACCCGAAGAATCCGCAGCTCGTCTCCGACGTGGTGATCAAGATCGGCGCGAGCGGTTACGCGCCGGCCGCCAAGCCGATCATCATGAAGGCGGTCGAGGAGAATCCGGGCGACCCGGATCTCGATCAAGCTCGAGTGGCAGATCCTGCTCGCCACGGGCGACACCGCGGACATGCGCCGCGCGACGCAGATCGGCGACGAGATGGTGAAGGTCGATACGTCGGCGGCCGACACCACGTTCTTCATCCGCCAGACCGCGGCGTACGCCCGCCTCGGCGAGGTGAAGATGGCCGCGACCGAGACGGCCGCCGGCCTCGCCAAGTTCCCGCTCAATCCCACGTTGTGGGGCCTGAGTTCGCAGGTGCAGCGGCTGAGCGGCAATCCGCAGGCCGCGCTCGATGCGGCGAACCAGCTCATCAAGCTCGACTCCACCAACAGCCACTCGTACATCCTCGCGGCGCAGGCGCTCATCGATCTGCAGCGCCCCGACCAAGCGGTGGCCGCGATCCGGCTGGCGCTGAAGCCGCCGAAGGGCGATCCGAAGAGTCCGAAATCAGCGGTGGATTCCGCGCATTGGGCCCAGCAGCTCAGCGCCGATTCCATGATCGCGGGCAAGCAGCTGCTGCTCGTCGTGGGCAACCAGGCGTTCAAGGCGGCCAAGGCGGCCCAGCCGCAGAACGCGGAGGACTACAAGCGCGCCGTCGCGATCCTGTCGCTCGATGACAGCATCGCGCCGAGCGCCCAGGCCAAGTTCGTGAAGGGTCTCGCGGCGTTCTCCGTGGGCGATCTGGCGGTGCGCGCGAACGTCAACGCGAAGCGGTGCGATCTCGCGCACGAGGCGCAGGACTACCTGCTCATCGCGCAGATCAACGTCGCCGCCGGCGGGTCGATCGACCCGAAGGTGGCGCAGCAGATCCTCTCCGCGCTGCAGCAGTACACCCCGGCCGTCGACGGACAGTTGAAGAAATTCTGCAAGTGACGGACGCCGCTGGGCCCGACGCGCGAGCGCCCGCCGGGTTCCGGCGGGCGCTCGTCGTTTGCGCCACAGCGAGGTCCTGAATGAGCGGTGCGCCGGCGGCACGATCCGAGTGGGCGAGCGGGTACCACGCCCCGGTGCTCGCGGCCACGGTCGTGGAGCACCTCTCCGGAGCGCGCCGCGTCCTCGACGGCACGCTCGGCGGGGGCGGGCACGCGCTCGCCCTGCTCGAGCGCGGCGCGCGCGTCACCGGGTTCGACCGCGATCCGCGCGCGATCGCCGTGGCGCGCGAGCGCCTCGCCGCCTATGAACGGAGCGGCGCTTTCGACGCCGTGCTCGCGAACTTCTCCGACGAGCGCGCCGTCGCCGCGGCGGCGGGCGATGGATTCGACGGGATCCTGCTGGACCTCGGCGTCTCGTCGCACCAGCTCGACGACGGCGCGCGCGGCTTCTCCTTCCGCGAAGGCGCGCCCCTCGACATGCGCATGGGAGACGACAGCGCCGAGACCGCCGCCGCGTGGCTCGACCGCGCCGATGAAGCGGAACTCACGCACGCCTTCCGCGACTACGCCGACGAGCCGCGCGCCGGCCGGCTGGCGCGCGAGATCATCCGCCGCCGCGCCACGCGCCCGTATGCGACGAGCGACGATCTCGTGGGCGCGATCCGCGGTGCGCTCGGTCCGCGCACCGGACCACCGGACTTCGCACGCCTCTTCCAGGCCGTGCGGATCGCGGTGAATGACGAGCTCGCCGGGCTCGAGACCGCGCTGCCCATGCTGCGCGACCAGTTGCTGCCGGGAGGGACACTGGTGGTCATTAGCTACCACTCGGGGGAGGACCGGCTCGTGAAGCACGGCTTCCGCCAGTGGAGCGCGGCGTGCGTCTGTCCGCCGCGGCAGCCGGTGTGCACCTGCCGCGGGCATGCGCTCGGCACGACGCTCACGCGAAAAGCCGCGGTGGCGGACGCACTCGAGATTGCAGGCAACCCGCGCGCCCGGAGCGCGCGGCTCCGCGCATGGCGAAAGGCCGAGTAGCAGGGGGCGGCGCGACGCCGCCACGGGGAGAGCCGTCCCGCACCGGGAAACGGCGCCGCGCCGGAGGACGGGCGCCGCGCGGACGGACGTGGGTCGCGCTGCTCATCCTCGGTTTCCTCCTGCTGTCGTTGGGCGTCATTTGGAGGAGGGCAGTGGGCCGCGCGCAGGCGGTCGAACTACAGGCGCTGGAAGCCCGGCGCACGCAGCTCGATGCGCAGCGTTCGCAGCTCGAGAGCGACATTCGGGACCTCTCGAGCAGGGCGAAGCTGGCGCCGGTCGCTGAGAGCCGCCTCCACATGCACGTTCCGAACGACACCGAGCTCGTCATCCTTCGCCGGACGCCGCGCACGCCCTAGATGCTTCGCCCCAGCCGCCTCGCGCTGTTGCATGCGCTCCTTGTCCTCTTTGCGATCGCGCTCGTCGGGCGCGCGGGACAAGTGCAACTGTGGCAGGGGGGACTCTGGGAGGCGCGCTCCGACGCCCAGCATCTGAAGCCGGTGGACCTGCCCGCGCGGCGCGGCGACATCTTCGATGCGCGCGGCCGCCCCCTCGCCGTGACCCGGAGTTCGGTGCGCATCGCCGTCGCGCCGCGCGAGATCGTGCACGCCGACAGCGCGATGATCGCCATGAACCGGATGGGCGTGCCGCGCGACGTGATGCGCCGCGCCCTCGACACCGCGCTCGCCTGGGTGCAGTTCCCCGGTCTCTACGCGCCGGCTTCCGCCGCGAAGTTCATCGCGATGCGCGGGGTGTACGCCGAGCCCGCGCTCGAGCGCGTGTACACGGAGCATGAGGCGACGCGCCGCGTGGTGGGCGTGGTCGACGGCGCCGGCGCGCCGGTGGATGGCCTGGAGCTCGCGCTCGACACGGTGCTGCACGGCACGCCGGGCCGCGCGACGCTCGAGCGGCTCACGCGCGGCGGCCGCTTCGTGCTCGCCGGCGATACCGCGCTGCCGCCGCGCGCGGGCGATGTGGTGGTGCTCACGATCAACGAAGAGCTGCAGGAGATCGCCCAGCGCGCGCTCGACTCCGCCGTGTCGGCGAGCGGCGCGAGCGGCGGCGACCTGGTGGTGCTCGATCCCGAGGACGGCGAGATCCGCGCGATGGCGAGCCGCCGGCGCGATCCGCGCTCGGCCGGCAGCCCCGCCCTCACCGAGCCCTTCGAGCCGGGCTCGACGCTCAAGCCGCTCATCGCGGCGTCGCTGCTCACCGCCGGACGCGCTCAGCCCGACGACCGCGTGAATACCGAGGGCGGCAAGTGGACCGTCGCCGGCCGCACGATCACCGACGAGCATCCCGCGGCGTCGTTGAGCCTGCGCGAGGTGATCAAGTGGTCCAGCAACATCGGCATCGGGAAGTTCGCGTCGCGCTTCTCCGTGCACGAGGAATACGGCGCGCTGCGCGATTTCGGCTTCGGCACCGTGACCGGGGTGCCGTTCCCCTCGGAGGCGCCGGGCACACTGCGCGCACCGGCGGCATGGTCCCGTCAATCGCCGCAGTCGCTCGCGATGGGCTACGAGGTGGCGGTCACGCCGCTGCAACTCGCGGCGGCCTACGTGCCGATCGCGAACGGCGGCGAGCTCCTCGAGCCGGCCTTGGTGAAGGAGATCCGCGCGCCCGACGGCACGGTGCTCTACCGCCACCAGCGGCGCGTCGTGCGCCGCGTGATCGACGCCGCGTCCGCGGCCCAGGTGCGGAGCATGATGGTGGACGTGGTGGACCTCGGCACCGGCATGAGCGCGGCGATCCGCGGCTTCCAGATCGCGGGCAAGAGCGGCACGTCGCGCCGCGCGGCGCCGGGCACGCACAACGGCTACACCGCGGGACACTACACGGCGTCGTTCGTCGCGCTCTTCCCCGCCGAGCATCCGCAGTACGTGATGCTGGTGAAGCTCGACGATCCGCCGCGGCAGTATTTCGGCGGCCGGGCGGCGGCGCCCGTGTCGAAGCTGGTGATCGAAGCGGCGCTCGCCTCGCGCGATGCGTCGCTGGACCGGAATGCCTTGGCGGCGGAATCGCTCGCCCCGGTCGATGCGCGCCTCGTTCCGGGTGCCTCGGCCCTCGCCACCGCGAATGACACCGACGCGCCGCCCGCGGCGCCGAGCGAGGCGCCCGGAACGCGGAGCGATCCCTCCGTGAGCTTCGACGTCGGCACCGTCGCTCAGGCGAGCGGCCCGGCGCTCGGCGTGCACGCGGTGCCGGCCGTCCGGGGCCTGAATCTGCGCGCCGCGGTGTTGATGCTCCATCGCGCCGGATTCCGGGTGCAGGTCGGAGGCGTCGGCGTCGCGGCGTCGGGGACGGTGCCCGCTGCGGGCGTCGCGCTCAAGGCGGGCACGCTCGTGCGGCTGGAGAGCGCGCCGTGAAGCCGTTCCCCATGGCGCGCGTGGCCGACGCGCTCAAGCGAGCCGGCCTGCTCGTCGAGATCACGGGCGCGCTCCCGGAACGCGCGGGGGACATCACCGATGACAGCCGCGCGGTGACGACCGGCTCGATGTTCATTGCGGTACGCGGCTCGATGCAGGATGGCCACGAGTACCTCGAGGACGCGGCCGGCCGCGGCGCGTCGGCCGTGATCGTGGAGCAGGCGGGACGCACCGCGTTGCCGTCGATCGTGGTGCGCGAGGGACGGCGGGCCGCGGCGATCGCGGCGGCCGCGGCGTTCGAGGAGCCGGCGAACGCGCTGCGCATCGCGGCGGTCACCGGCACGAACGGCAAGACCACCACGGTCGGGATCCTCCGGCACCTGCTCGATGCGCCCGGCGCGCGCTCCGCGTCGATCGGCACGCTGGGCGTGCTCCTCGGCAGCGCGGGCACGCCCGTGGAAGGCGGCGCGGGACTCACCACGCCCGGACCGGTGGAGCTGCAGCGCGTGCTGCGCTCCCTCGTGGACCAGGGCGTGCGGTCGGTCGCGATGGAGGTCTCGTCGCACTCGCTCGACCAGCGCCGCATCGATGGGCTCAAGTTCGAGGCCGCGGTGTTCACGAATCTCACGCGCGACCATCTCGATTATCACGCGACGATGGAAGCGTACTTCGCGGCGAAGGCGCGGCTCATCGAGTACCTCACGCCGCGCGGCGCGGCGGTGATCAACATCGACGATCCGGCGTGGGAGCATCTGCCGCCGGCGCCGTGCCTGATCACCTTCGGGCTGAATCCCGTGGCGACGGTGCGCGCCGAGGCGGTGCACTACCAGCCGCGCGGCAGCGAATGGCGCCTCTGCGCGGGCACGCAGCGTCACGCGCTGCGTCTGCCGCTCATCGGCGACTTCAACGTGCGCAACGCGCTCGCCGCGGCCGGTGCGGCGTGGCATCTCGGCCTCACGTTCAGCGCGATCGCGGCGCGGCTGCGCACGGTGCCGCAGGTGCCGGGGCGCCTCGAGGTGATCCACGAGTGCCCGACCGTGCTGCGCGACTACGCGCATACGCCCGATGCGCTCGAACGTGCGCTGGCGGCGGTGCGCCCGTTCACGCGCAAGAAGCTGATCGTCGTCTTCGGATGCGGCGGCGACCGCGACCGCGGCAAGCGCCCGCTCATGGGCGCGATCGCCGAGCGGTGCGCGGACTTCGCGATCCTCACGAGCGACAATCCGCGCACCGAGGATCCCGACGAGATCCTCGATGACATCGAGCGTGGGATGCGCAAGGACAATCACGAGCGCCTCGAGGACCGGCGCCTCGCGATCGCGCGCGCGCTCGAGATCGCCCGCGCGAACGACGACGTGATCCTGCTCGCGGGGAAGGGACACGAGACCTACCAGGTCCGCGGCGCCGCGCGTCTTCCCTTCGACGAGAAGGCGATCGTCGCGGAGCTGACCGGAGCCGTCGCGTGACCGTTCCGGTCGGGTTCTGGACGCTCGACCGGGTGGGTGCGGCGCTGGCGCGGGAGCTCACGGGAGCGCGGCCCGCGGGGCATGCGCCGGTCCGCGCGATCACCACCGACACGCGTGCGCTGCAGCCGGGCGACTGTTTCGTGGCGCTGCGCGGCGAGCGCTTCGACGCGCACGACTTCCTCGCGAGCGCGGTCGCATCCGGGGCGGCGGCGGTGGTCGTGGACCGGCCCGTGCTCACGCGCCACCTCGGCGTGCCCGTGTTCGCGGTGCGCGACACGCTCGCCGCGCTCGGTGCGCTGGCGCATTTCCGCCGGCGCGCGTGGGGCGGGCCCGTGATCGGCGTCGGCGGCTCCGCCGGGAAGACGACCACGAAGGACCTGCTCGCCGCCGCGCTCGGTGCGCGGCTCGAGGTGCACGCCACGAGCGGGAACCTCAACAATCTCATCGGCGTGCCGCTCACGCTGCTCGCGATGCCCGACCAGTGCGATGTGGCGGTGATCGAGATGGGCATGAACGTGCCGGGGGAGATCGCGCGGCTGCGCGCGATCGCCGCGCCCGACCTCGCGATCGTGACGTGCGTGGACGAGGAGCACCTCGAGGGACTGGGCAGTCTGGATGGCGTGATGCGCGAGGAGAGCGCGATCCTCGACGGCGCCGCGATCGCGGTGACGCCCGCCTCGCAGCCGGAGGTCGCGGCCGCGGCGAAGGGCCGGGTGCGCCGCGTGATCCAGGCGGGGCTCGACGGCGGCGACGTGCGCGCGACGCGATGGTCGCTGGGCGCCGGCGGACTCGGCGAGATCGAGTTCGAGGGCGCCACCGTGCGGCCGCCGGCGCGCGGCGCGCACAACCTGCGCAACGCGATGCTCGCGCTCGCCGCCGCGCGCGAGTGCGGCGTGAGCGCGGCGGATGCGGCGCGCGGCATGGCCGGCGCGACGCTCTCGAAGATGCGCGTGTCGTGGGAGGCGCTGGGCAAGGCGACGCTGATCAACGATGCGTACAACGCGAGCCCCGCCTCGATGCGCGCGGCGCTCGATCTGCTCGCGGAAGCCGGCGGCGGCCGCCAGCGCGTGGCGGTGCTCGGCGGCATGCGCGAGCTCGGCACGCACGCGGCACGCCTGCACGACGAGGTCGCCCGCTACGCGCTCGCCTCCGATGCCGAGCTGATCGCCGGGATCGGCGAGCTCGGCGCGGCGCTCGGGGACGCCGCGCGCGGTGACCCGCGGGTGGTGGTCGCGCGCGACGTGGATGACCTCTGGCCGGCGCTGGAGCCGCGCCTCCAGCGCGATGCGGTTATCCTTCTCAAAGCGTCGCGCGGCGTGCAGCTCGAACGCCTCCTCCCGCAACTCAACGCCTGGTCCGTGCGCTAGTGCTCTACTACCTGACGCAGCTCACCGGCGCGTGCCGCTACTGCGGCGTGTTCAACGTCTTCAACTACATCACGTTCCGGAGCGCCGGTGCGGCGATGACCGGCCTGCTCATCGCGTTCCTGATCGGTCCGGCGGTCATCGCGCGGCTGCGCGCGATGAAGGTGAACCAGGGCGTGCGCGAAGGAACGCCCGACTCGCATCAGAGCAAAGGCAACACGCCGACGATGGGCGGCGTGATCATCCTGGTCTCCGCGCTGCTCGGCACCGTGCTCTGGGCGCGGCCCGAGCAACCGCTACGTCTGGATCGCGATCGCCGTCACGGCGTGGATGGGCGCGATCGGGTTCACCGACGACTATCTCAAGCTGCGGCAGCAGCGCGAAGGGAAGAAGAACCAGGGGCTCATCGAGCGCTACAAGCTGTTCGGGCAGGTCGCGATCGGCATCGCGCTGGGCGCGTGGCTCTGGCTCGATCCGCTGTCGAATCTGCCCGGCGCCTCGACCACGCTGCCGTTCTACAAGTACGTGCTCGTGGTGCCGCTGCTCGCGTGGATGTACGTGCCGTGGGTCGCCTTCGTGCTGACCGGCGTGAGCAACGCGGTGAATCTCACCGACGGGCTCGACGGCCTTGCCGCCGGCCTCTCGGCGATCGCCTTCGCGACCTTCGGGCTGTTCGCGTACGTGATCGGCCGCTCGGACACGAGCCACTACCTGCAGATCTACTATCTCCCGGGCGCCGGCGAGCTCAGCGTGTTCTGCGCCGCGATCATCGGCGGGCTCATCGGATTCCTCTGGTACAACACGTATCCGGCGCAGATCTTCATGGGCGACACCGGCTCGCTCGCGCTCGGCGGCGCGCTCGGCGCCGTGGCGATCCTCCTCAAGTCGGAGTTCCTGCTCGTGCTGATCGGCGGCGTGTTCGTGGCGGAAACGGTCTCGGTGATCCTGCAGCGCGCGGTGTTCAAACAGCGGAAGCGCGCACACGGGGTGGAGTACGCCCGTGCGCATCGCGTCTTCCTGCGGGCGCCGGTGCATCACCACTTCGAGATGAAGGGGTGGAGCGAGTCGCAGGTGGTGGTGCGGTTCTGGATCCTCGGCATCCTCTGCGCGCTCATCGCGCTCAGCACGCTGAAGCTGCGATGATCCCCGCGGCCTGGCGCGCCGGGGAGACGGCGGTGATCGGGCTGGGGAAGAGCGGCGCGGCGGCCGCCGAGCTGCTGGCGCGCGACGGGATCAGGGTGTACGCGTCGGACGCCGGCACGGGCGCGGCGCTCGAGGCCACGGCGGCGCGGCTGCGCGCGGCCGGCGTATCCGTCGACACGGGCGGGCACGATCTCGACCGGATCGCGCGCGCGGCGGTCGTGGTCGCATCGCCCGGCGTCCCGCCGGATGCGCCGCCGCTCGCGCGCGCGCAAGAGGCCCGGGTGGAGATCGTCAGCGAAGTGGAGATCGGGCTGCGCTATCTGCCCGGCGTCCCGTACGTCGCGGTCACGGGCACCAACGGCAAGACCACCACCACCGCGCTCATCGCGCATCTGCTGCGCGCGGTGGGCGTAGCCGGCGCCGTCGAGGCGGGGAACATCGGCACGGCCGTGTGCGCGCTCGCGCTGGCTCCGAAGTCGCCGTCGGTGATGGTGCTCGAGATGTCGAGCTTCCAGCTGCACGACACGCCATCGATCAAGCCCGGCGGTGGGCGTGCTGACGAACCTCACGCCCGACCATCTCGACCGGTACGCCTCGGTGGAGGACTACTACGCCGACAAGCTGCTGCTCTTCCGGAATTCCGACGCCGCCTCCAAGACCGTCCTGAACGCCGACGACAAGGAATCGATGTTCCGCGCGCGGCCGTCCGGTGACGTGCATTGCTTCTCGGTGCACAGCGTGGAGGATGCCTGGTACGACCGCGCCGCGGGCGAGTTGTTCGTGCTGGGCGACGTGCCGCTGCTCGCGCGCCGCGACCTGCCGCTCCTCGGCGATCACAACGTGGCGAACGCGCTCGCGGCGGCGCTGAGCGTGATGGACCTGAGCGACGCGCACCGTTCGCCCGACGCGCGCCGGCGGATCGCGGAGGGGCTGCGCTCCTTCCGCGCGCTGCCGCACCGGCTCGAGACCGTGGGCGAGTTCGGCGGCGTGCTGTGGATCAACGACTCCAAGGCGACGAACGTGAGTTCGACGCTGGTCGCGATCGAGGGGATGACGCGGCCCGCGATCGTCCTGCTCGGCGGGCGGCACAAGGGCGAACCGTACACCGCGCTCATCGAGCCGCTGCAGCGTCACGCGAAGGCCGTGATCGCGTACGGCGAGGCGGGCCCGGAGATCGTGCGTGATCTCGAGGCCGCGGTGCGCGTGGAGTTGATGTCGAACGATTTCGAGGCGGTGATGGCGAGGGCGCGCGCGCTCGCGGCGCCGGGCGATGCGGTGCTGCTCAGCCCGGCCTGCTCGAGCTACGACATGTTCGAGAACTATCTGCAGCGCGGCGACGCGTTCCG
This sequence comes from uncultured Gemmatimonadaceae bacterium, assembly GCA_963751275.1. Taxonomy (GTDB): domain Bacteria; phylum Gemmatimonadota; class Gemmatimonadetes; order Gemmatimonadales; family Gemmatimonadaceae; genus DATKOH01. The sequence continues at coordinate 46,341 of CAVVTZ010000005.1, read as the reverse complement.
CCGCCTCGCGGCGAGACCGGCGTGAGCGCACCCGTGGCGCCCGTGGCGCGCGAGCGCTGGCGCATGGGCGTCGAGGCGCGCGCGCTGGTGATCGTGAGCGCGGTGCTGCTCGCCTTCGGGCTGGCCGTGCTCTACAGCGCCAGCCAGTTCCTGGCCGTGAGCGAGAAGCATGGCAGCGCCTACTATGTCCTTCTCCAGCTCAGCGGCGTGGGGCTCGGAACCGTCGCGTTCGCGCTGGCCGCCAAGACCGATGCCGAGCGCTGGCGCGGGTGGGCGTGGCCGCTGCTGGGACTGAGCATCGTGTTGCTGCTCATCCCGGTGATCCCCGGCATTCCATACATCGCGCCCAAGATCCACGGCTCGCGCCGCTGGCTGCGCATCGGCCTCACCTTCCAGCCCTCCGAGTTCGCGAAGTTCACGGTGATCGCGTGGACCGCGATGCTCGTCGTGAAGAAGGGGGACGCGCTGCGGCGGTTCACCACGGGGCTGCTCCCGTTCGTCGTGGTGCTCATCGTGATGAGCGCTCTCGTCATCCTCGAGCCCGACCTCTCGATGGTGATGACCTTCGCGCTGCTCATGGGCGTGGTGCTCTTCGCCGGCGGCGTGCGATTGGGCCACGCGCTGCTGCTCGGCGCGCTCACACTGCCGCTCATCTGGAAGCTCGTGGAGCGCGCGCAATACGCGCTGCTGCGGATGACCTCCTTCCTCGATCCCGGCAAGGCGCCCACCGAGGCCAGCTACCAGCTCAAGCAATCGCTGATCGCCGTGGGCTCCGGCGGATTCTTCGGCGTGGGCTTCGGGCAGGGGAAGCAGCAGACCGGCTTCCTGCCGTTCCCCTTCAACGACTTCATCGGCAGCAACATTGGCGAGGAGTGGGGCTTCCTCGGTCTCTTCGGCGTCACGGCGCTCTTCGCGCTCTACGCGTGGCTCGGCTTCCGGATCTCGAAGCAGGCGCGCACGCCCTTCCAGCAACTGCTCGCGCTGGGCATGACCTTCTGCACGGTGAGCACGGCGTATCTGCATCTGGGCGTGGTGATCGGGCTGCTGCCGACCACCGGGCTGACGCTCCCGTTCGTCAGCTACGGCCGCACGAATCTCGTGCTCACCATGCTCATGACCGGGATCCTCGTGAACATCGGCAGCACGCGCGAGCGCGTCGCGCTGCGGCCGCCCACCGATCCGCTCGCGGTGGCGCGCTGATGCGCATCGTCTTCGCCGGCGGCGGCACCGGCGGGCATTTGTATCCCGGCCTCGCGATCGCGAAGGCGCTCGTGCGCATCGAGCCCGGTGCACGCGTGCTGTTCATCGGCGCGCAGCGCGGCATCGAGAAGGATGTCCTGCCCACGAGTGGCTACGAGTACCTCCTGCTCGACCTGCACCCGTTCTACCGGCGGCAGCCCCTCGAGAATTGGAAGACGCTCGTCGGGCTCGTCACCTCGAGCAACGTGCTGAGCCGCGAGTTCTTCCGGGATCCGCCGGACGTCGTGGTCGGCACGGGCGGCTACGCGTCGGGCGCCGCGCTCTTCCTCGCCGGCTCGCGGCGCATCCCGATCGCGCTGCAGGAGCAGAACAGCGCCCCGGGAATGACCACCAAGTATTTCGCGCGCAGCGCGAGCGCGATCTTCCTCGGCGTGCCCGAGGCCGCCGCCGCGCTCAAGGTGAGCGATCCCTCCGTGATCGTGGACACCGGCAATCCCATCGAGCCGCCGCCGGTGCCGCGCCCCGATCGCGCCGCCGCGCGCCGCGCGTGGGGATTTCCCGAGAGCGGACCGCCGGTGCTGCTCGTGGTGGGCGGCAGCCAGGGTGCGCGCGCGATCAACGACGCGATGGCTGGTTGGATCGATCGCGGACTCCCGGCCTCGCTCCGCGTGATCTGGACGACGGGCAAGGCGGACTATGACCGCTACGCGAAACTCGCCTCCTCGAGCGTCGTGGTGCGTCCGTATCTCGCTCCGATCGCCGACGCGTACGCCGCGGCCGATCTCGCGCTCACGCGCGCCGGCGCGCTCACGCTCGCGGAACTCTGTGCGTGGGGGATCCCGTCGGTGCTTATCCCGCTGCCCACCGCCGCGGCGGATCACCAGACCGCGAACGCGCGCGCGCTCGAAGCCGCCGGCGCGTGCGTCGTGCTCACGCAGGATGAACTCACGCTCGACCGACTCGCGAACAAGGTCGGCGTGCTCTCGGCCGACCCCTCGCGCCTCGGTGCGCTCGCCGCCGCCGCGCGCCGCCGCGCGCGACCCGACGCGGCCGAGGACATTGCGCGGCGGATAGTTACCCTCGCTCGCCTCAAGCAACGTCGCACTTGAGGTAAGCCGCGCGCGCGCCGTATATTCGCAGCGCCGAATGTCACTCCTCGATTCTTCCGATCCGCGCCCCATTCACTTCGTGGGGGCGGCCGGCGCGGGCATGAGCGCGCTGGCCGAACTCTTCGCCCGCCGCGGCGCCCGCGTCACCGGCTGCGACGCCGCGGGCGGCAGCCCGGACCTCGACCGCCTCGGCGTTCCCGTGCACACCGGCCATGACGCCGCGCACGCCGACGCCTCGCGCGCGCTCATCGTGACCTCGGCCATGCCGCACGATCATCCGGAGCTCGCGCGCGGGCGCGCGCTCGGCATCCCGGTGATCCGCCGCGCCGAGGCGCTCGCCGAAGCGGTGTCGGGCAGCTACGTGATCGGCATCGCGGGCACGCACGGTAAGACGACCACCACGGTCATGACCACCGAAGCGCTCGCTGCCGCGGGGCTCAACCCGACCGGCGTCGCGGGCGGCCGCGTGGGCGCGTGGCAGGGGAATCTCAGCGCCGGCGGCGACGCACTGTTCGTGGTCGAGGCCGATGAATATGACCGTTCCTTCCTCGCGCTCAGCTGCGAGATCGCGGTGATCACGAACGTCGAAGCGGATCATCTCGACATCTACCGCGACCTGAACGAGATCCGCGCCGCGTTCGCCGAGTTCGCGTCGCACGCGGTCACGCTGCATCCAGTGCGGCGACGATGCCGGCGCGAACGCCGTGCCCGCCGCGACCGGGGCGCAGGTGATCCGCTACGGCATTGCGAGTCCGGATGCGCGCCTCGTCGCGCGAGACGTACGCCCGGTGAACGGTGGGACGCGCGTTCGACGCCGGTGTTCGACGGCAAGGTGCTGCCGGTGGTGACGCTGCAGGTGCCCGGCGTGCACAACGTGCTCAACGCGCTTGCCGCGCTCGCCTCGGGCCTCGCACTCGGCGCCGACGCGGCGCGCCTGGCCGCAGGGCTGGGGAATTTCACCGGCGTCGAGCGCCGCTTCCAGCGGCTGGGCGACGGCGCGCGGCGTGACGATCGTGGATGACTACGCGCACCATCCCACCGAGATCCGCGCCACGCTCGCGGCGGCGCGCGCCGCGTTCCCGGGGCGGCGGCTCGTCGCGGCCTTCCAGCCGCACCTCTTCACGCGCACGCGCGATTTCGCCGCGGAGTTCGGCGCGGCGCTGGCGACGGCCGACGCCATCTTCCTCACCGAGATCTATCCGGCGCGCGAGCAGCCGATCGCCGGCGTCTCGTCGGAGCTGATCGTGCGCGCGCTGCGCGACGCCGGCGCGCCGCTCGCGTGGCGCGGCGACCGCAAGCAGCTCGCGGCCGCGCTCACCGCCGCCGTGCGGGAAGGGGACGTGGTGATCACGCTCGGCGCCGGCGACATCACGCGCACTGGGCCGGAGCTGCTCGCGCAGCTCAAGGCCGCGGCGTAATGGCGCGCGCCGCGGCGGAGCCGAAGCGCATCCCGTGGCGCGCGATCGCCGCCGCGGTGGCCGCGCTCGCGCTCTTCCTGGCGCCCTGGTGGTCGCCGCCGCTCCTCAGGCACCTCGCCTTCTTCCGGGTGCGGCGGGTGGAAGTGAACGGCACGCATTACATTCAAGCCGATGACATCGTACCGGCGACTCCGGCTCGACAGCACGGCCAGCGTCTGGGACGACACCCGTCCGCTCGAGCGGCGCCTCGCATCGCTCGCCGGCGTGCGCGCCGTGACGATCTCGCGCAAACTCCCCGGCACGCTCGTCGTGCAGGTGAGCGAACGCTCGCCGGTGGCCTTCGTCCCGTCGGCCTCGGGATTGCAGGCCGCCGACGCCGACGGCCGTCTCTTGCCGCTCGATCCGAGCCGCGTCGCGGTGGATCTGCCCGTGCTCGAGCATCTCGACACGGCGCTCGTGCGCCTGCTCGCCGACGTGCGCGCGGCGAGCCCCGCGCTCTTCGACCGGATCAGCGCCGCGCGCCGCGCGTCGCCGGGCGAGATCACGCTCGCGGTGAACGGCGTCATCGTGCGCGCGAAACCGAACGTCACCGCCAGCCGTCTCTCGGATATCATTCCCGTCGAGCAGGACCTCGCGCGCCGCGGCGCGCATCCGGCCGAGCTCGATCTCCGCTTCCGTGACCAGGTCATCGCCCGACTCCAATGAACCCTGAACGATTGGTCGCCGGGCTCGACATTGGCTCCGCGAAGACGACGGCGATCATCGCCGAGGTGGTCGGCGATCTGCCGAAGCACCCGAGCATCCGCGTGCTCGGCGTCGGCTCGGCGCGCACCGCCGGCCTGCGCAAGGGCGTCGTGTCCGACATCGAGGAGACCACGCGCTCGATCCAGCAGGCGATGACCGACGCCGAACGCATGGCCGGCGTCGAGGTGGAATTCGTGTACGCCGGCATCGCGGGCGAGCACGTGCAGGCGATGACCAGCCAGGGCGTGGTCGCGGTGAACGGCGAAGAGGTGACGCGCGCCGATGTCGAACGCGCGCACGAGGTGGCGCGCGCGCAGCCGATCCCCACCGACCGCGAGCTGCTGCACGCCATGCCGCAGGAATACCAGGTGGACAAGGAGAAGGGGATCCGCGATCCCGTCGGCATGATCGGCATGCGGCTCGAGACGGACATGTACCTCGTGACGATCGGCGCGTCGCCCGCGATGAACCTCCGCAAGGCGGTGGAGCGCGCGGGCTACCGCGTGCGCGAGCTCGTGCTCGAGCCGCTCGCGAGCGCGTTCGCCGTGCTCACCGACGATGAGAAGGAGCTCGGCGTCGCGCTCGTGGAGATGGGCGCCGGCACCACCGATCTCGCGATCTTCCAGGACGGGAAGATCCGCTTCCTCGGCACGGTGGCGTTCGGCGGTAACAGCGTCACGAACGACATCGTGCACGGACTCGGCGTGACGCAAACGGACGCCGAGCGGCTGAAGGAGAAGTTCGGCTGTGCGTACGAGCCGAAGTGGGCGCACTCGCCGGAGATCATCCAGCTGCCGAGCACCGGCGCGCAGGGCGACCGGCAGATCAAGCGCGAGCTGCTCGCGCACATCATCCACCAGCGCATGGACGAGATCTTCGAGCTGGTGGATGCGAAGGTCGCGCAGGCGGGCTACGCCGGGAAGTTGAGCGCGGGGATCGTGCTCACCGGCGGCGCGGCGGCGATCGACGGCGTGACCGAACTCGCCAGCGACCGTTTCGGCGTGGGCGCCCGGGTGGGATCCCCGGCGGACAACGTGGGCGGACTGGCGGATTCGGTCGAGTCGTCGCGCTACGCGACGGTGGTGGGGCTGGCGCTCTACGCCGCCCAGCGGCTGGCGATGGGAGTATCCGGGAGCGCCGGCGGCAGCCGGCGGGGACGGCGGGGGGGCTCCATGGACGGGATCGTCGAGCGGATCAAGGTTTGGCTGCAGGATTTCTTCTAGCATAGACCTGCAACGACTTTGAACGAATTCGGCGAAAACCGGCGAATTCGCTCCGAGACTCTCCAGAGCGCCGCGAGCCGATTCGGCTCCCGTCCTTGTGGTTAACAACAATTCGGCTCTCCTGCACCCATTCTGGGGCTCTCGTTCGGCGCCGGGGCGCAATTCGCTCGTTTTCGCCTTTTTCGTTCAAAGTCGTTCCGAATGCCCAAAAACAACTATCCACCCCTTTCCACCCCGAGTTATCCACAATTAAGATTTTTGTCCCCAAAGGGTGTCATTGCGCGGCGGAAAGCGTTATATTGGCGCAGGTTCAGGCTCGAGCCAGTAGGTGCCGAAAACGGCCTTGGCACATTGGCCGTTGAGGTTTTCCACTTCCGGAGCTCTCCTCGCCATGCCCTTCGAGTTCGAAGAGAACACCTCGCAGAACGCCCGCATGAAGGTCGTGGGCGTCGGTGGCGGCGGTGGCAATGCCGTGAACCGAATGATCGAGGAGCATCTCACCGGCGTCGAGTTCATCTCCGTCAACACCGACGCGCAGGCGCTGCTCGCTTCGAAATCCGACGTCAAGCTCCAGATCGGGAAGAAGCTGACGCGCGGACTCGGCGCCGGCGCGCGGCCCGAGATCGGCCGCCAGGCGATCGAAGAGAACCGCGACGAGATGGAGCGCATGCTGCAGGACGCGGACCTCGTCTTCGTCACGTGCGGCATGGGCGGCGGCACGGGCACCGGCGCGGCGCCGGTGATCTGCGAGATCGCGAAGTCCTGCGGCGCGCTCACGATCGGCATCGTCACCAAGCCGTTCCTCTTCGAGGGGCGGAAGCGGATGCGCCAGGCCGAAATGGGCATCGCCGACATGCGCGGTCTCGTCGATGCGATGATCGTCGTGCCGAACGAGCGGCTGCTCGCGGTGGTGGGGAAGGGGATCCCGATCGGCGACGCGCTCAAGAAGGCCGACGAAGTGCTGCTCCACGCGACGCAGGGTATCTCGAGCCTGATCAGCGTGATCGGCCTCGTGAACGTGGACTTCGCGGATGTGCGCACGGTGATGGCGAACGGCGGCTCGGCGCTCATGGGCACGGGCATCGGCCGCGGCGAGAACCGCGCGATGGAAGCGGCGCAGCAGGCGATCTCGTCGCCGCTGCTCGACAACGTGTCGATCGCCGGCGCGACCGGCGTGCTGGTGAACATCACCGGCGGCACCGACCTCACGCTGGGCGAAGTGCACCAGGTGAACGAGATCATCCACGACGCCGTGGGCGACGACGCCGAGATCATCTTCGGCGCGGTGAACGAGCCGGCGATGCAGGGGGAGATCCGCGTCACGGTGATCGCGACGGGCTTCGACCGCTCGATGGATGCGGCGCCGTCCGAGACGGGCATGCGCGGCGGCCAGACGCCGGTCATCCCGTTCCCGCGTCCGCAGTCGCGCACGGGCACGATGGGCGCGTCGGGCACGTCGGGTGCGCGGCCGGCGGTGGAACCGCAGCGCCGCACCGGCACGGGACCCGCAGCGCCGCAATCGCTGTCGTCGCCGGACAAGGCGCCCGACGTGAACGACATGGAGATCCCGACGTTCATTCGCCGGCAGATGGACTGAGCACCGCGCGGCGGCCGGGAACGGCCGTCGCGCCCGCAGGGTAGCTTCTCCCCATGCTCGTCTGGGCTCTTTCCGCGCTGGCGGGAATCGCGCTCGCGCTCCTCTCGTATCGCGGCCATTCCTCGCGGGCGTTCGCGCGGCGCCGGCCGCCGCGCTGCCCATCCTGCTGCGGGCGCTCGCGCTCACGCTCGTGCTCGCGCTCGTCGCGGGCGCGAGCGCGCGCCCGGCGCGCGGCCCCGATCCGCTCGTGGCGCTCGACGTCTCGGCGAGCCTGCGACGCGGCGACAGCGCCCTGTGGCGCGCGGCGCTGGCCCGCGTGCGCGAGCTCCATCCCGACACGCTCTGGCTCTTCGGCGATTCGCTGCGCGCCGCGCCGCCGCCTTCCGTGCCGGCCGACGCGGCCACGCGCGCGCTCGGCGCCGTCATTCGCGCGCGCGCCGCCGGGCGTCCGCTCGTGCTCATCACCGACGGCGAGCTGGACGATGCGTCGACGCTCGGCGCGCTGCCGGCGCATTCGCGCGTGGAGATGCTGCCGCGCCGGGCAGCGCCCGATGCCGCGGTGGCGGAGATCGAGAGTCCGGCCGGCGCGGTGGCCGGGGACACGATCGCGATGCGCATCACGGTGCGCGCCGGCGGTGCGCCGGTGCCGGCGGCCACGGTCACGGTGCGCGCCGGCGATCGCGTGCTCGCGACACGCGTGACCGCTCCGCTGGCCGCACACGGCGAGGAAGTCGTCACCGTGCGTGCCGCGGCGCCGCTGGTGCCGGGCACCGCGCTGCTCACGGCGCGCGTCGCCGCCGCGGGCGACGTCGAGCCGCGCAACGACAGCGCGGTGGTGACGCTCGACGTGGCGCGCGCCGAGGGGGCGGTGTTCATCTCGTCCGCGCCCGACGAGGAGATCCGCTATCTCGTGCCGGTGCTGCGCGGCGCCCTCGCGCTGCCGGCGCGCGGCTTCTACCGCGTGGCGCCGGGCGCGTGGCGGCGCGAAGGGACGCTCGCGCCCGTCGCGGAATCCGAAGTGCGTGCTGCGCTCCGCGCCGCGCCGCTCGCGATCATCCACGGCGACACGGCGATCCTCGGCGCGCCGCGCGCGGCGTCCACCGGTGCGCTGCTGCTCATGCCCGAAGGAGACGCCGCGCCCGGCGAGTGGTACGCGGTGTCGGCGCCGGCGTCGCCCGTGTCGGCCGCGCTCGCCGGCGTCCCGTGGGACAGTCTGCCGCCGCTCGCCGCATTGGATGTGGCGCCGTCGGGAGAATGGGACGCGCTCGGCATTGCGCGCGCGCGGCGGTACGACGTGCGGCCGGCGATCGCGGGATCCGAGCGGGGCCGGCGCGTGGTCGTGTCCGGTGCGCCGGGCAGCTGGCGCTGGAAGTTCCGCGGCGGCGCGAGCGCGGCGGCGTACGATGCCCTCTGGGGCGGTATATTGGATTGGCTCGCGGCCGAGCGGCGCGATCCGCGCGCCGCGGCGCCGGTGAACGGATTGCTCCGGGCCGGCGCGCCGGTGCGGTGGCGGCGGGGCGGGAGCGGGAAGTCGCCGGACGTGACGGTGGTGGTGCGTCGGCGCGGCGCGGCGCGAGCGGACACGCTCACGCTCCATTTCACGGGCGGCGCGTTGTTCGCCGAGAGTGCGCCGCTCGACGAAGGCGTGTTCGATGTGTCGGCGCCGGGCGGCGCGTCGGTGATCGCGGTGAACGCATTGCGCGAATGGCTGCCGCGCACTTCGGCGATGCAGGGGGGTAGTACCGGCGTGGGCAGCGCGCCCGCACCGGGCGATGCGCCGCCGCTGCGCGACCGGGGATGGCCGTACCTGGTCGCGATCGCGGCACTCTGTTCCGAATGGCTCCTCCGGCGGCGCGCCGGGCTGCGTTGACTCTCACCCCGCGGACCACCTTGCCCCGTATCCAGCGCCGAGCCGGCGACCTACCGACCCGATCGCTCTGGCAACGCCTGAAGGACACGGCGCGCCTGGACGTGGGGGCGCTCGTGCGCGGGGAGCGGATCGCGGGTTCGCTCGAACTGCTCGAGATGCTGCTGCTCGAGGCGGATTTCGGCGTGCCCGTGAGTCTGCGGCTCGTGGCCGAGGTGGAGGCGCGCGCCAAACGCGGCGAGATCAAGGCGGACGAGGAGTTCCGCGCGGCGCTCGGCGAGGTGATCGAACGCGCGCTGCGCGCGGGGAGGAGTGATCCGTCGCTGCACGCGGCGGCGTCGGGGCCCACCGTGGTGCTCATCGTCGGCGTGAACGGCTCGGGGAAGACGACGTTCATCGGCAAGCTCGCGGCGCGCTTCGCGGCCGAAGGGAAGTCGGTGCTCGTGGCGGCGGGGGACACGTACCGCGCGGGCGCGATCGACCAGCTGCGCCTGTGGGCGGAGCGCACGGGCGCGCAATTCGTCGGCAGCACGCCGGGCGGCGATCCGGCGGCGGTGGCGTGGGCCGCGCTCGACGCGGCGACGGCGCGCGCGATCGATGTGGTGATCATCGACACCGCCGGCCGCCTGCACACGCAGAGCGATCTCATGGTGGAGCTCAAGAAGGTCGCGACGGTGGTGGCGAAGCGGCTGCCGGGGGCGCCGCACGAGACGTTGCTCGTGCTCGACGGCACGATCGGCCAGAACGCGGTGGCGCAGGCGAAGGCGTTCGCCGAGGCGGTGCCGGTGACGGGCGTCGTCGTGACGAAGATGGACGGCACCGCGCGCGGCGGCATTGTGCTCGCGGTGCACGAGGCGCTCGACGTGCCGGTGAAGTTCGTGGGCGTGGGCGAGCAGGCGCCGGACCTCGAGCCGTTCGACGCCGCGCGCTACGCCGCGGAGCTCGTGCGCGCCGACTGATGGCCCCGGGTCCGGCCGCGCCGCGTCCCGCGCTCGCCCTCGACACGGGCGTCCGCTACCTGAAAGGCGTGGGCGAAGTGCGCGCGGGCCAGTTGATGCGGCTCGGCCTGCGCACCGCCGGCGATCTGCTCTACCACTTGCCGCACCGCTATGAGGACGCGACCACCGTCACGCCGATCGCGCGCCTCGCCACCGGCATGGATGTCACCGTCATCGGCACGGTGATCTCCAAGGGGATCATCCCCACGCGCAAGGCGCTGCGCGTCTTCCAGGCGGTGGTGCGCGACGAGAGCGGGATGATCGAGGTGGCGTGGCCGGGGCAGCCTTTCCTCGACCGCGTGATCCAGAAGGACGACGTGCTGCTGCTCACGGGGCCGGTGCGTTTCTATCACGGGCGCCAGCTCGCGCCGCGCGAGTTCGTGAACCTCGGCGCGAATTCCGAGGGGACGAGCGGGGGCCGAGTGCTCGCCGTGTATCCGGCCACCGAAGGGCTCTCGTTCAAGCAGATCCGCACGCTCATCGAGACGCATCTCGACGCGCTGCTGCCGCTCGCGCGCGAGTGGCTGCCCGCGGACCTGCTGCGCGCCGCGGGCGTGCCCGCGCTGCCCGAGGCGCTCCGCATGGTGCACCGGCCGGCGTCGGTGGCCGAGGCGCATCGCGGGCGCAGCCGCTTCGCGTTCGAAGAACTGTTCGCGGTGCAGCTGCTGCATCATCGCGCCAAGGAGCTCGCGCGCGAGGAGCGGCATGGCATCACGTTCGTGAACCGGCGCGATCTCACGACGCGGCTGAAGGAGTCGCTCCCCTTCGCGTTGACCGGTGCGCAGACGCGCGTCACGCGCGAGATCGTGGCGGACATGTGCAGCGGGCGGCGGATGCACCGCCTGCTGCAGGGCGACGTGGGGAGCGGCAAGACGATCGTCGCGCTCTTCGCCGCGCTGCTCGCGGTGGAGAACGGGTGGCAGGCGGCGTTCATGGCGCCCACGGAACTGCTCGCCGAGCAGCACGCGCGCACGTTCGCGCGGCTGCTGGAGCCGCTGGGGATGCAGCCGGTGCTGCTCACCGGCTCGCTCGCGGCGAAGGAGCGGCGCGAGGCGGAAACGAGGCTGGCGAGCGCGGCGCCGCTCGTCGCGGTGGGCACGCACGCGCTCGTGCAGCAGGGCACCGCCTTCGGCCGCCTGGGCCTCGCGGTGATCGACGAGCAGCACCGCTTCGGCGTGGAGCAGCGCGCCGCGCTCGGCGAGAAGGGCGCGCGTCCCGACGTGCTGCTGCTGAGCGCGACGCCCATCCCGCGCTCGCTCGCGCTCACGGTGTACGGCGACCTCGACGTGAGCACGCTGGACGAGCGGCCGCCCGGACGCCAGCCGGTGCGCACGGCGATGCGCCCCGGCAAAGCGCGCGGCGCCGTGCTGGAATTCATCGACGCGGAGATCGGGCGCGGGCGGCAAGCGTACGTGGTCTACCCGGTGATCGAGGAATCGGAGACGCGCGATCTGAAGGCCGCCACCACGATGGCGAAGACTTTGGCGGCCGGCCCCTTCGCCTCGCGCCGCGTGGCGCTGCTGCACGGCAAGATCCCGGCGGCGGAGCGCGACGCGATCATGCGGCAATTCCGCGACGGGACGATCGACGTGCTCGTCGCTACGACGGTGATCGAGGTCGGCATCGACGTGCCGAACGCCTCGGTGATGCTCGTGGAGCACCCCGAGCGCTTCGGGCTCTCACAGCTCCACCAGCTGCGCGGCCGCGTGGGGCGCGGCGCCGAAGCGAGTTGGTGCGTCCTGCTCGGCGATGTGAGCCCTGACGTGCACGAACGGCTGAAGGTATTCGTCGAGACGGACGACGGCTTCGAGATCGCGCGAGAGGACCTGCGCCGCCGCGGGATGGGCGACCTCTTCGGCGAGCGCCAGCACGGCGAAGCGATGTTCAAGGTGGCCGACCCGATGCGCGACGTGGAGCTGAACGCCCTGGCGATGTCGGCCGCGTCCGAGCTTCTCGCGACGGATCCCGAATTGCGCGCCCCCGAGCACGCCGAACTCCGCCGCCGCCTCGGCGAGCGTTATGCGAGGGCGATCGAGTTGTTCCGGGTCGGGTGAGCCCGTCAGAGTGGCCGGCAGCATTCACAACAACTGCTTCCACGCGGATTGCGCGGAGACGCGGATCACGCGGTTCGATCGAAGCGCAGCACGGCGTCAATCGCGACGGAGCGAGCTCAGGCTCGTGTTGTTCGCAACGGATCCGGCATTTCGCGCCGCACTCGCTGGCCTACTGAGCGGTCTGGATCGATCCGCGTAATCAGCGTACTCCGCGCCATCCGCGTGGAAGCAGTGGCAGTGACCATACCGTGCCAAGAGGATCCAGACCAAGCGACGAACCTCGAAAACGTTGAACTCTCCCTCGCGGAGGATTAGCTTGCCCGTCCCTCTATGACTCAGACATTCGCCCGCATCGATGAACTGAAGGATCACGCCGGCGCGACGGTGACGGTGCGCGGGTGGGTCGCGCATCTCCGGTCGTCGGGGAAGATCGCGTTCATCGTGCTGCGCGACGGCACGGGGCTGCTGCAGTGCGTGCTCGTCAAGAGCGAGGTGAGCGCCGAAGTGTGGGAGCGGTTCGGCGCGCTCACCCAGGAGACGTCGGCGGCGGTGACCGGCGTGGTGCGCGCCGATGCGCGCGCGCCGGGCGGCTTCGAGCTCGGCGTCTCGGAGCTCGAGATCGCTGGGCGCCAGCGCGCTCGACTATCCGATCCAGCCCAAGGAGCACGGCATCGACTTCCTGCTCGACCACCGCCACCTGTGGCTGCGCGCGCAGCGCCAGCGCGCGATCGCGAAGGTGCGCAACGAGATCGAGCAGGCGATCCACGACTTCTTCTATGAGCGCGGCTTCCTGCGCGTCGACACGCCGATCCTCACCGCGGCGATCGGCGAGCGCTCGGGACTCTTCGCCACCGAGTACTTCGACGAGGGGAACGCGTACCTCGCGCAGACCGGGCAGCTGTACGGCGAGGCGGCGGCCGCGGCGCTGGGCAAGGATCTACACGCTTCGGCCCGACCTTCCGCGCCGAGAAGTCGAAGACGCGCCGGCATCTCACCGAGTTCTGGATGATCGAGCCGGAGGTCGCGTTCGAACGACTCGGACGACAACATGCGGCTGCAGGAGGAGTTCGTCAGCGTACCTGGTCGCAGCGCGCGCTCGAGCGGTGCGCCGGCGGAGCTGAAGGAGCTCGAGCGCGACACCGCGAAGCTCGCGAGCGTCAAGCCGCCCTTCCCGCGCGTCTGAACTACACCGACGCGATCGCGCTGCTCGCAGACGAAGGGGCAGCACCGATCCAGTGGGGCGAGGACCTCGGCGCCGAGGACGAGGCGCTGATCGTCGAGCGGACTACGACCGTCCGGTGTTCGTCTTCAACTATCCGAAGGAGGCGAAGGCGTTCTACATGAAGGAGAACCCGGACGATCCGCGCACCGTGCTGTGCGACGACTGCCTCGCGCCCGGAGGGATACGGCGAGATCATCGGCGGCAGCCAGCGCGAGGACGACTACGACCGGCTCGCTGGCGCGCATCCAGCGAGCAGAGGCTCTCCGGTCGAGGCGTACGGCTGGTACCTCGATCTGCGGAAGTACGGCACGTTCGTGCACTCGGGCTTCGGGCTCGGCCTCGAGCGCACGGTGGCCTGGATCTGCGGGCTGCCGCATCTGCGCGAGGCGATCGCGTTCCCGCGGATGATGCACAGGCTGCGATCCGTGAACTGCAGAGCCGGGAATCGATCGCCGGGAACCGGTGCGGCATGACAACGCTTGGTGACGACACGCCGCCAGTCGTACACCATGCGTTGTCGTGCCTCACCGGTTCCGCCAACCGGCTCCCGCCGTATCCGCTGCGCTTCACCTCGTCCCACAGCGCATCGAGCTCCGCGAGATCCGCCTTCGCCGATCGCGAGGCCCGCGCTGGCGGCCAGGGCTTCGACCGCCTCGAATCGTCGCCACGAACTTCTCGTTCGCCCGGTCGAGCGCGACGGCCGCGTGGACGCCGGCCTTGCGCGCACAGGTTCACGCACGGCGAAGAGCAGGTCGCCGATCTCCAACTCCAGCGCGCGATGCGCGTCGTCGACACCGGCGACGCGTCCACGCCGTCGCTGCGCTGCGCCGGCGGATGGCGGCCAGGTGCTCGCGCACTTCCGGCAGCTCCTCCTCGCACCTTGTCCGACCGGGCCCGCGGTGTCGGGCCAGTCGAAGCCGACGCCGGCGGCGCGCTCCTGCAGCCGGTGCGCGCGGTGCAGGGCGGGTGAGTCCCGGCGGCAGGCCCTCGGCGATCGACGCGCGTCGCCTTCGACTTCATCTGCTCCCACGGCTCGCTTCGCGCCGCCGGCGTACAGGTGCGGATGTCGCGCCTTCATCTTCGCGATCAGCGCCGCGGCGACGTCCCCGCGCCGTTGAACGCGCCCCGTTCCTCGGCGATCACCGAGTGGAAGAGCACCTGCAGCAGCACGTCGCCCAGCTCGTCGCGCATCGGCGCCGGTCTCCGGCGGCGCGGATCGCGTCGTCGAGTCTCGTGGGCCTCCTCCAGCAGATAGGGGCGCAGCGTGTCGTGGGTCTGCGCGGCGTCCCAATCGCAGCGCGCGCGCAGGTCGCGCATCAGCGCGAGCGCCTGGTCGAGCGAGGATTCGTCTTGCATTGGCTCCTCGTGGGTTCCCAATACTACCCGGCTCGGTCGAGGCCGCGCCACTGCGGTCTACGTCCGATGCGCGCCTGGGTCGAGGTCGATCTCGGGGCGTTGTGCGCAATGGACGCCGCGATGGCGGCGGGCGTGCCGCCTCCTCCCCATGGTCAAGGCCGACGCCTATGGGCTGGGCGCCGTGCTCGTGGCGCGCGCGCTCGAGGCGGCTCGATCCGTGGGGATTTGGCGTGGCCACGGTCGAGGAGGGACGCGCGCTGCGCGACGCCGGCATCGACCGGCCGGTGATCGTCTTCACGCCGGTGCATGGGCGAACCGACGACGTGCGCGCCGCGCGCCTCACGCCCATCCTCGCGCGCGCCCAGCATATCGCGGCGTGGCGCGGCACCGGCGGCGGCGACTGGCAGCTTGCGATCGACACCGGCATGAGCCGGTGCGGCGTGCGGTGGAACGCGATGGCGTCGCTCGCCGCGGAGACGGCGCTGTCCGCGCCGCAGGGCGCGTACACGCATTTCCATTCCGCGGAGACGGAACCCGCTTCGGTGGTCGAACAGGAACGGCGCTTCGAGCAGGCGCTCGGGGCGCTCCGCGCGCGGCCGCGCATGCTGCACGTGGAGAATTCCGCGGCGCTCGCGCGGCGCGACCGTTCGCCGTGGACGCACGCGCGGCCGGGGATCTTCCTCTACGGCGTGGGCAGCGGCCTGGCGGTGAAGGTCGCCCCGGAGCCGGTCGTGAGCCTACGCGCGCGCATCGTCGCCCTGCGCACCCTGAGCGCGGGCGACACGGTGAGCTACGACGCCACGTGGCGCGCCGGCGGCGAGCGCACGATCGCGACGGCCGCGATCGGATACGCCGACGGCTACCGTCGCTCGCTCAGCGGGCGCGGCGCGGCGCTGCTCGGCGGGCGTCGCGTCGCGGTGGCGGGGATCGTCACGATGGACATGACGATGCTCGAGTCACCGGCCTGCCCTGCGCGATCGGCGACGTCGCGACCCTCATCGGCCGCGACGGCGCGAGCCTGATCACCGTCGAGGACGCGGCCGCGCTCGGTGACCTGTCGCCGTATGAATTGCTCACGGGTCTGGGACAGCGCCTCGAGCACCGCTATCGCGGGGCGCCGTAGTGCGCCGCGCGGCGATCATCGTGCTCGACGGCGTGGGCATCGGCGAGGCGCCGGACGCCGCGCAGTACGGCGATCAGGGGAGCGACACGCTCGGCAACATCGCGCGGGCCGTGGGCGGGCTGGACCTCCCCAATCTGGCCGCCGCCGGCCTCGGCCGGATCAAGCCGCTCCCGGGCGTGCCGGCGGTGGAGCATCCGCTGGGTGCCTGGGGACTCATGAAGCCGCGATCGCCCGGCAAGGACAGCACCACCGGCCACTGGGAGATCGCCGGCGTCCAGCTCGAGCGCCCCTTTCCCGACCTTCCCGAACGGTTTCCCGCGCGGCCGTGATCGCGGAGTTCTCGCGGCGCACCGGGCGCGGCGTGCTCGGCAACATCGCGGCGAGCGGCACCGATGTGCTCGAGCGCTTCGGCGCGGAGCACGAGCGCACCGGGGCGTGGATCGTCTATACGTCCGCCGATTCGGTCTTCCAGGTGGCGGCGCACGAGGGGGTCGTGCCGCTGGCGGAGCTGTACCGGGCGTGCGAGACCGCCCGCGCGATGCTGACGGCGCCCGACGATGTCTCCGGGTCATCGCGCGGCCGTTCACGGGCGCGGCCGGCGCGTACGCGCGCACCGCGAACCGCCGGGATTTCTCGATCGAGCCGACCGGCCGAGACACTCCTCGACGCGCTGGCGGCGGCCGGCATCCCGCGTACCGGCGTCGGCAAGGTGGACGACCTGTTCGCGGGCCGCGGGATCACCTCCCGTCACACCGCCTCGAACGCCGAGGGGGTGCGGGTGATCTCGGAGGCGCTGATTTCGCTGGAGAGTGGGTTCCTGTTCGCCAACCTAGTAGATTTCGACCAGCTCTGGGGGCACCGGAACGACGTAGCGGGGTTCTATGAGGGACTCCGCGCGTTCGACCGCGCCCTCCCATCGCTTGTGCAGCTGCTTCGCGAGGACGACCTGCTCTTTCTCACGGCCGATCACGGGAACGATCCCACCACTCCGACGAGCGACCACGCGCGCGAGCGCGTGCCGTTGCTCGCGCTCGGGAAGCGCGTGCGCGCGAGCTCGCTCGGCGAGCGCGCGACCTTCGCGGATCTCGGCGCGACGGTGGGGGAGTGGCTCGGCATCGCGTTCCGCGGCACCGGCACATCGTTCCTCCCGCAGTTGCTGGGCGCATGACGGCTGCGGCGGGGACGGAGCGGTTGCGTGAGGCGGCATCGAAAGCGATGCGCGCCGCGTATGCACCGTATTCCAGCTTCCGGGTGGGCGCGGCGTTGGAAGCGGGGGATGGTTCCATCTTCGCGGGCTGCAACGTGGAGAACGCGAGCTCGCCGGCGGGCATCTGCGCGGAGCGGGGCGCGGTGGCCGCGGCGGTGGCATCGGGTTCGCGGCAGTTCGCGCGCATCGTGATCGTCACCGAAGCGGCGTCGCCGACGCCGCCGTGCGGCATCTGCCGGCAGGTGCTCGCGGAGTTGGCGCCCGATCTCGAAGTGATCAGCTGCACCACCGCCGGGGCGGAGGCGCGTTGGACGATCGCCGCGCTCCTCCCGCATCCGTTCACCGCCGCATCGCTGGGTCGCGCGTGATCCCGGCCAACACCACGTTCGTTCCGGAGAGACTGTCTTGCTGAATAGATCCAGGACGTTGGCGATCCTCGCGGTCGCCACGCTCGCGATGGGCGCGTGCGAGGAGAAGCTGAACGGCGGCAATGCTTGCCCGCTGCTGTGCACCGAGCAGCAGGTGGGGTTCGTCGACACGACCTTCCTCGCCTCCGATGTGATCGACACGATGGTCACGGTGCCGGGGATCCCGTCGATCGGCACGGAAGCGAGTGTCCTGCTCGCGCGCTATGCGCAGAATGGCGATTCGGTCGTCTCGGTGGGCGTCTTCCGCTTCGACTCCATCGTGCGCAAGTACCAGGCCGACTCGACCGCCCCGCTGGTGCCGTTCACGTCGGCGGACTCGGTGAACCTCGCGCTGAACGTGCTGGGCTCGGTCGACACCATCGAGGTGCAGGACACGATCGTCCTCACCGCCTACAACGTGTACGCGAACGTGCCGTACCTCGACACGTCGGTCGTGCATTCGAAGTTCTCCGGCACGCCGATCGGCACGCTCGTAGTGCCGCGCGATTCCGTGCAGGGGATTTTGAAGATCCCGCTCGACACGGCGTGGTTCACGCAGTCGATGCTCTCCGGAACGCCTGTGAACATCGGCGTCTCGGTGTCGAGCAAGAAGAAGGTGAACCTGCAGATCGTATCGGCCGAGGGATCGGCCACGAGCGGATTCGCGGGCGCGCTCACGTACCGTGGGTTCATCGATACGCTGCCGGTGGGCGTCGCGGTGCTGCTCAACGCGCGCGCCAACAACTTCGGTCCGCCGATCCTCGCGATGCAGGATTACCAGATGGGTTTCCAGGGCACGGCGCCCTATCCGCCCGGCGTGCTCGCGGTGGGCGGATTGCCGAGCAACCGGGTGCTCGTGCGATTCAAGTTCCCCTCGTGGCTGATCGATTCGTCGACCACCATCGTGCGGGCCGATCTCATCATGTACCAGCAGCCGTTCGCCGGTTTCCGGGTGGACAGCGACTCGGTCGTGATGACGGCGCTGCCCGTCACCGCGGCGCCGGGCGTCACCGACATCTCGAAGGTGGCCGTTCTCGTTGGTGGCCCGACGCTCGTGAATCTCCACCCCGACTCGCTGCCGCCCTTCGGGATCGGCGTCGATACGCTCTCGCTCGTTCGGGTGGGTCCGATCTACACGCCGGCGTTCCTCACCATGTTCAGTTTCTGGCGGCTCGAAGGGAGCCAGGTGCAGCGCGCGATCGTGTTGGCGCTCGCCACCGAGGGGATCGAACCTCGAGAATTGCTCTTCTACGGCCCCTCCGCGTCTGCGGCACAACGGCCGCGCGTCCACGTGAGCTACGTCCCGCACTCTGTGATCGGTCTTCCGTGATGCGAACTTTCTGGACCGTCACCGTGCTCCTGCTCGCCGGCGCCGCGAGCGTCACCGCCCAGGGCACGATGAGCGCGCAAGGCTATGGCTATCCGGCGGGGCCGCTGTCGACGCGCGCGCTCGCGATGGGCGGCTCGGTGAGCGAGCTGGACCCGATCAGCGCGGTGAACCCGGCGGCGCTCACTACATGGGGGCGGTCGGGGTTGTACGGCCAGTTCGGCCCCGAATTCCGCACCGTGGACGCGAATGGGTCGAGCCAGGAGTCCACGCTGATCCGGTTTCCGCTCTTCGCCGGCGCGCTCGCGGTGAATGAACGGCTCATCTTCGGCATCTCCTTCTCGAACGTGCTCGACCGCACCTGGGAGACCCAGATCTCCGGCTACTACCCGGTGCAGGGCGGGGACAGCGTGTCGTACCGCCAGCTCTTCTCCTCCAAGGGCGCGCTCACGAACGCGCGCTTCGCCGGCGCGTACCGGCTGACGAACACGCTCCGCCTCGGCGCCGCGCTGCACTTCTACACGGGGCAGACGTCGCTCGGCATCATCGAGACCTTCGGCGATTCGAGCTTCGCGGCGTTCACGCAGACGACCTTCGTGAACCTCTCCGGCACCGCGGTGAGCGCGGGACTCGCCTGGAGCCCGGTGCCCACAATGGCGATTGGGCTTTCCGGCGAACTGGGCGGCGTCATGCACGCGCGCCGGAACGACACGCTCGTCACGAACGCCCGCGTGCCGGATCGCGCGGGGATCAGCGTCCTCTACGCGGGTCTGCCCGGCGTCAGCGTCGCGGCGGACGCGGAGTGGACGCAGTGGTCGGCAATGAACGGCCTCGCGCAGAGTTCGATTCTCGCGGTGGACACGTGGGACTACGGGATCGGCGCGGAAGTGAAGATCGGCGAGATCGAAGGGAGCGGCGTACCGCTGCGGGTGGGGTACCGCATGCGCGGGCTCCCCTTCCAGGCCGACTTGCAGAACGTGAAGGAGCAGGTGATCTCGTTCGGCGGCGGCATTCCGCTCGCACAGAACCGCGCGCGCATCGACATCGGGATCCTCCATTCGACACGCACCGCCGACCTGCCCGTGCAGGAGCACGCATGGACCCTCAGCGTCGGCATCCTCGTCCGCCCGTAGCCCCGTGACCGGACGCGCCGAGCGCTCGCCGCTCATTCTGGTGGCGGATGATGTGCCGGCGAACGTCGCCGCGCTCGAGGAGCAGCTCACGACGCTCGGCTATCGGGTCGTGAGCGCGGTGGACGGTCCCGGCGCGCTCGCGGCCTGCCAAGCGCAGCGCCCCGACCTCTGCATCCTGGACGTGTCGATGCCGCCCGGCTCGCTCGACTGCGACGAGCGCGACACCGGCTTCGAAGTGTGCCGCCGGATCAAGCGCGACGCGCGCACGGCGCGCATCCCCGTGATCTTCGTGACCGCGCTCAACGACACGAGCGACCGGGTGAAGGCGATCGAGGCGGGCGGCGACGATTTCCTCACGAAGCCGCACAACCGCCGGTGCTGAGCGCGCGCGTGCGCGCGCTGCTGCGGCTGAAGTTCGCGACCGACGCCCTCGAGGAGAGCTACGCGCGGCTGCGCGAACTCGAGAAGGTGCGCGACGACCTCATGAAGATGATCGTGCACGATCTCAAGACGCCGCTCGACGTCGTGCTCGCGACGCTCGAGATGGTGCTCGACAACGACTTCGGCGCGCTCACGGAGCCGCAGGCGCGCGCGCTCGGCGATGCGGAAGCGCGCGCCGAGGAATTGCTCGCGCTGATCGAGGATCTGCTCGAGGTCGCGCGCATCGAGGAACATACGCATCACGCTGCAACCGCGAGCCGATCGCGCCGGCGGCGCTGCTCGCGGAGATCGTCTACGAATGGGGCGCTGCGCTTCAAGCAGGAGGGCGCGACCGCGACGGTCGAAGTGGCCGACGACGCGCCGGTGTTTCGGGCCGACAAAGTCCTGCTCAAGCGGGTGCTGTCGCAA
This sequence comes from uncultured Gemmatimonadaceae bacterium, assembly GCA_963751275.1. Taxonomy (GTDB): domain Bacteria; phylum Gemmatimonadota; class Gemmatimonadetes; order Gemmatimonadales; family Gemmatimonadaceae; genus DATKOH01. The sequence continues at coordinate 25,507 of CAVVTZ010000005.1, read as the reverse complement.
CCTCGTGCAGAACGCGATGACGCAACGGCGGGACGCGGTGCACGCTCGCGCTCGCGCGCGGAGCCGGATGCGAGCGGAATGCTTGATCACCGTCGCCGACGATGGCCCCGGCATTCCGAGCGAATACCAGGAAATCATTTTCCGGAAGTTCGAGCGCGTGCGCGCGGCGAACGCGCCGCGTGTGCGAAGCTCGGGGTTGGGGCTCACCTTTTGCCGCTCGCCGTGGAATCGCATGGCGGGCGCATCTGGGTGAAAAGCGCGGACGGCGAGGGGAGCACGTTTTACGTGCAAATGCCTATCGTGCCGACTGAAACGCCGCGGGCGATGAACCGCACCGGCGAGTTCATCGCGCCGGGCGCGGTGCGCGCATGAAGGTCTACCTGCGCGACGTTCGGCTGCCGCGCCAACCAGTACGACACGGAGGCCGCGCGCGCCATGATCGAGGCGGCGGCGGCGTAAGATCGATCGCCGCACGAAGGCGCGGACGTCGCGCTCTTCAATTCCTGCGCGGTCACGGCGGCCGCGGTGGCCGACCTGCGGCAGGACGTTCGCCGTGCGGCCAAGGCGAATCCGGCGCTGCGGACGGTCGTCATCGGCTGCGCCGTCCGCGCGCGACGACGGTGACGATCGCCGCGCTCCCCGGCGTGAGCGACGTCATCGGCGGTGCGCCGATCTCCCGCGCTCGCGCTGGCGCTGGGCCTCGCACCCGACGCTGCGCGCTCCGCGCGCCCGGCGTTGCAAACCGGCTCGCGCGCGCTGCTGCGCATTCAGGACGGCTGCGACGAGCACTGCACGTTCTGCGCGACGACGCTTGCGCGCGGCGCGAGCCGCTCGCGATCCGCGGACGAGATCGTGCCGAGGCGGCGCGCCCTTGCCGCGGAACACCCGGAGATCGTGATCACGGGGATCCACATCGGGCGTACGGCGAGGACATTGCGTCATCGCTCGGCGCGCTCCTCGAGGCGACTCGTCGCGCGCGTCCCGTCGGTGCGCTTCCGCCTCTCCTCGGTGGAAGCGACCGAAGTGGACGACCGGCTTGCCGACCTGCTGGCGGGCGATGCGCGGCGCGTGACGCCCTGCACTTGCACGCGCCGCTGCAGTCCGGCTGCGACCGCGTGCTGCGCCGGATGGGGCGGCACTGGTACACCGCCGCGAGCTACGCCGCCGCAGTCGAGCGGCTCGCGGCGCGCGCGCCCCTGCTCGGCTGGGGGCCGACGTGATCGCCGGATTTCCGGGCGAGAGCGACGACGGACCACGCCGCCACGCTCGCGTTGGTCGCGCGACTGCCGTTCACCGTGCTGCACGTCTTCCCGTACTCGGAGCGGCCGGGCACGGCCGCCGTGCGGATGGGCGCCGCTGTGCCGCGCGCGACCGTCGCGCGCGCGCGCCGCGGAACTGCGAGTGCTCGGCGAGCGAGAAGGCCGCGGCGCACCGGGCGGCGCGCGCCGGCGGCACGGCCGATGTCGTCGTGCTCGGCGGCGCGCGCGAGCGCGACGGGACTCACCGAGGATCACCTCACAGTGCGAGCTGCGCGACACCATGCTCCCCGCGGCGCCCGCGTCAGGCGCGGCTGGAGGGCGGCGGCGGGTGGCGCTCTGTTCGCCCGCACCGGCACGGAGTAGCTATCCGCATGCGCGAGCGCGGCGGGACGGTCTACATCGAGACCTACGGGTGCCAGATGAACGTGAGCGATTCCGAGCTGATGCTCGGCCGCCTCGCGGAGGATGGCTTCGTCGCCGTGGACGGACCCGAGGGCGCGGACGTCATCCTCGTGAACACCTGCGCCATCCGGGACCACGCCGAGCAGCGCGTGTTCGGGCGGATCGGCGAGCTCAAGCGGTACATGACCGCGGACACCGTGCTGGGCGTCACCGGCTGCATGGCGCAGCGACTCGGCCCCGCGCTGCTCGAGCGCGCGCCGCATGTCGATCTCGTGATCGGCCCCGATGGCTATCGCGCGCTGCCCGCGCTGATCGACGGCGCGCGCGAAGGACGAGCGTGCGACCGCGATGGAGTTCGACATCGAGGAGCACTACGAGGACTTTCAGCGCGCGCCGCTTCGAGGGCGTGAAGCGCGTGGATGCCGGTGCAGCGCGGCTGCGACTACGCTGCACGTATTGCATCGTGCCGACACGCGCGGCGCCGAGCGGAGCCGCCACCTCGCCGACGTCGTGCGCGAGACCCGCGAGAGTCGCCGCGCAGGGGCTCAGCGAGGTCGCGCTGCTCGGCCAGACGGTGAACTCGTACACCGATGGCGAGCACGATTTCGCCGACCTGCTGCGCGCGGTCGGCGCGGTGCCCGGCATCCGCCGGCTGCGCTTCACCAGCCCGCATCCGAACGATTTCTGCGAGTCGCGTGATCGCCGCGATGGCGGAGACGCCGGCGGTGTGCGAGCACGTGCATCTCCCGATGCAGACGCGGCAGCGACGCGCACGTTGAAGCGGATGCTCCGCCGCTACACGCGCGAGCAGTATGTCGCGTGCGCGGAGCGGCTGCGCGCGGCCATCCCCGGCGTCGCGCTGACGCACCGACATCATCGTCGGCTTCCCGGGCGAGACCGAGGAGGATTTCGAGGAGACGCTGTCGGCCGTGCGCGCGCTCGCCTTCGACGACGCGTACACGTTCAAGTTCTCAATGCGCGAAGGGACGCCGGCCGAGCGGCTGCCGGCGTCGCTGGCCGTGAGCGACGACGTGGCGAGCGAGCGCCTCGAGCGCCTGATCGCCCTGCAACGTGAACTGACGCGCGCCCGCAACCGCGCGCTGCTCGGCACGCGGCACGAAGTGCTGATCGAGAAGGGCGCGCGGCGCGGCGGCCTGCTCCAGGGGCGCACGCGTCGACACCAGACCGTGCTCGTGCCGGGGGATGTCTCGCTCATCGGGAGCTATCTGACCGTGGAACTCACCGGCACCACCGGATCCACCTTCACCGGCGCGCCGGTCGCGGCGCGCGCGGCGCTGCCAATGGCCGGATGAAGAATCTTCTCGAGGGGTCCATCCGCGAGCTCTACCGCGAGCTGCGCGAGAATTTCCCGGAGGCATGCCGCTGCGAGCGCTGTGAGAACGACGCGATCACGTACGCGCTCAACCATCTCTCGCCGCGGTATACGGTGGAGGAGAATCCCGGCCGTACGCTGGTGAACGTGGACCTGCAGAAGGAGGGGCGGCGGGCCGAGCTCGCAGTGACGGTGATCGACGCGATCAAGCTCGTGGCAATGAACCCGCGGCACCCGCGCGTGCCGCGCCCGGCGGAGTGAAAGGGACCATCGCACAACGGTAGGATGCGTGGCCGCACCCGTGCGCGGCCTATGCATGGGAGTCAGCGTCCCGGCGCCGCGCGCGCCGCCCCATGCCGCTCATCGCCTATGCCGTCGCGTCGTTCGCGGCGGGACTCCTGCTCGGATTCGCCGGCGTGCCGCTCGCGGGCGCGTGCGCGGCGGCCATGCTCGCGATCGGCGGATGCGCGAGCGGGCGGCGCTCGCTGATCGCGCTGGGCGCGCTCGCGGCCGCAGGCCTGCTCATTGCTCGCGCCGATGACGGCGCGCGCGCGCGGTGCCTCCGGCGAATACTTGAGGTGCGTGAGTGGCGTGTCGTCCTGGATGAAGCGGCGTCGCCGGGCGCGTTCCTCGCCGGCGACGCGACCGTCGATGGTTGCCTGGTGCGCGCGTCGCTCGCGGTGGCGCGGGGAACGGCGGGCGCCGGCGACGCGGTGCGCGTTCGCGGCGAGGCATCGGCCGCGCCGCGCGGCATCCGGATTGCGCATGCGGCGCTCTCGCCCGACGAAGGCGGATCCCTCCTGCTTCGCGCCCGGGCCGGCGCGGGCGAACGCATCGACGCGCTCTTCGGCGCTGACGCGCCGATGGTCCGCGCGCTGCTCATCGCGGACCAGCGCGCCATCGATCCGGCGGTCAAGGACCGCTTCGCCGCCGCGGGCATCATCCACATGCTCTCGATCTCCGGGCTGCACGTCGCGATCATCGCGGCGGCGGTGCGGCTCCTCTTCCTCGCGCTCCGCCTGCGCAGCGGCGCGGCGACCGCGGCGACGCTGATCGTCATCGCGCTCTATCTCGCGGTGATCGGCGCGCCGCCGCCGGCGCTCCGGTCCGGCGTGATGCTCGGCGCCGCCGCGCTCACGCGTCAGGTCCAACGCCCGGTGTCCGCGTGGGCGGTGCTCGCGCTCGGGGCGGCCGCGCCGTTGGTCGATCCGCGCACCGTCACGGATCTCGGCTATCAGCTCAGCGTGCTCGGCATGGCGAGCTTGATCGCCGGCGGGATCCTCGCCAAGAAGTGGTGCGCGAAGCCCGGCGGCTGGCGCTCCGCGATCGCGACGGTGGCGCTCATCTCGACGATCGCGACGTTCGCGAGCGCCCCGCTCGTGGCCTGGTACTTCGGCCGCGTGAGCCTCATCGCGCCGCTGACGAACATCGCCGCGACGCCGGTGGTGGCGGTGCTGCAGCCAACGCTCTTCCTGGCGCTCGTGCTGTCGCCGTGGCCGGCCGTCGCGCGGTTCGTCGCCGGCGCCGCGCATCCGATGCTCGCGGCATTCGGCGCGATCGCCACGGCGGGCGCGGCGATCCCCGGCGCGTCGTTGCACGTCGCGCCGACGCTCGCGGCCGCGACGCTGGCGGGCATCGCCGCCATCGCGATGCTCGTCGCGTGCGCCAGCTATTTCCCCGAACGCTCGCTCATGGCGGCGCTCACGGCGCTCGCGGCGGCCGTCTGGTGCCCCGACGTGCTCACCCCGCCGCGCGGAATGGAGCTGCACGTGATCGACGTGGGCCAGGGGGACGCCGTGGCGGTGCGCACGCCGCGCGGCCGCTGGATCCTCACCGATGCGGGACGCGCCTGGCCCGGCGGCGACGCGGGGCGGAGCACGGTGGTGCCGTATCTCCGCCGTTACGGCGGCGCGGTCGCGCTCTTCGTGCTCACGCATCCGCACGCCGATCACGCCGGCGGGGCGGCGACGGTGATGCGCGCGCTCCACCCCGCCACGTACTGGGATGGCGCCTTCGCCGGCACGAGCGATCCGTATCACGCGTCGCTGCTCGCCGCGGACAGCGCGCGCGTGCCCTGGCACCGGGCGCATCCGGGCGACACGCTCGCGGTGGACGGCGTGGTGGTGCGCGTGCTGGCTCCCGATTCAGCCTGGATGACCGGCCTGCGCGACCCGAACGCCGCGAGCGTGGTGACCCTCGTCGAATACGGCGGCGTGCGATTCCTGCTCACTGGCGACGCCGAGGCGGGGGAGGAGGACCGCCTCGTCGCGCGCTATGGCGACGGGCTGCGCGCCGCGGTGCTCAAGGTGGCGCATCACGGGAGCAAGACGAGCAGCACGCCGGGCTTCCTGGCTGCGGTGCATCCGCGCCTCGCGATCATTTCCGTGGGCGCCGGCAACACATACGGTCATCCGAGCGGGGAGACCCTCGCGAATCTCACCCGCGCCGGCGCCGCCGTGATCCGAACCGATCGCGCCGGCACCGTGGTCGTGCGCACCGACGGCCGCCGCGTCATCGTCGCGGATTCCGGCGGCGACTGGACCCTGCCGCCGGATCCGTAGGCGTTCCCACCCTTGCAGTATCTCCCGCCGCACCGGAAATTCCGACCGCAGGCGACAGTCGACCGCCGACCGCCGAGATCCGTCCTCCGCCCTCTGAAGCGTGGTCAACCACACCAGCACGTCGGTCGTCACGATCGAACGGTTCATCATCGAGCAGGAGCGCCTCCACCCCGAGGCCACCGGCGAACTCTCCGGCATCCTGTACGACATGGCGCTTGCCGCGAAGATGATCGCGAACAAGGTGCGCAGCGCCGGCCTCGTGGACATCCTGGGCACCGCCGGCACCGAGAACGTGCAGGGCGAGGTGCAGCAGAAGCTGGACGTCATCGCCAACGAGATCGTCGTGAAGGCGATGGACCATGCCGGGCGGCTCTGCGCGATGGCGAGCGAGGAAGAGCCCGAGATCATCCAGATCCCCGATGGATTCCGCCCGGGAAATATCTGCTGCTGTTCGATCCGCTCGACGGTTCGTCGAACATCGACGTCAACGTGCCCGTCGGCACGATCTTCTCCGTCGTGAAGAAGATCACGCGCGGCGCGCGCGGCGAGCTCGAGGATCTCCTGCAGCCGGGCCGCCGACAGGTCGCGGCCGGCTACGTCATCTACGGCTCCAGCACGATGCTCGTGTACACCACGGGACAGGGCGTGCACGGCTTCACGCTCGATCCGTCGATCGGCGAGTTCCTGCTCTCGCACCCGAACATCAAGGTCCCGCCCACCGGCCGGTATCTCTCGGTGAACGATTCGTACGAGCCGCTCTGGGACCCGCGCGTGAAGACGCTCATGCGCCAGTACCGCGGACTCGAAGGCGGGCCGCAAGCCGCTCAACGTGCGCTACGTGGGCAGCCTGGTGGCGGACTTCCATCGCAACCTGCTGGGGGGCGGCGTGTTCGCGTATCCGGCGAACACGAAGACGCCCAAGGGGAAACTGCGGCTCCTGTACGAAGCGAATCCGCTCGCGTTCATCGTCGAGCAGGCGGGCGGCGCCGCGTCGGACGGCACGCGGCGCATCCTGGACATCGCGCCCACCGAGCTGCACCAGCGCACTCCGCTGTTCATCGGCAACAGCGACGAGGTGGCGATGGCGGCCTCGGCGCTCGCCGCCTCGTAGCGCGCGTGCGACGGCGCGCCGCGGCGCGCATCGCGAGGCACCATGGCTGACAGCGAGCGCCGCTCTCCCTCGGGTCTCCCGATCGCGCCGGTGTACCGGCCCAGCGACGGGCTCGCGCCCGGGACTATTCCGACGAGCTCGGCGATCCGGGCGCTTCCCCTTCACGCGCGGCGTGCAGCAGTCGATGTACCGCGGCCGCCTGTGGACGATGCGCCAGTACGCCGGCTTCGGCACGGCCGCCGGAGACCAACGAGCGCTTCCGGCTGCTGCTCGATGCGGGGCAGACCGGACTTTCGGTCGCGTTCGATCTCCCGACGCAGATGGGGCTCGACTCGGACTCACCGCGCGCGCAGGGCGAGGTCGGGCGCGTGGGCGTCGCGATCGACACGGTGGAGGACATGCACACGCTGCTGAAGGACATCCCGCTCGACCGCGTCTCGACCTCGATGACGATCAACGCGACCGCGGCGACTCTGCTGGCGATGTACATCGTCGCGGCCGAGGAGCGGGGGATCGCGCGCGGCAAACTCAGCGGCACCATCCAGAACGACATCCTCAAGGAGTACATCGCGCGCGGCACGTACGTCTATCCGCCGGGCGCGAGCCTGGATCTCATCACCGATCTCTTCCGCTTCTGCGCCGCGGAAGTGCCGCAGTGGAATCCGATCTCGATCAGCGGCTACCACATCCGCGAGGCGGGAGCGACGGCGGTGCAGGAGCTCGCTTTCACCTTCGCGAACGTCGTGGAGTACGCCTCGCGCGCGGTGGCGGCGGGCATTCCCGTGGATGTCTTCGCGCCGCGCCTGTCCTTCTTCTTCGCGGCGCACAACGATCTGTTCGAGGAGGTGGCGAAGTTCCGCGCGGCGCGCCGGATGTACGCGCGGCTCATGCGCGACCGCTTCGGCGCGGCCGACGCGAGCGCGCGACTGCGGTTCCACACGCAGACGGGCGGCGTCACGCTCACGGCGCAGCAGCCGCTCAACAACGTGGTGCGCGTGGCGGTGCAGACGCTCGCCGCGGTGCTCGGCGGCACGCAGTCGCTGCACACGAACGGCTACGACGAGGCGCTCGCACTGCCGACCGCGGACGCCGCGACGCTCGCGCTGCGCACGCAGCAGATCGTCGCCTACGAGAGCGGCGTGACGAACACCGTCGATCCGCTCGCGGGCAGCTACTACGTGGAGCATCTCACCGACGCGTTGGAGACGGCCGCGATGAAGCTGCTCGCGGAAGTGGACAAGCTGGGCGGCGCCGAGAAGGCGATCGAGGCGGGCTTCGTGCAGGAGGAGATCGGCCGCAGCGCCTACGAGCACCAGATGCGCGTGGAGCGCGGCGAGAACGTGGTGGTGGGCGTGAACAAGTTCGGCGACGGCGAAGCGCCGCCGGTCATCCCCACCCCCGATTTCTCGAAGCTCGCGCGCGAGCAGGTGGACCGCGTGCGCGCCGTGCGCGCGAAGCGCGACCCGAAGGCAGCCGAGCAGGCGCTGGCCGCGCTCAAGTCCGCCGCCGCGCAGCCCGCGCAGAGCCGCCCGCCACTGATGCCCCTGATCATCGACGCCGTGCGCGCCCGCACCACCCTCGGCGAGATCTCCGACGCATTCGTCGCAACCTGGGGCATCCACCGCGCGGTCTGACCCACTCCCGCCGTGGCAGTACTAGACGCTAGACGCGCCTCTCAAGTTGTACGACTGACGCCTCCCGCCGTTGAGTCGAGGCCTCCGTAAGGCTAGCTTTGGTAGTTGGTCCTCCCCTCGCGAAGATCCCGAAGATGCCGACGTATGAGTACGCGTGTCCCCGCGGTCACCGCTTCGAGCGGTTCGTCCGCAAGATCAGCGATGCGGAAGCCGCACCAGCCTGCCCGGAGTGCGGCGAGATCGCGTCGCGTCTGATCTCGGGCGCGGGACTCGTCTTCAAGGGGTCGGGCTTCTACATCACCGACTACGGCAAGGACGGCAAGAAGAAGCAGGAGGCCGCGTCGCCGAAGACCGAGGGCGGTAAGGGCGAGGGCGGCAAGAGCGACGCCGGATCCTCACCGGCGCCGGCGCCCGCGCCGAAGTCCGAGGGCCCTGCGCCGAAGAAGCCGAAGGGCGGGGAATGACCCCGCGCGACACGATCCACGCCGCGCTGGTGAAGGCGGCGCGCGCGCTCGGTGCGCCCGAACCCATCGATCCGCTCATGGAGCGCCCGCGCGACACCGCGCACGGGCATTGGTCCTCCAACGTCGCGATGACGCTCGCCAAACCGCTGCGCCGCAAGCCGCGCGAGCTCGCCGACGCGATCGTCGCGTCGCTCGACCTCGCGGCCGCCGGCGTCGCGAAGGTGGAGATCGCGGGCCCCGGCTTCATCAATTTCCATCTCGTGCCGGCGGCGAACGCGAGCGGCCTCGTGACGATCATCGCCGAGGGCGCGCGTTACGGCCATTCGAACAACGGCGGCGGCAAGGCGGTGAACGTGGAGTTCGTGAGCGCGAACCCTACCGGGCCGCTGCACGTCGGCCACGGCCGCCAGGCCGCGCTCGGCGACGCGATCTCGCGGCTGCTCGAGGCCGCGGGGTGGAAGGTGTCGCGCGAGTATTACTACAACGATGCCGGCGCGCAGATCACGAATCTCGGGCTGAGCGTGCAGGCGCGCATCGCGCAGGCCGCCGGTCGCGACGTGCCGGTGCCCGACGGCGGCTACCAGGGCGAGTATGTCACCGAGATCGCGGGGCGCTACACGGCCGCGCACGCGAAGGATGCGGCGGGCGCCGACCTCGCGGCGGTCACCTCGTTCGCCGTCGCGGAACTGCGCAAGGAACAGGATCTCGATCTGCAGGCGTTCGGGATCGCGTTCGACACGTACTTCCTCGAGAGCTCGCTCTACTCCGGCGGCCAGGTGGAGGAGACGGTCAAGGCGCTCATGGATGCCGGCCACACGTACGCGCACGATGGCGCGGTCTGGCTGCGCACCACGCAGTTCGGCGACGACAAGGACCGCGTGATGCGGAAGAAGGACGGCACGTACACGTACTTCCTGCCGGACGTCGCCTATCACGTCACCAAGTGGCGCCGCGGATTCCATCGCGCGATCGATGTACAGGGCTCCGACCACCACAGCACCGTTACGCGCGTGCGCGCGGGGCTGCAGGCGCTGGGACTGGGCATCCCGCTCGGCTACCCGGAGTACGTGCTGCACCAGATGGTGACGCTCATGCGCGGCGGCGAAGAGGTGAAGTTCTCCAAGCGGACGGGGAACATCGTCACCGTGCGCGAACTGATCGATGAGGTGGGGCGCGATGCCACGCGCTATTTCTTCCTGATGCGCAAGGCCGACTCGTCGCTCGTGTTCGACATCGATCTGGCGCGCTCGCAGTCCGAGGACAATCCCGTGTACTACGTGCAGATGGCGCACGCGCGGATGTCCGGCATATTCCGGGTGGGGGAGATCGATCCGGCATCGGTCACCGGCGCCGGCGTGGACCTGGGCGTGCTCTCCGCGCCGGAGGAACAGGAGCTGATCGCCGCCCTGCTGGACTTCCCCGATCTCGTCTCGGGCGCCGTCGGCGCGCTCGAGCCGCACCGCGTCGCCGGCTACCTCCACGACACCGCGAGCCTCGTGCATACCTGGTACCACAAGCACCACGTGCTCAATGAACCTGAGGCGATCACCAATGCCCGCCTCGTCCTCGCACGCGCCGCGCGCGAGGTGCTCCGCAACGGCCTCGCGCTGCTCGGCATCACGGCGCCGGATCGCATGTGAGCGTCCTCGTCGTGGGATCGGTGGCGCTCGACTCGGTCGAGACGCCGTTCGGCCGCGCCGACAACGTGCTCGGCGGATCCGCCACGTTCTTCTCGGCGGCGGCCAGCCATTTCGCGCCGGTGCAGCTGGTGGGCGTGGTCGGTTCGGATTTCCCGCTCGACCAGCTCGCGCCGCTCGAGAAGCGCGGTGTCGACCTCGGCGGGCTCGAGCACGCCGCGGGCGAGAGCTTCCGCTGGCGCGGCCGCTATCGCCACGACCTGAACACGGCCGAGACGCTCGAGACGCGGCTCGGCGTCTTCTCGCATTTCCGGCCGAAGATCCCGCCGCAGTTCCGGAGCGCGCCCTTCGTGTTCCTCGGGAACATCGATCCGCGGCTGCAACTCGACGTATTGCAGCAGGTGGACAAGCCGCGCCTCGTGGCGTGCGACACGATGAACTTCTGGATCGAGAGCCGGCGCGCCGATCTCCTCGCGCTGCTCGCGCACGTGGACATCCTCACGGTGAACGATGCCGAAGCGCGCCAGCTCACCGAGGAAGTGAATCTCGTGAAGGCGGCGCGCTGGATCATGGCGCGCGGCCCGCGCCACGTCGTGATCAAGAAGGGGGAGAACGGGGCGTTCATGTTCTCGGGGCACAGCGTCTTCTACGCGCCGGCGTATCCGCTCGAGGAGGTGTTCGACCCGACGGGCGCGGGCGACTCGTTCGCCGGCGGCTTCATCGGCTACCTCGCGCGCAGCGGCGATCTCAGCGAGCCGAACCTGCGCCGCGCGATCGTGTACGGCTCGGCGATGGGATCGTTCGCCGTCGAGCGCTTCTCGGCGGCGCGGATCTTCGAGGTGACGATGAAGGACATCTCGGCGCGCGTGAGCGAGATCCACCGCCTCGTGGCGTTCGAGCAGGAGATCGGCGCGTGAGCGGCAAGCTCGACTACCGCTCGGCGGGCGTGGACATCGATGCGGCGGACGATTCCAAGCACCGCATCGCGAAACTCGTGGAGAGCACGTTCACGGCGGGCATGCGCGGGAAGTTCGGCGGCTTTGGCGGGCTCTTCCGCGTGCCCGAGGGGGCGAGAGCGCCGCTGCTCGTCGCGAGTGCCGATGGCGTGGGCACCAAGATCAAGATCGCGATCGAGACGGAGCGGCACGACACCGTGGGCCACGATCTCGTGAACCACTGCACCAACGACATCCTGGTGCAGGGCGCGGCACCGCTCTTCTTCCTCGATTACGTCGCCTTTGGCGCGCTGGTGCCGTCGGTGGTGGAGGCGGTGGTGCGCGGCGTCGCCGCGGGCTGCCGCGAGAACGGCTGCGCGCTGCTCGGCGGCGAGACGGCCGAGATGCCGGGTGTGTACACGCCGCCCGACTACGATCTCGCCGGGTTCATCGTCGGTCTCGTCGAGGAGCCGAACGTGCTCGGCGCGGAGCGGGTGCGGAACGGCGACGTGCTCGTCGGCATCGCGAGTTCGGGGCTGCACACGAATGGGTATTCGCTCGCGCGCCGCATCGTGGCGGACCGGATGAAGCTCGGCTGGGACGCGCCGTTCCCGGGGGGCGGCGGGTCCGTGGCCGATGTGCTGCTGGCGGTGCACCGGTCCTATCTCGCGGCGCTGCGCCCGGTGCTTGACCGTGTGCATGCGATGGCGCACATCACTGGCGGCGGCTTGCCGGGGAACCTCGACCGCGCGCTCCCGGTATCGATGGATGCGATTGTCGACACGTCGAGCTGGGAGATCCCGAACGTCTTCCGCGCGCTCGAGCGCGCCGGCGGCGTGGAGCGCACGGAGATGTTCCGCGCGTTCAACATGGGGGTCGGCATCGTCGTCATCGCGCCGCCGGATGCGGTGGATGCCGTGATCGCTTCCGCGAAGCGCGCGAGCGACCACGCGTGGGTGATGGGTCACGTCGCGCCCGGCACCGGCCGGGTGCGACTCTCCTCCGAACGGGAGTAATGCGCATGCGACGCTGCTTGGTCGGTCTCTTCGCCCTGATCGTGACAGTCCCCGCACTCGCTGCGGCGCAGGGCGGGTCCGTGAACCCCGCCTGCAACGACCCCGCGTTCGTCGGATCCACGCTCCAGGGCGGGAATCCCTGCCAGAATGATCTACGACATGTTCGGCTACGGCTCGCAGCAGTACGTGTCGGTGGTGAGCGCCGGCAACCAGGAGATCGGGCGGGCCGACGCGATGGGAGGGTGGCTGAAGTGGCGCGTCGGCATGCAGCTCACCGGCGCCACGTTCGACGTGCCGGCGATCAAGGAGTTCGGCGCCGGGATCCCGACCGGCCCGGCGTTCCCGCAGGCCATTCCCATGACCGGCGCCGATTACATCCAGTTCTCCGTGAATGGCGCGCTGGGCCTCTTCAAGGGGTTCGAGCTCGGCGCGCTCCACGTCGGCGCGGTCGACGCGATCGCCGGCTTCAACGTGCTGCCGGGTACGTCGGCCGGCGGGTACTCCATGTCTGCGGCGCACAAGATCTATCTCGCGTACGGCGGGCGCGTGGGCGTGATCCAGGAGGCGAAGGTCATTCCCGCCGTCGGCTTTACCTACGTCGTGAAGGACCTGCCGACGACGACGATCCAAGCCAGCGATGTGCTCCAGAACACCATCGCCGTGTCGCAGATGAAGATGAACACCTCGGGATGGACCGTCACGGTGGGCAAGCACTTCGGGATCGTGAGCCTCGTGGCGGGCGGCGGGCAGACGCGGTACGACGCGTCGGGACTGCTCATGTGGTCGGTGAACGGCGTGAACCCTACCGTCTCGCCCGCGATCTCGGCCACGAGCACGCAAACGGATTGGTTCGGCGACTTCGGCGTGGACCTGGGCAGCGACGTGGCGGTCACGGTGGAGTTGGGCGCGAGCTCCGGCGGGCAGATCCAGACGTACAACACCTTCGATCCCGCCGCGAACTCGTCCCACTCATTCCTCACGGCGGCCATCTCGATTGGGCGGTGAGGCGACGGAGCTAATGGCTGCCGGCGACGCCCGGTACATGGACCTCGCGCTCGAAGCGGCGCGGCGGGGGTGGGGACAGACGGCGCCGAACCCAATGGTCGGCGCCGTCGTCGTGCAGGGCGGGCGCGTGGCCGCCGTCGGGTGGCACGCCGTGTACGGCGAGGCGCACGCCGAGGTGGTGGCGCTCGACCGCGCGGGCGACGCGGCGCGTGGCGCGACGATGTACGTGACGCTGGAACCCTGCGCGCACCATGGGAAGACGCCGCCCTGCGCCGACGCGATCGTGCGCGCCGGCATCGCGCGGGTGGTGGTCGCCGCGCGGGACCCGAACCCCGAGGCCGCCGGCGGCATCGCGCGGCTCCGCGCCGCCGGCGTCCAGGTGGACACCGGTCTCCGCGCGAACGAGTCGTGCGAGTTGAACGCGCCGTTCTTCAATGCGTTCAGATCCGACCGGCCGTGGGTGACGCTGAAGCTCGCGCTCTCCGCGGATGCCGCGATGGCCGACGCCCACGGGAAATCGAAGTGGATCACCGGTCCCGGCGCGCGCGCCGAGGTGCACGCGCTGCGCGCCGGCAGCGACGCGGTGGCCGTCGGGATCGGCACGGCGCTCGCGGACGACCCGATGCTCGACGTGCGCGACGCGCCGGCGCCGCGCCGCCCGCCCGCGCGCGTCGTGTTCGACCGCCACGCAGCGGCTCGTCGCACGTGCACTGGTCGGGCCCGCTCAGGTCGCAGAGTTGATGCTGCGCAGATCAACTGCTGGGCCGAGGCATGGCGGCGTGACCGTTGACAGTCTTGGGAAATCCCAATCTTAGGCAACCCCAACACGGTGCGTTTTGAATTCTGCCTAACACGTCAGGACTCGGTCTTTATGACGTGCCAGCCGTCGCCCCAACTGATTTGTGCTCATCTCCGTACATCGTCCACTTGCCATGCACCGATTCCACTCCCCGCTCACGCCTTACGGACGGATCACGGACAAAACGGGCGAAGTTGATACTCAGAATTACAATAGAAGTTGCGAACCTCTCCCCGGCACGAACGGACCGGAAAGGCGCATAAGGGAATCGAAGCCAGGTTGAGGTGTTGTGTCTGTGGGCAAGTCCATCCGGCGAAGTGTCTGCGTGCTGCTGGTAGGTTGCCTCGTGCTCGGCCCTGCAGCAGCCCAGGACACAACATCTTGCAAACTCCTCTCAAGCCGCGCAAACCGATGTGCAACAAACTTCAGCGAGCCTCAGTTTTGTGCGCACATTTTCGTCCGCTGATGATGTAAGACGACCATTACCCCCTGTTCTGGATCGGACGCTCGACATCGTTGCAGGGCCCAAAGACCCGGAACCTCGCGTGGGACGTGCTGCAATCCCCGTCCGCCGTGACGACAGACTCGAACGGCCGTGTCTTTGTTGCCGATCCGGGTGCTAATGCCGTGCATGTGTTTGACTTTGGCCGTTCAAAATACCGTCTTCTGACGCGACGGTGACCGTCTGGGCAGTCCTGTCTCGCTCGCCGTGGACGGTCAAGACAATCTGTATGTCATTGACGAGAGCAGCAGAACAGTACTTGTCTACGACTCGGCAGGAAAGTTTCGCCGCTACCTGGGGAAACTGAGAGGCGGAGAATCGTACTTCGAGAGCCCAGCGGGGATCACGATCGATACGACAACGGGACGCATTTACGTCTGCGATACGCATCGGCACATGGTCATTGTGATGGACGATCGAGGGCGGGTCATTGAGCAAGTTCGGGAAGCGAGGTGGCGGTCGACGGGCCGGATGAGTTCCGACTACCAAGTCAGGCGGTCGTGGGTGGTGGTGAACTGTTCGTGCTCGATGCCGGCAACACACGCATCCAGATCCTCGACACAGCGGGCCATTTCCGGCGGACCATTTACCTGGTCAACGCAAGTCGTCGCACCGGATTGGCACTAGACAATCAGGGCAACATTTACGTCAGCGATCCAGTTCTCAACCAGATTCAGGTCTTCAGTCGCGAAGGGCGGCGGCTGTACACATTTGAGACCAAGTACAATCAAAGGCGCGAATTTTAGCCACCCGTCGGGCATGTGGGTTCACGCGGGCTCATGCCTTTACGTGGTGGATTCGCAGAGCAATCGCGTCGGTGTGTTTCAAATCAGCGGATCAGATGTCCGGCAGTGCCGATGACTATCGGTCGGCTCGTGAAGTAATCGGCGACTCGAATCGCTAGCGCGACCACACCCCAAGGAGAAAACCGGCCTCCGTGCTCTACCCACACCCCCGCCTTCCCCGCCACCCGCGAGCGGATCGCCTGCTTGCGCCAGGGGGCGGGTGCAGCCGCAACACCAGTAGATGACGCTCTCTATATTATTTCCCAATCCGATGCAGGATAAGCGACATCCCATCCTCTGGCGGGTATTCGGAACCTGAAAATTCAACTTGCTTTGCAGCGGGTCCGAGACAGAAAGTAATGCGACGGACAGGAATTGGGTCCGGCAAAGTGAAATCCCATAACGATGTAGTGCGCGAGTCGCGGGTCCTGCGGTGTTGCGATGGATTGTCGACCGACCTTCGCTACGCACTGCGAATGATGCGACGAAATCCCGGGTTCACCGCTGTCGCGGTGCTATCGCTGGCTCTCGGAATCGGGGCCAACAGCGCAATCTTCAGCCTAATCAATTCGCTGATGCTTCGTACACTGCCGGTAAGACATCCAGATCAGCTCGTGGAACTCCTGCACCGTTATCCAGGTGAGCCGCATTTGAATGGCTTCTCCTGGCAAGCGTATCAGTTGATACGCGGCCCCAATCATGTGCTCTCGGGTCTTACCGCCGCTAGCTATAGGCCATTCCACGTGCGCAGTGAAGGGCTAGGTCCCCACACGGTGCAGGCTGCATACGTGCATGGGGACTTCTTTCCGCTACTCGGGATTAAACCTGCTCTCGGTCGACTGATCGGTCATGATGACGACCACGGAGGTGACGCTTCCGCCGTAGCGGTGGTGAGCTGGTCGTATTGGAAAAACAGACTCAACCACGATCCCGCAATCGTGGGCACACACATCACCGTGGACGACCTGACAGTGACGATCATCGGCGTCGCACCGGAAGAGTTCTCCGGGCTTCAGATCGAGGCCAGGCAGGACCTCTGGGTGCCTTTGGCGATGCAGCCGACTAGCGCCCACGCCAATCCTACGGCGGGCGCGTTGTGGCTGTTCGGACGGCTGAGACCGGGTGTCTCAACAGAGCAGGCGCAAGCGGAATTGGCGGTGCTATACGATTCGACTCTCGATGACCAGGCTAAAATCACGAACAATCCCTTGAATCGCACGATCGAGCCTCGAACTGGAACCTGCTGGCGCTGGTAGCTCGACCCTGCGCGAGGAATGGGGAAAGCCGCTGCTGTTGCTCATGGCTGTTGTCGGCTTGCTGTTGCTGATCGCGTGTACAAACCTGGCCAGCATGCTACTGGCGCGCGGGACAGCGCGGGAAAGTGAGATGGCATTGAGAATCTCCTTGGGTGCAGGTCGCTTCCGTCTCGCACGCCAGGTTCTGACTGAGTCCCTTTTGCTTTCCGTGATCGGCAGTGTGCTCGGTGTGTTCCTGGCGTACTTCGGTGCCGCAGCGCTGGTGCGCATCATTATTATCGAGCGACGCCCGGGGCCCCCTGATCGAATTCCATGTCGGGCTCGATCTGCGCGTATTGATTTTCAGCGCCTTGGCCGCATTGCTTACCGGGTTACTGTTCGGGCTATTTCCCGCTGTGCGGGCCGTGCGGAGTGCACCGGCATCTTCCTTGCGCGACCAAGGCAACAGCGGTGAGACCAGGTGGCGGCGGTTTCTTGGAAAAAGCTTCGTGGTGACTCAAGTGGCGATGTCAGTGGTGCTACTGAGCGCCGCCGCCACCCTATTAGTCCGACATCTCTCGGATATCGAAGGTATCGATCTGGGCTTCGAACGTCTGACCACTACTGTAATGCAGAGGACAATCCTCTACCCATTCGAACAGACCACTGGTCTTCAGGAACTCGATGAAGAAGGGCATCAGCCCCAAGCTACTCACCGTGGCTTCCGGCGCCCACTTCACACGCACCTTGCCCGCGAACGTGTCCAGGCTGGAAACGGTTTCTGCCGGCTGATTTCCTGCGGTTTGCACCTCACCCTGCGGGTGAGCCTCAACGACATCTTCTTCTTTGTTCATGTTGAACAAGAGTAACCATTTCTCCGTTCAAGCCACGAGGTCTAATGCCGTTTCTGGGATAAAATCTGCGGGCTCGCAACCGTAATCTTGCGGCGGATTCCCGTTGCTTCGCAGCATTTAAGACGGGCTATTCTGGAGACGCTCGTTCCACGACTGATTGCCGCTCGGATGCAACCGTATGAGACTGGTGAATCGCCCGATCGACGACCTGGCCTGGGTTTGCCTCCAAACGGTAGAGTTTATAGGAATCCTGACACCCGGGCCTGCAAGTGATTGATTATGGAGTTACTTTCAGAGACATATGTTAAATAACTCGCGGGGTTCCGCTTCTAGAGTTAAGCGCACGGCTCTTGAACCGCTGAGCAAGCCGCGCGAGTGGTAGCGAGCGCACGAGGCCGTCAGCTGGTCTCGCCGGTGTGATTTGTCTTCCGAGTCGACTTCCTCCGAAGCAGGAAAGATGCGGGCTAGGTTAGGAGGGCGCCGGACCGCCGAGCCGCCTACTTGGGCGCGGGCTCCGGGCGCGGTATTAGCTGGTATCCAGCAGGGCCGCCCAGGGAATGGGTGCGGGCAGGGTGGCGACTTCGCGCAGCATGACCTCAACGATGTGGCGGATGGTGGCGGTGGGATCTTTGGGCCGACGGGGGCGCTTCAGCCGGCGATAGACGAACAGCTGCAGCAGGTTGAAGGCCAGTGTCCAAAGAAGCAGGACGGCCAACAGGGCATTGTCGGTATGGCGAAATACATGTCCGAAGTTCCAGTACTGGACCCATTGGTGGAAAGCGGTATCCTCGATGTGCCAGCGGGCTCGAGTGATCTTCAGTGCCGTGCGGCGGGATACCCGGCGCGCCCGTTGGCCGAGGATGACAAAGCACCAAGTCGTCGGGGCCTTGTCGGGCTTGGCCAGCACGGCCCGGACTACCCGCAGCTTTCCCTTATAGGTAGCCAGGGTATCGATGTCGTCGGCATCCCAGAACTCAATCTGCTCTTGGCGATCGGGATCGCGGTAGGTTTCGCACGCTGGCTGACCCTGCCAGAGGGCGAGGGCTTCCTTGAAGGGTTCGTGGTTTTCCTGTTTGAGCACGAGGAAGCCGCCATAGCCGTAGCGGTCCAGTTGAGTCATCCAGGGGCCGTTGGCATAGAGGGCATCGCCCACGATGGCATCGATGAACCCGCCGTAGGTCTGGTGCAGCGAAGCTAAGAGACGCCGTGCGGCGGTGAGTTCGCCTTCGTGGCCGGTGTGCTGGCTGTCGCTATCGCGGCGAGCCTCCTCGTTCAGCACCGGTTCGATGGCCAACACGACGTCCACCACCGGGCCAAGAAGCATGGCGACGACGTAGCGGTGGTAGTACTGCTCTACCTGTACGGTCTCCTCATTGGCGCGTTTGACTTTGACCTGGCGCACCAAGCAGTGCGGGCAGTGGCGATCATAGGAGGCAAAGGGTTCCCAGCCGTCGATGGCCACGCAGCGCAGGGCGCCGTAAGAACCCTCGCGGAAGGCTTTGTTGCGCTCGGCTTTGTCGATGACCTGTTGGATCGCACGGCGCACACCGCCGAGCTGCAACTTGTCCAGCACGTTGGCCACGACGTCGGCACTGAAGGCTTTTACCGCGGGCGTGGGTGTCCGCCCGATCAACCTTTGGAAATCGCTTTCCTGCAGATCACCTTCCAGAGCGTTGAGGCTGGGGATGCGCAGCAGGGCGGTGTGCAAGAGGCTGTTCACGACGTCAAAGGTGGGGATGGCTGGGGCACGCCGCGTGTCTTGCAAAGTGGCTAACTGATCCGGCAGAGCAAAGACCTTCCAGGCATACTTCTCGAACTGCTGCAGCTTGCCGCGGGAGTGGAGCAACCACCCGGGGATGGCGGTGGATCGCAGTTGACGGAGAACACCTTGGTCGCGCTCCCAACAGCAGCGTTTGTATTTATTGCCGCTCCCACAGGGGCAGGCATGGTTGCGACCCAATCGTGGCGGAAGCCTAAGCCCGGCAGCGCTGCTGCCCGCGCTCGGCAGGGAGTCGTGGAAGGTCAAGCCCACAGTCGCCTGCAAGTCGCAGGGCCCGCTCGGCGGCTTGGGGTTCGCCGCTTCACCGCGGCTTGGGCCGCTTGCGGCGGGATTGCTGGCGCCATAGCGCCAGCAGTTGGGCATTGGCGGCGAAGACCTCGGCCACCGCATCTTTGAACTCGCGGCCCTGCTCTACCAGGGGGCGAATCTGCTCCACCAATTCCTGCGGCACATGCTGCACGCGCTTTTTGCCGTCGACCATGAAGGTGAGCGACCAGACGGGGTGACGCTCGCCTTGGGCGCAGCGACAGTTGGGTTTTCCGCAGCGGATGTGGGTGAGGGCGAGAGAGCCGGGCAGCGCGTCGGGAGGGATCTGGAAGCGGCGGAGGAGGGCGAACTTGCGCTGGCGTATGCGCGCGGCCTTATCCCCTTTGGCGTCGTACCATTCCATCTTAATGTACTAATACAATAAGACTAATCGTCTGTCAACCCTCCCGCTTGGTTGGGGAATTTGCGCAAGCCGATGTCGGCGGGATCTTCAGTATCTATACGGGGTTACATGCATGGAGCGGAACTCCTGTCCTCCACCTCCTCCACCGTGATGTCGTCCACGCATGGAGCCGGGAGTCGGTTTGACTTGTGACCCCGCGCCACATAAGCTTGCGCCAATGCGGGGTGAGAATGAAGCTACGTTTGCTGGCTTTGCTGCCGCTGCTGTTCGGCGGTTCTCTTTTTGCTTATCAGGGAAACCAGCCGCAATCGGTTACCAACGAAAAGCTGGGAACGGTTAACTTTCCCACCTCCTGCTCGTCTTCGCAACAACGATCACTTGAGCGCGGAGTTGCGTTGCTGCACAGCTTCTGGTACGACCGGGCGAAGCAGCAGTTCAAAGACGTCATCGCCGCTGATCCGACGTGCGCGATCGCTTACTGGGGCGAGGCGATGAGTCTGTGGCACGAGATCTGGGACCGTCCGGATGCCGCGACGATACAGCGCGGACTGGCGCTGGTACAGAAGGGCCAGAAGGTGAGTGCGAAGACGCCGCGCGAGCGCGACTACCTCGACGCGCTGGCCGCCTTCTATCAGAATTCCGACAAGTCGAGTTTCGAAGTGAGGGCCAGCGCCTACTCGCAGGCAATGGAGAAGCTGCACCAGAATTATCTGCAGGACCATGAGGCGACGGCATTCTATGGGCTGTCGCTGCTGGCTGCCGCGCCTCCGCGGGACACGACCTTCGCCAGCCAGAAGAAGGCGCTGGCGTTGCTGAACGCGGAGTTTCCGCTGGCGCCTGACAATCCTGGCATTCCCCACTACATCATTCATAGCTGCGACAGTCCGCCAATGGCGGCGGAGGGGCTAGCCGCGGCGCGGCGCTATGGACAAATTGCGCCGTCGGTGCCGCATGCGGCTCACATGCCCGGACATCTTTCGCGCGGCTCGGGCTTTGGCAGGAGGACATTGATGCGAATTTGGCGTCCGTAGCCGCGGCTGAGGCGTCGGCGCGTCGGGACATGAGCTCCATGCCATGGACTTCTTGAACTACGCCTATCTACAGATCGGTGAAGACGAGAAGGCGCACGCCATGATCGAGAAGGTCACGACCATGGACACCATGGCGGGCCATGACATGCATCAGTACCTCGACATGGCGCGCGCGGGCTTTCCGGCGACCTATGAGATTGAGATGCGGCATTGGAAGGAAGCCGCTGCGCTGCAGCCCATAAAGGGCGCGCTGCCGCAGAACGCTGCCCTTACCTTTTGGGCGCGGGCGGTCGGCAGCGGACACCTGAAAGATGCAGCTGCGGCGAAACAGGACTTGGCTAAATACGACGCCATGGTCGCGGCCGTGAAGAAGTCCAAAGACGCGTACATGGCTGAGTACATGGACACTGACCGCGATGAGATTCGCGCGTGGGTGGCGTTCGCCGAGGGCAAGAATGACGAGGCTGCAAAGATCATGAGCGCGGTCGCGGACAAGCAGGACATGTATGGCAAGGGCGAAGTGGAGATTCCCGCGCGTGAGATGCTGGCGGACCTTCTGCTGGAATCAAATCACCCGGAACCGGCACTGGCCGAATACGAACGGTCAATGACAATAGATCCCAACCGGTTCAACGGGTTGTATGGGGCGGCGCGCTCCGCTGAATTGACAAAGCAGACGGCCAAGGCCGCCAAATACTACGCGAAGCTGCTGAAAAACTGCGAAGGGTCGCAGTCGGGGCGTCCGGAATTGGCGCGGGCCAAGGAACAACTGGCGGTGAAGGCCGCCATGGGCGGAGAATAAGGCCTACCCGTAATAGCGGAAGTCCTCCCAGAACTTGGGCCAGCCGGCTTTCGGCGGACCGCAGACCCAGATGTCCGGGTGATCTTCGGTCTCCTCGTTCTTGATGCCGTACTGGTTCCAGGTGTGCCCCGCCAGGCGGCAAGGCCCGAAGCTTTCCTCCATGTACTTGCGGCTGAGGCCGACCACGATGACCGTTTGCGGAGGCGGATCGCCGTAGCCGCGTTGCCAGAAGGAATTGACTCCGCTGATGGCGCGCGGCAATCCGTATTCGGGACCGTAAAGATTGATCGCGCCAGCTTCTCCATAATTCGCCCCGATGATTCCCAGGTGCGCCCGCTCCTCCGGCGTGAGCGAGTCGCGAATCTTCGCCACTTCCTGCACGAGTTCGCGCCAGCCGAACTGCTCCCGAAAATCGCCTTGCACATCGTTCACCAGCGTCCACCAGCCGGTGTTCAGCGGGGCCAAGGGCAACCAGATCGCAGTGGTGATCACGAGTTCAACTATCAGCGTGACCCACACCACCCGGCGGACCGTCATGGCCTTGGCGCGCGACATCATGGCCAGCCATTGCTCCCCGCCAACTCCTGCGGCGGCGTACAACATGGGGTACGCAGGCCCCATGTAGTACCAGCGTCCCGTAGCGATGGTGAAAAGCAGCAGGGTCACCACGTACATGATGCCGATCATGCGGAAACGTTTGCCGGCCGTCGTAACTAAGCAAAAGTAAAGTCCGGCCATTGCCAGAGGAAAGCGCGCGCCGGTCAGTTCCAACTGCTGGGGAAGGAAGTACGTCGTCCGACCCTGGCGAATGTCGCGGGCGTGAATGTGACTGAGAAAATCGAGCGAGATAAAGTTGTGCTGCGCCTGCCAAAGGACGTTAGGCAGCCAAATCAGGATGGAGAGCGCGACGCCGATCCACAGCCACTTGCTCTTAAGGTAGCGGCGCGCGGGGGTGAGCAACACGCCTGCCACGATCGACAGAGCAAAGAAGCCGATCGTGTACTTGCACAGCATTCCGAATCCGATGCCGGCTCCGATGCCCACCCACCAGCGCGCATCTTCGGTCGCGAGCAGCCGCACGACGCAATATGCCGTCGAAACCCAGGCGATACAATCGAACGCCACGTACATCATTTCGTATCCGCCGCCGAGGCAGAAGGGGACAGCGGCGACTGCGGCGACAAGTTGGGCGCCACGGCGGCCGCCCATGTCGCGTGCCATCAACCCCGTCAGCACGACGGCAATGGCTTGAGCGAGGTTGGCAAAAAAACGAAAGCCGCGAACCGATGTTCCGAAGAGTTCGAGCGAGATGCGTCCGAAAAACGGCGTTACCGGCGGATAGGCAGGGTATCCCCACGCCAGGTGCCGCGCATCTTCGAGGGTCGCCAGCTCGTCGCGATGAATGCCGTAGCGGTTGCCGATGATCAGGTGAAGAACTACCGTGGCTAGCGCGATGTAGATAAGCAGTGCCGTGTCGCTGCGCCAGACGGACGGCGCCGGCGCGGACCAACTGCGGTCCGGCGGGTTGGGTATCGCGGCTCGATTGTCTTTCCATGATTGCAGTAAGTTTGACGGAGAGAAAGCCTGAATGCAATTGGCGTCACCACGAACTGTGACTCCTTAGTCCGCGACGCTCCAGTCATGACCGCATCATGGCCTGCTACGATTACGTTGTGTCCGGCCTGCTTCACGTCCAAAACCTCACGATTGATTTCGCGACCGCGCAAGGCAATGTTTGCGCCGTGAGAGATGTCAGCTTCGCTATCGCACCCGGCGAAGTACTCGGACTGGTCGGCGAGTCGGGCTCAGGCAAGTCGGTTTCGTCGCTGGCGATCCTGCAGTTGCTGCCTCCGCAGGCGCGCGTCCGTGGTCGCATCGAATTTCGCGGGGTAGACTTGCTCTCGCTCTCCGAAGCCGCCGATGCGCGACATTCGCGGAGCCGGCATCAGCATGATCTTTCAGGAGCCGATGACGGCGCTCAATCCCGTTATGCGCGTTGGCGACCAGGTGGCCGAGGCGGTGCTCGCGCATCCCGCAGCCGCCGACCGAACTCGCGAACAGCAAACCAGCGGAAAACCGGCACGAGTCACCAAGAGCGACGCCTGGCGTCACGCGGTCGAAGCCCTGCGCACCGTCGCCATTCCTGAGGCGGAGCGCCGTGCGCGCGATTATCCTCACCAACTCTCGGGAGGCCAGCGCCAGCGCGTGATGATCGCCATGGCCATTGTGAACCGCCCGCAATTGCTGATCGCCGACGAGCCGACCACGGCGCTCGATGTCACCATCCAGGCGCAGGTGCTGGATTTACTTAACGAGTTGCGGCAGAAGTTCGCGCTCTCCATGCTTTTTGTCTCGCACGATCTCGCGGTAGTCTCGCAGGTGTCGCATCGCATCGCCGTCATGTACGCGGGCAGCCTGGTGGAAACGGGAACTGCGGAACAGGTCTTCCGTCAACCCGTGCATCCTTATACGCGCGGCCTCCTTGCCTCCGTTCCGAGCCTGCGCAGCGATCGCAATCAGCCGTTGCGCACCATTGATGGCGCGGTACCTGCCATTTCCGCTCTGCCTCCGGGATGCACATTTGAACCGCGTTGCGAATGGCGTTTACCATCGTGCTCGCAAGCGTTACCATCGTTGGTCGAAGTTGCGCCCGGGCATTTCGCTCGATGTCCGGTAGTGGCGTCGGAAATTCGGTAAGCATGCGTCTTCTACTACTCAGCGATATCCACGCCAATCTTGAGGCCCTTGAGGCCTGCATGGCCGCCGCTCCGGCGCACGATCGCGTCGTGAACCTGGGAGACGTGGTCGGCTACAACGCCAGCCCCAACGAAGTCTGCGAGCGCGTGATCGCCATGGGCGCGCCCGTCGTCCGCGGCAATCATGACCGCGCATGCGCAGGGCTGACGGATGTCAAAGAGTTCAATCCGGTGGCCGCGATTTCTGCCTACTGGACGAAGAACACCCTGAGTCCCGAGCACTTGGAGTGGCTACGCGGACTGCCGCAAGGCCCGTTGCTCAGCGAAGAGTTTTCCGGGATAGAGTTCGTCCACGGGTCGCCGCTGGATGAAGACGAATACCTGCTCAACACGGCTGCGGCCGACGACAATCTCGAATTGCCGGGCCACGCGCCGCTGATCTTCTTCGGCCACACCCACATCCAGGGTGGCTTCATTGGGGAAGGCGGCGAGTCGCGGCCTTTCCGTCCGGCCTACGAGAGCGCGGAGGGGGCGGTCACCGCTACGATGTGGCTCACTCCCGGCGAGCGTTACCTCATCAACCCGGGCTCCGTCGGACAGCCACGCGACAGCGACTGGCGGTCGGCCTTCGCGCTGTATGAGACCAACGGTGGACCGCTGTCCAGTGTCACGTTTTATCGCATACCGTATGACATCGAAAAAGCGCAGCAGCGCATTCTGTCGGCTCAACTGCCGGAGCGTTTAGCCGCGCGCCTCAAGCTCGGGCGCTAGCCGCTCTCACCTCGATTTGGAATAAACTACGGGTATGCTGATCCGCCCCTTTCCCGAAAAATCAAACTTCCGCAGCAAGGAATTCATCGGTGGCGCCAACATGAGTACGCCGTTCGGATACCTGGTTGCCCACATCGATGGCGGAGCTCGCGGCAACCCTGGCCCTGCCGGATACGGTGTGATGGTCGAAGACGAAATGGGACGGCCCGTGGCCGAGCTCAGCGA
>CAVVTZ010000004.1:0-28110 GCA_963751275.1 uncultured Gemmatimonadaceae bacterium | reverse complement strand
CAAGATGACCCTTTGACTCGTAATCTCTCCTGGACCCTGGCGCCGACCGCGACCTCGTTTACCCTGGCCGCCGGTTCCCTCGACATTCTTCCAGCGGGCGCCTACCACATGATCGTCGCGATGATGCCGACACCGAATATCTGTAACGGGGAAGAGGGAGTCCCCATCACCGGCCTGGCCGCAGGTTCTACGACCTGCATCTTCGGATCGAGCCCAGAGATCGAACTCACGTTGCAGTAGACGCGCACTCGATCGGCGCGTTCACGGATGGGGCGAGATTCGAACTCTCGAGAGCCTTTCACCCCCACACGCTTTCCAGGCGTGCGCCTTAAACCACTCGGCCACCCATCCCAATACAACGGCCGCCGGAGCGGCCGCGCAGGAAGTCTATCCGATCGCAAGGCCCGCGCAATTTCGGCAGCGCGTGACAGTCCTCGACCAATTCGCATATTCCCGCATGACGCCCGCGACGCCCGATCGCGCCCGCTGCTGCATCGTCGGCGGCGGGCCGGCCGGCATGGTGCTCGGCCTCCTCCTCGCGCGCGCCGGCGTCGACGTGACCGTCCTCGAGAAGCACGCCGACTTCTTCCGCGACTTCCGCGGCGACACGATCCATCCGTCCACGCTCGAACTGATGTACGAACTCGGCGTGATCGACGAGTTCCTCAAGCGCCCGCATCAGGAGTTCCCGACGATCGGCGCGCAGATCGACGACTTCTTCGTGCCCGTCGCGGACTTCACGCATCTCCCCACGCACTGCAAGTTCCTCGCGCTCATGCCGCAGTGGGACTTCCTGGACTTCATCGCCGAGCTCGGCAAGCAGTATGCCGGCATTCCATGCTGCGCATGGAGCATGAGGTCACCGATCTCATCGTCGAGGACGGCCGCGTCGTCGGCGTCCGCGGCACATCGCCGAGCGGCCCGTTCGAGTCCGCGCGGACCTCACGGTTGGCGCCGACGGCCGCCACTCCATCGTCCGCGAGAAAGCCGGGCTTCGAGATCATCGACTACGGCGTGCCGATCGACGTGCTCTGGCTGCGGCTCGACCATGCGCCCACCGATCCGAAGCAGACCCTCGGCCGGATCCGCGAAGGCCGGATCCTCATCACGCTCGACCGAGGCGACTACTGGCAATGCGCATACATCATCCCCAAGGGCGGCTTCGAGGCCATCCGGCGCGATGGGCTTCCCGCGTTCCGCGCGACGATCGAGCGCATCGCGCCGTACTTCGTGGGGCGCACGCAGAAGCTCGCGAGCTGGGATGACATCAAGCTGCTCTCCGTGCGCCTCGACCATCTCCAGGAGTGGGCGCGCGACGGCCTGCTCTGCATCGGCGACTCGGCGCACGCGATGAGTCCGGTGGGCGGCATCGGGATCAATCTCGCCATCCAGGACGCCGTGGCGGCGGCGAACATCCTGGCAGAACCCCTTTCGCGAGGCACCGTGGATCTCGCGACACTTCGCCGCGTGCAAGCGCGCCGCGCATTCCCGACGCGCCTGACACAACGCGGTCAGGCGATCATCCACAAGCGCGTGATCGCCCCCGCGCTCGCGCAGCGCGGGCCGATCAGGCGGCTCCCCTTCCTGCTCTGGATGGTGAAGACCTTTCCACCCCTGCGCCGAATTCCCGCGCGCATCGTGGGGATCGGGTTCCGCGCGGAGCACATCCGCACGCCGGACGTCAGCGCGAAATAGCGAACACCGGCAGCGGGGCCGCCGCGAGCGGGGAGAACTTGCGGTAGTCCTCGCCGAGGAGCGCGGCGATCGTCGCGGCGATCTGGCTCTGCGTAATGACGAGCGGGCCCGACCGCGGGCCGAGCGCCGGTGTGTCGGGGCCGATCACGCCGATCCAGATGTCCTCGGAGCCCGGATACTGCTCGCCGTGATGCTTCCAGTCCTCGAGTCCGCTGCCGCGGCCGTGGTCGGCGGTGATGATGAACGTGGTGTGGCCGCGGTACTCAGGCATCGACTGCATGACGGTCCAGAGCTGCTGCACGAAGGCGTCCATCTGATGCGCGCTCTCCAGCACGAGGTCGTAGCGCCCCGAGTGCGCCCAATTGTCCGTCTCGCCGTAGCCGACGAAGAGCACGCGCGGCGCGCCGGTGCGCACCATGTCGATGAGCGGGATCTGCAGGAATGAATTCGTGAGGTCCGTTTCGTCGAGCTTCGTGGTGATCCTGAAGAGCGAATCGAGCAGCGCATCGCGCGGCGTATGTTGCGCGTGCGGCGGCAGGTCCCAGCCGGCCTGGATCGCGAGATGGCTGCGCGGGATGTTGAAGATGTCCTTGAACGTCGCCCACGTCGCGTACACATCCACGCGACCGTGATACGGCTTCATCGCGTTGAGCCACTCGAACACCGTCGTGTCCGGGTTCGGCCCGAACTCATTGCTGTTGATCCGCGCGTCGGCGCGCCCGGTGAGCATCTCGTTGTAGCCGGGATACGAGAAGCCGTACCCGTTGGTGACGCGCGCGACGTTGCCGAGCGCGCGGTCGCCGAATACCTGCCCCTGCTTGGCCACGACGGTCCAGAAGAACGGCATGAGCATCGCGCGCCGCTTCGCGACGTCGTCGTTCCAGAACTTCGTGCGCAGCTGCGCCGTGCTCTCCCAATTCCCGCCATGCTCCCCGAGCAGCGTGGAATCGGCGCCGGTCATCACTTCCTGCCAGCGCAGCCCATCGCTGACGATGAGCACGACGGTATTCGTCGCGCGCTGAGCGGACGTGGCGCGGGCGCCGGTGAGCGCAAGGCCGACTGCTACGGAGAGAGCTGCGAGTCGCGTCATGCCGCTGAAGCTATGTCCGCCGCCACGGCCGGCAATGCCCCCCGCGTACTGTTAGCGCGAAGCGAGCGGCGAACCCGCGCGAAGCGTGGCAGGCGCCTCTGTCGTTCGAGATCGCGAGAGGGAGCGGCCCGGGTCCGCGAGCGGCCGCGTTAGCGCGCAGCAAGAGACTCGCGGCCGTATCGCGAGGCTCGCAGCGTCGCGCGCGGAAGCGGTCCCGAGCGGATCGGGGGCGCGACCGCCCCCCGCGATGATCCAATAACGAAAGGAGCCCGCACTATGACCTAGCGCGGGCTCCAAGTGAGCCTAACGGACGGGGTGAGATTCGAACTCACGATACCCTTTCGGGTATGCCGGTTTTCGAGACCGGTGCCTTCAACCACTCGGCCACCCGTCCTGGGGAGGGTGCAATGTAACGGAGATGGGGCGCTGAACCAACTGGCGACGCTGGCCGCTAGACAGGCGGCGTGGCGACGTTAGCCGTTAGACACGCGGCGCTCGGCGAAGAATTCCTTCAGCATCGCGGCGGCGGAGGGCTCGCAGACGCCGGCCAGGACCTCGGGGCGATGGTTCAGGCGCGGGTGCCGCAACAAGTCGGCAACGCTGCCCGCCATGCCCGCCTTCTCATCCCAGGCGCCATACACGACGCGATCCACGCGAGCCAGCACGATCGCCCCGGCGCACATCGCGCAGGGCTCAAGCGTCACGTAGAGCGAGCAGCCATCGAGCCGCCAGCTGCCGAGTGTCTGCGACGCGGCGCGGATCGCGAGCAGCTCGGCGTGCGCGGTGGGGTCCTGGTCGCGCACGGTGCGGTTCGCGGAGCTCGCGATGATCTCGTCGCGCCGCACCACCAGCGCGCCCACCGGTACGTCTCCGAATGTCGCCGCTTCCGCCGCCAGCACCAGCGCCTGCTTCATGAACGCGACGTCACGCTCCTGCGTCACGGGCCCGCCCGCTCGAGCACGATCTGCTTATTGCCGTCGAGCTTCGCGACCACGCGGTCGCCGTCCTTGAATTTTCCTTCGAGCACCGCGAGCGCGAGCGGATTCTGGATCATCCGCTGGATCGCGCGCTTCAGCGGACGCGCGCCGATACGCCGGATCGTAGCCCTCCTCGGCGAGCGCGCGCTTGGCCTCCGTGCGTCACCTCGAGCGTGAGCTTCCGGTCGGCCAGCGTGCGCTCGAGGCGCTTGAGCTGCAGGTCCACGATGTGCTCGATCTGCTCCACGCCGAGCGGGCGGAAGACGATGATGTCGTCCACGCGATTGAGGAACTCCGGCTTGAAGTGCTGGCGCAGCGCCTCCAGGACTTCCTTCTCCGACCGCCGGCCAGTCGCGGTTCGCCGCGTCGAGGATGTACGCCCCGCCGATGTTGGACGTCATGATGATCACCGTGTTCCGGAAATCCACCGTGCGCCCCTGCGAATCGGTGAGCCGCCCGTCGTCGAGGATCTGGAGCAGGATGTTGAACACGTCCGGCATGCGCCTTCTCGATCTCGTCGAACAGCACCACCGAGTACGGCCGACGGCGCACCGCCTCGGTGAGCTGGCCGCCCTCGTCGTAGCCGACGTAGCCCGGCGGCGCGCCGATCAGCCGCGACACCGCGTGCTTCTCCATGTACTCCGACATGTCGATGCGCACCATCGCCTGCTCGTCGTCGAACAGGAACTCCGCGAGCGCGCGCGCCGTCTCCGTCTTCCCCACGCCCGTGGGGCCGAGGAAGATGAACGATCCAATGGGCCGGTTGGGATCCTGCAGCCCGGCGCGCGAGCGCCGCACCGCGTTCGCCACGGCGCGCGACGGCCTCGGCCTGCCCGACGACGCGGCTCGCGAGCACGCTCTCGAGCTTCGTGAGCCGCTCCTTCTCGCTCTCCATCATCCGCGTGACCGGGATGCCCGTCCACTTCGCCACGATCTCGGCGATGTCCTCGGCGTCCACTTCCTCCTTCAGGAACTGCGTGCCGCCCGTCTGCCGCGACTTGATCGCGGCCTCGGCATCCTTCAGCTCCTGCTCGAGCTTGGGGATCGTGCCGTAGCTCAATTCGGCCGCTTTGCTGCAGGTCGCCGGCACGCTGCGCCTTCTCGACTTCGATGCGCGCCGTCTTCGATCTGCCCCTTGAGTTCGCCGACCTTGCCGAGCGTTTCTTCTCGGCCTGCCACTGCGCCTTCATGCCGGCGGACTTCTCCTTGAGCTCGGCGAGTTCCTTCTCGATGGCGGCGCGCCGCTCCTTGGCCGCCTTGTCCTTCTCCTTGGCGAGCGCCTGGCGCTCGATCTCGAGCTGCATCACGCGCCGCTCGACGTCGTCGATCTCCTGCGGCAGCGAGTCGATCTCGATGCGCAGGCGCGACGCGGCCTCGTCAATGAGATCGATCGCCTTGTCGGGCAGGAAGCGGTCGCCGATGTAGCGATTCGAGAGCGTGGCCGCGGCGACGATCGCGTCATCGGTGATGCGCACGCCGTGGTGCACCTCGTAGCGCTCCTTGAGCCCGCGCAGGATCGCGATCGTGTCCTCCACGCTCGGCTCGCCCACGTACACGGGCTGGAAGCGCCGCTCGAGCGCCGGGTCCTTCTCCACGTGCTTGCGGTACTCGTCGAGCGTGGTGGCGCCCACCACGCGCAGCTCGCCGCGCGCGAGCATCGGCTTCAGCATGTTGCCGGCGTCCATCGCGCCTTCGGCGGCGCCCGCGCCGACGATCGTGTGCATCTCGTCGATGAAGACGATGAACAGCCCTTCGCCGGCGACGATCTCCTTGAGCACCGCCTTGAGCCGCTCCTCGAACTCGCCGCGGAACTTCGCGCCCGCGATCAGCGCGCCGAGGTCCAGCGAGACCAGCCGCTTGTTCTTGAGACTCTCGGGCACGTCGCCGTTCACGATGCGCTGCGCGAGCCCCTCGACGATGGCCGTCTTGCCGACGCCGGGCTCGCCGATGAGCACCGGATTGTTCTTCGTGCGGCGCGAGAGCACCTGGATCACGCGGCGGATCTCCTCGTCGCGGCCGATCACGGGGTCGAGCTTGCCCTTGCGCGCCGCTTCGGTGAGGTCGCGCGTGAAGCGCTGGAGCGCCTGGTACTGGTTCTCGGGATTCTGGTCCGTCACCCGGTGAGCGCCGCGCACCTGCTCGAAGGCTTCGAGCAGCGCCTCGCGGTTCGCACCCACGGCATTGAGCAGGGTGTAGCTCTCCGTTTTCTTGACCGTCGCCAGCGCCAGCAGGAAGTGCTCGGTGCTGACGTACTCGTCCTTCAGCGCCTTGGCCTCTTCCTCGGCCTTGTCCAGCACCTGGTTGAGCTCGCGGGAGAGCGACGGCTCGGAGCCGCCGCTCTGCTTGGGATAGCGCGCGATCTCCTTCTCGACCTGGGCGCGGAGGCCGGCGGCGTTGACGCCGATCTTCTGCAGCAGGGGGACGACGATCCCCTCGTCCTGGCCGAGGAGGGCGTTCAGGAGATGGCCGTCGTAGACGAGCGGATTGCCGGCGCGGCGAGCGAGGTTGAGCGCTTCTTTGATCGCCTCGCCGGCTTTGACGGTCAGCTTGTCGGGGTTCAACATGATCTAGTGCATCTCCGAAGCTGGTTTATCAGGTAGGGGCTAAGTCAATATAGCGCTTAACTTACGGAACGGACGACATCGGCGCTCGGCGCTCGGCAGAGCGACGGACACTTCAACGTTAGACGTTGGAGCGCAGCGCGCTCGTTGGGGTCGCAGAATTGACCAACTCCTGTGCGCCCTCTAGCCTTCGCGCATGAATCTACGCTCTGCGGCGGCGATCGGTGTCGGGGTATTGCTCATGGCATGCCCGCCCACGGAGAAGAAGGCGCGGCTCGGAATGAGCGATTCCGTGTTCGTTCACAGCATGATCGAGCTGCGGAAGGTCGCGTCCGACACGACGATGGATGACATGCTGCGCGATTCCACGCGCCGTCTGATCCTCCAGCGGTATCACCTGACCCCCGAACAGCTCGATACCGCGGCCCGGGCGCTGGCGGCGCAACCCGCACGAGCTGAATCGCTCTGGAAGCTCGTGGACGCAGGGGTCGGGGTGAAGTAGCTACCGCACCACGACCATCTTGCGAGCCGTCGCGCGTCCGTCCACCTCGATGCGGTAGAGGTACACGCCCGGCGGCACGGGCTGCGTGGTGTTGAGGTAGTAACCGTTCCAGAACGCGATGTAGTTGCCGCAGCGAAGGCCGAGTCCGACGACGGCGTTGCCGTTCGCGAATTCGCCCGTCTGCAGCACCGGGATCGCCATGAGCTGCGCGAGCACGTTGAAGATGCGCAGCGTCACCGTGTACTCGCGGCCGCCGTCCGTGCAGGCGGGCGGGTCACCGAGAGTGAACGGGATGACGGTCGATTGCGTGAATGGATTCGGGCTGTTCTGCCCGAGCTCGAACCCGGGGCTGCGCGGCGGGGGAGGCGGAGCCGGCGCGGCCGGCGGAGTGACCGGGGTCGCCTGGGCCGTCGCTCTCCCCGGCGTGAGCACACCGAGGGCGAGCACGAACAGCAGTGCGGCCCAACGGACCTTCATGTGCCTTCTCCGGACTGACGGGGGAGGGACGTTTATTTGGCTCCGCGCCACAGGGGATGGTTGGCGGCGAACATAGTTTCGGGCGAGGGAAAGGTCAAGAAAATGCAGACTTAGACGTTAGACTTGGACGTTAGACTGCTATACCAACTGACGACCATCCGGGTGCCGTCGGGTCACTCCGGTGCGGTCGAGGTACTCAAGCAATGGGATGAGGTACTTCCTTGAGACCCCAAGGAGGGTGCGAAGGTCGCTGGGCGGGTAAACCTTGCTCGGCGCCAGGCTGCTGCGCAGCTGGCCAATGAGCGCCTCGACCGCCTCCTTCGCGTAGTAGCGGTCGGGTTCCACGGCGATCACGGCGCCCTCGCGATCGAGCATGCGCAGGAGGGGGGCGACGCCCTTCCCCAGCTTCGCTTCCAGCTCGGCGACGCTGGGTGGCTCGCGGCCGGCGGCCTGTAGTGCGGCGAGGAGCTCCTGGCGGCGCATCGACTGCGCGTCATCCAGTTTGGGGCGGTAGCCGGTGCGGCGGATGAGGGCGGCGTCGAGTTCGAGGGTGCCGTCGAGGGTGAGGCGGTTCACGGCGTGGTCCACGAGGCCATCCGGGGCGGCGAGCTTGGCGCGGATCGACTGGAGCTGCGCGCCGCTGTCGAGCGGGAATTTCGCCTGGTGCGCGTCGACGAGCGCGAGAAGACGCCGATCGAGGTCGTCGAGAACGGCCGCCGGGTAGAGCGTTCCGGAGATCTCGATCGCGGCGGCGCCGAGCTGCGTGGCGAGTTGCGCGGCGGCGGCGGGCGTCGCGCCGGTGCGCAGGGCGAGTTCGTTCACCGGCACGCCGCGGGCGCCGGCGTTCTCGAGCGAGCGCTCGAGGCGCGCGGCTGGCGTGACGGCGCTCGCCGGCCATGGACGCGCGCGGCGGCCCGGCGGCGCGGGGTCGTTCACGATGCCGCCACCGATGGTGGTGAGCGGCGAACCGCCGCGCAGCACGAAACGGTCCCCCGCGCGCGCGACCACCGGGTGATCGAGCGCGATGCGCGCTTGCGCCGAGGCGCCCGAGGCGAGTTTTCCCCCCGGGCAGACGACGCGCGCGCCCAGGTCCTGCGTGCCGAGATGGAAGCGCACGGCGGTGCGCGGGCCGAGCGCACGCGGCGCGCTCTCGAGCAGCGCGACCTCGGCGAGCAGCACGCGCGCGGCCGTCCAGCCGGCGCCGGCGACGAGCGTCACGCCGCGCGAGACGTCGGAGACCTCGACGCCGGAGAGCGCGATCGCGGCGCGTGAGCCGGGGAGGGCGCGCTCGGCGGCGTGGCCGTGCATCTCGATGCCGCGCACCCGGGCGTCGCGGCCGAGCGGGAGCACGCGCACCGTGTCTTCGCGGGAAATTGCGCCGCTCCAGACGGTGCCGGTGACGACCGTGCCGGTGCCCTTCACCGTGAAGGCGCGGTCCACCGGCAGGCGGAAGAGATCGGCGGGGTCGCGCGCGGGCAGCGCCGAAGCTGCCGAGGTGATCGCGGTGCGCAGCGCATCGAGGCCCTCGCCGCTCACGACGGAGGTGGCGATCACGGGCGCGCCGGCGAGCGGAGTTCCCTGCACCGCCGCGCGCACATCCTCGGCCACGAGCGCGCGCCAGTCGGCGTCGCCGAGATCGCACTTCGTGAGCGCGATGACGCCGCCACGGATGCCGAGCAGCGAGAGGATCGCGAGAATGCTCGCGCGTCTGCGGCATCACGCCCTCGTCGGCGGCGACGACGAGCAGCGCGAGGTCCACACCGGTGGCGCCGGCGAGCATGTTGCGCACGAAAGCCTCGTGGCCGGGCACGTCCACGACGCCCAGCGTGAGATCGCCGATCACGAGCGGCGCGAAGCCCAACTCGATCGTGATCCCGCGGCGCTTCTCCTCGGCGAGGCGGTCGGTGTCGACGCCGGTGAGCGCCTTCACGAGCGCGGTCTTGCCGTGATCGACGTGGCCGGCGGTGCCGAGGATCACAGCGCGTCCCAGTGACCATGCTCCCACGCGGCGAAGGCGCGCAAGGAGCGATTGTCCGAGAGGTGATACTCGAGGAATTCGCGGAGCAGCCGCTGGTGCGCCTGCGCCTCGCGCGGCGTGAGCGCGTCCACGCTCGCGCCTTCCGTCCACGCGGCGATGCGCGCCCGATCAGCGGCGGGCAGCGTGCGTCCGCCGGGGTGGCGCGCGGCGCACGCGGCGCAGAGTGCGCCGCCGAGGGCGTGGTGGAAGGCGACCGTGGCGGCGGGATCCAGCGGCGTGTGGCACGCGCTGCACTCGGCGAGCTGCGGCGCGAAGCCGAGCTCGGCGAGCAGGCTCCAGGCGCCGCCGAGCGCCGCTTCCCCCGCCTGCTCGGCCGGCGCGAGCGCAATGCGGTCGAGCGCGGCGCTGAGGACATCGAAGAGCGCGGCATGCGACTCGTCGGCGGCCGCGAAGCGCAGCACGATCTCGGCCACGGCGCTGGCGCCGGTGAAGCGGCCGAGGTCCTCGGCGATCGTGGCGCGCGCGGTGGTGACATCGAAGGCGCTCAGGGTCTGGAGATCGCGCCCTTCACGGAGATGCAGTTCGGCGTGCCCCTGCGCGAAGAGGTCCACCGCGCTGCCGAAGCGGCTCTTGGCGCGCCGGGCACCGCGCGCGAGCACGGACTGCACGCCGGCATCGCGCGTGGCGAGCCGGAGAATGCGGCTCGTCTCGGAATAATTGAAAGCGTGCAAGACGATCGCGTCGGTCTCGACGAGGGGCATCTGCGAAAGATAGTGGCCTCAGCGCGCTGTCCGCAGGGCACTTACGGCAACTGCCTAACGACTTTGAACGAATGACAGCGCGAAAACGAGCGAATGCGGCGAATCGCTCCATGAGCGCGAATGGCCTCGAGAGTGTTTGCGAGCCGAGGAATTGTTGTTAACAACAATTTCAGCGCCTGCCCGCACTCGCGGCATTCATCGCGTACTCGGAGCGATTCGCCGCATTCGCCGGTTTTCGCGCTGCCATTCGTTGAAAGTCGTTGAGCCGTTCTCAGTATCCTACTCCGAGGCGAATCCCGACCATGAGCGTGCGGCCGGGCGCGGCAAAGCCGACCGTCTGCTCGTAGCCGTGATTGAAGAGGTTGGTCGCGCGGGCGGTGACCGCGGCGAAGCGGCCTTCGTTGTCGGCCTTGAGCGTGAGCATCAGCGACGCGTTCATGAGCACGTACGACGGCAGCGTGACGCGCTCGTCGGTGCTGTAGTTCACATCCGCGCGGCTGCCGACGTATACGCCCTGCATGTTGAAGGTGAGCTTCTTCGCCAGGTAGTACGTGAGACCCACGTTGCCGGCGTTCGACGGGCGGCGCAGCAGCGCGTCGCCGGCGATGAGCGTCGCGCCCGGATCGCCGCTCGAGAGCGCGCTCACGACCTTCGTGTCGAGCCAGGTGTAGGCGAAGTCGAGGAACCACGCCTGCGAGACCGCGAGCCGCAGCTCCGCCTCGATGCCGCTGGCGTCGGCCTTCGCGATGTTCTCGAAGTTCGGATCGCCGGGCGGCACGCCGGGATCGTACTGGATCATGTCGGTGAAGTGCTGCGAGAAGTACGTCACGCCGATCACGCCCTTCCCGCTCGAGATCGACTGCTGCAGGCCGATCTCCCAGGAGGTGCCGGTCTCGGGCTTGAGGTCCGGATTGCCCGTGGTGAAGCCCGTGGAGTACTGCTCGAGGAACGACGGTTCGTTGAAGGCGCTGCCGATGGAACCGCGCACGAGCGTCTTGGGCGTGAGCACATAGCCGGCGCCGACGCGGTAGCTCGTGAAGGTGCCGAAGAGATCGCTGTTGGTGATCCGGATGCCCGCATCGTACGTGAACTTCGACCCAATGTCGCCCGTGGCGTTCGCGTAGTAGGCGGTGTTCGTGCGCGAGTGCGCGAACGACGACGTGTCGGTGAAGCCCGCCGAGAAGCTGGAGTCGAAGCTCTTGATCTGCTGGTCGTCGTACTGGCCGCCGAGCGTGATCGCGGTGGAGGCGTTCGCATGGATGGCGAGGCGCGCGTCGACGCTCCACTGCTTGGTGGTGCTGGGATCCACATAGTAGAACCCGAGCGTGTCGCCCGCGTTGTCCTGGAGATTCTGCGACGTGCTCTGGTTCTCCGTGCCGGCGGCGAGCACGCGGAACTCGACCTTCTTCCCCATGTAGAAGCCGCCATCCACGGACGCGACGGTGAGGCGGCTGTTCGTCCACTGGCTGCTGTCCACCTGCGCGCCGGTGAAATCCGTGGGGAAGTTGTAGACCGACCGCATCTGGCGGCCCGAGACATCGAGGTGCGCGCTGCCCGCGCTGCCGAAGTGGATGAGGCCGCTGTAGACGTCGTTCGACGCCGAGTTGTTGAAGGCGTAGATGCCGTTCGTATTGGCGCGCGACGCATCCAGCGTGATCGCCGCCGCCTCCTTGCCGAAGCCGCCGCCGATCTCGTAGTCGCGCGTGCCGTAGCTGCCGCCGCTCGCGACGACGTTCGCGAAATCGGCGCCCGCGCGCCGCCGCGTGAAGATCTGGATGACGCCGCTGATCGCGTTGGATCCGTAGAGCACGCTGCCGGGGCCGCGCACGATCTCGATCCGGTCGATGTCGTCGGTGGTGAGGTTCGCGAGATCGAGGAAGCCGCCCGGATCGTTCACCGGGGATCCGTCGATCATGAGCAGCGTGTAGTTGCTCTGGCCGCCGCGCGTGAAGAGCGAGGTGGTGGCGCCGAAGGATCCCGCCTGCACCGTGGTCATGCTCGAGATGACGCTCAGCGCCTGTGCCACGCTGATGATCCCCTCTGCGCGCAACTGCTCGCCCGATATCACGGTGGTGGCGGCCGTGGGCGCGACCTGGGTCACGGAATCGCGCGTGGCCGTGACGACCACCGGGCGAAGGACCGCGGTGTCCTTCGACGGCGGATTGAGCACGCTGTTCTGGGCGGCCGCCACGGCGGTGGGGATCACGAGCAGGAACGCGACGGCGATGGGGCGACGGGTCACAGGATGCTCACTTGATCAGGAATGCGTGGGCGGACGGCGGAGCGGCACGAGCGCCGGAGCGCCGACCGCGGGATCGCGGGTGATGACGAGCGGCCAATCGTAGACCCGTTCCAGAACATCGCCGCGCATGACCGCGGCGGGCGCGCCGGCGGCGGCGACCTGCCCGTGGTGCAGGAGCACGATCAGGTCGGCGAAGCGCGCGACGAGATTGAGCTGGTGGCTCACGAGCAGCACGGCCATGCCGTCGCGCGCGAGGCGGGAGAAGAGTTCGAACATCGCCATCTCGTGCGCCACGTCGAGGAAGGTAGTGGGCTCGTCGAGCACGATGGCGCGACCGCCCTGCGCGAGGGCGCGCGCGATGCGCACCCGCTGCCATTCGCCGCCCGAGAGCTCGAGCGTGCTCCGCGACGCGAACTCCGAGACGCCCGCGAGCGCGAGCGCGCGGTCGATGGCGGCCTCGTCCTCCGCGGCGGCGGCGCGCCACGGCCCCTCGTGCGGATAGCGGCCGAATGCCACGTACTCGCGCACCAGAAGAGGAAAGACGAGCGCCTCGCGCTGCGGCACGATCGCGACGCGGCGCGCGAGGGCGCGGCGGTCGAAACGTTCGAGCGGCTCCCCTTCGATGCGCACGCTGCCGCCGGCGAGCGGCTCGAGGCGCAGCAACGCTCGGATCAGCGTGCTCTTGCCGCTGCCGTTGGGGCCGCATACCGCCGTGAGCGCACCGGCGAGCGCGCGGAAGGTGACATCGTCCACCGCGTTGGCGCGCGCCCGTGGATAGCGGATGACGGCGTGCTCGAAGGCGATCATGCGAACCGCCGGAGCTGCAGGAGGAAGAAGGGCACCCCAATGAGCGCGGTCACGGCGCCGAGCGGGAGTTCGGCCGGGGCGCGCACGGTGCGCGCGGCGAGGTCGGCGGCGACCACGAGCGCCGCGCCGGCGAGCGCCGCGCCGAGGATCAGCGGCCGGTGGCTTCGCACGCCCGCACCACGAACGAGATGCGGCACCACCAGCCCGACGAAGCCAACGAGCCCGGCGGCGGCCACGGTCGCGGCCGCAAGCAGCGAACTCACGAGATAGATGCGGCGGCCCGCGCGGTCGACGTCCACGCCGAGTCCGGCGGCGGGCTCTTCGCCGAGTGCGAGCACATCGATGTCGCGCGCGAACCAGACCAGCGCGGCGCCGGCGACTGCCACGTAGACGAAGAGCCACACGCACGCGCGGCCAGTCGGCGTCGGCCACGGAGCCCATCATCCACCAGAGCGCGCCGCGCACGGTGTTCGGCGGCGCGTCGGCCAGCAGCGCCATGATCGCCGCATTCGCGAACGCGCCGATGATCACGCCGGCCATGAGCAGCGCGCGCGCATCCGCGCGGCCGCCCGCCGCACGCGAGACGAGGAGCGCGGCGCCGATCGCCATCGCGGCGCCGGCGAAGGCCGCGAGCGGCAGCGCCCCCGCACCGCTGAAGCCAGCCGCCACCGCGATCACCGCCCCCACCGCCGCGCCGCCCGAGACCCCGAGCAGATAGGGCTCCGCAAGCGCGTTGCGCAGCGAACCCTGGAGCGCCGCGCCGGCCATGCCGAGTCCCGCGCCCACGAGCAGCGCGAGCACCACGCGCGGCAGCCGCAGGTCGCGCACGATCGACAAGGTCTCCGCGTCGCCCCGCCCTGCGAGCGCGCGCGCGACGTCGCCGATCGGGAGCGCCACCGAGCCGTACGAGATCGCGAGGAGCGCGAGGAGCGCGAGCGCGGCGGCCGCCGCGATCCACCAGCCCGCGCGGGTCACTGCGATGACGCCGGGATGCAGCAGCTTCGCGAGGCTCATCGCCGCTTCGCCGAGCCGCACGGAGGGGCGGCCGACGAGCATCGTGTCCACCACGAGCACGCAATGTTCGCGCACCGCGCGCACGCCCTGCCACGCCGCGCTCGCGCGGATGCGCGCGGCGCCCTCGGGGCCCGCCAGGATGTAATGCGGATCGCGCTGCACGATGTCCTCGAGCGACACCTGCGGCGACGGCGCGGCGATGTTGCCGTACACGTTCTTCGCGCCGGCGATCACGAGGAGCTCATCGAGATAGCTGCCGGCGCCGATCGTGTAGATGGGCGCGTCCCACACGTGCCAGAAGACCGTGGGCTTCTCGAGGCCGCTCGTGGCCGCGCGCACTCGCTCGAGCGTGCGGTCCACGGAGTCCACCACCGCGGCCGCGCGCGCGCTGTCGCCGGTTGCGACGCCGAGCAGCAGCGCCGCGCGACGGAACGCCGCGATGCGGTCGATCTTGAGCGCGATCACCGGGATGCCGGCGGCGCGGAGCTGCGCGTCGGCGGCGCGATTGTCGGCGCTCGCGTAGAGCACCACGAGGTCCGGCTGCCGCGCGAGCACCGCTTCGACGTTCGGGCGGAGCCCGGCACCGACATCCGGCACGGCGCGCGCCTCGGCGGGATACGTGTCCCAGGTGGTGCGCCCCACGACGCGCGAGCCGGCGCCGAGGGCGAAGAGCAGTTCCGTGGTGGCCGGGCTGAGCGACACGATGCGCGCGGGATGGCCCGCCGAGCCGCGCGGGATCGTCGCGCCGAAATCATCGGCGAGTGCGGTCGCGGCCGCGTCGCCGCGTGAATGGCAGGCGACGGCAGCGAGCAGCAGGAGCGCGGCGGCGCGGCGGAGAAACAAAACGGACACCCTCCGTATCGGAGCGGTGCCCGGGTGCGCGCGCGTGAGTGAATGCCTCGCGCGGCCACCAGCCCTTTCTCCGAGGGTCTGAGTTCGTGGCGCGGACGCGAGGCGTCTCCTGGCTTCGGGCAGCGCGCCCGCCTTCCCAGCCGGTCTGGCCAGTGGCGTGGTGAGCGCACTCATGATGCCCGTTACAGTGGCGGGACCGCGCCGGATTCGCACCGGCTTCCGGGACCCGCATCCGCAATTCAATTGTGGATCGAAGCTACCGCCGCCGGCGGGGCGCGTCAACCGCTCCGCTTGTAGGAAGCGGCGAGCGCGACGAGCATCGCGCCCGCGATCACGATCACGAGGCCGGCCACCGCGTACGTCATCGGGTTCGTACGGCGGCCGCCCGTGATCGTGACGACGGCGTTCTTCGGCGCGTTCGGCGAGAGCCAGCGCGACAAGTGGTGCCCATCCACGGTGACGCTGTCGGCGCGGTGCAGTCCGGCGCCGGCGGCGATCGCGCCATCCTCCTCGAGTAGGACTTCGAGCACGAGACTGTCGCTCGAGGGCGGCAGGGCGAGCGGGAACGAGGCCGGGGGCAGCGAGTACGTGAAGCTCACCTGCTTGATGCCGGGTGCGATCGGCGCGAAGACCTCGGCTTTGCCGGCGCCGCCGGATATGGCCGCCGCCGAGATGTCGCCCTCGCCCGCATGGAAGGCCGAGGCCGCATCGGGGATCGCCGCGCGCCACACCGGCTCGCCATCGCCGGCGGAGACGCGCGTGGTGCGGCCGGTGTTCTCCAGCTCGTACACCTCCACCACCTTGCGCACGCCGGACGCCGGCGCGAAGACGATCACGTGCCGCCCGCGCTCGCGCAGCGGGTCGCCGGCGGAGGACGTGTCGTACACCGTGAGCTCGGCGTCGGCGCCCGTCGACGCGCGCGTCATGCAGCGGCGCGGAGAAGTACGCGACGCCATCGTGCCGCACCGCCACGAAGTAGATCGCGTCCTCGACGCCGAAGGCGCGATACGCGATGCGGTAGCCGCCGTCGGCGCGCGTGCGCACGGAGTCGAGCGGGCGCGCGGTGTCGGAGCCGACGCAATGCAGCACCACCCACGCGCCCGCGACGGGCGAGAGCGTGCCGCTCGCGGGCGCGGGACGCACCACCCGGCCATCGACCACGCGCGCGCGCTGCGCCGCACCGGGCGCGCGCCGGGCGCCGCGCCTTGCCACATCCACATCGCAAGGCCGGCCAACAACGCGAGGCGCGCGGCGATCACAGCTTGAACTTCCCGAAATCCTCGGGACGCAACTTCTCCAGGTACGCCTTGAGCGCCTCCGCCGAGAGATCGCGCGTCTCGCCGAGCGCCGGACCCTCCACCGAGAAGGACGGGCCCTCCGGCTCCTCCGCGCTCTCCTCCACCTCGACCTCGGTGAGCAGCGATTCCTGCGCGAAGATCGGCGCCGCCAAGCGCAGCGCGAGCGCGATGCTGTCCGACGGGCGCGCGTCCACCTGCACGATGCGGTCGCCGCCGCTGCAGGTGCAGCTCCGCGTAGTACGTGTTCTCCTCCACGCCGGTGATCTGCACCCGGCGCAGCGTGCCGCCCAGCCCGATGATCAGCCGCTTGCACAGGTCGTGCGTGAGCGGGCGCGGCGGCTTGATCTTCTGCAGCTCCATGGCGATCGACTCCGCCTCCGGCTGCCCGATCCAGATGGGCAGCAGGCGCTCGCCGTCCTTCTCCTGGAGGATCACGACGTAGGAGTTGGTCGTGCTGTCGAGTCCGAGCTGCGAGACCGTCACTTCGACCATGCGGACCTCTCCGCCAGCCGGCTCAGGTGCCCATGTCCCACGACGCGAGGTACTGCTGCTGCTCCGGGGTGAGCAGGTCGACCGCCGATCCCATCGCCTGCAGCTTGAGCCGCGCGATCTCGCGGTCGACGGCCTCGGGCACGCGGTGCACGTCCTTGCCGAGCGTCTTCGCGTTCTTGAGCAGGTACTCCGCGCCCAGCGCCTGGTTGGCGAAGCTCATGTCCATCACGCTCG
Source organism: uncultured Gemmatimonadaceae bacterium (assembly GCA_963751275.1). GTDB lineage: Bacteria > Gemmatimonadota > Gemmatimonadetes > Gemmatimonadales > Gemmatimonadaceae > DATKOH01. The sequence continues at coordinate 11,130 of CAVVTZ010000004.1, read as the reverse complement.
CGCGGATGCCCCTCGGCCGCCGCGAGATTGATGAGGCGTCCGTCGCCGAGAAGGAAGATGCGCTTGCCCTTCACGAGGAACTCCTGCACGAACGGGCGCACCTCGCGCGACTTGCCGCCGGCGAGCTTCTCGAGATCCGGAATGTCGATCTCGACGTTGAAGTGCCCGGAGTTGCACACGACCGCGCCGTCCTTCATGGCGGTGAAGTGCTCGGCGCGCAGCACCGACACGTTGCCGGTGAGCGTGCAGAAGATGTCGCCGATCGGCGCCGCTTCCGACATGGGCATGACGCGATAGCCGTCCATGACGGCCTCGAGCGCCTTGAGCGGATCGATCTCGGTGACGATGACGTTCGCGCCGAGGCCGCGCGCGCGCATCGCGACGCCGCGGCCGCACCAGCCGTAGCCCGCCACGACGAACGTGGAGCCCGCGAGCAGCAGGTTCGTCGCGCGGATGATCCCGTCGATCGTGGACTGCCCCGTGCCGTAGCGGTTGTCGAACAAGTGCTTCGTGAAGGAGTCGTTCACCGAGATCACCGGGAAGCGCAGGATGCCGTCCTTCGCCATCGCCTTGAGGCGGATGACGCCGGTGGTGGTCTCCTCGGTGCTGCCGATGACCTTCGCGAGCAACGCCTTCCGTTTCTCGGCGGAGAGCTTCTCGACCCATTTCCGGACGGGCGGCTGCAGGTCATCGAGGCGGCCGAGCGCGATCATGTGGATCGCGCCCACCACATCGGCGCCGTCGTCCATCGTGACGTCGGGCTCGTGCGCGATCGCCGCGCGAATGTGCTCGTAGTACGTCTCCTCGTTCTCGCCCTTGATCGCGAACACCTTGATGCCGTGGTCCTTCACCAGGTGCGCCGCGACGTCATCCTGCGTGGAGAGCGGGTTCGACGCGCAGAGCGCGACGTCGGCGCCGCCGGCCTTGAGCGTCACCATGAGGTTCGCGGTCTCGGCGGTGACGTGCAGGCACGCGGAGACCTTGATGCCGGCGAGCGGCCTCTCCTTCGCGAAGCGCGCCTTCACCTGGCGGAGGACCTGCATGGAGCGCTCCGCCCATTCAGTGCGGCGCAGTCCCTGCTCGGCGAGGGCGAGGTCCTTCACATCGTACGAGGCCGTGGCGGACGCCTTCTTGGGCGTCGAGGTCGATGGCATGAGTGGCGGCGTGGGATGAGGGTGCGACGAGCGGGGTCGCGGCGATCCGGCCCCGAATCCGAAGGATATCGGGAGCGACTTAGCCGGGCAACCCGCTGAATTCCTCGGCCGCGCCGGCGAATGCCGCATTGAGGCAGGCGACGAGCGCCGACTCCGCGGCTTCGGCGCTGCCGGCATTGAGCGCGAGCGCGGCCGCGGCCGCCGCATCCCTCGCGGAGATGCCCCGCACCAGGCGCTTGACGAGCGTCACCGAGCGCGGCGCGACCGACAGCGTGCGAACACCGAGGCCGATGAGCGCCAGCGCCATGACAGGCTGGGTCGCCATTTCGCCGCACACCGTGACATTGATGTTGTTGGCGAGGCCGACTTCCACCGTGCGCGCAATGAGACGAAGGACGGCCGGATGCAGCGGGGTGAAGCGTTCCGCGAGATTCACATTGCCGCGGTCCACGGCCAGGGTGTATTGCGTGAGGTCGTTCGTGCCGATGCTGAAGAAGGAGGCGTTGCCCACGAAGGTGTCGCACGCGATGGCGGAGGCCGGCGTCTCGATCATGACACCGAGCGGCACTTCGGCGCGGTGCGGCACGCCGCGTTCCTTGAGATCGGCGGCGGCGCGCTGGAGCAGATTGCGGGCGGCGCGCACCTCATCCACCGTGACGACCAGCGGCAGCATGATGCGCACGTCGCCGTGCACCGCGGCGCGGAGCAGCGCGCGGAGCTGCACGAGGAAGAGGTCCGGCTCGTCGAGGCACATGCGGATCGCGCGCCATCCGAGGAACGGGTTCGCCTCGTGCGGATAGCCGCCCACCGGCAGCTTGTCGCCGCCAATGTCATACGTGCGGATCACCACCGGCGCGCCCTTGAAGCTCTCCACCACCTTCTTGTAGGCGCGGTACTGTTCATCTTCGTCGGGCATCGTCGCGCGGCTGATGACGAGGAACTCCGTGCGCATGAGCCCGACGCCATCGGCGCCGCTCTCGGCGGCGAGCGCCGCCTCTTCGGGGATGTCGACGTTGGCGCGCAGGGTGACCTTCACGCCGTCGGTGGTGACCGGTTCGAGGTCGCGCAGCAGCGCGAGTTCGACGTTGAACTGCACTTCGCGCGTGGAGCGCTCGCGCGCGCCGCGCATCTCATCGAGCGTCGGGTGCTCGAGGATCGTTCCGGCGCTGCCATCGAGGATCACCATCTCGCCGGTGCGCAGCCGGCGCGTGGCGTCCTTGAGGCCGACCACGGCGGGGATCCCGAGCGAGCGCGCGAGGATCGCCACGTGCGAGACGCGCGTGCCCGCATCGGTCGCGATCGCGGCGATCGCCTCCCGGTCGATCTGCACGGTGAGGCTCGGCGTGAGATCGTCGGTCACGAGGATCGCGTTCGCGCCCTTGGGGACGTCGAGCGGATCGTGGTCCGGCAGGCCGAGCAGCAGCGAGAGGACGCGGATCTGGAGGTCGGTGATGTCGCCGATGCGCTCGCGCATCATGGATGAGGCGTGGCGCGAGAAATGATGCCGCCATTCGAGCATCGTGACCTCGAAGGCCGTCTCGGCCGAGAGGTTCTGGCGGATGAGCGACTCGACGCGGCCGGTGAGCTCGGTGTCCTGCAGGAGGAGGATCTGCAGGTCGAAGATCTTCGCTTCCTCTTCCCCGGCGTGCTGCTCGGCGCGGTCGCGCACGAATTGCAGACGATCGCGCGCGCGCAGCAGGGTCGCGTGGAAGCGCTGGATCTCGGCATCCACTTCGTCCGTGAGGATGATGCGCTGCGGCACGTCGGGCATCGCCCAGTGCAGGATGTGCACGGGCCCCACGACGATGCCGGGTGACGCGCCGATGCCGACCAGCCGGCGTTCGCTCACTTCCGCTCCCCGAACTTGTTCGCGACGAGCGCGGCGATCGCATCCACCGCTTCCTGCGCGTCGGAGCCGTTGGCGCGCACGATCAATTCCGAGCCGCACTCGGCCGCGAGCATCATGACGCCCATGATGCTCTTCGCGTTCACTTCGAGATCGTCACGGATCATGGTGATATCGCACTTGAACCTCCCAGCCACCTTGACGACCTCGGCCGCGGGCCGCGCGTGGAGGCCATTCTCGTTCACGATCTTCACGATGCGTTCGGCGGTCATCGCAGCACGGAGTAGATGACCAGCAGCAGGAGGACACCGAACGCGGCCTTCCATCCCTCAACCCGGCCGCGGAGCCGAACGAGCGCGGCCGCCATCACCAGTGCGCCCGCCGGGAACGCCCACCGCCACGCCGGCGATCCCAGCGCCGCGCCCGCGCCCACGATGCGCGCCGCCGCGAGCGGCAGCGCGAGGCCCGCGAGCACGAGCGTCGCCGCCGCGATGCGGCGCGGTCCCTCGCGGAGCACGGGATGCGCGAGCGCGCCCGCGAGCCGCAATCCGCTCCGCCACCCCGCTTCCAAGCCCCACACGCGCATTGCAATATGGCCCGCGTTGTAGGCTCCGAGGAAGAGCAGCACGACGAAAAGTGATGATCCGCCGAGTCCGTAGGCGAGCAACGCGATCATCGCGCAGCACGGGAGCCATCCGGCCCAGAAGAGCTGATCGCCCACCGAGCCGAGCGGCCCTACCAGGGCGTTGCGGAATCGTTCGATCTGCTCCGGCGGTGCGCCGTCCAGCTCCGCGCGCGCCAATGCACCCACGGCGAGCGACGCGAGATACGGATGTGCGTTGAAGTACCGCGCCTCGCGCGCCATCGCACCGCGGTAGGCGGCGCCATCCGCGCCGCCGGGGAGACGGCGCAGCGCCGGATCGAGCGCGAAGGCGGTGCCGTTGCCGATCAGCGTCTCGTAGTTCCACGAGGATTGGAGTGCGAGGAGACGGGCGAGCATCCTGATACGCACGCCGACGGGCAAGCGTTCGGACGGCAGGCCGTCGGCGCTCGGCGCTCGGCTCCCGGCACTGCGATCCATGGTCATCGCACCACCGCGAGTGAGATCCCGGCTGCCAGCGCGAGCACGGCGGCGAGGCGGACGGCTCGAGTCGGCGGCGCGTTGCGCCAGACGGCGGAGGCGGCGACGGCCACGGCGAGCGCCGCGAGCGTGGCGAGCGCGACGCCGGCGGAGGGGATACAACGCGTGGCGAGCGCATCGACGAGGGGGCGCGCGATCAGCATCGCCGCGGCGGTGAGTGCCGCACCGCGAACGAAGTCCACGGCGAGACCGCGCAGCTGCAGGGTGGTCACGACGCTGGTGTCCCCTGCCTCGAGTGCGGCGCGCGTCCGCGTGCTCCAGATGCCGTTGAGCCGGCGCACGGCATGCATCGACCAGCCGCCGGCCCACGCGGTAGCGAGCGCCACCATCACGCCAAGCACGAGTTCGCCGGCGCTGAACGGCGCGGCGGCGGCGATCGCGCCGCCCACCACCAATGCGGTGCCCCACTCCGGATACCGCGACGCACCCACGGGGAGCATCTCCATGGCGAGCATCTCGAGCACGACGCCGGCGAGCAATCCGCGCGCCGGATCCCCCGCGAGCGCGCCGCCCAGCGTCGCGGCGACAAGCGGCCGCGACCACATCGCCTGGGGGAAGCTCACGACATCGAGCCCCACCAGCCCGCCCAGGAGCGCGAGCGGCAACACGGTGGTCTCGGTCATGCCGCTCCGTGCTTCGCGAGCAGCTCGGCGAGCGTCACCGCGCTCGCGGTGGGCACATCGCGCGCGGTGACCTCTACGCCGCGCGCCGCGAGCGCCGAGAGCTGGCTCGCTTCGCCGGGAGTGAGATAGAGATAGCGGAGCAGTTCCGTGCGGCCGGCGCCCTGATGCACGCCGCCGAGGTTCACCGTCTTGAGCGCGGGCACCCGCGCCGCGAGGCGCACCATCGCGTCGACGCTCGCCGTGAGCAGGATCGCCGGCCGCGGGTCCGCGTTCCAGGCCGCCCACTGCCGCGCGGCCTCGTCCACCGAGGCGAAGCGCACCTCCATCTCCGGCGGCACGCCCATCCGGTAGAGCTCCTGCTCCCATTCGCTCGCGGCGATCACATCGTCCACGAGCAGCAGGAGCGCGAGTCCCAGGGCCTGTCCCCAGCCGACGACGACCTGGCCGTGGATCAGCCGATCGTCCACCCGGTTCAGCTCAACCGGCACTGGGTGCGGCCGGGTGCGCCTTGAGTACGGCGAGGCCGCGCGCCGCCGCCTGGCGCGCCGCGGCGTCGGGGGGCAGCTCATCGTGCATCGCGAAGTGCAGCAGCGCGGGCAGGTTCGCGCCCATCACCACCACCGCGCCCTCGCGGCCGTGGATCGCGCGCAGGGCCGCCGAGTTGCAGCTGCCGGCCGGGAGGTCGGTGAAGATCACGCGCGCGCCCGTGGCGTCCATCGCCGCGGTGAGCCGCGCGGCGAGGTCGGCGCCGCTCAGCCCTTCGTTCGACATTGCCATGAGCCGCGCGCCGTGTCCGCTGATGGCCTGCACCGCGGAAACGAGGCCGTCGGCGAGCGAGCCGTGCGCGAGCACGATCGCCGCGGGCCGCTCACTCATCGTCTTCGGCCAGATAGCGGCGCAGGTCGGCGGTGGCGCGCATCCGGGCGATGAGCTTGTCGTTGAAGGCCTCGGCCGTGTTCACGCCGCTGTATTTGAGGAGATGGTTCATCGCGACGACCTCCGCGACGACGGTGATGTTCTTGCCCGGATTCAGCGGGATCACCGCCTTGGGGAGCTCGACGCCGAGGATGTCGGCGATCGCGCTGTCGAGGCCGGTGCGGTCGGCGCCCTTGGCCTTGTCCCACTCTTCGAGATGGACCACGACCTCGATGCGCTTCTGCTGGCGCACGGCGCGCACGCCGAAGATCGACGGGACGTCGATGACGCCGACGCCTCGGATCTCCATGTGGTGCCGCTGGTTCTCATGGCCGCGACCGATGATGATGTCGCTGCCGCGGCGCGACGCGATGACGAGATCGTCGGCGACCAGCCGGTGCCCGCGCTCGACGAGATCGAGCACGCACTCGGACTTGCCGATGCCGCTCTGCCCGGTGAAGAGCACGCCGACGCCGTAGATGTCGGCGAGCGACCCGTGCAGCGTGGTGGTGGGCGCGAACTCATCGGCGATCGCCGGCTTCACCCGCTGGAAGAACTCGGACGTGCTCAGCGCGGTGCGCAGGATCGGCACGCCGCGCGCCGAGGCGCGCTCGCGCATCTCGGTCGGGATCGCCTGCGCCTTCGTGACCACGACGCATGGGACATCGAAGGAGAAGAACAGTTCGAGCAGGCGCCGCCGCTCGTGGTCGGGGAGCGACACCAGGTACGTGATCTCCGTCTGCCCGAACACCTGCACACGGTCGGCGGGGAAGCGCTCGACGTAGCCGGCGAGCACAAGGCCGGGGCTCGAGACCTCGCTGCTCTTGATCTCGCGCTTGAGGCCGGCGTCGTCGCCAATGAGCTCGAGCTGCAGCGGCTCGCGCATCATCTCGAACAGGCGCCCGACGGTGAAGGGCTGTCTCATGCGCGGGCTTTTGCGGCGCGGCGCGACGCGATGCGGGTGCGCGCCTTGGTGACCTGCGCCTCGAGATTCGCCACCGCCTCGGTGAACGCCGGCCCGGCGAACCGCGCGCGCGCGGTGCCGACGAGCGGCTTGCGCCGCTTCGCGTGCAATTCCACCTCGACGTGGATGTCCGGGCCGTCGCGCTCCACGCGCACGGCGGCGTCCATCGGATGCGGCGCGCGGCCGGCGATGCGATTCATCGTGCGCGTCGCGCGCAAACGGAGGGAATCGGAGATCAGAGCATGGTGGGCGTGGAAATCGATTCGCACTGGCACTCTCCCGTTGAGCTACGCGCCGGCGATCGACGCGAGATGCGCTTCCGTTTCATCCGCCGCGCGGTCCCACGAGAACCGCTCGGCGAAGATCCGTCCCTTGGCTCCCAGCGCCGCCACGAGCGCGCGGTCTCCGGCGATGCGGGTCATCGACTTCGTGAGCGCGGCCACATCGCCGTGGGGCACCAGGAATCCGGTCTCGCCGTCCCGCACCGATTCCCGCAATCCCGGCGAATCCGACGCGATCACCGGCGTACAGCACGCCGCCGCTTCGAAGTTCGTGATCCCCCACCCTTCCTTGGGCGACGTGAACACCAGGGCCCATGCCCGGCGCAGCAGCGCGAGCTTCTGCGCATCGGTCACGAATCCAAGAAACTCCACGCGTTGCCCGAGGTCAAGCGAGCGCGCGAGCGCCTCGAGTTCGGCGCGGTGGCCGCCGGTGCCGGCGATGAGCAGCCGCGCGGTGGGGTGCGCCATCTGCGCGAAGGCCCGAATGATCAGATCCACCCGCTTATATCGCTTCAAACGGCCCAGGTAGACGAAGAGCGGCTCCGGCGCGCGCGCATCGGGGGCTGGCGTATAGAAGACAGAGTCAATGCCCGGGTAGATCACGCGGATCGTGTCGCGCGGCACGCCGCGGTCGGCGAGATCGCCGGCGGTGCTCTCGCTGATCGCCTCGAAGGGGATGCCACGGTAGACGGGCACGAGCGGCCGCTCGAGCGTCCAGACCATGGCCGCCATTGGCCAGGAGACCTCCTGGAACGCCGTGCTGCCGAAGAGGTGCGGCACGAGCGCCATCGTGCGACGCGCGTGCCAGCGCGGCGTGTAGAGCGGCACCTTGTTGATGTCCTCGATCAGCACGTCGGCGTTCAGCGGCGCGAGCGCGCGGCGATAGTACGCGTGCGCCTGGAACTGGAACGTATAACGCGCACCCACGCGGTGGACGTCGATGCCGTCGAGCACGGCGCGCGGCGCGCAGCCCGCCCAGCCGCTGCTCAGCAGCGTGACCGCGTGCCCGCGCGCGGCGAGCCGGCCGAAGATCTCATGCAGGTGGATCTCGGCGCCGCCGGCGTGCGGATTCTCGCGATCGTTCCAGTTGACGACGACGAGCTTCACGCGAGGCGCCCCATGTGCCGCGCGAGCGCGTCGAGCACGCCGTTCACGAATCGCGCGCTCGCCTCGCTGCCGAATCGCTCGGTGAGCCGCACGGCCTCCTGGATCACGACCTTGGGCGGTGTCTCTTCCATCGCGAGTTCGGCGGCGGCCACGCGCAGCACCGAGCGCTCGATCGCGCCCAGCCGCTCGAGGCGCCAGTTCTCGGTCACGTCGCGGAGGAGTGCGTCGATCGTCGCACAGCGCTCGCCGACCGCCTTCACCAGCGCCGCGGCGCGACGGCGCACCGTGCCGGTGACCACGATGTCATCCCAGAGGCGCTCGGACACGCGCTCGAGCGAGTCCGCGCCGGTCACATCCCATGCATACACCGCCTGCACCGCGCGCGCCCGCGCGCGCGTCTCAATCTTCATCGCCCGCCTGGAGCTGGTCGAACAGGTCGGCCATCTCGAGCGCGGCGAGCGCCGCGTCCCAGCCCTTGTTGCCGTGGGCGCCGCCCGCGCGGTCCATCGCCTGCTGCACCGTGTCGCAGGTGAGCAGGCCGAACCCGAGCGGCACGTTGGCTTCGGCCGCGGCATCGGCGAGCCCCCGCGCGCCCTCACCGGCCACGTACTCGAAGTGCGGCGTCTCGCCCCGGATCACGGCGCCGAGCGCGATGAGCGCGTCGTAGCGCTCGCTGGCGAGGAGCACGCGCGCGGCCGCCGGGAGCTCCCACGCGCCGGGCACCCAGACGACATCGATGTCGTCGAGCGCCACGCCGTGCTTGAGCAGCGCGTCCAACGCGCCGTCCACCAGCTTCTGCGTGACGGTCTCATTGAACCGGCTCACGGCGACGGCGATGCGCCGGCCGGCGCCGGTGGGTGTTCCGCTGAACTCCGCCATCAGTGCGCCAACAAGTGGCCGAGCTTGCTCTGCTTCACCGCGAGATAGCCGCTGTTCTCCACGGTGCTCGGCGCGCGGATCGGCACGCGTTCGCCCACGCCGAGCCCGTACCCCTCGAGCCCGACGATCTTGCGAGGATTGTTCGTCATCGGCCGGATCGACTTGAGGCCCAGGTCGAGCAGGATCTGCGCGCCGATCCCGTAGTTGCGGAGATCGGGCTTGAAGCCCAGTTGCTCGTTGGCCTCCACCGTATCCGCGCCCGCGTCCTGCAGCGCGTACGCGCGGAGCTTGTTGAGCAGGCCGATGCCGCGCCCTTCCTGGTCGAGATAGACCACCACGCCGCTGCCGGCCTCGGCGATCATCTGCATCGCGCTGTGCAACTGCCAGCCGCAGTCGCAGCGCTGCGAGCCGAACACGTCGCCAGTGAGGCAGCGCGAATGCATGCGGGCCAGCACGTTCTCGCCGCCGGCGACGTCGCCGTAGACGAGCGCGACGTGCTCATGCGCGTCCACATCGTTCCGGTAGCCGATGATCCGCCACTCGCCCCACTCGGTGGGGAGGCGCGCCTCGGCGACGCGGTGGACGAGCCGCTCGTTCTGCAGGCGGTGCGCAACGAGCTGCGCGACCGTGATGAAGGTGAGCGCGTGCTCGCGCGCGAATTTCTCGAGCTCCGGGCGGCGCGCGGGCTGGCCGTCGTCATCGCGCAGGATCTCGCAGACGACGCCGGCGGGCTGCAATCCGGCGAGGCGCGCGAGGTCGATCGCCGCCTCGGTGTGGCCGGTGCGCTCCAGCACGCCGCCGCGCCGCGCGCGCAGAGGCTGGATGTGGCCGCCGTGCCGAATGTCGGCCGCGGTCATTGCCGGATCGGCGGCCACGCGGATCGTGATCGCGCGGTCGCGCGCACTGATGCCGGTCGTGACGCCATGGCGCGCGACCGCATCGATGCTCACCGTGTACGCGGTGCGGTACGCGTCCACGTTGTTCTCGGAGACGGCGGTGAGCCCGAGCTCGTCGCAGCGGTCGGACGGCAGCGCGAGACAGAGCAGCCCGCTCCCGCGCTTCGTGACGAAGTTGACCATCTCGGGGGTCATCAACTCCGCCGCGCCGATGAGATCGCCCTCGTTCTCGCGATCCTCGTCGTCGGCGACGATGATGAGCTTGCCGGCGCGGATGTCCGCGATCGCCTGCTCGACGGTGCCGAAGGGGGAGCTCACGAGACCACTCCCGCGCTGAAAGGCGCCATGAGCTTCTGCACGTGCTTGGCGACGACGTCCGCCTCCACGTGCACGTGGTCGCCGGCGGCGAGTTCGCCGAGCGTGGTATGGCGGAGCGTATAGTCGATGATCGCCACCTGCACGGTGTCCGGCGACGGCAGCGCATTCACGGTGAGGCTCACACCATCGATCGCGACCGAGCCGTGGAGCACGACCAGATCGAGCAGCGGCAGCGGGAACGACACATCGAGGAGTCTCGCGGTATCGACCTCCCGGGTGCTGCGGATCGTGCCTAACCCATCGACGTGGCCCTGCACGATATGGCCGCCGAGGCGGTCGCCCACCTGGAGCGCGCGCTCGAGGTTCACGCGAGTCCCCGGCCTCCAGTTCGCGATGTTCGTGCGTTCGAGCGTGGTGCCCACCGCGGCGACGGCGAACCACTGCGGGCCGCACTCGCGCACGGTGAGGCACGCGCCGTTGAGCGCGATACTCTCGCCGGGCGCGAGGTCCCCGTAGCGGCAGCGGACCGTGAGCTCGGCGCCGGCCGGTGTGGCCGCGACGCGCTCGATCTGTCCGACATCATCGATCAGTCCGGTGAACACTGGAGCTCCCTCAGGGCAAAGACGGTCATCGTGTCCGCATCCACCGCGCGCCGGTCCACGACGCGGTATTTCGAGGCGTCAGGCACCAACGCGGGCGGCAACGCATCGAAGGGGCGCAGCGCGCCGGCCCCGAGGTTGATCGGCGCCTGAAAGATAACCAATCGGTCCACGAGTGCGCGCTCCAGCAGGGCTGCGGCGAGCCGGGCGCCCCCCTCCACGAGCAGCGCGCGGATCCCGCGCTCCCGCAGCGCCACCAGGCCCGCGTCCAGCGACGGCGCCAGGAGGACCTCCACCCCATGGCGTTCGAGCGCCGTGCGACGGTCCGCCTCGGGAGCACTCGCGACGACGATCACCGGTGCGGCCCGCGCCGACTGCACCAGCCGGCTCGTGAGAGGCAGCCGGGC
>CAVVTZ010000003.1:0-60213 GCA_963751275.1 uncultured Gemmatimonadaceae bacterium | reverse complement strand
TACTCCCTCGGTATACGGCGCGAACGCGGCTGGGAAGAACGGCCGGGACGTTGCGTCGTTTCCGGCGGAGACGGTGACCGCAACGCCCATGGCTCCGAGTTCCTGTAGCGGCTGCAGGAGCGCAGGGTCGAAGGTGATGTCGTCGGGCTGCTCGTGGTAGTACCCGAGGGACAGCGACAGGGCGTCCACGATGTCTGCGGCGTTTCCGCTGACCTGGGCGTCGTGCTGGCGGATGACGAGCAGTCTCAGCGCGTCGAGCAGCGCGCTCTCGGCGACTGCCCCGTCACTGGACATGACGCACACCGACAGGATGTGCGCATCGGGGCAGGTCTGGCGGATCAGGCCGGCGATGAACGTGCCGTGTCCGGCATCAGAGTCGAGGATGCCTTCGAACGGGTCGTCGACGATGCCCGTCTCTTCGGGATTGGTGAGCGGATCCTGCAGTCCCGAGCGGCGTCCCTCGCACCTGGCCGTTGCGGTCCACGATGTCTGGACCCAACCAGGGGTGGGTGCCCGTGCCGGTGTCGAGGACGACGACGACTGGGCGCCGGCACGGCATGTCTGCGTCCGCGACGTCGGGCGGGCTCCGGTCCGATCCAGTTCACTGGCGCGCGACCGCCGTACCCGGGGAGCGCATACTGCGACGAGCCGCCACCTGCCGTCCCCACACCGCCGATGAACGGCACGCCACCGATGAACGGCACGCCACCGATGAACGGAACGCCGCTGACGTACGGGGTCGCGCCGATCAGGTGGTCGAGGGCGACGCGCCGACGTTCGCGCTGTCGCGCGTCACGATCGTGCGGAACGTCTGCAGGATGTGCCACGCGTCGGGCGGGGCCGCCGGTCCGGTGCCAGTGGGCACGAATCGTACGGTCGTGAGAACAGGCTCGGCTTGTCACCGAGTCCCGCCGGCGGCGGGCGAGCGCGTGGCTCCGCGGCGGCCGGTCGGGCTCGTCCTCGAAGATGACGCCGGCGCCGTTGCGCTCGGCGGCATGCTACCAGCGCCTGGCGGGTCTCGGCGCTCGCCCCGCCGTTGAGGATGCAGTCGGTCGGCGATGTAGACGGTCGACCGGAACATCGGCTGACCCGGGTTCGCGCGGCGCGGTCGACGGGTCCAGGACGCGGGCGTTGTAACGGTGCAGGATGTCCTCGGGCACGCGTCGGCAGGCGCCGCTGCCGGGGGGTGTCTGACGACGGGGCCGCGGCTCGACTGTTCGGCTGATCAGGCGTGTCCATGGGCACCTTTTCTTCTGGGGAGGGTCCGGACTTCTCCGAGCCCGAGCCTATGGCGCTCGTGGGGCGATCACCAGGCTGTTACGACGTTCTCCTATCGCATGTCAGGAGAGCCGTGCCCACCCGCTGATACCGCGGCGATCGCAAGTAGGCCCACGTATCAGCCGCCCGCCGACCTGCTCCTGTCCCCCGAACGACGCCAACGGAAAGGGGTGGGCATGGACGCACAGACACCGCCTGCCAGCACCCTCCGTCGCGTCGGCCACCGTCACTGCCCTGCTCGGGGGACAGGGCAGTGACGAGGCACCTCGATGGCACGAGGCGACGGCGGGTGGGGGCCCATCGGGAGGGACCGGCGCCGTGACGAGCCGGTCCGATGCGAGCCGTCCGCTCGTGCCATTCGGCCAGGGATCGGCGGCGTTGGACGCCGTCTCGACGGACGTCCGCGGGGGCGCCGCCGATCCTTGGACCACTGCCGACACGCCGGCGGACGGGCGCTGGCCGGTGTGGGCGCCCGCGCCCATCGCGGCCGTCCCGGTGCGCTCGAGCTCTTTCGCGCGCTCGAGCATCGCCCACGCGTCGGCGTTGTCGGTGCCGGCGCGGTCGTCGCGGAGCTTCACCTCATCGCCCAGCCGCGAACGGATGAGCCGCGCCACCTGCACCGTGAGCGTGTCGCGGATCGCGGTGATGTTCTTCGCGGGCAGCTCGAAGCTCGCGCGCTGGAAGTCCGCGCCGCTGGTGCCGTCGAGGAGCTTCACGTTCACGAGCACCTTGTCCCCTTCCCGCTCCACGGTGCCGCGCACGAGCGTGCCCGCCTCGAGCACACGCGCAATGCTGTCCGCCGGCAGCGCACTGCCGCGGTACGCGCTCACGCCGCCCTGCGACACAACGCTCAGCCCGTCCACGCGGCCGAGCTGGGAGATCAATCCGTCGGTGAGCCCGCTGGCGAGGAAGCCGAGGCTCGAATCGCGCGTCGCGTCGGTGAAGTAGAGCACCGCGATCCGGCGCGGGTCGAGGCCGCCGGCGGCGGACGCGCCGCCGCGCCCCTTCGTGGCGCGCCAGCCGAAGAAGCCGGCCACCGCGACGACCGCCACCGCGCCGATCGCGATCCACATCGTGGCCTTGCTCTTGGGCGCGGCGCCGCGGCCGCGCTGCCCGGTGCGTTCGCCGGTCCGCTGACGGCCGCCGGTCGAACGCCGCGCGCCCGCGGGACTGTGCGGCGCGCGCAGCGCGTCGGCGAACTCGCGCGCCGTCTGGAAACGGTCGGCCGGCACCTTCTCCAGCGCCTTGAGCACCACGTCCTCGACCTCGTCGGGGATCGCGTTGCGCACGATCGTGAGCAACGGCACCTGGTCGAGCGCGTGGCGCGCGAGGATCGCCTGCGCCGTGGGGCCGACGAAGGGCGGATTGCCGCTCAGCATCTCGTACAGCACGCACCCGAGACTGTAGATGTCGGCGCGACCGTCGATCCCCTTGTCGGCCATCGCCTGTTCGGGGCTCATGTACACCGGCGTGCCGAGCGTGACGCCCGTCTGCGTCAGCTTCTCTTCGCCGGCGGCCGCGGCGGCGCGCGCGATGCCGAAGTCGGCCACGAGCGCGTGGCCATCCTCGAGCAGGATGTTCTCGGGCTTGATGTCGCGGTGCACCACGCCCTGGCGATGCGCGTAATCGAGCGCGTCGGCCACCTCGGCGGCGATGCGCACGGCCTCGGGCACGGACAGCTGCTTCTCGCGGTCGAGCTTGCCGCGCAGCGACTCGCCCTCCACGAAGGGCATGACGTAGAACAGCTGGCCATCCGCGTCGCCCGAGTCGTAGAGCGGGAGCACGTGCGGATGGCTGAACTTCGTGGCGATGTCGATCTCGCGCTTGAAGCGCTCGGGGCCGAGCGCGACGCCGACCTCGGGGAGCAGCACCTTGATCGCGACCTCGCGATCGTTCTTCACGTCGTGCGCGAGGTACACGGTGGCCATGCCGCCGCGGCCGAGCTCGCGCTCGATCGCGTACCGTCCTGCGATCGCTGCCTGCAGCTTCTCGACCGAACTGGCCATGTGGGTCCGCGTTAGAACACGTTAAAGTATGCGGGGGAGGGGGCGGTCGCGAGAGGGAAGGACTGCCGTTCGCGGTATGCTTGTGCCCCACCCCGCGCGCTGTATCGTACCCCGCGTCTCGCCTACATCGAGGTCCGATCCATGCCACTCTTCTCCACTCGCACCATCCGCCTGTCGCTCGCGCTCGCCGTCTCCCTCGCCGCGGGGTGCGCTCCGCAAGGCGGACCGCACACGCGCATCTACTACGTCGCCGCCGATGAGATCGCTTGGAACTATGCACCCTCCGGGATGAACAAGATCACCGGCAAGCCCTTTGGGCCCCTCGAGAATCAGTTCGTCGGCCGCGGTCCCGACCGGCTCGGCACCACCTACAAGAAGGCCGTCTATCGCGAGTACACCGACTCGACGTTCAAGACGCTCAAGCCGCGCCCGCCCGAGTGGGAGCATCTCGGCATCCTCGGGCCGCTCCTGCGCGCCGAAGTCGGCGACACGATCAAGGTGATCTTCCGGAACAACGGGCACCTGCCCTTCAGCATGCATCCGCACGGCGTGTTCTACGCGAAGGCCTCCGAGGGCGCGTCGTATGCGGATGGGACGAAGGACAACAGCGGGGGCGTAGTGCAGCCCGGCGGCACGACGACGTACGTGTGGCCGGTGCCGGACCGCGCGGGTCCGGCGCCGGGCGACGGTTCGTCGGTGCTCTGGATGTACCACTCGCACGTCGCCGAGGATGCGGACCTCAACACGGGCCTCGTGGGCCCGATCATCGTGACGGCGCGCGGCGAGGCGAAGCCGGATGGCTCACCGAAGGATGTGGACCGCGAATTCATCACCGGCTTCCTCGAAATGGACGAGAACGCGAGTCCGTACTTCGACGAGAACATCAAGACGTACGCGCTCAAGCCGGCGACCGTGAAGAAGGCGCGCCCCGGCGATTTCGCCGATCCGTTCTACGCCAGCAATCTGAAGGAGACGATGAACGGCTTCGTGTACGGGAACGGGCCGATCCCGGTGATGAAGGTGGGCGAGCGCGTGCGGTGGTACACGCTGGCCGACGCGAACTTCCAGGTGCACGCGCCGCATTGGCACGGGAATACCGTCGTG
Organism: uncultured Gemmatimonadaceae bacterium; assembly: GCA_963751275.1. GTDB lineage: Bacteria > Gemmatimonadota > Gemmatimonadetes > Gemmatimonadales > Gemmatimonadaceae > DATKOH01. Next base: position 55,825 of record CAVVTZ010000003.1, on the reverse strand, counting down.
GCCAACCACATGCGCACCGACGTGCTGAGCCTCACGACGATGGGCATGATCATCGCGGACATGGTGCCGGATGATCCGGGCACGTGGCTCTACCATTGCCACGTGGGGCCGCATCTCATTGCGGGGATGCAGTCGCTGTACACGGTGAGCGAGAAGCAATAACGGCGGGACGTCCACCGTCGGCGTCGGCCGTCGCTCGTTCCTAGGGGTCGATGCCCGCCGGGCAGTTCGCCCAGGCTCGAACATCGAAGGTCATCGCCTCGAACACCGACGTACTTGAGACGATGCCGAAGTGCGTGATGACCGTGGTCTGCGGATGCCAGGCGACCTGAACGGTGGCGGTGTTCGGCGGGCCCTCCGCCCAGCCGGTGATCGCGGTGACACGCCCGACCGCCGCGTTCGTGTCCATGTTGTCGAGCGCGCAGGCGGGGTTCACGGTCACGTCGAACTGCGTCGGGCTCGTATTCGCCTTCGCCGGCGGGTCGTTGGTGTCCTGCCATTGGGACTCGAAATGCGAGAACGCGTGCCAGTACGACGCGGGCACCTCGACGCGGTGGTTCGTGGCGACGAAGTTGACGGCTTTGGCCGGCGATTCGTGGTGGTGCTCGTTCACGATCGTGAGGAATACTTGCTGGTTCGCCGCGCCGGTCACGGCCGGCACGGCGAGCTGGATCTGCCCGTTCGTCCAACGCGTCTTCGCGAGCTGCGGCGCGCCTGCGGGAAAGAGACCATTGAGCTTCACTTCGCCCGGCTGGTCGCCGAAGCAGCCGCCGGTGAGCGTGATCGTCTGCCCGGGCGTCATCTTCCCCTGCACCTTGGTGATCACCGGCGGTGCCGTCGCGCAATCCTGGATATGCGAGATCGCGGCCGGCCCCAGGCTGGTGGCACCGCTCGCCGACGCGTGCGTCATCGACGTATTGGGATGCACGCTCGGCCGCTTATTCGATGCGACATGCATGAGCGTCGGCGGGCCGGCCGCCTTCCGGATCTGCGCTTTGACGTCGCTCTGCACCGAGCCGGCCGACACCTGCTTGCCGCCGACCGTGATCATCGTATTGGGCGACATCGTCATGACGCCGGCCGGCAGCTTCGTCGTCGCGGTCGAGGTCGACATGTGCGACGTCTGCGAAGGCGCTGACGTCGCCGTGGGCGACGACGCGGGCGTGCCGGCCTTCGGGTGGACGCCAGTACTCGTCGCCTGGGCCTGCGCCAACGTGACGGTCCCAGCGGCCAGCAGCAGCGAGAGCGACTTCACACGGATCGACGTCATGAATGCGTTCCTCGAATGGGTTCTGGATTCGCGAGCAGTTCGTAGGCGACAGCCGAAAGCCGACAGCCCGCCGTTAGGCCGTTACGGCGCGACCCCCACCGGGCAATCCGCCCACGCCTTTACGTCGAAGGCGACACTGCCGACCTCCCAGCCGGCCACGTGGAATCCTATGGTGATGTTCGTGATGGTGATCTGCGGATTCCACGCGATCTGCACATTGCTCACGTTGGGCGGACCGTCGGACCATCCGTTGATCGCGGTGACCTTGCCCACCGTCGCGGTGGACGTCATGTCGCTCAGCGCACAGGCGGGATTCACCGTCACGCTCATCGGCGTGGGGCTCGTCTCCGCGGGCGTCTTCGTGGCGAGGTTGTCCCACGTCTTCTCGTAGTGCGTGCCCGGCGTCCAGTAGTGGGCCGGCACTTCCACGCGCGAACGCGTGGCGAAGAAGGCGATCGGCTTGGCCGCTGATTCGCGCTTGTTCGTGGTCACGACCGAGACGTACACCTGCTGGTCGGCGGCGCCCGAGACCGCCGGCACCGTGATCTTGATCTTCCCGCCCTGCCACTGCGTGAACACGAGCTGCGGCGCACCGGCGGGGAACGCGCCGTTGATCTTCACCGTGCCGATCTGATCGCCGAAGCAGTATCCCTCCAGCATGAAGGATTTGCCCGGCGACATGGAACCCGTCACGCGGAAGATGGTGGGCTGCGACTTGGCGCAGTCGAGCACCTTGGGCATTTCCGAGTTGTGCATTTCAGTCGACGACGCGGCCCCGTGCACCGTGGAACCAGTGAGCATCGCGGGCGGCCGCTTGCCGGAGGAGAGCTTCATCACGCTGGGCGGCCCGGCCTGCTTGTGGATCTGCGCCTTGACCTCCGCCTGCACGGATCCGGCGCTCACCTGCTTGCCGTTCACGTTCACCATCGCCGACGGGTTCATCGCCAGGACGTTCGGTGGCATCGTCGCGGTCGCGGCGGCGCTCGTCGCACCCGCCGTCGACGACGCCGTCGTGCTCGATGTGCTGCCGGGCGTGTGCGCCGGCGTGCCCGCCTTCGCGTGCACGGAGGACGTGGTCGCCTGGGCATGCGCGGCGGTGACTGTTGCAACGGCCAGCAGCAGCGAGAGCGGGCGCACGCGGATCGACGTCATGGATTCATCTCCCAGGCGAGGTGAGCGGCGGCGGTACCATGCCACGGAATCGCGATCCTCGCAAGCAATGCCGAGGAGCGCTACGGAATGTGCACCTTGCGCCGCGATATCTCGGCGAATGTCGAGTCGAACTTCACAACCGTGACGTCCATGCCGGCGCGCGGCGGCGCGAGCGCCGCCAGGTAGTGAGCGCCGCTCGTGAACGCGTAGATGGAATCGGCGGTGATCGGGATGATGAAGACCGAGTCCAGGGCGGCCGACAACCGGGTACAGACCGAGTCATCGGCGACCAGCGCGGGCGCCTCGCCATTCGCGGTGGCGAGCTTGTCGCTCCACGCGTCGCGTTCGAGGCAATGGCCGGGCCATTGACGGCGCCGCGGCGGCGGCGGAGGGGGCGGCGGGTGCAGATCCACATCGCGCTGGGGTCGCGACATCGGATGCGGCGGCGATGGGGGCGGCACGCGCGATGGCGGCGGCTTCCCTCTCATCCGCGCCAGCGCCCACCCGCCGATCTGCGGAACTTGGCGATAGGCGACCGGGTCGAGCGCGGCAAGTTCAAGCAGATAGGTTGAGTCCCTCATGACCCGTGCATTCTCTTCCAGCGCCTGCGCCAATCTCCAGTTCGCTCGCACTCGCAGAGTTCGGAATAGGAGCGCAAGGAGCGAGTCCGGCGTCAGTGAGTCCGACGCGAGCCATCGCGTGGCCGCCACGCGCTCAGGAGCGAAGCGTTCATCGAGCGTGCTCACGGCATCGGTCACGGGCCAGTTGCCGGCGCCGGCCTGTTGAAAGTTATCGAGCAAGCCCAACAGCGGGTTGGGCGCGAGCCGCCCCGCGCTGATCTCCGCGATTGCTCGAATCAACACGGCGTTCCGGTTGGTTCGTTTGCGCGCGAGGCTGTCCTGGGCAGCGCGCATGCGCGAACACCGGAACGTAGGAGATGCGACGAGTGCGAGGATCAAGTTGCCGCGGTACGGCGGCGTCGGCACGAGCGGAAGGTCCGACGTTGCGGCGCAATGCGGGTCGGGGGTGTGGGACCGGTAGAGATACAAGGCGAGCGCGTCCGATGCCGGCTTCGCGATCGCCGCCAGCGTGGGCGCAAGCGCGTTGACTCGAGCGGTCACATCCGCTTGGAACCTCCCGTCGAACCGGGCCGCCGGCACATCCGCTATCGCCACAAGCCGATCGGCGCTGTCGCGGATGGATGGCGCCAGGATCGCCGCATTCCAGAATTCGCGATGGACCGGCGCGAATCGTAACCACCAATCGAACGAGATGCTGTCCTCGCGCAGCCGCGGATTCGAGAGCGTCGCGACCGCGAGCGAGGGCGCGTCGCGCTGCACCGTGCGAAGGACCACGTCGAGCGGCGTTGAGGGGTCGCGCACAAGGAGCTTCCGCCAGTAGGTTCTGATCGCGGGTTGGGCGGAAAGCTCGCGATCGAGCGCCTCGGAGAAGAGCGCTGAATCGGACGCGCGAAGAGCGAACTGGCGGGCCACGAGCGTGTCGGGCACGATCCCGTAGGGGTTCGAGGGCTCGTCGTTGGTGAACCAGCCGATCCGTGCACCGTACCAGAGGCCCATGCGCTCCAATGGGTACATCTCGTGCACGCCGCGGAACGATGCCGACCAGAGGAAGAAGACCGCCGGTGGCGCGCTGCGCGCCGGGAACTCAAGAATCTGGTACTCAAGCGCTGAATTCAAGGTGGGCTTGGTCGCCGTGCTCTCTGGCGCCGGCCCTGGGCAGGACGGCACGAACCGCGCGATCGCAATCGACAGCCGCGCGCACCCATCGTGAGCCGCCTGGGCCCTGGCGGCCGAGGCGCCGCAAAGTAAGGCGACGCTCAGCGCGTGTACCGTCAGCGCACGGTGCCGCATCGCTTCAATCATCGCATACACTCATCGCCTTGAGGACGCCGCGCCTGCCGATCGCTTGCACATCACTCCGAAGTGAGTATGCGCGCCCTGCCGCGCTTCCGCGAACTGGCGCGGCGCGGAACTGTCTGCATATTCGGTGCACCGGCCGATTCCCGACTCCCGACTCCCGAGCCCTGAACCCCTCATGACTTCCCGGCGCGAATTCGTCCAAGGCCTCACCGGAGCCATCGCGGTCGCCCCCGTATTGAAGAAGAACGCCTTCGGTCGAGCTCTTCAAGGCGAACGTCATCGCCGGCGACCGTGCGCCCGCCGACGTCGCGCAGGACGAGACGTACTGGAGTCTGATCCAGAGCGCCTTCGACGTCGATCGCACGATGATCAACCTCAACAACGGTGGCGATCTCGCCGGCGCCGACGCTACGTCGTGGACGCAGTTGGTGAGACGAGATCCGCTTCATCAACGAGCTGCCGGTCGAGAACATGTGGCGCGTGCTCGAGCCGCGCATGGAGGGCACGCGGCGCGACCTCGCGAAGGACTTCGGCTGCGATCCCGAAGAGATGGCGGTCGTGCGCAACGCGAGCGAGGCCCTCGAGAACATGATCTTCGGCATCGACCTCAAGAAGCGGCGACGAGGTCGATCGTCACGAACCAGAACTACGGCCGCGAATGATCACGACTGGCAGCAGCGCGTGCGCCGCGAGGGGATCGTGCTCAAGCAGATCTCGCTTCAAGGTGCCGCCGCCGAGCGATGAGTACCTGGTGGAGCAGTTCCGCGCAGGCGATCACGCCGCGCACGAAGATCATCGAGGTCACGCACATCACGAACCTCACCGGGCAGATCATGCCGGTGCGCGACGATCGTGCGCATGGCGCGGCCGCTGGGCATCCAGGTGATCGTGGACGGCGCGCACGCGTTCAACCACTTCCCGTTCAAGCGCGACGATCTCGAGTGCGACTACTACGGCACGTCGCTGCACAAGTGGACGCTCGCGCCGATCGGCTCAGGATTCCTCTACGTGCGGCAGGAGAAGATCCAGCAGCTCTGGTCGCTCATGGGTTCGGTCGAGGCGAACAAGGCGAACATCCGGAAGTACGAGGAGATCGGCACGCACCCGCAGGCGAACTTCAACACGGTGAGCACGGCGCTCGCGTTCAGCCGCGGGATCGGCATCGACCGCAAGATCGCGCGGCTCCGCTACCTCCGCGATCGCTGGGCGCATGCCGCTCCTCGCCGAGAGCGCCGCGCGTGAACGTGCTCACGCCGCTCACCGGCGACAAGAGCGGCGCGATCTGCCTGTTCAATGTCGATGGGCTCGACTCGGTGAAGCTCGGCAACTGGCTCTGGGAGCAAGTACCACATCGTGAACACGCCGATCGTGCATCCCGAGTTCCAGCGGCATCCGCATCACGCCGAACGTCTATACGACGCCGCAGGAGATCGACACGTTCACGGATGCGGTCACCGAAGGCGATCAAAGTCGGGATTGCCTAACAGCAGACGTCGACTGTCGACTGTCGACTGTCGCCTGCAACCGCAGTACTAGACGCTTGACCCAGACGCTGGGCAGTCCATGTCGCGAGCGTTCGTCAATGAGGATGCGGCGGAGCCGGAGCCGAAGTACGATCTGCCGAAGCGAGATCATCCCGATTTCGACGCGGCGGCGGCGCGGGCGCTGATCCAAGGCGCGAACGTCGGAGACTCGCGTTCGGCGGAGAATGCGACGGGGTACCGGTTCGGCGAAGTGAAGCTCCGGCCGCACGTAGAACTCATTCTCGCGGCGGCGATCCGCGAGAAAGATGAGCGTACCGAGCAGCTGGCGCGGCGTTTTCTCCGCAGCAGCGGCGGCTAGGCGGAGACCGGCGCCTCGGTCTCGATCCGGATGTTCATCGCGGCGCCATGCTCCAGCGTCGCGTGCGCGGGGCAGCTGCGCGCGACCTTCTCCATCATCGCGGCGTGATGCTCCGGCAGCTCGACCGGCAGCACCACGCGCACGGCGAACTCGCCCACGCGGTGCGGATTCGCGGCGCCGTGCTGTTCGACTTCCACGCGCATTCCCTCGAACGGCAGCTGGCGGCTCTCCAGATACTTCTGCACGTACAGTGCGATGCAGGTGCCGAGCGAGGCGCCGAGGAGTTCGAGCGGCATCGGACCTTCATCGTTCCCGCCGCCGCGCACGGGCTGGTCGGTGAGGATGCGATGCGAGCGGATCTGCGCCGCGAATTGCACGCCGCGCTCGTGCGTGACCACGATCGGGCGGTGCGTAGTGGGAGCCGACACGGGAGCCTCCGGAGCTGAGCCGCGCCATCGCGGCTGTCCGGAGGATCGCCGGTTGCGCGCCGGAATTCTGTCGGCGCAACTCCCGCGGCGGCTGGGGGAAAAACCCTACGCGGGCGGCAGACGCAGCGGCGGTGCCCGGTGATCCAGGGGCGGAAGTTCGACCGGGGCGAATTCGCGAGCACGGAGCACCGCATTCAGTCTCGGAAGGTCCGTACTGGCGATGGTGTTCCAGCGCTTCATGAGCGCCAGGAGCTTGGTGGTCGCCTGCTTGGCCGCCTCGCGCGCCTGCTGCGTCGGCTCGCGATCGGCGCTCTCGACGGCCGAGAGGACATTCGCGAGATCGTCGCCCATCCCGTTCTCGATGCTGTCGGCCGCCGCCTTCAGGTTCGTGATCGCGGCGCGCGCGCCGGAATCGAGCGTCGCGGCCGGGATCGTGCGCAGGCGCTCGATCAGCGTGTGCGCCGCGCCCTCGAGCGCGAATTGCGTCGCTTCCGCGTTCCAGATGTCGAGCGCGAGCGCGGTCTGCGAACGCAACGCGGCCGCCGTCGCCTTCACGCGCGGATCGTTCGTCACCGTGAAGGTGTGCGTCACACTGTCGTTGCCCACGATGAGGCGAACGCGATACGAACCCGGAACGACCAGCGGTCCCATTGGTTCCATTTCGGCGCCCTCGCCGGCCATCACCTGCATCGTGTACGCGTACATCTCCGCCGGCGGCGGCGGATAGCGCAGGTCCCACACGAAGCGATTGTGTCCCGCATGCTTGCCGGGCGGCTGCGGCCGCGGCTCGAGCCAATTGGGTGCGATCTGCGGTGGCGCGCTCGGCTTGGGAAGCTCGGCATCACTCGAGAACAGGCGCACGATCGCGCCGCGCGCGTCGAGGATCTCGATCACCACGGGCGACTGCGGCGCCTCGCGCAGCCAATAATCGATGATCGCGCCGGCCGGCGGATTGAAGCCGTGTGGTTCTTCCGGCGGCACCGGCGTGTTGTCGCTCACGCTGCGGCGGATGCGCACGGCGCGCGCCGGCGTGAAGAGCGTCGCCGGCCGCGACATCACGGAATCGTTCAGCTGCCGCAAGATCGTCACGTCATCGAGGATCCAGAACGAGCGGCCATGCGTCGCCGCGATGAGATCGTTGTCGTGCACCACGAGATCGCGCACCGAGGCCACCGGCAGATTCAGCTGCAGCGAGCGCCAGTGATCGCCGTCGTCGAAGGAGACGTAAGCGCCGAGTTCCGTGCCGGCGTAGAGCAGGCCGCGCTTCGCGGGATCGGCGCGCACCACCTGCGCGTACGCATTCGGCGCGATGCCGCTCTCGATGCGCGTCCAGTGCGCACCGCCATCGCGCGTGCGGAATATCCACGGGCTCACATCGTCCAGCCGGTGGCGGTCCACCGCGGCGTACGCGGTGGCCGCGTCGAACGGCGACGCCTCGATCGTCGTGATCTTGCTCCACGCCGGGAGACCGGCTGGCGTCACGTTCTTCCAGTGCTTCCCGCCGTCGGTGGTGAGCTGCACGAATCCATCGTCGGTGCCCACCCAGATCGTGCCCTTCTTCGCGCGCGACGGCGCGATGGTGTAGATCACGCCCCATCCCTGCTCCGCCGCGGCGCCCACCATCGGCGCGGCGTTCTTGTCGACGCCGGCCCTGGCGCCCGTGAGATCGGGACTCAGCTCGGTCCAATGCAGCCCGCCGTCGCGCGTCGCGAGCAGCTGCTGCGCGCCGAAGTACAGCACGTGCTTGTCGAACGGGTCGAACACCAGCGGCGACGTCCACGTGAACCGGTACTTCTTGAACGGCATTGGCACGCCGAACGTCGGCAGCACGAGCGGCGCGATGTCCTGCGACTGCCCCGTCACCCAGTCGAAGCGGTGCAGCGTGCCATACGTGTTGCCGGTGTAGACGATGTTCGAATCGAGCGGATCGGGCACGACGTACCCACTTTCGCCCGGGCCCACCGTCGCCCAGTCGCGGTACGAGATCGCGCCGAAGTCGCCGCGGCTCTCGACCGCCACCGCGCCGATGTCCTGCTGCGCACCGTACACGCGATAGGGGAAGCGGTCGTCCACCGCCACGTGATAGAACTGCGCGGTGGGCTGATTGTACCAGCTGCTCCATGTGGCGCCGCCATCCACCGTGACATTCGTTCCCTGGTCGCTGCCCATCACCATGCGCCGCGGATCGAGCGGATCGATCCACAACTCGTGATAGTCATCGCCGCCCGGTCCGCCGCGCACCGGCTGCCACGTCGCCCCGCCGTCCACCGACTTGAGCAATGAGACGTTCGGCACGTACAGCACGTCGGCATTCGCCGGATCCACCGCCACGCGTGCGAAATACCAGTTGCGGCTGGTGATCCGCGCGTCGCTACCCGCCATACGCCAACTCGACCCTGCATCTTCGGAGCGGTACATTCCCGCGCCCTTGGCCGCGCCGATCAGCGCGTACACGCGGGACCCGCCGGCGGTGCGCGCCACGGCGAGGCCGATGCGGCCGAGCGGTCCCTCGGGCAATCCGTGTCCCGTGATCGCGGTCCACGTCGCGCCGCCGTCCGTCGACTTGTAGATGCCGCTCCCCGGGCCTTCGTTCGGCGGGTATTGGGCCCACGGCGTGCGCCGCGCGTTGTACAGGGCGGCGTAGACGACGTTCGGATTCGTCGGGTCCTGCGCGAGGTCGATCGCGCCCGTGTCCTCGTCCTTGAACAACACCTTGGTCCAATGCGCTCCGCCGTCGGTCGAGCGGAATACCCCGCGTTCCGCGTTCGGCCCGTACGCGTGGCCGAGCGCGGCCACGAGCACGACGTCCGCATCCGTCGGACTGACGAGCACCTTCCCGATCTGCCGCGTGTCGTCGAGGCCAATGTGCGTCCAGTGCGCCCCGCCGTCGGCGGAGCGGTACATCCCGGTGCCGAAGGTGATGTCCGAGCGGAGCGCGTTCTCGCCGGTGCCCGCGTAGATCACCTGCGCATTCGACGGCGCGACGGCGATCGCGCCGATCGACGCGACCGGTTGGCCGTCGAACAGCGGCTCCCACGTGAGCCCCGCGTTCACGGTGCGCCAGACGCCGCCGTCCACCGAGCCGAAGTAGAACGTGGTGGCATTCCCCGGAATGCCCGTCACCGCCAGCGTGCGGCCGCCGCGGAACGGGCCGATCAACCGCCATTGCATCGCGGCGTACGCGTCGGCCGGCATCTGCTGGGCGCGCGCCGCGCCGGGCGCGAGCACGATCGCGCCAAGCAGCACGGCGAGTGCGGGCCGCATCATGGACGTCAGCGGGCGATCGGGACGGCGCATCGGTGAATCCTCGGGTGTCGAAGAGAAAAAGGGACGGAGTGGTCCGCTCCGCGCGAATGTGCCGCGCGCGGCGCCGCTCCGCCAGATGTGCGCGCACGCCTTCGCCACGGCGCCGGTGCGCGTTATAATGCGACAGACGATCATGCGAGGTCCCGATGCGGCTGTCGCTCCGGTTCATCGTGCCACTGATCATCGCGCTCGCCGCGTTCGCCTACGCGGCGGTGCCGCTGGTGGACAAGCTGATGATGCGCTGGTCGGTGCGCGATCTCGAGGAGCGCGCGAGCCTGATCGCGAACACGGTGAACGAATCGGCGCAGGAGGTCGTGCGCGCGGGCGATCGGCGGCGGATGGTCGATATGTTCACCCGCATCACGAACGACGAGCGCTTGTACGCGATGGGCTGGTGCGCCGCCCGCGACGGCGCGATGGCGGCGACGGTCACGATGCCGCGCGACATCCACTGCGGATCGCTCGATTCGATCGCCGGGCCGGGCGGGAACCTGCTGTCCCGGGGCAGCGGATCGCTGCTCATCTCGGTGCGCCCGCTGCCCACCGACAGCTATCCCAACGCCCGCCTCGTGCTCGTGCACGACATGAGCTTCGTCGCGCGGCGGAGCGAGGAGACGCGGCGCTATCTCTTCTACTTCTTCGTCGCGCTGGGCATCACCGTGTCGCTGATCACCGTCGTGATCGCGCAGATCAGCTGGCGCGGCTGGGTCCAGGGTCTGCGTGCGCTGCTGCAGGGCGAGGGGCTCCTGCGTCCGAGCGGCGAGGCCGAGCGCGCCGAACTCCGCCCGATCGCGCGCGACCTGCGCGCGCTCATCCAGGACATCGAGTCGGAGCAGCAATCGCGCGACCACGACCGCCTCGCGTGGACCCCCGGCGCGCTGCGCGAGATCCTGCACGGCGTGCTCCGCGGCCAGGAGATCATCGTGGTCTCCAATCGCGAGCCGTACATCCATTCGCGCGAGAACGGGGAGCTCGTGGTGCGGCGGCCCGCGAGCGGACTCGTCACCGCGCTGGAGCCCATGATGCGCGCGTGCTCGGGCACGTGGATCGCCCACGGAAGCGGCTCCGCCGACCGCGAGGTCGTGGACGCGCATGACCGCGTCGGCGTGCCGGCGGAGCATCCGGCGTACCAGCTGCGGCGCGTCTGGCTGACCCCCGAAGAGGAGCAGGGCTACTACTACGGCTTCGCCAATGAGGGGCTCTGGCCGCTCTGCCACATCGCCCACGTGCGCCCGACCTTCCGCACCGCCGACTGGGAGCAGTACGTCGCGATCAACCGGCGCTTCGCCGAGGCCGTGGTGCAGGAATCGCACGCGCCCAATCCGATCGTGCTCGTTCAGGACTACCACTTCGCGCTCGCGCCGCGGATGATCCGCGAGATGCTCCCGGGCGCCACGATCATCACCTTCTGGCACATTCCCTGGCCCAACCCGGAGGTCTTCGCCATCTGCCCCTGGCGCGACGAACTGCTCGACGGGCTGCTCGGCAGCAGCATTCTCGGCTTCCACACGCAATTCCACTGCAACAACTTCGTCGACACCGTCGACCGGCTGCTCGAGGCGCGGGTGGACCGCGAGGTGTTCAGCGTGACCTACCGGGGGCTGCAATCGGCCGTGAAGCGCTATCCGATCTCCGTAGAATGGCCGCCGTCGCCCGAGATGTCGCGCAAGAGCGTCGCCGAGTGCCACCGCGAGATCCGGCGCCGGCACGGGCTGCCCGAGAATCACTATGTGGGCGTGGGCGTGGACCGTCTCGACTACACGAAAGGGATCGACGAGCGCCTCCGGGCGGTCGAATGTCTGCTCGAGACGCATCCGGAGTGGGTGGGGCGCTTCACGTTCATCCAGATCGCCGCGCCGACGCGCACGCGGATCGGCGAGTACGCGCACTATGCGGAGCTGCGTCGACGCGACGGCCGAGCGGATCAACCGGCGCTTCGCCGGCGCCGCCTATCCCCCCGTGATCCTGGTGCGCGAGCACCACGAGCCGCGCGACGTGTATGAGTACTATCGCGCGGCCGATGTGTGTGTCGTGAGCAGCCTGCACGACGGCATGAATCTCGTGGCGAAGGAGTTCGTCGCGGCGCGCGACGACGAGCGCGGCGTGCTGATCCTCAGCCAATTCACGGGCGCGGCGCGCGAACTGCCCGAGGCGCTCATCGTCAATCCCTACGACACCGACCAATGCGCGCTGGCGCTCCACACGGCGCTGCGCATGCCGCCGGCGGAGCAGCGCGAGCGCATGCGGCTCATGCGCGGGCTCATCGAGGAATTCAACGTCTACCGCTGGGCCGGGCGGATGCTGATCGATGCGGCGACGATGCGCCGGCGCAGCAGTCTGTTCGAGCGCGCGGGATCGCCGCTGGAACGCGCGCACGGTGTCGCGCTCGTGGAGCGCGCCGGCGCGTGACGCCGACCCGCAGCAACGGGCGCTCGCGCGAGCGGCTGCCCGCGCCGAGCACGGCGTGGGCCTTCTTCCTCGACATCGACGGCACGCTGGTCGAGCTCGCGGCGACGCCCGGCGGGATCCGGGTCGAGCGCGCCTTGCTCGCGCTCCTGCGAAGGCTCTCGAAATCAAGCGACGGCGCGGTCGCGCTCATCAGCGGCCGCTCGATCGCGGAGATCGACCGGATCTTCACCGGCTTCCGGCCGCCGGTGGCGGGGCAGCACGGCACGGAGCGGCGCGACGCGGCCGGCCACATCTCTCGCCTGGTCTTCCCGTCCGGCGCGCTCGCGCCGGCGCGCGCGCGACTCGCCGCGGCGGAGGCGCACCACCCCGGATTGCTCCTCGAGGACAAGGGGCTCTCCCTCGCGCTCCACTACCGCCGCGCGCCGCGCCTCGCCGGTTATGCGCACCGACTACTCCACGGTGTGCAGGCGCAGATCGGACCGGAGTTCAGTGTCGAGAGCGGCAAGCGCGTCGTGGAACTGAAGCCGGCGGGCCGTCACAAGGGGATGGCGGTGCTGGAGTTCATGCGTGAGGCGCCGTTCGCCGGCAGGGTCCCGGTGTTCATCGGCGACGACGTGAGCGACGAGGTCGCGTTCGCCGTCGTGAACGATCTGCACGGACACTCGGTGAAAGTGGGCGGCGGCCCGACACTGGCGCACTGGCGGCTGCGCGATGTGAGCGCCGTGCGCCGATGGCTCGCGGGGGCGGTGCCGCCTCCGCGCGCGCGGCGCCGCGTGCGCACGGCGGCCCGATGAGCACTCTCGATCTCGCGCTCGTCGGCAACGGCGCCATCGGCTGCCTCGTGGATGCCGAGGCCGGCGTGGTGTGGGGCTGCTTCCCGCGCTTCGATGGCGATCCCGCGTTCTGCTCGCTCCTCCGCGGGCCCGCCTCCGCCGCCGCCGACACCGGGATCTTCGTCGTGGACGTGGTGGATCACGCGCGCAGCGAACAATCGTATCTCGAGAATACGCCGGTGCTCGTCACGCGCCGGTATGACAACGCGGGCGGCTGCGTCGAGATCACCGATTTCGCGCCGCGCTTCCAGCAGTACGGCCGGCTGTTCTGCCCGATGACCATGGTGCGGCGCATCCGGCGTGTGAGCGGACACCCGCGCATCACGGTGCGGCTCCGTCCGGCGCATGCGTACGGCCGCGAGCGCGCGCGGGTCACCACCGGCAGCAACCACATCCGGTTCGACGGGCGCGAGGTGGTGTTGCGCGTCACCACCGACGCCTCGATCACCGCCATCCTCGAGGAACGCACGTTCTATCTCGACGACACGGTCACGATGCTGCTCGGAACCGACGAGACCGTCCACGGCGCCGTGGCCGAGGTCGGACGCCGCTTCCTCGAGGAGACCACGGTCTACTGGCGCGATTGGGTCCGGAACCTCGCGATCCCCTTCGAGTGGCAGGACGCCGTGATCCGCGCGGCGATCACGCTGCAACTCAACGTCTACGAGGACACCGGGGCGGTCATCGCCGCGATGACCACGTCGATCCCCGAATCGCCGGACAGCGGGCGCAACTGGGACTATCGCTACTGCTGGCTGCGCGACGCGTACTTCGTGGTGAACGCGCTCAACCGCCTGGGCGCCACGCGCACGATGGAACGTATCTGGCGTACATCTTCAACATCGTGGCGGGCGCGGAGCACGGCACGCTGCAGCCGGTGTACGGGATCAGCGGCCTGTCCGAGCTCGATGAGCGCGAGCTCGATTCGCTCGATGGCTATCGCGCGATGGGACCGGTGCGCATCGGCAATCTCGCGTACAAGCAGGTGCAGCACGACGTCTACGGCTCGGTGATCCTCGCCGCCACGCAGCTGTTCGTGGACCGGCGCCTGGTGCAGCGCGGCGACGATCTGCTCTTTCGCCGGCTCGAGTCGCTCGGCGAGCGCGCGGCCGTGCTCTTCGACAAGCCCGACGCGGGGATGTGGGAGCGGCGCGGCACGCCGCGCGTCCATACCTTCTCGAGCGTGATGTGCTGGGCGGGCTGCGACCGCCTCGCGCGGATCGCCAAGCGGCTGGGATACCATGAGCGCGAGGCCTACTGGCGGGAACACGCCACGCGGATCCGCGACGCGATCTGCGAGAAGGGATGGAACGCCGAGCTCGGGAGCTTCACCGGCACGATGCCCGGGAACACGCTCGATGCGAGCCTGCTCCGGCTGCACGAGGTAGGATTCCTCGCCGCCGACGACCCGCGCTTCGCCGGCACGGTGCGCGCCATCGAAAAGGATCTGCGCCAGGGCGACTTCATCTTCCGCTATTCGGAGGAGGATGACTTCGGCCGCCCCGTCAATGCGTTCCTCGCGTGCACCTTCTGGTACATCAATGCGCTCGCCGCGCTCGGCCGCATGGACGAGGCGCGCGCGCTGTTCGAGAAGGTGCTTGCGTGCCGCAATCGCGTCGGCTTGCTCGCCGAGGACATCGACCCGGTGAGCCGCGAGCAGTGGGGCAACTTCGTGCAGACCTACAGCATGGTGGGGATCATCGACGCGGCGATCCGCCTGTCGTCGCCCTGGGACGCGGCGCTCTAGCCGCGGGGTGCGGACGTACGACGAGCGGGCGCCGGTGCACGGGCGCCCGCCCGTCGCGCATCCGCCGTGCTATTTCGCCTTCTCGAGCTGCGCCGCGGCGCCGTTCACCAGTGCGGCCTCGGCTTGCAGCGCCTTCGCGATCCGCGCGATCTGCGCGTCCACATCCTGCCACTGCCCCTGTTCGATCGCTTCGCGCACGCCGGGCATCGTCTTCACCCCGTAGCCCGTGTAGTACCCCGGCGCGTACAGCAGATGCTCGTACCAGGGACGCCGCGGCAGGCCGTCGCTCGACGTCATCGCGCGCTCGGCCTGGATGAGATGCTGGTTCACGGCGATGAGCGCCGCCGCGTCCACCGTCGCGCCGCCGATCCATTTCGCGTACGCGGCCTCATAGCGCGCGGCCGCGCGCCCCAGGGTGTCGAGCGCGTTCTGCAGCGGCGCGAAATTGAATTCCGGCGGCGTCGTCTCCGCCGGCGGGGCGATCGAGGGATCCCGCGGATCGCTCGTCATGGCGTAGTAGCCGCTCGCGATCGCGGCATTGCGCGCGGCGATCCTGGCCGCGCGCGCGGCGCGCAGATGCTGCAGCTCCGTGGTGTACCCGCGCACGGTGGCCGTGAGCGTCGTGAACGCGAACGGCAGGATGTCCGCATCGGCGAGCCGCATCACCGCGATGCCCACCGTCTGCGACAGCGCCCTGCCGTACACGAACGACGTGTCGCTGAAATGCGTGTACCAGTAGAAATCGTCGTAGATCGAATGATAGATGCCGCCATCATCCTCGCCGTCGTACCCGACGTTGAGCGATGCGACGCCGGCGTGCTGCAGGAAGGGCGTGAAGTCCGAGCCGGATCCGAGCGCGTCAATGTGCAGGTCGGATCCTGCGCTGTCGGCGGACATCGCCCGGTCGCCGGACGTCCCGCTCACCGCGTTCACGGCGAGCAGGGCCTTGTTCCGCTCGAACACGCTGACCTTCGCCTCGGGATCCCAGACATCGCGTTCCACCCCGTTCACGAATCCTTCGAGCGCGTGCGAGCCGCCGGCGGAGAAGTAACCGCGGCCGTTGCCGTCGGTGTTGATGTACACCGCGCCGTGGGCCTTCAACTCATCGGCGTGCGTCTCCACCCACTCGGTGGAGCCCAGCAATCCCGGCTCTTCGCCATCCCACGCGGCGTAGATGATCGTGCGCTTCGGCCGCCAGCCCTGCTTGTAGAGGATGCCGAGGGCGCGCGCCTCCTCGAGCTCGGCCACCTGCCCCGAGATCGGATCCTCGGCGCCGTTCACCCACCCATCGTGGTGATTGCCGCGGATCACCCACTGGTCCGCTTCGGTGGAGCCCGGCAGTTTCGCGATCACATCGTACAGCGGCTTGAGGCTCCAGTCGGACTTCACCTTCAAATGCACCATCGCGGGGCCGGAGCCGAGGCGGTAGGTGATGGGCAGACCG
The DNA here is from genome assembly GCA_963751275.1 of uncultured Gemmatimonadaceae bacterium. Lineage (GTDB taxonomy): Bacteria > Gemmatimonadota > Gemmatimonadetes > Gemmatimonadales > Gemmatimonadaceae > DATKOH01. The sequence continues at coordinate 39,514 of CAVVTZ010000003.1, read as the reverse complement.
CCGCGCCACGTCGCCGGCGCCGTGGGCCCGCCGAGCGCGGCGAGCAGCGGCTGCGCGTCGCCGTAGGAGATCGGGAGCACCGGGATCTTGGTGAGCACCGTCGCATCCTTGAGCGCGAGGCGCTTCGCGTCCTTCGTCGCGCCCACGCCAGGCGTGAGCGGATCGCCGGAGTACACCGGCATGTCGGCGACGGATCCGCGCTGCACGCCCTGCTCGGGGCGCATCGGGCCCTTCGGGAAGACCGAGCCTTCGGCGTAGCCATCGTCGGCCGGATCGGAGTAGATGAGGCATCCGATCGCGCCGTGCTCGGCCGCGACCTTCGGCTTGATCCCGCGCCACGAGCCGCCGTACTTCGCAATGACGATCGCGCCCTTCACGGAAACGCCGCGGCGCGCGAGCTCCTCGTAGTCGGCGGGCACGCCGTAGTTCACGAACACGAGCGGGCCGGTCACGTCGCCGTCGATGGAGTAGGCGTTGTAGGTCGGGAGCTGCTCCTTCGTCTGGCCGGACGTCGGATCGCCGGGCACCACCGGCTCCTGCAGCTTCGCGGTGTACTTCGTGGGTCCCGTCATCTCGACGAGGCGCTCGAGCGGCGTCGGGAACAGGACGTCGAACGATTCGATGTGCGCATCCCAGCCGTACGACTTGTACTGCGCGAGGATCCACTCGGCGTTCTGCTTGTCGTAGGGCGAGCCGACGTGATGCGGATGCGCGGAGAGCAATTCCATGTTCGCGCGCATCTTCGCGGGATCGGGGATCGCGGCGAACTTCGCTTCCCAGTCGCGCTCGGTCTTGGCGGAGGCCGCGGTGAATCCGCGGAGAGGAAGCGGTTCGGGCGCGGGGCGCGACGGAACGAGCGCGAGCCCGCTGAGCGCGAGCAGGATGGACGGCGGGAGACGATGCATGGAGTGGATCACGCGGTGAGAGGGAGATCGTTGCCGGGGCCAAAGTTGGGCCCGGTGAACGCGGTGCGCCAGAGGGCGCGGCTTGCGCCGCGGGTCGCGTGGCGGGAGAATTACGCACCTCTAATCGTTGGACGTGCGCATGGCGGGAGCACCGATCTCACCCGGACGCATCGTCGCCTTCTCGGCGGTCACGGAGGCCGCCACCGGGCTCGCGCTCATCGTGGCGCCGGCGCTCGTCTTCTCACTGTTGATCGGCGGACCGCTGGCCGACAGCGCGGTGCCGGTCGTGCGCATCATGGGGATCGCGCTGGTCTCGCTCGCGATCGCCTGCTGGCCGGAGCGCGTGAACGCGAGCGTCCCGGCGATGAACGGTCTGCTCCTCTACAACACGCTCGTCGCGATCTATCTCGGGTACGTCGGCGCCGCGCTCAACATGGGCGGCTTGCTGCTCTGGCCGGCGGTGGCGATCCACGCCCTCGTCGCGGCGTTGCTCATCTGGTCCCGGCGCGCCTGACCTGATCCGGCGCACGGCGCCGGTTGCCGAATGCCGGCCGGCGGCTAACGTTCCCCGCGCGATCCCCTTCTCTCGCGGAGAATCCGATCCATGCGCACTGTTCTGGTCAACGCCCTCGCCCTCACGGTCGGCGCCGCCTCGCTGAGCGCGCAGACCCTCAGCGCCGCCGTCAAAGAGCTGTACTCGTTCGGCAGCGGATGCGGCGAGCAGATCTGCCTCTCGGTGGATGCCGGCACACACCTCGACCACTTCAATCCGTCAGCCGCCGGTGCACAGGCCGGTCTCACGACCTTCCTGCAGCAGGCGATCGGCGCGAGCGCCGCGAACATCCCGATCGCCGCGACCACGAGCACCGGCATCCTCGTGCAATCGGGCGAAGGCCTCCCGACGCGCGTGAGCACGTCCGGCGGCCCGATCTTCGCCGAGCGCATGCAAACGATCGGCAAGCACAATTGGTACTTCTCGTTCAACGCCACGAATTTCGATTATTCCACGCTGCGCGGCGTGCCGCTCTCCGGGCTGCACTCCACGATCACGCACCAGGACACGCCGCCGGCGGGACTCGGCCAGCCGAACTTCGAGAACGATGTCATCGAAGTGAGCACGTCGATGCACGTGCAGATGACCGCGTTCACCGGCGTCGTGACGTTCGGTCTGTTCGATCACGTGGATGTCGGCGTCGCCGTGCCCTTCCTGTATTCCAGCCTGAGCGGCTCGAGCACCGCGCTCATCATGCCCTCCGGCGTGAACGATCCGCACTTCTTCGGCGACTCGGCGAACCCTTCACTCAGCGCGACCTCCAACGCGAGCGCGTCGGCGGCCGGCATCGGCGACGTGGTCGCGCGCGTGAAGGTCGGGATCCTCGCCAAGAAGGAATGGGGCGTGGCCTTCCTGGGCGACGTGCGGATGCCAACCGGCAACGAGCAGAACTTCCAGGGCTCGGGCTCGTGGGGCTTCGAGGGGATCGGCATCGTCTCGGCGCAGTTCGGGCAGTTCAGCCCGCACGTGAATCTGGGCTACTCCGCGCACAGCAGCAGCACGCTGAATGACGCGGTGCTCGCGACGCTCGGGTTCGACCAGCAGATGGCGGACTGGTGCACGCTCGCGGTGGACGTGCTCTCGTCGTGGCAGGTGGGCCCGAGCAACTACGATCTGCCGCAGCCCGTCGTGCTCACGTTCTACGGGAACACCACGATCCCGCCGACGCATTGCACGATCATACCGTCGAACATCCCTGACCAGCGCGACAACACGGTGATCGGATCGTTCGGGTTCAAGTTCCTGACGCGCTCCGGCGTCACCGTGGTCACGAACGCGCTCGTGCCGATGCTGCGCGGCGGGCTGCAGCCGGGCGCCGCCTTCACGCTGGGCGTGGACTACACGCTGTACTAGCGGGCGCTACTGCTTGACGTAGCTCTGCACGAGCTGGCGGAAATGCCAGCTACCGTTGTTCTGCGCCGGGCTCGCCAGGAAGTGCATGAGGATCTGCTGATGTTCGCGCCCGTTGGTGAGGGTCATCGCGACATCGAAGGCGGCGCTCTCGCCCGTGGGCGTGATGTCCACGCTCGCGGGAACGAGCGTCGCCGTCACCTCAGGATAGTCATCGAACAGTTTGTCCCAGAGCGCGCGGTCCTTCGACGGCAGGTCCGGATACACCGCGATGATGCGCGTGACGTTCCGCGCCTGAATGGCGGCGACGAAGCTGTCGATCGCTTTCCGGATGGCCGGCCGCGGATCCGCCGGCGCAGCGGGCGCCACCGGTGGCGCGGCCGGCGCAGCCGCGACGACGGCGGGCGCGACCGGCGCGGCGACCGGCGCGGTCACGGTGACCGTCGCATTCGCAGAGCGGCCGTCGATGCTCGCCGTGATCTGCGTCGTGCCCGGCCCGACTCCCATTGCGAGTCCGTTCGTGGCGACGGCGGCCACCTGCCCGTTCGCGCTGCTCCAATCCACCGGACGGTCCGCGAGCACTTTGCCCGCCGCGTCGCGGAGCCGCGCGTGCAGCTGGCCGGTGGCGCCCTTCGTGATCGTGAGCGTGGAGGGCACGAGTTCCATCGACGCGACCGCCGCCGGCGCCGCTTCCGCGACCTTCGTGACCTCCAGCGCGAACGATGCGGACCGCTCGTCCATCGTCGTCGTGACGATCGCGCGGCCCGGCTTGAGCGCCTCGAGCATGCCGGTCTTCGACACCGATGCGACGCGGGGATCGCTCGATGACCACGTGACATTGTGCTCGGCCACCGCAGCGCCCAGAGAATCGCGCGCCTCCGCGCGCAGCTGCACGCGCTTGCCGATCTCCAGCTCGGACAGCACCGGCGCGATCGTCACCATCGCCGCGCGCGGCGCCGCCGGCGCGGCGGGCGGAGCCGCGACGGTCACCGCCGGAGGCACGTCACTCAGCGGCGGCGGCGCCGGCTTACGCCCGAACGCGAGCCACGCGCCGAGTCCCAGCACGATCACCGCGGCGGCGATCGCGCCTTCCTTGAATCGTCCGCGCGACGCCGGCGTAGGGATCGTCGACTCGCCGGGCGATGCCCCGCCTCGCGCCGGCGCCGGGCGGCCCGGCCGACGCAGCGCGTCGCGCGTGCTCGGCATGGGACTCCGCGGCGTGCTCGGCAGGCTCGCGCGCTTCTTCGCGGCGCCCGCGGTCGCGATCCGCACCATCTCCTGCCGCACCGGATCATCGTCGGCCAGCGGCGGCGCGCCGATCGCGCGGCTCGCTTCGTCGATCGAGGGCCAGCGGTCGGCCGACTGCTTCGCGATCATGCGCATGATCGCGGCCGCGAGCGCCGGCGGGCAATCGGGGCGCAGTTCCGCGACGGGCTGTGGCACCGTGTGCATGTGCGCGTACATCATCGCCACCGGCGTCGCCGCGGTGAACGGGATCTTCCCCGTGAGCATTTGATAGCCGACGATGCCCAGCGAGTATTGGTCCGACGCGCCGTTCACCGTCTCGCCCAGGCATTGCTCGGGGCTCATGTACATCGGCGTCCCCACGCTCGCACCGGTGCCGGTGAGCCCGGTGGACTGCGAATCGCGCGCGATGCCGAAGTCGGTCACGACGACGCGCCCCTCGTCATCGAGCATGATGTTGCCGGGCTTCACATCGCGGTGCACGATCTGCCGGCGGTGCGCGTAGCCGAGCGCCGCGGCCGTCTCAGTGAGGATCGCTTGAATGACCGGAATGGACAGCGGCCGCCCTTCCGCGATGATCGTCTCGAGCGATGGCCCCGCGACGAACTTCATCACGAAGAAGAGCAGCGAATCCGTCTCGCGAACGGAGAAGATCGGGATGAGGTTCGGGTGGCTCAGCCCCGCGGCGGTGCGCGCCTCGCGCAGGAACCGCTCGGCGGTGTTGTCCGCGAAGAGCTGCGGCGAGATCACCTTGATCGCCACTTTGCGATGGAGCGCGATCTCGTGCGCGAGATACACCGTGGCCATCCCGCCGCGGCCGAGCTCGCTCAGGATCTCGTACTCGCCCAGCGTCGCGTCGCGCAGCGCCTGGAGCACCTGCTCGTCGAACGTCGAGCGCAGCGACGACGGCTCCGTCTTCGCGGGCGCGCCGGGCACATCGGACAGCACCGAGTCCGCCGTCACCGCGAGACCGCAGTTCGGGCAAAGCTCGATCCCACTCGAGATCGCGGTTCCGCAGCGGCGACAGGTCGTGTCCGTGGTCATCAACTCGCGGCTGGGGGGTGCGTAGGCGAATTCCCGACACCCAAGGATATCGCAGGGCGGGAGCAGCGGCCAGTCGCCGGCGCGGCCTTCGCGCGCGTCAGTACTTGGACCCCATGTACGCGACGCCCTTGGCCGTCGCGTCGCGCCATGCGCGTTCGACCTCGGCGTCGAAATCCGGATCGAAGCGGCGCGCCGTGGTGATGAAGCTCTCGATGAACGCCGGGTAGAGCGCTGGATCCACGCCGATGTCGCCGCGGCGATGACGCTCGGCGACGCGCGTGAGGATGTTCGGCTCGCCCACCGGCTCGCGATTGAAATTGATGAGCAGGCCGATGCCGTGCTTCACCAGGCGGTGCTGGCGGTCGAAGTCGGTGTTGGCGAAATACGGCTTGGCCGCCGGACAGGTGGCGAAGAGATCGGCGTAGAACGCCGAGAAGAAATCCGGCACCGCGCAGCAGCGCGCGTAGCTCGCCTGGGCGATGTCCACCATGTCCTTGGGCACGGCAGTCAACGTAGGGCCGCCGGCGAACGGCGGCAAGACGACGCTACGGCGCGCCCTTCAATGCGAATGAGCCCGGTATTGTCCACGACGTACAGCACCGGTCCGCCCGCAGGATCGTTCACGATCACCGGATCGTGCGGCGTGCCGGACGCCCCCGACGTCGCGCCCTTCCAGAGCTCGGTGCCGTTGAGCAGCGACAGGATGTGGATGCCGGTGGACGTGGTACAGATGAGCGTGCCGCTGCCGAGCGCAGCGGCGAGATACGTGGTGGTCGATCCGCTCGAGTAGGTCGTGAGGCCGTTGAGCGTGGCCGATTTCCACACGCGCGCGCCGGTCGTGGCGTCGAACGCTTCGACATCAGTGTACCCGCCGACGATCACCAGCCCATTCGCGAGCAGCGGCGCCTGCGGCCCCGCGGATGCGATGGCCGCGGACCATACCACGTGCAGGTCGTTCTGCGCGCGCGCCACGAGCGTGGTCGCGCCCGTTTCGACGAGATACACCTTCGTCGCATCGGCGCTGATGTGCGAGTTCGGCGTGGTCGCGACGAATTTCACGAGCGCGCCCGACGACGCCGTGAAAGCGAACACGCCCTTGGGATTCGGCGGCACGAGCGAACCGCTGTACACGGGATCGAAGAAGAGCACGCCGTTGTTCAGCGCGAGCCCGCCCGAGGGATCCCACACACCGATGTCCGCCTTCGTCGCGCCATAGAGGTTCGTCTTCCAGCGCGACGAGCCGGTGGCGGAGAGCGAACCGACGAACGTCTGCGGGCCGTCCACGTGCCAATTCTGCGAGAGATACAATCCCGTCGAGTCGGGCAGCGTCTCCCCCCACCAGTCCACGCTCGTGTTGAACGGGCGCGAGCCGGTGGCGAGATCGAGGTAGCCGAGCCCGTCATCCTGGTAGACGAACTTCGTCCCGTAGATCGAGCCCCAATGGCCAATGTTGTAATCCGGGCTCCAACTGGTGTTCGCCCACACCTTCGCGCCCGCGGGCGACACGCGACTCACGTTCGTGCCGGTGCCGAACCCGAAGAATGTGCCGGTGGATCCCCACTGGAGATAGACGCCGTCGGCGGCGGCGAGCGCGTTGAAGACGATCGTGTACGGATTCGTCACCGGCGAAGGCGGCGCGTAGCGCCACGACACCGTGAGCGGGCCCTTGAGGCTCGCCTGCGATGCGGAGCGTGCGGTGCCCGTCGTGGCCGTACGTGATCCAGTCGTCGCGCGTCTGCGGCGCCGCGGCGATCGCGACGAACGTCGCGCTGTTGGGACCCGTGCTGATCGCGGAGGCGACCGCGGTGACGATGCGCGTACCCGCGCCGGCGCCGATCGCGAGCGAGGCCTGCGCCTTCCCCGATCCATCGGTGGTCGCCTTCGCCACCGTCAACGTGCCCGATCCGGTGGTGAGCGTCCAGACCACCGTCACATTCGAGACGCCGACGTCCGCGGTGTCGGCGACCTTCACGACGAACGGCTGCGCGAGCGCAGTGGAGACGACGCCGCTCTGGTTGTCGCCGCTCACCTTCGTGATCGAGGCGGGCGGGCCGGAGCTGGAGGTGGAGTCGGAACAGGCGGCAACGACGGCGCAGGCGATCAGCGCAGCGGCGCGTATGAGATTCTTCATGGATCGATCCCGGAATTCGGGTGGGCGTTCCGGCGCCCCGGGGTGGCGGCGCGGCTCAGGGGAACGACGGCCCACCCTGGCCGCGGGCAACGCATGGCGCGCCGCGCCCGCGAACCGTAGAATCAGCCCCGGATACCACTCTCAACTGGAGGGATCGATGAAACGCCTTCTCGGAATCGCAGCGTCGGCCGCGGTGGTGCTGGGCCTCACCGGCTGGGCCGCGGACCGCTCGTCGAACGCGCCGCTGCCGCCCAGCAATGCGACGTTGAGCATCAATGGCATTCACGGCGGCGGCGTCGGGCCGAGCAGCGTCGAATCGTTCGAGTGGGGAATGACCGTGCCAATGGCGGCGTCCTCGACCGGGTCGGTCACGACCGGCCGCGCGCAATTCGGGAATCTCCGCGTCACGCTCGCCATGGACGCGGCGGGGCCGCTGCTCGCCGCCGCCGCCGGGAGCAACCGCACGTTCACGGACGCGACGCTCACGATCGGCGCGACGGGATCGATGAAGCTGAGCAGCGTGCACGTGGTGTCCGTCCGGTGGGCGGGTTCATCCACGGGCAACACCACGCAGGTGGAGCTCGGCTACGGCAAGATCGAGTGGACCGTCGGGAAGAGCTCGGCCGGATTCGACACCCGGGGCAACACCACGCGCTGACGCACGGCGCACTACGCCTTCGCTTCGTCCTTCCGTTTCACGAGCGAAGTGAAGTGCCCGCACGAGCACTCGACGGTCAACTGCGGCGCGAGCGGATCGAAGACACGGTGCACCCGATCCCGCTCGACGCCGTTGTCGGGCCACGCCGCGGCGTAGCGCGCGACCTCCAGCGAGCGGCGGCAATGCGCGCAGGTGATGTACTGGTATTTGCTCCCGCGCCGGCTCGTGGCCATCAGAACCCCACTCCGGCGGAGACCACCCACGTGGGCGACGCCTTGTCGGGATCGAACACGTAGGCATCGAAGGTGAAACGCTTGACCGTGAGGCCAGCGAAGAATCCGCGTTGGATGTCGCGCGCCGTTTGATAGGCGCGCGTGCGCTGCGCCACGAGCCCGAGCTGCAACCAGTCCGTGGGCTGCCAGGTGAACTGCGACCAGTTATAGAAGAAGCTGCCGGACGTGTTCTGGAGATCGATGACGTACTCGCCCTGACTGTACAGGGAGAGCGGCCCGTACGAGAGCGTGATCTCGGTGCCCGGCGCGATACCGTCCAAACCGCCGAAGACGGCGCCGCCCATGAGCGTGACGTCCAACCGCAGCTTGTGACCGGTGCCGAGGTTCACGCCGGCCCAGAGGGACGTGGTGTTGATCGCCTCGTAGTTGTAGCGGCCCTCGGAATGGAGGCCGCCATGATCGGCGAGGAGATTCGGCTGGAGGTAATCGGGATCATCGGGCGGCGCGTAGGCGTACACGCTCGCGTTGAATACCCACGAGGGTTGGCTGCGCTGCGCGGCTGATATGATCGGCACGACCAGCGCGAGGGCGACGAGCCGAATTCGCATGATAGGTAGGATAACACGGGAAGAGGCGACACCCAAACTCCGTGAGTGGCCACCCCGAATGCCGCGAGGCGTGAGGCGTGCGACGAACTGACTGTGGGGCGTGAGGCGAGACCCGAACACCGTGAGGCGTGAGGCGTGCGACGAACTGACTGTGCGGCGTGAGGCGAACCCCGAACGCCGTCAGTCGCACCTCGAAACGCGTTATTGGTCACCCGAACTCCGTAAGTCGTGAGTGCACTCACGGCGTTCGGGTTACGAGTCACGCTGTTCGGGTCGCGCCTCACGGCGTTCGGGGTTCGCCTCACGCCGTACAGTCAGTTCGTCGCACGCCTCACGCCTCACGGTGTTCGGGGTGGCCACTCACGGAGTTCGGGTGTCGCGGGTTCTGGCGCGCCAGCCCGGCGCACCGTAGCGTTTCTCCCGCATCGTTCTCCCCAGGAGCAGCACATGTCCAGCGCCCGTCGCATCATCGCGCTCGCGATCGCCATCGCGATCATTCCGCCTTCCCTTCTCCGCGCGCAGGCCAAGCCGGCCGCCGCGGCCTCAGTGCTCGACAGCGCGTCGGCCGCCGCCTTTCATTTCCGATTCGTCGGCCCCGAGGGCAATCGCGTCACCTCGGTCGCCGGCGTGAATGGCGATCCCGCCACCTACTACGCCGGCGCGGCGAGCGGGGGACTCTGGAAGACCACCGATGGCGGCATCCACTGGAAGCCCATCTTCGACAAGGAGCCCGTCTCCTCGATCGGCTCGGTCACGGTCGCGCCCTCCGATCCGAACGTGGTGTGGGTCGGCACCGGCGAGCCGTTCATCCGCAGCCACATCTCCGTGGGCTGGGGGATGTTCAAGTCCACCGACGCGGGCGCCACCTGGTCGCGCGCGGGACTCGAAGCCACCGGGCGCATCGCGCGCATCGTCATCGATCCGCGCGATCCCGAGCGCGTCTACGTCGCCGCGCTCGGCCACGCCTACGGTCCGCAGCCGGAGCGCGGCATCTACCGCACCACCGACGGCGGCAAGACGTGGGAGCGGGTGCTCTTCGTCAACGATTCCACCGGCGCGGTGGACCTCGTGATGGATCCCACGAATCCGCGCATCCTCTACGCCGCGATGTGGCAGATCGAGATCCACACCTGGGGGCGCGAGAGCGGCGGCGCCGGCAGCAGCATCTGGAAGTCCATCGACGGCGGCACCACGTGGAAGCGCCTCGTGGGGCACGGACTCCCGCTGAGACCGTACGGCAAGGTAGGACTCGGCATCAGCGCCGCGAACCCGCAGCGGGTCTACGCGTCCATCGAGACGGGCGACGGCGCGCCCTGGCACGGCAAGCCCACCGACAACGGCCACCTCTGGCGCTCCGACGATGCGGGCGAGACCTGGCAGCTCACGAACTCCGATCATCAGATAGGCGGACGCACCGCCTACTACAACCGCATGGGCGTGACGCCCGACAACGCCGATGAAGCGTATTTCCTCTCCGCGAACTGGACGAAGACGCTAGACGGCGGCAAGACGATGATCGACCCGCCGCGCGACCAGATCGCCTACGGCGACCACCACGACATCTGGTTCGACGCGAAGAACGGCAACCGTTTCATCGTGAGTCACGACGGCGGCGTCTCGATCACCATCAACCGCGGCTTGAGCTGGCTGCGCGTGCAGCTGCCCATCGCGCAGATGTACCACGTCACCGTGGACGACCGCATCCCCTACTGGCTGTACGGCAACAAGCAGGATGGACCGTCGGCCGCGGGACCGAGCAACGCGAAGCTCCCCGCGCAGTACGGCGAGGAGCTCGGCATCCCGCCGGCGCTCTGGCGCACGGTGGGCGGCGGCGAGAGCGGCTGGGCGACGCCCGATCCGCAGGATTCGAATCTCGTCTGGTCGAGCGCGAGCGGCTCCGGTTCCGTGGGCGGCATCGCCACGCGCTATCACTGGCCCACGAACTCCATCAACGAGGTGGAGATCTGGCCAATGGCCACCACCGGCACCGCCGCGTCCGACGTGAAGTACCGCTTCGTGTGGACCTTCCCGCTCACGATCTCGCCCTTCGATCACAACCGGGTGTACGCGGGCAGTCAGTTCGTGCACGTCACCACCGACGGCGGCAAGACGTGGAGCGTGATGAGCCCCGACCTCACGCGCAACGACAAGTCGCGCATGGGACTCTCGGGCGGGCTCACGCCGGACAACATCGGCGTCGAGTATTCCGGCGTCCTCTTCGCGATCGCGGAGTCGCCCAAGGAGAAAGGCACGATCTGGGCCGGCTCGAACGATGGGCTCGTGCACATCACGCGCGACAACGGCAAGACGTGGACGAACGTCACCGCGAACATCCCCGGCATGCTCGGCTGGGGCACGGTGAGCAACATCGAGCCGTCGCGCTTCGACGCGGCCACGGCGTACATCACCGTGGACGGCCACCAGGCGAACAACCGCGATCCCTGGGTCTACAAGACGGCCGATTACGGCAAGACGTGGAAGCTCATCACCACCGGTCTCGCGAAGACGCCGCTCTCGTATGCCCACGTGGTGCGCGAGGATCCGGTGCGGCGCGGCCTGCTCTACCTCGGCACCGAGGGCGGCCTGTATGTGAGCTTCGACGACGGCGGCCACTGGCAGGAATTCCAGAACGACATGCCGCGCGCGCCGGTGTATTGGCTCGTGGTACAGGAGCGATTCAATGATCTCGTGATCGCGACGTACGGCCGCGGCTTCTACATCGTGGACGACATCACGCCGCTCCGCGCGATGAACGCGGAGGTCACGGCGGCCGATGCGCATCTCTTCCAGCCGCGCGACGCGTACCGCTTTCGCCCCGTGGAGGCGCCGTACAGCACGGGCATGGAGAAGGGAGTCAATTACGGCGAGACCGCGCCGGAGGGCGTGCCGTTCACCTTCTGGGTGAAGACCGCGGGCAAGACCGACAGCGCGACGTTCACCGTCGCCGACGCATCTGGCGCGACGGTGCGCACGATGAAGGTGCCCGTGAAGGCAGGACTCAACCGCGCGTGGTGGGACCTCCGCGGCGATCCGACGGCGGAGGCGCGCATTCGCGTGAGTCCGCTGTACTCGCCGTGGCTGGTGATCCCGAACGAGGGGAAGCCAGCGCCGGGCTTCGGCCGCTACGCGCTGCTCGAGCCGCCGGCCAGGTACACCGTGACGCTCAGCGCGTCCGGCAAGAAGCTCTCGCAATCGTTCACCGTGCTGAAGGATCCGGCATCGGGCGGGAGTGACGCGGACATCGCCGCGCAGGGCGTGCTCCTCAAGGGCATCATGGCGGACATCAACACGGCGGCCGGACTCGTGAACTCGCTCGAGAAGACGCGGGCGATGCTCGCCGTAATGAAGGCGCAGGCGCCGGCGGATTCCATGGGCGCAGGGCATCGCGCCGCCATGGATTCGCTCGACAAGAAGCTGCTCGATGCCGAGTCGCAGCTACGGAACGTGCTCGCGACCGGGCGCGGACAGGACGCGATCCGGAACCCGGTCAAGATCGGCGAGCAGTTGCTGTACCTCGCCAACTCCATCGGCGGCTCGGATTACGCGCCGACCGAATCGCAGCAGGCGGTGGCCAAGGAACTTCACGACCGGCTGGTCGCGACGCAGACAATGGTGGATGCGCTCATGAAGAACGACGTGATGCAATTCCACAGAGGGATGATGGAAATGCACGGGAATCCATAACGGCGAACTCCGTACTTGGTCCCCCGAACTCCGCGTGTGGCGCGTGACGTGTAGTCAAGGCTCAGACGTGCATGGCAACCCCAGGAACGCCCGAGCCTTTACCACACGTCAAAAGCCACACGCGGAGTTCGGGTGACCAAGTACGGAGTTCGGGGTTCGACTAACCTACTTCGCGTTTAGTCGTTAGTGCGTCCAGCTCCCCCCGAGCGCCTTGTAGAGTTGCACCGCCGCTACCATTTCCTGCAGTTGCGATTGGCTCAGCGCCACCTCGGCGTCGAACAGCCCTCGCTGCGCTTCGAGCACCTCGAGGAATCCGGACACGCCGCCCTGGTACCGGTCCTGCGCGAGCACGAGTGCGCGGCGGAGCGCGACGGTCTGGGTCTCCTGCGCGGCGGCCTGCTCGCGCGCCGAGCGCACGCCCGCGAGCGCGTCGCCCGCTTCCTGCAGCGCGGTGAGCGAGCACCTGCTCGTACGTCGCCTGCGCCTGCTGCGCCCGCGCGCGCGCGGCGCGCGCCTCCTCGCTCAGCTGCCCGCCGGTGAAGAGCGGGAACGAGAGTCCGCCCTGCAGCGTGTACACGTTGTTCCCCGGCGCGAAGAATTGCCCGACCGTGGTCGGACTGCTGGCCGTAATCCGCCACGATGGAGATCGCGGGGTACCGCGCCGCGTCGGCGACGCCGATGCGCGCCATCGCCGCCGCGTACTGGCGCTCGGCCGCCTTCACATCCGGCCGCCGGTCGAGCAGCGTGGACGGCAGTGAATCCGGGATGATCACCGTGCGCGACGAAAGCGTGAGCAGGCCGCCGTGCGGGATGACCACGTTCGCGTCGCCCAGCAGCACGCTCAGGAGATGCTCCTGCTGGGCGCGCAGCTGTTGCACCTGTGCGAGGCGCGCCGCCGGCACCGCGACCTGCGCCTCGAAGGCGCGCACGTCGATCTCCGATGTGAGACCGTTCTCATAGCGCTGGCGGGCGAGCTCGAGGGTCGCGCGGCGCGTCGCGAGCGTCTGCCTCCGAGATCGCGCGCTCCTGGTCGAGCTCGAGCAGCGTGAGATAGGCACTCGCTACGTCGCTCACGAGCGACAGCACCGCGGCGCGGGCCAATGCATCCTGCGCTTCGGCATCCGCATTGGCGGCCTGCACGCCGCGCCGCGTCTTCCCCCAGAAGTCGAGCTCCCACGCCAGATCGCCGGTGCCGCGGTAGGCTTCGTCACTTGATGTTCGGGAGCGCGATGCGGTTCGTGCTCGCGGACGCGTTCAGCGAGATGTTCGGATACAGCGGCGCCGCCGCGACGCCCGCCTCGGCGCGGAACTCGGTGATCCGCGCGCGCGCCAGCGCGAGATCGCGGTTCTGGCGCACGGCGGTCTCCACGAGGCGCACCAGAACGGTGTCGTTCAGGATGTCGAGCCAGGCGAGGTCCGCGATCTGCGTCGCCAGCACCGTGTGCGCCGCAGCCATGTGCGCGGTGGCCGATGAATCGGCGGCGCGCGCGGCGGCGAGCGAGTCGTAGAATTTCGTGATCGAGTCGGGCCCGCGCGGCGTGCCCACCTGGTGGAAGGCGGCACCGGCGGCTGCGGCTCGTAGTTCGGCCCCACCGGGCAAGCGGCCAATACGATGAGCGCCGCGACCACTCCGACGCGCGCCTTCATGCCGCCCGCGCCTTGCCCCGCTCGGCGAGGCTCCGGATGGTCCAGAAGAAGAGCGGGATGAAGAAGATCCCGATAGACGTCGCGACCAGCATGCCGGCGAAGACGGTGGTGCCGATGGAGTGGCGGCTCGCCGCGCCGGCACCGCCGGCCACCAGCAGCGGCGACACGCCGCAGAATGAACGCGAACGATGTCATGAGGATCGGGCGCAGCCGCTCGCGCGCCGCCTCGAGTGCGGCGTCCTTGATCGACAGTCCCTGAGCGCGCAACTCGGTGGCGAACTCCACGATGAGGATCGCGTTCTTGGCCGCGAGCCCGACCACCGTGAGCAGCCCGACCTGCACGTAGATGTCGTTCGGCTGCCCGCGCAGCCAGATGCCGAGGAACGCGCCGAGCACGCCGAACGGCACGCCGAGCAGCACGGCGAACGGCAGCGACCAGCTCTCGTACTGCGCCGCGAGCACGAGGAACACGAGCACGAGGCCGAGCGCGAACACCGTGCCGGCCGCGCCGCTCGACGCGCGCTCCTGGTACGACTGTCCTGAGTACGCGATGCGCGAGCCCCTGCGCGGCGAACTTGGTGCGCACCAGGTTCGTCGAGCTCGTCCATCATCTCGCCGGAGCTGTGCCCCGGCTTCGGCGCGCCCGTGATGCAGCGCCGACGTGAAGCCGTTGAAGCGCGTGATGAGCGTCGGGTCGCGCTGCGGAACTCCGCTCGCGTGAGCGTCGAGATCGGGATCATCACGTCGTTCGTGCCGCGCACGTACAAGCTGGCCGATGTCCTGCGGGCGCTGGCGGAACGGCGCCTGCGCCTCGATCTGCACGCGGTAGGTCTTGCCGTACAGGTTGAAGTCGTTGACGTACAGCGTCGACAGCAGCGCCTGCAGCGTGCCGAACACGTCGCCGAGCGCGCACGCCGCGCGCCTTCGCCGCCGCGCGGTCCACGTCCACGATACAGCTGCGGCACGTTGGCGCGGAAGGTCGCGTTCACGCCCCGGACCGACGGCAGCTGGTTCGCCGCCGGCGGTGAAGGCCTGCACCTGCGTGGCGAAATCCTGCACCGGCAGGCCGCCGCGGTCCTGCAGGTTCGCCTCGACGCCCGACGTGGCGCCGAGGCCCGGGATCTCCGGCAGGTTGAAGGCGAAGCCGATGGCCTCGCGCATGCCGAAGAGCTTGCCGTTCAGCCGGGCGGTGATCGCATCGACCGTCTCGCTGCTTGCCGCGCTCATCCCAGGGCTTCACGTTCACGAAGATCGTCGCGCTGTTCGGCTGGCTCGCGCGGCTCAGGATGTCGAAGCCCGCGAGCGCCACGATGTTCTTGCACCGCGGAATCCTGCTGCAGGAACCCCTCGACGCGCTCGCACCACCGCCGTCGGTGCGCTGCAGCGACGCCGCGTCGGGAAGCTGCACCGCGATCGCGAAGTAGCCCTTGTCCTCGGTGGGGATGAACGACGTGGGCACGACGCGCCAGAGCAGCGCGGCGAGCGCGACGATCACGACGATCGCGCCGAGCCACGCGCGCGGGCGGCCGAGCACGCTGTCCACCGCGCCGCACGTAGCGCTCGGCGAAGCGCGCGAAGCACCGGTTGAAGACGCCGAAGGGCCCGGTGGTGTGCGTCTCGACCGTCTCCTTCCGAGGAGCATCGCGCAGAGCGCCGGCGTGAGCGTGAGCGCCACGAGCCCGGAGAGCACCACCGCGATCACGATCGTGATCGCGAACTGCCGGAACATCGCGCCGGTCACGCCGCCGGTGAACGCCACCGGCACGAACACCGCGACCAGCGAGAGCACGATCGCCACCAGCGCGCCGGCCACCTGCGGATCGCGCGGTCGGCGGCGACGCGCGCCGACACCTTCTCGGTGGCCATGATGCGCTCGACGTTCTCGATCACCACGATGGCGTCGTCCACCACGATGCCGATCGCGAGCACCAGCGCGAACAGCGTCAGCACGTTGATCGAGACAGCCCGAGCAGCGTCGAGGCCGAGGAAGGTGCCGATCACGCTGACCGGCACGGCCAGCATCGGGATCAGCGTCGCGCGCCAGCTCTGCAGGAAGACGAACACCACCAGCGCCACGAGCGCCATCGCCTCGAGCAGCGTGATCACGACCTCCTTGATCGAGCGCGGTGACGAACGGCGTGGTGTCGAAGGGGATGCTGAGCGTGATGCCCGGCGGGAAGGTCTTCGACAGCTCCTTCAGCCGCTGCTCCACCGCGTCGCGCGCCCGCGAGCGCGTTCGCGCCGGGGCGCAGGTAGAGCAGCACGAAGGCCGTGGGCTTGCCGTTGAGCCGCGCCTCGAAGTCGTAGTTCTGCGAGCCGAGCACCGCGCGCCCGACGTCGCGGAGGCGCACCAGCGAGCCGTCCGGCTTCGCGCGCACCACGATGTCGTCGAACTGCTCGGGCGTCTGTGAGGCGCCCCAGCGTCGTGACCGGGATCGGTCAGCTGCGGTGCCCGCCGGCGCCGGCTCGCGGCCGATGCCGCCCCGCGGGATTGGTCGCGTTCTGCTCGCGCACCGCCGTCGCGACGTCGCCCACCGTGACGCCGCAGCTGCGCCATCCGCGCCGGGTCGAGCTGCAGCAGCATCGAGAACTGCAGGCCGCCGAACGTCTGCGCGTTGCCGATCCCGGGCACGCGCTTCAGCTCGTCCTCGACGTACAGCTTGCAGTAGTTGGTGAGGTACGGCGCGTCGTAGCGCGGGATCGCTCGACGTGAGCGCCGCCACCGCGAGGATGTCGGTGTTCGCCTTGAGGATCGTCACCCCGTTCTGCCGCACCGGCGCCGGGCAGCTGCGGCACCGCCAGCTGCACCGCGTTCTGCACGTCCACCGCCGCGAGGTCCTGCGTCGCGCGTGACGTCGAAGTAGATCGGCAGCCTCATCGTCCCGTCGCTCGCGTTGGCCGACGTGTAGTACAGCAGTCCCCTGCAGGCCCGAGCAGCTGCTGCTCGATCGGCGCGGCCACCGCCTCGGCCACGTCCTGCGCCGTCGCGCCCGGATACGACCGCCGTCACCTGCGATGCGCGGGCGGCGTGATCTGCGGATAGCGCGAGATCGGCAGCAGCCGGATCGCGAAGCAGCCCGATGCAGCGTGATGACGATCGAGATCACGCCGGCCAGCACCGGCCGGCGGATGAAGTAGTACTGGATCTCGGACGCTCCGCGGCGCGGTCGGCGCCCGCGGCGCCGCGGTGCGCCGCGGCCGGCTGCGTGCTCGCGCCCGGCCTCCGCGCGCGTCGGCGCGCGGCGCTGTCGCCGAGGCGGCACCGGGCGTCACCGGGCGTCCCGGCCCGACCTTCTGCACGCCGTCCACGATGACCGGTCGCCGGGCTCGCAGCCCGTGGTCGATGATCCACAGATCGCCGGCCCACGGGCCCGCCTGCGACGTCGCGGGTCTGCGCGACGTGTCCCCGGCCCCACCACGTACACGAACTGGCGCCCGAGCGCCGGTCTGCACCGCGCGCTGCGGCACCGCGAGCGCGCTGTCGCGCACGAAGCCCGACCAGCCGCACCCGCACGAACTCGCCCGGCACGAGCAGCCGGTCGGGGTTCTGGAACACGGCCCGGAACTCCTCCGTGCCCGTGGCCGAATCGAGCGCCGGCGCGACGAAATCGAGCCGCCCCGTCCGCGGCAGCACCGTGCTGTCGGGCAGGACCACCTGCACCGCGAGCCGGCTGCCCGGCTCGATGAGCGCGCGCCAGCGCGGGTTCTCGCGCCACTCGAGCAGCTGCTGCGAGGACGGCTGGAAGGTGACGTACACCGGATCCAGCCGGTCGATCGTCGTCAGCAGGTCCGCGGGCCCGGTCACGCGCGCCGCCGACGTCGAGCAGCGTCCGGCCCACCCGCCCCGCGATCTCCGCCACGACCTCGCGTGTCGTCGAGGTCCTTCTTCGCCGCGTCGAGCGCCGCCTGCGCCGCCTCGTACTCGAAGCGCGCGTTGTCCACGTCCTGCTGCGCCACCGCGTGCTGCGCCAGCAGCGGCTCGAGCGCGCTCGAGGTCCGCTGCGCGTTGTCGAACCGCGCCTGCGCGCTCGCGGTACGCCGCCTCGTAGCGCGTCGTGTCGAGCTGGTAGAGCAGCTGGCCCGGCTCCACGACGCTGCCCTCCGTGAACGGCGCGCGCCTCGATGATCCCCGTCCACCCGCGACCGCACCTCCACGCGCCGGTACGCCACCACCTGGCCCCGGAAGTCGAACGGCTGCGGCGATGGCGCCGCGGCTGCACCGTGACCACCGTCACCTCGGCCGGCGGGAAGGCGGGCGGCGCGCCCTTCTTGGCGCACGCTGTCACCACCGCGAAGAAGACCACCGCCGCGGCGCGAATGAGCGCGCGGATTCTAATGTTCGTACCGGTCACGAGGACTCTCTCCGTTCGGAGCGATTCGAATTGTTAACCAGTCGTGCCGCGAAAACCAGTGACCCGCCGCAAGCGGTCGCGACGGGTGCCGCAACGCTTCCGTCACGCCGGGCGTAGCACGAATAGGAACGCCGGCGCAGTGCATCGGGCCGCGGCGGCGCCTGGGTATGGAGGGCACAATGTCGCATCGCATGATGAAGGCACTGATCATAACGCTTGTGCTCTGCCCGGCCGCTCGCTCAACGGCGGCGGCGCAGGCGCGCGGCGACTCGGCCGACCAGCCGGCGGTCATCCGGCTGGCGCTGGATCGCGATCGATACGCGAGCGGCGACTGGGCCGAGGTGCTCGTGTCGACACGCGAGGACGGCTACGTCGTGGTCATCCAGGTGGATCCCGACGGGCTCGCGCACGTGATCTTCCCCGCATCGCCCGGCGCGGATGCGTTCGTGCGCGGCGGCGACATGGCGGTGCGCGGTGCGCACGGACGGTATTCGTTCGAGGTGGGTGGCTTGCCCGGCGCCGGGCTCGTGTACGCGGCGTACTCGACGGTGCCCTTCCATTTCTCAATGTTCACTCGCCGCGGAAAATGGTCGATCAGCAGCGAGGACTCATCGCAGCTCGCCGCGGATCCTGAACGCGCGCTCGCGGCGATCACCGGGCGGATGAGCGGCGGATCGTTCGACGATGATCTGGTGCAGTACGAGGTGCCCGGCGCCGACGATATCGCCAGTCTCGGAGCGGACTCGCAACCGATGGCGGCAACGGAAGTCGCATACTCGGACTGCGGGATCGGCGATGCGTGCACCGCGCCGGTGGGTGGCGTGTTCATCTGCGGCGGCTGTGGCGACGCCGGAACACCGGACGCACCGCCGCCGCCGGCATCCGCGCCGCCCGCATCCTTGCCTCCGCCTTCGTCCACGCGACCGATGAACCTCGGCGGCCCCGCCACCGCACCGCGCGTTCGGTATCCCGATCCGCCGCGGGTGGATCCGGCTCCACCGAGCACCGCGACGCCTGCGCCGGCGCCACCGCGCACGTTGCCGCCGCTGATCAGATCGTTCGCGCCGCCATCAGCCGCCGCCTGCGCCGTCACCGCCGCAAGCTGCGCCGCAGCCCGGGCCACGCTTCGAAGCGCCGCGCGTGGAGATCCATCCCACGCCGCCGCCGCCAGCGCCGGCATCGCCGCCATCACCGCCGCCATCACCGCCGCCGCCGTCCGTGGCGAAGCCGCCGCAGTAGTTGCAGCGGGCGCTATTTGCCCGGCTCCTGATAGAGACCGATGATATTGCCGCCGGGATCGCGGAAGCGGGCCGTGATCTCCGGCGCGTCCACGCCGAGCGGTTGCACGATCTCGCCGCCGTGCGCGACGACCGACTCCACCGCGGCCTTCACACTGTCTACCATGATGTAAATGAGCAGCCCTGGCGCCGACGCCGGCGGCCGCTTCAGCACGAACGCGCCGCTGACCTCTCCAGTAGTGTCGTCGAATGCCGTCGCGCCGTCGCCGCGCGTTCGCATCGTCCATCCGAACACCGCACGGTAGAAGTCCGCGGACTTCGCGACATCTGTCGCGGGCACTTCGATGTAGCAGATCTTGCCGTTCATTGAAGTAGGCATAGCGGCACCTCTCGAGGTCTTCGGATCGGGTGGGCAACCGGGCCGGAGCAGTAGATATAGTAGGGCCATTCGATCTTCGGTACTCCTTCGGTATTACCAAATTGGCGGACCGCGCAGGCCCCCTTGCGAGTGATATAGCACGATATATCTTAGTTCTATCTCGTTATATCTAGGAGAACCACAATGCACCGCCACTGCGATCCCTCTCACCACCAGCGCCACCGCCATGGCCGCCACGACTGGTTCGGCGACTCCGGGTTCGCCGCCTTCGCCTTCGGGCCCGGCCGCGGACGCGGATTCCGCCGCGGCGGCCGCATGTTCGACCAAGGCGACCTCAAGCTCGTGATCCTGCAGCTGCTCGAAGAGAAGCCGCGTCACGGCTATGACATCATCAAAGCCCTGGAAGAGAAGTCCGGTGGCGGCTACTCGCCCAGCCCCGGCACGGTGTATCCCACGCTGAGCCTGCTCGAAGAAATGGACTACGCCAAGGCCACGCTCGAGGAGTCGGGCAAGAAGGTGTACGCCATCACCGACGAAGGCCGGAAGTACCTCGCCGAGAATCGCACCACGGTGGACGACGTGCTCGAGCGCCTCGTGCAATTCGGCGAATCGCTCTTCGGCGGACGGCCGATGATGAGTGCGCACGAAGCGATGGGCCAGCTCGGCCGCGCGTACGCGCGCATCGTCATGAAGGGCGGCGCGACGCCCGCCCAGATCGAGAAGATCGCCGAGATCCTCCGGCGCGCGGCGAAGGAGCTGGACTCGGTGGAGTAGCAACCACTTCCGGAGCGAACATGACTCGCAATGCGAAAGCGTGGCTCGGCGTCGCCCTGCTCGTGATCGGCCTGTGCGGGCATCTCGCGTCGGCGTACATCATCCGCATGAACCCGCTGGCCTACCCGGATCACCTCAAGGGGTTCGTCTTCATCGCCGTGCTGACGGGCGCGATCATCGCCGGCCTCGGCTGGCTCTTCTGGCGCCGGCGCCCGGACATCACGTGGTTCGCGTGGTGCACGACGCAGGCGGTCATGGGGCTGGTCGTTCTCGCCGTGACTCTGGGCGGCTACGTGCACTAATGGCTCTTGGGGACTAGTGCCGCTTGAGGGGCGCGTCTAGGAGGCAGCGTGTGGTAGGGCTCGGCGGGAGTGGTAAGACTGCCGGCGGTTGTAGTGTGTCGTTCCACTCCCGCCGAGCCGTACCACACGCTGCCTCCTAGACGCGCCGTCTCAGCGGTACTAGGGCCCACACGCGCCTCTCCGACGCTGAAACATCGCGCGCCCGTGCGCCGTCGTGGAAAGTGACCCCACCCGGACCACCATGGACGCGATCCTCCGCGACATCCGCTACGGGTTCCGCTCGCTGATCAAGAGCCCGGGCGTCACGCTCTTCGCCACGCTCGCGCTGACGCTCGGCATCGGCGTCACCACCACGATGTTCAGCATCGTGTACGGGGCGCTCATGAAGGGACTGCCCTACCCCGAGGGCTCGCGCATCGTGGAAGTGAACCGGAACGTCGCGACGCGGAACATCACGCGCATGGACATGCCGTGGGTCGAATACTTCGACTACCGCGAGCAGCAGCACAGCTTCGCGAAGATGGCCGGGTACACCGACGGCACGATGAACGTGAGTGGCACCGATCTACCCGGAGCGGTACGCGGGCGCGTGGGTGACGACCTCGTTCTTCGACATCATGCGAACGCCGCCGCTGCTCGGGCGCGTGTTCACCGCCGGCGAGGATTCCCCGAACGGCGCGAAGGTCGCCATCATCGGCTACGGCATGTGGCAGCGCCGGTTCGGCGGCGCGCGCACGCGTGCTCGGCCAGGTGATGCGCGTCAATGGGCAGCCGTACACGATCGTCGGTGTGATGCCGGAGGGATTCCGGCTGCCGGACAACGCCGACCTCTGGGTGCCGATGCAGGATGATCCGCTCGTCGGCAAGCGGGACGAAATGCGCAGCGTGACGGTGGTCGCCACGCTCAAGGACGGTGTGAGTGTCGAGCCGGCGCGTCGGCGGACATGGCGTCGATCGCGAAGGGGCTCGCCACGCGAGTTCAAGGAAACGAACGAAGGGATCGGTGCGACCGCGATGCCATACACCGACGCGGAGATCGGGCCGCAGCCGCATCAAGCTCCTGTACGCGATGCTCGTTCGCGGTGTTCTTCGTGCTGCTCATCGCCTGCGCCAACGTCGCGAACCTGCTGCTCGAACGCGCGGCGCACCGCGCCAAGGAGATCAGCGTACGCACCGCGCTCGGCGCGACGCGCGCGGCGGTGATCCGCCAGTTCCTGACGGAGGCGCTCGTGCTCGCCGCCGCCGGCGCACTGCTCGGCACCGGCGTCGCGTATCTCGGGATCCGTGCGTTCAACGTGTACCTCGTGGATGCGCAGCCACCCAGCTGGATCGACATCGGGCTGCATCCGCCCGTGCTCGCCTTCGTCATCGCGCTCGCGGTGCTCGCGACGCTGCTGTCGGGCGCGATCCCGGCGCTGCAGTCCTCGCGCACCGACATCAACGAAGTGCTCAAGGACGAGACGCGCGGCTCGTCGAGCCTGAAGATCGGCATCGTGAGCCGCGCGCTGGTCGTGGCGGAGATCGCGCTGTCGTGCGGCCTGCTCGTCGCCAGCGGCCTCATGATCAAGAGCGTGACCAACCTGCAGCGGATGGACCCGGGCTTCCAGATCGCGAACATCTTCACCGCGCGCGTCGGCTTCCCGGCCAGCGGCAACATCGACACGCTGACCCAGGCCCAGTTCTACGACCGGCTGCGCGAACGGCTCGCCGCGCTGCCGGGCGTCCAGGCGGCCGCGATCACGTCGGTGCTCCCCGGCACCGGGAGCGATGGGGGGAGCATGATGGTGGACGGCGTCGCCTACGCGACGCAGAACGACGTGCCGCGCGTGCGATTCGTTTCCGTCTCGCCCGGCTACTGGGATACCTTCCGGATCCGCTCGACGAGCGGGCGCCTGCTCGACGTGAACGACCGCGCCGGCGGGAATCCGGTGATCGTCGTGAATCAGGCGATGGCCGACAAGTACTTCCCGGGCGTGGACCCCATCGGTCACCGCATCCGGCAGGGCGGACTGCAGAGCACGCAGCCGTGGCGGACGATCGTGGGCGTCGTGCCGACGATGTACACCGGCGACACCGATGAACCGCGCGCGCCCATGTATTACGTGCCGCTGGCGCAGCACCACGAGAATTTCGTCAGCATGGCCGTGCGCACCGCGGCAGCACCGATGTCGCTCTCGACTCCCGTGCGCGAGATCGTCGCGCAGCTGCAGCCCGACATCCCGATCTACCGCGTGAACTCGATGGAGAAGGCGTACGCCCAGCCCACGTGGTTCATCCGCGTGTTCGGCGTGATGTTCATGATCTTCGGCGGCATCGCGCTCTTTCTCGCGTCGGTGGGCCTATATGCCGTGATGAGCTTCTCGGTGAGCCGCCGCACGCGCGAAGTGGGCATTCGCATGGCGCTCGGCGCGAAGGGTTCGCAGGTGCTCGGGCTCATCTTCCGGCAGGGACTCTGGCAGATCGCGCTCGGCATCCCGCTCGGCCTCGGACTCGCGGTGGGAGTCGCGTACGGTTCGCAGGTGCTGCTATTCGATGTGCAGCCCCTCGACCCCTTCATCTACAGCGGGGTCGTCGTTGTACTCACGCTCGTCGGACTCACTGCCTGCTTCGTGCCCGCCCGGAGAGCGACACGAGTGGATCCGATGGTGGCACTCCACACCGACTGATCTACGGCGCGTGTGGGGCCTAGTACCGCTTGAGGGGCGCGTCTGGGAGGCAGCGTGTTGTACTCCTCGGCGGGAGTGGTACCGCGGCCAGCGTGTGTAGTGCGTCGTTCCACTCCCGCCGAGCCGTACAACACGCTGCCTCCTAGACGCGCCCTTCAAGCGGTACTAGGCCCTAGCTACGCCGTTCCATGCGTCAGTTGACGTGAACCGGCACCGTGATCGTCGCCGGGAATGGCGCGAAGACCGGCGGCGGCGGCGGTGATCCGGGCGGCGGGAGCGGCGGGCCGAACGTCAGCGCCAGTTCGCCCTTCGCGGCCGGCGTGTATTCGAAATCGTAGATCTCCCCCGGATCGAACATGAGCGTGGCCGGCCGGTCCGTCGCCTGCGCGGGCGGCAGCGTGTAGCCGTCCTTCGCGACGAACTTCCACGTGACGGGGGCCGCGCCGTCCTTCAGCGCGAAGGCGAGCGGGCTGTCGCCCGCGAGACTCAGCAGCCGGAAGCGATAGCGCGTGCCGGCCTTGAGGTCCATCGGCAGCGGCTGCGCCTTGCCGTTCATCAGGATCGCCGGGTAGGGGCCGAACACCGGATTCACGCCGTAGCCGGCCGTTCCGAAGAAGAGGATCTTGTCGGTCGCCGGGTCGTACTTCTGCCCGGGCTCGAGCACGATGATCGGGCCGTACGCGCCGCCGCCGATCTGCTTCACCTCGCTGAAATGCGAGTGATACATGAAGGTGCCCGCGCGCGGCGGCGTGAAGCGCACCGTGAGCGAATCGTGCGGCGCGATCGCCGGCATGATGTTCGCGCCCGAGCCGCTCCATCCGGGAACGCCATCGGGGTAGCTCTCGAGCTCGATGCCGTGCCAGTGGATGGTCGCGTGATCGTTCGTGGTGTTCACGATCGTGATCGCCACCGGCTGGCCGCGCTCGAGGATGAGCGGCTCGCCGGGAATGGACATTGACGTGGGATCACGCGCGCCCATGGTGCCGGCGATCACGAAGGAGTACGCCGCCTCCGTGCCGTAGTAATCCGCCTTCTCGCGGACGAGGATGCGAATGGCGCGCGGATGCGCGGGCGCCATCGCCTGGGCGCCGCGGGGCGCGACGCGGATCCCCATGACCAGCCCGAACATTCGGTGCGGCGCGTCCGAGGTATGCGCCATGGTCATCGGCATGGCCATCGCGCCGCCCTTCGAATCGAGCGCGACGTAACTGGAGAGATGCATCGCGTAGTGGCAGTGGTAGATCCAGTTGCCGGCGCGATCCGCCTTCCACGACAGCGTCATCGTCTTGAACGGATCGATCACTTCCGTGACCGCCATGCGCTGCTGCGCCACGGAGTAGATCGTGTCGACCGCGCCGTTGCCCTTCGACTCCACGCGGAAATAGAATCCGTGCAGGTGCATCGGGTGATCGCTCTCCGTGAGATTGATCACCCGCCAGTGCACGGAGTCGCCCTGCGTGTAGTCGAGCCGCTCGGTGTGCGGCCAGGAGAGCCCGTTGATGACCATCGTGAAGCGGTCGAGGCCGGTCTTGCTCGCCGTATCGATCGCCCCGTTCCACGATATGACCATGACGCGATCGTTGGCTGCGCGCGGAGCGCCGGGCGGATCCACGATGATCGCGCCGTTGAGCTGTTGATCGCCGTTCGCGCGGTCGCCGAGGAAATCGTACGACCGGAGGCCGAGGTAGAAGTAGGTGCCCGGCGCCTGCGCCACGAATTCGAAATCGGCCGTTGCGTTCACGGGCACGATGATGCTGTCGGCGGGGCCGCGCGTCTTCCCGAGGCCGAAGAGGACGAGCGGCTTGTCGAGCAGGTTGCGCATGGTGCCGCGCACCGTGGTGCCGGCGGGGACGCGGATCATCGGGCCGGGCGTGGACATTGGCTTCCCCACTTCGGAGAAAGCGGCGACCTCGAGCGCGACGCCGTGCTCGCCCTCCGGATACCACACGCCGGTGCGCGCCTCGAGCGCGATCGTGAGCACGCCGTTCGCGAGCGTGCCGGCGGGCTGCCGGTTGCCGTTCGGCGCGACCGGCTCGGCGGCACGCGAGCGCGTCATCGCGGTGGCGAGCAGCACGATCGTGGAACGAGGAGGAACCTGGCGGCGCGCGTCATGAGTCCCATGGGAAGCGAGAGGAAGGTTGTCGTTGATCGGCGCACGAACCTATCGACGGGTGCTCGACGGCACCAGAGGAGGCCGTCGCTATTGCCGCGTCAGCGTGACGCGGGCGAAGGGCCGGCGAACGCCGGCGCTGTCGTTGTCCATGTGCCATTGCCACGAGTCCGTCGCGGCGCTGTAGACGAACGTGGTGTGGAAGCTCGTCATCGCGGTGTAGTGGAAGAGGAATGGGATGGAATCGCCCGCCACGATGCCCCGCCCAGTACCCGCCGGATCGAACGCGCTGGACATCGTGTTGTCGATCCAGAGACAGGCATACTCGCCGGTGTTCGGATCGCGGCCGAACAGACGATCGCTTCGTAGGCCGGCGTACCGTTCGCCGTCGCGCTCGCGCGACACCTCGTGCATCCGCGACGTACTCGCGGCCGAGCATCCACTCGAAGTGCACGACATCGTGGTCATGGCCTGCTCGAGCCATCGGGCCGCGCAGCACCCAGTGGCCGACCAGCCGATCGAACAGCCGAGTCGGCGGGCAGCGATTGCGACGGGAGACGCGCGGCGGAGAGCGACAGAACGATGGACAGATGGGCGATCTTCATCATGCTTGACCTCGTTGAGCGGGGGTGGCCGGACTCAGCCTGACCGCGCCATCCTCGACGCCGCCAACGCGGTGGGATTCGGCGTGGGCTCGCCGATCTTCGTCAATGTGTTGCGATCCGTGTGCTGGAACGGCTCCGTCTGCCCGGGGATGATCAGCACCGTGGTCTGCTCGTACGACCACGTGCCGTCGGCGTTGATGGTGACGGTGATCGTGTAACTCACGGTCTTGAACGCGTACTCCAGGAACGGATTCGACACGATGCCGTTCGTCTCCGAGCCGCGGACCGCTTCGAGGCGGAACGACTTCGCATCGGGCGCCGCGCGCCCCACCGCCATCGCGATCTGCCCGCGCGGGATCGAAAGAGTCTGGATCACCGTCCCGGTCGCCGGCTCCCACAACCAGTGGCCGACTTGATCGTGCAAGGTCTCCACCTCGCCCGGCTTCACGATGTGCGTGTGATAGCGCAGACCGTAGTACAGCTGAGGCCCATTCGTCTGCGCGTCGATGGGCTGCAATGACTGGCGCTCGACGAACGGCTGATGTTCCGGCCCGTCGGCCTTGGGATTGACATCCATGCCCTGCGCGCTCATCCAAATGCCCGCCATCGCCGCGAGCGGGCCGAGATGGGCCAGCGTGTTCACGTCGGGCTCGGGTTCGGTATAGATGTCCTTGGGGAATCCGGTCATCTCAGCTCCGCGTTTGCGTGGCGATATAGTGTTCCGAGCGCGGCGCCGGATGCGACAGCGCATTCGCTTCGTGCACGAACGCGCGATCGGTGCCGGTCTGTCGCTCCGCGTGCTGCCGCTGGTGCTCGTCCCACGTAGGCACCGTGAAGATCTCGACGAACTGGCGGGCGTGCTCCACGTCGCGGAAGAGGCCCCACTGGGTGGCGCCGGTGCGCAGCCGCGAGAGCCGCACGCGCTCCATGGCGCGCAGGAATTCCTCCTCGTGCTCCGCCGCGATCGTGTACGTATTGCTGACCACCACCGGCCCGTCGTCCGCGTCGGCCTCTGCCGGGAGCTGGGGCTCGTCCCAATACACGACGCGGCTGCGGTCCATTGCCTTGGTGTCGAACAGCGGCCAGATGCGGATCGTGCACGCGCCCGCCGCCATGAGCACGGCCGCGGCGAGGAAGGCCGGCACGAGGCCGGTGCCGTTGGCCAGCGCTCCCCAAAGCAGGGCGCCCAGCGCCTGGGATCCGAAGAACACCATCCGATAGACCGAAAGCCCGCGCGCGCGCACCCAGCCCGGCAGGAAGAGCTGCATCGATGCGTTAAAGCTCGACAGCAGCGCGATCCACGCGACGCCCGCGGGCACCAGCACGATGAGCGTCACGACCGGGTTCCGCGCGAGCACCACCACCGCGAGGGCGGCCGCGAACACCGCGCTCGTGGCCACCACCACCGGATTCGGTGACAGGCGCGCGCGAAGCCACGGCAAAATGAACGCGCCGCCCACCGCGCCGGCGCCGAGCGCGCCGAGCATCACCCCGTAGAAATCGGGTCCCTTTCCGAGGCGCTCGCTCGCGATGAGCGGCAGCAGCGCCCACAGCGCGCTGCCGGGTACGAGGAAGAGCGCGGCGCGCAGAAAGATGCGACGGACGACCGGCGCGTAGCGGATGTAGCGGCCGCCGGCGCGCAGCGCCGAGCCGAATTGCTCCGGCGCGCGCGGCGCGGCTTCGGCCTTCGGGCGCCAGGCCGCAATGACGACCGCGAACAGGAGGAAAGTCGCCGTGTTCACCGCGAACACCGAGGCCACGCCGATCCGCGCGATCATGATGCCCGCCAGCGCGGGACCGATGGCGCGCGCGAGATTGATGCTCACGCCGCTGAGCACCGCCGCCGCCGGGAGCTGGGCGCGCGGAACGAGCTCCGGCGTGATCGCCTGGAACGCGGGGTTCACCGGCACCGAGCCGAAGCCGAGCATCAGCGTGAAGGCGAGCAGCAGCTCCGGCGGCATCCGGTGCAGATACGTGAGCACCGTGAGCGCGCCGCAGGTGATGGCGAGCCCGATCTGTACGACGATCAGCAGCCGTCGCCGGTCGTACGTGTCCGCGAGCACGCCGCCCACCATGCCGAAGAGGAGATCGGGCACCATGTCCGCGGCGAGCACGAGCGACACGTAGATCGCGGCGTGCGGCACGCCCACGAGCAGCCATTGCGCACCGACGGTCTGCATCCAGCCGCCGATGTTGCTGGTGACGTCGGCGAACCAGATCGCGCGGTACGGTCCCGCGCGCAGCGGTGCCCACGTGGATGCGGACGGCGCCGGTTCGTCGGAAACGCTCGGCATCCGCGGATATTACGGCCGCCGCGAGAATGCGGCTACGGCCGGCCTCCGTCCGGCCACGCGTTCATTCCGCTCGCGCGCGTTGCATTGCCTTCACGAGCCCGGCCTCCCATTTCCCCGTCGAGTAACACACGACGGTCTGCGACACGTACCCCTTGTCCTCCGGCGCATAGCCCGGCGCGTAATCGAGCGTCAACTCGACGCTCGCGCGCACCGCGACGGAGTCGCCGAGGTCCTTGATCCGCACGTTCACCGCGGCGAAGACCCTCGGCGGCGGCGGCGTGCCGAACCCCGGCGGTTCCTTCCCGCAGTCGGCCCACTGCGCGCTGTCGGCGCTGGTGAGCTGGTAGGCGCGGGTCGCCAGCGTTCCGGCCGCCGAATCGGTCTTCTGGATCGGGAAATGCGTTTCTCCGAACCAGGCGATCGCCTCCGACCACGCCGGCGCGAAGCGCGCGTGGACGATCGCCTGCGTGGGCCGGACCGGCGTGGGCGGCACGTACCGTCCGTAGGAGCACGCCGCGAGCGATACCGCCGGCGGCGAGTGCGATGGCCATCACTCGACTCTGCATGGACGTCTCTCGGGCTGGGGGAGCGAGGCCATGCGGGGACCGATAAAGCTACTCGATTCCCACTGGCCGCTACGCTCGGTGCAGTCCAGGAACTGAGCACATGCACCACCGCCATTGCGCGGGATACTCGCCGTCATAGGTTCCAATCGGCCGCACGTGCACACCGCGGCTCCGGCTCCCGACGCATCGAGAGAAACCCATGCTGACAAGACCGTTCGACCGTGCGCTCCGTGCGCTCGCCATCCTCTCCACCGCGCTCTGCCTCGCCCCGCCCGTCGCGGCGGCGCAGCAGGCCGGCGAGATCGGCTGGCCGCGCGAGCTCAAGACCGATTCCGCGCGGATCATCATTTACCAACCGGAGCCCGAGTCGCTCAAGGGGATCCACTTCACCGCGCGCTCGGCCGTCTCGCTCACACGCACCGGAAGCACGACGCCCGTGTTCGGCGTCGTCTGGTTCTCGGCGCGTGCGCAGTCCGACAAGGACTCGCGCACCGTGCACATCGATCAGGTGGTCGTGACGAATATCCGCTTCACCGGCATCACGCCAGAAAAGGAGAAGGCATTCCGCGCCATCGTGGGGCCGCTCGCCGAGAAGTGGCGTTTCGAGATCGCGCTCGACCGATTCTCCTCGAGCCTCGAGCTCGCCGCGGTCGAGGAGCGCTCGGCCGACAGCCTCAACACGACGCCGCCGGTGATCCTCACCTCCAATGTGCCGGCGGCGCTCCTCCTGTACGCCGGCGATCCGATCCTGCAGAAGATGGCGGACACGCCGTTCAAACGCGCGGTGAACACGCCGATGATGGTGGTGTGGGACTCGGCGGGGGGCGCATTCTACTTGAATGGCGGGCCGCTCTGGTATTCCGCCAAGAATGCGCTCGGGCCGTGGGAGAAGATCACCGCGCCGCCGGCACCGGTGAAAGCACTCGTCCCCGATTCGTTGCAGCGCGACAGCGCACCCCCGGGCGCACCGCCGAAGATCGTGGTCGCCACCAAGCCCACCGAGCTCATCGTGTTCGAGGGCGCGCCGAGCTGGTCGCCGATGACGGGCACCGACCTGGTATACGTGAAGAACACCGACCGCGTCGTGCTGAAGGACCTCGGCACGCAGCGCACGTACGTGCTGCTCTCCGGGCGCTGGTTCTCCGCGAAGACCTTCGAGGGTCCGTGGAAGTTCGTCCACCCCGACTCGCTGCCCAAGTCGTTCGCGAAGATCCCCCCGGCCAGCGCGAAGTCGGAAGCGCTCGCGTCGGTGCCCGGCACGCAGCAAGCGAAGGACGCGGTGATGGACGCGCAGATCCCGCAGACGGCGGCGATCGACCGCGCGACGGCGAAGGTCGTAGTCGAGTACGATGGGGAACCGGCATTCTCGCCGGTGACGGGCACCGACATCCAGTACGCCACCAATACGGCGTCGCAGGTGCTCAAGATCGGCTCGATGTACTACGTGTGTGACAAGGCGGTGTGGTTCCTGGCGATCGGCCCGCGGGGTCCGTGGACGGTGGCCGACTCCGTGCCACAGTCGGTGCAATCGATCCCGCCGAGCTCGCCGGTCTACAATGTGAAGTACGTCGAGGTGTACGACACGACGCCGACGGTGGTGTACGTCGGCTACACGCCCGGCTACATGGGGATGTATCCGTATTACGGCACGGTGGTGTACGGCACCGGATTCTACTATCCGCCGTACGTCTCTCCGTACTACTACTATCCGCGCCCGGTGACGTACGGTGTGGCGGTGCGGTGGAATCCGTATACGGGGTTCACCGTGGGATTCGGCTTCAGCACGCCGTTCCTGCATGTGGGCATCGCGTTCGGCGGCTATGGAGGATGGTACGGTCCGTATGGGCGTCCCATGTATCCGCCGCCGTACTACCGGCCGCCGTACGGCGGGTATCCCGGCTACGGGGGCGGAGTGGGTGGAGTCGGTGGAGTGGGCGGTGTGGGTGGAGTCGGTGGAGTCGGCGGAGTTGGCGGCGTAGGTGGAGTAGGTGGAGTGGGTGGAGTGGGTGGAGTCGGCGGCGTTGGCGGAGCCCGGTAAACCTGGCGGCGTCGGCGGGGGCCCCGGCGTCAGCAACAACATGTATCGTCAGCCGGGGAGCGAGGGGCGGCTGGCCAATCAGCCTTCCACGAACGATCTCCGATCCGGCGGGAGCGCGTCCAACCGGCCGAACAATGTGGTCGCCGGCAAGGACGGGAACGTCTATCGCCAGAACGGGAACAGCTGGCAGACGAACCAGGGCGGCAAGTGGCAGGACAGCGGCGGCGCGGGTGCCGCGTCGAGCCGCAACGTTCCGGCCGATGTGCCCCGGACACAGCAGGCGCGCCAGCAAGGGCAGCAGCGGACGCAGAACTACAATTCCGCGCGTTCCGGCGGCGGGTCGCGTTCGGGCGGCGGTGGCGGCGGAAGGAGACGCTAGCGCCGATCGCGCTCGGACACATCTCGAGTCGCCTCGCAACGAAAGAGCGCGCTCCAATCGGAGCGCGCTCTTTTGTCGTACTGGCACTCCGCCCCCGCGCGAACCACTTTGGAGTGATGCACCCGACTCTCTGAGGAGCCACCCATGCGCCCGTCGCTCAAGTTCATTCCTCCCGCTGGCGATCATCGCCGCGCCCCTCGCCGCCCAGCAGTCCGCCGACTCCATCGTCGCGCAGTACATTGCGCGCTCCGGCGGCGCCGCCACGATCGCCGCCGTCACCACGCTCCGGCGCACGGGCCGCTTCATTGGCGGCGGCGGATTCGAAGTGCGCATCCTGTACGAGGCCAAGCGCACGAACATGGTGCGTGAAGAATTCGGATTCGGCGGCATGGTGGGCATCACCGCCTATGACGGCACGAAGGGCTGGAAGGTCGAGCCTTTCAACGGCCGCAAGGACGTGCAGCCCGTGACCGAGGATGACATGCGCGGGCTCATCGAGGACGCCGAGTTCGAGGATCCCCTGCTCTCCTACGCGCGCGAGGGGAACAAGCTCGAATATCTCGGCACCGACGAGGTGGACGGAACCGACGTCTACAAGCTCCGCCTCACGCTCGCCAGCAACGGCGACGTGCGCACCTATTACATCGACAAGGACTACTACCTCCCCATCAAGTACGACGTGAAGCGCGTGATCCGCGGCGCCGAGCGCGAGTTCGAAGTCACCGTCGGCAACTTCAAGCCGGTGAACGGCTGGTACCTCCCGTACGCGATGACCATTGGCGACAAGGGGAGTCCGGCGTCGGATCGCGCGAACTTCGAGTTCACGTCCATCGAAGCCAACGTCACGCTCGACAATTCGCTCTTCACCGAGCCCGCGGCCGGCGTGTCGCCCGTGCCGCAGTTGAACTCGCTGCCGCCCGTGGCGGCGGCGCCCGCGGCGAAGCCCGTTCCGATGCCCGCGGCGATGGGACCGGCCGCCGCGACGCGTGTGGATTCCGAGACCACCGCCGGCATCTCCGCGCGCAACATCGGATCCGCCGAGATGAGCGGCCGCATCGCCGCGCTCGCCGCCGTGCACGAGGGCGACCGGCTCACCGTGTACGTGGGCGCCGCGAGCGGCGGCGTCTGGAAGAGCATGAACGGCGGCACCACGTTCAAGCCTGTGTTCGACAAGGAGACCGTGCAGTCGATCGGCGCGATCACCATCGACCCGACCAATCCGAAGGTCATCTGGGTGGGCACCGGCGAATCGTGGATCCGCAATTCGGTGTCGGTGGGCGACGGAATTTACAAGTCCACCGACGGCGGCGAGACGTGGACCAACATGGGGCTCCGCGAGTCGGAGCACATCGTGAAGATCATCGTGAACCCGTCCGACGCGAACACGGTATACGCGTGCGTGCCGGGCAAGGCGTTCAGCGACAGCCCCGACCGCGGCGTCTACAAGACCACCGACGGCGGCAAGTCGTGGAACAAGATGCTCGGCGGCGGCAACGCCTCCACCGGCTGCTCGATGATGTCGATGGACTCGCAGAATCCGAATACGCTCAAGCCTGCGCCGCGAGCTGGCTTTGTGTCTGGCTATTGAGCTGATTGGCCGCCGCGGTGTTCTGCGAATTCATCTGGGCCATGACGAGCTGGCGCAGCATCTGGATCTGCTGGACCTGGGCGAGCGCGATTTCGTTGCTCACCTGAACCGCCTGCAGATTGCCGACCGCGGTCTGATTCTTCAGCTCGAGCCTTTGCAGCGCGGCCTGCTCGCTCTGAAAATTCTGGGCCTGCGACTGCGCGCTCTGCAGCGCGCCGTTCAGCGTGTTGAGCGTGGTATCGACGCTCGCCTGCGGGCTTTGCGCACCCGGCGTGTTGAGTCACGTTGTAGCCGGGATAGAGCTGCTGGAACTGCTGGGCGAGGCCCTGAAAGGTGTACGAAAGGCCCTGCTGCTCGGAAATCAGACCGCCCAGATTGGTGAGCAGGTTCTGATTGGACTGCCAGACGCCGGCGCCGCCGCCGGTCGTGTTCTTGATCGCGTACTGAAGCTGCTGAGCCAGGTTCGTGACGGTGGCGGTTTCCTGCTGCAGCTGCTGCAGCTGGCTCGCGTACATCGTCGGATCGAAGACGACATCGCCGACGCCGAACATCGCGTGGGCCGGATCCCGGCACGCGAGACAGCAGCGCCGCAACCATCAGCATAGAATTAAAGTTGCGCTTGAACTTCATTTCACTCCCCTCCCCTCTCATGCCGCCGCTTCATGCTGAGCAGTGTGATCGCCCAGATGCCGATTGGAATCGGTGAGGTGCTCGCACTGCCGCTAGCTTCCTGAGTGAGCTGGCCATCGAGGTAGTCGGCCCATTCACCGAAGCCGCGCGCGCGCAGCCACTCGACGGGCCAGCGTTCGCCGTGCTCGGCGATCATCCGCCGCGCTGCGAGCACGTCGTCCTTCGAACCGGCGCCGATGAAGGCCAGCGCAGCCGGTCCGAGCGCGAACTGGAAGAGCCGCCGTCCGAGCGGCGAGACGTAATAGTAATCGCGCTTGGGCGCGGCCTCGGCGATGATGTCGATCTGTCGATCGGAGAGTCCGAACTTCCGGTAAAGCTCACGGGTCTGCGGATTTCGCGCCTCGGCGTTGGGCAGATAGAGCTTGGTCGGACACGATTCCAGAATGACGTCGCGATAGGGCGAATTGGCGATCTCGCTGAGGCTCTGGGTCGCCAGCACGACCGCCGCGTTCTTCTTGCGCAAGGTGCGCAGCCATTCCTCGAGCTTCGCGCCGAAGGTCGCGTTGGCCAGCACCATCCACGCTTCGTCGATGACGATCAGCGTAGGTCGCCCGTCGAGCCGCTGCTCGATGCGATGAAACAGATAGGTCAGCACCGGAATGATGACCTTCGGTCCCATCCCCATCAGCGTTTCGAGCTCGAAGGTGACGAAATCGCTGTCGAGCAGCACGTCGCGATCGGCGTCGAGAAAGCGCCCGAGCGGTCCGGCGAGCGAAAACGGCGTTAAGCCATCGCGCACCGTCGGGTCCTGCACCTGGGTGATCAGATTGGTGATGGTGCGCTGCTCAACCGGCGCTTCGCCGACGAGTTCCAGCGCACGATAGAGTGCCCTGGTTTGCGGCGGCAGAAGTTTGACGCTCTGCAGCGCAATCCAGTCTTCAAGCAGACCTTGAATCTTCATGCGGTCGGTGGGATCGTCGATTCGCGCCAGCGGCTGCAGCGGCACCTCCTCCTCGCCCAGATCGAGGTGCTGGCCGCCCAGCGCCTTGGTCAGCACGAAAGCCGAATAGCCCTTGTCCATGAAGAAGATCTGCATACCCGGGAACGGCGCGGGCGTTGGCCGCGATTACGCCGAGCGCGACGCTCTTGCCGCTCCGGTCGGTCCCTCGATGATGGTGTGGCCGGTATCGCCCGATGGAGATTGAAGCGGAAAGGCGTGCTGCCGGTGGTCGCGCCATAGCAGAGCGCCGGCGTGTTCGGCGGATAGTACGGACATGGATTGGTCGCCAGACCCGGCCAGATGCTGGTCAGCGGCATGATGTCGGCCAGGTTGCGGGTACTGACCAACGGCTTGCGCACGTCGTACCAGCCGTGGATCGGAATCGAGCCGAGCCAGCGCCTCATTGGCGTTGGGGGTTTCGATGCGCGGATCGAAGCCCATGTTCTGGCAGACCTTGAAGACCAGCTGCGCGCTTTCGTCGGCTTCGGCGGCGGTATCGCCGGTGAGGATGATCTTCGGCGTGACGTAGCAGAAGCGGACCGCGCCGCCTTCGGCCTCGGCAATCGCATCGTCGGCATCCGCCGCCATCCTGAGCGCGTGCTGATTTTCGAAGGCGGCGCCGGCACCCGAACCGATGCTTTCGCTGAACATCGCCCGCGCGCCTTTGCGCTTCTGGAACCAGTTGCGCCGAAGCACGCCGAGCTGGCTGACCGAAGTTCTGAGTCCCAGCGGAATCGCGCGGATCGAATAGCGATAGGAAAGCGGCAGTTCCGCCAGAAACAGTGCCAGCTCGGCATGTGAGAAAGGCGGAAAGCCGGACAGCGAGACCACGCGGATGTGCCGTCCGCCGATGCGCGGTTTGAAGCCCGGAACGAAGTCCTGATTGCCCAGTACCGCATCGAGCGGCACCGGTGCCGCGGGCGCCTTCACCTGGCACATGCGCCCGTTGATGCAGCTGGTGATGTGCGACAGCAGCGCGGACAGATCGAGCGGGGTCAGCTTCCAGACCGGGCTGATCGCGTCGACGAATTCCTGGAGCTGCTGCTTGAACCATTCGCGCTCGCGTTCGCGATCTGCGCTACCGGCGCCCGAGATGAATGCGCCACCCAAGCCTGGTCTCGACGGCCGAGGTTCTGCGGCAGGCGATGGTGAGCACGCATCGGGTTTCGTAGTGATTGCCCTTCCTGCGCGTAGTGCATCGCCGCCTCGTGGTCGATCATCGCGCTGACCGGATCGGCAAACGTCCTGTTCGGGATATTCGGCGCTCGGATAGCGGATAAGATCGACCTGGTAGGCAAAGCCGTCATCGAGACGCACGAAGGCGCGATTGGCGAGCGCGCGGTGCGCGTCGAGTTCCTCGGTGCTGGCCGAATTGAGATCGGAGCCGTGACACTCGAAAGCCGCCAGCCGCGCGCCGTCCTTCATCACGATGGTGTGGTCGTCTTCGGCAAAGCCGTAGTTGAGCAGATCGGGCAGGCCCAGCCGCCGATCCGCCTTGCGTCTTAAATCTTGAAACTCCTTGAAAAACATCACCCTCTCCCCTTTCTCCTCATTCCCGCAGCTCGCGCGGCTGCGGTACGGTTGGCCGAATTCGCGCCGGCGGCGGCGCCCACAGCGAAGCGCGTGCCGGATAGCGATCCTGGCGATAGCGAATGTGGCGGATGTAGACCCGGCTCAATTGCGGATCGATTTTGGCGAGCTGCACCAGCACCCAATGACCGGCGGTCGCCAGCAGCGCTCCGAGGCGGCCGTGTACCACTGGCCCGCGACCGAGAATCAGGGCGGCGGCGGTAATCCAGTTGGCGATCGCCAGCGGTCGCTCCGCGCCCGCCAGCAGGATCGGCCGCACGAGCGATTGATGAATGGCGTTGAGCCGCCGCCCTTCCCCGTTCATCTGCAACTCCTCGCGCTTTAGAAAAGCGCGCCCGCTGCCGGAAACAGCGCCGTCATCAGCGTGGTCGCGCCCAGGGCTGCCGCACCGCCGAAGGCGATCGCCGACATCTTGCGTACGCCGGTGCCGTGCTCGCTCACCGCCCAGGTGATGCCGGTGCCGATGATCGCCGCGGTCGTGACCGCATGCGCGACCGGTCCCTGCAGATCGGTCTGCAAGGTGTTGAGCGGTGGGTCCCACGGCAGTACGCCGCCGCCGGCGACGGCCGCGAATGCCCGCGCCGGCAGCGCGATCGTGAGAACTCCGCATGCGTAGCCCATCCGCGCTGCCCATTTCTTCAACCGATACTTTAACTTATCTCCATTTCCCGACCCTCCTTTGATGCATGACGCCTGTGGCGTCCTCGAATCCTTGTAATCAAGCGGCCTCAAGCCGAAATCCTTCGCGCGCGTCGTAGCTTTCGACGCGCACCAGTTCGGTGACCTGCGGCCTTTCGGCGTGCGCACGATGAAAGCGATCAGATTGATCGTCTCGGCGATCAGTTCCGGCTGCGGCGGCACGCCCGCTTCCTGCACGAGACTGGAAAGCCGCGTCAGCGCCGCCTGGCGGAATTCGCGTGGATCGTGGTCACGCCGCCCGGATGCCCGGTCAGCCACGCCTTCAGCAGCGCCAGCGCTTCGCCGCCGCGCACCTCGCCGATGATGATGCGGTCCGGGCGCAGCCGCATGGTCGCGCGCACCAGGCGCGTCATATCGGCGTTTCGCTGGTATGCAGCTGCACCAGATTTTCGGCGCGGCACTGGATTTCGAGGGTGTCCTCGATGATCACGTAGCGTTCGTTCGGATCGGAACGCGCGACCATCTCGTTGATCAGCGCGCCCGCGAACGTGGTCTTGCCTGAGCCGGTGCCGCCGGCAATCGCGATGTTCTGCCGGCGATCGCGTCGCATCGCGGAAAACCTCCGCCTGCGCCTGCGGTCATGATCCCGTCGCGTACGTAATCGTCGAGCGTGTAGAGCACCTGCGCCGGCTTGCGCATCGCGAAGCACGGACGCCGCACGACCGGCGGCAGCAGTCCCTCGAAACGGATCCGCTCGATCGGAAGTTCGCCCTCGACGATCGGATGGTCAGCTATCGGCGACCGGTGCCGAGTGACGCGGCGACCGTGCCGATGAGGCTCTCGCGATGGCTTTCCGGCAGAACGAAGCCGGCCGCGTACAATCCCTTGCCGTGCGCTTCGAACCACACCCGGCCATCCTCGTTGACGATGATGTCGGTGATCGTCGGATCGGCGATCGCGGCGAGTAGCTGCGGCCCCAGTTGCCGCCGCAACAGCTCGTCGCGGCGGCGCTTCCTGGATTTGCTGCGGTGAAATCATTGGACGGAATCTCCCAGCCGGTCGATTTCCGCTGCCGTCATTCGCCTGCGCAGATGAAAGATCTGCGGACTTACACCCGGCTCTTCGAACGGCTCGCCTTCCCCCGGCTTGGCCAAAAGGTTTGGGCTTTGGCCCGGACCGGCGGAATACCGAGACGTGCCACACCGGACCACCGAAGCTCTCATGCTTTCGTCATCGATATCGCAAGTAAGAATCACGCTGCGCTTGCCTGGGCGTCCGTGGATACAGGCTGGGTCCGGTGCGTCTTCGCCGTTATGGGGATGCGCCAACGCTGCCAGCTGCCAAACCGTAAATTTCTCCTTCATCGAACGAATCCTCAGCTCCATTGAGCGCGGCGCGTCAGGCATGTGCCCCGTTGCCGCGCTGTCATCACTGGCGGCTTCGGGATGCTGCTCTTTGAGCAGCTGTTCGACCGCACGCTGCCAGCCGCGGTGGCGCCGCTCGCCGGCTGCGATCGCCTGATCCTTTTGGCTTCGATGATTTCCGGCGTGTTGATCAGCATCGTCAGCGCGAACTGATCGATCATCGCGGTGAGCATGCCGAGTCTTTTCGCGAGCGGCTTAAGCGCCCGAGCATCGAACGCTCGACTCCGTTGGTAAAGCGCCGTTCGGCGGACCTGACGATCGCCTCCACGATTGCCTCGGCCTGCGCTTCCGCGCCTGAACCGTCATCCGCTTTCAGCAGACGGTCCTTGACGTAGCGGGAGAGCGATACTTTGCGTCCCGCCGCCAGCCGCGCGAGCTGCTGGAATTCTTCTTCCTTGAGGTAGGTGGCGACTTGCCGTCTCATACCAGCTCCTTTTTTGACGTCGCTTTCTGATTCGCGCCGTAGCTGAGGAACGTCGGCTCCTCCCCTGCTGGTCCGGTGGTTGACCATTCATTGGGCCTCCGAGGGAGTCCTTCTTTTTACTGCTCTGCAGGCGCAGCGGTAATGCGATCGCTTTGCTTTGGCGCTGCGATCGACGCCCGCCGCTGAAAGAAATCTTGTTGGTGATACTTCAGCCGCCTGGTCCGGATCGCCGGATGCCCTCGTGTAAAGATCAGCACCTCGTCGGCGCTTAGCCGTCTGACCTCGTCCGGCGTCATCAGCGACCTTCCGGTCTCAGGCTCCGATACGCTGGTGGCAATGCTGGAAACCATGCGGTGCGCATGGCGTACGGTGGTCTCGCCGGTCAACTCCGAGAGCATGCGCGCGGTCTCGATCTTGTTGGGTGCAAACGCGACCGTCGTATCGCAGTTAATGGTGAC
>CAVVTZ010000002.1:0-123953 GCA_963751275.1 uncultured Gemmatimonadaceae bacterium | reverse complement strand
GTTTCAGGTCGGGAAGGCGGCGCCGGGCCGCAACCCGGCGAGGACGATCGCGACGCGCCGCTGGAGAGTCGCGTTGAGATGCTTCAGCCGGCCCTGGACCATTCCATCAGGGATTCCACGTACAGGGCCTCGACGATCTGGGCCATCTCGGCGGGGTCGACTTTATCGGTCACCTCGCCCTCGTCGCGGGCGCGGGCGAACAGCATCTCCAGCGCCTGCGCGAACGACGGGTGCATGGCGGGCGGCTCGTCCCGGGCCGCCGAGGCCGCTGGAACTCGGACATGGCACGGCCGACCGCGGCGGGCGGCGCGGCCTTGACGCTGGCGACCAGCGCGCTCGTCACGGCGGCGCAGCGAACCGTCGATGCTGCGCTTGGCGTTGACGCAGCGCGCCGCCTCCTCGTACAGGAGCGAGGCCGTCTGGTAGCCCAGCTCGAGGAGGATCTCTTCCTTGTCGGCGAAGTGGGAGTAGAAGGTGCCCTTGGTGACTCCGGCCGCCTGGACGATCTCGTCGATCGTGGTGTCCTCGATGCCGGTCTCGAACCCGCGCTCGGTCCACAGGCGCATGGCGGCAGTGCGCACCAGCCGCCGCCTGGTGTCGCGGGAGCGCTCCTGCGTCAGGCTGGCCCGCCGCCCGGGGGCACCGGAGGCAGCTCGTCGTGCCGGAAGTGGCGCTGTTGTCGGCCGCCTGCGTTGCCACGAACCAATCCTTACGTTAGTCGGCTTCATGGACGCGGGCACGGGAACCCGGACGGTCTCGGCGATGTCGTCGCGGATTGCGCCCGAGCACCAGCATAATTATACTACGTCTAAATATAGTCGGGCCGCACCTAGCGCCATACTTCTGCACAGTGTCGCATAACCCGTGAGGCTCTACGGATAGGCCGGGGAGTGCACGGTCATTGCCGGCCAGTGGCTGCAGCCAGCACCGGCCGGGCGCCCGAGTGAAAGGTGACGCCACGTGCGAGTCGTCGTTGACTGGAACCTGTGCGAGAGCAACGCCCTGTGCATGGCGGCCGCTCCGGAGGTCTTCGAGCTGCAGGACGACGACACCCTGCTGGTCCTCCAGGAAACCCCCGGCGAGTCACTGCGCGGCAAGGTCGACGACGCCGTCCCCGCCTGTCCCAAGCGGGCGATCAGCCTGGCGGACTGACCGGCGGCGCGGCACCGAGGACAGCCGGTAGCAGGGCATCGGCTCGCCGTCCCGTTGGTGGGCGACAGCAGGTGCAGGTGCCCGCCGTGGATCCACCCGTGGTGGGGTGAGGTCGCCGCTTACCCGCCGGTGAGGCGCGCGACCGCGTGACGGCGGATCGCTTGCCGGTCTCGGTGCGAGGGATCTCGGCCCACACTTCGATGCGATCGGGCGTCTTCGACGCTCCGCAGCCGGCTGGCGGACGTGCGCGCGCAGCTGGCCGGGATCCACGGTCGCACCCGGCGCGCAGCACCACCGCGGCGGCGATGCGCTGGCCCCACTCGTCGTCGGGGACGCCGACGACGGCGCAGTCGGCGACGGCGTCGGGTGGTGCAGCAGCACCTCCTCGATCTCGGCCGGCGCGATGTTCTCGCCGCCGCGGATGATGGTGTCGTCGGCGCGGCCCTCGATGAAGAGGTAGCCGTCGTCGTCGAGATAGCCACGGTCGCGGGTGGCGAACCAGCCCTCGGCGTCGCGCGGTGCGGCCGCTGCCGACGTACTCGCCGGAGACCTGCTCGCCGCGCACCAAGATGTCGCCGAGCTCGCCGGGCGGGACGCGACCGCCGTCCTCGTCGCGGATCTCGACCTCGATGGCCGGCAGCGGCTGGCCGGCCGACGACGAGCCGGGCGACCGACGGCGGGATCGCCGCTCTGATCGCCGCCCGGTGGTCGTCGGGGCCGAGCACGGCGATGGTCGAGCTGGTCTCGGTCAGGCCGTAGGCGTTGGCGAAGGCCGACGTCGGGGAGCAGCGCCATGGCCCGCTGCGAGCACCGTGGCCGGCATCCGCGCGCCGCCGTAGGACAGGGTGCGCAGGCTGGGCACGTCCGCCGCCGTCGGCGTCGAGCACGTCGCACGATGCGGGCCAGCATGGTGGGCACGACCATGGCGTGGGTGATCGTGCTCGTCGGCGGACGGTCTCGAGCCACCGCTCGGCGTCGAACTGGTCGAGGTAGACGACGCGCCGGCCCGAGTACAGGTTGGTGAGCAGGTTCGGCGACGCCGGCGACGTGGTACGGCGGCACGCTGACGCAGCGCGGCGTCGTCGGGGTCCGCGGCACCGAACTCGACCGTGCCGATCACGTAGGCGGCCAGGTGGCGGTGGCGACAGCACGCCCTTGGGGGCGGCGGTGGTGCCGCTCGTGTAGAGGAGCGCGGCCACCGCGCCGGGCCGGCGTCCCGTCGCCGCCGGCGTCCTGTCGCCTGCCGCTCGCCGCAGCTCCTCGGCCGCGGACGCGCCCGTCGGCGGCCTCGGCCGCCGCCCCCTCGGCTGCGATCGCGTCCAGCCACTCGTCGAAGGTCAGCGCCGTCAGCCCGGCCGCGCGCAGCGCGCCGATCTCGCCCGGGCCGGCCAGGCCCAGCGCCCGCGGGTGGTTCGCCAGCAGCGCGCGCAGTCGCGGTCCGCGCCGAGCCGGTAGTTGACCGGCACCAGCGGCACCCCGGCCCGGGCGGCGGCGAACAGGGCGACCGGGAACGCCGGGCCGTTCACGCCCAGTAGACGACCGAGTCGCCCCGGCCGCGCAGATGTGCCTGCCGCGGGCCGTGCTGAGCCAGCGGACGCGTTCCGCCGTCAGGCCCGGCCGGCCCGCGGCCGACCAGGCGCCCAGGTGCACCGAAACCGTCGGCCGCCATGTCCAACAGCAGGCTTATGTTCACGGTGGGCTCGTCTCTCGCGGGTTGGCGCGCTCGCGGGGTGGCGCGTCGGCATTATGGAGTTAGACTCAGTGCAACATAGTTTAGACTAAGTATAAATACTGACGGCGCATGACGCCATGACTCTCAGGAGGACCCGTTGGCTGACACGCCAAGGCTCGGAACGCGCGGCATCTACGGCGCCGACCTCGAGCAGCACCTGCCGTACGGAATCTTCGACGGGGATCATCACCTGTACGCCCCCGACGACGCCGTGACCCGCTACCTGGCGCCGGACATGATCGAGCGGGCGTGGCTGCCGGGTGAGCCCAGGATGCTGACCGAGGAGGAGCACGACGACGAGACAGGACCATCGACACGACGCGCCGCACGGTCGGCGAGCACCCGGTCCCCGAGGGCGGCCACGGCGGCGTCGACCTCGACGACGCTCCCCGAGATGGAGGGCAACATCCCGATCCCCGGGGCGATGCTCAACCGGCTCAACCCGATGCGCGACCTCGACGAGCTCGCCGGGCCCAGCTGGTCGCAGCGCTACAACGAGATGCGGCCGGCGTTCGAGCACAAGGACCCCCGCCTCGGCCTGATGGACGTCCAGGGCGTGCAGGTCGGCGGTCCTGCACGCCGTCGGGACCGCCGGCGAGTGCGCCTTCAATCGGGGTGACGTCGAGGCCGGCTACGCCGTCGACCGGGCCTTCAACGAGTGGCTGAACGACGACTGGGGCTTCGCCTACCAGGACCGGATCTTCGTGCCCGTCGTGATCCCGCTGCGTGACGTCGACCACGCCGTGGCCGAGCTCGAGTGGGCCATCGACCAGCGGCGCCAAGCTCGATCAACCTGCCGTCCGGCCC
Organism: uncultured Gemmatimonadaceae bacterium; assembly: GCA_963751275.1. GTDB lineage: Bacteria > Gemmatimonadota > Gemmatimonadetes > Gemmatimonadales > Gemmatimonadaceae > DATKOH01. The sequence goes on along the minus strand of CAVVTZ010000002.1, from coordinate 120,262 downwards.
GGCCTACGGCGCGCTCGCCCTTCGACCCCTACTTCGACCCCTTCTGGGCCCGGGTCAACGAGGCCGAGCTGCGGGTCGCCGTCCACCTCGGCGGCTGGCGGCTACCAGCGCCGACGGCGGCGACTGGGGCGAGGACCCCAACGCCCGGTACTCGCGAGTACAACGCCTTCCAGTGGGTCTCGTACTGGTCGGACCGGCCGATCATGGAGACCGTCACCGCGATGATGTTCCACAACCTCTTCGGGCGCTTCCCGAACGTCAACGTCCTCATCGCCGAGTTCGGCACCGTCGTGGCTGCCCTACCTGCTGCGCAAGCTGGACCACGCCATGCTGCTGGGCCGCCGGCCCAAGTGGGGCACGCTGCCTGGCCGCCCGATCCAGCATCTTCAAGCGAACACTTCGTCATCGCCCCCTTCCCCGAGGAGAACGTCGCACAGGCCATCGAGGTCGTCGGCACCGACTGCCTGATCTTCGGCTCGGACTTCCCCCACTCCGAGGGCTCCCCGACCCGATGCAGTACGTCACCCAGCTCAAGGGCCTCGACGACGTCACCGTCCAGCAAGATCATGCGGGACAACCTCGAACGATTCATCACCGCCTGAACCCCGACGCCGCGCGGCCCGCAGGGCCGCGACGCGGCCCGCAAGGCCGCGCAGGCCGCGGCGCGGCGCGGGCGCGTTCTGCCGATGGCGCCATCGGCCTGGATAGAGCAGGCCGATGGCGCCATCGGCCTGGCTAGAGCATGCCTTTGGCGCCGTCGGCATAGTAGGCAGCGGCCCCGGCCGGCCGCAGCGCGGGCACCACGGCCGCTGCGAGCACTATCGTCACCACGGTCACAGCCAGACGCCGGGGAGTCGTTCCCTGTCCCTGGAGCGGCAATGAGCGCGGCGACAATCCTGGGCGAAGGGGAGCTGGCCGGCGAGGGCGGCGTCGCGGCCGGATGCGGGTGCGGCAGGTGATGAAGGCGCTGCCGGTGGAGTCGCCGAGCTGGGCGGGCTCGGTGATCGGTCCATGTCGGGTGCCTCGGTCGTGGCCGGCGGCTGGCACAGTATGCGGATGGCTCACCAGGGGTTCCAGCGCCGGTAGCTGTCGTGCAGGCGGCGGACGGTGTTGCATGGGTAGTCCGTGTGGCAGACGATGCAGTGCTCCCTGGCGGGGGCTGATGGCGCGAAGGCGCCGCTGCGCCTGTGCTCTGCGAGGATGGCCAGTTCCGCCAGGCAGGTTTCGACTACCGTTCCAGGGTCGTTCATCGCGATGTGTTCCGCGATGGCGCCGTCTCCGGACGCCGCGACAACGCGGTCCAGGTCGTCATCGACTTCGGCCGGCCCCTCGTCGCCCGGCTCCCCCGAGTGCCAGGTGCCGCCGACTGTCTTGACGGCCTTGGCGATGCGGATTCGTTCGAGGATCTGATCGCGTAGCCAGATGACGTGCGGGTCGATCATCAGCCCATGATGCTCCCGGCGGATAAGCCGCCGCGAGTGCGCGTTGTCTAGGCGAAGGCGGGGAGGACCTCGCGCTCGAACAGGCGCAGGCTTGACCAGGCCACGTCGATCGGCATGCCGCCGACGAGCGGGTGGAAGGTGGCGTACGGGACCGGGGCCGCTTTCTGCTCCGTGATGAACTGAGCCGGGGTCAGCACCCGGAACTGCCTGGTGGCGCGCAGCGCGTCGGTGTCCGCCAGCGTCCGGTACGGAATGGCCACGCTGGCCCTGGCCTGCCATTCGCCGTAGGCGTTGACCTGGTGCAGGAACGAGGGCGCCATCCGCCGCCAGCCCTCCTCGGGGTCTTCCGCGAGCGCGACCAGCGCGGGACCGGACGGCAGCGGGCACCGGCCGGGATCGGGGCGGCCGAGCCGCCGCAGCTCGTCCCGGTAGAACTCCCAGACCTTCGGGTCGGTCGGGAAGAAGCCGTCCGCGATCCGCGCCGCGCGGCGCGCCGCCGGCTCGCTGCTGCCGCCGAGGGAGATCGAGGGGCCGCCAGGCCGGAACGGCGCGGGCGTGACCTGGACGGTGCGCCCGCGGTAGGTGAACGGCTCGCCGGAGAAGGCGGCCTTCAGGGTGGTCACCACCTGGGTGACGCGCGCCGGACGCTCGTTCATCGGCACGCCGAACATCGCGAACTCGTCCGGCACGTAGCGACCGCGACGATCAGGTCGAGCCTGGCCGCGGCAGATGTTGTCGGCGACGATGAGGTCCTCGGCGAGCCGGAGCGGGTCGTGGAACGGCGCGATAAGGGCCGAGACGGCGAACCGGACCCGCCCGGTGCGCGCGGCCATCGCCGCGAGCATCGAAGCGGAGTCCGAACCGCACGGCACTGCCTCCTCCAGTCCTCAGGAAACGAGCTCGCCAGTGGAGCAGCGCACGTACGCCTTCTTCAGGATGTGCACGCCGCAGGCGCTGCCGAGCCCGATCACGTGGGCGAGCCCGACGCGCGCGCCCGTCGATCTGCCGGGGGCCTGCCTCGCCCCGCAGGTGCTGGCAGATCTCCCAGATGTTGGCGATGCCGGTGGCCGCGATCGGGTGGCCCTTGGACTCCAGCCCGCCGCTGACGTTCACCGGGGTCTTGCCGTCGCGCCAGGTCGCCCCGGAGTCGAAGAGGTCGACCGCGCCGCCCGGCTCGCACAGCTTCAGGTTGTCGTAGTGGACCAGCTCAGCGGTCGCGAAGCAGTCGTGCAGCTCGACGAGGTCGAGGTCCTCGGGGCCGACGCCCGCCTGCTCGTAGGCCTGCGCCGGCGGCCTGCCGGGTCAGCGTGTTCACGTCGGGCAGCACCTGGCAGGCCTCCTGCCACGGGTCGCTGGTCAGCACCGAGGCGCTGATCTTCACCGCGCGCCGCCGCTGCTCGAGCGACAGCGTCTTCAGCTTGCTGTCGCTGACCACGATCGCCGCCGCCGCGCCGTCGCAGTTGGCCGAGCACATCGGCCGGGTGTTCGGGTAGGCGATCATGACGTCGTTCATGATCTGGTCGAGGGTCAGCCGCTTGGTGTACGCCGCCAGCGGGTTCAGCGTGGAGTGCGCGTGGTTCTTCTCGGCGATCCGGGCGAACAGCTCGAAGCTCGACGCCGCCGTACTTCGAGCCGTACTCCAGGCCGATCTGGGCGAAGACGCCGGGCATCGTCTCGGTGCCGACCCGGCCGTCCAGCGGGGCGACCGCGCCGAAGCGGCCGTCCGGCGCCCAGGTGTCGCTCTCGCTTCTTCCGGGCCGAGGCGCCGAGCAGGCCCGCCCCGGACAGCTTCTCGACGCCGACGGCCATGCCGTAGTCGGCCTCGCCCGCCTTCACCGCCATGATCGCGACGCGCAGCGCGGTCGCGCCGGTGGCGCAGGCGTTGGCCACGTTGTACACGGGGATGCCGGTCTGCCCGATCTGCTTCTGCAGTTGCTGCCCGAAGCCGGAGCCGCCGCCGGTCAGGTCGCCCCGCCGCGAGCACCCCGACGTCCTTCATGCCGATCCCCGCGTCGGCGAGCGCGCCGAACGCGGCCTCGCGACGCCAGGTCGACGATGTCCTTGTCCGGGTGCTTGCCGAACTTGGTCATCGAGATGCCGAGGATCCATACGTCTTCCGCCATCGCGACGCTGCCCTTCGTTCCGGCTGAGCCGGCTCAGGCGGGCTCGAACCCGTAGCCGATGGCCTCGACGCCGGCCGCGTCCGTGCCCACGCGGAACGTGGTCAGCCGGACTTTCATCCCGAGCGTCACGTGGTCCGGATCGGGCTCGACGTTGACCAGGTTGCCCGCGGACGCTGGTGCCCGCCGCAGTCGACGACGCGCCGCGACGAACGGCACCGGGACGCCGGGCGCGGCGACCGACACGATCGTGAACGTGCGCACGGTGCCCTCGCGCGGGATGTCCACCGTGCGCGAAGCTGGTGCCGCCGCACGAGGCGCACGCGTTGCGGCGGTCGAAGAACCGCGCGCCGCACAGCGCTCGCACTCGTGGGCGATGAGATGGGGATCGCCGTCGAGCACGAGGTAGTCCACCAGCGGGATCACGTCTGCCAACAAGCCCTCCCAGTCCGGGTTCATATTTTAAACTCAGTATAACTCCATGGATGGCGGCTTGCTACTGTGCGAGCTGGAGAGTCAGCCGCTTCCGTTCGGGATAATGGGTTTGCTGGGCCTAGTAGCCGCGGGCCCGCAGGTACTCGATGGCCAGGCTGGCGCAGGAGCGCATGTGCTCCTCGACGATCCGCGCCGCCAGCCGCTCGTCAGCGGCCTCGATCGCGGCGAGCAGCCGCTCCCGGAAACCCGCCTCGTGGGCCGCCCACCCGGGCGTACTCGAAGTAGAAGCTGCCCTGGAACATCCCGCCGATGAACTGCAGGAGCGAGTCCAGGCGCGGCGACCGGCCGGTAGCGGCGATCACGTTGAAGAACCGGCGGTCGAGCTCCCTGCGCCGGAGCTCGTCGTCAGCCGCGGCGATCTCGCCGTGCAGGCGCCGGAGCTCATCGACGTTCGCGGTGGTCAGCTTCGCGACCGCGCGCCGCGCCGTCATCGCGAACAGCGACGCGACGACCTCGTAGTAGTCCTCGATGTCCTCGGCCGTCAGCTCGGCGACGAACGCGCCGCGCCGGGGAGGGGTGTCCACGAACCCCTTGGCGGCCAGCTCGATCAGCGCCTCGCGGACCGGGGCGCGGCTGATGCCGAGGGTGCCGGCGATGTCGTCCTGGTCGATCTTGCTCCGGGCCGGGAGCCTGCCCGAGACGATCGCCTCGCGGATGAGATCCGCGGCCTCGTCCTTGAGGTTCTCGTAGGCCCGCCGGCCGGAGGGGAGCCGCAGGATCTCGTCCGGACCGGTCACGTCCGCCTCTCGGGGTAGCCGCTCGTCTCCGCGGCCTCGGCCGCTTCCCGCATGTACTTGAGCACGTACCCCCCGAACTCCTCGAGCTTCGGATTGCGGCGGCGCGCTGGTAGCCCTGCTCGAGCACGATGGCCAGCTTCCATCGTGCCAGCACGATGTAGTAGTCGAAGTCATCGACCTGCCGGCCGGAGCGCTCCGCGTAGCACTGCAGGAGGCGTGACCGGGCCGGCATGCCGATAAGGTACTCGTTGTCCGCCGACCCGGCGGGGTCCTCCGGCCAGCTGTGCAGCGCCCAGGCGAGATCCAGCTTCGGGTCGCCGACGGTGCCCATCTCCCAGTCCACGATCGCCGCGAGGCGCGCGGGCGCGCCGTGCCGGAACATGACGTTCGGGAACTGGTAGTCGCCGTGCATGACGCCCGGCACGAAGTCGAGCGGCCGGTGGCACGACAGCCACCGCGTCGCCTCGTCTAGCCCGGGGATGTCACGGCGCCTGATGCGCTCGTAGAACCGGGTCCAGCGCTCGACCTGCCGGTCGTGGTAGCCGTCGGGCCGGCCCAGGTCGCCGAGGCCGCGGGCCCGCCAGTCCACGTCGCCCATCGCCACGATGCCCTCGATGAGCTCGTAGGCCAGCCCGGCCCTCGTGTTCAGGTCGGCGTCGAAGGGAGGCGGCCACCACCCCGGCGTGGCCATCACCGACCAGCCCTCGACCAGGTCCATGAGGTAGAAGGGGCGGCCGAGCACCGTCGCGTCGGCGCAGACGGCGATCGCGTCGGTGATCGGCACGCCGGTGCCGGTCAGGGCCTCGATGATCCGCCACTCCCGGAGGATGCCCTTGTCGCGCTCGGCGGGCGCCTTGTCCGGGGGTGCGGGGGTAGGTGCGCCGAGAGCATGTAGGGATCCGATGGACTTGTCGGGCTACGGGCGGCGTTCCTGTCGGCTGGGAGCGTGGATGCCGGGTGGCTGCGTGCATGGAAGTTGTCGGTTTCTCTCCGGGAGGGGCCATGACGTTCTGCGTGCTGCATATGACGGCCCCCCGAAAACCGCTTGCCTCAAGGGTTGACTACCTGGCCGGGCGCCTGCCGGGCCGCCGCCGCATCCGCAGGGCACCCAGGACAAGGGCGCCGAGGAACACGACAACGCCGATGAACAGCAGGTACAGCAGGCCCTTCGCGACCACGCCCACGATGCCCAGCACGATCGCCGCGATCACCAGTAGCAGAAACAGGGCAATCATCCGGTCCTCCGCTCAGTCGGGCGGCTCAGCGGCGGGCCAGCCGCCGCTCACCGCCGCCGCCTGGCTGGTACGCCAGGCCGTAGTGCTTGAAGACCGCCTCTTCATCGCCGGCGGGAAGCTCGCCATCGGTGCCGATCGACGGGGCGTCCTTCACTTGCTTTCTGCCGTAGCAGACCTTGACGTACCCGGGGCCCACGGTCGCCTGGTCAAGAGGCACGAACACGAGCCGGTGCCGGGTTGGCATGCCGACCTTGACCGTGCCAAACGACGGCAGGTCGGTGCCGGTGTCCACGTAGACGGCCTCCAGTTCACCGATCTTGTGGCCCTGGGCGTCGACCACGTCATGGCCGCGCCATTCCCGGATGTCAGCAGCCTCGAACACGCCAGCCTTCCTCCCGCCGCGCCATACTGCGGTCCTATTTGGACCCGTACCCCCTATGGCGCGCCGCAGACATGGCCCGCGCCAGACCCAGGGCAGTCCGCTGTATGCCGCGCGGAGAGGGGCTGCTACGGCCCCTCCGGACCCCGGTCCACCACGCGGACGCCGGTCAGCGCCAAGGCGAGCCGACAGACAACTACCTGCACAACCGACATTCAACCGACAAATAGACCGCCCGACATCTTCGGCGGACTCCTCCTACAAGTCATCCCAGACAGGCAGGCAAACTTCCGGCGGTTTGTGAACAAATGCGCACGGCGCGTGTGCGTCCTATACGCGCAGGCGCGAGGGCCGTGCACGTTCACCAGCGCGCACAAACCGGGAACCCCGCCGCCGCCCCCGGAACGGCCCTTGCAGACGCGCCGGCCGTTCTGCGCAATCGGCCGCAGGGAGCTCATCATCATTGCGCGCCAACCGAAATATCTCAATGCTAAGTTCAGGCATTCGCGGCAAAACGGGCGGACAAGAATCAGTGCGGGGCACGGCTGCCGTCTCCCCGGGGCAATACCGCCCGCCCGCCGACGCCGACTGCGGAACGTGGCGAGGGCCACCGTTACCGTGACGAGATTCGGGCCAGAACCCGCGGAAGTGGGCACAGGGTGTGCGACGTGAAAACCAGTCAACTTGTGTGACAAGAAATGCCGGACCGCCTTGGGGTCCAGGCCGCCGATTGCGCCATCGGGCCAGTCGGCTGCGCGCAAACGCGCGGCATCGCGTTAGTGACCCGAGCAGGCGGGACCGTGGGGTCATCGCCGGTCTTTACCGCCGTCATGCCAGCCGCTGATGAACGGCAGCACCACGAGCAAGACGATCCCCGTCACTACGGCTACCCCCGCGAGCACCACCGATGCTCGGCCCGAGTACCAAGATCAGGAAGACTGGCCAGAGGAGCGGCCGTCGCCTGGACCGCATGGCCGGGGCCACCCGCCCCGTTGTGACCGGCGGATGCTGCGGCATCGGTCGTAGCGGCCCCGGCGTCCGGGGCAGGTCCGCGCCCAGATCCGGCTGCTCGGGAAGATCCTCGGTCAGGACCCTGAGTTCACCCCAGGTCTTCTTGGCATATGCGGCGGAGGTCCGCTCGTCGAACTCGTCCAGCGTCAGGCGCCCGGCGGTGTAAGCGTCCCGCAGCACGGCCACGACCGCTTCCCGGTCCTTGTCGGACGCGCGCATGCCCCAGCCCGGACCCCCGCTTTCCACCGCCATCGGGCCTCCCATGCGCGAACCCCCCGGTCTCCGGCCAATCCTACCGAGCGGGGAACTTCTCTGTGATCACAGCGTGATCCGCCGGTCCGGTCAACGGGAGTCACGGATCGTCAGCCGGGCGCGGATTAGGGCGTGTTCTTTGCGGGGAACGGGGCTAGGTCGAGCACTGGACAGCACGCCCGGAGGGGCGGCGCAGACCCGGGGGATCGCGTCGACGACGCTCATCGCGGACGCGACGGCGAAGCTGTCACCGCTGAAGGCGGCAGCGACGATATCGTCATGTCCAGGCGGATGCAGGGCTCGCCCGGTTATCTCGGCCCGGTAGCCGTCGCCGTTGAATCCCAGCTCGGGGAAGTCGTTGTCGCGGAGCCGTTCCACGTGCTCGACGATCACCCGTTCCTGTCCCCCGGCCATGCCCTTGACCTGGTAACGGACACCGGAGATGGTCCCCGCGGGGATGTGGCCCGACGCGATGTCGAAGGCTTCATCGGCATAGATGAGGCTGTGGTCCTCGACGATGTCCTCGATCGTCACGCCGATGGCGTCGGCTAGCAGGTGCAGCGTCGTGGCGTGGTAGCTCGTCGTGACACCCGGTTTCAGCATGGGTGTGCTCGCCACATCACGCTGGCCGAAGCCGAAGAACAACGTGATGCCTTCGCCTTCCCAGTAGGCGTTGTTCATGAACTGGGTCATGCGGACGCTTCTGACCTCGCGGGACAGGGCCAGCGCGGCCAGCGCGAGCCCCGCGGTTCCGTAGCCGGGGTCCATGCCCACCGTGACGAACGACACCCCGCCCTCGATGCAGGCCTCCTGGAGGTCCTTGTACACGTCGTCGCCCAGGGCGCGCGGATATACCAGGGCCGGCCACCACAGGTTCACCACGTTCTTGCCCGACCGGAGGCAGCTGCGCGAACGTCTCTGCCGGGTCCGCTACCCAGTTGCGGCCCGGCATGAAGCACACGCAGTCCGCGGGCATAGCCAGGAGGGCTTCTTCGTCGCGGGTGGCGACTACCCCGAGCGGGGCCAATCCCGAATAGCTCGCCGACGTCGCGGCCGTCCTTCTCGCCGGAGTGCGTCCACGCGCCTGCCAGTTCCAGGCCGGGGTGGCCGTTAATGCCGATGACCGCCTCCCTGGCGACCACGCCGGTAGTCCATTGAATGACTTGATAGGTCACGATTGCCTCCATCGGTTAAGGCTTGCTGCATCCAGTCGCGGGCGCTGCGAATGACCTCGCTGAACGGCTTGCCCTTGTCGAAGCTGGGCTCGCGGGGCAGGCCGAGGACCCGCTCGCCGATCCGTTGCGCTGCATCTCGTTGGAGCCGCCGGCGATGGACCATCACCCGGCTGTTGAGGTAATTCAGCGCCACGTGGCCACGGCGTCGACGTCCCGCGCTCCCAGACGAGCGGCATCACCGTGCCCGACCTCCATGACCGAGCCGGGCCCGCACCGGGTCGATGGGTGCCCATGGCCAGCTTCCAGTACGAGGCGACGCCCGGCCGGGCTTGCCGCTCCGGCGCGGAGCAGGCCCGCCACCCGCACTGCCAGCTGGGTCCGCGCCCAGTCGGTCACGTGGATCTCGGCCATCGCTGGCGCGCGACGGGTCCCGGTCCCGTCCGGCCCGGCTGCGCCAGGCGCACCAGGTCGGGTCGACAGTGCCGGCTCGGCCGCCGGGCCCGGTGATCGAGGTCGTCGCCACCGCCGCCCCGCTCGAACACCAACATGGTCTGGGCCACCGTCCAGCCCTGATTCACCTCCCCGATCACCTCGTGCGTCGCTCACCCGGACCTCGTCGAGGAACTCCTGGCAGAACTCGCGCCTCACCGTTGATCTCGCGGACGGGCTGGACGGTGACGCCCTCGGCGCGCCACCGGCACCGCGAACCACGTGAGGCCCCGGTGCTTGGGCGCGTCCCAGTCGGTGCGGGCCAGGCACATGCCGTAGTCGGCGTAGTAGGCACCGCTGGTCCAGATCTTCGAGCCGTTGAGACCCACTCGTCCCCGTCCCGGTCGGCCCGGGTCATGATGCCGGCCAGGTCCGAACCGGCGCCAGGCTCGGAGAAGAACTGCACGAACAGCTCGTCGCCGGCCAGCATCTGGGGAACGTGCCGGGAGAGGAACTCCGGTGAGCCGTGCCGGATGAGGGTCTGCCCCACGGGACCGTAGGTGGTCCCGCCGGCGTGGCCGAGGTCGGGCATCTGGTAGCGCAGCGCCTCTTCGGCGAAGACCCGGGCGTGGGCCGGCGTCAGGCCTTGGCCGCCGTACTCCGCCGGCCAGTCGATGCCGGCGTAGCCGGCTCGTAGATCTTCTTCTGCAGGGCCCGCGCCGGCAGGTAGTCCTCGGGCGCGTCGTGCCCGCCGCCCCGGACGTGGGCCGGCTTGTCCGGGTCTCTGGGCTGCAGGTTCTCCGACAGCCACCGCGCGGCCTGGCGGCGGTAGGTGCCGAGATCGGGTGCGTCGCTCACGATCAGGATCCACCTTCCGTTCGGGCTAAGATCATTCAGACTCCTGCCAGCTGCCAGACCCGCTCCCGGTGCCAAGCCGGCAGATCCGTAGAGCGAGGCGTCCGCCGTGAGCCGGCGAAGGTAGAGATGGAAGTCGTGCTCCCACGTGTAGGAGATGCCGCCGAAGATCTGCCAGGACTTGTGGGCCATCTCCACGGCGGCGTCGCCGACAGCGCCTTGGCCATGCTCGCGGCCTCGGCCGCGCCCCGGCGCCGCGCCGCCTGGACGGCCCTGGCCGCGCCGGCGGCGCAGGCGTGGCTGAGCTCGACCGCCAGGCTCGTGTCGGCGAGCTGGTGCTTGACGGCCTGGAAGGAGCCGATCGGCCGGCCGAAGGCGATGGGGTCCTTGCTGTACTGCACGCTTGTCAGGCGCCCGCCCGCCGGCGGATAGGCGATCGCGGCATCGAGTCCGCGCTGACCGGGTGGTTTCCCGAACTGGACCGCAGTCAAGTGCCGGAGAGCGACCGGGTGTTCGGGCGCCGCGGTGATCTGCCCGGGCGGGGGCACGTCCAGGTGGTGTTCAACGCCACCGGCGGCTCGCCGAACCCGTCGCGCGTGATGACGGACGCGAAAGGCCAGGCCGCGACGCACTGGACGCTGGGAAGCGCGGCGGGGGACGAGACGATCACGGCGGTGGTGAAGGGGACGGGGGTGAGTGCCTCGGGCACCGTGCGCGCGACGAAGCCATCGAAGAAATGAAGGCGGATTGACGACTGAAGGCTGGCGACCGACGCTTGCCACGGCGGCGAGCGCAGGCGTCAGTCATCGATCGTCAGTCGATGTCCGCCGTTAGGCTTTCTTCGGCTTCAAGAACAACGACGCCAGCACGCCCTCGCCCATTCCGCTGCTCAGCGCGCTGAAGGCGAAGAAGGGGATCAGCAGGATGAAGAAGGAGATCGCGATCGCCCCGATCTCCTCGATCGGCCGGCCGGCGGGCTTCGGCAGCGACTCCATGAAGGTCTTCCCCTTGTACATGTCGAAGCCGACGTCTTCCAGCACTTTGCAGAACATCAGCAGGATGGAGAAGGCCGCCGATTGAATGAGCACGGAGATGATGATCGGATGCCCGGGCCGCTCCGCGAAGTGCAACTGCTTGGCGATGAGCATGACCTTGCCGATCGCGAGCGAATTGATGAGCGCCCAGCCGTACTCGTTCATGCTGGTGCCGGCCTGCGCGAGGATCACGCTGCGCTGCAGCTCGCTGGCCGCGAACACGAGGAACAGATAGCCGCACACGAGCCCCAGCTCCTTGAACTCGTTCTCGGCTTTCTGCTTGAGCGTCTTCTTCTCGGCTTCCATCGGCTGGCTCCGTGCGTGTGTGGATTCGCGTACGATGGCCAATTATGGTGCGCGTGTGGCAATCGCGTGAGGGGCTCCTCGCGCGGGTCCGGCGGGCGGCGCACTCCTTCGCAGCGGCCGACGCTCAAACCGCTTCGAGCCTCGCGCTACGGCCGCGAGTCTCTCGCTTTTCGCTGAGGCCGCGCTCAGGAGCGCGCCGCCCGCCGGGGGATCGCAAACGACAACGGCCCGCCGGCGCGCCCATTTGTCATCGCGCCCATCATGTTGCCAGGCGCGCAAGCCCGTGTTCCCCTCGGGGAGGGAACGCGCGCGGGAAGCGCCACCCGCGCTACTCGAGGCGTTCGTGATCGACGTCAGGGAGCGGGACGTCGCCAGCGCGGCCGCCTCAGCGAAAAGCGAGAGACTCGCGCGCAGTTTGCGCGAGGCTCGAAGCGGTTTGAGCGTCGGCGGCCAAGCGGCGGCGTTCCGCGACCGGCCGCACGATGTCGTCCTACTGACGCGGCGGCCTTGCGAACCACGGGGATTCGCGGAACTTCTCTCCTCCCAGCACGTTCATCGATCCCTCCGTCCCCAAGCAGCCATGCGTCGTCGCTCCGTATTCGCCATCGCGCTCGCCCTTCTTCCGCTCGCTGCGCTCGCGCAGACGCCGGCGGCGATCGATACCACCGCCTTCAACGCGCTCTCGTGGCGCGAGATCGGGCCCTATCGCGGCGGACGCTCGGCGGCCGTCACCGGCTCGGTGGCGCGGCCGAACGAGTACTACATGGGCACGACCGGAGGCGGCGTCTTCAAGACCATCGACGGCGGGCTCAACTGGCGGCCCACCAGCGACGCCTTCTTCGGCGGCACGGTCGGCGCGATCGCGGTGAGCGAGTCGAATCCGGACATCGTGTACGTCGGCACCGGTGAGGGACCGATCCGCGGCAATGTCTCGCACGGCGACGGCGTGTACCGGTCGCACGACGGCGGCAAGACGTGGACCTATATCGGCCTTGCCGAGACCCGCCAGATCTCGCGCGTCCGCATCAACCCGAAGAATCCGGACGAGGTGTACGTGGCGGCCGAGGGGCATGTGTGGGCGCCGAATCCGGACCGCGGCGTGTACCGCACGACGGATGGCGGCAAGAACTGGAAGAAGATCCTCTTCCGGAACGATTCCACCGGCGTGACCGATCTCGCGATGGACCCGGCCGACCCGAAGGTCCTGTACGCCGCGTTCTGGCAGGCGGGCCGCAAGCCGTGGATGCTCTCGAGCGGCGGCGCGGGCAGCGGGATCTTCAAGACCGTTGACGGCGGCGACAACTGGACGGAGATCACGCGGAATCCCGGGACTGCCGAAGGGGATCATCGGGAACATCGGCATCGCCGTGTCGGCGGCGATGCCGTCGCGCGTCTGGGCGCTCATCGAGACCGACTCGGGCGGCGTGTACCGGTCGGACGACGGGGGCGCGACGTGGACGCGCATGAACTGCGAGCGCAAGCTGCGCCAGCGCGCGTGGTACTACACGCGCATCTACGCCGATCCGAAGGACTCGCTCACCGTGTATGTGCCTCAACACGGCCATCTATCGGTCGCGCGACGGCGGCCGGACGTTCAGCCGCGTGCGCGACCCGCACGGCGACAATCACGACCTGTGGATCGCCGCCGGACAATCCGCAGCGCATGATCGATTCCAACGACGGCGGCGCCAATGTCGAGCATCAACGGCGGCAAGTCGTGGACGGCGCAGACCTTCGCGACGGCGCAGTTCTATCACGTGAGCACCACGACGGACTTTCCGTACTGGGTGTGCGGCGCGCAGCAGGACAACACGAGTCTCTGCGGGCCGAGCGCCAATCCCGGCGGCATCCACATGGGGATTGGAAGAACGGCGGCGGCTGCGAGAGCGGGTACGTCGGTGTCGCGCCCCGACCAGCCGAACATCGTCTTCGCCGGCTGCTACGGCGGGTTCATCAGCCGCACCGATCTCCGCACCGGCTTCGAGAAGGATGATCTCCCCGTGGCCCGTGAACCCGTTGGGTCATCCGTCGCAGGACATCCAGTACCGCATCCAGTGGACGACCCCGATCGCGATCTCGCCGCACGATCCGAACGTGCTGTACGTGGGCGCGAACGTGCTGTTCAAGTCCACGGATGAAGGGATGTCCTGGAAGGCGATCAGCCCCGATCTCACCCGGCACGATCCGGCGACGCTCGGGCCCAGCGGCGGCCCGATCACGAAGGACGAGACCGGTGTCGAGACGTACGGCACGATCTTCACGATCGCGGAATCGCCGAAGGAGAAGGGAACGATCTGGACGGGATCCGACGACGGCTACATCCAGATCACGCGCGATGGCGGCGGCAAGTGGACCAACGTGACGCCGAAGGACCTGGGCGACTTCACGCGCGTGTCGATGATCGAGCCGTCGCCGCACGACGCGGGCACGGCGTACGTGGCCGTGAACCGCTATCAGCTGGACGACATGCGGCCGTACATCTTCGTCACGTATGACTACGGCAAGACATGGAAGCGCATCGATGCCGGGATCGCGGCCGATGAATTCGTGCGGGTGGTGCGCGAGGATCCCGTGCGGAAGGGAATGCTCTACGCCGGCACCGAGCGCGGCGTGTGGATCTCGTTCGACGACGGCGGCCACTGGCAGCGGCTGCAGCGCAATCTGCCGCCGGTGCCGGTGCACGACCTCGTCGTGAAGGACAACGACCTCGTGATCGCGACCCACGGCCGCTCCTTCTGGATCATGGATGACGTCGCCACGCTGCGGGCGCTGGCGCCCGAGGCGATCGCGGGGGCGTCGCATTCGTTCACGCCGGCGCTCGTGATCCGCGCGGACTTCGGCGGCTCCGGACCCGAGCTGGGCATGCCCGGCGGACAGAACCCGCCCTTCGGCGCGATCATCGATTACTGGGTGAAGAGCGCCGACCAGAAAGTGACGCTCGACTTCTACGACGCGGGCGGGCAGCTCATCAAGACCTTCACGAGCGCCGCGGACACCTTCGCGTTCACCGACAGCGTGCGCTACCGCGCGAAGCTCGACAGTCTCCGGAACATTGGCGTCATGCCGGCGAGCGTGGACACGAACGTGATCCGCCGCGTGCAGCCGGAGGCGGAGGAGGCGCCCGCACATCCCTTCCCGCCGGAGCACGCACCGAACAAGAAAGGGATGAACCGCTTCGTCTGGGACCTGCAGTATCCCGACGCGGCGTGGTTCAGCCGCATGGTGCTCTGGACCGGATTCCTTCAGGGCCCCGTGGCCGTGCCCGGCACGTACACGGTGAAGCTCACGGTCGCGGGCGCCACGGAATCGCAGACGTTCACGGTGAAGAACGATCCGCGCTCGACGGCCAAGCAGGCGGATCTCGAGGAGCAGTTCAAGCTGGAGATCCAGATCCGCGACGCCGTCTCGGCCGCGAACAACGGCGTGCGCACGAGCCGCAACGTGAAGGCGCAGTTGGCCGCCGCGATCGCGAAGACGAACGACGGCACGCTCAAGCAGCGCGCCGCGACGCTCACGGCGAAACTGAATGCGGTGGAGGCCGAGCTGTATTCGGTGCAGAACCGCGCGGGGCAGGACATGCTGAACTATCCGATCAAGCTGAACGACGAGCTCGGCTCGCTCTACAATTCGGTCTCGAGCGCCGACGGCAAGCCGACCGCGCAGGAGTACGAGGTGTTCAAGCTCCTCGACGGCCAGCTGCAGAAACAGATCGCGGCGCTGAACCAGGCACTTGGCGCGGACCTCAAGGCCGTGAACGATGAGCTCGCGCGCCTGAAGCAGCCAGCGATCGTGCCCAGTACGGCGGACTTGGCTCCCTAGCGCGCGTACGGCCAGGCTCCGCGCGCGGGTCCGGCGGGCGGCGCACTCCCTCGCAGCGGCCGACGCTCAAACCGCTTCGAGCCTCGCGCACACTGCGCGCGAGTCTCTCGCTTTTCGCTGAGGCCGCGCTCGGGAGCGCGCCGCCCGCCTGGGGATCGCAAACGGCAACGGCCGCGCTCCCGGGGATCGGCGCGCGCACGCGGGGCCATCCGCGCGCGCAGCCCGCGGGCCTCGTGATCGAGGCGGGAGCGGGCCGCCGCCGGCGAGCCGCGTTAGCGAAAAGCGAGAGACTCGCGGCGCGGTTCAGCCGCGAGGCTCGAAGCGGTTTGAGCGGAAGCGGCGGAGCCGGTGGCGGCCCGCGACCGGCCGCGCGATGACGTTCTACCGACCAGCCTCGAGCGCGTCGACGGCTAAAGTCCAGCGCTCGAGCGCGGCATCGCGTTCTCGTACGGCAGATGCGAGCTCGGCCTTGAGCTTGCCCGCGCGGCGCGCGGACTCGGCGCTGCCGGCGTAGAGCGCGGGATCCTCGAGCGCGCGCTGGAGCTCGGCCACGCGCGCTTCGAGGCGCTGGGCTTCGCGCTCGCCGGCTTCGGCCGCTTTGCGCGCGCTCTTCGTGTCGGGCGTGGCGTCCTTTTTCGCGCTCGCGGCCTTCTTCGCGGCCGTGCGCGTCTGCTCGCGCGTGGCGGCGGCGCGCTCGGCGTCCGCCCGCTCCTGCTTCGCGGTACGGCCGGCGGCGTGCGCTTCCCATTCCACGAAGGGGCCGGCGAAATCTTCGATCCGATCGCCGTGGAACGCCCACACGCGCGTCGCGAGTTCGCGCAGGAAGGCGCGGTCGTGGCTCACGAGGATCACACTGCCCTCGTATTCCTCCACCGCATCTTCCAGTCCTTCGATCGTCTCGACGTCCAGATGGTTCGTCGGCTCGTCGAGCACGAGGAGGTTCGCGTGGCCCAGCGTGAGCATCGCGAGCGCGAGCCGCGCTCGCTCGCCGCCGCTGAGCGTGGCGGTGCTCCAGCGCACCTCGTCGCCGGAGAATCCGAAATTGCCCAGGTGGTTCTGGATGCGGCCGCGCGTCCACATCGGGCGCAGGTCTTCGATGCAATCGTAGAGCGTGCGGTCCTTGGGCAGCTGCTCGAGGTCCTGGCGGAACCACTCCACGCCAACGGAACCACCAATGCGCGCTTCACCGGAGAGCGGCGCGCGCTCGCCGAGCAGCGTCGCGATCAGCGTGCTCTTGCCGGCGCCGTTGGGGCCGACCAACGCGATCACATTGCCGCGCCGCACTGACGAGGAGAAATCGCGCACCAGCACTCGGCCGTCCACGCCCACGGAGAGCTTGTCGGCCACGAGCACTTGGTCGCCGCCGCGCTCCGCGATCTCGAGCTTCCAGCTGAGCACGCTCCCCTCGCCCGGCGGCGGTGACAGCCGCGGCAGCCGCTCGAGACGCGTGCGCCGCCCCTTCGCCTGCGCGGTGTTCTGGCCGGCGATGTTGCGGCGGATATAGTCCTCCTCCTTCTCGATGAACTTCCGCTGCTGCGCCACCTGCCGCTCCAGCGCGAGCTGGCGCTCCGCGCGCTGCGTCACGAACGACGAGTAGCCGCCGCGGTACGCGGTGGCGGTCTTCGCGTTCACGTGCAGCACGTGGTCCACGGTGTCATCCAGGAACGCGCGGTCGTGCGAGATCATCATCACGGTGCCGTCGTATGACTCGAGGAACTCGGCAAGCCATTTCGTGGTGTCGAGATCGAGATGGTTCGTGGGCTCGTCGAGCAGCACGAGATCGGCGGGGGCGGCGAGTTGCGCCGCGAGTCCGAGCCGGCCGCGCTCGCCGCCGCTGAGGCTCGCGAGCGCGCGGCCGTGCGCCGCGGCGGGATCGAAGCCGAGTCCCTGCAGGACGGCATCGACCTTGGCGTGATAGTCATAGCCGCCGGCGTGCGCGAAGCGTTCCTGCTCGTGGCCGTAGCGCTCGATGTCTGCCTGCGACACGCGGTCGCCGAGCCGCGCGAGTTCCTCGCCGTGCTCCGCGAGCGACTTCTCGAGCGCGATCACGTCGCGGTAGCCGTACGCCGCGGCTTCCCACACCGAGACGGCGCCGCCGAAATCGCGCTGCTGGTCGAGCAGCGCCACCTTGAGACCCGGCAGCCGTGCCACCGATCCCGCCACCGGCACCACGTCGCCGGTGATCACGCGAAAGAGTGTGGTCTTCCCGGCGCCATTGCGCCCGACGATCCCCCACCGCTCGCCACGGGCGACGGTGAAGGTGATGTCCTGCACGATCGTCGTGGCGCCGAAGTCGACGCGCACGGAGGAAATGGAGACCAATGTCATGGGACCGCAATCTAATCAACGGCGGCTCTCGGGTCTCGGCTCTCGGCTTTCGCCTCCCTACGACAGGCGCGAGGAGCGGGTAGGCGCCGAGCGCCGGGAGCCGCTCCTGACCGAACCGCCGCCGGGGCGCTAGCTTGAACGCGAACCCATTAACCCGACGGGATCCATGAGACCAGCGATGCGAATGATGCTGCCGGCGCTCGGAGCGTTGGCCGTGCTCAGCGCCTGCCACAAGAAGCCGGAACTGACTCCCGTGCAGGTCGCGCAGCAGGACCTGACTCAGTTCCAGGCTGAGGTGCGGAAGATCGTGAAGGACTCTGCGCGCGCCGAGTCGCTGGTGGCGATGACCAACGAATTCCAGGCGATCGTGGCCACTACGGCGCAAGGCGACTCGGTGGCGCATGCGCGGATCGACGCGCTCACGCGCGACTACGGATCCACCCGCGGACAGTTCGATTCGGTGTTCAGTGCCGTGATGAGCAAGCGCCGGCTCGCGCTGTCGCAAGTGGCGCTGCTCCGGGCCCGCATGGCGGCCGTCGCGACCCCTGCGGAATGGGAGCAGCTCAAGAGCGCGCGGCTCAAGCTGTCCGAGAACGAGATCAACGCCCTCGAGTTCTGATCGCGGTCATCGCGCCCCCGACTCCCACTGAGAATCGCTCATGCTGACCTCACTGATCATCGCGTATTTCCTGCTGCACGGTGGTGCATTGCAGCGGCTGCAACAGCACATTGAGGATGCCTCCAAGGCGGTAGGCAAGAACATCACCGTGGAGGCGACGAAGAAGCAGGCGATCGCCATCCTTGATTCCGCGAAGCAGGAGAACGAGGCGTTCCTGAATGAGCGGAAGAAGCTCGTGGCGTCGCTCAAGACCACGCTCGCCGACCGCAACACCACCGACGCGCAGATCCTGGCGGCGGTGCGGCCGTTCTACGCCGCGGATTCGGCGAACGCCAATCACATGGTCGACCGGATGTTCGACCTCAAGAAGGTGTTGAGCGCGAGCGACTGGGCGAAGGTCTTTCCGGAGCCGGTGGCGCCCGAGAAGAAATGAAGCGTGCCGCGTTCTGCGTTCCTCGTGCAGCGGTGCCGGGGCACGAGGAACGCGGAACGAGGATCGCTATTTCAGATTCACGAGCCCGCCCGCCGCGGCGGGGCTGGTGGTCGGCATCACCTGTTGGATCGCGGACTGGAGCTGCGCGCTGTGATTCACCTTCGCGGCGTCCATGAGCGCCAGGAAGGAAAGTGCGCCCGCGACGTTCGGCTGGATCCCGCCGAAACGCGCCAGCGCCGCGCGGTGGGCGCTCGCCGCCAACTGGTCGGCCGTGCCGGTGGCCTGCGAGAGCGTGCGGCCCTCGGTGCCCACCCATTGCTTCGCCGGACCGCTCAGTGACGGTCTGAGCTGGGCATCGAGCGTCGCGGCGGCCGAGGGCGCGAGCGACGTGGCGGGCGCGGGTGCCGCTGCCGCGGCGCGCATCGTGGTCGATGGCGCGGTCGCGGGCGGCGTCCCCGCCACTGGCGCCGGCGTCATCGTCGTGCGCGGCACGGTCGCGGCGATCGGGGTGCCCTTCGTTTCGGGTTGCTGCTGCGCGTACACGTACTGAATGCTCTGGTAATCCAGCGTCAGGCTCTCGGTGGGCTGGCCGCTGCCGGCGCTCGCTGACCCCGAATGCTGCAGCGACGAGATGATCACGTCCTTCATCACGTATCGCACCGTGCCCATGTCGATCTCGGCCGTTGGGAAGTGTCTCCCGTTGGCCACCGCCTGCATGAGATACGGCGACGACTTATCCGTGGCCTTCACGACGTGGATCTCATGCGTCGCCTGCTGCGTGCCTCTGCCGCCCGAAGCCGCTCCGCCTCCCCCGCCTGCATGCACGCCCATGCTCACGGATTCGAGCTCGATCCACCCCTTGTGGGCGTCATCTTTGCTCTCGCCGGTGATCCCCGGCAGCTGCAGATATGGGACCGTCTTGAGGCCCGAGCTGAGAAGCAGTACGAGCGCGGCGCCGAGGGCGCGAATGGGGAGCATGGAATCCTCCGGAGGTCGGGGCGGTCGTTCGAGATTGCCGAGGATCGAGCTGGCCGTGGCGGAGATTTGCTTCTCCGGCGGCGCCCGCCGGAACAACGCTGACACGATGCGGCATGGGGCTCCGTAGTGAAGGCGTCCCTCTAACCATTCAGTCGCCAGGCTTGCGGCGCAAGCGGCGGCTTGCATGGTCGGCGATCGCCGGGCCACCTTTTCCCGGCGACGCGTGTCCAACTGAGAACCGTTCGCCGGACCCATCCGCTGCCCCGGAGCGCCCCATGGAAACGTTCTGGAACGACATCGCTTACGGCGTCCGCACCCTCCGGAAGAGCCCGGGTTTCGCGATCACCGCGCTCATCACGCTCGCGCTGGGCATTGGCGCCAGCACCGCGATCTTCAGCGTCGTGAACGCCGTCATGCTGCGCCCGCTGCCGTACGCGGATCCGTCGCGCCTCGCGATCGTCACGAGCGACATGCGCGCCCGGAACGTCTACGACTTCGTCATCGCGCCCTCGGACCTGTGGGACATGCGGCGGCAGGTGACGGCGTTCAGCGAGCTCGCCGGCCTGAACAACTTCCGTGTCTCGCTCCGGAACGAGCGGGGGGAGCCGGAGCAGATCAAGCTCGGATTCGTCACGACGAATCTCCTGCACGTGCTCGGCGCCAAGGTCATCCTCGGCCGCGATTTCAATAGCGACGACGCGACGCCGCCCCCGCCGCAGCCGACCACGCCGCCGGCCGCGAACGCTCCACCGCCGCCGCCGCTGGACGTTTCCGTCATCCTCTCCTACGAATTCTGGAAGAGTCATTTCGGCGGCGATCCCAACGTGATCGGGAAGTCGCTGGACATGGGCTTCAGCATGGGCCATGTGGTGGGCGTCGCGCCGCCGGGACTCGAACTGCTCTTCCCGCCGCGCTACGGCATCACGCGCGAGCACGACGTCTTCCAGGCGTCGCGCATCGATCTCGAGAAAGGGTCGCGCATCAACGTGATCTTCCGCGTGATCGGCCGGCTCAAGCCCGGCGCGACGTTCGAGCAGGCGCAAGCGCAGCTCGACGCGCTGGGGATCGATCTGCGCAAGCAATTCCCGATCAAGACGACCGCCGGCCTGTACTTCCGCGCCGTGCCCATGGCCGCGGAGCTCGTGTCCGAAGTGAAGCCGGCGCTCGTCGCGCTCCTGGGCGCGGTGGCGTTCGTGCTGCTCATCGCGTGCGCGAACGTCGCGAATCTGATCCTGGTGCGCACGTCGCGGCGCGAGCGCGAACTCGCGGTGCGCGCCGCGTTCGGCGGCAGCCGCGCGCGGCTGGTGCGGCAGATGCTCGCCGAGGCGCTGGTGCTCGCGCTGGGCGGCGCGGCGCTGGGGCTGCTCGTGGCCAAGGCGGGGATCGGGATGCTGGTGGCGATCGGGCCGCAGGACATTCCGAATCTCGCGTACGTCGGCCTCGACGGCACCGTGCTGCTCTACACCGTGGGCGCGGCGCTCCTCGCGGCGGCGCTGTTCGGGATCATCCCGGCGCTCCGCGCCTCGCGCCCGGATCTCATCTCCACGCTGCGGCAGAGCGGGCGCAACGAAGGGCTCGGCGGCGGGCGGAAGCTGCGCAACAGCGTGGTGATGGCCGAAGTCGCGCTGGCGTTCGTGCTGCTCATTGGCGGCGGGCTGATGTTCCGCAGCTTCCTGGCGCTCGTGAGCACCGATCCGGGCTTCGATCCGCACGGCGTGCTCACGTTCAACCTGCAGATCGCCAGGCGCATGAACCAGGATGAGCGGCAGGCGTTCCAGCGCGCGCTGAACGACCGGCTCGCGGCGATCCCCGGCGTGACGGAATTGACGTCGTCATTCCCGACGCTGCTCGACGGCCAGGAGTCGAACGTGCGCTGGGGAACCGACGCGGCGGCGACCGACATGGCGCAGTTCAAGCAGGCGAACTCGTTCATCGTGGCGCCCGGATTCTTCGCCGCGATGCACACGCCGATCATCGCGGGGCGCGACTTCACCGAGGCGGAGAACATCCCGAAGTCACAGAGCGTGATCGTGGATGATCTGCTCGCCGCGAAGGCGTTCCCCGGGGAGGACCCGCTGGGCAAGCGGCTGCTGGTGCGCTTCCGCGCCGATACAGCGGAGTTCGTGAACATCATCGGCGTCGTGAAGCATCAGCGGCACCTGTCGCTCGCGACGGCCGGCCGCGAGACGATGTACTTCACCGACGGCCAGTTCTTCTACGGCAACCTGGGCGGGTGGTCGCTGCGCACGAAGGGCGATCCGTCGGCGCTCGCGTCGGCGGCGCGCGAGGCGGTGCGGTCGCTCGAGCCGGGTGCGACGATCGCCGATGTGCGGCCGATGGAAGCGTTCGTGGACAAGATGCGCGCACCGACGCGCTTCGCGCTGGTGCTCATCGGCGCCTTCGCCGCGATCGCCGTGATCCTGAGCGGCGTGGGACTTTACGGCGTCTTGAGCACGGCGGTGCGGCAGCGCACCGCCGAGATCGGCGTGCGCATGGCGCTCGGCGCGCCGAAGACGGGGATCTTCTCGATGGTGATCGGGCAGGGGATGAAGCTGAGCCTCGCCGGGATCGGCGTGGGACTCATCGCATCGTTCGCGCTCACGCGCGTGATGCGCAGCCTGCTCGTGGGCGTCGCCCCGACGGACCCGTTGACGTTCAGTGCGGTCGCGGTGCTGTTCGTGGCCATCGCGGCGCTGGCGTGCTGGCTGCCGGCCAGAAGGGCGGCGGGATTGGATCCATCGATCGCGCTGAGGGACGACTAGACCCGAACCCCGTACTTGGTACCCCGAACTCCGTTGGTAGCGTTTGGCGTGTGGTAACGGCAGACGCGTACTTGGTTGATCCAAGTACGCCTCTGTCGTTACCGCACGTCAATCGCCACCCGCGGAGTTCGGGGGGCCAATGACGGTATTCGGGGTTGGGAGTGCGATCTTCGCGTGATGCCCGATCATTTCTCCCAGTGCCCTTCCTCCCAGTGCCAACCCTTCTTGGTCTGATGCCAGTGGCCGGCGTTCCAGCGGCGGTAGCCTTCCGGCGGCGCCGTCCAGTGGCCGCGCACCCACGCGTAGCTCGTGCCGCTGTAGGAGTAATAGCCGGGGACCCACACGTAGTTGGGGTACGGCTGGACCACGACTTCCTCCACCGGCGGCACCGGCGGGCCCGTCCCCACGTACAAGCCGCCCGCTTCCGCCGGGCCGCACGCCGCAATGCCGAACGTCGAGCCTGCGATCATCAGCGCAGCCGCGGCTGCGCGAAAGGGTCGTAACTGCATGATTCGCCTCCGATGAAATAATGGCGAAGGATGCTGCGACTTCTTCTACCCCGAACGACGCCATTGGTCCCCCGAACGCCGTGAGGCGTGAGGCGTGCGCCGAACGGATTGTGAGGCGCCATTGGTCCCCCGAACACCGTGAGGCGTGCGGCGTGCGCCGAACGGATTGTGAGGCGTCATTGGTCCCCCGCACACGCCGTGAGGCGTGCGGCGTGCGCCGAACGGATTGTGAGGCGTCATTGGTCCCCCGAACACCGTGAGGCGTGAGGCGGTCACTCGCGGCATTCGGGTTTCGACTTACGGATTTCGGGTTTCGAGTCACGCCCCACAGTCAGTTCGACGCACGCCTCACGCCTCACGGCGTTCGGGGGACCAATGACGCGATTCGAGGTTCGACGAACGGTGTTAGGGGTTAGGGAGTCGCGTCAGGGACATGCACCAGGAACTCCGGCCAATCCGGAAGCTCGCGGATGAACGTCCCCTTCTTCTTCCCGTCCGCGCCGAACCGTCTCACCCGCTGTTTGCGCCGTTCGGCAACGTAAATGTCCCCGTCCGGCCCGATCGCGAATCCCGATGGCGCGTCGAGCTTGCGGTCGATGATCGTGCGCGGCTTGTATTTCCCCTTCGGCGCGCGCTTCGGGATGTCGAACGCGAGAATGCTCCCCGAGCCCGACGCGCCGATGTAGAGCGTCTCGCCGTGCAGGATGAGATGCACTGGCTTCGCGACGCGCTTCCCCTTGATCCGCCCGACGAGCCGCCCCGTGCGCAGCGCGAAGATCTTCACCATGTCGCCGGCTTCGTCGGCGACGTACAGATGCTTCCGGTGCACGATGATCCCGCGCACGGAGTGGCGCGGCTTGCCCCGCTTGTCGAGCACCACCTCGAGCCCCTGCGGCGGCGCGACGTCGGCCGGTGCGCTGTCGCCCACCTCGGGCAGGCTGCCTCGCGCCGACGCGACCTGCGTGCCGGGCAGGAAGTTCCCGTCGGGGTACTCGCGGCGCAGATGCGTGGCGGTCGGCGCGGGCTTGCGCGTCTCGGGGTGGATCGCGACGACGGTGTTGGTGTCCTGGCAGGAGATGTAGAGCCGGCCGTCGTCGCCGAGCTCCACGTCGAAGGGATGCACCATCGCCGAGATGTGCTCGGAGGCGACCACGACATCGACGAAGTGGAAGGTGTCGCCGCGCCGCTGGTAGCGCGCCACGTGACTGTCCTTGCGCCAGGCGTTGGCGATGTACAGATCGTCGCCCACGAGCGCGAAGCCGCGCGCGATGTGCAGAGGATGCGCCTGCGGCGACGGATCGAGGAGCAGCGGATGCACCGTGCGGGGCGATCCATCGTCCTCGAACACGCCGATGTTGTTGATGCCGTGACTCTCCTCACCGCGATAGCTGATCCACCACACCGTGTGCTGCCTCCCGGTTCGTTGGGCGCTTAGTGAGCCAGCTTGACGACGCCCGCCTGCTGGAGCGCACGAAGATACTCCACGACCACATCGAGCGGCACCGGTCCGTATTCCGCACTGACAAGATCGCGGATGTCGCGCGCGTTGCGCGTGCCGTTGACGAGGTTCAGCGTCTCGTAGATGTACTCGCCGCCGGCGCCGCGGAGCCCCTGATAATCGATGAGACGCGGGGGCGGTCCCTTGTAGTGATCGGCGAAATAATCATAGCCGACGAAGAGCGACATCGGCCCGGTCGCCTGCGGCGTGCGCGCGAAGACGAGCGCGCCGTCGCCCGTGGCGGGGCCCTCCGCCGCGAGCGGGCCGAGCATCGTCTCGAGACGCGTGAAGAAGACCTTCGCGTCGGCGGTCACGCTGTCGGGGATCGGCGCGAATCCGGCAATGGATGCGAAGGCCGCGCGCTCCACCGACAGCTGCGCGCGAACCAGCACGCTTCCCTCGGCCGGCGTGAGCGTGCTGCGCCGGTCCATCGTGACCGCGGCGCGGCGCAGCGCCTGTCCCTTCATCACGTTCCAGAGCGCGGCCACGCCGGCCGAGCGGACGTTCGCGAGATAGAGCCCGCTCGCCGCGCCGATGAACGCCGCGCGCTCGAGCTTGGTGGCATCGATGTTCGCCGGCGTATCGAAGTTCGTGTGGATGTAGCGGTCGGGCCAATCGTTGAGGTAGATGACCGGGATCCGGAACGAGCCCTCGGCGTACACGATGTTGTCGCTGCCCATCGTGAATTCCGCGAGGTTCGCGAGGAGCGCCTCCTTGCCGCCTTCCACCGAGACGAACGGATACTGCCCGCCCGTGCCCGACGCATAGCCATTGGATTCATTGTTGATATAGGCGCCGAAGGCCTCGCCCACGTCGTACGCGAAGCTCGGCAGACTCGGCGGGCCGCGCGTGACGTGGAAGATCGCCTTCGTGTTCTGATTGCCGCCCACCATGTCCATCTGCACCGCGGCCTTGAAGTGCGCGCGCAGGTCGGCGCGGTAGTGGAAGAGCGCCATCGTCGCTTCGATCTCGGCGGGCCAGATGAAGCGGATCGTGCGCGCGGGGCGCGCGATGCGCCCCTCGCGCACGAGCTTGTCGAGCGTGCGCGCGACCTCGAGGATCGTGGCGCAGCCGCTGGCGTTGTCGTTCGCGCCGGGGCGCTGGTGGTCGAGGTGGCAGCTGTAGACGATCTCTTCGCTGCCGAGCGCCGGATCGGCGCCTTTGATGACGGCCGTGACCACACGGTACGTGCCGGGATGGCGAGCGGCGTACACCGTGGCGCGGAGCGTGACGTGCTCGCCGGCAGCGAGGCGCGCCCGCATTGCGCGCGCCTGCTTGAGCGAGAACATGAAGGAGAACGTTTTGCGCGGCGAGTACGAATCGAGGTGGCCCCAGCGGATGAGGTTCTCATCCTCGCCGCTCCACGCGGTGGGTTGGTTCTGCGCGTAACTCACCATGCCCGCGGCGCCGAACTTGTCCACCGCCAGCGGCGCGGCGGCGCCAGGCTGGGCCGCGATGAGCACGAGCTTGCCCTTCACGTCCTTGCCCGCGTAGTCGGACTCGTTCGTGCCGTCGCCCACATCGATCAGGTCGGCGGTGACGCTCCCGCTGTCGCTGTCCTCGGCGAGCACCACGGGCTCATCCTCGAAGCTCGCGAGCCGCGCGACGTCGATGGTCTTTGCGCCATCGCGGCGTACTTCCCAGAGCTCGGCGAATTGCGGATCCCACGCCGGACGCGATTTCTCGGTGCCATACATCGTGCGGCCATCCGTGGGGATCTCGATCACCGTCACGCCCTCGAGCCCATAGCGCGTGAGCTCGGCGGCGATGTGATCGGCGGCGATGTTGAAGGTCCTGGATCCGCGCGGGCGATTGAGCTGCGCGATGAACTCGACCGTGCGTTTCGCCGCGGAGCCGGAGAGTTCATTGTTGAGCGCCGCGACGGTGGATTCGCCGATCAGCGGGGCGGGGTAATCATGCTGCGCGGCGGCGGAACTCGGCCGCCACGGCGAGCGCCGCGAGGGCGGAGAGGAACTTTCTCATGGTACGATTCTGCGGCCGCACGGGGGGCATCGCAAGGCAGGTGCGACTAATACCGCGAACGGCGAGCGTGACGACGCTGACGGCGCTTGTAACGCCGCTGACGGCGCCTTTGGTCGTTGACGTGTGGCTACTGCGAATTGCGCTCGCGGCGCAGGTGCCACACGTCAACGACCACAAGCGCCGTTAGAGCGGCGCCATATTCGCCGTCAGCGTCGTCACACTCGCCGTTATTTCAGTGTCGCCTTGAGCGTCATGGGCACCGACGCCAGGGCGCGCGACACGATGCAATTCTTCTTCGTATCCTCCGCCGCCTTCTGGAAATCCGCGGCGGCCAGTCCGGGCACGACGCCGGTGGTGTCGAGGTGGATGCCCGTGATCGAGAACCCCGCGTCGTTCTTCTCGAGGTGCACGGTGGCGGTGGTGTCGATGCTCGTCGCGGTCTTGCCCGCCTTCGCGAGTCCCGCGGCCAGTGCCATCGAGAAGCACGCCGCGTGCGCGGCGCCGAGGAGCTCTTCGGGGTTCGTGCCCGGTGCGCTCTCGAAACGGGTGCCGAAGGAGTATTTCCCTTCGAACGAACCACTCCCGAGTTTGATCTTTCCATTCCCTGCCTTGAGGTCGCCCTCCCAACGGGCGTTCGAGGTGCGATCCATGATCGTTCTCCGGTTACGGGGGACTGTTAAGGTGTTCGAGGTCATCATGTCCATCATGTTCATCCTGTCAAAAGTAGTTCCTAGTACCTACTGAACTACTCTAGACAGGATTTACATGATGGACATGATGGGCACAACTGCAGCTGCGGGGCGCGTGTCGCGTCTCGCGTATAGTACTACTTGTCGGTGGGCGTGCGCACGGTGAGGGCGCCGGTGTCCAGCGCACGCTCGGCGATGCTCTTCAGCCGCGCGTCCTGATTGTGCTCGAAGGCACGCACCGAGCGGCGGGCGCGGCGCATGGCGGTGGGGATGAAGATCCTCGCGTTGTCCACGTCGGCCTGCGCCTGCTCGACGCTGCCGGCGGTCTCGATCGCCCGCGTCGCGCGCGAGAGCGTGGCCGTCGCCAGATAGATGTCGATCGCCGCGTTCGCCATGCGCTCCTGCTGGAACTGGTGCTCGATCATCTCCTTGCCGTGCTCGATGAGCAGCTTCTCCACGCCGTTCGCCAGATCGTGGATCACCGTCGCCACGAGATCGGCCTCCTCCTTGAGCGCCGGATGGACCTTCGTGAACTCGGCCTTGGTCAGCGTGCGCTTGACGCGGCCGGCGATGTAGCCGCCGATGGCGCCGATGCCGTGCAGCGGATCCCGGAACGCCTTGCCGATCGCCTTGAGTTGCTCGCCCGGCTGCTGCAGCGCGGTGAGGGCGATCAGCGCGCGCAGGATCTCGTTCGTTCCCTCGAAGATGAGATTGATGCGCGCATCGCGCACCGCCTGCTCGTACGGATACTCCTTGGAATAGCCGATGCCGCCCGCGATCTGCATCGCGTCGGTGGCCGCGCGGAAGGCGAGTTCCGACGCGAAGATCTTGCCCGCAGCGGTCTCGAGGGAGAAATCGATCCCGCCGCGGTCCATCATCGCTCGCGGTGACCATCCACGCCGCGTCGGCCGCGTAACAATCGGCGGCGACGATCGCGAACTTGCGTTGGATCATCTCGAACGATCCGATGGGCCGGCCGAACTGCTCGCGTTCCTTGGCGTACGCGAGCGCCATCGCCGCCACCTTCTGCGCGCCCTGCGCCGACGCCGCGCTCAGCCCCAGCCGCCCGGAATTCAGGATCTCGAGCGCGATCTTGAAGCCATGGCCGACGTCGCCCAGGCGGTCCTCGACGGGCACCTTCACGTTCTCGAAGGAGATCGTGCGCGTGTCGCTCGCCTTGATCCCCATCTTCTCCTCGATCTTGCCGAGCGAGACGCCGGGCGCGTGCGCATCCACGAGGAAGGCGGTCACGCGCTCCTTCGGCTTGCCGTCGATCACCACCGGCACCTTCGCGAACACCGTGAGCAGCCCGGCGTAACCTGCGTTCGAGATCCAGATCTTCTGCCCGTTGAGCACGTAGTGCGAGCCGTCCGCGCTCGGCACCGCGCTCGTGCGCATCGCCTGCGCGTCGGAGCCGGACCCTGCCTCGGTGAGACAGAAGGCCGCGACGAGCTCGCCGCTGGCGACGCGCGGCAGCCAGCGCTTCTTCTGCTCGTCGGTGCCGAAGAGCCTGATCCCCTTGGCGCCGATGGACTGGTGCGCGCCGAAGAAGACGCAGAGCGCCGGATCCATCGCGCCGACCGCCGCGAAGACGCGATTGAACGTCATCGCCGACGCGCCGAACCCGCCGTACTCCTCCGCGATGTTCACGCCCATCATGCCGAGCTCGGCCATCCCCTTGACCACGGTCTCCGGAAATTTTCCATCCTTGTCCTGCCGGTGCGAATCGACGTTCGCCGCGGCCCACGCGTGGAACGAATCGAGGATCGCCGCGAGGTTCTCCTGCTCTTCCTTCGCGAGGACGGGGAAGGGAAAGACGAGATCCTCACGGATCTCGCCGAGGAAGACACTCTTCGTGAACGAGGGATTGTGATCGGGGTCGGCAGAGATGCGCGGCCATGCGGGACTCCATGCGGGGGGCTCACTACTCACTGAATGATAACGGACGGGAGGGCCATCAGAGCGAAAGTGGCGACCCGAACTCCGTACTTGGTCCCCCGAACTCCGTTGTTAGCAATTGAGGCGTGGTCACGGCTCGGGCGTCGCTAGGAACGCCCGAGCCGTGACCACGCCTCAATTGCTAACAACGGAGTTCGGGGGACCAAGTACGGGCTTCGGGGTTCCACTCCCACTTTCCGTCGTCGGCAACCATTGTGATAGTCAGGGTGTCTACCTATCATAGGTAGGTATTCTTCCTATACGAGGCTCCCCGATGGCCCGTTCGCCCGCCGAGCGATCCGAACTGTTGAAAGGCACTCTCGACATGCTGATCCTCAAGACCTTGACCGTCCAGCCCATGCACGGCTACGCGATCGCGCAGCAGATCGAAGCCCTCTCGCGGGACGTGCTGTCGGTGGAGCAAGGGAGCCTCTACCCCGCGCTCGAGCGGTTGCAGAAGAAAGGCTGGGTCACCTCCAAATGGGGGCAGTCGCCCACCGGCCGGCGCGCGCGCTACTACACCATGACCGCCGCCGGCCGGCGGCAGCTCGGCCAGGAGATCGTCAGCTTCGACCGCGTGCTCGCGGCGATCGGCCGCGTGATGCGGCGCGCCTAGGCGATCCCCATGTCCTTCCTCGATTCGCTCCGCTACCGCTGGCGCGTGCTGCGCGACCCCGAAGCGCACGCGCGCGAATTGGAGGCCGAGATCCGCCTGCATCTCTCGCTCGAGGCGATGCAGCGGGAACACGCCGGGCGCGGCGCGGTGAGCGCCGACGAAGCCGTGCACGCCGCCCGCCGCCGCTTCGGCAATGTCACCAACGTGAAAGAGGAGGCGCGCATGACCGCCGGACTGTCCTGGCTCGACACGACCACGCAGGACCTGCGCTTCGCGCTGCGCGCCTTCCGCCGCACGCCCGGCTTCACCGCGGTCGCGATCCTCACGCTCGCGATCGGCATCGGCGCCAACACCGCGATCTTCAGCGCGGTGAACGCGATGCTCCTGCGGCCGCTCCCCTTCCGCGAGCCCGACCGGCTCATGCAGGTGAGCCTCTCGCGCCCGCCGTGGAACGGCCAACCGGGGGACGATGCGCTCGTCTGGTCGAATCCCAAGTTCCTGGTCTTCCGCAATGCGCAGACGTCGTTCAGCGAGCTCGCCCTTTCCATGGAGTGGCAGGGGACGCTCACCGCCGGCGATGAGCCGGAGCGCGTTTCCGATGAGATCGTCGGCGCGCGCTACCTCACGGTGCTCGGCATTCGGCCCGCGCTCGGCCGCGACTTCCTGGCATCCGAGGACGTGACGCCGGGTTCCGCGAAGGTCGTGCTCCTCGGCGATGCGTTCTGGAAGCGGAAGTTCAACGCCGACCCGTCGGTGATCGGCCGCACCGTGGTGATCGACGGCGAACCGTACACCATGGTGGGCGTTCTGCCTCCCGGATTCCGCGGCCTCTCAGGGAAGGCGGACATCCTGCTCCCCGTGATGTCGCTTGCGCCCGAGTACGTCACGCAGCCGTGGAGCCACAGCTTCAATCTCACCGCGCGCTTGAAGCCGGGCGTCTCCGTCGCGCAGGCGAAGGAGGACGTGAAGCGCGCGGCCGTGGCCGTGGACGCGGCGTATCCGCATCCGGAGATCCCCGACCAGCATTGGGGCGTCGTGGCGCGCGAGCTCGACGGCACGCGCGTGGATCCGCTCGTGCGCCGCTCGCTGCTCGTGCTGCTCGCCGCGGTTGGCCTCGTGCTGCTCGCGGCGTGCGCGAACGTCGCGAACCTCTTCCTCATCCGCGCGAGCGGGCGGCGCCGCGAGATCGCGGTGCGCCTCGCGGTGGGCGCGGGACGCGCGCGCCTCGTGCGCCAGCTGCTCACCGAAAGCCTGCTGCTCTCGTGCGCCGGCGGCGCGCTCGGCCTCGCGGTGGCCTGGTGGGGCGTGCGCATCCTCGCCGCGCTCGATCCATCCAGCGCGCTGCAGCTCAGCGAAGCGTCGGGGATCGGCGCGGTGAACTTCAGCACGATCCGCCTCGATGGCGCGGCCTTCGCGTTCGCCGCACTGCTCGCGCTCGCCACCGGCCTGCTGTTCGGACTCGTCCCGGCGCTGCAGTCCACACACCCCGCGCTCAGCGGTGCGCTCAAGGGCGAAGCGCCGCACGCGGAACGGCGATGGATGACCAGCCGCAATGCGCTGGCCGTGGCGGAGATCGCGATCTCGCTCGTGCTCCTCGCGGGATCGGGGCTGATGGTGCGCAGCCTCGACGCGGCTGCTCGGCGTGAACGCCGGCTTCGATTCCTCGCGGGTGCTGACGATGCGCTTCAACGCGCCCGCGTCGGCCACGAAGGATTCGCTGCCGAACTTCTACGACGCGATGATCCAGCGCTTGTCCGCGCTGCCCGGCGTGACCGCCGTGGGCCTCGGCGATTGCCCGCCGCTCGGCGGCGGCTGCAACATCACGGTCGCGGCGCTGCGCGACCGGCCGCCGGCGGCGGCCGGCACCGAGCCGCTCGTGGGCGTCCACTGGATCACGCCGCAGTGGAACGCCGCGCTGCACGTGCCGCTCGTACGGGGGCGCCTGTTCACCGACCAGGACCGCGCCGGTGCACCGAAGGTGGTGCTCGTCAGCGAGACCGCGGCCCGTAAGCTGTGGCCGGGAGAGGATCCGCTCGGAAAGCCGGTCAGCGTGGGGCAGGGCGGATTCTGGAAGGACACGGCGCATGTGGTGGGCGTCGTGGGCGACGTGCGGTACGTCACGCCCGACTCGCTGCCCGTGCCCGATGTGTATCTCTCGTACTACCAGTCCATGCGCGGGCGCATGATGGTGTACGTGCGCACCACCGGCGACCCGCTGGCGCTCGCCGGCGCGGCGCGGCAGGTGACGCACCAGCTCAATCCGGACGCGCCGCTGTACGACGTGCGCACCATGGCGTCGCGCGTGGCCGATGCGACCGCGGCGATGCGATTCCGCGCGTTCCTCCTCGCGCTCTTCGCGGCGATGGCGCTCGCGCTCGCGACGATGGGCACGTACGGGGTGATCTCATTCGCCGTGAGCCAGCGCACGCGCGAGATCGGCGTGCGCATCGCGCTCGGCGCCAAACGCGAGGATGTGGTGCGGCTCATCGTGCGGCAGGGCGTGGGCGTCGCGGCGGCGGGCGCCGCGATCGGGCTCGCGGGGGCGCTGATCTCCACGCGCGTGCTCGGCTCGCTGCTCTACGATGTGGGCACGAGCGACCCCGTGACGTACGCGGGGATCATTCTTGTGCTCGTGGGGGCGGTGCTCGCGGCGAGTTGGGTGCCGGCACGCCGCGCAGCGCGTATTGAGCCCACGGAGGCGTTGAGGGCGGAGTAACTGCGAACGGCGATCGTGGCACCCCGAACGCCGTTCCTGGTCCCCCGAACGCCGCCATTGGCGTTTGAGGTGTGGCAACGGCTCGTGCGTTCTTGGTCGCGGCCAAGGACGCCTGAGCCTTGACCACACGCCAACCCCAAACGCGGCGTTCGGGGGACCAAGTACGGAGTCCGGGTTTCCACTGCCGTCTTCGGCAGTGCCCGTGTATGGTAAGTGGACCATGCCCGCCGATGCTGACGTCCTCATTGTTGGTGCTGGCCTGGCCGGCCTCGTCGCGGCGGCTGAGCTCGCCGATGCCGGCCGCCGCGTGATCATCGTGGAGCAGGAGCCCGAACAATCCCTCGGCGGCCAGGCCTTCTGGTCCCTTGGCGGACTCTTTCTCGTGGATTCCCCCGAGCAGCGCCGCCTGGGCATCAAGGATTCGCGCCAGCTCGCAATGCAAGACTGGATGAACACCGCCGGTTTCGATCGCGCCGAGGATGCGTGGCCGCGCAAGTGGGCGGAGGCGTACGTCGATTTCGCGGCGGGCGAGAAACGGTCGTGGGTGCACGCGCAGGGGATCCACTTCTTCCCGGTGGTGGGATGGGCGGAGCGCGGCGGCGTGCCGGGGAGCAGCGTGGGGAACTCGGTGCCACGGTTCCATCTCCACGTGGGGCACGGGGCCCGGCGTGCTCGCGCCGTTCGTGCGGCGCGTGCGCGCGGCGGAAGCGAAGGGGCTGATCACACTCAAGTTCCGCCATCGCGTGAACGAGCTCATCGTCACCAACGGTGCCGTGACCGGCGCCAGCGGCGACGTGCTGGAGCCGAGCGCGGTGGCGCGCGGACAAAAGAGTTCGCGTGTGGCGGTTGGCGTGTTCGATTTTGCCGCGCAGGCGGTGATCGTCGCGTCGGGCGGGATCGGCGCGAATCTCGAACTGGTGCGCAAGAATTGGCCGGCGCGGCTCGGCGCGGCGCCCAAGCGCATGGTGTGCGGCGTGCCCGATCACGTGGACGGGCGGATGCTCGCGATCTCCGAGCGCGCGGGCGCGCGCGTCGTGAACGGCGATCGCATGTGGCATTACACAGAAGGGCTGCAGAACTGGGCGCCGATCTGGACCGATCACGGGATCAGGATCCTGCCCGGGCCGTCGTCGCTCTGGTTGGATGCGCGCGGCCGCCGCTTGCCCGCGCCGATCTTCCCCGGCTTCGACACGCTCGGCACGCTCGCGCACATCATGACCACGGGTTACCACTACACGTGGTTCGTGCTCACGCAGAAGATCATCGAGAAGGAATTCGCGCTGAGCGGATCCGAGCAGAATCCCGATGTCACGAACAAGAGCGTGATCGGGCTCATCCGGAGCCGCCTGCTCGGCGGCGCGCCGCCGCCGGTGGAAGCGTTCAAGCAGCGCGGCGCCGACTTCGTCGTGCGGCGCACGCTGCCGGAACTGGTCGCAGGGATGAACGCGATCACGGAGCGACCGCTGCTCGATCTCGCGCAGGTGGAGCGCGAGGTGCGCGCGCGCGACGAGCAGAAGGACCCGCAGGCCGCCGAGATCCTGCGTGCGCGGAAGTACATCGGCGACCGGATCGATCCGCGTCGCGAAGCCCCACCGCCTGCTCGATCCAAGTGCCGGCCCGCTGATCGCGGTGCGGCTCAATATTCTCACACGCAAGACGCTCGGCGGACTCGAGACGGATCTGTCCGCGCGCGTGCTACGGGCGGATGGCCAACCGTTTCCTGGGCTATACGCCGTGGGTGAGGCGGCGGGGTTCGGCGGCGGCGGGATGCACGGCTATCGCGCGCTGGAGGGGACATTCCTGGGCGGCTGCCTTTTCTCGGGTCGCACTGCGGGACGTGCGGCGGCCATGGCAATGAAGGGTTGAGAGCGAGAGTAGCACTCCGAACTCCGTCATTGGTGCCCCGAACGCCGTGAGTAACGAGTCGTGCGCTGTATCCACGCACGACTCAAGTTCAACTGACGGAGTTCGGGTGACGAATAACGGAGTTCGGGTCGCTACTCCCGCTCTCAGCGCCTGAAGTACGGCTCCAGCGCGAACGGCTCCGCGAAGTACTTCGCCTGCCATCCGGGTGCCCACCCGTCCAGCGCCAGTCCCATTGCGGCGCCGAAGTTGTACACCACCGTCCGCCTATCATCGCCGAGCTTCTCGTTCGCGAGCTCGGTCTCGATCGCGCTCAGGATCTTCGCCGCCGTCGCGGAGTACGGCGTGTAATCCTTGAGCGCCTTGAACTCCGCACCCGGCTCGTAGCCGTTCGCCGCCGCCGCGGCGATACGGTACTCCGTATACCGCGCGATCCCCTCCTGCCACAACTCGAACGCGAGGTACTTCGCGGGTTCGGGGCCTGCTTTTTCCAGGAGCGCCTTGTCGTCGCGCTCGAACGCCGCCACCGCCTCGGCGAATCCGGGGCGCCCGCGTTCCTGCACGGCCGCGCCGAGTGCGCGCGCGGCGGCGGCGAACTTCGCCTGTACCGCGGAGTCCGCATAGGGGAACGGGAAATCCAGCATCCACATTCCCGATTTGTCGCCATGGTCGAGCCCGAGCGCGGTCACGCCGTCGTAGTAGCCCGGGCGCGAATATTGGAGCTGATGGAAGTGTTCGTGGAGCAGCGTCACGACCCACGGCGTGCTCGTCTTCGACGTGGTGTACTCCGCTTCGCCAATGACGACCGTCGGCAGTCCGTTCACGGCCGGGAAGGTCGCGAGGAAGCTGACGGCGTACTGCCGTTCGCGGTACCACACCTTCTCCTTGAGCACGCTGTCGTAGCCGATAAGCGTGAAGTCGCTGCTCGGATTCGGGTGCCGCATGAGGTATTCGTACTTCGGTGTCACGAGCAGCACCGCGAAGGGCGCGCTGCTCCACCCGGGCCAGATCTTGTCCTGCACGGCGTCCGCGAGCCGGAACGCCTCCGCGATGCGCACGCGGTCGATGTCCGGGACGGATGGCACGTCCTGCGCGCGGAGCGCCGGCGCGCACGCCAGCAGCGCGAGGAGGGAAAGCTGTCGGATGCTGATCACAGATGACACCGTGGTGGCGGTTCTGAACTCGTACGATCATGTCCATCATGTCCATCATGTCCAAAGTGTTTCCGTCCTACCAGCAACTACTTTGACAGGATGGACATGATGGACATGATCGGCACGGCGGCCCATTCAAGTATCGCCTATTCGATGGCCGAAGTAATAGCTTTCGCACATGAAGATCGTATCCTTGCTCGCGAGCGGAACCGAGATCATCTGCGCCCTCGGCCAACAGAGTTGGTTGGTCGGCCGGTCGCACGAGTGTGACTACCCCGCGGGCGTGAAAGCGCTCCCGCAAGTCACGTCGCCCAAGTACCCGTTCGACGGCACGAGCTACGAGATCCATCAGCAGGTTCAAGCGGTGCTGCAGGAGGGACTGTCGGTGTACCGCGTGGATTCTGAGAAGCTGCGCGCGCTGGCGCCTGACGTATTAGTCACCCAAACCCAGTGCGAGGTTTGCGCCGTCAGTCCGGGCGACCTCGCGGCCACCTGCGGCGCATGGCTCGGACACGACACGCCGATCGTGGATCTGTCGCCGTACACGCTGGGCGACATCTGGAGTGACATCGCGAAGGTCGCGGCGGCGCTCGGCATCCTGCAGCGCGGCGAGGAGCTGATCGCGTCGCTGCGCCGGCGAATGGACGCGATCGCCGCGACGACGCGCACGTTGCCGCATCCGCGCGTGGCGGTGATCGAATGGATCGCGCCGATCTTTACCGGCGGTAATTGGATGCCGGAGCTCGTGGAGGTCGCGGGCGGCGTGCCGCTGCTCGGCGTACCGGGGCGGCACAGTCCGGTGTGCGAGCCGGCCGCGCTGGCGGCGGCGGCGCCCGAAGTGATCGTGGTGACGCCGTGCGGGTTCGATCTCGAACGGACACGGGCGGAGTATCCGGTGCTCACGACGATCGACGGTTGGCAGGATCTGCCCGCCGTGAGGAGTGGCCGCGTTTACCTCGCCGATGGGAATGCGTACTTCAACCGAAGTGGACCGAGGATCGTCGAGTCGGCGGAGATCCTCGCGGAGATCCTGCATCCGGCCTGCTTCAGCTTTGGGCACGAAGGGAGAGAGTTCGTGAAAGCTTGAAGGCGGAACTGGAACCCCGAACTCCGTCCTTGGTCCCCCGAACTCCGCATGTAGCATTGGCGTGTGGTCACGGCTGGAGCGTCCTTGGCAGTGCCCTTATCCAGAACCGCCCGAGCCGTGACCACGCGCCAATGGCCAATGGCGGAGTTCGGGGGACCAAGTACGGGGTTCGGGGTGCCAAGATCGCCGTTCGTGCCGCATATTCTGGCCGACTCCATTCGAGGCTCCCATGAAGAAGATCCTGACGTTCGCTCTCTGCACCGCGTCGGCGCTGGCCGCTCAGGCTCCGACTTTCACGCTCAAGCAGGCGCTGAGCTATCCCTACCCCTTGAACTCACCGCCGCGCCGAGTGGCGCGGCCGTCGCGTGGGTCTTCAACGAGCAGGGCGTCCGGAACATCTACGAAGCCCAGGCGCCCGATTGGACCGCTCGAAAGCTCACGCGTTTCACGGCGAGGACGGCCAGGAGCTCGGCCAACTCGCCTTCACGCCGGACGGCAAGTCCGTCGTCTACGTGCGCGGCGGGGACCACGATTCGAACTGGCCCGAACGATCCGCCGGATCCCACGCTCGATCCGAAGAAGCCGAGCGTCGAGATCTGGGCGGTGAACGTCTCGGCGGACTCGGCGCCGCGGATGCTCGCGGAAGGCGATGCGCCGGCGGTCTCGCCCAAGGGCGACCGCGTCGCGTTCATTCGCGGCGGGCAGGTGTACGCGGTGTCGCTCACGAGCGGGAAGCCCGCCGCGCAACTGTTCTACGTGCGCGGCACCAATGGCGAGCTGGTCTGGTCGCCCGACGGCTCGCAGCTCGCGTTCGCATCCGACCGCGGGGATCACAGTTTCATCGGACTCTTCACGAACGACTCTACGCCGATCCGATTCCTCGCGCCGGCGGCGTCGTACGATTTCAATCCGCGCTGGTCGCCCGACGGGAAGCGCATCGCCTACGTGCGCATGCCGGGGCAGGGAGGCCCGCCACGCTCGTTCCTGAAGCAGCAGCCGGATCCGTGGGCGATCCGCGTGGTGGATGTCGCGAGCGGCGCCGATCATCTCGCGTGGCAGAGTCCCAAGACGCTGCATGGATCCTTCCCCGAGACGGCGGGCAACGCGAACCTCGCGTGGGGCGCGGGCGATGTGCTCATCTTCCTCGCCGACCTCGACAATTGGCCGCATCTCTACACCGTGCCGGCCGCGGGCGGCGCCGCGCCGACGCTGCTCACCGCCGGAAATTTCATGGTGGAGCACGTGTCCGTGTCGAGCGATCACAAGTTCATCGTGTACAGCGCGAACACCGGCGGCCACGCCGGCGACGACGCGCGCCGTCATCTCTTCCGCCTCGCGGTGGATCGCACGGAGCTCACCGCGCTCACCATGGGCGCGGGGATCCAGTGGACGCCGGTGATCACCGGCGACATGAGTGCGGTGGCGTTCATCAGCTCGGAGGTGCGGCGTCCGCCGGTGCCGGCGGTCTACACGTTCGGCTCCGCGCAGGGCGCGCGGCTCCTTGGCGCCGACCGCATTCCCGCCGACTGGCCAGGTGCGAGTTTCGTCGAACCCAAGCCGGTGTCGTGGAAGGCGGCCGATGGCACGCTCATCCATGGACAGCTCTTCGAGAATCCGGCGTTCACGGGCAAGCGGCCCGCCGTGGTGTTCGTGCATGGCGGCCCGCCGCGCCAAATGATGCTCGGCTGGCATTACATGGACTACTACGCGAACAGCTACGCGGTGAATCAGTATCTCGCGAGCCGAGGCTTCGTGGTGGTGACGGTGAATTACCGGCTGGGCGTCGGGTACGGACACGATTTCCATCATCCGCCGCACGCGGGGCCGGCGGGCGCCGCGGAGTATCAGGATGTGCTCGCGGCCGGCAAGTTCGCCGCATCGCTGCCGAACGTGGATCCGAAGCGCGTGGGGATCTGGGGCGGGTCGTACGGCGGCTATCCTCACCGGCGATGGCGCTCGCGCGGAATTCGAACGTGTTCGCCGCCGGCGTGGACATGCACGGCGTGCACGATTGGGTGAGCGACATTCGGGACGCGTACGCGCCGCCCGGCTGGCGCTACGAGCGCGGCGACGTGGACAGCGCCAAGGTGGTGGCGTGGGGTTCTTCGCCGGTGAGTTCGATCGCGGGCTGGAAGAGCCCGGTGCTACTCATCCAGGGCGACGCCGACGGCAACGTGCATTTCGCGCAGACCGTGGATCTGGCGCGGCGGCTGGATGCGGCGGGGGTGGAATACGAGCTCATCGTGTTCCCGGATGAGATCCACGGGTTCCTGCTGTACAAGAACTGGATGACGGCAGACTCAGCGACGGCGGCGTACCTCGAGAAGAAGATCGGGTCCGCTCACCGATAGCAGCGAGTTTAGCACCCCGAACTCCGTACTTGGTCCCCCGAACTCCGCCATTGGCAATTGAGGTGTAGTAACGGCTACGGCGTCCTTGGGATCGCCCTTATCCAGAACCGCCCGAGCCGCGACTACACCTCAATTGCCAATGGCGGAGTTCGGGGACCGAGAACGGAGTCAGGGGTTCGTCGTTAGACGGTATCCTTCCCGAACCTGATCGGCAATTTCGACCAGTCGATCGGCTCGATCATTGAGAGCGCGGCGCCTGCGTTGCACCTCCGGGCATTGGGAGGCGGCGGCGCGACCGCCTTGATGGCGCCCGCGATATCCGCCGCGCCGCCGGTCACCGCCTTGAGCGCGTCGGCCAGCGTCGACGACGCGTCCGAATTCACCGCCGTGACCAGCCCGTTGGACATCGACACCGACAGCTTCGCCGTCCCGATCCCGTATCGCACCGGCGTCATGATGCGCGGATGCGCGAAATCCGGGAGGATCAGCAGCTCCGTATGCTGGATGGTGCGCCAGCAGCTGTCCGTCGCCGGCGCGTTCTTGTCCGCCGGGTTCTTCGAGGCGGCCGGATCGAATTGCGTGAACACGTACGTGAGCAGATACGGCCGCGGCTGATAGAAGATCACGCCCTCCAGCGTCTGCGCCTTGCCCGGTGAATACAGTTCGTCGGGCGTGAGCGGCCGCGATTCCACGGATGCGGTGACGCACGCGCCGAGCGCGGCGAGGAGGATCGCGGGGGCGAGCAGGGCACGGCGCATGAAGCCTCCCGATCGAGGGGTCCGGATGCTTCGCGATTCTACCGGCCGCCTGGAATCCGCGCCAGAGCGCGGTCGGGCGCGGGGATGTGCGGCCGAGAGAGACAACTGCTTTCACGCGGATGACGCGGATGCCGCGGATGCCGCGGATGCCGCGGAACGCGCGGATCGCTCCATGAGGCGGAGCAGCTCCGGTTGTACGAATCACGTTCTTGTTCCTGCCGTTACCAACAAGAAAGAGTTCTCGATCTCCCGCCGACGAGCCATCCGATCCACGGAGCTATCCGCGTCATCCGCGTAATCCGCGTCATCCGCGTGAAAGCAGTTGCAGTTCGCCCCGGCGACGTCGCTCGGCCGCGCTCTGAGGCTTCGTCGCGCAATGGAGCAATGCTGCGCGAACGGCGATCGGCTGGTATGTTGGACGCCGACCCTCACTGTTGGCAGGTCCCGTCATGCGTGCCGTGGTCGTCATGCCGCTATCCCTACTGGCACTCGCCGGCGCTCTCGGTGGCGCCAATGCCCGGCGCGCGCCGGCGGCCGTGACCGGCGACAACATGTGCACGACGCCCCACGACGATACGGCGAAGTGGGCGCCCGCCATGCTTCAGGCGCTGAGTCTCAAGGTACCCACCGCGTACAAGTTCTCGGGTTCATCCGGCGGCCGCTCCTCGGCGTACCGCGCGGGCAACCGGGTGATCGGGCTGATGATCGGCGACGCCGGGGTGCAGGTGCCGCAGACGTTCTACTACAGCATCGGCGGAGGCGAGTGGCGCCAACGGGGGAATCCAATCGCTGGGCGGCGGCATGTCGACGGGTGGGGCCTCCTATGACCATACAATGGAGTCTTCATGCACGACCGTCATCGCGGGCCGGCCGGCGGAGATCACCACGTGGGCCTGGGAGAAGCATGCCGCCGCGATGACGAACGGCAGCGAGGCTGGCCGGCACTATATCGCCGTGATCAGGTGGGCCGCGCTCGGCGATCTTCCCAGCGCCTACATCTTCATCAACAGCAGCTACAAGTCGGATCTGATGTCGCTGCGGCAGGTCTTCTGGACCGCGCACTTCGCCGGACTCGATGCGGGCGCCAGCGGGGCGGGAGGCGCCGCGCTCGCCGAGCCGTGCCGGGACACCACGCCCGCGCCGCGCGGAGTCGTGAGCGACTACATCGACACGTCACTCACGGTCATGCTGATCAACGGGCTCACGCCGCCGCTGGCGCGCGGCGGCGCCGACGTCACGGTGACCTTCGATTCCGCGGGTCAGCCCATGAAGGTGGCCGTGGGCGCGACCGGCATGCCGGACAGCGACCAGACCCGGCTCGGCACGATCGTCGGATCGAACGTGCAGCCGCAACCGGCGTCATCGGTGACGCTCGTGCGCTTGCACGTGGGGCTCGGATTCAGCGGCACCAGCATCCAGCTCGCCGGCTCGGGGCGCTGCGCCCACGCGCCATAGCGCGGCTACTCGAAGCTCGGCTCGTACTCCTGCTCGATGCCCGGGTGCAGATGCTTGTCGCGCTCCAGGATCCGCACGCACGTATTCCAGCGCAGGATCGCCTCGTCGTTCCCGCGCGGCGCGAGCGACTCCGCGCGCTCGTAGTGCGCCATCGCGCGGCGTATCCAATCGTACGCCATCTCGGCCGCGCCCGGCGCGCCGAGCGCGAGGTGCGCGCGCGCCCGGCGCTCGCAGATGATCCCTTCGTAGTACGCGCGCTTGTAGTCGTCCTTCAGGCGGGGCAGATGCTCGATCGCGCGGCCGTACTCGACGGCCGGCGAATGGCTGAACTGGTCCGTGATCGACAGGATCATGTCGATCAGCGCCTGCTGGTTCTCCGGCTCCACGGCGAGCACGTCCAGGCAGATGCTCTCCGCCGCACTCGGGTCGTTGATCAGCCGGTAGCGCTCGGCCTTCATCAGCGCCGCGGCGATGCCGCTCTTGGAGATCGGTTTGATCGGGAACGTCACGGCGCGCCTCCTGCGGCTCAGGCCTTGGCCTTCTTCCGGCTGAAGATCTTCACGAGCTTGCCCACCGGATCGAAGAACTCATCCACCACGCGCTCCTTGAGCGGGATGATCGCGTTGTCCGTGATCGTGATGTGCTCGGGGCATACGGCCGTGCAGCATTTCGTGATGTTGCAGTAGCCGATCCCCTGGCTCTCCTTCAGGTCCGGCACGCGGTCGGCGACATCCAGCGGGTGCATCTCGAGCGCGGCCGAGTACACGAAGAAGCGCGGCCCGATGAATTCCTCCTGCTTCCCGTGGTCGCGCAGCACGTGGCACACATCCTGGCACAAATAGCATTCGATGCACTTCCGGAACTCCTGCACGCGTTCGACGTCCGCTTGTTGCATCCGCCACGTGCCGTCGGGCGCGTCGGGCTTCCGCGGTGTGAAGGGTTTGATCCCCTTCTTCACGCGATAGTTCCAGGAGACATCCGTGACGAGATCGCGGATCGGCGGGAAGGCGCGCATCGGCTCCACCGTCACCGGCTTCGCGAGGTCGAGATCGCTGAGCCGCGTCATGCACATGAGACATGGATTGCCATTCACCTCGGCGGAGCAGGAGCCGCACTTGCCGGCCTTGCAGTTCCACCGCACGGCGAGGTCGTTGGCCTGCTCGGCCTGGATCTGGTGCACCGCGTCGAGCACCACCATCCCGTCGCTGACCGGGATCGTGTAGTCCTTGAGTGCGCCTTTCTCCCGGTCGCCGCGCCAGATCTGGAAGGTCGCCTTGGTCTCGGTGGGCATCACTTCATCTCCTCGATGATCTGCGCGAGCTCCGGGGGCATGGGCGGGATGGGACGGCGCTGCAGCTCCATCCGCTGTCCTGCCCCCTGCCGCACCACGATGTTGAACTTCGCCGCTTCGGGATCCTTCTCGGGGAAGTCTTCGCGGAACTGTGCGCCGCGGCTCTCCTTGCGGTCGAGCGCGGCGCGGGTGATCGCCTCGCTCACGATGAGCTGATTCCGCAGGTCGAGCGCGGTGTGCCACCCCGGATTGTACTCGCGGTGCCCGCTGACGGCCACGCGCCGCATGCGTGTCTTGAGCGCCTCAATGGCATCGAGGGCGCGGCGCATGTGCGTGTCGTCGCGCACGATGCCCACGAGATCCTGCATCGAGCCCTGCAGATCGTGCTGGATCGCGAAGGGTCCCTCGCCGTCGCTCACCGCGCGTTCGAAGGGCTGCAGCGCGATGTTCATCTCGCGCTCCGCTTCGGCGGCATCCACGATGGGCCGCTTGTGGTCCTTCGCGAATTTCGCGGCGTGCTCGCCGGCGCGCTTGCCGAACACGAGCAGGTCCGACAGCGAATTCCCGCCCAGCCGGTTCGCGCCGTGCAGGCCCGCGCCCACTTCCCCGGCGGCGAACAGCCCCGGCACGGTGGACATCTGCGTGTCGCCGTCCACCCGCACGCCGCCCATCATGTAGTGCGTGGTGGGCCCGACCTCCATTGGCGTCTCGGTAATGTCGATGTCCGCGAGTTCCTTGAACTGCTGGTACATGCTCGGGAGCTTCTTGCGGATGTGCTCGGCGCCGTTGGGAATGCGCTTCTTGATCCAGGAGATGTCCAGGAATACGCCGCCGTGCGGCGAGCCGCGCCCCTCGCGCACCTCGCGCATGATGCAGCGCGCCACGTGGTCGCGCGTGAGCAGCTCGGGCGGACGGCGCGCGTTCTTGTCCCCCTGCGTGTAGCGCCAGCCTTCTTCTTCGTCCGTGGCGGTCTGCGACTTGTAGTTGTCGGGGATCGAATCGAACATGAAGCGGCGACCCTCCTTGTTCGTGAGGATGCCGCCCTCGCCGCGCACCCCTTCGGTCACGAGCAGCCCGCGCACGCTCGGCGGCCACACCATGCCGGTGGGATGGAATTGCACGAACTCCATGTCCACGAGCTCCGCGCCGGCGACGTACGCGAGCGCGTGCCCGTCGCCCGTGTATTCCCAGGAATTGCTCGTGACGCTGAACGACTTCCCAATGCCGCCGGTGGCGAGCACCACCGCCTTCGCGCGCCAGAGCTTGAAGCGCCCGCGCTCGCGGTCGTAACCGAGTGCGCCGGCAATGCGTCCCTCGTCCTTGAGGAGTGCGATCACGGTGCACTCCATGAAGACATCCACCTTCTGGTGGATCGCATGGTCCTGCAGGGTGCGGATGATCTCAAGGCCGGTGCGATCGCCCACGTGCGCGAGCCGCGGATAGCGGTGGCCGCCGAAGTTGCGCTGCAGGATCTTGCCGTCGGGGGTGCGGTCGAACACCGCGCCCCATGCTTCGAGCTCGTTCACGCGCGCCGGCGCTTCCTTGGCGTGCAGCTCGGCCATACGCCAGTTGTTGAGATACTGGCCGCCGCGCATCGTGTCGGCGAAATGGACGCGCCAGTTGTCGCGGTCGTCCACGTTGCCGAGCGCGGCGGCCACACCGCCTTCGGCCATCACCGTGTGCGCTTTGCCGAGCAGCGACTTGCAGACGACGCCCACCTTCACGCCGGCGGAGGCGGCCTCGATGGCGGCGCGGAGTCCGGCGCCGCCGGCGCCGATCACGAGCACGTCGTGATCCTGCGTCTCGAATTCCGCCATCTAGAAGAGCCTCCAGTCCGTCCAGATCCCCATGGAGCACAGGCGCACGTAGATGTCGGCGAACATCACGGAGAAGAGGCTCATGTACGCCCAGTACATGTGGCGGCGATTGAGACAGCTCGCGCATTCGTACGCGGTGCGGCGCACCGGGCGGCCGGCGAGGCTGTCGAGATGCCCGCCCACGATATGGCGCAGGGAGTGGCAGCCGAAGGTGTAGC
The DNA here is from genome assembly GCA_963751275.1 of uncultured Gemmatimonadaceae bacterium. GTDB lineage: Bacteria > Gemmatimonadota > Gemmatimonadetes > Gemmatimonadales > Gemmatimonadaceae > DATKOH01. Next base: position 75,910 of record CAVVTZ010000002.1, on the reverse strand, counting down.
CGGTGAGCAGCACCACGTTCACCGCGAGCACGAGCGTGCCGACACCGATGCCGAAGTGCTCGACGCCGGTGGCCGCGTCGGTGAACCAGAGCGCGTGCCACACATCGGTGGAAAGGATCACCAGGAAAATGACCGCCGCGTAGAGGAAATAGCGGTGGATGTTCTGGAGGATGAGCGGGAAGGACTTCTCACCCCAGTATGTCTTGCGCGGCTCGCCCACGGCGCAGCCCGGGGGGTCGGCCCAGAAGGACCGGTAATACGCACCTCTATAGTAGTAGCAGGTGACCCGAAACAAACCCGGAAAGGGGAGAATCACCATGGCCGGGGTGAACCAGGCCGGGAACCATGCTGGTCGCGTGGCGAACCAGGCGAACTTCGAGCTTCCCCACATCAGCGGGGAGTAGAATGGCGACAGGTAGTTACCGAACTGGTAGTGGTCTCCCTGAAAGGTCGCCCAGTTGGCGTAGCCGAGGAACCCACCGAGCACGATCACGATGATCAGGGGCCGGACCCACCACGCATCGGTCCGCATCGTTTCGCCGAAGCCGCGGTGGATGACGGGGAGCTGCGCCTGCGCCATGAATATCCTCGGAGAGCGGAAATGGGGTCGCCGCATATTCAAGCTCCGCGGCGGGGGGGAGTCAATAGGCGACGTGCATCTTGGCACTTCCGCGCGCGGCGCTCGTGTCACACGTTATGGGAACTGCGCGGGGAGCGGGAAGAGGGAAGCGCCGCGGGACGCGCAACACCGAAACGTGAACGAGGGGGTTCTTATGGCGGAGAGCGTCTACAAGGTCATCGAGCTGGTGGGCACGAGCACCGAGAGTTGGGAGAAGGCGGCGGCCGCGGCGGTGAAGCGCGCGGCGAAGACGATCCGCGGCCTGCGGGTGGCTGAAGTCGTTCAGATGGACATGACGATGAAGGATGGGAAGGTCGAGGCGTACCGGGCGAAGGTGAAGGTGTCGTTCAAATACGAGGGCTGACAACACGGACGTTGGACGTTAGACGTTGGATGAAGCCTACTACAACAATGCCGAGGTCGGTGAACATGCGTCGTGTCATCACAGGAATTCTGGGAGCGGTCCTGATCGCGAGCGCGGTCGGGGCGCAGGCGCCGAAGACGAAGGTCGCGAGTCCGGTGTCCGCGTGGAGAGGGATCGTGTTGAGCAATGATTATCAGGCGCATCAACTCATCGTGCAGGGACCGCATGGTGCGCTCCACCAGTTCACGATCCCGGCGAAGGCGGCGAACCTGTACAAGGTGCAGGTGGGCGACACCGTGACCGTGCGCTTCGTGGAGTCGGTGGTGCTGTATCTGCGGCGGCCGGGCGATGCGTCGGCAGCGGCGCCGCCGCCAACGGTGACGATCACGCCCGCCGGACTGCCCGATCTCGATGAGGTGAAGGTCGTCAACGTGACGTGCAAGATCACGTCCGTGGACATGGCGACGCGCACGATCGGATTCACCGATTCGGCGGGGAAATCGTTCTCGTTCAAGGTCAATCCGGGCGTCACGGCGTTCAACAGCGCGAAGGTCGGCGACCAGATGATCCTGAGCTACAACGAGTCGACGGCGATCGATATCACGAAATAGAGAAACAGTCGTTGGTCGTACGCGTTTGGAACTGAGGGGCGTTAGTAGATAGGACTGCATCCCGGCGCCTTGCGGCGCCGGAGCGGGAGCACAATATTCCAATGTAGCACAGCGGCCGCTCCAGCGGCCACCTTGACGCGCGGAGCAAGCGGACCGCGAGTCGAAGGCGCGAGGAGATCGGACCCATCGATCTCTCGCGCCTTTTTCGTTCCCGCTTTGTACGCGATGGAGGACCGATCATGGCACGCGCACTGTGGAGCGGCTCGCTCTCCTTCGGGCTGGTCAGTGTTCCGGTGGAACTCCGGCCGGCGGAGGACCGCCGCGACTTCTCGTTCACGATGCTCGACAAGCACGACTTGTCGCCCGTGGGCTACAAGCGCTACAACAAGAGCACCGGGAAGGAAGTCTCGTGGGGCGACATCGTGAAGGGGCACGAGTACGAGGACGGCCGGTACGTGGTGCTCACCGACGCGGATTTCCAGAAGGCGAACGTGAAGGCCACGCAGACGATCGACATCCACACCTTCGTGAAGGCCGGCGACGTGCCCGTCTGGTTCTACGAGACGCCGTACTACCTCGTGCCCGGCAAGCGCGGCTCGAAAAGTTATGCGCTCCTGCGTGAGACGCTCCGCGACACCGGCCTCATCGCGATCGCGCAGATCGTCCTGCACACCACCCAGCATCTCGCGGCGATCACGGTGAACGGCCCGGCACTCATGCTCGTCATCATGCGCTACGCCGGCGAGCTGCGCGGCGCGAAGGGACTCGAGCTCCCCCCCGCCGGCATGAAAGCCGCCGCCGTGTCGGCGAAGGACCTCCAGCTCGCGAAGCGCCTGGTGGACGATCTCACCGCCGAGTGGGATCCCAAGGGCTTCGTGGACACGTACCACCGCGACCTGCTCGCGCTGATCAAGAAGAAGATCAAGCGGGGCGACACCGAGCGCATCGCCGAGCCCGAGGAGAAGCCCGCGCGCGAGACCGGCGGCGGCAAGGTGCTCGATCTCACGGCGCTGCTCAAGCGCAGTCTCGCCGAGAAGCCGGCGACGGCGGCACGCCACACACCGGCGCGCCGCCGCAAGCACGCATGAGCGCGACCCTGAAGGTGTCGCGCCGCCCCATTCCGGCGGCGATGCAGCCGATGCTCGCGACGCTCGTGAAGAGCGCGCCGGCGGGCGCCGGCTGGCTGCACGAGATCAAGTACGATGGCTATCGCATGCTCTGCCGCGTGGAGGATGGCGACGCGCGCATCTTCTCGCGGAACGGCAAAGAGTGGACGGCGCAGCTCGGCGCGATCGCCGCCGATCTCGCGCGGCTGCGCGTGGCCAATGGCTGGTTCGACGGCGAGCTGGTCGCGCTGGACGCGAAGGGGCGCTCGGATTTCCAGGCGCTCCAGAACGCCATCGCGTCGCCGCGCGCCGCGCAGCTCACGCTCATCCTGTTCGACGTCATGTATGTGGATGGCGAAGACATCCGTGCGCTGCCGCTCACCGAGCGGAAGAAGCGCCTGCACAAGATCGTGGGGCGGGGCACCAAGCACGTGCGCGTGGGGCCGGAGGCGGGCGGTTCCGGCGCCGAGTTCTTCAAGCAGGCGTGCGCGCTCTCCCTGGAGGGCGCGATGTCGAAGCGCGCGGATTCGCCCTACCGCAGCGGCGAGCGGTCGCGCGACTGGGTGAAGGTGAAATGCACGCGGCGCCAGGAGCTGGTGGTGGGCGGTTACACCGATCCGCAGGGGGGCCGCGCGGGATTCGGCGCGCTCCTGCTCGGCGTGTACGATCGCGGCAAACTCCGCTATGCGGGCCGCGTCGGCACCGGCTTCGACGCCGCCACGCTCGACGAGATCACGGGCAAGCTCAAGCGCCGCGCTCGGGCGCGCACGCCCTTCACGGATCCGCCGCGCGGCGCGATGGCGAAGGGCGTGCATTGGGTGCGGCCCGACCTCGTGGCCGAAGTGGACTTCACCGAGTGGAGCGCGGACGGCGCGCTGCGTCATCCCTCCTTCAAGGGGCTACGCGTGGACAAGAAAGCATCGGAGGTGGTGCGCGAGCGGCCGGTGGCCGTGAAGAACGGCCGCGCGAGCGCCGCCCGCGCCGCCGCGGCCGCCGGATCCGTGTCGGGCATCCGGATCTCGCACCCGGACAAACAACTCTTCCCGCCGGATGGCCCGACCAAGCTCGAGCTGGCGCAGTACTACGCGCGCATCGCGCCCGTCATGCTCCCGCATCTCCGCCACCGGCCGCTCAGCCTGCTCCGGTGCCCCAATGGCATCGGCGAGAAATGCTTCTACCAGAAACACGCGGACCAGTCCATCGATGAAGCGGTGCAGCGGGTGCGCGTGCAGGAGAGCAGCGGCGCCGCGCTCTATGCGAGCGCCGGCTCCGCGAAGGCGCTCGCCGCGCTGGTGCAATGGGGTGTGGTGGAGCTGCATCCCTGGGGCTCGCGCGCGCCGCAGCTCGCGCGCCCCGATATCCTCATCATGGACCTCGATCCCGACGACCGCATCTCCTGGCGCGATCTCGTGACCGCCGTGCTCGCGCTCCGCGAGACCTTCGAGTCGGCCGGGCTCAAGGCCTTCCTCAAGACGACGGGCGGCAAAGGGCTGCACGTGGTCGTGCCGATCCGCGCGACGATCACCTGGAAGGACGCCAAGGCGCTCACCCGCGCCGTGGCCGACGCAATGGTCCACGCGGCGCCCGACCGGTACACCGCCACGGCGAGCAAGTCGCGGCGCACGGGAAAGATCTTCGTGGACCATCTGCGCAACGCGGAAGGCGCGACGGCCGTCGCGCCCTATTCCGTGCGCGCGCGCGCCGGCGCGCCCGTGGCCACGCCCATCCACTGGAACGAGCTCGACGAGGACCGGCGCTTCGATCATTTCAACGTGCGCAATGTGCCGGAGCGCATCGAGCGCCAGCAGACCGATCCGTGGCGCGGCTTCGCCGCCGCGCGGCGCGCCGTCACTCCCGCGGTCCGGCGCCGGCTCGGCGCCGCCGACTGATCCCACCACCAACCAACGGACCTCGAACCATGGCCAAGAAAGTCCCGCCCCCTATCGCCAGCGCCCCCGCCTCCCCCGCCGTGACGCGTGCCGATCTCATCGCCGCGCTCGGCGAGGATCTCTCGCGCGAGTACCAGGCGATCATCGCCTACGTCGTCTACTCGCAGGTGCTCAAGGGCGCCGCGTACATGGCGATCGCCGCCGAGCTCGAGAAGCACGCGGGCGAGGAATTGCGGCACGCGATCATCATCGCCAAACAGATCGACTACCTGGGCGGCGATCCGCCGGTGGTCGCGAAAGCCGTGAAGACGTCGGGCAAGGCGGACGACATGCTGCGCTTCGACCTCGAGAACGAGCGCGTGACGATCGTGGAATACCGCAAGCGCGTGAAGCAGTGCGAGGCGCTCGGCGAGTACGCGATGAGCGAGCACATCCGCGAGATCCTCAAGGATGAGCAGGAGCATCTCGAGGATCTCGCCACCGCGCTCGGCATCGACCCGCCGCGGATCACCGAGCCGGGCTGATCCGGCGGCGATGAAGCTGCGCTCGGGGCAGCCCTTCTGGCTGCTCAAGAACGGCATCCTCGCGGCGTATCCCGCGCTCAAGCGCGACGAACGCTGCGAAGTGGCCGTCGTCGGGGGCGGGATCACGGGCGCGCTCGTGGCGCACCAATTGGCCAATGCCGGGGTGGATGTCGTCGTGCTCGAGTGCGGCGACATCGCCGCGGCGAGCACCGCCGCGAGCACCGGCCTGCTCCAATACGAAGTGGACGTCGAGCTGCCCGACCTGATCGCGCGAGTCGGGGAAGCGAACGCCGTGCGCGCGTTGCGGCTCGGGCTCGACGCGGTCGAGTCGATCCGGCGGCTCACGCTCGACATCGGCGACCCGTGCGATTTCGCCCGCCGCGACAGCTGGTACCTCGCGCGGCGCCGCTGGGATCTGCCGCGGCTCCAGCGCGTCTTCCGGTCGCTCGAGGCGCACGGCTTCGACGTGGAGTATCTCGACCGCGCCGCGATCGCGAAGCGGTCCACGCTCCCGGCGGCCGGCGCGATCGTGTCGCAGGGCGACGCGCAGATCGATCCCGTGCGCTTCACGCACCGGCTGCTGGCGCACGCGATCGTGCACGGCGCACGCGTGCACGAGCGCACGGAGATGGTGCGCTTCGAGGCGGCGGGGCGGCGCATGCGGCTGCACACCGCGGACGGGCCGAAGGTCGTCGCCGACCGGATCGTCTTCGCCACGGGGTACGACTCCGAGCGATTCCTCGGGCGGCGGGTGGGCGCCTTGCACAGCACGTATGCCATGGTGAGCGAACCGCTCACGAGCTACGCCGGGTGGCCCGACCGGGCGCTCATCTGGGAGTCGGCGCGACCCTACCACTACTTCCGCACCACCGCCGATCATCGCGCGATGATCGGCGGCGCGGACATCCCGTGGAAGAACGCCCGTCTTCGCGATGCGAAGCTCGCGGCGAAGGCGGCCGCGCTCCACAAGAATTTCGCCCGATGTTTCCCGGAGATCGCGCTCGACGCCGCCTACGCGTGGGCGGGCACCTTCGGCGAGAGCGCAGACGGCCTTCCGTTCATCGGCCCGAACGCGCGCTGCCCGAACGCCTATTTCGCGCTCGGATATGGCGGCAACGGCATCACGTTCAGCATGATCGCCGCGCGCCTGATCACGGCGGTGCACACCGGGCGCGCCGAGCGCGACGCAGCGATGTTCGCCTTCGACCGCTGAGCCGCGCTCAGGTCGCGGCGCGGGCCGCCGAGAACGCGACCATGCGCGGCGTCGCCAGTCGCTCGAGCGCCCAGAACTGCACGATGGCGCGGTGGAGCAGCTCGGCGGCCTGTGCGCGCGCGTCGAACACCACCACCAGCGGATCACCGGGCGCATGATCGTCCACCGCGCGCAGCGCGGCCGTGAGCGCGCGCTGGCGCCCGCTGGAGCGGCGCGAGACGCGGCGCAGCCAGCGCTGCAGCTGGCGCGTGGATCGCCGGACCTTCGGGAAGCGGCCGGACACGTTCTGATCGGCGAGCATGCCACCCAGGATCCGCTCGGCCGCGCCGGCGAGGTTGATCACGGCGTAGTCGTGCGCGAGTTCATCGTGCAATCGCAGCGCCGTCTCCAGCTGCGACAGCGCGATGTCCCGCTTGCGATGCGTCATGATCGGCATGTGAGCATCCTCCCTTGCCGGTTGTTCTCATCCCTCCCGTCGGATCAGCTCTGAGTCACGTCTCGAACTCATCACGAAAGCTGGGCAGTACTTGACTGACCAGGTTGGCGGCCTCCACCGCTGCCGCGGCGAGCAGCGCGCCCTTGAACCGGCGCCAGGTGTCGTCCGGATCGGTGGGTGGCGCGCTCTCCCGCGGCGCGTCACCGGCGAGTTCCGCGCGGCGCGTTCGGCGCCGGCGGCGCGGGCCTGGTCCCGCGAGTGCCGACAGCACCACGCCGCCGCCGAAGGCGAGCCCCACCATGACCCACGGGCGGCGCTGGACCTGCTCGCGCCAGTCCGCCGCCGTGCGCACGCGGACTTCCAGCTCGCGCAGGTTCTCGCCCAGCGCGTCCTGCTCGGAGGCGATCTCGCGTTCGAGGCGGTGCGTTTGCGTGATCATGGTGCGTGCTCCGTGTGAGAGACCAGCTGCAGCGCGCGCGACGATCGCGCGCGCCGGATGCGCTTGAGGCCGGTGAGGATCACGCCGGTGGACGCCCCGGCCGCCACGATCGCGACGGCGAGCGCGGCGAGCCACGGCGCGATCACCGTCGCGAGATACAGGAACGCAGCGACCAATACGAACGCGATGGCGAAGCCGCACAACGCCGCGCCAGCGGCGAAGAACGCGGCGGAGTCGCGCGCCGTTCCGATCTCCTCGCGCGCCTCTTCGATGGCGAGGCGCACCTCCGACCGCATCATGCGGTCGACGTTGCCGAAGATGTCGTGCACGACGGCGGCCACGGTGCGGCCATCGCCGCCCCGCGTACCGCCGCGCACGACCGCGGGCTCACTCACTGGCGCTGCTGCGGAACGCGCGGGCGGCGAGGAAGCCGACAGCGGCCGCCACGAGCAATGCCTTGCCGGGATGCGCTTTCACGAGTTCACTCACATCCGACGCCATCTCCTTGGCGCCGTTCTTCCGGATGTATCGCGCGGTGGCGTCCACCTTGTCGGCCGTGTCGTGGCCGATCTCGCCAAAGCGGTTCACGCGATCGTGCAGCGTTTCCGCCGCGCTCTCGAGCTTGTCGGCGGTGGCGAGCCGGCCGGCTTCGAACTTGCTCGACGCCTTGCGGCCGAGGTCCGACACCTTGTCCTGCACCTTCGCGGTGGCGTCGGTGAGGGTGTCGCGGGTGGTTTCCATCGCGCCGGAGAGTGCGTTGTCGTGTGCCATGGTCATGCTCCCTGAATGCGGGTGATTGGTGCGGGGGTGCGGGTGTCTTGCGCTGCGTCCGAGATCTGCTGGAACTCGGTGGCCACTTCTTCCAGCCGTTCGTCGGGCATCTTCTCCAGGCCGACGAGGCCCGTTCGTGCCTCCTGGATGGCGCGCAGCAGCTCGTCGATCTTGAGATGCAGCGCGGTGGAACTGCGCATCTGCGTGTTCTGCAGCAGGAAGACCATCAGGAAGGTGATGATCGTCGTGCCGGTGTTGATCACGATCTGCCAGGTCTCCGAGTAGTGGTACCGCGGTCCCAGTGCGCCCCAGATCGCGACCGAAGCGAGCGCCGCGCCGAAGGCCCACGGCGAGCCAAGCAACACCTCCGTGCGTTCCGCGAAGCGGCGGAACCCGGTGGAGAACGCGCTGCGTGGCGCGCCGGGGCTCATCGGTGCGTGACCGTCATGGGCTCGCGATCTTGTTCCCGGCCATGAGGCCGAGGATGAGCGTGACGGCGAAGATGAGAAGGAAGAGGAAGAACAGCGTCTTCGCAATGCCGGCGGATGCGGCGGCGATGCCGCCGAAGCCGAAGAACGCGGCGATCAGCGCCAGCACGAGGAATCCAAGGGCCCAACGCAACATGACGCACCTCCTTCGGATCGGAATGGACCGGCGGCGCGGCGCCGCCGGGAAACAAAAAAGGCGCGGGACCGCTCCACAGTGGGAGCCGTCATCGCGCCTTCGACTGGCGAGCCGCACAACGCTCGTCCGCCAAGGTGCCCCGCGAAACAGGGCGTCATCGTCTTCTATCGCAACGTAGGCCGCGTTGTTCCATGGCGCAAGAGCGCCGTTCGCGACGGCTTGCGCGGTCCGCCGGCGCGCGATATACCTTACTAAGGTAGAGCGTATAGTCACTCGGTCTTGGCGGGCGGAGAAATGCTCCGCAAGTCGAAGGCACGGATCCCTGCGCCAAGACGGCGGGGCGTTCGTGCCTTTTTCGTTCATCCGACCACGGTGCCATGAGGGAATCCGGAAGTCCGAGCCGGCCGGAACTCACCGGACCGTTCGCCTTCGTGGCGTACCGGTCGGGGTACGTGTTCGCCGTGCTGTCCGGTGTGGCGGGGCTCGCCGGCCTCCTGGGCGAGTTGCCCGGGCTCGAGCGCCTCGGCGAGCCTCTCATCGGCTGGCCGCGGCTGCCCTTCCTCGGGTCCATCGCGCTCGTCGCGGTGGGATTCGCGCTCTGGCAGTTCCTGCAGCTCCGCTACCGGTCGGCGTTCCTGTCGGCGGCGATCGCGGCGAGCGCGGCGGTCCTGAGCATCGGCGCGCAACTGATGTCGCTGCCCATTTCGCGCGACGTGATGTCGTTCTCGTCGGCGGTGCTCATCCTCGCGGCGTCGGCACCGCTGATCATCGTCTCCGCGCGCCGGCGCCTGCTGCCGGAAGATGCATCGGTGGGGATCGCGGGCTTCATCCTGCTCGCGCTCGCGGCGACGCTGCTCATCGCGCGGGCCACCGGCATCACGAAGACCACGATGGACATGCTCGGCGCCGGCCCTTCCATGCAGATGCTCCTGTCCTGCTTCCTGATCGGCAGCTGCTACGTGGCGCTCGTCTGGACACGGGGCCTGCTCTCTGGCGACTCGGCGGCGTGGCTGCCGGCGGCACTCGGCATCGCCGGCGTCGTGACCGTGTTCATGCTCTGGCGTGGCCTGACCGCGCGCGAGAACGACCAAATCCTCGCGCTCACGCGCCAGGCGGGGGAGGAACGGAGGCGCGTGCTCGTGCGCGAGGCGGTGAGCACCGCGCGATCGCTGCACCGGGCGAGCGAGTGGCGCGCGAACGGCGCGACATTGGATGAACAGCGCCGCGATGTGAGCGCGCTGCAGCGCGATGTGCCGGGACTCGAGGGCGCGGGCTGGATCTCCGCGCTTGGCGTGATCGACACCGCCGCGTCGAGCTCGCTGGCCGGTGTCGGCGCGGACGCCGTGACGATCGCCTATGTGAACGCGAACCACCGGCTGCCCGACAGCATGGCGTATCTGCCGCTGGATTCGGCGAGCAAGCGCTTCGTCATCCTCGCGCCGGCGTGCATCCGGACCATCTGCACCGGCTCGATGATCGGCGTAATGCGCACCGCGCGTCTCTTTCAGGATGTGATCCCCGACACATCGCGCGGGTTCCGGTACGCCATCATCGGCCGCGCCGGCCGGCTCGCCGGGCCGTCGCCGGACTCCGACCGCACGCGCGAGTGGCTGCAATGGCTCGACCTGCAGCTCGGCGAGGTCCATCTCACATTGTCGGCGTGGCCCACGCGCAGCACGATCGAAGGCGTGCGGTCCAGCCTGCCGCTGCTCGTGCTGCTCATGGGATTCGCGGTGAGCGCACTCGTGCCGGTGAGCGTGCTCCTGGCGCAGCATGCGCTGCGCGGCGCGCGGGCGGCCGAGCGCTCCCGCATCAGCGAGGCGCTCGAGCGCATGACGGACGGGGTGTGGGAATGGGACCTGCTCACCGGCGCGTCGGTGCACAGCCCGGGCATCTGGCGGTATCTGGGCTACGATCCCGACGCGGTGCCACCGATCCGTGACGCGTGGATGGCGCTCGTGCACCCCGATGACCAGCCGCGGCTCGCCCAGGAGATCGCGGATCATCTCTCCGGCGCGCGCCCGAGCTACGATGCCGAATATCGTGTGCTCGCGCGCGACGGAAAATGGCATACGATCGTGGACCGCGGGCGCGTGGTGGACCGCACGGCGTCGGGTCATCCGGCGCGCATGGTGGGGATCAAGGCGGACGTGACCGTCGCCCGCTCGGCGGCGCAGGCGCGGGAAGCGGCGGAGCAGCGATTCCGCGAGATCTTCGACAGCGGATTCCAGTACCAGTTGCTGCTCGACCGCGCGGGCGCGGTGGTGGAGGTGAACCAGCACGCGCTCGGCGAGTTCGGCATTGCGGACGCCGACGTTCGCGGCCGGCTGGTATGGAACACGCTCTGGTGGAACGGGAATGTGCCGGCGCAGGAGCGGTTGCGCGCCGCGGTGTCGGCGGCGGTGCGGGGACTCACGCGCCGGTACGAGCAGGAGTTCACGCTCGCGAGCGGCGCCGAGATGCATCTCGAGATCGCGGTGAAGCCGCTCACCGGCGAGACCGAGGAGGACACGCAGCTCCTGCTCGAAGCCCGCGATCTGTCGGCGCGGCGCCGCGCCGAGGCGACGCTGCGCGAAGTGGAGACGCTCACGACCATGGGGCGCGTGGCGGCGCAGGTGGCGCACGAGATCAACAACCCGCTCGCCGGGATCCAGAACTCGTTCCTGCTCATCAAGGGCGCGATCCCCGAGACGCATCCGCACTATAAGTACGTGGGCGCGATCGAGCGCGAGGTCGCGCGCATCGCGGCGGTCACGCGGCAGTTGTACGAGACGTACCGTCCCGAGCACGACGGACACGCGGGCGCGTCGCCGGCCACGGTGATCGGCAATGCCGTGGCGTTCCTGGAGCAGGTGAACCGCGCGACCAGCGTGAAGGTCCAGGTGGTGCTGGGGCCCGGCCCGACTGTGCTGCCGATCCCGGCGGCGCTGCTGCGTCAGATCGTGTACAACCTGGTGCAGAACGCGATCGAAGCATCGCCCGCCGGCGGCATCGTGGTGGTGCAGACGCTGCTGCGCGACGAGCACTTCGAACTGCTGGTGCGCGATCACGGCGCGGGGATCCCGCCGGAATCGCGGGAGCGGATCTTCGAGCCGTTCTACAGCACCAAGAGCGGGCGCCTCCGCACCGGCGGCATGGGGCTGGGCCTCGCGCTCGTCCGCCGCACGGTGACGGCGTCCGGCGGCACCATCGCGGTACACGACGTGGACGGCGCAGGATGCGAATTCGTCGTCACGCTGCCATTGCATTCAATGAAGGAGGAGAGCCTGTGACCGATATCCGTGGGAAGATCCTGCTGGCCGACGATGAACCGACGTTCGCGAGCGCGACCGCCGATCTGTTGCGCGGCGAGGGTTACGAGTGCGTGACGGTGCGCGACGGCGCGGAGGCGCTGCGGGCCGCGGGCGCCGGCGATTTCGATCTGCTGATCACCGATCTCGAGAATGCCCGGGAATTCGGATCTGGCGCTGGTGCGGCAGATCGCCGCGCAGGCCGGGGGCTTGCCGATCATCATCCTCACGGGATTCCCATCCGTGCGCAGCGCGATCGCGTGCATCGATCTGCCCGTCGTGGCCTATCTCACGAAGCCGGTGGCGTTCTCCGAGCTGCTCGAGCGGGTGCGGGGCGCGGTCGAGCGTTTCCGGTCCTTTCAGGCGATGCGGAAGACGGAGGAGCGGCTCAGTTCGTGGCGCGACGAGTTCCAGCACATCTCCAAGCTCGGCGGCGGCGCGGGCGCCGTGCCGGTGGACCTCTTCCTCACGCTCACGCTGCGGAACGTGATGGGGTCGCTCACCGACCTGGAACAGCTGGGGAAGGCGCTGTCGAAGCAGACCGTAGACCAGCATCCGTGCCAGCTGATGAACTGCCCTCGCGGCGCGCAATTCCAGATGGCGGTGAAGGAGACGGTCACGGTGCTGGAAGAGACCAAGGGGGCGTTCAAGTCGAAGGCGCTGGGGGATCTGCGGCACAAACTCGAGCTCCTCCTTGAGCACGTATGAAGGACAACAAACCGCTTTGACAGGATTGACGGGATGAACGGGACAACTGCAGGATGACTGCCCTGCGCGCCAGGCGCAGGGCAGTCATCCTGCAGTTGTCCCGTTCATCCCGTCAATCCTGTCAAAGCGGTTTGTTGTCCTTCTATAGACATGAACACGCCGCGTGCCCGGGGCCGCGCGTTTGTGCAATGCGTCACATGGATTCCATCCCGGGCCCCCCTTGCGCGAATCCCGGGAACACGTAGCTTGGTGACAGGTAGTACGACATAGGCCGCTCACGCGGCCACCTTGGCGGGCGAGTGAAGAGACTCGCGAGTCGAAGGCGCGAAGAGATCAGCCACAACGATCTCTCGCGCCTTTTTTGTTTTCCGTGATCGTGGTGGAGGAGACCATGCCGCTCAAGAAAGGATCGTCACGAGAGACCGTCTCGGAGAACATCAAGACCGAGATGAAGGAGGGGAAGCCGCAGAAGCAGGCGGTGGCGATCGCCCTTCAGAAGGCAGGCAAGTCGAACCGCAAGCGCAGCACGAAGTCGCGGTAGACAATTTCGGCCCTACGGGGCGGTGCAGTCATAGATGACGGAAGGGCCGGTGCAATGGCCGGTCCCCCTTGTCGGGCGAAGCGAAGGCTTCGTCAGTCGAAGGCGCGTTGGTCGCCAACCTAGCGGTGGCGGCCGACGCGCCTTCGTTCTTCCGGCACCCGCACGCGAGGAGCGAGCCATGAACCAAGAGCAGCAGTCCGAATGCGGTGGATCGGCAACCGAATCAATGTCCCAGCAGGCCTTCGAGCGCCGGCGCGAAGCGAAGAACCCGGCGTCGGAAGTGCGGCGCCTGCTCATCGCCGCGGCGCGCGCGCTGCCGGCCGGCCTTCCCCTCTGGGTGAACAAGTCCGCCACTGAACGCGCGAGGTGATCGCCATGCGATTCTCAGCCGTCGTACTCATCCTGCAAGGCGCCGCCGCGGCGGCGCTCGGGATCTCGCGGATCAACACGGCGCCGGTGGGCAGCGGGCGCGCGATGCTCTACGGCGTCATGGCGCTCGTGGGCATCGGACTCGTGCTCGCGCTCGCCGTGGATGTGCTCATCGAGCGGAGGCGCCATGTGCGCCGCGCGCGAGAAGTGCTCCGCCGGATGCGCACGTCGCGCAGCGCGCGCGTGCCGCAGGACCGGGCCGCGGCATGAGCGCCGCCCCGCTCGTGCTCGAGGTGCGGGAGAGCGTCCATCGCGTGAGCGCGCCAGTCGTGAAGACCTTCCGCCGCAATTCACCGCAGATCGCGCTGCTCGTACTCGTCTCGCTCGCGATCCTCAAATGGGCCTCCGCGCTGCTCGTGCCGATCGCCATCTCGGTGCTCCTGAGTCTGCTCTTCGGACCCGGAGTGCGCTGGCTGCGCCGGCTCGGCGTGCCGGTCGTGGTCGGCGCGGCCGTGCTCGTGTTCGGGAGCGCCGCGCTGCTTGGCGCCGCCGGCGTCTTGCTCGCGCGCCCCGCGTCGGAGTGGCTGAGCCGCGCGCCCGAGACGGTGCCGGAACTGCAGAAGAAGATCCGGAAGCTCGTGCGGCCGATCACCACCATTCAGCAGACCGCCGAGCAGATGTCGAGCGCGGCGAGCTCGACGACCGGATCGACGATGAAGGTGGCGGTGCAGGATCCCGCGTTGATGTCCCGCTTCACGAGCGGCACGATGAACGCGCTGGCCGGATTCTTCACGGTGCTCTTCCTCACCTACTTCCTCGCCTCCACCGATCAGCTCTTCAAGCGCAAGGTGGCGATGATCCTCGCCGAGCGGGCGGACCAGGAGCGGATCATGCACGCCGTGGCGGAGACGGAGCATCAGACCGCGCGCTATCTGGGGCTGACCACCGTGATCAGTCTCGGTCTTGGCTTCACGACGTGGGGACTGCTCGCCATCGCCGGCCTGCCGAACGGCGCGCTCTGGGGCGCGGTGGCGGCGGTGCTGAATTTCATCCCGTACGTGGGCGCGTTCATTAGCATGGTGCTGATCGGCGGCGCGTGCCTGATCACGTTCGATGGGATCGAGAAGACTTTGATCGTGAGCGCGGTCTATTTCACGATCCATACCTTCACCGGGAACATCGTTACGCCGCTGGTACTCGGCCGCGGGTTGCCGCTCAACAAAGTGGCGGTATTCGTTAGTCTGATCTTCTGGGCGTGGATGTGGGGGGTGGCGGGGGCGATCCTCGCGGTGCCCCTCACCGTGATGATCAAGGTGATCTGCGACCAGGTGGACCGGCTCAAGCCGGTGGCGGTCTTGCTGGACTCGTGACGGCAACGGAACCGTGGGGTGTGGCGTAGGGTAGGAAGGAAGTTCAGGAAGGACCGAGGCCCGGGGGTCGGTGGCCGGGTCGCCTTGCCGGGCAGCGAAGTGGGGCTGCCAGTCGAAGGCGCGCTAGAACGCCGCACACGCGGCGCTCAGGCGCGCCTTTTGTGTTTCTCTTCGCCGAAAACAAATGGAGGCGTGTATGAATTGGAATCAGATCGAAGGCTCATGGAAGGAGATGCAGGGCAAGGTGCGCGAGAAATGGGGCAAGCTCACTGACGACGACCTCGAGCGCATTGCCGGAAAACGCGATCAGCTCGTGGGCGTCCTCCAGCGGAAGTACGGCGAGGGCCGCGACGAGATCGAGCGCCAGGTCGCGGAGTTCGAGCGCTCCAACGTCAAGACGATGTGAGCGCCATGCGGAACACGATCGATTCCACCCGGATGCTGGCGCTCGCCCTGTTCGTCGTGGCCGCCGCCGCGTGCCGTGAGGCAAAGACCGCGCAGCCCGTGGTCAGCACCGCGAACGGCGGCGCCTCCGTCTCGCCGGCCGGCACCGACGCCGCGCGCGCCGGCAAGTCGATGGTGCGCGTCGTCAATGCGCTGCCGTCCGATCACCACGTCGTGCTGACCGGCGACGACCGCACACTGTTCAGCGATGTGCTGTACAAGCAGGTCACGCCGTACGCGGAGGTGAAGGACAATCTCATCGCGCTGCGCGTGCTCACCGCCGACCAGAACAACGTGCTCGCCGACGACCACGAGATGATGGCCGATGGCATCCGCTACACCGCGCTCGTGCTGCCCGACGGCAAGGGGGGCACGCAGCTCAAGGTCGTGCGGGACGACGTGGAACCGGATTCGGGCAAGGCCCGGCTGCGCGTGATCAACGCATCGCCCACCGTGAAGAACGCCGACTTCGCCATCCTCGGCGAGAAGACGGCGCTGTTCAAGGGCGTCGATTTCACCGACGAGGCCGGCTACAAGGACCTCGCCCCTTCGACCATCACGCTCGACGTGCGGCAGAACGCGAAGAGCGTGAAGCCGATGATCCTCAAGCCGCTGCACCTCGAGGCCGGCAAGGCCTACACGATCGTGATCGTCGGCGGCAAGGGCGCGCCGGTGGAGACGGTCGTGTTCGAGGATGCGATCACGCCGCTCGCCCCGGCGAGCGGCAGCTGACCCGGGAATCCCAGCAATTCCCTTCTTTCATTCTCATTGGAGGATAGTGCCATGGCGAAGCAGAAGGCCAAGATCACCGACAAGCCGTCGCACGTCCCGCTGCGTCACACGGAGCGGAGTACACGGAAGGCAGAGGGGCGCGAGGAGATCCAGACATGGGAAGATGAAGGTGGCGCCGAGCCGGACGGGCCGCAGATCAAGGAACCGTCCGACGGCCGGCATGAGCCCGCTTCCGCCTCGAGCGGGAGCCCGGACGAGAGCGGCGACGCGTACGCGGCGGATGGCGAGATCGAACGGCCCCGTGGCCGGAGCGGCGGCATGCGCGACGGCGCGAAGCGGGCCGCTGGATCGAGGAACGACCGATGATCACCATCGCCCGCTACCCATTCGACGCAGACATGAGTCCGCAGAATGACGCGCTCATTCGCGAGCATCTGACGGACGCGCTGCGCGCCTGCGCCGATCTCGATTCGCGCGACGTGGATGTGTACGTCGCGAACGGCGAGGCCACGCTGCTGGGCGTGGTGAACAGCCTGGAAGATGCGCGGCTCGCGCAAACGGTGGCCGAGCACTGCCCGGGGGTCGGCACCGTGTACAACCAGCTGCGACTGGCGCGCGTGTACATTGACTACGCCGGCGACACACTGGGGATGGACACACCCGGGGGATACGAGGGACAGCTCGAAGTGATGTGAGCTGAGCGGAGCGGATCTCGAGACACGTGGCCGGCGCAAGCCGGCCACGTCGCGCATTTATGGACTGCGCAACCCCGAAATCCGGTAATGGAACCCCGAACTCCGTTCGTCGAACCTCGAAGCGCGTCATTGGTCCCCCGAACGCCGTGAGTCACGAGTGGTGCGTGATACGACGAACTACTCGTGATTCACGGCGTTCGGGGGACCGATAACGCGGTTGGGGTTCGACGGACCTTACTATAGTAGGCCGCTTCTTTCCCCTCTTGCGACCCCTCTGCGCCGGGTGGAGATTCTGCCCAGCGCGGAGAACGTCCGGCCGCGCCAATGAACCGGTTATGGAGGATCGAATGAACCATCGCATGAGTGTACTGAGTCTCGCCGCCATCGCGTCGGCCATCGCGGTCACGGCGAGTGCGCAGAAGCCCGCGGCCCCGCCGGCGCCCGCTGCGGCCGCCGCGCCCGCAACGAAGCAGCCGATCGCCGGCGCGCTCATGGGCGACGTGCAGGAATGGAAGGGCATCGTGCTCGCGGTGAACCAGCAGTCGCGCCACGTCGTGTTGCGGGGGCCGAACGGGACGATGCACGCGTTCACCGCCAAGAAGGACGGCGTGGACCTGTCGCAGGTGAAGAGCGGCGACAGCGTGACCGTGACCTACGTTGAATCGATCGCGATCTTCCTGCGCGAGGCGACGGATCCGCCGGTGACGGCGCACGGGAACACGGTGACGATCGCGCCCAAGGGGCTGCCGGCGGTGACCAATGTCACGGTGAAGGAGATCGAAGCGAACGTCACGGCCGTGGATGAGAAGGACCGCATCCTCACGGTGAAGACGTCGCAGGGGAACATGATGACGTTCCACGTCGATCCTTCGGTTGCTGCGTTCTCGAAAGTGAAGGTGGGCGATCAGATCGTCCTGCGCGCGACGGAAGCACTGGCGGTGAAGGTCACGCGCTAGGGTCGTAGTCGCTGGCGGGTGGGCGCTGTTCGAGTGGCCCGGGGAGAGTCATCCTCGGGCCACTTTCACAGGCGTGAGGCGAGACCCGGACGCCGTGAGGCGTGAGGCGTGCGACGAACTGAACGAACGGCGGGAGGCGAGACCCGAACACCGTGAGGCGGGGCGTGCGACGAACTGACTGAACGGCGGGAGGCGAGACCCGGACACCGTGAGGCGTGAGGCGTGCGACGAACTGATTGAACGGCGTGAGGCGCGACCCGACACCGTGAGGCGGGGGCTCACACCTGGCTTCGTAGCCGAATGAAGCGATGATGCGGTTCCGCTGCGCCCGGGCGATCGTTGCGCTTCAAGAGGATGCGGAGGCGCGGAGTGAGATACGACGAGTGGGAGGCGTCGGTGCCGCCGGCAATGCGCGAAGATGCGCTGTGGAGCCTGCGAGTCTATCGTGCGGCGCTGTACGCGGCGGAATCGCTTCGGTCGCGCGATTCGGAAACGACTCGGCAAGGTCACCGAGCGTTCCTGGACGTCTCCGATCAGCTGAGGCGCTCGACCGGCTCGATCGTGCGTGAACATCGCCGACCGGGCTACAGCCGGCTGAGCCGGCGCGATAGAAGTCGAGTTCCACGAGTATTGCCCTCGGCTCAGCGCGCGAATCTCGCGAATGCGTATCTACCGCGCCTCGCGAGCCGCTCGGCCCCGGTATCGCCAACGGACGGATCGCTCTCCACTCCGCGATCTCACACATCCTCCTCCGCCTCACGGCTCGAGAGCGCTCACGCCGAGTCCTTCGCCGCCTCCCGCCTCACCGGGTTGGATCACGCCCTCCCGCCGTCCAGTCCGTTCGCCTCACGCCGCACGGCGTTCGGGTCGCGCCTCACGCCGTTCAATCAGTTCATCGCACGCCTCACGCCTCACGGCGTTCGGGTCGCGCCTCACGCCGTTCAATCAGTTCATCGCACGCCTCACGCCTCACGGCGTTCGGGGTACCAAGTACGTGGTTCGGGGTTCGACTCCCGCCGTTCAGTAGATGAACTTCGTCCCCGCGTCGATCCCCCACGTCGTGCCGTTGTGCACCGCGGTCAAATAGATCATAGCCGACCGGTCCGGCAGCATCGCCCATATCCCGCCGCCCAGCCCCGCGTGCCACTCGTTCGACTCCACGCCGTTCACGAACACGCGCCCCGCGTCCATGATCGCGCTCACGCCGAAATCCCATCGCACCACGAACGCGAGCGGGGCCACCTTCAAGCGCGCTTCGAGATTGCTGTACAGGCTCGCGCTGCCGGCGTATCGCTGCGGCGGCAGGCCGCGCACGGTGGTGGCGCCGCCAATGTAGGCGGCTTCGAACACGGGGAACGGTCCCCAGATCTTCTGGCCGGCGACGCGCACGGCGATCGTCAGATCCTCGCCCGGGCCCGGCGTCCAGTACGTCGAGGCGGCGGCGTTCACGCCGCCGAATGGACGGCGCACATCCAGCGTGGTCGGGAAATAATCAGCGCCGCCGATGAGCAGCCAGCCGCGCTGCGCGGCGACCGGTGAGTCGCGGCTGTCGTGGCGCACCATGATCCGCGCACCGGCTTCGCGGAATTCCGGATAGCCCAGCGGTTTCGTGATGGTGATGTATCGCTGTCCATCGGTGTTGGTGTTCACATCCTTGTACACGAGGCCCACGCTGATCGTGTCGCGCGATGCCGTGGGCAACTGGACCGATGGCGCGACCGTATACGCCACCTGCTTCGCCGAGTAGAACGCATCCGATTGGTCGCGCACGGTCTCGTTGCCGTATCCGTAGAACCGAAGGATCCCGATCCCCGACCGGCCGAGCGCGAGATTGAGATCCGACTGCGCATGCTCGAAGCGGAACGTGCCGTCGTACTCCACGGCGTATTCATTCGGCTCGGTCGCGTACGCCGCGCGCAGCCGTTGCCGGGAGCTCCAGGGCACGAAGCCGCGCTCATAGCGGATGCGTTCGACGCCGCCGCCGAGCAGCACGCCCAGATTGCCGAAGAGATCGAACCAGATGACGGGGCCATAGCGCACCCCGTCGGCCGGACGCGTGGCCGAGCCGGTGCCCTGCGGCGTCACATCCGGCGGCGCCACCGGGTTCCGCGTCGCCCTCGGCGGTGCGCCCGCGGCGGCGTAGTCGATGGTGGCATTCCCCGCGCTGTCGTTGACGAAGAGCGTGCGCGCGACGGCCGTGCTCGAATCGATGATCGTGGCGTGGCCCGTTCCGGTGACGACGCGGAGGTTCGGACCGCCGTACGCCGCGCCGCGCACGAGCACGGTCTGCTCGCGCCCCTCGAGGAAGATCCGCACCTCGGCCGTCTGGCTCGCCGTGAACACGCGGTCGACATCCGCGATCCGGACGCGCAGCTCGCCGGTCGCGTCGCGCCAGGCGAGCACCGTCGTGGCGGCGTTCGGGGCATAGAGGTCGATCTGCTTGGACACCATGCCATAGAAAACGCGCGCCGCCGCCGGCAATCGGTCGCGGCGCGCGCGCAGGGTGGCGGCGAGCGGGGCGGCGTCGGCCGCGCGCCAGGCCGGCGGCATCGCGGCGACGGCGGCGTCGATCGCGGAATCCGTGATCGCCGCCTGCATCGCGCGCGCGGCGCTGTCCCACGCGGCGGAGTCGAGCGGCGCAAGGAAGGTGCGATCCACGGCGAGCAGGTACGCCGTCTCGCCGAGCGACTCGTCGTATGTCGCTCCGAACTTCATGAAGGGCGGCACCGCAATGCGCGCGAGCGCCGCCATGAGGCCATCGAAGTTCGCGAACGCGGCGTCGCGATCGCGCGCCTCGGGAGTCCATCGCTCCGGATCGCCGCGCTGGCGCCAGCGCGCCTCGGTGGGGAAGAGTTCGGTCTCACCGACGTACACATCGAACAGACGCTCGCGCAGGTAGGCGCGCGCATCGATCGCCGGCGCGCCGCCGTTCCGCCGCTCGGCGATGAGATCGCGCGTCGTGACCGCGTGCGCCGGCTCCGGTGCGGGCGCGAGGAACCCGAGCCGGTCGCCGAAGGTCGAGGTGAGCGCGCCGAGCGCGGAGTCAGTCGCCAGGAAGCGCAGATCGGCCGGCCGGTCGCCGACTCCGGCGGTGCGCGCGAGCAGCGGTACGACCAGCGGCGCCCCCGGATGCAGCGCGCTCACGAGATCCTGCACGGGACCGGTGACGACGCCGAGCCGGAGCTCATCGGGCAGCGCCGAGCTGACCGGCGGGTTCGAGAGACGGAAGGTGTAGGCCAGATCCCGCGGTGCGCGCAGGTGCAGCACGCCGCTGCGAAGCCCTGTGTCGGCGCTCACCGGCGCGAGACCGCCGAACGACGTGGGCATGTGCAACACTTGTACGCGCACCGTGTCCGTCCAGAGGGCGCGATAGCGCGACCCGAAGAGCCAGCGATCGAGCCATCCGAGCGGCCCCGAGATCCGATACTCCGCGCCGGCCGCGGTGGACACGGAATCCTGCGCCCCCACGCTGCGCGCACTGAAGCAGATCACTGCGGCGATGAGCGCGACGCGTGTGCTGGTCTTCCCGTGATGCATTGGCCCGGTCCGTTGGCGACAGCCGACAGCCGACAGCCGAGATCGAGTCGTCAGCGTCTCCCCCCGAAACCGCCGCCGCCGCGGCTCCATCCGCCTCCGCCGAAGCTCGAGAAGCGAGAGGCGCCGGCGTCACGCGACCAAGCCTGACTGTTCATGCCGCTCGATCCACCCCATCCGCCCCAGCCGCCGTGTCCGCCGCCGCTGCCGCCCCACTGCGACCAGCTGCCATCGCCGTTGTCGCGGAACACGTTGCCGCTCGCATCGCCGTATACATTGTTGCCGACCTTCACGGCGCTGCCGTAATTCGACGAGACGCCCTCGACGTGCGTCGCGTTCCCCGTGTTCGGATTGTAGACCGTGCCGCTCGCGTAACTGCGGTAGCCGCCCGTGTACGCGTTGCTCACGGTGGTGCGCTGCCCCGCGGCGGCCACGCCGGTGGCGGAATTGTACGACGCGCCCATGCTGTGCGACCACCCGTTGCCGGTATACGCGTTGTAGCCGCCCGACTGCCGCGTCACCGCGCTCGTCGCGCCATACTGGTGGTACATGTTGCCGGTGGTGCCCGCCCAGCCGCCGTAGCCGGAGGCGACGTAGCCGTGCGCGCCGTAGTAGCCGCCGTAGTAGGCGGGGCCGTAATACGGATGCACGCCCCACATGGCGCCGCCGAACGTCATGCCCACCGCGACGCCGCCGTAGGCGTACCCGAATCCAAAGCCCACGCTCCATCCCGTCCACGGCGTCCAGCGGATGCTCGCGCCGAACCCATAGGTCATAGGTGGCGGGTAATAGTAGGACCCCACCCATGCTGGGTACACATAGCCGGTGCCGTACACGACCACGCCGCCGGGTGCGACCACCGTGCCGTAGTAGCCGGGCGTGTAGCCAACGTACACCACGCTGGCGGTGGATCCGTAGATCTGCACGTTCGTCACGTAGTACAGCGGCGAGCTGGGCGGAATGGTGTAGATCGCGGCCGGCACCGACGTGGCGACGGTCCACGGCCCCGTCGCCCGCGCCGACTTGAACCAGATCCCGTCATACACGGCGAAGAACGTTCCCGACGGACCGCGGATGATCGGGATCGACGCGTTGGTGACGTACTGCAGCGACGTGCCCGCAATGGGCCCCATGAGCGGCGCGCCATCGATCCCGGGCGCGGGCATCGTCGCGGTGAGGGCCACGGCGCCGGTCTGCGGCACGCTGTTCTCGATGAGCGCTTCCTGTGCCTGCGGCGTGCCGGGCACCGACGCGAGCACCGGCTCCACCGGGCTGTCGAGCGGGATCTGCGAGAAATCCCTGGGGAGCTGCGTGGCGGGCACGAAGGTCCACGGGCCCATCGTGGCGGGCGCGGTGAACCACCGCCCCGAGATCAGCACGTAGAGCTGCTGGTTGTCGGTGTACTCGAAGACGTGCGCGCTGGTGTTGCTCACGTAGAGCAGATCGGTGGTGCCCACCGGCACGTAGTCGGCCGGGCCATCGGTCACGATCAGCTCGGCGGGCGTGGTGCTCGTGATGATCTGCGGCGGCGTGGCGGTGACGATCGACGGCGCCGGTTCATCGGCATCGGGGCTCGTGCCCGTGAGCAGGTCGATGCGCTGCGACTTCGCCCAGCTGAGCACGCTGTCGAGCACCGGCGGCGGCGTGTACGCCACCGTCCACGGGCCGGAGAGCTGCGGCGCCTGCATCGACCCATCGAAGAGCTTCAGGTAATACACGCCGCCGGTGGATGCGAGGAGCACGCCGGTGTTGATGATCCGCTGCGCGCTCGTGCCCGGCACCGCGCGCGGCGCCGGGTTCCCGTTGATGAGCACCAGGATCGCC
Source organism: uncultured Gemmatimonadaceae bacterium (assembly GCA_963751275.1). Classification (GTDB taxonomy): domain Bacteria; phylum Gemmatimonadota; class Gemmatimonadetes; order Gemmatimonadales; family Gemmatimonadaceae; genus DATKOH01. The sequence goes on along the minus strand of CAVVTZ010000002.1, from coordinate 52,851 downwards.
GGCGTCGGCGAGAAATAGATCGCGGGCGGCGCGTTCTTCACGGGCACCTGCTTGATCTTGCTCTTGTCGGTGACGACGAGCAGCGACATTTGCAGCTGGTCCAGCGAGATGACGCGCGCGGTGGTAGGCATCTTCGCGCGGAGCGCCGCGAGATACGGCCGCACGCTGTCCGGCCGGAGGGATATTTCGCGCCGGTGAGCTTCATGTCCTCGAGCGTGACGGTGCGGTTCTCCTTGTCCGTCTCGGTGCGCGCGCTCGCGAAGACGACGCCGAACGTCGGCGTGCCGGAGTCGGTGGCGGCGAAGGCGACGGCCGCGTGGAAGGTGAGCTTGTCGCCCTTCCACGTGTCCACCTGCGGCTGGTAGATCGTGGCGATCCCCGCCGCTGTGGTGGTGTGGCGCGGCCACGGATCCTTCGCGACGGCGGCCTGGAGCAGGGAATCCTCGTTCTGCGCATGCGCGGCCGTGGCGAGCGCGACCATCGCAACGGGCAAGAATCGCGAGAGTGTCATGACGCGGATCCTCAATGTGGCGTAGTGCGTAGGGGTGTGCTGCCGAAGACTTCTCAATATATCGTCGTCACGCGACGACAACGAACGACTTTGACAGGATGGACATGATGGGCATGATGTGAACGGCGACCGGCACGTTCGGGTCGTGTCATCATGTCCATCATGTTCATCCTGTCAAAGCCGTTGGTGTGGTCGTTCAAGTCGTTGAGCGTGCGGCCAATGGCAACGACAACGACTTTGACAGGATGAACATGATGGACATGAGGTGAACGGCGACCGGCACGTTCGGGTCGTGTCATCATGTCCATCATGTTCATCCTGTCAAAGCCGTTGGTGTGGTCGTTCAAGTCGTTGAGCGTGTGGCCAACGGCAACGACAACGACTTTGACAGGATGAACATGATGGACATGAGGTGAACGGCGACCGACACGTTCGGGTCCTGTCATCCTGTTCATCCTGTCAAAGCCGTTGGTGTGGTCGTTCAAGTCGTTGAGCGTGTGGCCAACGGCAACGACAACGACTTTGACAGGATGAACATGATGGACATGAGGTGAACGGCGACCGACACGTTCGGGTCGTGTCATCATGTCCATCATGTTCATCCTGTCAAAGCCGTTGGTGCGGTCGTTGTGGTGTCCTCACCGCCGCGATCCGCTGTAACTGCTCGAACGCGACTGGCCGGCGGAGCGCGACCAGGATTGGCTGTTCAGGCTGCTCGTGGAGGCGCCGCTCTTCGACGCGCTCGATCCGCCGTAGCTGCCCCACGAGGAACTGCCGCTGCTCTTGCTCGTGCCATTGTACTGCGACCAGCTGTTGTCCGGGTTCTGCTTGTACACGTTGCCGTTCACGTCGCCGTACACGTTGTTGTTCACCTTCACGGCGCTCGCGTTGTTCGTCTGCACGCCGGAGACATCGGTCGTCTTCCCAGACGCCGAGGTGACCTGCGCCTGCCCGGTCTTCGTCTGCTGTCCGGTGTACGCGTTGCCTGTGGTGTTCGTGTAGCCGGTGGCGCTCGCGCCGGTCTTGGTATTGTACGCCGATCCGCTGGCGGTCGATTGGTAATTGCCGGTGTAGGCGTTGCCCGTGGTCGTGCGCTGTCCCGCGGCCGCGGTGCCGGTGGCGGCGTTGTACGACTGTCCGTACTTCTGCGAGGCGCCCTCGCCGGTATACGGATTGTACGCCGCCGAGGTGTGCGTCATCGCGCTGGTGCTGCCGTAGTGGCTGTACTGGTCGCCCGTGGTGCCGGCGACGTAGCCGTGACTGTAGTACGCGTCGTTGTAGTACGCCGGCGCATAGTACGGGTGCACGACCACCACCGCGACGCCGTAGCCGTAGGTCACTGGCGGCGGGTAGTAGTACGCCGCCACCGGCACGGGATACACGTACCCGGTGCCGTAGACCACCACACCGCCCGATACCATCACGGTGCCGTAGTATCCGTTCGTATAGCCGACGTAGACGGTGGTCGGGGTGGCGCCGTACACCTGCACGTACGTCACGTAGTACACGGGCGAGCTGGGCGGGATCGTGTAGATCGCCGCGGGCACGACGGTCGCGACCGACCATGGTCCGTCCGGCGTCGGACTGAAGAACCAGATGGCGTTGTACACGGCGTAGTACGCGCCCGGCGCGTACTTGATGATCGGGATCGGCGCGTTCGCGATGTAACTCAGGTTCGTGCCGGGGATCGGCACGAACTGCGGCGCGCCATCGATCGCGGGCGCCGGCATCGGCGTATTCAGCGCGACGGCGCCGGTCTGCGGAATGCTGTTCTCGATCGCCGCCTCCAGCGCCTGCGGCGTGCCGGGCACCGAGACGAGCACCGCCTCCGCTGGACTGTCGAGCGGGATCTTCCAGAAATCCTTCGGCAACTGCGCGGCCGGTACGAAGGCCCAAGGTCCCATCGTCGCCGGGGCGGTGAACCAGCGGCCGGCGAGCAGGATGTACACCTGCTGATCGTCCATGGATTCGAACACGTACGCGCCGGTGTTCTCCACGAACAGGAGATCGGTGCCGGCGAGCGGCACGTAGTCCGGCGCGCCATCGGTCACGATCAACTCGGCGGGCACGGCGCTCGTGTAGATCACCGGCGTGGTGCCCGACCAGAGCGACGGCACGGGCTCGGACGGATCATTGCTCCGGCCGGTGAGCAGATCGATCCGTTGCGTCTTCGCCCACGCGAGCACGGTGTCGAGCACCGGCGGCGGTCCGTATGCCGGCACCCACGGTCCGGCCATTTGCACCGCCTGCATCCATCCATCGTACAGGCGCAGATAATACGTGTAGCCCGTGTAGGCGATGAGCACGCTCGTATTCAGCACGCGCTGCGAACTCGTGCCCGGCACCGTGACGAGCCGCGGCGCGCCATCGGTGAGCACCAGCCGCGCCGGCACGGTGGAGAAGTACACCACCGGTGGCACGTTCTTCACCGGCACGGTCTTCATCTTCTTCTGATCGGTGACGATCAGCAGCGAGGCCTGCAGCCGGTCGAGCGAGATCGTGCGCGCCGCGGTCGGCACGCTGGCGCGCAGCGCTCTCAGGTAGGACGCCGCGCTGTCGGGATGCGCCGGGAATTTCGCCGCCGTGATCGCGATGTCCTCGAGTGTGACCATGCGCGTGTCCTTGTCCACCTCCGTGCGCGCACTGCCGGTCATCACGCCGAACATCTCCGGGGCCTTCGGATTCGATTGGAAGGAGATCGCCGCGTGGAAGGTGAGCGTGTTGCCGGTCCACGCGTCCAGCTGCGGCTGATAGATCGTGAGCTCGCCTGACGACGTCGCCGACTGCCTCGGCCACGGATCCGCGTCCACGGCGGATTGCAGGATCGAATCGCTGTTCTGTGCGCGGATCGCTCCGGCGCACGCGATCAACGCGGTGACGATCAGGCGCGGATGGATCACGATGCGACTCCTCGATATGGGTGCGCTGGTCCTCCCAATATACCGCCGTCGCTGTTCAAATAAGTAAGCTGTCATCCTGACACATCCTGCTGTTATCCCGAGAATCCTGTCAAAGTAGTTTGTAGTATTCACTGCTTTGACAGGATTATCGGGATAACAGCACGATGTTCAGGATGAGACCCTTGAATAAGAACCGCCCCGCCGGAATCGACCCGGCGGGGCGGTGTGCATCCGGTCTGCTGCGCGAGTGGCTAGTGGACGATCTTCACCGACACGCGCCGGTTCTCCTTCTTGTTCGCGGTGCTCGTGTTCGGCACCAGCGGATCGGCCTCGCCGAAACCCTTCGCCGTGAGGCGGTCGGCCGCGATCCCCTTCGACACCAGGTACGCCTTCACCGCATCCGCGCGCGACTGCGAGAGCTGCACGTTGTACTTCGCGTCGCCCACGTTGTCGGTGTAGCCGTCGATCTCGATCTTCACGTCGGGATGCGCCGCGAGTCCCTCCGCCACCCTGTCCAGCGTCGCCGTGGAGCCGGGGAGCAGGACGGCCTTGTTCGTCTCGAAGTTCACGCCCTCGAGCACCAGCGGCTTCACCGGGCAGCCCTCGGGACCGACCGCCGTGCCGGCCGGCGTATTCGGGCAGACATCCTTGTCGTCCATCACGCCATCGCCGTCGGTGTCGCGCTGGCTCGCCGAGCAGCCGTTCGCATCCACCGGCTGGCCGGCGGGCGTGTTCGGGCACTTGTCGAGATTGTTCATGACGCCGTCCTTGTCGTCGTCGAGCTGGCTTTGCGCGCAGCCGTTCGCATCGACGGTCTCGCCGGCGGGCGTGTTGGGACACTTGTCCGCGGCATTCATCACGCCGTCCTTGTCGTCATCGGCCGGCACGGCGGCGGCGGCAGGCGCGGCGACCGCGACCGCGGGCGGCGGCGTCACCGGCACCGGCACGGGCGCCGGCGGCGGAGCCTTCTCCTCCGACTTGCCTCCGAGGAAGAAGCCGAGCCCGAGCTCGAGGCCGTTGTTGAAGGAGTTCGAGTGCGCCGCGCTCTTGTCGGCCGGGCTGGTCGAATAATCGCCCGTGTAATCGATCATCGCGTACACGCGCTGCCCGAGCGTCGCGCGCATGCCGAGGATGATGCCGATCGCGTTATCCGATCCGTTGGTGCCGCTCTGGCGGAAGGTCTCGTGCCCGTACCCCGCACCCATCAGCAGCGCCCAGCTCTCCCCTGTGGGGAAGAAGTACTCGGCGCGCAGATGCCACGGCTGGTACGTCACGCTGCTCAGGCTGTCGACGTTCGAGTTGTTCGTGCTCTGGGAGATATCCAGGTTCAGCTCGAGATTCTTCCAGATGAAGAATCCCGCCCGCGCGCCGCCGCCGCTGCCGGTGCTCGTGTTGTAGCCCGCGTCGAGCGAATTCAGCCGCGCGAACACGCCGAGGTCGATCGTGCCGGCGCTCTGCGACGTCGCGGTCTGCGCCGCCAGGGCGATCAGCCCAGCCAGCGCGACAATGGAACGAAAGCTCCTCATGGACTGATCTCCGGTGCGAGTGGGGTGCGTCGAAGGCCGGTTAGGTCCCGGATCACTGCCGCTAGAATCTCTGTCTATCCTAGCCACCTTCGCAATACCTGCCCGAACTCTGTTGGGCGAACCTCGACACACGTCATTGGTCCCCCGAACTCCGCCATTGGCCATAGACGTGTGGCCACGGCTAGGGCGTCCTTGGTGTTGCGGTAACACCATCCCAGCAACGCGGTCGCTCCTGCTACACGTCAATCGCCAATGGCGGAGTTCGGGGGACCAAGTACGGAGTTCGGGTCGCTAGCACCGGTTATTTCTTCTTGATCTGGAACAGATAACCGACGCCCAACTCAATCCCGTTGTTCCAGGTGCTCGTGACCGCATTACTCGGATTGGCGGCCGTCGGCGAATAGTTCGTGGTGTAATTGAGCAGCGCGTACCAGTTCTGCTTGAACGTCGCGCGCGCACCGAGCACGCCGGACCATGCCCAATCGTCGGCGTTCAGCCCGGCGCTGAACTTCTCTTGCGCGTACCCCAGCCCCGCCATGACCGCGAAGCGGTCGCCGACCGGGAGGAAATACTCCGCGCGCACGGCGATCGGCGCGTAGTTGAGTCCGCCCAGGGCGCTGCCGCTCTTGCCGGCGTTCCACGTGTAGGAGGCATCGATCTCGAGCTCCAGACGCGGGATGACGAACAGCCCCACGCGCGCGCCGCCGCCAAAGCCGCTGTTCGTCTGATAGCTGTTGTCCAACTGGTTCCAGCGGGCGAAGACGCCGGCGTCCCAAGTCCACTGCGCCTGCGCGCCCGCCGCTTGCGTGCCGAGCGCGACGAGGGCGGCGATGATGACGGACCGCATGACTTTCATGGTGCGTTCTCCCGAACGGGTAAGGGCGCGCGGAGCGCCCGGCGTAGACCACCGGGAATATCCGCGCCCGCGCTCTCCATCGTAGCGGCACGATCCCCGTGAGGCTGTCGGGGAATCGACTACAGGGGAAGACAGCTTGTCTGCCGCGCGGCGTCTCCCTTCATTTCGGGAGAGTCGCAGGCGAACCGTTCCTTCCTTCGGCATGAGATCCGGGATGCACATCCGCCGCTTTTCCGCCGTCACCGCGCTCGCGCTGACGGTCACATTCTTGGCGCCGCGTCCGGCGCGCGCGTGGGATGAGACCGGACACATGGTGGTCGCGCGCATCGCATGGAGCCAGCTGTCACCAAGCGTGCGCACGCAGGTGACCGCGTTGCTCGCACAGGCGCCGGACGACGCCGGACTCGCCCAGCTTCGGCCGCCCGCCTCCGACTCGTCGGCCGACGAACTGTTCATGGAGCGGGCGAGCACGTGGGCCGACATCATCCGCGCCCGCGAACCGGAGGCCCGCCACGCATATCACCGTCCCACGTGGCACTATCACGATTGGTTCTGGAGTGAGGGCGCCGACGGGACGATCGTGGAGATCACCACGCTCCACGCCGACAGCGAGAATATCCTCACGGAGCTGGACCGCCAGTCGCGGATCGTGCGCGACACGGCGGCCCCCGCGGCCGAGCGCGCCATCGCGCTCGCCTGGGTGCTGCATCTCGCGGGCGACATCCACCAGCCGCTGCACGCGAGCGGCCGCGTCACGGCGGATGAGCCCGACGGTGACAAGGGCGGCAACACGTTCACGCTCGAGCCGAAGATGTCCCTCCACTGGTACTGGGACCGGATCCTCACGGCGCGCTATCCGCGCGAGCCGGCAGAGAGCGAGGGCGCGTACATCGATCGCGTTGCCGGCATCGTGATGACGGCGGTGCCGCGCGATTCCGTCGCGAGTCTCATCACCATCACGAGCTTCGACGCCTGGGGGCGCGAATCGCTCGCGCTCGCACAGCATGAAGTGTATTGCTGCGGCATCCAGCGCGGTGCTTCCGCGCCGGAGAGTTATCTCGAACACGCCGCCGCGGTGAGCGAGCGCCGCATCGCGGTGGCCGGCTACCGGTTGGCCGCGCTGCTGGACACGCTCTTCCGGCCATGACCGCCAACGGCGCGTACGACTACGTCATCATCGGCTCCGGCTTCGGCGGGAGCGTCTCGGCGCTGCGGCTCGCCGAGAAGGGGTATTCGGTGCTCGTGCTCGAGCGCGGGAAGCGGTTCCGCGACGAGGATTTCGCGAAGACCACCTGGAACATGCGCCGCTATCTCTGGTGGCCCACGCTGCGCTGCTTCGGGATCCTGCAGATCTCGCCCTTCCGCGATGTGGTGGTGCTGCACGGCTCGGGCGTGGGCGGCGGCAGTCTCGGGTACGCGAACGTGCTCGTGCAGCCCGACGACGCGGCGCTCGACTCGCCGCCGTGGCGCCGCTTCGCCGACTGGAAGACGCTGCTGCGCGCGCACTACGACACCGCGCGCCGGATGCTCGGCGTCACGCGCAATCCGCGGCTGGGGCCCGCCGACGCAGTGCTGCGCGACATCGCGACACAGCTCGGCACCGCGGATTCGTTCGAGGCCACGAACGTCGGCGCGTTCTTCGGCGCGCCGGGAGCGGAGGGCGTGGAAGTGCCCGATCCGTATTTCGGCGGCGCGGGGCCGGCGCGCAGCGGCTGCATCCATTGCGGCGCGTGCATGGTGGGCTGCCGGCACAACGCGAAGAACACGCTCGTCAAGAATTATCTCTGGCTCGCGGAGCACCGCGGCGTGGAGGTGCGCGCCGAGCGCGAGGTGCGCGACATCGCGCCGCTCACCGGCAGCGCAGACGGCGCGCGCTATGAATTGGATGTGCGGCGCTCCACGGCGCTCCTCCCGCGGCGGCACGAGCGCGTGCGCGCGCGGAACGTGATCGTCTCGGCGGGCGCGCTCGGCACGCTGCGGCTGCTGCTGCGCTGCCGCGACGACACCAAGTCGCTCACGGCGCTCTCGCCGCGGCTCGGCGACCAGGTGCGCACGAACAATGAGGGACTGCTCGGCGTGATCAGCCGGAGCGCGGAGCCCGATTACTCGCAGGGGATCGCGATCACGTCCATCGTGCATCTCGACGCGGTGACCACCGCGGAGCCGGTGCGCTATCCGGCGGGGTCGGGGAGCATGCGCTTCCTCACGGGCCCGATCATCACGTCGGGCGGATTCCTGTCGCGGCTGGGGCGCTCGCTGTTCGATGTCGCGCGGCGGCCGCTCGATTTCCTGCGCACGCACGTGCTGCCGGGGTGGGCGGAGCGCACGACGATCCTCTTGATCATGCAGGCGGTGGATGCGGATGTGCGGCTGCGCCTGGGGCGCGGACCGCTCACCGGATTCCGGCGTGGATTGATCTCGGTGCCGCAGCCGGGGCGCGAGCCGCAGGCGTCGCCGGCGATCGGCTACACCGTGGCCGCGGAATTCGCGAAGCGCACGGGCGGCATCGCGATGGGATCGGTGAATGAATCGCTCTTCGGCGTGCCGATGACCGCGCACATCCTGGGCGGCTGTCCCATGGGCCCCACCGCGGAGGACGGCGTGATCGGCCTCGACTGCCAGGTGCACGGGTACGGCGGATTGTACGTGATCGATGGCTCGATCCTGCCGGGGAATCCCGGGGTGAATCCCTCTCTGACCATCACCGCGATGGCGGAGTATGCGATGTCGTTGGTCCCAGCGCGGGTCGGTTAACAAACTGCTTTGACAGGATGACAGGATTTTCAGGATGTACATGATGACTGCCCTGCGCGTGAGGCGCAGGGCAGTCATCATGTACATCCTGAAAATCCTGTCATCCTGTCAAAGCAGTTCTGTGCTATGCCCGCCGGCTCACGGCACCGCGAGTCCCCCCATGTGCTCGGCGCCCATGGACGTCGCCATCTCGCGCCACTCGGCATCCGTGACCACGAAGGACGAATCATCTCGATAGCGCGCCGCGGCTTCGAGGATGGCGGCGCGCTTCGCTGAGCGCAGGATTCGAGAGTCGGCGAGGATGTCCGACACCACGTCGTGCATCGCATGGAGATTATCGAAGATGATGGCGGCCTCCGGATAGCGCGCGGTGAATCGGGGGGCGACGGCCGGCGTCATCGGCATCATCTCCGGCAGGTGCGCGGGCGGGGACGCGAGCATCGACCAGAAGTGTGCCGTCGCGGCGGCCACGTTCGCTTCGCGCTCGGCGCGGGTGCCGCCGGCGAGCAGCGCGTCGTATAGTCCCACCTGCAGCCAGTGGTACGCCCAGATCAGGCCGTTGAATCTCGGATTCCGCTGCCGGAAGGTGAGGGAGTACGGCTGGCCTTCCATGAGCGTCATGCTCTTCGGACGCGAGCTGAACGCGAGGTCGCGGCGCGATCGGTAATACCGCAGCAGCTCGGCGACGCGCGCGTCCTTGTCCGCCGCCGGAATACGGTCATCGCTCCACACATCGTAGATCTGACGGTGGAGCTGGTGCGCCCAGTCGAACATCGCCTGCGCCTCGGGCGCCAGCTTCGCGTACTCCGGATCGATCGCGCGCTCGGCGAGCGGCAGGCGCGGCGGATGGCGAAGCAGGGTATCCGTGATGAAATCGAACATCGCGGAGTCGAGCGCTTGTGGCCCGGCGTCCGGGCGCGTGAGGAGGGTCTCGTAGAGCGCGGCGTGCCCATAGTCGAACGCGTAGAAGAGACGCTCGGCCGCCGGGAAATTGGCGTGGAACTGCCAGTTGAATGCGCCGGGGAGATAGGCCTGTTCGTACACCGTGGCCCACTGCGCGCGCGCGGCGGTGGCGCCGAGCGGAAGGGCAAGGGCGAGCCGCAGGGCGGTGCGCGCTCTCATGGTGGCACGGGCATGAAGCTCCGTACGGCGAAGCTCCACGTGATGCCGAGCGTGGCGCTCCACGCCTGGTTCGCACCGCTGAAGCGGCGGCTCACGCCGCCGTCGAGCACGAGGGTGGGCGTCCATTGCACGCGCGCGCCGGTGCCGGCGCTCCATGCAATGGCGCTCGTGTCGGCGAGCGGTTGGAGCGCGACGATCTCGACGGCCGCGAGCACGGAGCTCAGCGGCCACGCATGATCGATCGCGGCGCCGGCGAACCATCGCGACCGCTCGAGGGCGCCGGTGCCGCCGCCGGTGGGTCCGATCGTCGCGGACGCATCGAGATGGATGCGGAATCCGGTGAAGCTGCGCGTCGCAATGCCTTCAAGGGACAGCAGCGTGCTCGGCGGCCCGAGCGAACCGACGGGCAAGGTGACATGCGCCGCGGCCGCGAAGGCGGGCAGGGCGGAGGTCTCGGTATTCAGATCGTAGAGCGCGCCGACATCGAGTCCATCGATCCCCGTCGAGTGTCCGCCGCCCGCGGCGGGCGCGGATGCGAGCGGAGCCGCGAGCTCGAACTGCGTGCGCGGGAACGCGCCATACGCGAGCGCCGTCTCGAGCGCCCAGGTCGAGGCGCTGCCGGATGGGCCGGAGACGGCGGGGCCGAGCTGGAGATCCCAGCCGTAGCGTTCGATCGCGTAGGCATCTTGGACGCGAAGGGGGCGGCCGGTGTCGAGATTGTAATACGCCGTCTGCGCGGCGGCGGTGGGGGCGAGGAGGGAGAGGAGGATCGTGGCGCGGAGAAGCATCATCGAACGGTAGTCGGGATCATCACGCGCGTACAGGTGAACGGCGACATCTCACCAGGGCGGGAAAGTTGCAGTAAACAGCAAACAGTCACGAGTGACCGCCAGTCTACAGTCAACAGTCAACAGCTCACAGAAATCGGATCACGAAAGAGTCAGTACCGCGAGCGTGAATCCGCATCGAGAGGCCAAGTCTCGAATCGAACCGTTTTCTGTGAGCTGTTGACTGTTGACTGTAGACTGGCAGTCACTCGTGACTGTTTGCTGCTGACTGCAACCTTCCGATCCTGGTGATGCCGTTCTCCATTGCCGCACCTCTTGCCGTCCATCGCAGCAACAGTGTTCCTTTCCCTCGATGACTCGCCCCGCCCTCGCCGCCCTCACCATCGCGATCTTCTGTGCTCGATCCGCCGTCGCCCAGGAAAAACCCCGCGACGCGACCATCACCATCCACACCGACCGCCCCGCGGTGAATACCTTCGACCCCCGCGAGACCTTCGGCGCAGGACTCGATGGCCACGCGAAAGGCGCGATCAAGCAGATCTATACCGCCGCGAGCATCCGCGCGATGTCGAATGTCGGCTTCTCGCTCGCCACCCTGCGCTTGCGCACCGAGCTCGGCATCGAGGCGTGGCACTGGAATTCGCGCGGGCGCTGGAGCGACAGCGCACATCATCGCGGCTATTGGACCTCCGACGATTCCTCCGCCGCGCCGATCCTGCTCGCGCATGGCTATCGCCTCCCGCGCCGCGGGAATTCGATCGATCAAGCCGACAACACCGGCTACTCCCGCCTCGATGACGGCGATACCTCCACGTTCTGGAAGAGCAATCCGTATCTCGATCACCGCTTCACCGGTCTGCCGGATTCCACCTACCCGCAGTGGGTGATCATCGACCTCGGCCGCGCGCAGGCGGTGAACGCCATCCGCGTCCACTGGGGCGTGCCGTACGCCGCGGCGTTCCGCGTGCAGTATTGGCGCGGCGTGATCGTGAACGATGTGGACGAGAATCCGCCGGGACGCTGGGTCACCTTCACGTCCGGCGACGAGCGCGAGGGACACGGCGGAATCGAGCTACGGCGCCTGGAGCAGGACAGCGTGATCACGCGCTTCGTGCGCATCGTGATGACGCGCAGCGCGCCGAGTGCGCCGCGCTTCGCCGAGGACCCGCGCGATTCCGCGGGCTATGCGATCCGCGAGGTCGAGGTCGGCACGATGCATGGTGTCTCGCTGCGCGACGTAGTGCGCCACGGCGCCGCGCTCGAGAAACAATCCATCACCTATGCGTCGACCACGGATCCGTGGCACCGCGCCGAGGACATCGATCTCGAGCTCGAGCAGCCGGGCTTCGACCGGATCTTCACGAGCGGCCTCACCGGCGGCCGCCCGGCGATGGTCCCCGTGCCCGTGCTCTATGGCACGCCGGAGAACGCCGCCGCCGAGTTGCGCTTCCTTCGCCAGCGCGGCTACGCGGTGGGCCGTGTAGAGATGGGTGAGGAGCCGGACGGCCAATACGTCGCGCCCGAGGATTACGGCGAGCTGTACACCCAGATCGCGCGCGCGCTGCGCGCCGTATGGCCCGACGCGCCGCTGGGCGGCCCCGGCTTCCAGGGACTCGAGAGCCGCGTGATGTTCGCGTGGCCGAACGACAGCGCGGGCGATCCGTGGATCCCGCGCTTCATGCGCACGTTGCGCGCGCGCGGGCGCCCCGGCGATCTCACGTTCTTCTCCTTCGAGTGGTATCCGTACGACGACATCTGCGGACCGTACGCGCCGCAGCTCGCCGCGGCGTCGGCGCGGCTCACCGACCGGCTCGCGCAGGTGGAGCGGGATGGCATGCCTCCGGGGATCCCGCGCGTGATCGCGGAATATGGCTACTCGGCGTTCGCGGGGCGCGCGCAGGTGGACATCGAAGGCGCGCTGTTGAATGCGGACATTGTGGGTCGATTCCTCTCGCTGGGCGGGCGGGCCGCCTACTTGTACGGATGGGAGCCCAGCTGGCTCGAGCGGGCGCCGCACTGCGACTCGTGGGGGAACAACATGCTCTTCCTCGCCGGCGCGGACCGGACGATCCGCTTCCAGACGGCCACCTACCACGGCGCGCGAATGCTGATGCGCGACTGGGTGGCCGAGTCGGGCGGGGCGCACGAGAATGTTCCGCGCGGAGAGTGACGCGCGAGATTCGGTTGGTAATGAGCTGCTTAGTGCGTACGTCGTGCGGCGGCCGGACGGGAGCTGGAGCGCGCTGCTGGTGAACAAGGATCCGCTGCACTCTTACCGCGTCTCGCTGCAATTCGGCAGCCGCTATGGCGGCGCGCTCGACGGCGCGCGGACCATCGTGAGATTCTCGAGGGCGCAGTACGTGTGGCGCCCGAACGGCGAGAACGGCGCGCCGACGATCGATCTGCCTCCGGCGCGCGGCACGCTCCGCGCGAAGGCAGCGCTCATCGTGGCGCCGTACTCGCTCACGGTGGTGCGGGGATCGAGGACGAACTAACGGCGCGGGGCGCATCCCGAGCCCCGCGCCCCGCGCCGTTGCAGTAGATTCGCCCCCCATGGTTCGTGCCTTCGCGATGATCGCCGCGCTCGTCGTCCCCGCACTCGCAGGGGCACAAGACTCGAGCGGGGTGCATAAGCTCGCACCGATAGTGACAGTGGGACGCGACGAAGGACGGTCGTCCCTCGAGTTGCCGTACGCAGTGAGCACGCAGCAGCCCGACAGTCAGCGTCCCGGCCAGCGGCATGTGCAGCTCAGCGAGACCGCGCTCGCGCTCAATGGCGTCGTCGTCTCGGACCGCACGAACCCGTCGCAGGATCCGCGCATCTCGATCCGCGGCGTGGGCGCGCGGTCGTCGTTCGGCGTGCGCGGTATTCGCATCCTTCGCGACGGGATGCCCCTCACGCTGCCCGACGGGCAGACGCCCATCGACTATCTCGACCTCGAGGACATCGGGCGCGTCGAAGCGATGCGCGGGGCCGCCAGCTTCGCTCTATGGGAACGCGTCCGGCGGCGTGATCGATTTCCGATCGGCGCCGCCGCCGGTGGATCCGGTCGCCGGCCAGCTGCGCACGTCGTTCGCCGGCTACAATTCCGAGCGCATCGCCGGCGTGGTCGGCGGCAGCTACGATGCCGGCGGCTACGAAGCGAATTACGGCTACACGAGCAGCGACGGCTATCGCGAGCACTCCAGCGTGCAACTCACGAACGGCTATGGGCACGCCACGCTGGCGTCAGGCAAATGGGATCTCGGCGTGCAGCTCATGGGGCTCGACATGCCCAGCGCGCTCAATCCCGGCGCGCTCACGAAGGCGGAGCTCGATTCCAATCCGCGCATGGCGGATCCGCGGTCCGTGCTCAAGGACGCGTCCAAGACCGTGCACCAGATCCAGGCCGGCGTCTCGGCGCAGCGCGCCCTCGATGGGGATGGCGTGATCTCCGCGCAGCTCTACGGCGGCACGCGCGATCTGTACAATCCGCTCACGTACGCGGTGGTGAACGTGGACCGCTATTCGTACGGCGGCTCGTTCCGCGGCCTGTGGCCCGGGCATATTGGCTCGATGCTCAACCGCTTCACCGCGGGCATCGATGCGTCGCTGCAGAACGATGACCGGCAGAACTGGAACAACTGCAACGGCGTGACCGCTCCCACCGCCGCGTGTCCGGTGTTGCCGGAGACCAAGGGCACGCTCACGCTCGACCAGACGGAGATCGTGTCCACCGCCGGGCCGTACGTGCGCGATGAACTCGAGGTCGCGCCCGGTTACACCTTCACGCTCGGCGTGCGCGGCGACTGGACCAAGTTCACGGTCGAGGACCAGTTCCTCTCCGACGGGGACAATTCCGGCCACACGACGATGAGCGCCGTCAGTCCGATGTTCGGGTTCGTCGACCGGCTCACGCCGCTGCATTCGCTCTACGCGAACATCGCCGCCGGCTTCGAGACCCCCACCACGACGGAGCTCGCGAACCATCCCGATGGGAGCGCCGGCATCAATCCCGACCTCAAGCCCCAGCGCTCGTGGAATTTCGAGATCGGTGCGAAGGGCATCCTCGACGCGCGCTGGTCGTATGATCTCGCGCTCTTCGACACCGAGGTGCAGCAGGAGCTCATCCCGTACCAGGTCACCGGCGGCGGCGGCCGCGTCTATTACCGCAACGCCGGCCAGACGCGCCGCGTGGGCGTCGAGTTCGGCGTCAACACGGATCTCGGCCCTGTGGAGCTGGGATTCGCGTACAGCCTTTCGCGATTCCAGTTCGTGGAATTCATCGTGGACACGAATCGCTACAACGGCAACACCGTGCCGGGCGTGCCGGAGAACGTGGTGCAGGTGCAGGGGACGTACCATTGGCGCACGCTCTTCGGCACGGCCGAAGTCGTCGCCAAGAGTTCCGTGTGGGCGAACGATGCGAACACCGCATCCGCGCCCGGCTATGTGGTGATGAATCTCCGCGCCGGCGGCACCGCCCTCTTCGGCCGCCCCTGGCTGCAGCCGGTGCTCGGCGTCAGCAACGTGTTCGGCACTCGCTACGTCGGTTCAGTCGCCGTGAACGCGACCGGCGGCCAATACTACGAACCCGCCCCGCAGCGGATCTACTACGCCGGCCTCACCGTAGGGATCAATCACTGACGGGAAGGAAGCAGTTGCCGTTCCCAAGAAGATCGGATCTCTCTCATCCGCTGTGCTCTCCACCGTCGCGGCAGTCATCCTGTAATTGTCCTGATAATCCCGATAATCCTGTCAAAGCAGTTCGTGCTAACTACCACAAACTACTTTGACAGGATTATCGGGATTGTCAGGACAACTGCCGGATGACTGCTCCGGCGTCACCCGATCCATATCTGTCCGGCTTTCCCAACCGCCATCCGCAGTTCAGATTAGGGCGGGCACGGATACCTCCCGGAGATCAGCATGGCCACGTTCCTCAAAGCGAACGAGCTCGGCACCCACGGCGCGCGGACGATGCCGGGGCGCAATTACACGTCGCCCGACATCTTCGCGCGCGAGATGGACGCGATCTTCCAGCGCCGCTGGATCTGCGCCGGCCGCGTGGCCGAGCTCGCGATGCCCGGCGATTTCCTCACGCGCGAGGTGGGCGCCGAGAGCATCATCGTCACGCGCGATGAGTCCGGCGCGCTGCGCGCGTTCTACAACGTGTGCCGTCATCGCGGCACGCGGATGTGCGAAGAGGCGCGCGGGAACTTCGGCGGCGCGATCACCTGCCCGTACCACGCATGGAGCTACACGCTCGATGGCCAGTGCCGTTCGGCGCCGCACATGGGCGGACTGGAGGATTTCGACAAGAAGGACTATCCGCTGCACGCCGCGGCCGTTGCCGAGTGGGAGGGATTCGTCTTCATCAATCTCGCGAAGACGCCGGAGCCGTTCGCCGAGGCGTTCGCGCCAATGTTCGGCCGCTTCGCGCGATTCGGCCTGCCGGAGCTGAAGCTGCACCGCCGGATCGAATATGACATCGCGGCGAACTGGAAGCTCATCCACCAGAATTATTCCGAGTGCTATCACTGCACCGGCGTGCATCCGCAGCTCGTGAAGCTCACGCCCCCCACCAGCGGCGAGAACGATCTGTTCGACGGGCCGTTCCTCGGCGGTTTCATGGAGATCACGAAGCCGGGCGGCAGTCTCACCGTGAGCGGCAACATGTGCGGTGTGCCGCTCACCGACACGCCGCCGGGCGCGAAGCAGCAGGCGTGGTACTACTCGATCTTCCCGAACCTGCTATTCAGCCTGCTGCCCGAGTACGGACTGTTCCACACGCTATGGCCGGTCTCGCCCACGCGCACGAAGCTCGTGTGCGAATGGCATTTCCATCCGGACACGTTGTCGAGCGGCCGGTACGATCCGGATGACGCGGTGAAATTCTGGGACGAGGTGAACCGCCAGGACTGGCACGTCTCCGAGCTGAGCCAGCTCGGCGTCGCGAGCAAGGTGTACGGCCCGAGCCCGTATGCGCCGCGCGAGGGACTGGCGGTGCAGTTCGATCGCGAGGTGCAGCGCGCACTGGACGGGCAGTAGGCCGGCGTGACGATGGCGGCGGAGGCGGCCGGAGCGAAGGCGCCGCGCAGCGCGTGGATCGCGCTTGCCGTGCTCACGCTGATCAATCTGTTCAATTACATGGACCGCTTCATGGTCCCGGCCGTGCAGGAGAAGATCAAGGCCGACTTCTCGCTGAGCGATTCGCAGATCGGCTGGCTCTTTCCGGCCTTCCTGATCGTATATACGGTGGCGACGCCCATCTATGGCGCGATCGGCGACCGCGCGAAGGTCACGAGGCTCATCGCGTTCGGTGTCGGCGTGTGGAGCATCGCCACCGTGGCGAGTGGACTCGCTATGAGCTACGAGTCTCTGATCGCGTCACGCGCCGTCGTCGGGATCGGCGAAGCCGCTTATGGAACACTGGGACCGGCGTTGATCGCCGCGTATTTCCCGGAGGCGATTCGCGGGCGGGCGTTCGCGATCTTCTTTGCGGCGATGCCGGTCGGTGCGGCCCTCGCGTTCAAATTGGGCGGCCTGATCGCGCAGCTGTATACCTGGCATACCGCCTTCCTGCTCGTCGGTCCGCCGGGCCTCATACTGGCGATTCTCGCTCTGTTCTTGCCCGAACCATCCCGCCGTGACGAGCGCGCTGCTCAGGGGTTCGACACGTATCTGGTCCTGCTCAAGAATCGCCAGTTGGTCATCATCATTCTCGGATTCATTGCCCAGAATTTTGCCGTCGGCGGGATGTCGAACTGGATGGCGAGCTTCATCCATCGTCAGCACAAAGCGACGGTAAAGGAGGCGGGTGATCTTCTCGGCTACATCACGGTGATCGCGGGCTTCAGCGGCACCCTCCTGGGTGGTTGGCTGGGCGACCGACTGCTGCGCTGGCGGTCTGAGGCGTATCTGTGGGTGTCGGGCGCAGCGACGCTCTTGGCGGTTCCGTTCGTCTGGCTCGCCATCTCGCTCCCGGGCGAAAACTACTGGTACGCTCTGCTAGTGGCCGAAATATTGATCTTCATGAGCACCGGCCCGATCAACTCACGCATCGTCGGCGTTGTTCCTCCGATGCAGCGCGCCGCGGCGATGGCCCTCGCAACATTCGCGATTCATACATTCGGCGATGGGCCGGCCGCCGAGATCATAGGCAAAGTGAGCGACCGCACGAACCTTGCGGTCGCAGCGCAGCTGATTCCCGTCGCGATCCTGATTGGCGGCATCATTTGGACCTACGCCGCATGGCGCGGCGAACGCGGGCCCGCACGCGGAGCGACCACATGAGCGCACCTCCCGAACTGCTCTACCTGCTCGCGGGCGACTCGGCCGAGTTCGCGCAGACGCTCTCCACCATGCGTAGCGCCGACGTCGCGGACGCGCTGAATCAGCTCGACGCGCCGGCCGCGGCCGCGGTGCTCTGCGCGCTCCCCTTCGACCTGATCGTTCGCGTCTTCGACGAACCGGAGCTCGAGAGCCGGGCGGTGCTCTTCAAGGGGCTCGATGCCGCGCGCGCCGCGCCGGTGATCGAAGCGATGGCGGCGGACCAGCAGGCCGATCTCTTCCGCGAGCTGGAGCCGGCGGAGCGCGACCGGCTGCTCACGACGCTCAACGCGCCCACGCGCGATGCGCTGGTGGGGCTGCTCAAGTATCCGTCGGACGTCGCGGGCGGACTGATGACCACCGAGTTCATGGCGGTGCCGGCGGACTGGACCGCGCAGCGCGCGCTCGAGCGGATCCGCGAGGTCGCGCGCGGCAAGGAGACCGTGTACGCCGTCTATGTCCTCGACCCGGCGGACCAGCGGCTCGTGCACGTCGTGTCGCTGCGCGACCTGGTGCTCGCGGATCCGAGCGCCGCCGTGCGGAAGATCGGCGGCACCGGCGTGCCGCTCACCGTGAACGCCGACATGCCGCGCGAGGATGTCGCGCGGCTGATCTCCAAGTACAACCTGCTCGCCGTGCCGGTGGTGGACGACACGAACCATGTGATCGGGATCGTCACCGTGGACGACGTGATCGACGCGATGATCCGCGAGCAGACCAAAGACATCCAACAGCTCGGAGGTGTCGAGGCCCTCGACGAGCCGTACACGCAGGTCGGCTTCATCGCGATGATCAAGAAGCGCGCCGGCTGGCTGTCCGCGCTCTTCCTGGGCGAGATGCTCACCGCCACCGCCATGGGCTATTTCGAAGGGGAGATCAGCAAGGCGGTGGTGCTCGCGCTGTTCATCCCGCTGATCATCAGTTCGGGCGGCAACTCCGGTTCGCAGGCCACATCGCTGATCATTCGCGCGATGGCGCTGCGCGAGCTCACGCTACGGGACTGGTGGCGCGTCGCGATGCGCGAACTGCCCTCGGGCATCGCGCTCGGCTCGATCCTCGGCGTCATCGGCTTCATCCGCATCGTGCTCTGGCAGCGCCTCGGCTGGTACGACTACGGCGAGCACTGGCTGCTCGTCGCCGTCACCGTCGGCACCGCACTCGTGGGCGTCGTCACCTTCGGCTCGCTCACCGGCTCGATGCTCCCGTTCATCCTGCGCAAGCTGGGCTTCGATCCCGCGAGCGCGTCGGCGCCCGTTCGTCGCCACGCTGGTGGACGTCACGGGGCTCATCATTTATTTCTCCGTGGCACTGATCATCCTGCACGGCACGCTGCTGTAGCCCCTTCCTCTCTCCGAGATCCTTCCATGATCCGAAAGCTCGTTCTCGCGCTGCTCGTCATTCCCGCGGCCCTCGTATGCGCAGGCGAAGGCCGCGAAGCCCGCCGCCGCGACCACGGCAACCGCCGCGATGCCGGACTCGTTGATCTTTGGCAATGGCCTCAAGGCGCGCAGCATCGGCCCCGGCATCATGGGCGGCCGCGTCTCCGCGCTCGCCTTCGATCCGCATGATCCGTACACGTACTACGCGGGGCTCGCGACCGGCGGCGTCGTGCGCACCACCGACAACGGGCAGACCTTCTCGCCCGTCTTCGACAAGGAGCCGGCCGCCTCGATCGGCGACATCGCGCTCTCGCTCTCCGATTCCAACGTCGTCTACGTCGCCACCGGCGAAGCGAACGACCGCAATTCCACGGGCTGGGGCGCCGGCGTCTACCGCTCCACCGACGGCGGCGGCACGTGGGCGTTCGCGGGACTGAAGGACAGCAAGAGCATCGCGCGGATCATCGTGCACCCCACGGACCCCAAGACGGCGTGGGCGGCGGTGACCGGGAACCTCTGGGCCGAGAGCGCCGAGCGGGGGATCTACAAGACCACCGACGGCGGCGCCACCTGGACGAAGGTGCTGGGCGCGCCGAAGCCGAACGACACGAAGGCCGGCGGCGGCGACATCGCGATCGATCCGTCGAACCCGAACATCCTCTACGCCGCGCTCTACGCGCGGCTGCGCCGGCCATGGAGCTTCGTCTCCGGCGCGAACTACACCGATGGCGCCGACGTCGGCGGCATCTTCAAGAGCACGGACGGCGGCGCCACCTGGAAGAAGCTCACCGAGGGGCTGCCACGCGCACGCAGCGCATCGCGCTCTCCGTGTACGCCAAGGATCCGAAGATCGTGTACGCCGAGGTCCAGACCGACCTTGGTGGCACCACGAACATCGACGGCCCGCTCAGCAAGTCGGGCGGCGTGTTCCGTTCCGACGACGCGGGCGAACATTGGACGCGCATGTCGCGCGCTCAATCCGCGCCCGTTCTACTTCTCGCAGATCCGCGTCGATCCCGCGAACGACAAGCTCATCTACGTGCTCGGTTTCATGGTGCACGTGAGCGAGGACGGCGGGAAGACCTGGCGCGAGGACCGCTTCAAGAACGTGCACGCGGACAACCACGCGCTCAGCATCGATCCGCGGAATTCGAAACACATCATCCTCGGCACCGACGGCGGGATCTACCAGAGCTTCGACGGCGCCGCGTCGTGGCAGCACGTGCGCAACGTGCCGGCGGGCGAGTACTACCGCGTGCAGGTGGACATGGGTTCGCCATACCGGATCTGCGGCGGCCTGCAGGACAATGAGAACTGGATCACGCCGAGCGCGGTCTGGTCGAAGGACGGCATCACGAACGGTTCCGGCTTCAATCTCAGCGGCGGCGACGGCGCCTACTGCGCCTTCGACGCGACCGATCCGAACATCGTATACGCCGAGTCGCAGGGCGGCACGATCTTCCGCATCAACCTCACCAACGGCGAGACGCGCGACCTGCAGCCCGAGCCGAGCGAAGGGAGCAACGCGTTCCGCTACCACTGGGTGTCGCCCATCGTGCAGAGCGTGCACGCGCCGGGCACGCTGTACCTGGCGGGCAACCGGATCTTCAAGATCACGGAGCGGGGGATGAAGTGGCAGGCGATCAGCAAGGACCTGTCCACGAAGGACTACGACAAGATGACGGTGGTGGGGAGCGGCGCCGAGGACTACGGCGTGATCTTCGCGTTCGCCGAATCGCCGAAGAAGGCGGGCGTGCTCTGGGCGGGGAGCGACGACGGGAAGCTCTGGCGCACCGACGACGACGGCGCGACCTGGACCGATCTCACCGCGTCCCTGCCGGCGGCGGTGAAGGGACTGTGGATCAGCCGCATCGAGGCGAGCAATTTCGATCCGATGGTCGCGTACATGGCGGTGGACGGTCACCGCACCGGGAATTTCGGGACGTTCCTCTATCGCACCGGCGATGGCGGGAAGACGTGGCAGAGCATCGTCGTCCAACCTGCCGGCGGATGCGCCGGTGCAGGTGATCCGCGAGAGCAGCAAGAACGCGAACGTCCTGTTCGCGGGCACGGAGTTCGCGCTCTGGCTGAGCGTGGACCGCGGCGCGCACTGGCAGAAGTTCGCCGGGCTGCCCACGGTGGCGGTGGATGACATCCTGATCCACCCGCGCGACCGCGACCTGATCATCGCCACGCACGGGCGCAGCCTGTTCATCGTGGATGATCTCACGCCGATCGAGGAATTCACGCCGGGCGTCGCGAGCGAGGCGATGCATTTCTTCACGCCGCGCCCGGCGTTCGGCCGCTATCCGTTGCCGGGCTGGGTGGACAGTGACGGCAACTCGGTGTTCCGCGGCACGAATCCGCCGGAGGGTGCGATCCTCCAGTATTATGTGAAGGCCTACACGGGTGACAACGTGAAGGTGAGCATTACGAACGCCGAGGGTACGACCGTCGCGAACCTCTCGGCCCCGGGTACGCCCGGCTTCGGCCGCATCGTCTGGAACCTGCGTCCTACGAGCGATGTGCTCACCGAATACGGCGGCGAAGGCGGCGACAAATTCCTCCCGAGCGGCGACTACACCGTGACGATGACCTTCGGCAAGACGAAGGCCAAGCAGACGCTCAAGGTGACCATCGCCCCCGGTATCGAGACCCGTTAACCCACTTTCTACTCACAAACAAATAGCAGTTTGCAGTCATCCTGATCATCGGCTGTTATCCTGTAATCCTGTCAAAGTAGTTCGTAGTACTACTTACTACTTTGACAGGATTACAGGATAACAGCCGATGATCAGGATGACTGCAACCGCGAAAGCCTCATCTGGTTGCACAACCAGATCGTGCCGAGGACGGCGCCGGCGAGTGTGAGCGCGGCGGCCAGGCGAGTCAAAGACGCGAGCAGCGTGTCCTGCTTCAGCAGGCCGGTGTGCGAAAGTAGATAGTGCCAGTCGTGCTCGGGCTGCTCGGTGAAACCCACCAGCGGGAGTTCCTGCGCGCGGGCGTCGCCGATGTAGGTCGCGAGATTCGCGAGGCTGGATGAGAGCCAGATCGCGCCCACGCACACCCCGTACCAGTCGCGCTGGCGCCGGAACATCCACATCACCGCGAGCGGCGCCGCGATCTGCGTGATGCTCCCGCCCGCCACCATCAGGAATTCGCCGAACGGGGAGAAAATGATGTGCCCCGCTTCGTGCACGCCGAGCGTGATGCCGCTCCACCAGCTCCAGTGCATCGGGTCCGTGAGTCCCTGCGCGGCCGTCCACGCCAGGTAGGCCATGAGCGGCGCGCGCCAGCGCCAATCGCGGCCGCGGCACCAGTCGATCGCATCGTCCCGCCAGGTGAGACGGTTCGCATTGTCCGCCATGCCGTGGAGACGCGCCACCCGGCGCTCGCGGCACGGTGGAGCGCGCGGCGCTATCTTTTAGCGTCGTGAGTACCCGCTCGCCCTCGCACCGGCCGGTCGCGCCGGTCTTCCTCGATGAGTCAGGCCGCCGCTGGCGCCGTGTGCGGGCGGCCGGCCTCGGCATCGGCATCGTCTCGTCGATCGCCGGCGGCATGGTGGTGCTCAGCCTGCTCGTGCCGCCGCTCATCCCGCGGCTCGTCACGAACCCGGTGAAGCTCAACGTCACGCCGCGCATCGCCACGAGCAAGGCGGAGCGCGCGCAGATGGAGAAGAAGCTCGAGCTCTGGTTCGCGCTCGAGCGGCAGCATGCGCCGCCCAGCCTCCGGCCGTCGCAGTTGCCGGTGGAGAAGCACCCGCCGATCAAGTCGCCGCGCAAGCCCGGCGACCCGATCATCGCCGGCTTCTATGTGAACTGGGACGACAACTCCACCGCCTCGCTGCACGACCACGCCGACGACCTCGATTGGGTGGTGTGCGAATGGGCGTTCGTCGCACCGGGCGGCGATTCCCTGCGCATGAAGATCGACCGGCGCGTGCAGTACACGATCAACCAGGTGGTCGCCGACCCCGCGCAGCGGCCCTCCGTGTTCCTCATGGTCAGCAACTACGACCAGCTCACGCACCGCTGGGACCCGGCCTCGCTCCGCCACCTGCTCGTGGACCGCGCCGCGCGCCAGCGCGCGATCGGCCAGCTCACCGATTCGGTGACGCACTATGGTCTCGCCGGTGTCACGATCGACTTCGAGGAAGTACCGGCCGAGCTCACCGGCGACGTCGTCGCCTTCACGCGCTCGCTCACCGCCTCGCTCGCGCCGCGCGGCCGCCGCGTCACGCAGGCGGTGTCCTTCAACGACACCGACGATCAGCTCCAGCGCTACGCCGAGGCGAACGACCACGTCTTCCTCATGCTCTACGACGAGCACTACGGGAAGGGAGACCCCGGTCCGGTCGCGAGCCAGAACTGGTACGTCGAGAAGGCGAAGCGCATGCTGCGCTTCATCCCCGCCGACAAGGCGATCCTCGCGGTGGGCGCCTACGGCTACGACTGGAACGACGGCGACTCGCTCTCCAACGGGCAGACGCTCACCTTCCAGGAGATGATGTCGGCGATGCGCAACGCGCCGATCAAGTCGTTCCACTTCGACCCGATCACGCTCAATCCGTACGCGCGCTGGACGGATACGGACTCCACCGACCACGTCGCGTGGTACCTCGACGCGATCACCGCCTACGACCAGATCGTCGCCGGCGAACAGCTCGGCGTCGCCGGCCACGCGATCTGGCGGCTCGGCTCCGAGGATCCCGCGATCTGGCGCGTGGTCGGGCGGAAGGGGATCGATGCGCCCGCATCCGAACTCGGTGTGATCCCGCCCGGATACGACCCCGAGGCGCTTCCGCGCGACGGCAAGGGCGAGATCCTCCGGATCGTCTCGCGCCCCACCGAGGGGCGGCGCGAGATCGCGTACGACTCTGCGTCGCGCCTCGTCGTGAACGAGAAGGTCGTCTCGTACGCGACGCCGTACGTGTACCAGCGGTTCGGCAATGGCATTCGAGCACCGCGTCGCGCTCACCTTCGACGACGGCCCCGACGGCCGCTGGACCGCCGCGATCCTCGACACGCTCAAGTCGCGCAACGCGCCCGCCACCTTCTTCGTGATCGGGCAGAACGTGGAGGCGCACATCCCGCTGCTGCGCCGCGAGTGGGCGGAAGGGCACGAGATCGGCAATCACACCTTCACGCACCCGAACCTCTTCTTCACCAACACGCTGCAGACCAAGCTGCAGCTCGACGCCACCGAACGGCTCATCGAGGCGATGCTCAGCCGCCGCACCGCCTTCTTCCGCCCGCCGTACTTCGGCGACGCCGAGCCCACCACCGACGACGAACTCGATCCCGGTCGCGCTCGCGAGCGACCGCGGCTATCTCACCGTCGGCGTGCATCTCGACAGCGAAGACTGGCGCTCGCCCGGCGTGCAGGTGATCATCGACACCACGCTCGCGCAGCGCCCGCGCGGCAACGTGGTCCTCCTGCACGACGGCGGCGGCGACCGGAGCCAGACGGTCGCGGCGCTCGGGCCCGCTCATCGATTCCCTCCGCGCCGAGGGCGACACGCTCGTCACCGTCTCGGAGCTCCTCGGCCTCACGCGCGACGAGGCGATGCCCGGGCTCCCGTCGCACACGCTCCTCGCGCGCATCGGCGAACTCGCCGCCTTCGGCATCTTCGGGCTCATCGAGTGGG
Organism: uncultured Gemmatimonadaceae bacterium; assembly: GCA_963751275.1. GTDB lineage: Bacteria > Gemmatimonadota > Gemmatimonadetes > Gemmatimonadales > Gemmatimonadaceae > DATKOH01. Next base: position 28,056 of record CAVVTZ010000002.1, on the reverse strand, counting down.
CGCTCTACTGGATCTTCATGATCGCGATCGCGCTCGGCGTCGCGCGCTTGCTCTTCATCACGACGCTCGCGGTGATCCAGCATGCGCGCCGCCACCAGGATCCCGAGGCGCCCGTCACCTACGCGCCCAGCGTCAGCGTGATCGTGCCGGCGTTCCGCGAGGAGGCCGTGATCGTGAAGACCATCGAGAGCCTCGTGACGCAGGACTACCCGGGGACGCTCGAAGTGGTGGTCGTCGACGACGGCTCGCCCGACGCGACGTACGACCGCGCGATGGCCGCCTTCGGCACGCACCCGCTCGTGCGCATCTACCGCAAGCCGAACGGCGGCAAGGCGAGCGCACTCAATCATGGCCTCACCATGGCCACCGGCGAGATCGTGATCTGTCTCGACGCCGACACGATCTTCGTCCCGAACACCGTGGGCGAGCTCGTCGAGCCGCTGCACGATCCCACGTGGGCGCGGTGGCCGGGAACGCCAAGGTCGGCAACCGGATCAACATCATCACGCGCTGGCAGGCGATCGAGTACGTCACCAGCCAGAACCTCGACCGCCGCGCCTTCTCGCTGCTCAACTGCATCACCGTGGTGCCCGGCGCGGTGGGCGCGTGGCGCGAGGCGCTCGTGCTCGAGGCCGGCGGATTCAGCGACGACACGCTCGCCGAGGACCAGGACCTCACGCTGTCGATCCGCCGCGCGGGCCACGCGATCGCCTACGCCGACGAGGCGATCGGCTAGACCGAGGCGCCCGACACGTTGCGCATGCTCTCGCGCCAGCGCTTCCGCTGGAGCTTCGGCACGCTGCAGTGCCTCTGGAAGCACCGCGATGTGTTCTTCAAGAAGCAGTACGGATCGCTCGGCTTGGTGGCGCTGCCGAACGTGCTGATCTTCCAGCTGTTCTATCCGGCCGTCTCACCGATCGCGGACTTCCTCTTCCTGTGGAGCATCGCGTCGGTGTACTGGGTGCGTGCCGAGCACGGCACGACGTTCGCGATCTCCTCGCTGGAGCGCGTGCTGACGTTCTACGCGATCTTCCTCGTGGTGGACTGGGCGGCGACGATCTTCGCCTTCCTGCTCGAGCCCGACGAAGACCGTTCGCTCACGTGGCTTGTGCTGCTGCAACGGTTCGCGTACCGGCAAGTCATGTACGTCGTCGTCATCCGTTCGCTGGTCGCTGCCCTGCAGGGACGGGTGGTGGGGTGGGGGAATCTGGAGAGGAAGGCGACGGTGGAGATCGAGCCGGCGTTGGCGCAGCGAGGGTGATACTACAAACGACCGGGAACCGATTACCGGGAACCGGTGATGCATGACAACACATGGCATCACCACGGTCGGGCGATGTCGTGATGCCATGTATTGTCATGCCACACCGGTTCCCGGTAATCGGTTCCCGGCAGTTGCAGTTACCTGGTGAGTCGAAGTATGTCGTCCGTCTTCTCGAGTTCCGCCGCCACGTGGGACCGATTGCGCCGCTGGATCACCCAGAGCACGAGCAGCAGGATGAGCCCAAAGGCGAGCCACACCGAGAGTTCGTGCCGCTTCGCCCGTCCGAGCAGCAGCAGCACGGTCTCGCCGGAGATCCAGCCGAGCCACGTGTAGAGCGCGGCCCACGCGGCGGAGCTGATCGCGCTGCCGGCGACGAAGGGGATCACGCGCACCTTCGCGGTGCCGCAAGCGAGCGGCAGCAGCGTGCGCGCCCCGAACACGAAGCGCGAGGCGAGCGCGGCACGCCACGGACGGCGCGCGGCCACGCCCATGAGCCGCAGCATCGTCGCCTCCGCCGCGGGAAATCGCGCGAGCAGCCGCGCGGCCCCGTAGCGTCCGATCGCATAGGGCAGGAGCGTCGCGAACCAGCCGCCGAAGGCGCACACGAGTCCCAGCCGCCACACGTGCAGGTGCTCCTGGTGCGCGGTGAAGCCCGCGAGCACGGGCGTGGTCTCCTCGAAGAGGAACACCGATGCGCCGATCGCCAGATACCCCCACGCCGAATCGAGTGCGTGGAGCAGCGGGTTGCCCTTGACCGCCAGCAGGATCGCCAGGAAATCCATCGATGAAAGGTGCCTAGCGGGCCCTGTTGGAGCAAACGGACGGTCCGACGGCGCCATTTCGGTGTAGACAACGAACCCACTGCCGCTCATGTTCCCGCACCGCCCGACGCAATCGCCCACGGAGTCTCCCATGCGCGTCGCCAGCCGTATCACCATGCTCCTCGCCCTGCCGGCCGCCATCGCGGCGTGCGGCGGAGGCGGCGGAAGCACGGGGCCCTCCAACGGGATCGCGACGATCACGGTATCGGGGAGCACCAATTTCACCGTCGGCGACGTGCGCCAGCTCTCGGCCATCGCGCACAACGCGAGCGGCGGCGTCGTGTCCGGCGCGACCTTCGTCTGGACGAGCGGCGACACCGCCGTCGCCAAGGTGAGCTCCACCGGCGCCGTCACCGCCGCGGCAGCCGGCAACGCGACGATCACGGCCGCCGCGCAGGGAAAGGCGGGCACGCTCGGTGTGACGGTGGCGGAGGTCGCGGTCGTCACGGTGGACGTCTCTCCGAGCACGCCCACGATCGGCGTCGCCGGCACGGTGGTGCTCACCGCCACCCCGCGCGACGGCAACGGCAACGCGGTCGTGCGCGCGGTCACGTGGGTCACCAGCGACAACACGAAGGTCTCGCTCTCCGCGACGAGCGGACCGACGGTCACGGCCACCGGCGTCGCGTTGGCGAGCGGCATCACGGTCACGGCCACCGCGGGCGGAGTGAACGGCGTCGCGACGTTCAACGTGGCGGCCGGCACATTGCCGGTGGTCACCAGCACGACGCCGAGCCCGCTCGTGTCCGGCAGTTCGGGCGCGATCAACGGCACGGGCTTCAGTGCCACCCCGGCGAACAACACTGTGACCCTCGACGGCATCGCCGCGGTGGTCACGGGCTCGAGTGCCACGCAGATCACGGTCAACGTGCCCGATGGTGCGTTCACCTGCTCGGACGCCCGCGATGTGCCGGTCCTCGTCACGGTCGCCGGCCTCTCGGGTTCGAAGGCGCTGCCGCTCGATCCGGCGAAGACCGTCTCACTCACCGCCGGCCAATCGCAGTTCTTCGACGCGTCGCCCGCCTCCGGGAGCTGCCTCAAGCTGCCGATGCAGTCCTCGGCCAACTACCTGATCAGCGTCTCCGATCAATCCGCGGCTACGCCGGGGTCGTTCGAGTTGCGCGGCGTCAGCGCGGCGAATGTCGTGTCCGAGATGCTGCCGGCGCCGGCGCGCGCGGCGCCGCGCCTCCCGCGCGACGATTCCTGGATGCCCTGGGCGGCGCAGGATGCCGCTTTCGCGCGCGCGCAGCAGGCCGCGCACATCCGGATGCTCGACCGGAACAAACGCATCTTCGCCGCGCGCGGCGGGCCGCATGGGGTGCACTCGCTGCTCGCGCGCCGCCGGCGCGTCAGCGAATGCTGCGGCTTCAACCCGCATGTCGGCGACACGGTCTCGCTGCACATCGACGACATTGACCACGACAACGACTGCACCGTGGGCTTCCTGCAGCGCGCGCGCGTGGTGTACGTGAGCGCCAAGACGGTGGTGTTCGACGATCTCAGCAATCCGCTCGTTGGCCAGACGAACGCCGAGATGCAGGCGATGGGCGCCGAGTTCGACAACGTGACGCTGCCGGTGGAGACCGGCTACTTCGGCGACCCGCTCGCGCTCGACCCGACGCTCGGCAACAAGGGGCACGTGTTCATCTTCTTCACGCAGAAGGTGAACACCTTCCAGGGCGGCGGCATTGCCGGCTTCGTGAACAGCTGCGACTTCTTCCCGTATGATGTGGGCAGCGATCCCGCCACGCGCGACACGGTGAGCAACGAGGCGCCGATCTTCTACGCGTACGTGCCGACCACGCGCTCCGGAACGGGACCGACGAGCGTCACCGGCTGGCATGCGTTCGTGCGCAGCGTGCTCCCCCACGAGACGAAGCACATCGTGAGCTACGCCGAGCGCATTGCCAACAATGGCGACGGGTTCGAGGAGAATTGGCTGGAGGAATCCACCGCGCAGACCGCGTCGGAGATCTACGGCCGCACGTACGACGGCAACACGTGGAAGGGACACGCGCAGTACTCCTCGACGGTGCACTGCGACTTCACGAACAGCTGTGGCGGCGACCATCCGTATGTCATGCCCCACCACTTCGGCTACTTGTACGACTACCTGAGCAATTTCCCGAATGAGACCCCCGTCGCATTGAGCGGCGGCGAAGTCTTCTACGGCGGCGCCTGGAGTTTCGTCCGTTGGTCGGTGGACCAGTACGCCTCCGACGAGGCGACGATGCTCAAGGCGATCGTGCAGAGCCTGCACCAGTTCGGCATGGACAATCTGTCGGCGCGCGCCGGCGCGGCGCCGGGCGTGCTCACGTCGCGCTTCGCGATGGCGAGCGCGGTGGCCGCGTATCCGGTCACGCCCGCGGATCCGCTGCTCACCTTCCCGAGCTGGGACCAGGGCGACATCTTCGCCGGCCTGCACACGGATTCCCCCAACGGATTCCCGCTCGCCTATCCGCTGGTGCCGGTGCCGGTCAATTTCGGAGGGTTCAGCACGACGGCATTCGTCCAGGCCGGCGGCGCGAGCGCGATACTCCTCACGGGCGGCCAGACCTCGAACCAGGTCATTGCGCTCACCACCACGGGCGGCGCGGCGCTGGATCCGTCGAGTCCGATCCGCCTCGCGATCGCAAGGGTCCAATAAGTGCGCGTGTGGGGCCTAGTACCGCTCGAGAGGCGCGTCTGGGAGGCAGCGTCTAGTACCGCTCGGCGTGAGTAGTACCACTCCCGCAGAGCCGTGCCACACGCTGCCCCCCAGACGCGCCTCTCGAGCGGTACTAGGCCCCACACGCGCCCCTCAAGCGGTACCAGGCCCGACACGCGCCGTTAGTCTCTCAGCTCCTCGCTCACCGTCGCGCGGAACACCTCGCGTCCGCTCCACAGCCCGATCCCCACGGTGAGCGCCATTGTGGCGAGCGCGAGCAGCAGCATGCCGGCCGGCGCGAAGGTGAACGTGCTCTCGAAGATGAAATGCATGACCGCCCACGCCGCGGCCACGGAGAGCATCATGCCGGTGAGGCTGCCCAACGCGCCGAGCGAGGCGTACTCCGCCATCATGATCCGCGCGATCTGCGCGCGCGTCGCGCCGAGCGTCTTGAGGAGCACCGCCTCGCGCACGCGCTGGCGCCGGGCGCTCGACACCGCGCTCACCAGCACGAGCACGCCGGTCACGAGACTGAACAGCGAAAGGAACCGCACCGCGAGCGACACCTTGTCCAGGATCTTGCGCACGGCATCCTGGATGGTGGAGAGGTCGATGGCGCTCGCGCTCGGGAACCGCGTCACCACGTCGTGCTGCAGCTGCGCGCGCGCCGTCGCGTCGTCGAGGCGCGTGAGGATCGCGAAGCTGGCCGGCGCATCCTTCAGCGCGCGCGGCTCGAACACCACGAAGAAGTTCGGCTCGAAGCGCGCCCACTGCACTTCGCGCAGGCTCGTCACGACGGACGGAATACGCACGCCCTGCACATCCCACACGATGGTGTCGCCGAGCGCCACCTGCAGCTCGGCGGCGAGATCCTTCTCCACCGAGATGCCGGGCAATCCGGCCGCATTGCGCGGCCCCCATTTGCCGGCGGTCACTTTCTCCGACGCGACCAGCGTGTCGCGGTAGCTCGAGCGATACTCGCGCCGCAACGCCCAGCTCTGCCGCTTCTTCGTGAGGTCGGCCACGGACACGCCGTTCACCTCCGCGACCCGCATTGGGATGATCGCCACCTGCTGGAGCACCGGTGCGTGCGCCGCGCGCACCAGCGAATCCACCGCCGGCACCGCCGGCGGCTGCACGTCGAAGAAGGCGAGATTCGCCTGCGCCGCGCTGCTCGCCGCGCGCAATTCGCCCAGCAGGCTCGATTGCACCAGGTAGACGAAGCAGAGCAGGAACGTCGCGAAGCCGAGCGAGAGCACGACGGCCCGCGTCTGGTTCGCGGGACGATACAGGTTCGCGACGCCCTGTCGCAGCACGAAGGGCCACCGCTCGCGCACCAACCGCCGCGCCAGCGCGCTGAGCGCGGCCGCACCCGCCCACAGCACGCCCACCACCGCGACGATGCCGATGGTCATGCCGATCCCTTGCCGCAGATTCCCGGTGCGGCGCACCGCGAGATAGAGCACCGTCGCGCCGAGCAGCAATTCCACGGAGAGCCGCGGCATATCCACGCGGCGCTTCTTCCCCTCGGCGCCCGGCGTGTTGCGCCGCAGCACCATGAGCGGGCTCACGTCGCGCACCGCGAGCACCGGCCGCAGCGCGAACAGCGTCGCGGTCCACACGCCGATGGCGAGGCCCATGAGCAGCACCGCCGGCTCGAGCTGCGGCGCGACATCCACCGGCAGGAAATCGCCGAAGACCTTGGGCAGCAGCAGCTGCGCGGCGACGCCGAGCACGATGCCCAACACGGCTCCGATGACGCCGAGCAGCGACGCCTCGAGCACGTACATTGCCGTCACCTGCGGCCCGGTGGCGCCGAGACAGCGCAGCACCGCCACGCTGTCCAATCGGTCGGCGATGTACGCGCTGATCGCGCTGCCCACGCCGATCCCGCCGAGCAGGAGCGCCACGAGCCCGACGAGCCCGAGGATTTGCGTCGCCGAAAACGCGCCGCCCAGCGCGCCTTCGCCCACCAGGTTACGGGCCTGCTTAATTTTGGCCTTGCCGTCTTCGTGACGCACCAACGTGGCTGCGTCGTCCAGGTGGATAAGTTCCTGCTTTTGCAGTTCACCCAGTTCGCCTAGAAATAGGCCGGCGCCCTGCTCGTCTTTGAACGACATCACAATCAGGTTGCTCATATCGGATCCTTTCTTGTTTAAATCCATGTCCAACTATGGGCTTCGGCCCACCTTGCGGCTGTAATAAACTTCACAGCCGTCGCCGCTAAGCGCAATTTGTTTGGACGAATAAACGTTGCCCTACCCCGGCCCCAAAACGCTAAGCTAAACCCGAAGCATTCGCGAAAAGGAAGCCATGGCAGCAGAAATCCCACAATTGGTGCAATTCTTTCAGGCACAAAACTTCGTGCGCCGCTTTACGAAGGGACAACTTATCTGCGCCCAAGGCGAGGCATTCGACTACGTATACATGGTTAATTCCGGCATGGTCAAGATTTATGACCTGGACGAAAACGGCTCGGAGCGCACTCTCTCCATCGTTGCCCAGGACAACGTGTTTCCGCTCGTTTGGTTACTGGAGGTCCCGCCGACCGACCATTTATACTACTATGAGGCCTTCACCGACACCTCCTGCTACATTGCTGAACGCGATGCGCTATACGGCTTTGCCAGCGACAATCCCGCTATTATGCGCGCGGTCGTTGACGCGCTGGCCAAGGCCTACATGAACCTGGCCGCGCGCATCCGCAATTTGGAACGTTCCCACGTGCATGAGCGTCTGGAGTTCGTGCTGTACATGCTGGCCGCCGGCCTTGGTACCTTTGGCGAAGACGACGAGGTAGCCGGCATCGATACTGTGATCACGCAAGAAGATATCTCGCGGCTCGCCGGCGTCACGCGGGAATCAATTTCGCTCGAAATCAATTCTGCCCAGTCCCGGCACTTGCTTTGGAAAGACGGGCGCCGCACCTATATCGACGTGAGTAAGATGGAAAGCCCTGGTGGGCCGTCCACCTTTTACGAGCGGCGCCCGGTGAGCCCCCACCCCCGGTCCCGCCACAAAAAAGCGGGCTAGCCGCTATCGGGCTGCCCGCATTTTTTCAGGCCGCTACTCTTCGATTGCGCGCATCTCGCCGCCATGGACGATTAAGGCGTACATCACCAGTACGTCCACCGCGATCACGACCAGCGACCAGATCGGGTAGACGCCAATGAACGCCAGGTTGGCAATGGCGCTGATGCCGGCAATTATTACGCCGAACACCCTGCCTACCATGCTACCGCTAAACAGCGACAATCCGACCGCGGCCAGTATCACCCCGATCAACATCTGGATCCACCCCCAGGTGGTGTAGTTCCAGACCAGCATGTGGCTTTGCCCTACAATGGCGTACCACGTATGGTTAAAGGCTGAGACGAGACCGATGACGAATTGGAATATACCGTCTAGCAGCAATAAAGTGCCCGCAAAGACGATCCATCCCACCCAGCCGGTAGCCTCAGAGCGAGTATGACTTGCCATCATAACCCTCCATTCTTAAGATGATTTTAATATGACAATCCCATGCTAAAGCTACTTTCCAGGCCGGTCTGTGAGATTTTTTGCAGAATCCACCCACCGCCCAGGCTACACTTTTAGCAGCATTAACGGGAGGGGCAGCATGGATCACAAAGATCACGTCAACGAGCCGCTTACCGATAGCAATGTCGAGCACCTGCGGCTGGAACTGGAAGCGCAGCGCCGCGAAAACGAGGCCTTGCAGCAACAGCTGGAGCGCCAACCTCAGCGGCAAACCGGCGGCGGTTGGCGGCGCGGCGCCGCCTGGGTCCTTCTCATACTCGGCCTTGTTGCGGTGTTGCCGGCCGATATCTTTATTTGGGCCAACCGCACCATCACCAACACCGACAATTATGTAAACACCATTACGCCCATTATTCATGAAGCTTCAGTGCAAAAGGCCATTACCCAATCGGCCTCCACTGCCATTTTCGACAACGTGGACGTGCAGGGCTATGTCGCCGGCGTTTTACCCGACCGCGCCCAGCCGCTGGCCGCCCCCATTGCCACGCAAGTAAAAAATTATACTAACTCGACCATCACCAAGATTGTCGCCTCGGACCAATTTGCCAACCTGTGGGTCAATGTCAACCGCCGCGGCCAAGAGCGCTTCATGTACATCGCCAAGAACTCTAACGGCAACCCCAACGTAGACATCAGCCGCCTCTACAGCTTCGTGTCTCAGCAACTGCAAGGCACGTCGCTATCCTTTTTGGCCGGCAAACAGCTGCCGCCCAAAATCGGACAGATTAACGTGGTGACCATCCCGGCCCTGGCTACCATTCCGCACTATGTTGCGCTGCTGAGTGACCTGCGCTGGATCTTCTTGGGACTGGCCGTGGGGCTGCTCATTCTAGCCCTGGCTGCGGCTACCGACCGCCGCAAAATGGCCGTGCGCATCGGGGTTGGATGGATGATAGTGACGATCGTAGGCATAGTGGTGGTGCGTAGCGCCCGGGCCATTCTGCTCGGCCAAATCACCGACCCCACTTACAACGCGGCCGCAGTCAGCGTCTGGCAGGCCTTGCTCAAGCCACTGTACCTTCAAACCGTCGTCCTTTTCCTTATCGGCGCCGTCACGGCTGTCATCGGCTGGCTCATGGGCCCAGCCCGCGTGGCTACCTCCTGGCGTACCTGGTTGCAGCGGGTGCTAGCCGGCGGCCGCACCTCACTCCTGCCCGCCGCCGACCAGGCCGGTTGGTCGCATTTCCTGCGCCGGCACCACTCTCAGGAACTCTGGGCCCTATTGGTACTCACCATTCTTGTCCTGCTCCTGCTTGTTCCCCTCAACGTTACTGAACTGGCGCTCGTGCTCCTGGGCGCCGGCGTGGTTTGGTTGGTTCTCGAATTCCTGGTGTCCCCGGCTCCTGCCCACGGACACAAATAAAAATAAAGAAGTAAAGATAAAGGCCGCGCCGAATAAGCTAGCTCCGTAGCAACTGGTCAGACACGCCCACTAGCGCCTCGGGGCTAAGAAAATCCTGCGCCAACAAGTAACCCCCTGAGTCGCGCACCGCTTCTTTGAGGGGTAACGCCCACCGGTGCTCCACCAGAATGGCCGCCATGCCTCCGCGGCGAGGGATGTCCTCCATTACTGTTTGCAATTCTTCGTGCGTCATCCCGTATTCATACTCGCTGTCCACCAGCATTGCGTCACCTAGCTCCGCTTCATTCGGCGCCGGCGCCGTCACCAGTGACTCTACTCCCAGCAACCGGCGTACAATGGCGCCGTAAGCGGGCGGATGACCTGGCGGCAGGTTATTGTATTTAATGGCCACAATATCGTCATCAATCGTGCGCGCCAGCAGGGCAGCGTCAACGACTCGAATAATTCCGCTGCTCTCGAGATCACGCAGAGGGCCCCAAAGGCGGCCGTCGAACAGCAGGTTATCGAAGGCAATGGAAATCAGCTGGCACGGCGCCAATTTAGTAGCAGCTGTCATGGCTCCTCCCGATCTAGATACTCCGGGTCGCCCTGCCACCGCCGGCCGTCCCAGCGGCTGGCTTGAGCTGCACGGCGCTGACGCCGACTGGCAATCGAAGCACCTGCCACCATGCCGGCCGCCATCCCGGGCTTTCTCCCCCGGCGACGAAACCCCGCCGGTCCCATTGGTCCGTAAAATCCCATGGCTCCCTCCTAAGTGTCATGACCGCATTGTGAGCCTGGCACAAGGTCTGCGCTGTGAAATTATTTACACCGCCTTAGCTGAGGCGGGTGACGGTTTGGGCAGCCGCCATGATGTCAGTAGCCCGAGCAGCCCAATCACCGCCAAAGCAATCAGGGCCGTGCTCAGCGCTTGCTGGCGAGCCTGGGCGTTAATCGATACCACCGCGTTAGTGACGCTCTGCGACTGCCCCGTCAGTTTGGACTCAATCTGCTGGTTGGACATAATAGCCGCGTTGCTCGATACGGCCTGAGAGTATTCCTGCTTTTGCTGCGAGTTTAGCGTGGAGTTGCTGGAGATCAATGATTGGGTAGCCGAAATAAGCACCGCGATGGCGATTGAGCCGGCCAGCGCCGTGCCCAGCGAGCTGCCCAGGTTCTGGAACGTCGAGCTCAGACCGGAGGCCTCGTTGGTCAAATCTGATTTCACTGACGACTGCACCAGATTGGTAAGCTGTGAAGCAACCAGGCCCAGGCCGGTACCCATAATTAATAGAGGCAACAAGAAATCGAGCCCGCTTGACACCTTGTCGGCCCGGAAGCCGAGGAAGGCCAATCCCACCAAGAGAATCGCAAACCCGGCCATCGCTAACGTACGGGGAGCGTATGTGCCCGCTAGTTTCGTAGCCAGCCGGGCCGACGCCAGCACCGCCACCGACAGTGGCAATATCGTGAGGCCGGTTTCAAACGCATTGTATCCCAGTGACATCTGCAAAATCAGTGCCAGCGTAAATATCACGCCGGCCATTAAAAACTGTTGCATTAATATGCTCGACGCGCCGGACCGAACGGTACGATTCTTAAACAATACTGGGTGCAACAAGCTCGGGCGGCCCCGTCCCACCTGCCGAGCCTGCCACCAGACAAAGCCGGCCAAAACGATCAAACCGGCAATCACAAACTCGATCGTGGGAGAAATTCCGCCCGTGTGGGCAATCTCGATGCCAAACAGGTAGTAATTCGCACGAGCGATCACGATGCCGTACGAATTAGCCAGTAGAATCCCCGTCACCACGATCGTTAGCCCAGCCGCCGACAGCAGAAATCCGATAAAATCAAACTTCGGCTTGGCACCCTCCAGCATCGCATCCTTGATTTTGCCGCGCTGCAGCAACACTAGGCCTGCCACCACCACTTCGCCGAGAAATCCCAGCCGCCAGGACGCATAAGTGGTGAGCAGTCCGCCCACGATGGGCCCCGTGGCCGCACCGATCGCTGCCATCGCTGCCACCGCCGCATACGCGCGGTTGCGGGCCGGTCCTTCGTCAAAATTACCCGTTATCAGCGAAAACATGGCCGGGATCGCCAGTGCCGCCCCCAGCCCCTCCAGCAGCGACCAACCAAATGCCAGCCAATAAACATTGGGGCTGAGACTGGTAATGAGCGACCCCACTGCATACACGCTGAGCCCGATCACAAACGCCCGCTTGCGTCCGATAATGTCGCCGATCTTTGCCCCCGCGATCATAAAAGCCGCCATCACCAATGTGTAAAAAGTGATGCAAGCCTGGATCGCCGTCACGGTGGTATGCAGATCCGTCACCAGCGTCGAGATTGACACGTTCATGAATGTGGTGTCGAGCGTAAAAATGAACTGCACCGAAGCCAGCAGAATAATAATCTTCTTCATTTTTGGAGTCATGGCCGGGCCTTTCCGCTACTTACAGCGATTTTAGGGCCCTGTCCGGCGGCTTCCATCAGGGCAAATCACAAAAAAGCCAGCCAAAATGTCCCTGCCGTAAGCCGGTTTGCCATGGCTGCCTCAACTTTGCGCTATACTTGTCCGATGAACCAGACAGTTCGCAATCTGATGGTAATAGTCGTTGTCGTCATCGTCGTAGTGGGGGCGACGGTGTTTTTCGTGGCCCAGTTGAGCCGGCGCTCACTGCTCCCGGGGCTCACTCCTGCGCCCACGCCCACGCCCATCGCCAAATCCCAGATCGCCGAGATCCGTCTCACTGCCGAGGGGCCCATTGTCGCCAACGAGCAGTACGTGTCGCTCAAACTCGTTGCCAACCCCGGCCAGCGCACCTTCACGACCTATAGTACCTACACCAACCAGGTCCTGAATTCGCAAACGCTTGCCAACAATTCCGACGCCTTTAACGCCTTCCTCGACGCCGAATTGAACGCCGGCTTTACCAAGGCGGTTAAAGGCCAGACCAGTTCCTCTCCCGACAGCTCCTGCCCCCAGGGCACGCGCTACATTTACGAGGCCGTCAATTCCGACGGCACCACGCTGTCCTCGCTGTGGACCAGCACCTGCGGCGATTCCAACGCCAATTTCGGCGGCGATTCGGGCCAGGTCAACCAGCTGTTTAAGCTGCAGTTCCCCGGCATCGACGAGGCGCTCGGCAACCCGCCGCTACAGCAGATTTCCCTGTAAGTGGTCTGGTCCTGGCCGCTCCAGTCTCTTCGCCTAGGGCTTCACCCGCATGCCAAGGTGTCTTAACGTGAGACTGCCATCCCGTGGCCAAGCCAAAAAAGGCGAAAATGTCTCAACTTTAGACACCTTAACCCTCAAACAAGTCCCGGCGGTGGATCTCGACCCGGTAGTCTCTGAGCACGTAGCCGTCCTTATCGACATCGGCCCCGTTAACCCAAAAACGGACAGTCCGCGCGGTCCACAGCTTGGGCTTGTTATCCTGGTAAAAAGCCGCTGTCAGCGGTTTGAGACCTACTCGCGCAATCGCCCGGTTTAGATAGGGCATGCCTTGGTCAAGCTCGGTTCCCGTGAGCACATGGCCGTTTGCAGCTTCAATATAGAGCCCACCGCCTTTGCCGGCCGCATCAAACAGCACGACAAACAGCTTTCCTGTACGCAAAATATTCCGGGAATGCACCGCGTCCTCGGTCGATGCCCAATACAAGTGCTCCAGACCATGGTCGTAAACAAAAAAGTAAGGGGTATTATGTGGGCTCCCGTCCTCGTTTACCGTGGCCATGGCGGCATGCCGCACGTCTCTTAGGAGCTCTTTGGCCCGCGAAATTCGAGCCGGCAGGTCAGCTGCCACCTAGGCCCGCACTCCTTGCCCCTCGGACTCGCCCCAGGTCCGCATCTGGTCCAGAATGCGCTGAAGCGACCGGCCTTTATCAGTCAGCAGGTAAATCGGGTGGGCGTCGCCGCCGTCGCAGTTGCGCGTGAGCACCCCGTCATGTTCGAGTTCTTTTAGCCTCAACGCCAGCGTGCGCGGAGATATGCCGACCAGTGAGTGCTCGAGTTCGCTAAAGCGGCGCGGTCCTTCCAGAAGGTCGCGCACGATCAGCACGGTCCATTTGCCGCCAATTACCTCAAGCGCCTTGGTGATCCCGCACAATTTCTCCTCAGTACGTTGCTGCTCGCTCAAATACATGGCGATATTATACAATACTTTACTTTCTATAGTGAATGACTATACTAAGTAAAGTAATTAAATGAGGGAAACAATCAGTGAAAATACAAATCATCCTGGGGAGCGTACGGGAAAACCGGGTAGGTGAAAGGGTAGCCGCCTGGGTTGAAAAGCAGGCTCGCTTGGACCCGGATTTTGAAGTTGAGCTGGTGGATTTGGCCGGGTTTCAGTTGCCGCCATTTGCCGAATCCATAAGTCCCAGGTTCAACCAGAACCGCCGGCCTAATCCCGAAGCCCGGCGTTGGCTGGACACCATCTCTCGCGCCGACGGGTACGTCTTTGTGACCCCGGAATACAATCATTCCATACCCGGGCCACTCAAGAACGCCATTGATTACACAGACTTCCAGCTGGCCAAAAAGCCGGCGGCCATCGTGTCGTACGGTACGGTCGGAGGCGCCCGGGCCGCCGAGCAGTTAAAACTCGTGTTGGTGGAGGCCAAAGCCGCGATTGTACCCGAAGCGGTCACTATCCTTAAACCCGGTGGCGAGCTAGAAGAAAACGACCGCAGCCTGACCCGGACACTGACAGAGCTGGCGTGGTGGACGCGCACCCTTAAAACCGGCCGCGAACAACTCGAAGCTGTGAAAGGATAATGCTATTGTTTACCCAGTAAGAGGGTACATGCACATGGTATTCGGGATATCGGTTTGGTGGATATTTTTGGCAGTAGCGGCCTACTTCGGAGTGGGCGCGCTGTGGTATTCAAAAACCTTGTGGGCCAAACAGTGGCTGCACGAACTGGGCAAAAAACCGTCAGAACTGGAATCGCCGCAGACCGCCATGACGGTGACGCTGGCGGCCATTGTCATTTTGGTAGTGATCGAGGCCTATTTCGTGCAGGCCACGGGTACCTCCACGTGGCTGCGCGGAGCCTACCTGGGTGCCAAACTGTGGCTCGGATTTGCCGTCACGACGGCGCTCATCAATAACGCATTTCAAGGCGCATCCAAGAAACTGCTCTTGATCGACCAGGGTTACCATCTGGTAGGCATTGTGTTGGCCGGCGCCATTCTCGCCCATTAATAAAAGTGGCTTGGCAAGAGTCCAAACCGGGAGCTATGCTAGAGCCAATACTACCAGGGGGATAGAAAATGAAGAAAATCACTGCCGGTCTACTCGGGGCAGTTGTGCTGTCCGGTTGCGTGGCCGCAGCCGCCGGCGTCGCGTCCAATCCGCGCCACCTTTCCGACGCTAAAGTCACGGCCAGAATCACTGCCGGCCCGGAGCCGGTTTCTTCGGTGGGGCCGGTGGCAGTGCCGTCCGTTTCGCCGTCACCCAGCCCCGTAGCCGGTCAAATTCACGCGTTTGGCACCGTCCAGCCCATTCCCACGCTTAAACCGCTGCCCACGCCCTCACCGACTGTGTTGCCGGCACCGTCTCCCGCCCCAACGCTCAGCCCGTTGCCCACTCCGCGTTGCGGCGGTTGCGGTACTGGCTCCGGACCGCACCCGTTGGGTATAATGTGCCCAATGGTATGCACGGAGTAATGCTTGGACCTCAGAGTCAAAACCCAACGCAAACGCCAAGTTATTGATCTCACCGATCAGGTACAAAGCTTGCTACCCGACCGCACGACCGGGCTGGCAGTACTAACGGTACTGCACAGCGGCTGCGCTGTTACAACTGCCAACCTAGACCCCGGCACAGACCTGGACTTGTTGGACGCACTCGACCTCATGGTTCCCGACCGCCCGTGGCGGCACCCCCATAACCCGCGGCATGCCCCCGACCACCTATTGGCCTCGATTATCGGCCCCTCGGTGGCGTTGCCGGTGCAGGCAGGCAAGCTCGTTCATGGTGTGTGGCAATATTTGGTCCTGATCGAATTAGACGGCCCCCGCGAGCGCCAGCTCAAGCTAACCGTCATTAGCTCGTAGGCCAGCGCCATCCCGGCCAGCTTGGATTTAGCCTCAATTCCCCCTATACTAAGCCCATGTCAAAGATTAGCGTGGACGAAGTTAAGCGCATCGCCAAACTGGCGCGCATCGGTTTAAGCGACGAAGAGACGGCCAAAATGTCCGAAGAATTGGGCAACATCCTCACCTTTGTCGAGCAGTTACAGCAAGTGGATATCTCTGATACCCCGCCCACCGACCAGGTCACCGGTTTCGAGGACGTGTGGCGTGAGGACGAGGTGAAGCCCGGCCCGCCCCGTGAGCAACTCTTGGCCGGCGCCCCGGCCCAAAAAGACGGTTACATCGTAGTGAAGCGGGTGCTCAATGGTTGAACTCAAACGACCTTTGCGAGAACTCGCTGCCGAGGTGCAGGCAGGCAAACTGTCAGCCGTCGAACTGGTCCAGTCTAGCCTGGCGCGCATCAAGGAAACCGAGGACTACCACACTATGCTGGAGGTGAATCCGCAGGCGCTCGAGGAAGCCAGGTCAGTGGACGAACGTGTCAAAGCCGGTGAAAAGCTGCCCCTGGCCGGACTGCCGTTTGCCGCCAAGGACAATTACCTTACGTTCGGCACCCACACCACCGCCGCGTCACACATCCTGGAGCCCTTCCAAGCACCTTACGAGGGCCCGGTGATCCAGCGCTTGAAAGCAGCCGGCGCCGTACTGGTCGCCAAGACCAATTTAGACGCCTTCGCGCACGGCACCTCCACCGAGAATTCCGACTTCGGACCCACCAAAAACCCGCACGACCCCGCTCGTGTGCCCGGGGGGTAGCTCCGGCGGCAGCGCGGCGGCCGTGGCGCTGGGGCAGGTGGCTTTTGCTATCGGCTCCGATACCGGAGGCTCCATCCGGCAGCCGGCCTCACTCTGCGGCGTGGTCGGGCTCAAGCCCACCTACGGCTTGTCTCCCCGCACCGGGGTAGTGGCCATGGCCAGTTCCACCGACGTTATGGGGCCGCTCACCAATTCGGTGGCCGATGCCGGCCTGGTGCTAGACGCGTATTGCCGGCCCCGACCCGTCAGATTCCACCACCATCCCAAGCGACCCAGAGGGCTACGCTATTTTCCACAGCCACATCAAAGGCCTCAAAATCGGGCTCATCAAGGAATACCTGGGCCAGGGCCTGGACCCGGAAGTCAAAACCAAGTTGCTCACGACTGCCAAGGAGCTGGCCAAGCACGGAGCCATCGTCGAAGAGGTGAGCGTCCCCGCCACCGAAAAGGCTCTGGCCGCCTATTACGTCCTCGTGCCGGCCGAGGTGTCTTCGAACCTGGCCCGCTACGACGGCGTACGCTACGGCCACAGCTTCGGCCAAAGCCACCAACCTGGAGGAAACGTACTTCAAATCCCGCGAGGAAGGTTTCGGCGCCGAAGCCAAGCGCCGTATTATTATCGGCACCTATGTGCTGTCCTCGGGCTATTACGACGCCTACTACAAGCGCGCACAAAAAGTCCGCACCAAGCTTGTTGGCGAATTCAACGACGCCTTTAAAACATACGACCTGCTGCTCGGCCCCACTGCACCCAGCCCCGCCTTTAAACTCGGCGAAAAGACCGGCGACCCGCTAGCGCTCTACCTCGAAGACGTCATGACCGTGGCGGTAAACCTGGTGGGCATCCCGGCCGTCTCCATCCCGTTTGCGCAGGTGCGCGGCCTGCCGGTGGGGCTGCAACTTATGGCCCCGCAACGACAGGAGCGGCGCCTGCTTGCCGCCGCCTGCGCCGCCGAGGGCATCATCGGGGACTGGAGGGCTCGTTGACCCTGGCCGTATTTCTCGCCGTGGCCCTCGTGGCCGCCATAATCCTGATGGCCGTGGTTGCTGGCGACCCGCGCCGCAAACGCCGCCATAGCCGCCCGTCGCGCCACAACCAGGGACCTACCTGGCACATGGACCGCGGCCAGGTAGCAGCCCGCTGGGCCACCATCGAGGCCATGGCCCAAGGCAACGGCAACGACCTGCGCAATGCCGTGTCAGAGGCCGACAAGTTACTCGACCATTATTTGCTGCAAACCGGCCTGGCCCGCTCGTCCATGGGCGAGCGCCTCAAAGCCGCCCGGCCGCGCTTCTCCAGTTACGAAATTTATGACGCGGTCTGGAAAGCCCACAAGCTCCGTAATGCCCTGGCCCACGAGGTGGGTTTCGACCTGGTGGCTTCGCAAGCCCGCCAAGCGGTGGCTGACTTTGGCCGCGGCCTGCGCGACCTGGGGGCGCTATGACCAAGCTCGATCCTGCCTACGAATATACCCAGGGCTACGTCCTGTCATGGCGGCCAATGATACCAGGGCTTCCGAGCAGGCTATCGATCGATGGGCACGCATACATCGTTAAGCCGAAATTTAACTGCAGTCTGGTGGCGGTCAAGAAACTGATCCCACAAATCATTGAGCGCGACCATCTTTCTGGGGAGGACGCACAAAAAGTCGTGACTGACGCGGTGTTCACTGCAGTAAACACCGTCAAGCCGGAGTTCCAGGGGTACTTGAACGACGTTCGCATAGGAGACAAGCCAAGCGAAGACAAGCGCTCAATCCTGGTGATGGTCCGGGTCACCGGGATAAGTGAGGTATTCCGCCAAATAAATAAGGCACTCAACTTACACCAGCCTGCACAGCCGGTCCACGTGTCACTGTACACAGCTGAAAATGGTTTGCCCTTAGGAATGACCACGCCCGAAGAGCTGAGGAGCCTGTCTCAGCCGCTCACCGAGGGCACCCGCGATGAGCTCACCAAGCAATTGGACCCCTACAAGACCTTTCGGTGGAGCTATTTCCAATCCCCGGGTCCGGTAAGAAATAACCTCACGCTGGAATTACACGTGCCGAGCTTCGGTCCGCAACGAGACTTCTACGCTCAATTCGGATTCGAGGAAATCAATTACGACCCGATCTCAGGCGGAGGCGTCAGCGACCTCGGTTACTTTGAGCTTAAACGGGAAGACTCGCTCGGCCGCACCCAAATCAACTTTTACGGCGATAAAGATTCAGTAGCCAAGCACGCTCGCTTCAACGAGTTCCCGGCCGATACGCCGCGCGGCTATGCCGTTGAAGTGACAATTCCGGTTGAAGATGTCGAGGACCTATGGGAACGTGTCGGCAGCCGGCTACCCAAAGATCAAATCAGCCAACCGCTCGAAATCAAGCGCTGGGGCAAACGCGACTTCCGCGTGGTCGATCCATTTGGCTTTTATATCCGCTTCACCGAGCCGGTAGACTGGATGCAAAACCGATGACTAAGCAGGGAACTACTATGAGTGATTTCGACTGGCCAAAAAATCTCAAATCCGCCCTCGAGGCCACACCTTTTATGGCCCTGGCTACTACCGGTGAAGACGGCATGTGGAACCACGCTGTCTATTTCGCCTACGATTCTGACATGAACATACTTTTCATGTCCCAGCCTCAGAGCCGGCACATGCAAAATATCAGGGCCAACGGAAAGGCAGCGCTAGCAATTTTTAGTACCGGCCAAACGCCGGCTGGCAACGTGGTGGGGCTGCAAATCAGGGGACGCGCCGCCATTCTTCCTGACGAAGAGGTCTCGGATGTCCATCACACTTATTATCAGCGGGCACCGGAAATCCCGGAAATTCCATCCCATCTCGAAGCATTTCTGGGGCCGTCTGCTCCTTGGAAATTTGTGATGGTAACCCCGGACGAAATCGGCTACTTCGACACAAAACATTTCGGCGGAGAAGCGTCAAACCGTGCCCACAGGGATCAAACTAGCGAAGGAACTATCATGAAACCGGAAACGTTAGCAAAATACGAGGTCGTCATCGGCCTGGAGACCCACGTGCAGCTGGCCACCAAGAGCAAGCTGTTCTGCGCCTGCGACAATGATTCGCGCGACGCGGCGCCCAACACCCACATCTGCGAAGTTTGCACCGGCCAGCCGGGCGCTCTGCCGGTGCTAAACAAGCATGCCGTGGAACTGGCGTTGCGGCTGGGTGCCGCGCTCAACGCGGACTACCCGGAAAAATTACATACCAAGTTCGACCGCAAGAATTACTTCTACCCGGACCTGCCCAAGGGCTACCAAATTACGCAATTCGACGAGCCGGTCGTGCCCAACGGTTGGGTCGAGTTCCCGGTGGAGGGTAAGACCAAGCGCGTGGGCATCACGCGCGCGCATCTCGAAGGTGACGCCGGCAAATTAACGCACCCGGACGGCAAAGATTACTCGCTAGTGGACCTCAACCGCGCTGAGACCCCGTTACTCGAAATCGTGAGCGAGCCCGACATGCGTTCGGCCGCCGAGGCCAAAGCCTACGCGCAGGAGCTCTACAACCTGGCCCGATACGCGGGCGCTTCCGACGCCAACCTGTACTACGGCAACATGCGTTTCGACGTCAACGTTTCTGTCCACAAGCCCGGCGAGCCCTTCGGCACCCGCACCGAGACCAAAAACCTCAATAGCTTCCGCAATGTCGAGCGCGCCGCTGAGTACGAGGTGAAGCGCCAAGTTGAAGCGGTCGAAAAAGGGGAGAAGATCCGCCAGGAAACCCGCGGCTGGAACGAAGCCAAGCAAAAGACCTATGCCATGCGATCGAAAGAAGACGCCGACGAGTACCGCTACTTCCCCGAGCCCGACCTGCCGCCGCTGGTGATCCCCAAGAGTATGGTCGAGGCGGAGGCGCGCAGGGCAGGGTACTTGAACCCGGCAAAACTGCGTTCCATGGTGGCCGAGGCCAAGTTGCCGGCGGCGGAAGGCGAGGTCTTGATCGGCGACCCAGACGCCGCGGCCTGGTGGCACGACGCGCGAAAGATCACGCCGGAAAACTCGCGTTTCGTCTTCAACTGGCTCATCGGAGAGCGCATCAATTGGAAGAAGAAACCGGCCAAACCCTGGCGCAGGTGGGAACGCATTTTGACGCCGCTGAGCTCGACGAGGTGGCTACCATGGTTCGTCTGGGAGAAGCTCAGCTCCACCAACGCCAAGACATTGGTCGGGCACATGTGGGTACACGGAGGCGCCGGGGACCCGCATCAACTTGCACGCGACATGAACCTCATCCAGGAATCCAATGAAGGCGAGCTGGCCAAGGTGGTCGACGAAGTTATCGCAGCCAACCCGCAAGCCGTGGCCGATTACAAAGCCGGCAATGCCCGGGCCTTCGGCGCCCTGGTCGGTGCCGGCATGAAAGCCACCCAAGGCAAAGGCAACCCGCCGCTAATTAATAAGCTGCTGAAAGACCGCCTTGACCGCTAATATCCCCAAAGAAAAAGTGATCATTGTGGACGAGCATGACGTTCCCATTGGCTCGATGTGGCGTCAAGACCGCACCTACGAGAGCATCTATCGCGTCTCGGCACTCTGGCTGACGAATTCGACAGGTCAAGTTTTGCTGGCTCAGCGCCATCGAAATAAAGACCGTGGTGCAGGTCAATGGGGGCCGGCCGTAGCAGGAACCAATGAATTCAACGAGACCTACGAACAGAACATTTACAAAGAAGCAGCCGAAGAAATTGGCCTCACCGGCGTCAAGTTTGATTTGGGACAAAAATGGTTTATGGATCACCCCGGCCGCCATCGATATTTTTGCCAGATGTATACGGCCAAGGTCGACTGGCCCATCGGGAGGTTCAAGATTCAGGAAGACGAGGTTGAAGCAATTCAGTGGATCGGTAGGACCGAGCTTCTCCGGGAGCTAGAAGTCAACCCGGGGAAATTTGTACCCAGTGCGACAAGATGGAAAAACTCTCTTCTGTCTTGACCGGCCAGCGGTTACCTTTTTGCCCCGGCCCCTACTCCAGCGGCAGCTGATTGCCCCAGAGTTCCCATATCTTGCGTAACGTGGGCGCAAAATGGTCCGGGTTGGACTTCAGGATCACCCGGAACCTCGGCACCCGCATTACCTGCAAGCTTTTCGATGTCGACAGTGCTGAACTCGGTCGGCGGCTCGGCAATTGCATAGTAGGCCGACACGCGCTCGCGCCGCCCGTCCACCAGCTTTGTCATCTCATCGCCCAGCAGCGTCAGCTCGGGCGGCTTTATCAGGAGCTCCCGCCGTAACGCGCGTTTGGCTGCCTGCACAGACGTCTCGTTGCTGCGCCGGATCGCTGCCACCGTAGTACTGAGCAACCGGTGGTAGATGTTGGGAAGGTCCTGTCGGTCGGGGATATTACTCAAGACCAACTCAGACCTCGGTGTGATAATCAAAACCTGCACGCCATTATAGATATCGCGCCCCTTCTGGACTGCGTACCGCGGTTTTTGAGCGACTACCCGGCCATCCTGATCGAGGATATCTACCGGGTAATCCTTATGCTCCATGATTGCAGTATAGTATAGAATAACAATAAGCGTTATGAATTTCACCCTTAATAGCACCTTCGCCGACCACGTCGTCAAGACGGTCCAGGACATCGCGCACATGCTGCCCGGGGCGCTCTTTGATTTGCTGCTTGGTGTTCTTATTATTGAGGTCCTAATTCATCTGACGCGGCTGATCATGAGGCTGCTAAACGTGGCCCCGGGCCTGCGTGGCGTGTGGAGCGGCATAATCCAAACCGGGCTGTGGATATTCCTGAGCATTGCTATTATGAACGACCTCGGTTTTAGCGGAGTCATCTACTTCTTCACCGGCTCCATCGCTGCGCTGGGGCTGGCCATGGCCGCGGGCGGTTCCACGCTGGTAGCTGACGTGGTAGCCGGCATCTTTCTGGCCCGCGACGAAGACTTTAACGTCGGCGACGAGATTATCGCCGGTGAAACCCCCACCTTGGGCGTCATCGAAAGCATGGACTCACGCCGGGTACGCCTGCGCGACGACAATGGCGTGCTGCACGTGATTCCCAACTCGGTGGTAGAACGCAAGGAATGGATGGTAATCCGCCGCAGCCCGGAAGTGTCCCCGCTCAAGCGCGCTGCCAAAGTGGCCCGCCGTGCGGCAGTGGCGGCAGCCGAGAAAAGCGCCTCTGTAGCGCGCAAAAACAGCCGCATTCGTAAGAAAGACCAATAAACCCTGCCATTGCGCTGAGTATGATAAATGAGTTAACTTAGAACAAATAACGAAACGGACACTCTAAAGCAGTGAATTCAGTTGAGACCGCTCTCGTCATCGTCCTAAGCGTCGGCATGGCCGCCTTGCTGGTGCTAAGTATCATTTTGGTGAGCATAATGATTGCCATTATGAAGAACGTGCAAAAAATCTCCGAGCGGGCCGAAGAGGCTACCAGTAATGTAAATGAGTTGATCGCCTCGCTTGGCCGCAAAGTGGCCCCGGTGGCCGTATCGGGCATAGTGTCGGCACTCATGAGACGATGGCGAAGTAAAGGATAAATGCAATGAGTAGACGTAGTGAAGAAAGGAGAATCGAGGCTATGAAGCGATCAACATTTTGGAAAGGCACGGTAGTGGGAGCCATCCTGGGTGCGGTGGCCGGGGTGCTGTTGGCGCCCAAGAGCGGCAAAGAGACCCGGGCCGACATCGGCCGCAAGGCCAAAGGCACGTACCAGGACGCCATGAAGCAACTGGAAAAGATGAACCATGAGATGACCGGACGTGTAAACGACCTGCGCGAAGCCGCCAAGGACCTCAAAGGTGAGGCCCGCGAGGAGAGCCAGGAACTGATCCGCCGGGCCGAGGTGCTCAAACAGGACTTGCGCGTCTCAGCCAACAGCCTAGCCGCCAGCGGCAACCAGACCAAGGACGTGGCCATTAAGCAAGTGAAGCAACTGCTCAACGAAGGCGCCGGCGTCATGAGCGAACTTGAGCGCGTCACCAAGCACCTGGCAGTCTCGGCTAAGTCAAAGATGGCTACCACCGGCGACGGCGAAAACGGCGAAAATTAACAAATCAAGACCCAGGTAAACGCAGACCACGATGATCCATCAAGAAAGGCCTGATACACCCGACAAAAAAAAGAGCGGCGTCAACTACGAGCAGCTAGGAAAAGCCGTAGAAGACGCCCTCATTCTTGATTACATTTACATATTACACAGCACCAAGCGCCAGATCTGGAGCTCGTTTGTGCGGGGTCTGTTTGCCGGCATCGGCGGCGTCATCGGCGCCACCCTCGGGATTGCCGTGCTCGTAGGCGTACTGGCCCTGCTCGGGGGCTTGCCGGTGGTGGGTCACCTCTTTACCCAACTCGGCCAGTCCATCGAGGGCCACAGCAGCACGAATTCAATGAAATAGGTTAATGCAGCGGAACGCCCTCACTAATGGAGGGCGTCGTCGGGCCTTCGCGTGAGCGAAAGCGGATGGTCCGTCCAGGCCTGCCCCGGATCCCCGGCCTGCCTCGTCATGCGAGTCGCATGTGGCATGTGAAGGGAATGGGATCCGGTCCCTACGAGCAGCAGCTAGCTCAGGTATGCGTATCTGGGCAGTTGTGCGTTGGGTGGAAAGAAGTCATAGAGCTCTAGCAGGTATTTCGCCAGTTCTCTCCAGACCATGAAGTAGCGGGTGCCCGCGAAAGTCAGGCACACCCATTGGAACTCCGCACCCGGGACCGGCTCGGCGGTCAGGGCTCCTTCGCTCATGGGCTGCACCAGCCCCCTGAACAGTGTGTCGCGCTGCATCCACCAGGAGGGCTGCATCGGTAGATCCTCATGAACGAGGAAAAAACCACTTGGGGACTGAGTCCGGCCGGTATTATATGTCGCATAGGCACCAATCCGCTGGGAATCGATGTCGGGCTCCTCGTACAGGGACAGGAATCTCTCATCGGTGAGGTCCTGGGCCGGCCGGGGGCGTTGCGACAGCGCGCCTTCGAGTGTGATACCTAGATACTGCATCTGACACCTTTCGTCGGACTGGACAGTATTATTCTACAACATATTGACATTTATTACAATTGGTTGTCGCATCATAGGGCGTCCTGTCGCCGCCACTGTGATAGCATGAATATGTATCGTGTGAGGGCAACCCGTTGGCCGAAACCAGCCAAATCCAAGACCAAAAAGAGGACACAAAAGCAGCTACCAAGCCAAAATTTGTGCATTTGCACAACCACAGCCATTATTCGCTGTTGGACGGCCTGCAAAAAGTCCCAGGCATGCTCGACCGCGTCAAAGAGCTTGGCATGGACGCCATCGCCCTTACAGACCATGGCACGTTATCGGGCGCCATCGAGTTTTATAAAGCCGCCAAAAAAATGGACATCAAGCCCATCATCGGCGTGGAGACCTATGTGGCGCCGCGCGGGCACCTGGACAAGGCCGGCCGCCAGGACGCCAACCCGTTCCACCTCATTTTGCTGGCCGAAAATGACCTCGGTTACCACAACCTCATGAAGCTGGTGAGCATCGCCCAGCTCGACGGCTACTACTACAAGCCGCGCGTCGACCGCGAGTTGTTGGCGCAGTACCACGAAGGTCTTATCGCGCTATCGGCTTGTCCGGGAGGCGAGGTGGCCACGCACATTGAGAACGGCAACATGGCCGAAGCCGAGGCTGTAGCACGCTGGTACGGCGAGACTTTCGGGCGCGGCAATTACTTTCTCGAGCTTCAATCGCACGAAAACCAGTACCCGCTGCAAAAAAAAGCTAACGAGGCCAAGATCGAGCTGTCCAAGAAGACCGGCATTCCGCTGGTAGTCACGGCCGACTCGCACTATTCCCGGCCCGACGAGCGGGAGGCCCACGAAATTCTGCTGTGCGTCCAGACCGGCAAAGAGCTGAGCGACCCCAATCGTATGAGCATGGAAATGGAACTGGCACATCAGCTCGCCGGAAGAAATCGCCGAGCGGTTCGCCCGCGTCCCCGAAGCCGTCGCCAACACCGTCAAGATCGCCGAGCGCTGCAACGTCGAGATCGATCTGGGCCGCATCCTCATCCCCACCTTCGACGTGCCCGAAGGTTTCGCAGATGAGCGCGCCTATCTGCACCACCTCTGCTGGCAGGGCATGGCCTGGCGCTATGGCGGGATTCCCAAGGAAGACATTGCCCACATCACCGAGGCCAAGGCCCGCAAGATGCTAGCCAACCACCTATGAGCGGCTCGACTACGAGCTGGGTGTCATCGGCAAGATGGGCTATGACGGCTACTTCCTGATCACCGCCGACTTCATCAACTGGGGCAAGAACCAGGGCATTATCTTTGGTCCGGGGCGCGGCTCGGCCGCCGGCTCCATCGTGGCCTACGCGATGAACATCACCGACCTCGACCCGATGAAGTACGACCTGCTGTTCGAGCGCTTCCTCAACCCAGACCGCATCTCCATGCCCGATATCGACATCGACATCCAGGACACCCGCCGCGGCGAGGTGATCGAGTACGTCACCGAAAAATACGGCCAGGAACGGGTGGCGCAAATCATCACCTTCGGCACCATGGCCGCGCGCAACGCCGTACGCGACACTGGCCGCGTGCTCGGCTACCCGTACGACGAAGTCGACCGTATCGCCAAGCTCGTGCCCCAGCCGGTGCAGGGCCGCCACATGCCGCTGGCTGTGTCGGTGGGGCTCAAAGAGGGCAAGGGCGACATCAAGGCCGACCCCGAACTGGCCAAGAGTACACCGGAAATCCCCGCGCCAAGAACCTCATCGACCTGGCCATGCGGCTCGAAGGCACCATCCGCAGCAACGGCATCCATGCTGCCGCCGTGGTGATCGCGCCCGCGCCGATAGTCGACTACACGCCCCTGCAGCGGGCCCAAAAAGGCGGCATCTCCACCCAGTACTCGATGAGTCCGTGGAGGAGCTTGGGCTGCTAAAGATGGACTTCTTGGGTCTATCCAACCTCACCATCATCAACAACGCCCTGCGCATCATCCGCAAGGTCTACGGCCAATCGTATCGACATCTCGCCACCATTCCACTAGACGACGAGGCCACCTTCAAGCTACTGGCCGCCGGCGACACCACCGGCGTGTTCCAGCTGGAATCCGCCGGCATGAAGCGCTACCTGCGCGAGCTGAAGCCGAGCGTATTCGACGACATCATCGCCATGGTGGCGCTCTACCGGCCGGGCCCCATGCAGTGGATTGAGGACTTCATCGAGCGCAAGCACGGCCGCACCCCGATCACCTACGTGCGACCCGGCTATGGAGAACTCCCTCAAAAACACCTATGGCGTACTCGTCTACCAGGAACAGGTGATGCAGATCTCCAAAGAGGTGTGTGGGTTCACCGGCGGTGAAGCCGACACCTCTGCGTAAGGCCATCGGCAAGAAGAATGTGGCTATGATGGCCAAAGATGAAGACCAAGTTCATCGACGGCGCGGTCGACAAAGTCGGGCGCCGATCCGAAGGTCATGGAAGAGTTCTGGCTCATCGCTGGAAGACTTCGCGGCCTACTGCTTCAACAAGTCCCACGCCGCCTGCTACGGGCTCATCGCCTACCAGACCGCCTACCTCAAGGCCCACTTCCCGGCCGCCTTCATGGCCGCGCTGCTCACCTCGACTTCGGCAACACCGACCGCATCGCCATCGAGGTGGCCGAATGCTCAGCGCATGGGCATCAACGTGCTGCCGCCCGACGTCAATGAGTCCTTCCTCGAATTCGCCGTCGTAAAGGAAACCGGCAAGATCCGCTTCGGCCTGTCGGCCGTCAAGAACGTCGGCACCGGCGCCATCGAGGCCATCACTGGCCGCGCGCGACGAGGGCGGGCCGTTCACGAGCATTGAGGACTTTGCCAAGCGCGTCAGCGCCCGCGAGTGCAACAAGAAAGGTCTGGGAATCCCTGGCCAAGATCGGCGCCTTCGATGCGCTCACTGCAGGGCGACCGTGGCGCCTCTGCTTAACAACCTCGACCTGGTCACCTCCTATGCCGCCAAAGCCCAGAAGAACGCCCTATCCGGCCAAATCGACATCTTCGGCTCGCTCGGTGCCGACGAAGACCAGCCCGGCCTGCGCCTGGACCCCCCGCCCCAGCCCACCCCTGACCGCGAGCAGCTGGCCTGGGAGCGCGAATTGCTCGGCCTCTACCTGTCGCACCACCCGCTCGACGACTACGCGCGCCTACCTGGCCGACACCTGCCAGCCCATCGGCGCGGTCACACCCGAAGCCGACGGCAAGCTCGTCCGGGTCGGCGGGCTCGTAACAACCGTGCGCAAGATCACCACCAAGTCGGGCGCCATGATGGCCTTTGTCGGCCTCGAGGACAAGACCGGCCCCACCGAGCTCATCGTCTTCCCGAAGGCCTACGAGAAATCGCCTGCAGGTCTACGAGCCCGACAATATCATCTGCCGCCCGGCAAGATCTCGGCCCGCGACCGCGAAGGCCGCCTCACCGGCGAGCCCAAGGTAATGGTGGACGCGGCCAAAATTATCGATTACGACCTGGCCCGCAACCACAAACCCATGCGACCAGCTCCCGCCGCACCAATAAATATTACGCCCCACGACGCATCGCCACACGGGGTAAAACCGCCGGCCGCTCCTGCCGCACCGGCCATGTCTG
>CAVVTZ010000001.1:0-50442 GCA_963751275.1 uncultured Gemmatimonadaceae bacterium | reverse complement strand
GTGTCCGCCGCCGGCGTGCGCGACATCAGTCGCACGCGCCCGTGGACACGCTCAGTATTCCGCATCGCGTCGATGACGAAGAGTTTCACGGCCGCGTCGATCCTCATGCTGCGCGACGAAGGGAAGCTGTCGCTCGACGACGCCGCCGAGCGGTGGGTGCCGGAGCTCAAGGGGCTGCGTCCGACGACGGATTCGCCGGTGCTCACGATCCGCATGCTGCTGTCGCACGACACGGGGTGGCCCGAGGACAATCCGTGGGCGACACAGCTCTCGATCGCCGACAGCACGCTGAGTCGCAGGATCGCAGGGGATCCCCTTTCGCACGCGCCGAACACGGCGTACGAATATTCGACTAGCGCGTTCATGATCCTGGGGCGCGTCGTGTCGAAAACCCAGGTACTGCCACACGAAATTCGTGCAGACTCGGCTGCTCACGCCGCTCGGCATGACGTCGAGCACGTTGGAAGTGGGCACGGTGCCGAAGGACAAGCTCGCGCTCGGGTACCGGTGGGAGGACGCCACGTGGAAGCTCGAGCGGCACCTGCCGAATGGCGCGGGCGGACCGATGGGCGGGATGCTCGTGAGCCCGCACGACATGGGAGTGTGGATCGCGACATGCTCGCGGCCTGGCCGCCACGCGATGGGCCCGAGACGGGGCCGGTGCGTCGGGCAAGCTTAAGAGAGATGCAGCAGATGCATCGCACGCGCACGCCGCTCGTGACGTCGACACGGTCACGAAGAATGTGACGCGCTTCGCGGCGGGGTACGGATTCGGGCTGCGGATGCATGGCGGATTGCCGCTTCGCGCATAAAGTCGCGCACGCGGGAGGACTGCCGGGATTTGGATCGCTCATGATCTGGCTGCCCGAGTACGAGGTGGGGCTGTTCGCGTTCGGGAATCGGACGTACACCGACTACAGCGAGCGAGCGACCGGTGTCGCGATGCTGGCGCGCACGGGTGGACTCGAGCGGCGGATGCCGCAGCCGGCGCCGGCTTTGGTGAAGGCGCGCGACCAGGTGACGTCGCCTCGTGATCAAGTGGAGTGACGCGCTGGCGGATTCGATCGCGTCGATGAATCTGTACCTCGATCACTCGAAGGCGCACCGGATCGCGCAGCTAGATTCACTGCACGCGAAAGTGGGCGCGTGCTCGGCCGCGAGGGAGTGGTACATAGTAGAGAACGCGCTGCGTGGGCAGTGGATCATGCCGTGCGAGCACGGGGCGATATGGGTGGGGATCACCATGGCGCCGACGATGCCGCCGGCCGTGCAATTCCTGGACGTAGGAGAGGAACCGGCGTCGATGGCGAATGCTCGGCATCATCGAGGAGAGGAATTGCAACAACTGACGACTACGGAGTAGTGGCTTCCTGCTGGACCAACGAACGGCGACGTTGGACGTTGGGCCGCGTGGATGCTGGGGAATGAGAGTGGGGGTCCAGTCTTAGCTCCCAGGATCCACGAGCGCTAATGTCCAACGTCGCATTTCGTTGGTCCAGCATGAATTCTCCACTCTCGCAGTCGCAGGGAGAGGATCGGCATGGACGACGGGAGTTACTCCTGCAGCCGCTGCCGGCGCCCGATCACGGTGCCACGGTCGCGCGCCCTCGAGTTGCTCGCCGCCCGCAAGGTGCGCTGCCAGATTTGCGGGAGCCCGCTGGATTTCCCGCCTGATGTGCTCGCCGAGTTCGAGAGCCTCTCCAAGCGGAGCACTCCCGTGGTACGCCAAGCGGATGCCGCATGTCCGATCTGCGGCCGCGCGGTGCGCGGCGACGCGAACGACCCGGAGCGAATACTCAGGTGCAGCTACTGCGGGGCAGGAATGCGGCTTCCGATCGACGGGAGCGGCTGCCGCCTGCCTCCGCTCAACGGAGCGGCGGCGAGCATTGAGGACGTCATGCGCGGTCTCCTCTACATGCCGCACGATGAGGGCGAGATCGCGCGTCATGCTCTTCTGGCGCGGGCCGCGATGGGCGAGGTGGCACCGGGTGGTAGCGGCAGCGGCGCTCGGCGACGCTCGCGGCCCTCGCGCGTTGGCAGCCGAGCGACCGCCCGGATCCGTTCCTTCCGATCACGGAGGATCAAGCCGCGATCGTCGTGCCCGTATCCTGTTCGGCGGCACGCTCGCGTCGCGCGATCGCAGCAGCGGCTCGCTGGAACTGGAGTTGAAGTCGGGACCAGAGGTGCCCTCACAAGTGGGATGACGAAGGATGCGGTCAATGTCATCTGAGCTGTGGCATTGCTGACGGTCGGCGTGGGCGTCTTCATGCACCCCGGCCGCAGGGACACGGATGAAGTGCAGAAGCTGCTTCGTGTCTCGCTCACGCCGGTCGATGGAGGGGTCGTATTGGGCCTGTCCCACCAGTTGGATGATGACGAGCCGCAACTGGCCGGGGCGGCCGAGGTCGCCGCGCTGCGCGAGGGCGTGATCGCGGCCGCGCCGCGATTCGGCGAGTACTACGCGCTGGTCGCGATCTACGAACTTTGGGCGCACGGCAAGGCCATCATCGCGGCGGCGCCGAATGCGATCGAGCGGCGTCTGCGCACGCTCGGCGAGCCTCTCGCAGCCCGAGCGACGGAGCTCGCCGGCCGGCTCAAGGGTGCGGGTGCACGCAACTGCACGGCGGAGCGGCGGCTTCTGCTCGACAAACGAACGGCGACGCTGGTCCAGCAGGAATTCCCCACTCCGCTCTTCCAAATGAGGCCCTCATGACCGTCATCCCCCGAGCGATGCCACTCGTCAGCCGCGGCGCTTCCCCGTGATGACGGCGTCGATCATTGGCGTCAACGCGCTGATGTTCGTGGCCGAGCTGATCGGCGGCGATGCGTTCGTGACCAAGTGGTCGCTCATTCCGGCCCACATCGTCGCCGGCCAGGACCTGCTCACGATCCTGACGTCCATGTTCATGCACGGCAGTGGGTCGCACATCATCGGCAACATGGTGTTCCTCTGGGCCTTCGGGCCGGAGATCGAGGACTCGATGGGTGCGCCGCGCTACCTGGCGTTCTACCTCCTGGGCGGACTCGCCGCGACCGCGGGGCAGATCATGGCCGGCCCGGCATCCACCGTTCCGAACCTCGGCGCGAGCGGCGCGATCGCCGCCGTGATGGGCGCGTTCCTCGTCACCTATCCCGCGGACCAGATCCGTTCGCTGCTCGTGATCTTTGTCGTCGTGCGCGTGATAGGCGCATCCCGGCGGTGCTGCCGGTCGGGATCTGGTTCCTCATCCAGTTCGTGAGCCTCGGCGCCGTGGGGCAGCAGCCGGGCGGGCGGCGTGGCCTACGCGGCACATGTTGGAGGGTTCGATCTTCGGCGCGGTGGCGGCGAGGCCGTTCGAGAGGGGACAGACTGTCGAAAGCGGCGGAGTCGCATGAGGACCGACGGCCCCGGAACCGATTGCCGGGAACCGGTGTGGCATGACAGCGCAACGACGTCTCGCGATGTCGTTACGCCATGCGTTGTCATGCATTACCGGTTCCCGGCAATCGGTTCCCGGCGGTTTGCTCTTACGGCTTGACGATCGACCTGATCCTGAACGCCCCCACGATGAGCGCGACCCCGACACGATCGCGTACGTCGCGATCAGCGCCATGATCGCCACGAGCGTCACCGGCGGCGCGGCCAGCGCGAACCCCGCCGCGATGATGCTCGCCACGCCGAAGGCCAGCGTCCATCCCCACTGCACGTCCAGCTTCCGCTGCTCCATCGCGGCGTAGATCGAGAGGAGTCCGGTGGCCATCAGCCACCAGGTGACGAGCAGCACCGCGAAGGTGAGCGACAGGCCGGGATAGTAGAGCGCCGCGCATCCGAAGCCGACGCTCACCACTCCCGAGAGCATCAGCACCCACCAGTGCTTCATCACGCCCTTGAGATCGATCGCGTGCATGATCTCGACCACGCCGTTGATGATCGACCAGAAGGCGATCACCAGCGCGAGCGCGCCCACCGATTCGAGCGGGCGCATGATGACCAGCAGGCCGACGATGAGACCCAGCACGCCGCGGAGCATGATGGCCCACCACGCGCGGCGGTAGCCGCTTTTGAGATCATCGAGGATGCCGGTTGCCATGATAACCCCCTTCGGAAGGAGACTCATCATTTTGTGCGGAACGGAGAGTGGTTCGCCAGAGCGGGGAGGAGTACTGCAACCACCGGGAACCGATTGCCGGGAACCGGTGTGGCATGAAAACGCATGGTGTAACGACGTCGCGCGCTCCCGCCATTGAGACAAGACGTCTGGGATCACAGCAGCATTGATCTGCTAATTCCGTTCACTCCTGGAATTCTGTCAAAGCAGTTTGGTCCAGCACGGACAAACTGCTTTGACAGGATTACTGGGATGAACAGGATTCAGAGGATGAATGCTCTTGCTGCTCAGGCGCGCATGTCGTGATGGCATGCGTTGTCATGCCACATCGGTTCCCGGCAATCGGTACCCGGCCGTTGGGTTACTCCGCCGCCACCGCCGCCGCGTACTGCTGGCGAGCGCGCTTGCGTGGTCCTGCCAGAAATGCACGAAGAGCAATTCCGGCATTGATCCGATGAGGCGACTGTGCACCGCCGTCACCGTGACACCGTGCGCTATGAGCGCGCGCACCACGGGGGTCACTTGATTCGTCGCCAGCACGAAATCGCCGGTGGCGACGGCCATTGTTGAATCGATGGGCTGCACATCGACTGCAGTGGAGAGGCCGATTGACGGAGGAATGCTCGATCGAGCCGACCATCGCCCGCGTCTTCCGCGGGATGCTCGATGAGATGCTGCTGTTCACGGTGCCATGTACGCCAAGGGCGCGCGCGATGGCCGCGGTGTCGAGCGGGAACTTCAGCGGCACCGGCGCGGAAGGCGCGAGGGTTAGTGGCGTAGCGCTCTGTTCGAGCGCGCGGCGAAGAGCCGTTGCGATGGATGCCGCGGAGCCGTTCGCCATGATGTGCCAGATGCATCACGCGCGGTTCTTCGCCCATCAACTTATTATGCTCGGCGGTGATCTCCACTCCGCCCTGCTGCAGCGCGCGCGTCACGCCGGCGATTTCGTCGAGCGTGAGCACGAGGTCGCCCATGGCGATCCCATCTGGCCCGCGGGCATGAAGGCCACCCACCCGCCGAGCGCGAGGGCGGGGACGATCTTCACGTCGCCAATGTGGACGTCGAGATCGGAACGGAAAGTTGAAGCGCATCACGCCGCCGGGCTGCGGAATGCCGGCGCGGCCGAGGGTGGTCTCGATGGGGTGCCAGTCGAAGGCCGGCTGCTGGGCGGCGAGTGGGCGGCCGCCAGCGCGAGGGCGAGGTATCAGGTGGCGGGGCATAGCACACGATCCCGGTAAGGGCGGGCTGGTACGGAGATTCTGAAGCTACTGCCGAGTGTGGGACGCGGCACCGGCACTACCCACGCCGTCGTTTGCGGTAGAAGCCGTTGGAACTCGGTGTTGCCAGTAGATACCGCCGCATTGAAACATCCGCCAGTCACCACATTCTACGGCTTCTACGGTCGAACGACGGCATTCGTAGGGCAACGAGCGAGTCCCACAGTCTGCACCAGGACTGGACTCCGCGCGATGACTTTGCGATTGTACGAGTAACCACCGTTTCGGAGCCCGATCATGGCAAAGGTCCGCGTTCTCGCCGGCACCAAGAAGGGTGCCTTCGTTCTGACGGCAGATGGCAAGCGAAAGACATGGAAAGTCTCCGGCCCGCATTTCGCCGGCTGGGAGATCTACCACATGAAGGGATCGCCCGCGGATCCCAATCGCATTTACGCGTCGCAGACATCCGGCTGGTTCGGGCAGATCGTGCAGCGCTCGAACGACGGCGGGAAGACATGGGCGCCGGTGGGCAACAAATTCGAGTATGAGGGCACGCCGGGCACGCACGCGTGGTACGACGGCACGCCGCATCCGTGGGAATTCAAGCGCGTGTGGCACATCGAGCCGAGTCTGAAGGATCCCGACACCGTATTCGCGGGCATCGAAGATGCCGCGATCTTCAAGAGCACCGACGGCGGCGCGAATTGGAAGGAGCTGCCGGGGCTGCGCGGCCACGGCACGGGGCCCAGCTGGACGCCCGGCGCCGGCGGGATGTGCCTGCACACCATCCTGATCGATCCCACGAATGAGAAACGGATGTACGTCGCGATCAGCGCGGCCGGCGCCTTCCGCACCGACGACGGCGGCAAGTCGTGGAAGCCGATCAATCAGGGACTCCGCTCGAATCACACGCCGGATCCCACCGCGCTGGTGGGGCACTGCGTGCATCGCATCGCGCTGCACAAGTCGAAGCCGAATACGCTCTTCATGCAGAAGCACTGGGACGTGATGCGCTCCGACAACAGCGGCGATCTGTGGAAGGAAGTCAGCGGCAATCTCCCCACCGATTTCGGTTTCGTGATCGACGTGCACGCGCACGAGCCCGAGACCATTTACGTGGTGCCGATCAAGAGCGACTCGGAGCATTTCCCGCTGGACGGCAAGCTGCAGGTGTTCCGCAGCAAGACGGGGGGCAACGAGTGGAAGGCCTTGAAGAAAGGACTGCCGCAGAAGAATTGCTACGTGAACGTGCTGCGCGACGCGATGGCCGTTGACTCGCTGGACAAATGCGGCGTGTACTTCGGCACCACGGGCGGGCAGATCTACGCGAGCGCGGACGCGGGGGACAGCTGGGAGGCGATCGCGCGGGATCTGCCGGCCGTTCTCTCGGTGGAAGTGCAGACGCTGAAATGAAAGTGCGCGTCGTGCTGCCGCATCATCTGCGGATCCTCGCGCAGGTGGGAGACGAGATCACGCTCGACGTGAACGGCGGCGGGACGACGGCGTCGGTGCTCGACGCGCTGGAGGCGAAGTACCCGGTGTTGCGGGGGACGATCCGGGACTATGGGACTTTGAAACGGCGGGCGTTCATCCGGTTCTTCGCATGTGAGAGGGACCTCACGTTCGACGCTGCAGATTCACCGCTGCCGGAGGCGGTGCGCAAGGGGATGAACCGCTCCTCGTGATCGGGGCGATCGCGGGAGGTTGAGTAGTTCTGCCGGGAACCCATAACGACATCGCGGACGGTCGCGGCGCCGCCACCGGCTCCGCCGCATTCCGCTCAAACCGCTTCGAGCCTCGCGATACGACCGCGAGTCTCTCGCTTTTCGCTAACGCGGCTCGCCGGCGGCGGCGCCGCTCCCTCCTCTGGATCTCAGAGGCGGCCGGTTGCGCGGACTCACTATCATCGCGCCTGTCGTTACACCATGCTTTGTCATGCCATACCGGTTCCCGGTAATCGGTTCCCGGCAGTTTTCCCCCTACGGAGCAAATGTGACAAGCGAGCAGCATCCCCTTCCCCTCAACGACCCCCAGCGCCGCCACTTCGCGGTGATCCTGCAGTCGCTCGAGAACACGCTGCTCGAGATCGTCGCGCTCGCGCAGGATGACTCGCCCGACACGCGGCACCTAACCAATCTCGCGCACGATCTCCCGCCCGGTTATCTCGCGCGCGTGCGGCCGGCGATCGACGCGATCACGGAGCAGATGGAAGATCTCGCGGCGCGATCGGCCTCGCGCCGCATCCCGAGTCGAAGGCGCGCGCGATCGCGGCGATGCTCACCGCGCAGCTCAATCAGCTGCAGGACAGCTCGGCGCGCACGCTGAAGAGATACGGGAAGGTGGATCCGGGGCTGGCGGTAGAGCTGGATCCGGTGTCTGTTAGCGATCGAGGAGAGGCTCGGCGAACTGAAGGCGGCGTTGAAGAAGAACTCCTGACTACCGGGAACCGATTTCCGGGAACCGGTGTGGCATGACAAAATATGGAGTTACATATTCGCGCCCTGCCGTAACTCCATGCGTTGTCATGCCTCACCGGTTCCCGGTAATCGGTTCCCGGTAGTTGCAGTCAGAATCCGGTCACCTTCGCCGTCACCTCGACCCGCGCGCCGTTCCGCTCGAGGATCAGCGGAACCGAGTCCCCCGCCCTGCCGTGCATCGCGGCGTAGATCGCGCCGAATGAGGTGTTCGTCG
This sequence comes from uncultured Gemmatimonadaceae bacterium, assembly GCA_963751275.1. GTDB lineage: Bacteria > Gemmatimonadota > Gemmatimonadetes > Gemmatimonadales > Gemmatimonadaceae > DATKOH01. The sequence continues at coordinate 42,446 of CAVVTZ010000001.1, read as the reverse complement.
CCTCCAGATCGCCGATCTTGATGAGTTGGTCGCCGATCTCGACGCCGGATACAGTGGGAACGCCGTTCTTCGTCGCGATCGCGGACACGAAGTACGATCGCCCTCGGCGCGGAGCGTCAGGCCGATCTGATCCTGATCCGTCGTATCGGGATCGGCTTGTCGCAGCCAGTACATCGTGCGACGCGCGTAGTCCACGGTGATCTGGAATCCCTTGAGCACGTTGCCGCCGATCCAGCCGATCACGGGGACCGCGTTCTTCTGCGAGTACCAGTCGAAGAGTTCGAGACCGCCGGGAAAGCGGTGGCTCTCGCCGGCGGCGAGCACGCCGACGTGGTGGAGCGTCAACGTTCCCAGTGAGATCTCGGCGATCCGCATGAGCGTGCCCGCGCTCTCCGTCGCTGTCTGCCCAGCATCATCATGTTGCTCGGCCCGACCGCGCCGGTGCCGCGCGCCCACGTGGGATGCGCGCGGAGCCAGTCGTTCGCGGTGCGCTGACGCACCCAGGTGTAGGCGGAGCCGTTGTCGATGGTGATCGCGTACGCGCGGCCGTCGATCGACGCGTTCACCGCGATGAGGCCCGTGGCCGAATCCAGTTGGAACGGGACGGCTGCGCCCTGTGGCGCGATCGTTCCGGGCTGCGCGAAGGTGAGCGTTCGCTTCCCGTAATCCAACACCACCTCGTACCGCTGCAGCACGCTCGCCGGAATGATCGCCGCCACCCGCAGCTCCGATCCCGCGAGCGGGCGCGGCGGACGATGCACGCTCACGATCCCCGCGGCCGGCAGCGTCACCGTGAGTGCGCCGACGTTGAATCGCATCGGCCGGCTGGTGTCGATCTGCAACTCCTTGAGCAGCGTGTCGGCGATGACCATCGACGTGCCGCCCATGTCCACGTACGCGAGCGCGCGATGCGCGGAGCCATCGGGGCGCAGGAAGTCGATCTGCGCGTACACGCGGTTCCCTTCGAGGACGAACGGCGTGGTGCCGCTGCTGGGCGCCGGCGGAGAACTGAGCGCGGCGCCGAGCGCGAGAGCCATCGCGAGAGTGGCGGCCCGCCGCGCCCGCCGCCCCTTCACGGGAGCGTGACGAGATACAGTGTGCCGCCATCCTCGCGAGCACCCGCTTGCCCGGCAGCACCTTGAGATACATCGGGCGTCACCGGGAGCCACACCGCGCGCAGGACGTTCCCCGTCGCCAGGTCTATCTCGGTGAATCCGTCGTAGCGCCCGGTGTACGCCCGCGTGCCGTCCAGCGACATCGCCTCGCTCCAATGTCCGCATACGGACCGCTCAAGATGCGGATGGGCGACATCGCCGAGGTGAGCAGGTCGTTGTGCACGAGCCACATCGTCGCGGCATCGTCGGCCGATACCTCGCCGGAACTCCCGAACACGCTCACAACGCCCCACAGCGTAGCCGAGAATGCGTCCGTCGAGGCCACGTAGAGCTGTGTCGAGACCGGGCCTCCGCCGCCGACGAGCAGGAGCAGCGACCGATCGCCGGTGCGCTCGAACGTGCCGTATCCATCCCGCGGGACGCGATCCGTCTGCACTCCGGTGCTCACGTCGAGCTGCGTCATGTAGCCGCCACTCCCATTGCCCAGGCCGAGCATCGCGCGGCTGCTCCCGACGATGCGAACGCGGCGCACTTCGTACATGCCCGCGGCCTGCGTGGTCGTGATGGGAACGGTCACCGCCGCTCCGCCGCTCAGGCGCACCACCGAGATGGCCACCTGCGCCTTCAGCCCGATGAGCAGCGAATCCTCGGAACTGCTGAGGTCGAGACTCCATGCCGGCGCGGCGATCGCGAAGGTCCGCGCCAGCGCGAACGGACTGAGCGTCACTTCACGCACCTGTGCGTTCGTGAGATCGGTGAGATAGATGCGGTCGGTGCCGTGCGCGTACGCGAAATCGCTCGGCGTCGCGTTCAGACTCACCTGCGCCACGGGGAAGCGGAGCGCGTCGGTGGTGCGCACGCGCCCCAGATCCAAGGTCGATCTGTCGCCGTGCCGGTATCGGGCGAAGAGCGTCACGTACGCCAGGCCCGGCTGCGACGCGGGCGGGACGCGAACGCGGAAGGTATCGGTGGCGGTGGTGCCGGACACCGCAATGGAATCCTGCCCGGCGAAGCCCATGTCGTTCCATTGATACCCGACCCAACCGAGTCCGAGCGGGTTCGTGGCGGTGAGATGGATCGTGATCGTATCGCCCAGCGTGTAGAGGCTGTCGTCCAATCCGCCGCTGATCTGGCTGACGGCGCCACCGACCCACACGCGGTACATGTTCGACCCGATCCGCGTGCCGTGCGTATCGGCCAAGAAGACCCACACGAAGATGTATTCCGCGCAATCCGGAACAATGTGCTGGAAGCTGGCCTGCGCGCTCGTGCCGGACACGGCGGCCGAGTCGCGTTCCGGCGTCGCATGCGCCGGGCACTGCGGGCTGAGCGACCAGTCGTAGTAGACGCTGTCGCCCACGTACTTCAGCGTCTGGTCGTCGGTCGCGATCGCCGTCACCGTGAACGTGTCGCCGTGGAACGCCGTGGTGGGAGTAGCATCAGCCGACGATGAGCGGTCCGATGGAGTCGTTGCGATACGCGGTCCAGAGGCCGCTCGCCTGGACCGGTCCTCCGGGAAGATCGACCGTGCACTGCACCGAGCCCGACATGGCGCCGCCACCGCCCGTGATCGCCCCACTGTAATCGCATCCAGCCAACTGGAACGTGACGGCGTTCTCGCTCCCGACCTGGCCGGCCGTGGTGGAGACCTGGCCATCCATGTTGATCGCGACGCCACCGCCGAGGAGACAGCCTCCGTATTGTACGCCGGTCAGCGAGAACGCGGCGCCGGATGACGTGGCGCGAAGCCGCATCGTATCGCCGCAGGTAGTCAGTGGCGACGCCACCTGAAATTGAGATGAGAGCCACCAGACTCCCTCGACTTGCGCGCTGCTCGATCCGCCGCTGTCGCCACTGCTACACGCGGCCGCGGCCATGCCGATCCACACGGCGACGAGAGCGCGCCGGCGCGCGAGATATGGCGAACAGGCCATTATCGCAGGTCCACGATCAAGAGCCGGTCAGTCGACTGGAAGTAGGTCGGCGTGCCGCTCGCCACGATGAGGGTGTTGCCGTCGGGGCTGATCGCCCCCTTCTGCGCGTAGACCGGCAGCCGCACGTGCTCCACCACCGACTGATCGGAGGTGCGAAGCTTCACGTAGCCATTGGTGGTGGCGAGATACGCGTAGGCGCCGTCGGGGGAGAGCGTCGCCAGGCCCCCGAACGCGAGGTCCGGCGAGTTATAGGTCCACAATGGAGAGAAATTCGCATCCATCATCGTGTTCGATACGAGGATCGACTGCGCGTGGCGATCGGGCGAGAGACCGAAGACGACCTGGTCATAAGCGATGACGGTCGTCACCGGTCCAAAAGCGTCGGTCGCCGACGAATATTTCCGCGCGGTGAACGGCGTGCAGCACGTCCACGCGAACACGAGCGTCTGCGCGTCCGCGGAGCGGTCCAGCAGTTGGTGGTTCGAGACGCTCCCGGAAAGACCGCCATCGCCGCGAATGACCGCCGTGCCGGTCGCGAGATCAATGGCCTCGAGGTATCCCACGCAGCAATCGTACGGCTGAGGGTCGGTGACGCTCACGATCGCCTTGTTGTTCGCCATCGCGCGCACCCGGTACGTCCAGAAGGGAAGCATGGGATCGGTGCCCGGGTGCGGCAAAGTGATCGTCGTGATCGTACGCGGCGAGAGCCGCACGACCGCGACCGCCGCGGAGCTGTCCGCCGCGACGAGCAGGCTGTCGCCACTCCGCGTCACGTCCACCGAGATCCCGGGCACCGGGAGCGCGACGCTCGCCGCGTAGCTCCGCGCCGTGAGATCCACGACCGCGATCTGGCGCTGGTTGGCGAGCGCGAGGTAGGCGAGCGCGTGCGCCGAATCGATCGCGATGTCCTGGACCGCCGCCGCGAGCGGCAACACCGCGGTGGGCCGCCGCACGTATCCCGCGAGCACCCCCAGCGGGGTCCCGGCGGTGCCAACGAGTCCGGCCGAGTCCCGCGCGAAGAAGGTGATCGCGACCGGCCCGCTCACGGGCGCGATGATCGACAGGCTGGCGTGCGCGCTGGCGCCCGTGACGGCCACCGAATCGCGCGTGTTCAACGGTGCGCCCGCCTCGTAACCCATCCACCGGAGCGTCACGTTGTCCGTGGCATCGATCTCCACCGAGACATGGTCGCCGGGAACGGCGATGTTGTCGCTCTGGGGATAGACGAGGTCGCCCATCACCGCCGGCGGCGTCACATCGCCGACGAAGACGGCGGTGAAGGACCCCGTCAACTTGATCGACTGGGCATTGCACGACACCGATCCGCTCGCCTTGGTTGTGGTGCCATCCATGTACACTTGGCCGGTCCACGAACAGCCGCCCACATCCATCGCGACGGCGGTGCCGCTGAGCGTGCCGGAGTTAATGGTCGTGGTCGCCGTGTCGGACGCGACGCCGTTCCCCTGGCACACGACGTTCTCGAACGCGGAGCCGGCCAGCGCGGATCCCGACTGGCGCAGGTGCATGAGGCCGGAAATGGCGCAGGTGATGCCGTCTTTCTTGTCGGCGAGCTGGGTGGTGTAGGTCCAGTCGCCGGTCGCGGAGAATCCGGCGGGCGGCGGCGGGCCGAGCGGATTGCTCGAATCCGAGCTGCACGCCAGCATGGCGAGCGCGGTAGCGCAGGCTGCGAGGAGTGGATAACGGGCGGTCATGGTTCCCATAGTTGAGAGATTCAAGCGCCGAGCGCAAGTCACGCGATTAGAGCGTACTCACCTGGGCTCAACGCAATCTCAACTGCGCATCAATCTCGATCCCCTCGGGGTGGATTCAGCTCCACCGCTGCAGCTTCGGCGTCCCGCGCGCCAACCATTTCGCGACGAAACCAGGCATTCCCTGTTCTTGGAGCTTCTCGACGACGAGCGTCTGCATCTGCTCCAGCGTCATGTCGGGACTCACGAACTTCCCGTCGCGATAGCAGTAGCTGCAGTACATCGCGCTCTTCGCGCCGCCGGCTTCGGTGCCGCCGGCGAGTGGATCTTTGGCGAGGGGCATGCCGCAGGACTGACAGGCGGCGCCGAATAATTGTGCCATCGTGACCTCCCCTTTCGGACGTTCCACTGCAGGCCGTCGTTAGGCAGTACAGCAACAGCCGACAGCCCACAGCCTGCCGTTAGGCAGTACAGCAACAGCCGACAGCCCACAGCCTGCCGTTAGGTACTCTCAGTCGATACTCACCGCATCATCATCCTCCAACTTCTCCAGCGCCTTCACCTGCTCGGGCGTCAACTTCACCTGACTCGTCTTCACCGTCACCGACTTGATCGTGCCGCGGTATCCGTTGTCCCACTTCCCGTATTCCGTGCTCACCGGCGTTCCCTCGTCCATGCCGACGTCGGTGGCGTCGTCCATCGAGAACACGTACGGCTGGGTCTTCGCGATCTTGCCGCTGCCGACCTTCTTGCCGTTCACATAGATGATCACCGTGCCGCCCGCGCCGGGGCGGCCGCCGTCGTAGAGGAAGGCGTAGCGGAGCGTGACCTTCCCCGCGGGAAGCGGATCGGAGCCGCGCACGCGTCATCCGCTCGAGGCCCAGATAATTGTAGTAGTACACCGGGCGGTTGTTCTTCACGTACAGGCTCCAGCCGCCGAACTGTCCGCCCTGCGCGAGGATCACGCCGTCGGCGCCGCCCTTCGGCACCTCGATCTCCGCGGTGAAATCAACGGAACGGTTCTTCACGTTGATGAACGCGTTCTCCATCATCCCGTGCATCCCGGGGTACACGGTCAGCGTCCGTGCGGCCGCCCATGAGATCGGGACGCCCCGCGAGACTCGCGTCGAAGCGCTCGATGCTGCGGTCGTCGATCGGCAGCACGTGGTACTTCACGGCCTCGCTCATGAAGAGATCCTGCATCTCCTTGAGCTTCTCGGGATTCTGCTTGGCGAGGTTGTTCGAGAGCGAGAAATCGGAGTCGGCGTGGTACAGCTCCCACACATCCTCGGCCACCGGGTGCGGCGGCACGGTCTCCCAGGGCATGCGGTGCACGGTGCCGGCCATCCAGCCGTCGTGGTAGATGCCGCGATTGCCGAGGATCTCGAAGTACTGCGTGTTGTGACGCGACTTCGCGTTCGCACTGTCGAAGCTGTACACGAGCGAGAAACCGTCCATCGGCGCCTGGGTCACGCCGTTCACCGTGCGCGGCTGCGGGACGTTCGCCGCTTCGAGCACGGTGGGCGCGATGTCGGTCACGTGCGACCACTGCGGCCGGATCTCGCCGTGCGCCTTGATGCGCGCGGGCCACGAGATGACCATCGGATTCTGCGTGCCGCCGTAGCTGCCGGCGATCTGCTTGGTCCACTCGAAGGGCGCGTCGGTGGCCACGGCCCACCCGGCGGCGAAGTGGCTGAAGGAATTCGGGCCGCCGAGTTCGTCGAGATGCTTCGCGATGTTGTTGACGTCCTCGGCGACGCCGTTGAACACCGTCATCTCGTTGAGCATGCCGGCGAGTCCGCCCTCGGCGCTCGCGCCGTTGTCGCCCGCTTCGTAGAAGACGAGCGTGTTGTTCGCGACGCCCATGTCGTGGAGGGCGCCGAGCAGGCGGCCGATCTCGTAGTCGGTTTGTGCGGCGAAGCCGGCGTACACTTCCATCTGGCGCGCGAAGACTTTGCGTTCGACGGGGCTGAGCGCGTTCCAGGCTTTGATCGCTTCGGGGCGTGGGGCGAGCTTCGTGCCGGCGGGGACGATGCCCATCTTGATCTGGCGCGCGAGAGTCTTCTCGCGGTAGGCGTCCCAGCCGTCGTCGAACTGGCCTTTGAATTTCGCGATCCACTCCTTGGGAACCTGGTGCGGCGCGTGCGTGGCGCCGGTGGCGAAGTAGACGAAGAACGGCTTGTCGGGGGTCATGCTGTGCTGCGCCTGCATCCACTGGATCGCGTGGTTCGTGAGATCCACGGTGACGTGATACTTGGGATCGCGCGAGGGCTCGACCATCGTGGTGCCGTCGAAGAGGAGCGGCGAATACTGGTTCGTCTCGCCGCCGATGAAGCCGTAGAACTTGTCGAAGCCGGAATGCGTGGGCCAACGGTCGAAGGAGCCGGAGACCGAGACTTCCCACGGCGGCGTCTCGTGGTACTTGCCGAAGGCCGCGGTGCTGTAGCCGTTCTGGCGCAGGATCTCGGCGAAGGGCGTGGTCTCGAGAGGGCGGATGCCGGTGTTGCCGGTGAAGGCGGTGGCGATCTCCATGATGGCGCCGGTGTTCACCGTGTGGTGATTGCGGCCGGTGAGGATCGCCATGCGCGTGGGACGAGCAGAGCGCCGTGGTGTGGAACTGGTTGTAGCGGAGCCCCGCGTTCGCGAGCGAATCGAGGACGGGCATGGCGGATCGCGCCGCCGAAGGTGCTCGGCGCGCCGAAGCCCATGTCGTCGATCAGGATGTAGACGACGTTGGGTGCGCCCTTGCGGAGCGGTGACCGCGAAGGGCGCGGGGGGCGTTGCGTTGCGCGCGTCGAGCGTGGTGATCGTGCGGCGTGACGGGGCGCGCGATGGGGAGCACCGTGCGATCCATCACGAAAGCGCCCTGTGTCGCGGCGGGGGGAGCGCTTTCGGTGCGACAGGCTCCCACGAGAGAGGCCAATGCGAAGGCGAGAGCAATGCGGGCGTGCGGCATCAAAGCCTCTTCGTGTTCGGGATTCGGGACTCGGGACTCGGGGAACTACTTACAACTTACCGCGCGTTCATTGGGGTGCCAGCTTTACACCAGCGAACGACAGAGGTGCGCATGGGAGAGGGCGAGAGGATCAAGGAAGCGATCGAGCGGAATGTGAAGATCGTCATGGCGCGGCCGTCGAAGGGGCGCGGCACCGCGGCGAGTCGCGCGACGCTCGGCGCGGGGCTCACGTGCACGGTGACGGAAGGATCGCACACCTTCCGCGTCGGCATGCCCGAGGTGTACGGCGGGCCGGGCGACGCGCCGAATCCGGGCGTGCTGGGGCGCGCGGCGCTCGCGAGCTGTCTCGTGCTGGGGATCGGGATGTGGGCGGCGCGCATGGACATCGTGCTCGACGCGCTCACGGTGGATGTGGAGGCGGATTACGATGTGCGCGGCGAGTTGGGGATCGCGAACGATGTGCCGCCGGGCTATGGCGCGATGCGTTACACGATCGACGCGCGGAGCGCGGCGCCGGACGTCGCGCGTGCGCGCGATGCTCGAGCAGGCCGTGCGCACCAGTTCGTACGTGGACGATTTCTCGCGCGCGGTGCCGTTGAGCGGCGAGATCCGCGTGAACGGGAAGTAGCGGTGGACGCGGATCTGCAGCTGCGCATACAGCGCTACGGATGGGACAAGGCGGCGGGCGAGTACGAACGGTACTGGTCGCAGGCGCTCGAGCCGGCACAGAACCGGCTGCTGCAAATGGCATCACTACGCAGAGGCGAACGGGTGCTGGATGTGGCGTGTGGCACCGGCTTGGTCTCCTTGCGCGCGGCGAGTCCACCGTGGGCGAGAGCGGCTCGGTGCTCGCGACGGATCTGAGCGACGAGATGGTGAAGGACGTCGCCAACGCGGCGAAGGAGCAATCGCTGTCGCAGGTGACGGCGGCGCGGATGGATGCGCAGGCGATGACGGTGAAGGACGGCGCGTACGATGTGGCGCTGTGCGCGTTCGGGCTCATGTACGTGCCCGACCCGATGCTGGCGCTGAAAGAGATGAAGCGCGCACTGCGGCCGGGCGGGCGCATTGCGGTGGCGGTGTGGGGGGCGCGCGACAAATGCGGCTGGGCGGAGATATTCCCGATCGTCGAGCGGCGCGTGGAGTCGGAGGTGTGCCCGTTGTTCTTTCAGCTCGGCACGGCGGATGCGCTGTCGCTCAATCTCGAACTCGCGGGATTCTCGAACATCATCGTGGAACGGATGAACACGAAGCTGCACTACGACTCGGCGAGCGATGCATGCGCGGCGGCGTTCGTGGCGGGGCCGGTGGCGCTGGCGTATTCACATTTCGATGACAGCACGAAATCATCGGCGAGGGCGGAATACCTCGAGTCCATCGCGGGGTTCAAGTCGGGGGACTCATACGATGTGCCGGGGGAATTCGTGATCGCGACCGCAACGGCGTGAGGCGAGACCCGAACTCCGTTCTTGGTCCCCCGAACTCCGCCATTGGCCACTCGCGTGTAGTACCAGCAACGACGTTGCTGGGATTGTATCACGGCAATCCCAAGTACGTTTGAGCCGTGACCACACGCTCATGGCCAATGGCGGAGTTCGGGGGACCAAGTACGGAGTTCGGGGGGTTGTCAGTCGCGGGGAACTGTCTTAGGCTTGGAGAGTAGAACTGGATAAGGATCTGCCTTGCTGAGCGAGCGATGCTGACTCGCGAATCGAAGGCGCGTAGGGACTCTGACAGTCCCGCCGCGCCTTTTTGCGTTCTTACGATCACCACGAGGGATCCACCATGACCCCGCCTCCCAGCGAATCCGGAGCCGCGCCCATGACGCGCTGCGCGCATCCGGGCTGCAAGTGCAATGCGAGACCCCAGCAGCGATTCTGCAGCGATCACTGCGCCAAGTCGGGCACCGCCTCCACCGGCGCCTCGTGCGGCTGCGGGCACACGGGCTGCAACTGATGCCATTGCGCGTTGGACGGTAGACGGGTGGAGGTCGAGAGTAAGGGCAGTCGACTACTCAGACTCCGATGTTCCAGCCCGTCTAACGTCCAACGTCCTGACTACAAGGGAGTAGCACCCCGAACTCCGTTCTTGGTCCCCCGAACTCCGCCATTGGCTATTGGCGTGTAGTACGAGCGACGGCGCTGCTGGTATGGTATCACAACAACGCCAAGTACGCCTGAGCCCTGACCACACGCCAATGGCCAATGGCGGAGTTCGGGGGACCAAGAACGGAGTTCGGGGTTCGACTCACGTTCGCGGATTATTCCCGCTCAGCAACGCTGCCAGTTCAGCCGGCGCTGCTGGCCCGAATAGTTGATCCGCCGGCACCTTCATGATGTGCGGTTGCGGACCCGCCGGCCCCTCGGCGCCTTGCCGTCCGGGCGGCCCATTGTACCCAACTTCGCCGTCCCGCGCGCTCTCGCAGCTCGTCCCTCCCATCGGCTCGTATCCCTGCCCGCCTTTTCCGCCCAGCCCGCCGGCGCCGCCTGCGCCACCCGGTCCGCCGCCGCCGCCCGGACTGCGTGCCGCGACGACGCCGGCGATGGACGGATCCCCGTCGGCGACCATGATCGTCACGTCACCGCCGGGTCCTCCGGCCGCGCCCGCGCCGCCGCTCCCCCCATTGTCCCCCGGCCCGCCCACTTGGGACGGGCATCCTTCCGGCGCGGATCGGCCCTGCGCGCCCCTCGTACCGGCGATGCCGACGCCGCCGGTGCCGCCGCGCGTCTCGATCGACAGCCGGTTCGCGGATGATATCGTGCGCGCGTCGTACAGTTCATAGAGCGGCGCCTGCGCGCCAACCTGGATCCCCACGATGAGCAGTTTGTCGTAGAACGGCGACCGTCCCACACCAACGCGCACCGTGATCGGCGGCCCGTTCCCGCCCGATTGGGCCTCTCCGCCCCCTGCCCCCGCGAACGAGAACGCGTGCGGCGTACAGCCGTAGTCGGGAGACACCGTCGCCGTCGCGTGGATCGCCGGCTTCGCCTTGAGCGCGGCGCTCAGACGAAAGCCGGTCGTGGCGGAGAGCAGCGGATCCTTGTCCGATAGCCAGCTGCCGTCGGCCTGCCTCACCGCCTCGGCGCTCGAGAACGAGAGGGAATTCACGTGTAGCCGCGGCGGATGCTTCGAGTCGTACGTCTGCGCGAACGGCACGTGGGTGCCATCGTCGAGCACGGCTTCATAGGAGGCCTGGATCGGCGAGCCCGGACAGACGCTCGTGGATGCGGGGATGATCCGGATCTCACGGATCTGCGCGAGCAGCGCGGGATCCGGCGCCAAATCGGGCGGGGGCTGGTTGCTGCCACACGCGACCACGATCGACAGCGGGGCGAGACAGAACAGCAATGTCAAAGTGGTACGACCGCGCTTCGGACAAGAGTGGTTCATCGGTCCTCCTTACGAAGTGGATCTCCCCGTGAAAAGGTGATCACGACCGGAACCGCAATGGCGTACTTGGTACCCCGAACTCCGTTCTTGGTCCCCCGAACTCCGCCATTGGCCATTAGCGGTGGTCAGGGCGACGGCGTTGCTGGCATTGTATGACGACAACGCCAAGTACGACTGAGCCCTGACCACACGCTAATAGCCAATGGCGGAGTTCGGGGGACCAAGTACGGAGTTCGGGGTGCCAGCACCCCAGTCACCAGGAGGTGGAGACTAGCCTCGCGCGTGCACCAGTCTTAGAATCACGCGTGCCGAAAGCCCCTTCCCGTTCGAGCGCCCGCCAATCCGCCCTTCTTCGACTCAGCGCCGAGATCGCCGCGGCGCTCGATGAGGACGAAGTCTGCCGCCGTGTCGTCGAGGGTCTTCGCGACGACGCGCTCGGCTACAATCTCATCGGCATGTTCCTGCTCGACGAGCACACGCATGAACGCGTGCTGCGCGCCTGCGTGGGGTGGAAGGATGTGAAGGTCGGCATGCGCATCGCGCCGGGGCACGGGCTCACCGAGAAGGCGCTGCGTTCCAAGCAGCTCGTCTATACCGCCGACGTCAAGAAGGCGCCGGAGTATGTCGCCACGTACAAGAGCGGCAGCGAAGTGGATGTGCCGCTCATGGTGGACGACACGCCGGTGGGCGTGCTCTGCGTGCAGAGCCACGACGCGAACGCCTTCGGGAAACCCGACTTCGAGATCCTCACGGCGGCCGCGACACAGGCGTCGATCGCGATCGCGCGCGCCCGGCTGCTCGTGCAGGAACGCCGCCGTGCGGACGAGCAGCAGGCGCTGCTCGACTCCATGAGCGACCTCGCGAGCGCGCTCTCCCTGCCCCGCGTGCTCGAGGCCGTGCTCAACCGCGCCGTGACACTGCTCGGCGTCACCGGCGGGCAGATCGCGATCTACCACGAAGCGACGCGCGAGATGGAGATCGTCGCGAGCGAGATCCAGCAGGGCGATTTCGTGAGCACGCGCCTCAAGTACGGCGAGGGTGCGATGGGCACGGTGGCGAAGACGCTCGAGCCCATCGTCATCCCCAATTACAACGAGTGGATGGGGCGCGCTTCCGCGTATCTCGATTCCAACATCCACTCCGTGATGGCCGCGCCGTTGCTCATCGGCGAGCGGCTCGTGGGCTCGATCGCCACGGTGCACGCCGATCCCAAGCGCGTGTTCAACGAAGAGGATCTGCGACGCCTCAAACTCTTCGCGCCGCAGGCGGCGATCGCGATCGAGAACGCGCGGTTGTTCACGAACGCCGACCGGCAGAAGCAATTCTTCGAGGCGGTGGTCGAGACGAGCCCGGTCGCGATCGTCACGCTCGACATGAAGGACGACATCGTGCAGCTGAACCCCGCCTTCGAGCGCGTGTTCGGCTGGACCACCGACGAAGTGCTCGGCAAGAATCTCGACTCGCTCATCACGACGCCCGAGACGCTCGCCGAGGCGAAGAACTACACGAGCATGGCCGCGAGCCAGGCGGCGCGCGGCATCGGCAAGCGCAAGCGGAAGGACGGCACGTTCATCGACGTCGAACTCTTCGGCGTGCCGGTGGTGGTGAACGGCGAACGCATTGGCGTGTTCGCGCTGTACCACGACGTGACCGAGCTGCTCAAGGCGAAGAGTGACGCCGAGGGGGCGAACAAGGCGAAGAGCCAATTCCTGGCGAGCATGAGTCACGAGCTGCGCACGCCGCTCAACGCGATCATCGGTTACAGCGAGATGCTCGAGGAGGACGCGCGCGACCGGGGCGACACGGCGAGCACCGGCGACCTGGAGAAGATCCGCTCGGCGGGCAAGCATCTGTTGTCGCTCATCAACGACATACTGGATCTATCGAAGATCGAGGCGGGGCGCATGGACCTGCTGATCGAGCGGACCGATGTCGCCGCGATCATCGAGGATGTGCGCGCCACCGTCGAGCCGCTGGTCGCGCGCAACGGGAACAAGCTCGTGGTGAACGTGCCCGAGAAGCCGGGCACGATGTGGACCGACTCCACCAAGCTGCGGCAGATGCTGCTGAACCTGCTGAGCAACGCCGCGAAGTTCACCGAGAAGGGGACGATCACGCTCGAGGTGTCGCGCGCGAAGCACGAGATGCTCTTCAAGGTGCGCGACACCGGGATCGGGATCACCGACGAGCAGATGTCGCGGTTGTTCGAAGCGTTCGCGCAGGCCGACGCCGGCACGACGCGCCGCTATGGCGGCACGGGGCTCGGCCTCGCGATCACGCGGCGCTTCTGCCGTCTCATGGGCGGCGACGTGACCGGGCGACAGTTCGCCGGGCAAGGGATCCACCTTCACCATTCGACTGCCGTCCGACGCGCGCGCCGCGCGGCCGGCGCCGGAGATGACCGCATGAGCGACGCGAAACGCGTGCTGCTGGTGGAAGACAACGAGATGAACCGCGACATGCTCTCGCGCCGTCTTGCGCGCCGCGGCTTCGAGGTGGGCATCGCCGTGGATGGCCGCAGCGGCGTCGAGATGTCGCTCACCGGCGAGTTCGACGTGGTGCTCATGGACATGAACCTCCCCGAGATCGACGGCTGGGAGGCGGCGCGCCAGATCCGCGCCGGCGAGAAGAGAAAGCGCGTCGCGATCATCGCGCTCACGGCGCACGCGATGCAGGGCGACCGCGAGAAGGCGCTGGCCGCCGGCTGCGACGAGTACGACACGAAGCCCGTGGACTTCGAGCGCCTGCTCGGCAAGATCGCCGCGGTGCTGGGAGCCAAGGCGTGAGCGGACGCAACTCGGCGGTGGGGGAACTGCGGCACACCTTCCGCACGCCGGTGAATCACATCGTCGGCTACACGGAAATGCTGCTGGAGGATCTCCCGCCGGGCGACGAGGAGCATCGCGCGCCGCTCAAGGTGATCCTCGCCGCGGCGCACGACGCCCTGCAGCACATTAGTGCCGTGCTCGTGCCGAGCAGCACGCCGCCGAGCGATGCGGTGCGGCGGTTGTACGACGAGCTGGAGGAGCCGCAGGCGCAGATCATTCGGGCGGTGAGTTCGCTCATCTCGGCGCACGACCTGGGCGACGCGGCGGCGGACGACCTGCGCCGCATCTTGCACGCGGCCGAGCAGCTGCGGCCGAAGGATCTCGTGATCGCGGCGGCGGGCGCTCCCGCGCCGGTGGAAGAGGAACCGGCGGACGATCGCGCGGCGAAGATCCTCGTGGTGGACGATGTGGAGGACAACCGCCAGCTCCTGAAGCGGCGGCTGGAGAAGCAGGGCTACGGCGTGATCTGCGCCGAGAATGGGCTGAGAGCGCTGGAAATGGTGGAGAGCGACATGCCCGATCTCGTGCTGCTCGACATCATGATGCCCGAGCTGGACGGCTTCGCCGTGCTCGAGCGGCTCAAGGGGAAGAAGAGCACGCGGGACATCCCGGTGATCGTGATCTCCGCGCTGGACGACACCGAGAGCGCGGTGCGCTGCATCGAGCAAGGCGCGGAGGATTTCCTGCCGAAGCCGTTCGATCCCGTGCTGCTCAAGGCGCGCGTGGGGGCGAGTCTCGCGCGGAAGCGCGCGCGCGACCAGGAGCGCGCGGTGGCGCTCGCGGCGGAAGCGGTGGCCACGGCGGCGGGCGCGGTGGAGGCGGGCACGTACAAGGCGGGCATGCTGGCGGATGTCGGCGCGGCGCCGCGATGCCGTGGGGCGTCTCGCGCGCGTGTTCGACGCGATGGCCACCAACGTGCGCGCGCGCGAGCAGCAGCTGCACGAGCGCGTGCGCGCGCTGAAGACCGACATCACGAAGGCGCGCGAGTCGAACGCCGGCGGGCCGGGCGGACTGGCGCCGGTGATGCTGCAGACCGGCGAGCGGATCGCGAATCGCTACGAGATCCTCGCGACGCTCGGCCGCGGCGGCATGGGCGCCGTGTTCCGCGCGAAGGACAGCGAACTGGGCGAGGAGATCGCGCTCAAGACGCTGCGCAAGGAGAGCATGGCGGACGAGGCCGTGATCGAACGCTTCAAGAGCGAGATCCGCCTCGCGCGGAAGATCACGCACCGCAACGTGGTGCGCACGCACGACCTGGGCGAATACGAGGGCGGCTATTTCCTCACGATGGAGCTGGTGGAGGGGATCACCGTGCGCGAGCTGATCGACACGCGCGGCACGCTGAGCATGGAGAGCGTGCTGGCGATCGGCACGCAACTGTGCGACGCGCTCGCGGCCGCGCACGCCGAGGGGGTGATCCACCGCGACGTGAAGCCGCACAATCTGCTGGTGGACGCGGAGGGCGTGCTGAAGGTGATGGATTTCGGCGTCGCGCGGCTCACCGACCGCGCGGGTGCGGGGCTGACCGAGATCGGGCTCGTCGTGGGCACGCCGGCCTACATGCCGCCGGAGCAATTGCTCGGCGAAGAGGTGGACGTGCGCGCGGATCTCTACGCGGTGGGCGTGGTGCTCTTCGAAGCCGCGACGGGGCGGCTGCCGTTCGAGGCGGCGACGGCGATGACGCTCATTGCGAAACTGCTGAAGGATGAACCGGCGCGCGCCCGCTCGCTGAACGACGCGGTGTCCGTTGAGCTGGACGAGCTCATTGCGCAGCTGCTGGCGAAGCGGCCCGACTCACGGCCGGCTACTGCCGCTGCGGTCCGCGACCGGTTGAGTCAGATGGGGTGAGCTCAACTGCCACTACAATCGGGCAGCAAGAAGCGGGAAACGCGGAAACGGGAGAGGCGTGGTCACTCGCGCACCACTCCCTCCCGCTTCCCGTTTCCCGTTTCCCCTCTTGGTGTTGCGGTTAGTTCCTCGCGGGTCTGTACGTAAAGGAGTACGTCCCCTTCGCCGGGTGTCCATCGGTTGCGGCGGTCTTCCACACCACGAGATACGTTCCCGCGGCGAGCGGAGCCGTGATCTTGCCGGCAACGGATTTCTTGTCGTCCGTACCGGTCAGTGCAAGCTTCTCGAGCACCGAACTGTCCGCCGCCTTCTCGAGCGTCACGGTCGTGAGCGAGAGCTCCGGCTCCTCCGAGAACCAAAGCCGGATCTGCGCCGGCGCCGTAGTCACGGTGGACGCGACCCCCGGCTCCGCCTTCGTCAGCTTGGTATGGAAGAACGCGCCGGCGGGCAGCAGAAGCGCGAGCGCGAAGACGGCGGTGTTGCGATCGATCCGAGCGAACATGATGGTTCTCCTGAAGAGTAGAATATAGCGCTAGTTCCCGAAGTGCATCCTGAGATAGAACGTCCGCGGCTGCCCGGGCGTGACGAAGTAACCCGATTCCAGCTCGCGGTACTGGGTATCGAGGATGTTCCGCACGCCGAGGCTCAGGATCCATTGCTTCGAGAGCTGCACCCCCGCGTAGCCGTTCAGCAGCGCGAACCCCGGACGGGTGAGGCCGATCGCTCCTCGAACGGCGTGTACGGCGCCCTGGAAGTTGGTGCCGAGCTGGAATTGCCAGATGGAATGCGGCGGCACGCTCGTTCACGGTGAAGATGCCGACGTACTTGCGACGTGTTGAACACCGGCGTTCCGGAATAGTCGACGCCCGTGCCTGCGTCGATGAACTTCGTGTACTTGGCGTCGAGAATCGTGAACGCCGTGTTGAGCGTGAGCCCCGGCAGCACCACGTAGTTTCCCGTGAGGTCGATGCCCTTCCGGACGCTCGGCCCGCCGCCGATCGTCGTCACGCCGTTGAACTGCCTGTGAGTTGCTCAGGTTCATCCGGAAGACCGACGCCTGCGAGGCTCAGCGAGTGGGTGTTGACCTGTACGCCGGCCTCGTATTGCCAGACGTAGATGAAGCGGCGTGGTCGGATCGAGGATGACACCGTCCTCCTGTCGGAATCCCTTCGAGATGTTCTCGTAGATCCCGAGCCAGTCGTCGCTTGCAACAGCAGGCCGGTCTTGGGCGAGAAGACCCCCTTGCTGTACTGCGTGCGTGCTGCAGGTGAGCGTCAGCTCGCGTTGTTCCAGCCGCAGCACGTTTCGCTGCCGGCTGATCGGGCTGCTGCGACGTGGTGGACAGCTGATCGAGCCGGGCGCCGCAGCATCAGACGCAGCTTGTTGTGACGTTGAAGTTCCCCTGCAGGAAGAGACCGCCCGATCACCTGGCTGGCCTTCGACCTGGGCGTTGGCTGCCGAGTCCTCGCGAAAGCCGTCGACTGCCTGGCCCAGTTCTCGTAGTGGGAGTGGGTCGTACTGCACCTGGGCGCCGAACGAGACGTCGACGCCCAGAAGCTCTCCGATCTGCGTGCCCGAGTGTACGTGAGCGCGGTCGTCGCGCCGCCGCCGTAGCGGCCGTCGTACTCCCGCGTCTCGACCCCCGATCCCTTCGAGCAAGCCCGCCGAGCCCGGGCGGCGTGCTCAACCAGAAGTTCCAGGTGCCCTGCGTCCCGTACAACGTCGTGCGCCAGCAGCGCGTCCGAGGTGAATTGCACCGCCAGGCTCGCCCGCTCCTGCGCGTGCCGCTTGTACCCGCCGTCGCCGAAATTGGAGACGACGTGTAGTCGCCCTCGTTCGTACGACGCCGTGTCGAGGAAGCCCGGCGACTTGTAGTCGTGGCGTAAAGCTCGACGCCAACAGTCGAGCGTCGTGATGTCGGACAGCTGTTGAACAGCCGTCCGTGGAGCTGCCCGAGGCTTCCGTCGGAGTGGGGCCGCCATCCATCGTCGTGCCAGCCGCGCAAGCCGAGCACGCCGCTCGTGCCGCCGTGCTCGAAGCCCCTGAGCATCGAGCCCTCGTAGTTGCCGTATTGAGCCGGCGGTGAGCTCGGCCTGCGTGCCGTCCATGTGCTCGACCGTCCGCACGTTGATGATGCCCGAGAACGCGAAGTTCCCGTAGAGCGCGCTCACCGGGCCCTTGAGCACATCGATGCCGGTCACCGCCTGGGGGAAGATCAGATTGAAGTCGTTGTAGCCCTCCGCGTGGCCGTTCACCGGCTCGTTGATCGGGCACGCCGTCGATCCAGAGCGCGATGTCGGTCGAGTGGTCGGAGCTGAATCCGCGCACCGAGATGTCGGAGGCGAAGCCGGGCCCCTGCCCCTGCTCGTGCGCCTCGAGTCCCGTCGTCTGGCGCAGCAGCTCGTAGGGCGAATTGGCCGGCGCCTCGCGATCTGCGACTGCGTGATCGTGATCGACATGTTCGGTTCGCTGGGCGCGGGCGGCGCGGCGGTGATCGTCACCGCGGCGAGGTGAGTGGTATCGGCATGTGACTTGCGCCGCTTCACGGCGGTGTCGGGATGAGCCGGCACCGTGTCGGCCGGCGCCGCCGCGCGAACCGCAGAGGAATCCTGAGCCGCTGCGCCACCTACCGTCGCCGCGGCGATGAGCGTGAGCGCGGCTGCCACGAGCCTGAACGTACGTCGGTGCGCCGCGCGAGCGGCGCACTTGGGCGTGTCGAACATGGTATGAATCTCCGCACAGGTCGGGCCGGACGGGGGCAGAGTGCCGCCGCCGGCGGTCGCGCGCGTGAACGCGTGACCGTGAAGCGACCCCGCAACGCGGGGTCAGACCCGAAGCGCGGGAGGTGCTTGGGCGGGAGGGAGCAGGTGCGGCACTCGCGCGGCCCGGACCGTCAGGGCCGCGGGCGCGCGAACGTTCGACGCGGGCGCGGGCAGCGACAGCGCGAATGCCGCGACCGCGGGCAAGACCGCCGCGCGCGCCGCGCAGCAATCGCCCATGCACGGACAGTCGTGGTGATGCCGCGGATCGCCGGCCGCCTGGTGGCCGCTCGTCGCGGACGGCATGGACGCTGCCCCATGGACGGCGGGCATGCCGCCCGCCATCGCGCACCCGGCCGGCACCCACCCGGGCAAAAGCCCCGAGGCAAGCGAGTGGCCGGTGAACACGACCGCCACGAACAGGCGGGAGAGGACGCGGATCCGGTTGCGCATCAGGGGCGAACGATGAGTGTCCGTCGCCGCGGGCGCAAGACATCTCCCCATCGGCCATTGCGATCGCGACCGGTCGAAGCAAGGGCGAAACGGAGTCATCCGAGCCAGCGTTCGTAGGACATCCGGTCAATCCCGTTCATCCCGTGATCCTGTCACATGCCGTGAGGTCCAGTTCGAACGAACGACTTTGACAGGATCGACGGGAGAACAGCGATCGATCAGGATGACTACCGGGCGTACAGGCTCGAGTTGCGCAGGGGTTCCGGGCAGTCGGGCCACTTCTCCGGTTCACCGGTGCGCGGGTTCTTCGAGGTCCACACGATCGCGCGGAATGGTCGCGTCGTCCTCGCTCGCGAGATACGCGAGCATCGCCACCAGCGTCGCGTTCTTGCGCACTTCATCCCACACGATCTTGTCGTACGTGTCGCGATTGGTGTGCCACGTGTAGGCGAAGTAATCCCAGTTCGTGGAGCCGAGTCCGAACGCGGGAGCGCCCCAGCAGATGAAGCTCGCGTTGTCCGTGCCGCCGCGGCCGGGGGCGCCGGGGGCGGTGATCTTGATGCCGGCGGTGACGCTGTCGGGCATCTCGGCGAACCATCGCCGGAAGAAGGGCTCGGCGCCGCTGAGACCCTGCATTCCGATCTGCGCGACGTGGCCGGTGCCGTTGTCCTGATTGAAGAGCGCCTGCATCGAATTCACGATCGCCTGATGATCGGCGGCGTACGCGCGCGAGCCGATGAGTCCTTCCTCCTCCCCGCTCCAGTGGCCGGCGATGATCGTACGCTTCGGATGCGGGAGCACGATCTTCAGGATGCGCATCGCTTCCATCATCACGATGGTGCCGGTGCCGTTGTCGGTGGCGCCGCTCGAGCCATCCCAGCTGTCGAAGTGCGAGCTGAGCATGACGACCTCATCCTTCTTCGCGCCGCCGGGGATCGTGGCGATCACATTGCCCACGGGCATCTCGCCCTGGAAGGCGCTCGTGGCGTTCACGCGCACGCGCGGGTGCTGGCCGTTCATCGCGAGGCGCGCCATGAGACCGAAGTCCTCGCAGCTCGCGTCGATGAGCGGCATCGTCTTCGTGCGCGCGGAGAAGATGCGGTCCACGCCCCAGCCACCGGTCCACGTGTTGCGGAAGGCGCCGAGTGCGCCGGCTCGCTCGAGGGAATCCGGGAGATCGCGCACGGTGACGCCGGCCGCGCGCAGGCTGCGCACGAACTCGCTGTCGGTCTCCGCGCGCGCCGCCTTCATCTTCATGTAGGTGGCGGGCGTCGCGTTCACCGCCCACGTGGTGTCGGGGCGGCACGTGGGCTGCGCGATGGAGACGAGGACGAACTTGCCCTTGGCCGTCGCCAGGAAGTTCTGGAAGTCGGCGGGCGCGGTGAAGGTGGGCATCGCGATCACTTCCCCCTCGACGTCCTTGCCGCCCGTTCCCGGGCTCCAGGCGAGCATCATCGCCTCGAGCGAGCGCACGCGCGGCGCAATGAGATCGACATGGGTCGGACCGCGGAGCCACGAGCGCCACGTGCCGTAGTCCTCGACCTTCGCGCCGATCCCCCACGCCGCGTAGCGCGAGATGATGTACGCCTGCGCGCTGCGCAGATTCGGGCTGCCGGTGAGCCGCGGCCCGATCGAATCGAAGAGCGGCTGCGCGAACGACACGATCTGGCTCGAATCGCGTTCAATGTCGCGGATGCGCGTGATCGCGGATTCGGGGGGATGGATCGTGGCGGTCTGGGCGCTCGCGATGGTGGAGAACATCGCGAGGGAGAGGGCGACGAGACGACGAGTCATGATCGGAGGTGACGAGTGGAGGGCCAAAGCGACGTTAGCCGTTGGACCGACTCTATAACGTCCAGGTCGGGGCGATCGTTGGCTGGAAAGATAACGCGCCCCGCGCCCGAGAGCCCGCCCCCGGTGCAGTTCACAAAGCATTCATCCTGTTAATCCTGATAATCCTGTAATCCTGTCAAAGCAGTTTGGTCTAAGAACCACAAACTGCTTTGACAGGATTACAGGATTATCAGGATTAACAGGATGAATGCCTGTGTGAACTACGAGGGGCGTGAGTCAGTCGCGCGAGGAGCAGCTCCTGCCGGGGGCGCCCAGTAATTGCTGGCCCCCCGCGACGCGGATCGCTTCCCAGCGGCGGGCGTTGTACTCGTACCAGGCGCCGGGCTTCAGTGCGCGCGTGCAGGCGGCGCGGGTCCGCACGAGGGTGGTGAGGCTGTCGCCGAGGGGCGGCGGGAGTTGTGAACGCGCTTCGAGAACGGCGGGGAGCGCGTCGAGCGAGAGTTGGGACGTGAGATACCAGGTATCGAGCTTCCCCGTCTGCGCGTAGCGCGCGACGTTCTCGCGCACGATGAAGGCGCCGGTGTTCCAGTAGATGAGGGTCGCGAGCGCGAGGCAGCCCACCACGGCGCCGCGGCGCGCGAGGCGGCGCGGCGTCGAGGCCGCGCGCGATCTCGAACGCGGTGAGCGCGAGCGCGATCCACACGCACACCATGAAGGCCTGCGACCAGAGGCGCAGCATGGTGTAGCCGTAGGCCTGCTCGTACAGCGCGATCCGGCGGAATGCCGAGAGCACCACGAAGGCCGTGAGCGCGAGCAGCGCGTAACTCACGGCGCGCGCGGCACGCTCCTGGTTGGCGCTGCCGCGCGCGGCGAGCATGTCGAGCACCACGATGAGCACCGTCACCAGCGTCGCCGCGGTGGTCAGCTCGGCGAAGCCGCGGTGCACCCAATCGGCGTACGTGACGCCGGTGCCCGCGGCGGCGGCGGGGTTGCCGAACATGACCGGGAGCTGCAACCCGAAGAAGACGGCGAACAGCGTCGCGACGGCGCCGAGGACGATGAGCCGCTCGGTGGCGGTCGCGGTGCCGGCGGGCAGCGGAGCGGCGATGCCAGTTGGCGCTTCGCGCCGCGACGCGAGGCCGAACGCGCCGAGCGTGAGCACGAAGATCCCGGCGCCGAAGAGGACGCGGGGGACGAAGGAGAGCGCGGTGATCGCCTCCCGAGATGGCGCTGCCCCAGCTGGAGAGATGCGGGTCGGCGGCGGCGAGCAGCGCCCAGAGGATGATGGTCACGGGGACGGCGATCAGCGTGCCACGGAGCGCGGGCATCGCGCGGCCGGCGTTCGCGGAGGTCGCGGCCTCGTTCGTTCGGCTCCACGATTCATGCGCCGTCTCGAAGGCGCCGACGATCGGTGACGCGGCGATGAATCCGGCGCCGGCGCTCGCCACGGGCGCGCCGGCGGCGATCCGCATGGCGTACGCGAACAGCATGATGCTCGCGACGACGATGAAGAAGTGCAGCGGATCGCTGGTCGTGACCGCGCCGCCGGCGGAGATGAGGACGGCGAGCGCGAGCGGCAGGATGATCTCACGCGCGGCTTCGGGGCGGATCGGGCGCGTGTAGTAGTACAGCGCGAGGGCGGCGGGGACGGTCCAGAGGGGCCAGGCGATGCCGGGGACGCCGTCGAAATCGAAGGCGGCGGCGAGGACGGCGAGGAAGAGAGCGGAGAGCCAGATCGAGATAGTCATTGAGGGAGTCGTTGGTCGTACGCGTTTAGACCGCCGTGGCGAGCGAGGGAACGGAGGGCAAGGTGCCGAAGCGACGGGTGCGCGAGTGGAAATCGTGCACGGCGCGGGCGAGATCCTCAGCCGTGAAGGCGGGCCACATCACGTCCGTGAAGTACAGCTCGGCGTAGGCGCATTCCCAGAGCAGGAAGTCGCTGAGGCGGCGCTCGGCGCCGCTGCGGATGAGGAGATCCACCGGCGGCGCGGCGGAGAGCGAGGCGTCGAGCGCATCGCGCGTGAAGCGGGACGCGGCGGCGCGCGAGGTCGCCGGCGGCGCGCAGGATCTCGTCGCGCGCGGAGTAATCGATCGCGATGCGGAGGTCGAGCACCGTGCCGCCGCGGGTGATCGACTCGGCGCGCGCGATGAGATCGGTGAGCACGGGCGGGAGGCGGTCGCGGCGTCCGATGACGGTGAGCTGCGCGCCGTGCTCGGCGAGGCGGCGGCTCTCGGTGAGGAGATGGCGGCGGAAGAGCCGGAGGAGGATCTCGACCTCGAGGGGCGGGCGGCGCCAGTTGTCGGCGCTGAAGGCGTAGAGGGTGAGCGTGCGGATCCCGAGAGTGGGCGCGGCGGTGACGACGCGGCGGACGGCGTCCGCGCCCGCCCGGTGGCCGGCGGCGCGCGGGAGCCCGCGGGCGGTGGCCCAGCGACCGTTGCCGTCCATGATCATGGCGACGTGGAGGCCTTCACTAGTACTTTGTTCTGCAAAGTCTATCGACACGAGGAGAGCCTCAGAATAGTTGCGTTCGGGATTCGGGATTCGGGAATCGCCGCGGGACGCGAGAACTGCCGCTAGGGGCGCATGCTGGCGATCAGGGACTCCATGTGGGACAAGTATCGAATGGAGTGCTGAACGGCCGGCGGCGGTCAGTTTGTAGTCGGTACGGGGGCGGCGGGATTCGAAGCGTTTCGTGACGTGGACGTACTTCGCGTCCTCGAGCTTTCTCGCATGGACGCTCAGGTTGCCGTCGGTGGTCTTGAGCAGGTCGCGCAATTCGGTAAAGCTCAAGGTGTCATTCGCGGCGAGGGCGCTCACCATGCCGAGGCGGAGGCGGTGGTCGATGAGCTCGTCGAGCTTCAGCGGTTCGGAGGCGGCGGCCTTGCCGGCGACGGCGCGCAGGGCGCGCGAATGGTCGGCGGCGGCGGCGGCGCGGCGGGCGCTGTTGGACTTAGCCACCGTGGCGCACCGCGATGAAGAGTCCGAAGAGCAGATTGAGTCCGCCGAAGCCGGCGATGAGGTAGGTGTTGCCGAGCCAGTCGGGCGAGGCGATGGCGGCGACGCCGAGGGCGAGGAAGCAGGCGCCCATCACCGGCACCGCGCGCACGGAGAAGACGCCGCCGGCCATGACGCCGGCGCCGTAGCAGACGAGCCACGCCGCGGGGAGGAGCGACCACGCGGCGTTGGCGACGATGGCGACCGTGAGGATGGCGCCGGCCACGATCGCCGGGGCGAAAGCGAGGACGAACTTGCGGATCGCGGGATTGAGCGCGGCCTTGCCGGCGCGGCGCGTCTTGAGGAGCGTGGCGCCGCTGCCGATCGCGGCGCCGGCGACGGCGGCGGTGATCCAGACCGTGAGCCACGGCCGGCCCGCCGGCACCGCGCCGGCGACGAGGCCCGCGACGATCCCGACGCCGCCGACCGCCGCCTGGCCCCAGCCGGAAATGGCGGTGAAGCCGGATGCCGCTTCCATGGTCTCGCGGATGAACGCGAGATCGGAGGTGGCTTTCTCGTGCAGGCTGAGGTGGGACCGCGACATGCGTGATGAATAGGGTCCGTTCTCGATCAATTGTCAAGTACTTTGTAATGTGAAGTGACAGCGAGGCATTTGCGAGCCCAAGCACGCCCGTCGTTCGGGACGCGGGACGCGGGACGCGCCGCGGGATGCGAGAACAGCCGAGGGGCACTCTGTCGTTAGCGCGTCCCGCGGCGCGTCCCGCGTCCCGCGTCCCGAACGCGAACACCCTTTGGCCCGCTCCGGTGTCTCAGGATGTGACACTCTACCGAACCCTCTCTCCGTGAGTCGCATGCGCCTCGCAGCCCTGCTCGCCCTCACATTCGCCAGCTCGCTCGCTGCACAGAACGGCTTCGACTCCATGCAAGCGCGCGGCAAGACCGCCATGGGCGTCGATCAGTACACCTCCACCCATGTGTTCGACGATCTGCCGAATGGCGGCCGCATCGAACTCCAGCGCGACAGCACCGACTCGGCCGGCACCGCCGCGATCAGGGCGCACTTCGCGACGATCGCCAAGGCCTTCAAGGCGGGAGACTTCAGCTCGCCCGAGTTCGTGCACGCACAGAGCGTGAGCGGCACGGGCGTGATGGCGGCAAAGCGCGACGAGATCAACTACACCGTGAAGGATCTGCCGCGGGGCGCGGAACTACTCATCACGAGTTCGGATCCGGCCGCCGTCGCGGCGATCCATGAATTCCTGATGTTCCAGCGGCACGAGCATCATGCGGGCGGCATGACGCACTGACACCGCGGCTCCGTGGCGATTCAAGAGTGAAGCGCACGGTCCACCCCAAGCACGGCCGGTGTTCGGGACGCGGGACTCGGGACTCGCCGCGGGACGCGAGAACAGCCGAGGAGCACACCGTCGTTAGCGCATCCCGTGGCGCATCCCGCGTCCCGCGTCCCGAATGCCGGCCGTGCCTGTGACCGGCCCGCCTCAGCGCCCCCCGCGAGCCTCGGTACCCGCTCTCAGCGCATTCAGGATCACCGCCACATCGATCCCCTCCTGCAGCACCGCCCCCACGATCGGCGGGATCATCCCCATCGCCGCGAACAGCATCGCCACGGTCGACAACCCCAGCCCCACCCAGAATGCTCTCGCGCGCGATCCGCATCGCGCGCCGCGCGATCCGCAGCGCCTCGGGCACCCGGCCCAGATCGTCCGCGAGGATCACCACATCGGCCGCCTCCGCCGTGATCCCGCCGCCGTGCGCGGCGAGCGCGATCCCCACGGTGGCGCTCCCCAGCGCCGGCGCGTCGTTGGTGCCGTCTCCCACCATCAACACATGCTCGCCGCCGGATGCGAGCGCCTTCACCAGGCGCACCTTGTCCTCGGGCAACAGGTCGCCGTGCGCCTCACGGATCCCCACGGCCCGCGCGACCGCCTCCACGTTCGGCGAGTGATCGCCCGACAAGAGCACGGTGCGGCGCACGCCCAGTGTCTCGAGGTCCGCGAATAGCGCCTCGAGTCCCGGACGCACGCGGTCGGCGTACTCGATCGCCCCCGCGGCCACGCCATCGATGACCACGTAGGCGCGCAGCCGCGCGTCGCCGTCCTCGAGTGCGTCGAAAGCCGCCGGCGCGATCTGGTACCGCTCGATGAGGAACGCCCGGGCGCCCACGGCCACGGCCCGCCGCTCGGCCTCCCCGATGATCCCCCGCCCCGGCGCCTCGCGCACGTGACGCGCGGGCGGAATGACGAGCGTCCGCGCTTCCGCCGCCTCGATCACGGTCTGCGCGAGCACGTGGCTCGAACCGCGTTCCACCGCGGCCGCGAGCCGCAGCACGTCCCCCTCCGCGAAGCCCGGCGCGGCCAGCACGCGCGACACTTCCGGCCGGCCGACCGTCAGTGTCCCCGTCTTGTCGAACACCGCCGTATGGACCGCCTCCATGCTCTCGAGCGCACCGCCGTTCCGCACGATGATGTGGCGCCGCGCGGCGCGATTGATCCCGCCGAGGATCGCGATCGGTGTCGCGAGGATCAGCGGACAGGGCGTGGCCACGACCAGCACCGCGAGCACGCGCGTCCAGTCGCGCGTGAGCGCGTACGCCGCCGCGCACACGACGAGCGTGGCCGGCGTGAACCACACCGCATACCGGTCGGCGATACGCTGGAGCGGCGCCTTGCTCGACTGCGCCGACCGGACGAGCTCGACGATGCGCGCATACTGGCTCTCACCGGCGCGCGCCGTCGCGCGCACCGTGAGCACGCCCTGCCCGTTGGCGCTGCCGCTCATCAGCGGGGTGCCCGGCCCGGCGGAGAGCGGGAGCGGCTCGCCGGTGAGGCGGGAGACATCGAGTTCCGAGTGCCCGTCCACCACCACGGCGTCGCACGCCAGCAGTTCGCCGCCGCGCAACAGCAGCAGGTCGCCGACGTTCACGTCGTCCGCGCGCACATCCTCAATGCGTTCCCCCGTCAGCCGGTGCGCGAGCGTGGGCGCCGCCGCGATCAATGCGCGGATCGCGCCGCTCGCGCGCCCCTCAGCGAAGCGCTCGAGCGCCTCGCCGCCCGTCTGCATCAGCACGATCACGAGCCCCGCCACCGGCTGCCGGAGCGCGACCGCCGTGATGATGGCGAGCGCCGCGACCAGGTCGGTGGCGAAGTGCCCGCGCGTCGCCTGGTAGATCGTGCGCCAGATCACCGGGAGTCCGCCGATCACGAGCGCCGCCATCCATACCAGGTGCGCCGCGTCCGGCGCGCCCGCGAGCCGGAGCGCGATGCCGCCGACGATCCCCAGCAACGCGAAGGCCGGCAGCGCCGTGATTCTCCAGGATATCCGCATGCCTGAATGATGTGGCGAGAACCCTTCTCATCGTGTCGGAGTTTCGCCGCGTCCGTTGTAGGCGCTTATCGGCCGCGGCGCGCCGGGATCGCGGTTACCCATCGCCGCGCCCGGCGCCATACTTCGATCATGATTCCCCAGGCCGCACTGAACCTCGCCGTCGCCGCCCTTTCCGGCCTCGCGGTGGGCATCGAACGGGAATGGTCCGGCCATACGGAAGGACCGGATGCCCGATTCGCCGGCGTCCGGACGTTCCTCCTGCTCGGATTGCTCGGCGGCGTGAGCGGCTGGCTGACCTTGGTGACCCTCGTGCCGCTGGCGGTGGTGCTGCTCGCCGGCGGCGCCGCGCTGGCCGTGGCGGCGTACGCGCTCGCGGCCCGCCGCGGTCCCTTGAGCGTGGACGGCACCACCGAAGCGGCCGCGCTGCTGGTGCTCGCACTCGGCACGGTGGCCGGACTCGGCGAACTGGCGCTCGCCAGTGGAGCGACGGCGGTCATCGTCCTCGCGCTCGCGGAGAAGGCGCGCCTGCACGCGCTCGTGAAGCACATCGGCGAGCGCGAACTGCGCTCGGCGCTGCAGTTCGCCGTCATGTCGCTGGTGATCCTGCCGCTGCTGCCGGACGCGTCGTTCGGGGGCGTGCAGCCGCGCGCGCTCTGGATCATGGTGCTGCTGTTCACCGGCCTCAACTTCGCGGGCTACCTCGCGCAGCGCGCGCTCGGTCCGCAGCGCGGCTACATCGCGGCCGGCATGATCGGCGGGATCATCTCGTCGACGTTGGTGGCGCTGCTCTTCTCACGCCGGTCACGCACCGAGCCGGCCGTGAGCACGCCGCTCGCGCTCGGGATCATCGGCGCCTGCACGGTGCTGCTGCTGCGTCTGATCGTGGTCACATCGATCCTCGACGCCACGGTGGCGGAAGCGCTGCTCCCCTATCTGGTACCGCCGCTCATCGTGGGTGGCGTGATCGTGGCGATCGCGATCTCACGGGATCATCCGCGGCCCTCCGGCGAGCCGGCCGACGGATCGCAGAGCCCGCTCCGTCTCGCCTCCGCGCTGCAGATGACCATCGCCTTCCAGCTCTCGCTCTGGGCGGTGGCGTACGTGCGCGAGCATTGGGGGCGAATGGAACTCCTGGGCTCGGCCGCATTGCTCGGCCTCACGGACATGGACGCGCTCACGGTGTCCA
Source organism: uncultured Gemmatimonadaceae bacterium (assembly GCA_963751275.1). GTDB lineage: Bacteria > Gemmatimonadota > Gemmatimonadetes > Gemmatimonadales > Gemmatimonadaceae > DATKOH01. Next base: position 14,173 of record CAVVTZ010000001.1, on the reverse strand, counting down.
TGACCCGCCTGGGCGCAGTGGGTCAAGCGGAACTCGCCGCGCTCGCGATCGCGGTGGGCGTCGTGGCGAATACGGTCTTGAAGACGTCGCTCGCGCTGATCCTCGGTTCGCCGGCGCTGCGGAGAACGGCCGGCCTCGGCCTCGCCGCCCTGGGCGCGGCGAGCGTGGCGGGGATCGTGTTCATGAATCGATGAGAACTACAGTCGTGGGTCGTACGCGTTTGGAACGGCGACCCCAAGAGCCGCCGTTCTAAACGCGTACGACCAACGACTCCAGTTCGACGACCGACTAGTTCTTCGACGGCTTGTCCTTTATCGCCCCACAGCTCGACGAACAGGAGCGTTTGACCGTCGGCGTAGGAGATCCTGAGCAGTCTGTCGCGGCCTCCTTCGTCCACGACGAGCGACAGTGATGTCACGCCGGAGATCCCCCGCGACAGATGCAGCGCGCCGGAGGAATCGCCCAGCATGATCTCGAGGCGATCGTCGCGGCGGTCGAAGGCGACGCCGCGCAGCGGATAGTCGAAGGCCTGCGCCTGCGATCCGATCGCGGGATCATCCACTTCGATGCGGCAATGGCGGCCCGCGTTCCGCTCGGTGAAGGTCTTGAGGCGGGCCGGCCACTCGGACTTCGGCAGTTCGATCGCGCGCGTCCCGACGGGCGCCCGGCGGTCGCCGCTCCGGCGCTCCGTAGGCGTGATGCGCGGCTGCGGCACCACGAGCAGGGGGCACGGCGAACCGCGCACCAGCGTCGTGGCCACCGAGCCGAGCAACATGCGCGAGATGAAACCCTGGCCGTGCGTGCCGCACACGATGAGATCGGCCTTCGACGCTTTGGCGAGACCGAGCAGCTCGCGCGACGGGTCGCCCCGCAGCGTGATCGTCTCGACGGTCATCGTGGCCGGGATGTTCAGCGCGGCGCGCAGGTGATGGAATTCCGCGCCGAGGCTGTTGGCGAACGCCGGCTGGTTCGAATCCCGAGATGCCCTCGAGCGCCGCGTAGCGCGGCACGACGTGCGCGAGATAAATGGTCGCGGTCTCGCTGATCATCGGCAGCGCCGCGCGCACAGCGCGGATGCTCGCTTCGCTGAAATCGGTCGCGAGGATCACGCGGTGCGGCAGCGCGTCGTACTCCTTCGTCACCGCGAGCACGGGGGTGTCGGTGAGGCGCAGCACCTGCAGCGCGGTCTCGTCGCCGAAGAGCCGGTCGCGGAGGGTGTGGTCGCCGATGCCGAGGACGATGAGCGACACGTCATGTTCGCGCGCCGCGCGCGCGATCTCGACGGCAGGCGGTCCCTCGCGGACGTCCAAGCTCCAGCCGAGCGCCGCCTGCGCGCGCATTTGCTGTTTGGCGCGAACCGCGAGCGCATCGTGGCGCGTGGCGTTCACGTCCTTCGCCCACACGGGGAGCGAGAGGTCGTGACCGAACACGGGCATCGGTTCGAGCACGGCGAGCACCGTGACGTCGGCGCCACGCTGCTTCGCGAGGCGCGCGGCGACGGCGAACGCGCCATCGGAAGCATCGGTGCCGTCGGTGGCGATAAGGATCGATCCGGGCGCGGGGACCTTCGTCTCCGTCGCAGGGAGGGTGTCGGGGAAGAGGCTGGTGACCATGATCGACTCCTGCTGGGGTCGATTCCATAGTGCCTGAAATCACCTGGTTCGTGTGTCGGGAAACATCCACGGCGAGTCGGAGAAAGACCTACGCAGGACGCGAACTGCGTTGGTCGAACGTCGACCTGCGTCATTGGTCACCCGAACTCCGTACTTGGTCCCCCCAACGCCGTGAGGCGGGAGGCGTGCGACGAACGGATTGTACGGCGTGAGGCGCGACCCGAACGCCGTGAGGCGGGAGGCGTGCGACGAACGGATTGTACGGCGTGAGGCGCGACCCCAACGCCGTGAGGCGGGAGGCGTGCGACGAACGGATTGCACGACGTGAGGCGCGACCCGAACGCCGTGAGGCGTATCAAGCGCACGCCTCACGGCGTTCGGGTTTCGCCTCACGCCTCATGATCCGTTCGTCGCACGCCGCACGCCTCACGGCGTTCGGGTTTCGCCTCACGCCTCATGATCCGTTCGTCGCACGCCGCACGCCTCACGGCGTTCGGGTTTCGCCTCACGCCTCATGATCCGTTCCTCGCACGCCTCACGCCTCGGGACCAAGTACGGAGTTCGGGTGACCAATGACGCCCTTCGAGGTTCGACCAACGGAGTTCGGGTCTCGCATCGACCTGGCGCGAACGCCCGCATCGCTTTGATTTCACTCTCAATGCCAACCCTCGACGCCATTCTCAAGCCCCGCACCATCGCCGTGATCGGCGCCTCCCGCTCGCCGAACACGATCGGGAACCAGATCCTCTCGAATCTCGTGCGCCACGGCTTCACGGGCGCCGTGTATCCCGTGAATCCCACCGCGCCGGCGATCCACGCGATGAAGGCGTATCCGAACGTCGGCGAGATCCCGGACGCCGTCGATCTCGCGGTGATCGCGGTGCCGAAGCAGCACGTGCTGAGCGTCGTGCACGAGTGCGGCGCGAAGCACGTCAAAGGCCTCGTGGTGATCACCGCTGGATTCCGCGAGACGGGCGCCGAGGGTGCGGAGCGCGAGCGGCAGCTGGTGGCCGCGGTGCGCGAGCACGGGATGCGCATGGTGGGGCCGAACTGCCTGGGCGTGCTCAATGCCGACCCGGCCTACTCGATGAACGCGACGTTCGCGCCGGAAATGCCGCCCTTCGGGCCCAGCGCGTTCGTGTCGCAGTCGGGCGCAATGGGCGTGAGCGTGCTCGACTATGCGCGCGACTACGGGATCGGCATCTCGCAGTTCGTCTCCATCGGCAACAAGCCCGACGTGAGCGGCAACGATCTCCTGCTGCAGTGGGAGCACGACGACGCCGTGCGCGTGATCCTCATGTACGCGGAGAACTTCGGCAATCCGCACCGTTTCCTCGAGATCGCGAGCCGCATCACGCGCACGAAGCCGATCATCGTGATGAAGTCCGGCCGCTCGCGCGTGGGCGCCCGCGCCGCCACCTCGCACACCGGCGCGCTCGCGGCCAGCGATGTGGCCGTGGACGCGCTGCTCGCGCAGGCCGGCGTGCTGCGCGCCGCCACGATGGAAGAATTGTTCGACATGGCGATGGCCTTCGGCGCCACGCCCCTGCCGCGCTCGCGGCGCACGGTGGTGGTCACGAACTCCGGCGGCCCCGGCATCCTCGCCGCCGACGCGCTCGAGGCGGTGAAGCTCGACCTCGTCGAGCCATCCGACGCCACGAAGGACAAGATCCGCCCGCTGCTCTCCGAGGACGCCAGCATTCGCAATCCGCTCGACATGATCGCCTCCGCGAGCCCCAGCGCGTACCGCGCGGCGCTCACGCATCTCCTGGCCGACCCCGGCGTGGATGCCGCGGTCGCGATCTTCGTGCCGCCGCTCGGCGTGCGCCAGGAGGACGTGGCCGAGGCGATCGTCGCGGCGGCGGGCACCGCGCCGGCGAAACCGGTGCTCGCGGTGCTCATGGGGCGCGACGGACTGCCGCAGGGGCGGGCCGAGCTGCATCAGGCGGGGATCCCGGCGTACATCTTCCCCGAGAGCGCGGCGCGGGCGCTCGCGGCGCTCAATCGATACCGCGACTGGATCGAGCGCCCGCAGCCGGACCGGTCGCCGCTCGCGGTGGACGCGGCGCGCGGCGCCGCCATCGTGGCTCGCGCCGTGAGTGAGCGCCGCGCGAAGCTCAGCGAGATCGAGGCGCTCGACCTCCTCGCGGCCTACGGCATCCCGACGGCGCCCGCCGCGCTCGCGAAGGACGCCGCCGACGCGGCCGCGCGCGCCGCGACCGTCGGCTTCCCGCTCGCGATGAAGATCGTGTCGCCCGACATCGTGCATAAGAGCGACGTGGGCGGTGTGAAGCTCGACGTCGGCTCCGTGGAAGAGGCGCGTGCCGGCTTCGCGGAGATCGTCGCCAACGTCAAGCGCGCCGTGCCGGACGCGACGATCACGGGCGTGCTGCTGCAGAAGATGGTGACCGGCGGCCGCGAGCTGATCGCGGGGATCACGCGCGATCCGGTGTTCGGCCCGCTCGTGATGTTCGGGCTCGGCGGCATCTTCGTGGAAGCGCTGCGCGATGTGTCCTTCCGCGTGGCGCCCATTGGCGACCTCGACGCGAAGGACATGATCGGCGGGATCCGCGGCGCGGCGATGCTGCAGGGGATGCGCGGGCAGCCGCCGGTGAGCGCGCCCGCGCTGGTCGATGCGCTGCGACGGCTGTCGCAGCTGGCGATGGACCTGCCCGCGGTGGAGGAGCTGGACGCGAATCCGCTGCTCGCGTTCAGCGACCGCTGCGTGGCGGTGGATGCGCGCGTGCGGATCGGGGTGAACGGCGCCGCGTGATGCGCACGGTGCTCCTCGCGACGTCCGCCGACCACCCCGCCCTTCACGCCGACGATCTGCCGCTCGTGCGCGCGCTCGCGCCGCTCGGCTTCCGCGCGCAACCGCGGATCTGGAACGCGGCCGGCCTGGCATGGGATGACCCGGTGGTCATCCGCTCGGTGTGGGATTATCACTTGCACGCACCGGAGTTCCTCGCGTGGGCGAAGCGCGTGAGCGCGCGCGTGCCGATGCTGAACCCGTTCGCGCTGGTCGAGTGGAATTCACACAAGACGTACCTGCGCGATCTCGCGGCGCGCGGCGTGGCGACGGTACCCACACTGTGGGTGGAGCATGGCGTGGCGCCGGCGCTGGACGACGAGCTCGACGCGCGCGGCTGGGGGGAGATCGTCATCAAGCCCGCGGTGAGCGCGAGCGCGCACGGGGCCAAGCGGTTCACGCGCGACCGGCGCGCGGATGCGCGCGCGCACTGCACGGCGCTCGCCGCGCGCGGGACGGTGATCGTGCAACCGTACCTCTCCTCGGTGGAGGGATACGGCGAGCGCTCGTTCATTCACATCGAAGGGGAGTTCACGCACGGCGTGAAGCGGCAGGCGGTGCTGTCAGCGCCGTTCGAGATGGACGCGCCCGCCCCGCGCGTGGAGCCGAGCGATCTCGAAGGGGCATTGTGCACGTCGGCACTCGCGGCGCTGCCGGAACGGCCGCTGTACGCGCGGATCGATATGGCGCCGGACGACTCGGGCGCCCCCAGACTCATGGAGCTTGAGCTCATTGAGCCCAGGCTGTACTTGCGAGAGGAACCGAGCGCGGCGACGAAGATGGCTCGGGGGATAGTCGCGCGCCTTTCCGCAACGCACTAAGGGCGTGATTGGCACCCCGAACGCCGTTGTTGGTCCCCCGAACTCCGCCATTGGCCATTGACGCGTGGTACCCGCGACGACGGTGCTGGTATTGTATTACGACAATCCCAAGCACGCCCGAGCCCCGACTACACACTAATAGCCAATGGCGGAGTTCGGGGGACCAATTACGCGTGTTCAAGGTTCGCCTTAGGGCCAGGGTCTCTCGCCCCGATCTTTCTCCGCCAGCTTCTTGAGTCGAACGTCCGCGTACTCCACCGCCGTCGCCGTTCCGGCCGGTACGTTCCCCGTCGTCCCGTCGCGCACATAGAACAGCGTGAGTCGCGTGACCTTGGATTCCCAGATCACCTCGCCGAGTCCGGCATCCGTGGTGTCCTCGCCCGTTGGCGCGCCGTACAGGGCGTTGAAGCGGAAGCGCATCGCCGAGTAGCGGCGGTCGAGGGGCGGCGTCGTGAACGCGAACAGCGAGTCGCGCACGAACGCGCACTCGAACTGCTGCATGGCGGGCAGCGCTCCGCTCCCCGCTTCCAGCGTGTCGATGAAGGCGGTGGCGCGCGCCTCGTGCGCGCCGCAGTTCTGCTTGGGCGTGCAGTCGGGCAGCTCATGCGTGAGACGGGTGAACGCTTGCGTGGGCATGCCGAGCCGGATCGGCCCGACCGACCGCGGCAATTCGAGTTTCCCCGGCGGCGCCTGCGCCGATCCCGCCGCCGCGCCCGCGAGCACGCAGATGATCACGAGATTCCGCATCGTCCCTCCTGATGCAATGAGGTTACGGCGCGCGCCCGTCTCCGCGCAAGCGCCCCGGCTCACGATCCCAGCGCCGGGCGCTCCGCGGTGGTGGCGTCCAGCGTCTCGTCGTGCATCATGATGTCGCGCAGGCGCGGCGCGCGCCCCACCAGATACGGCACCGACGTCACCACCACGTTGGGCCGGAAGAGGAACGCGGTGCGAATGAACAGCGCCGTCTTGTTGTGCAGCAGGTGCTCCCACCACTTGTGCGGCACGATCTCGGCGACCACCACCGTCACGAGATCGGCGTCGCCGCGGTGGATCAGCCGGTTCACGTAATCCACGAGCGGGCGCAGGATCGACCGGTACGGCGACGGGATCACCACCAGCTCGACGCCGATGTCCCAGGCCTCCCACTCGGCCTTGAGGCGCGCGGTGGACTCGGGGTCGGCCTCGACGTACACGGCGCGCACGTCCTCGCTGATCGTCGTCGCGTATACCATGACGCCGGCCGTCGCGCGCGTGATGCCGTTCACCGGCACGATCACGGTGTGGTGCATGAACATCAGCGGGGAGTGCCCCGTGAAGCGGATCTCCTCCGCGAACGCCGCGTAGTGCGCATGGATCTTCTTCAGGAGGATGATGATCGCCGGGATGATGATCACCACGATCCACGCCCCGTGCAGGAACTTCGTGACCACCTGCACCACCGAGACGATCGCCGTGGCGACCGCGCCCAAGCCATTGAGGGCGCTCTTCCATTTCCACCCCGACTCCCTGGTCGTCCGCCAGTGCATCACCATGCCGGCCTGCGAGAGCGTGAAGCAGACGAAGACGCCGATCGCGTAGAGCGGGATCAGGGCGCTGGTGTCGCCGTGGAATCCCCACACGAGCAGCATCGCCATGAGCGAGAGCGCGATGATCCCGTTCGAGAAGGCGAGCCGGTCGCCGCGCGCGGCGAACTGGCGCGGCATGTAGCCGTCGCGCGCGAGGATGCTCGCGAGCCGCGGGAAGTCGGCGAACGACGTGTTCGCGGCAAGCACGAGGATCGCGAAGGTCGCGTACTGGAGCGCGAAGTACGAGCACGCCCGCCGCCGAAGACGTGGCGCCCCAGCTGCGACAGCACCGTGTCGCCGGCGGCGGGCATCACCTGGTAGTGCTGCGCGAGCGAGCTGACGCCCAGGAAGAAGACGCCGAGGATCGCCGCCATCCACCCGAGCGTGATCGCCGCGTTCCGGGAGCTGGGCGACTTGAAGGCGCTCACGCCGTTCGAGATCGCCTCGGTGCCGGTCATCGCGACGCAGCCTTCGGCGAAGCCGCGCAGCACGAGGAAGACGAGCGCGAAGCCCGCGATGCCCGACGAGCCCTGCGCCGCCGCCGAGACGGGATCGATGCGCGGCGCGCCGAGCACCGGCGCGAGATCGTGGCCGAGCATGATGCGATAGAAGCCGGTGCCGATGAGCGCGAGCATCAGCGCGATGAAGATGTACGTCGGCACGCTGAAGGCCGCGCCCGATTCGCGCACGCCGCGGAGGTTCACGAGCATGAGCAGCACGATGGCGCCGACGCAGAGCGCCACCGTGTGCGGCAGGAACGCGGGGTACGCCGAGGTGATCGCGGCGATGCCGCCGGAGATCGACACGGCGACGGTGAGGATGTAGTCGGTGAGGAGCGCGGCCGCGGCGACGAGGCCGGGCATCGTGCCGAGGTTGTCCTTCGCGACGGTGTACGATCCGCCGCCGGCCGGATAGGCGAAGATCGTCTGGCGATACGAGAGCGCGACGACGATGAGCAGCGCGACGATGACGGCCGAGATCGGGACGATGTAGTGGAACGCGATCGTGCCGAGGACGGCGAGGACGATCAGCGTCTGCTCGGTGGCGTAGGCGACCGACGAGATGGCGTCGGAGGAGAGGACGGCGAGCGCCGTTTTCTTGTTGAGGCGCTCGTGGTCGAGGCGGTCCGAGGCGAGCGGACGACCGAAGAGCAGCCGCTTGACGCGGGATACTGCGGGGGCGGCCATTGCTCCTGCCGAGCGTGAGAACGGGCCGCGATCGATGAGGACCGTGACCCGGATGATCGACTGCGGGAGTCTACTTCGAGAGCGGGCGACCGGACTCGAACCGGCGACGTCCAGCTTGGGAAGCTGGCATTCTACCAACTGAATTACGCCCGCGGCATAAAGGCGGAGTGCGCGTTGCTCCTAGAAAGTACTAGCTGGCGGTGAGTGCGGCTACTCCCGTGCTATGGAAGGCTCGGGACTCGGGATTCGGGACTCGCCGCGGGACGCGGGAAATCCCGGGGACCATCGCGTCCCGCACATCGCGGCGAGTCCCGAGTCCCGCGTCGTTATTTCTTCGCCGGTGGATCGACCTTGATGTCCTTCGCGCCGAGCGACGCGTCCTGGACCAGCTTCACGCCGCAGGCTTGCAGGGTGTCCTGCGCTTCCTGCAGCTGGCCGGGGCCCTTGAGATCAGGGTTGTCGGGCGAGACGCGAACGGTGGAACCCTTCGCGATGAGGCGGTCCTCGGCGCGCTCGAGGAGATCGTCGATGCTGGCGATGGGCGCGGGCTGGGCGGGCGGCTTGGGGGGCTGAGGGGCGGTCATGGGAGCTCCTGGTTGGCGGGCTGCCAGTACTGACGGCAGGTAAGGGAGAGTAGCAACCCGAACTCCGGTTGTGGAACCCCGAACTCCGTTTGTCGAACCTCGAACAGCGTCATTGGTCCCCCGAACGCCGTGAATGACGAGTCGTGCGTGGTACCACGAACCACTCGTCAATGACGGAGTTCGGGGGACCAATGACGGAGTTCGGGTCGCTACTTACTTGTCGTGAGAGGGGCACCAATGAGGAAGGCCCCGGAGAATTTCCCCGGGGCCTCTGTTGTAAGAGCCAGCGGTCGGGATTGAACCGACGACCGCTCGATTACGAATCGAGTGCTCTACCACTGAGCTACGCTGGCGGTCGTACGGTGTTGCTCATGCCCTGGCGCGGACTCGAACCGCGACGCCTTGCGGCACCACCCCCTCAAGATGGCGTGTCTACCAATTTCACCACCAGGGCAAACTTGAACGTCGTGACTAGCGGCTAACGACCAACGACCGACTATTTCCTACGGGGCTGACGGGGATCGAACCCGCGACCTCCGGTGTGACAGACCGGCACTCTAACCAGCTGAGCTACAGCCCCAATTTCTCCTCTATCGTCCCCTCATAGCCCCAAGGGGAGTCGAACCCCTCTCTGCACCTTGAAAGGGTGCCGTCCTAACCGATAGACGATGGGGCCTCACAACTGCACGGGCGCGTATGGCGACTCGCGTGTGGTACGGCTAACGGCGACAGCGTCGTTAGGCGTTAGACCTCATCGCGCGCGTACAACTCCGAAATAGCGGTAACGGGATTCGAACCCGTGTTTAAGCCTTGAGAGGGCTCCGTCCTAGTCCCCTAGACGATACCGCCGCACTACTCGGGAATCGGGAGTCGGGAATCGGGAGTCGGGAATCGCTTACGACGACCGCCGAATCCATTTCAATCAGCTGCCACGCCAACAGGCCCGGAGGGACTTGAACCCCCAACCGCTGGTTTTGGAGACCAGTGCTCTACCAGTTGAGCTACGGACCTAACGACTCGGGAATCGGGAGTCGGGAATCGTCCGTTCATCGAGTCTCGCAGTTCCCGATTCCCGACTCCCGATTCCCGAGCAGTCATAGCCCCAGGGTGACCGATGGGAATTGAACCCACAACCCCCGGAGCCACAGTCCGGTGCTCTAACCAATTGAGCTACGGTCACCATGTTCCTGCGAACATGATATTCTAACGGTGAAGACGACCCGAATCAATCTTCGTTGTTCGCCGCACGGTCGTCCGGCGCACGCCTCGCGCCTCGCGCCTCACGCCGTTACGCTTTCACGCGATCGAGATACTCTCCGGTATTCGGATTCACCCGGATCCGCTCGCCGCTCGAGATGAACTCCGGCACGTTCACCGTCGCTCCATTCTCCAGCTTCGCCGGCTTCGTCGACGCGTTCTTCGTCGCACTCTTCATCACCGGGCTCGTCTCCACGATCGTCAACTCGATCGAGTTCGGCAGCTCGATGCCGATCGGCTTCCCGTTGTAATACTCGGCGATGATCTTCATCCCCTCCTGCATCCACTGCGCCCCGTCGCCGAGCGTCTCCGCGTCGATCTCGAGCTGGTCGTAATTCTCGCTGTTCATGAAGTGATACGTATCGCCCGCCTTGTACATGAAGTCGAGATTGTGCGTCTCGAGGGACGCCTTCGTGATCGCGTCCGCGGCCCGGAAGCGATGCTCGAAGTTGGAGCCCGTGCGGAGATTGCGGAGCTTCGCCTGCACCATCGCCCGGAGGTTGCCCGGCGTGTGGTGGCGGAACTCGGTGATGCGGCAGGGATCGCCTTCGAAGACGATGACCATGCCGCGGCGGATCTGGGTCGCGGGAATCGCCATATGACTCTATACTTGCATTGAGGGGGTGCGCCGCAAACTGAGTTAGCCTTTAAGTTTACACTATTGCAGGGGTTCGGGTCAACAGAACAGTGCGCGTCTCGCGTCTGGCGTACAGGTAGTACCACCGCAATTGGGACCCAGGGGGAAGGTCATGAGGAGATTCGCGATCATTCTGGCGGCCGCGCTCGCCGCGGCGTCGCCCATCACGGCCCAGGTCGAAGGACGCACGGTGTTCTCGCCGCCGCCCGTGCCGCCCGCCGATTCCGGCTGGCCGCGCATCGTCCCCACCGGCGCCGACACCTTCACGGTGTACCAGCCGCAGCTGGAATCGTGGGAGGGCAATCAGCTCGCGGCACGCATGGCCGTCTCGGTGCTCCCGAGCGGCACGCGCGATTCCGTGTTCGGCGTCGTCGAGTTCTCCGCCCGCACCGAGGTGGATAAGGCCAACCGCACGGTGTTCCTCGAGGCGATGAAGCTCACCTCCGTGAAATTCCCCTTCTCGCCCGACCGGGAGACGGCCTACCGCGCCGAGCTGGCGTCGAAGCTGCCGGCGAAATCGCACGCGATCATGCTCGACCGCCTCGAGGCAGAGCTCCAAGTGCTTGGCAACACGCGGCAGATGACCGAGTACGCGGTGTCCAACAAGCCGCCGACGATCATCTTCTCCTCCGTTCCCGCGGTGCTCGTTCCGATCGATGGCCCCCCGGTGTGGAAGCCGGTGAAGGGCACGGACCTCATGCGCGTGATCAACACGAGCCCGGTGGTGGTCAAATCGGCACAGACGAAGCTCCTCTACCTGCACGTGTTCGACGGCTGGCTGCAGGCGGCGGATTCGACCGGCCCGTGGACGGTCACGAAGTCGGCGCCGAAGGAAACGGTGAACGATCTCAACTACGTGCTGCGCGCGCTGGTGGATTCCGGCGACGCCGACCCGCTCTCCGGCGCGCCCTCGGACCCGTATTCGCGGGCGCCGCTGCCGTCGCTCCTCACGCCGCCGGTGCCCAAGGTGATCGTCGCCACGACGACCACGGAGCTCATCGTCACCGACGGCGCGCCGAAGTGGGCGCCGGTGGGCGGCGTGCCGCTGAGCTATGTGAAGAACACGAGCGGCCGCATCCTGCAGGACAGCGCGGATCACAAGATCTACATCCTGCTCGCCGGCCGCTGGTTCACCTCGATGTCGCTCGATGGACCGTGGACGTTCGTGAAGGGAGCCGACCTGCCCAAGGCCTTCGCGCAGATCCCCGACTCCAGCGCGATGGAGAACGTGCGCGCCGCGATCCCCGGCACGCCGCAGGCCGAGGAAGCGCGCATCGAGAACTCCATCCCGCAAACCAAGACGCTGGGCCGCGACAGCACCAAGCTCGCCGCGATCACGATCGACGGACCGGCGAAGATCCTGCCGCTCGAGCTCACGGGCTTGCAGTACGTCTCCAACGCCTCGCGCCCTCTGATCGAGGTGACGCCCACGAGCTGGTACGCCGTGGACAATGGCGTCTGGTTCACGGCGGCGGCGATGACCGGCCCATGGAGCGTCGCGACCGCAGTGCCGTCGGCGATCTACACGATCCCGCCGAGTTCGCCGCTCCACTACGTGACGTACGTGAAGGTGTACGAATCGACGGCGGACTCCGTGTGGGTGGGCTACCTGCCCGGCTACACCGGCGTGATCCTGGATGATGAGAACGTGCCGGTGTACGGCACGGGTTACCGCTACGCAGCGTGGATCGGCAACGACTGGTACGCGCCGCCGTTCACCTACGGCTACGGCGCGAACATCGGCTGGACACCGTGGTACGGCTGGCGCTACGGCGCGGGCTTCGGCTACGCGTGGGGCTGGGGCGGTTACGGACTCGGCTCCTACCGCGGCGTGGGCCGCTGGGGGATGGGCGATTGGGGCGCGATGACCGGCAGCGTGTACGATCGGTGGAACGGTGTGGCGCGGCCGCGGCTGTACGGCGGATTCGATCCGGCGTTCGGCAACCCGTGGGGCGACCGCTTCAGCATGGCGTTCAATTCACGCACGGGCTGGGCGGCGGGCGGCCAGTACGGCGCGGTCGGGAATGTGTTCACCGGCATCTACGCGGATGGGTACTACGGCGCCGCGATCTACGGCGGCTATGCCGCGTACGGCGGCGCGTATTACAACTACGGCCGATACGGCGACTACGCGGCGCGCTATGCGTTCCGGGACAATGTGTACGGCGACCGGAACGGGAACGTGTACCGGCGCGACGGCTACGGCAGTTGGAGCGGCAATGGCGTGCGCGGCTGGGGCGGAGTGGATGCCGGACGCGCAGCGGAGCTGAACCGGTGGGATGGTGGGCGCGGCGTGGGCGAGGCGCGGGCCGGCGGGTTCACCAATGCGGGCGGAGCGCGGGCGAGATCGGGAGGAGCGCGCGGCGGAGGAGGAGGGCGGAGACGCTAACTACTCGCCGACGGCGAGCCCCAAACTCCGTCATTGGTCCTCCGAACGCCGTGAGGCGTGAGGCGTACGTCGAACTGACTGTGAGGCGTCATTGGTCACCCGAACGCCGTGAGTGCACCCCCGACTCACGGCGTTCGGGTTACCAATGACGGAGTTCGGGGCGCGACTAACGGAGTTCGGGGTTCGTCTCACGCCGTACCGTCAGTACGACGTACGCCTCACGCCTCACGGCGTTCGGGTGACCAATGACGGAGTTCGGGGTGCGACTCTCGCCGTTAGCGCTTGAGGGAATCCAAGACCGGGACTAGCACCCTCATCACATTGGTCGCCACGATCTGTGCGCCGCGTACGTTGGGGTGAATGCCATCCGCCTGATTCAGCGTGTCGATCCCCGCGACTCCGGTGAGTAGGAATGGGATGAACGTGACCCCATTCTTCTTCGCGAGCTCCGGGAACGCGCGATGGAATTCCGCCGCGTAACGTGGTCCCATGTTGGGCAGCGCTTCCATTCCCATGAGCATGATCCGCGCACGCGGCTGCACCGCGCGGATCGTGTCGATGATCGCCTGGATGTTCACGCGCATCGAGTCCACGCTCAATCCGCGCAGACCATCGTTCGCGCCCGTCTCCAGCAGGATCACCGCGGCCGGCCGCTTCAGCAGCCAGCCGATCCGGCCGCGCGTGTCGGCCGATGTCTCCCCGCTGACGCCCGCGTCCACCACCTCATAGTTTTCGTGCAGCGAGTCGAGCCGGCGCGCGATCACGGCCGGGTACGACTGGTCGGGTTCGAGGCCGTAGCCGGCCGTGAGGCTCGTGCCGATGAACAGGATCACGGGCTTCGCGGCGGCGCCGCCGGCAGGCGCTGGCACGGCGGCCGGCGCCGCGGGCGGAACGGGTTTCGGCGCGCGCTCGCACGCGGCGAGAGCGACGGCCACAGTGATCATCCACAGTCCAACCGGTGCACGCATGCTCGTAGTCCGGGAGTTGACGAAGACCTTCCCCAGCGGCGATCAGTCCCTAACGGTACTGCGCGACGTGAACTTCGACATCCCCGCGCGCGCTTTCGTGGCGGTGCTCGGTCCCTCCGGCAGCGGCAAGACGACGCTCCTCGCGCTGCTCGCGGGCCTCGACGTGCCGTCGCACGGCACGGTGTCGCTCGACGGCGCGGACCTGGGCGCGCTCTCGGAAGATGACCGCGCGCGGCTCCGCGGGGAGAAAGTTGGGTTCGTGTTCCAGAGCTTTCAACTGATCCCCACCCTCACGGCGCACGAGAACGTGCGCGTGCCGCTGGAACTGCGCGGCGTGGCCGAC